>NZ_LDJX01000001.1 GCF_001306415.1 Croceitalea dokdonensis DOKDO 023
GCTTTCAGTTCTTTAATTTTAGGGATTATTCACAGGACCATGGTAAAAGTAAACGACGAGAACATCGTTGTGAATTGCTTTCAGTTCTTTAATTTTAGGGATTATTCACAGGGACCCTTTTAGGAAGTTCAATGAGTTTGGCGTTGTGAATTGCTTTCAGTTCTTTAATTTTAGGGATTATTCACAGGCGAGCTTTCGGTCAATGGTGTATATGATGTGTTGTGAATTGCTTTCAGTTCTTTAATTTTAGGGATTATTCACAGGCTGAACAACTACCTATCAGAGGTGGTTGTGTTGTGAATTGCTTTCAGTTCTTTAATTTTAGGGATTATTCACAGGTTAAATCCTGCGCATACGTTAAAAGGGTAAGTTGTGAATTGCTTTCAGTTCTTTAATTTTAGGGATTATTCACAGGACAAAAAATATCCAAACTAAAGCAAACTAGGTTGTGAATTGCTTTCAGTTCTTTAATTTTAGGGATTATTCACAGGTATACACGCAGCGGCATTAAAGGCTATGGCGTTGTGAATTGCTTTCAGTTCTTTAATTTTAGGGATTATTCACAGGTCTTAGACCACATTAAAGAGCAAATAAGTAGTTGTGAATTGCTTTCAGTTCTTTAATTTTAGGGATTATTCACAGGGGAACTGTTTTAAATCCTTTTATAATCTTAGTTGTGAATTGCTTTCAGTTCTTTAATTTTAGGGATTATTCACAGGCCATTTCCTTGCCAAAAATGAGAGCATATAGTTGTGAATTGCTTTCAGTTCTTTAATTTTAGGGATTATTCACAGGCTGCAGACTGCAGTAACTATATTAAGACAGGTTGTGAATTGCTTTCAGTTCTTTAATTTTAGGGATTATTCACAGGAAGCTCGATAACTACGAGAACGAAGCCCAAGTTGTGAATTGCTTTCAGTTCTTTAATTTTAGGGATTATTCACAGGTTATTTAAAATTGTTATTTATGCAAGTACAGTTGTGAATTGCTTTCAGTTCTTTAATTTTAGGGATTATTCACAGGGACCGCCACCCATTGCATGACGCTGTTTATGTTGTGAATTGCTTTCAGTTCTTTAATTTTAGGGATTATTCACAGGACAAGAGTCTTTAAAGGACATTGTCACTTGGTTGTGAATTGCTTTCAGTTCTTTAATTTTAGGGATTATTCACAGGAAAGGTAACAGAGGAAACCGTGGAACTGTTGTTGTGAATTGCTTTCAGTTCTTTAATTTTAGGGATTATTCACAGGCCGCTGGTCTTCCAGAGGCGTAAACGATGCGTTGTGAATTGCTTTCAGTTCTTTAATTTTAGGGATTATTCACAGGACCAAGTGGTTTTTGAGCGAAATAATAATGGTTGTGAATTGCTTTCAGTTCTTTAATTTTAGGGATTATTCACAGGAAGAGTAATTGAAATGTTACAAGAAGAATTGTTGTGAATTGCTTTCAGTTCTTTAATTTTAGGGATTATTCACAGGGCTAAAGATGTAAGCACAACTGTAGTAGCTGTTGTGAATTGCTTTCAGTTCTTTAATTTTAGGGATTATTCACAGGCTAAATTAAATAATTATTTAGAACGATTCTGTTGTGAATTGCTTTCAGTTCTTTAATTTTAGGGATTATTCACAGGCAACCTCCCTTTTTTTGTTTTCACTTCAATGTTGTGAATTGCTTTCAGTTCTTTAATTTTAGGGATTATTCACAGGTACAATCCCCCCAGACAGGCGGGACGGTCGGTTGTGAATTGCTTTCAGTTCTTTAATTTTAGGGATTATTCACAGGTGGGTTAAACGCTCAGACCACTTATCTGTTGTTGTGAATTGCTTTCAGTTCTTTAATTTTAGGGATTATTCACAGGTGGCGTTAATCATTTCAAAATCCCAATCGGGTTGTGAATTGCTTTCAGTTCTTTAATTTTAGGGATTATTCACAGGGGGTGAGATTATTGATTGTGACCCTTTTGGTTGTGAATTGCTTTCAGTTCTTTAATTTTAGGGATTATTCACAGGACTCTAGGGATTTTCCAACCCCATACCCCCGTTGTGAATTGCTTTCAGTTCTTTAATTTTAGGGATTATTCACAGGATTATGATACTAATTACTTCAAATCCTTTAGTTGTGAATTGCTTTCAGTTCTTTAATTTTAGGGATTATTCACAGGAAAAATATATAAGTAATCTTTAAATCTATAGTTGTGAATTGCTTTCAGTTCTTTAATTTTAGGGATTATTCACAGGGTGTGTTCATGCTTTTTTAAATGTTGACTGGTTGTGAATTGCTTTCAGTTCTTTAATTTTAGGGATTATTCACAGGTCACAACGGACAACTAACGCGGTATATAAAGTTGTGAATTGCTTTCAGTTCTTTAATTTTAGGGATTATTCACAGGCTTTTGGTGCTGTATAGTCTTTAAGCCAATGTTGTGAATTGCTTTCAGTTCTTTAATTTTAGGGATTATTCACAGGAAAAGACCGTTACCAATGACTTTAATGTAAGTTGTGAATTGCTTTCAGTTCTTTAATTTTAGGGATTATTCACAGGTCAATCCTATTTAGATATTTCCTTTTCAAAGTTGTGAATTGCTTTCAGTTCTTTAATTTTAGGGATTATTCACAGGGCCAAGGTCTGGATTTGTTTCAGCACCTTAGTTGTGAATTGCTTTCAGTTCTTTAATTTTAGGGATTATTCACAGGTAATTGCACGTTTGATGGAGTAGGTAGGCGTTGTGAATTGCTTTCAGTTCTTTAATTTTAGGGATTATTCACAGGTCTTCACCCATTTCAATTAAGTCTTATCGTGTTGTGAATTGCTTTCAGTTCTTTAATTTTAGGGATTATTCACAGGATCGGTGCTATCACTAATACTTCAGATTCAGTTGTGAATTGCTTTCAGTTCTTTAATTTTAGGGATTATTCACAGGTTGATGGCAAACTGACCTATGACTTTGACAGTTGTGAATTGCTTTCAGTTCTTTAATTTTAGGGATTATTCACAGGATACTTGCTGTAAAGAGCTGGTATCCTGTTTCTTATGTTTGGCATTAGGATAAGTGATAGTATGTATTGTTTTGCCTAATGTAACCATTCCTATCTTGTTTTTAGCATCCTAAAGAAAGTAATGCTCCCAAATCATTGCTTTAGCTCATGTCTATGTTATTTTTAATGGTATTCGCTGAATCTCGTAAACTCGATTTCAGTTCTTTAATTCCTGCCCTGAGCGTAGCCGAAGGGCTAAGGATTATTCACAGGATACTTGCTGTAAAGGGCTGGCATCCTGTTTCTTATGAATGGCATTAGGATGAGTGATAGTATGTGTTATTTTGCTTAATGTAACCATTCCTATGTTGTTTTTAGCATGCTAAAGGAAGTAATGCTCCCAAAGCATTGCTTTAGCTCATGTCCATGTTATTTTTATCGGTATTCGCTGAATCTCATAAACTCGATTTCAATTCTTTAATTCCTGCCCTGAGCGTAACTGAAGGGTTAAGAATTATTCACAGGATATTTGCTGTAAAGGGCTGGTATCCTGTTTCTTATGGGTGGCTTTAGGATGAGTGATAGTATGTATTATTTTGCCTAATGTAACCATTCCTATCCTGTTTTTAGCATGCTAAAGAAAGTAATGCACCCAAAGCATAACTTTAGCTCATGTCTATGTTATTTTTAATGGTATTCGCTGAATCTCGTAAACTCGATTTCAGTTCTTTAATTCCTGCCCTGAGGCAAGCCAAAGGGTTAAGAATTATTCACAGGATACTTGCTGTAAAGGGTGATATCCTGTTTCTTATACATTCCCTAGTCGGCTATAAAACAGCGATGGCCTTAAAGGGCTAGCCCAGGTCCCGGCTGCTTTTGGCATTGTGGGCCAAGAGCAGGGCCACGATGGCGTCGTGATTTTTAATGTATTCTTCCGAAATTTCTATGGTAGTGAGAAAAAATTGTTCGCCCAGGGCCCAATCCAACAAGGATTCGCCCGTTACCTGGCAAATGCAGTTGGGGTCTGCGCCCCCATTTAAAAGCAGGGACACCACCTTTGGCTTATTTAACAGGAAGGCACGAAAAAGACAATTAAAGCCTTCCCCCGTGTCCACATTGGGATCGGCGCCTTGTTGCAATAAGAAGGCAATCATTTCCATGAGATACGGATTATCTTGGCCCTCCCATAAAAGACGGCCTAGTATGGATTCCCCTTCCAAAACACCATTAACATCCGCTCCTTGAGCCAAAAGTTGCTTTACGGTTTCGTAATTGGGCGGCCAGTAACAGGCTGCGTTAAATAAGCGTAATTGCAGATTTTGCTCCTTCATGCTCAAAACAGTTCCAATTGTTGGGAGGGTGTTTCCGGGGCCACCTCTTTTTGACCGTGAAAGAGCTCGATCATGCCAAACTGCTTGTCCGTGATTTGCATGATGCAGACCTTTCCGTGTTTGGGTAGGTTCATTTTGGTACGTTTAATGTGTACTGCTGCGTTTTCCCTACTGGCACAAAAACGCAGATAAATACTGAATTGAAACATATTAAAACCATCGTCCAACAAATTTTTACGAAAACGGGTGGCCGCTTTACGGTCTTTGCGTGTTTCGGTCGGCAAATCAAAAAGTACAAGTACCCACATGCTTCGGTATTGGTTTAGACGTGAAAAATGGTTATGTTTCATACTCTTGTTACGTCAAAAGCAATTCAGGTTTTTCAGTTCCATTGCAGTCGAGTTTTGTCAGGTTGAGCCTTTCGGCTACGTTCAATATAAACTGAAGTCGAGACCTGAGGGCTTATATTTAAAATAGCTAGTATTCCTGTATTCGGCTAAAATTTGCAACATGTTACCATCCCCTTCCGCTAAAGCCCTTTTTTTATTACTACTACACTTTTTAATTTTCTTTTCAAAGAATATGGCCTGTTCAATCTCCTTGAACACTTCATACCACAATAACTTTAAAGGTCCTCGCTTATAGGTAAAACAGCTTTTACTTCTACCCAATTGGTGTTCTTCCAATCCTCTGCATACATCGTTGGTCACACTGGTATACAGTAGCCCACCGTTGCATTCCAAAATATACACCTAGTAGCTTTTCATTCTTATCATTGTATTTAAGGTCTTGACTACGCTCGACCTGACAGTAATCAGACTTTTCCATATTATCCAGGTCTCGACTGCGCTCGACCTGACATAATTCAGTCTATAAATATTCCTATGCTGTTGAGCGCAATAATCTAAGCGGGTTGCCATTCCTTCTGAAATTCTGGATATAAAATTTTTCTGCTGCTTCCCAAAAAACATTCATACAAACTATTGGTCGTTCTACTCATGGCCACCATCAAAGGGCTCCATTTACCATCTAAAAAAACATCTAGGGCTGGGATGGTCAACAATTGCGATTTTAAATTGGTGCTCAGTTCGCTGATATTCCCTCCTGCTTCCACCATTTCATAGACTACGGCATCTACATAAGGGCGATAGGGTTCCATGATATCATCGGCCAAACAAAAGGCATTGTATTTGTTGCGATGAAAAATACCAACACTGGGCAACATACCACTGCTCACCAATGCCCGTGCCGTGACCGCCCTTAAAATAGCATAACCATAATTGAGCAAATTATTGGGCGGTACGCCTTTCTGATTGCGGCTAAACCCTTCGACTTCCTCGAAAAGTTTTTGAAAATAATCGGCTGCAGCGATTGCCTCGTGGTTACCCGTATCCCCACTTTTTACGGCTTTGGCCCAGCGTTTTAGTTTCAAGGCGTTCTTTTCACGGCGTAACAAGTGGTTGGCTTGGTTGTCTATTTTGGCCTCCACGGTCTGCTGCCATAGGTTCTTTTTTAAGGGCAGACTGGCATTCAGTTGGTGCCGTATTCGCTCTGTTTGTTCGCTATGACCAACAAGCGGCTGCAAAACGGAGCAGGGCAGGTGTTGGGCATCACAGGTAATAATGGCCGTTTTGTTCTGTACCAGTTTTCGAATCAAACCATTGGTAATCGTAATTTGTGGGTCTTCCAAGACCACATAGCCCAAGTCCTCTATGGGGATGGTAGCCTCCTTCTTCCCTTCCTCCGGAAAATTGACCACCAACTGCTCATTTTTGGTGCTCAGATAAGCGGGGTTACCAAAAAATAGGGTGCGTTTTATCATTTTATAACTTTAATAATTTTACCCAACCTATTAATCTCCAATTTCCAGCATATTGATTTAATTTGCCTACCATCTAAAGAATTTTGATTTTTGAGTTGTGGACTTCCCAAACCAAATTCATTTTTGATTAATTGTTTATCTGATAAATTATTTCGTTTACAGAAATTAGAACGTACTTTTTTATCTTTTATATTAGCTATGACACGCGCTGCTTCCGCAGGAACAAAGTTACCCGTGGTTCCACTCCCATCTACAAATTTATAGATGTTCGCTACCTGTTTGCTATTTAAACTATCAATTTCAAAAGTTGTAAAAGACTCACTTTCTTCATCTGTAGGCAAATAAACCAAATCATCTGGTGATAGTGTAAAAAGAAATCGGCCCAATGTATTATCTATTGGCACATCTGTTCTATCTTTCCTTGGGATGTGCGATGTCTGTTTTTGAAAAGCTATTACTCGATTCAAAGGAACTGTTTCAAAATTTCTTTTATTATTTTCTTCATCCCAGTAAACATTAAAAAATAGATTCGTACCACTTTCAGGTATTACATATTTAGTAGATTTGTTTCCTTCATCTCCTACGGAAAACATGGTATTATGGGTGTACATTCTGACTTTATAAATGGGTTGATGGTTTTTTCCTTCATTTAATTGTTGGATATTTTTATTTAACAAGTCGATACCATCTTGATTAAATGCTGGTTCAAAATTAATTTTACCAGATTCATCAATAAAAGTCTTCAAATGGTTGTTTAAAATTTTCTTTATACCAGAATCCGTTATTGTATTTAGTTGTCTTTCGTTTGTAATTTCTCTCAAGGACTTTCTAGTAGCAGTTGTAATTTTTCCTTTTGGTGAATCGAACCCTTTAACCTTTCCGTAATACGTCTCTTTATGGATTGGCTTCCGTATGGCCCAATTCCGTTTTTCCTGTTTTTTCAGTACTTTTTTCATAACACCATCAACTTTCTCCCAGCCCCAAGTTTTGTTATTGGTTTTATTAATAATGCGTTGATTTTGCTTAAAACTAACAACCGTTTTCGACAGTTTTTCAAAAGTCTCCTTTGTGAAGTTTGGCCACGGTTTATGATAGGCTTTTGCGATTTTTATCGTTTTAGGTTGCCCCGTTCTTTTATCTTTAATGGTCTTTTCCTCAATTTTCCTCAGTTTAGAAACAAGCGAACGGTTATTTCTTTGCGTATTTAAGGATGTGATGTAATTCACATGGTCTTTTGTAGTACAGGCAATAACAAGAGCATCAAGTGCATGGTGGCGATGGTCTATACGTTTTTTACTAAACCCTTTCTTTATGTCATCGGGTACCGTGTTTATAAAATATCGGTTACCATGGCCATCTATTACTTCTTTACGGAAATCTGTGCTCTTGGTTAATTGGTTCATGCGCTCAAAACGAGGTGCGATTAAATCATCCCAAATGGCTTCCAATCCCCAATCTTTTTTTAATTTACTTGTTATTGTTCCCACTAAGGGAACTAAATTTTTAGACGTTGCTTCTTGCTCTCCTTCTTCGCGTACCACATTGCTCAATAGGCTAGTTACTACTTTGCTGATATACCTGCTATCGTTCAATTGTCGGTTAATGAAGCCTTCGGGAATATCTTCACTTAACAAAAACTTTAATTTTTTGGTATTCCCCTTAAAATAACCCCTACAATGACTTTCATAAGCTTCTAAATCAAAAAGCGGCACTTGTTTTCCTTGTCCTAAATCAATGATACGTCCTGCATTTTCTTTGATAAATTCGTAAGCAGTTTTGTTAGTCTTTTCCTCGTTTACGGCACTTTCACAGATAATTTTATTGCCCATAGAATCATCAAAATACCGTGAACGGGGAATAATATGTTCTATCTGATAATCGGTAGTGAATAAACGGCTCAACGGAATCGGACTGCCCGTGTAGGGAGAAATATAGCCTTGTTCCAACCATAATTTATACTTAACAATATCCGATTTTGATGGAGAATTATTTTTACGGATTTTTTCAATATCGTCAATTTTAATATTCTTATAGGTCTCTGGTGCATTGGCAAAAACGCCTTCTTCATATAATTTTAGAATATCTTGATGCCCTTTTGAATAAGGCCTGATATCGCCTTGAAGGGCTTCATCACCCATCAATTCTTTTAAAATGTTCTTGATGCGTTCGTTGGTATTTTCATTTTCGGTGATTGATTTTGAAATCCGTTCACGAGTTTTTTTATCATTCTTCATTTCGCGACCCAATTCCACATGAATTTCACTAAAGAAATCCTTTGCGCCATTGCCATAATATTGCCAAATATCCCGTACCACCCTGAGCGTTTCCATCACAACTTGTTCTACAATAGGGTTTCGTAAACTATGCTGCTTAAAGGAATCCAAATATTTGGTAATATCTTCTGGAGATTTCCATAATTGTATATCGCTTACTTCGGAATGTCTGTTATAAACCGCATAACAGGCTTGATATGTATTCAGACCTTGCATTGGGTCTTTTCCTTTGGCGAAACTTTTCAACAATTGTTTTGGGATGTCGTCATCGGCGAAGTTTTCAATTTTTTCCAAATTAAAATCAACGCTTTCTATCCGTTTCATAATATTCACGATACGTTCTTGAACGGCAGCAGGTATAGCGTCTTTTTTCCAATACGTACCTCTCCGAATTAAAGGCAACACCTTTTTCAGGGCTTTTTCCGAATACGCCCCGTAGGCACTATCATAAGGTTTAAACTTTTCAAAATTTTCGCGGAATTGGTTTATATCCAAACCATTTTTCATGGCAAAAGTTTCCAAAGCCCTTACATATTGCTTTTTATCCTTGACCGAATAAATGATGTGCCACAAGGATTTTTCAAAAGCTGGACTGAGTGTTTTACCCAAATCAATACCGTCCATTTTAGAAAGGCGTTTTATGAATTCGGACCGCGTTTCGTTGCAAGGATACTTTTTATCCTCCACATTATTCCAACGATGTGTATTTGTTGATAGTTTAAAATATTTTAATAATGCATTCTGACTAATTTCGGCTTTATCATTTAAAAATTCAAAAAGAGCCGCATACGCTTCCTGAGTGTTTAAAAATTCAGTTGTAACATCTTTGTTTATGACCGTTTTTCCATCATCTATTGCTTCTTTTTCATATATTTTGAGATTATGAATAAACTGCCAAAGTCGGAATTCTTGATAAATAGGGTTTGATTTGGAGATACATTTGATCGGCTGGATTTCCTTTTTTCCATCCTTGATAAAAACGCGCGATTCATAAGGGCAATTGGAAATAGTGGATTTTTTACTTTTCAACGGTCTTTGGTAAAAGATAATATCCTCTAAAAACAAATAATCAAATCCGTTTTCTTTGATATTGTTTTTATGCGCTTCATTACCCTGGTAAAGCTCCTCTATACAATCCTTGTAAAGTGAACGGTTTTGTAGCTCAGCATGTTCTTGTATTTGTTTGGCAAGTATAGCTTTGAGTTCTTCTAGATAGTATTTTCTTTCAATGGTTTTGATAAGTTTACCCCTTATTTTTTGGTCGGGATTTCTCAACAATGTTTCATAAATATAAACTCCAACCGTAGTTCCTGCATTGGCAAGGTCATTTTCGGTTTTCTTTTTAATGGCAATCCAATCTTTTTCGGAATCTACAGCTCTAAAACTTCTTTTTTCGTTTCCTTCTTTATCTATTTTTACCGCTCCGCCTTTCTCTAAACTGGTAGTGACAATAAATTCACGAGTTTTTCCCTTCCAATCAAAAAGCGAATCTTTGCTCTGCCTCCTATAAATCCAACCATTTTCTAGAATAACGTTATACCAGGTCCCTTTGGCATTGGTATCTTCAGTAGCTTGCACATCTGAAACCTTAAGGGCATGGTATTCTTCAAGCTTATCCTTGGAATCAGCTTCTTCCTCCCCCCTTAGTTGGTAATACCCACGCTTTTGGTTAAAATTTAGTAATATCCAAGCTAACTCTTCTTTAGATATTTTTTTAGAAAGTGCCTTTTTTCGCAGATAATAGAGTGTCCAATCATAGGGTATTTTTGATTGCTCACCATTAGCCTTGGTATAAAACAGTGACGGATTTTTAAATTGAAACTCCTCGACCATTTCATTGAAGGATTCTTGAAAGATGAAATGATAGTTATCGTCGCTATCCTTTCTGTAAGGTAATTTCACTTCCGTTTCAGGTTTAAATTGCCCCAAGCGATCTTCAAAATCAATGCTTTCCGCATAATGTTTGGGAAGAAACCCAAGAATGTTCAAAACACGATGTAAACGTTCCCTGCGTAAATTATCTCGCTGATACAAACGTCTTATTCCTCTATAATTGGTACGTGCTGCCGTTTGGGATACAGTGACACCGCTATCAAATTTTCCGAGTATGTCTTGACTCATTGGAATTATGCGGCTGCCCAAAGCTTCTATTTTGCCTTCTTTCCTGTTGAAGTCATTTTCTATTAATGCCCACCCAATCGAGTTGGTGCCCAAATCCAATCCTAAAATTCGTTTCATAGTACCATGGTTAGTTTGTAAGCGGTTGAAATTACACGCTCTTATTTTCTAAAAATATGAAAAAAGTCAGTTTTTTATTACCAAAGAGTTTTTATCTTTACAGCACTGAAAGCAATTCACAATAAGGATTATTCCGTTGTGAAAACATTTAAGGACGCCCTCGCCTTTCTACGGGGGCTTTTTTGTTTACTTTAATGTTTCACGAACTTCTTTGAAGAACAACAAATAAAAACCGTGAGCTAAAATATTTAAAGCGGTACTGGTTTATTCCAGTATCGCTTTTCTTTTCCTTAAATGTTTCAAGAACTCCTTTGAAAAAAATGTATAAAGTACGTGAGCTCAAACATTCAAGGCGGTAGATTTATTTCTATCGCTTTTTTCTTTTGAATGTTTCACGAACACCTTTTAAGAAAAATGGACAAAGTACGTGAGCTAAAACATTTAAAGCGGCACGGGTTTATTCCAGCATCGCTTTCTCTTTTCTTAACTTTTTCATCACATCCCATATATGCAAACCTTAGTTAAAGCGTAAACAGAGTATCAACCACCATCATCAACCACCATCATCAACCACCATCATCAACCATCAACGAACAACCATCAACGAACAACCATCAACCACCAACCATCAACCAAGAACCGTCAACCAAGAACCACCAACCACCAACCACCAACCACCAACCACCAACGAACAACCATCAACGAACAACCATCAACGAACAACCACCAACCACCAACCAACAACCACCAACCAACCAACCAACATTCCATCCCCAAAAAACAACAATTGGGTCATCCATTTTTTTAAAACCCCTTGAATTAGGGGAGATTTGGGGTATACAAATTAAAACAACAATCAATAAAAAGGATAACGATGGAAAACACAAACGAGTATCAGTACAACAGGGCAAAAGAACACGTAGAGCTAATCAAATCTTTTTATGTGCATGTGATCATCTATAGCATCACCATAGGGTTTTTAGCGTATTTAAATTACCGTACCACCAGCTTTGTATGGGTTATATTTCCCGCCTTGGGTTGGGGCTTGGGATTAGCAAGTCATGGCCTAAGGGCATTTGGACAAAACCTACTATGGGGCAAATCTTGGGAGGAAAGAAAAATAAAGCAATTCATGGAAGAGGATAGGCTGTAAGCAAAATAGTATATTTAAAGAACCAACTAAATAATCGCATCATGGAAAAAAACAATACGGATACCAAATACCTTAAAGCTCGGGAACGGGTAGACCAACTGCGCAAGTTTTATGTAAACCTTACCTCGTATGTTTTGGTGATCGCTGGCTTGGCAGGGTTAAACTACTGGATAGATGAGTGGCGTTACCCATGGTTCCTTTGGGCTGCCCTAGGCTGGGGAATTGGGGTTTTCTTTCACGCCCTGGGCACCTTTAACCTTAATCCCTTTTTTGGAAAAAAATGGGAGGAGCGCAAGATCAAGGAGTATATGGAAAAAGAACAAACAAACACCAAATGGAAATAATCATGGAGAATACAGCAGACATTAAAAGGGCGCGCGCCAAAAAGCGTATGGAAGAACTTAAGGGTTTTTATATTCATACGGCCGTTTTTACGGTAATCAATATCTTTATTTTGGGGAATATCCTGGTACAGGTAAATTACAACGCGGATCGTTTTTGGAGGTTTGAGCACTTTTTTACGTTCACTTTTTGGGGTCTTGGGCTACTATTCCATGCGGCCAAGGTCTTTAGGTTCAATCCCTTTTTTGGAAAGGACTGGGAAAAACGTCAGATAGCGCGTTTTATGGAAAAGGAGCGGAAAGAAATGGATAAAGCGGCCAAAAAATTCTAATGGATAAGGAACAGAGAAGGGCAAGGGCCATTAAAAAGGTAAAACGTATTAAAAAATTCCATAACCACCTACGGACCTATTTGGTGGTGAACATAGGCATCTTATTTTTACGTTTTACAGGCTTGGGCTTTGTGGGCAATGCCATTGACAACACCAGTACCCATAAATTGATCAGCTGGATAGACTGGAACGTTGTTGCCATTCCGCTTTTTTGGGGCATAGGATTACTGATGCACGCCGCTAAAACCTATGGTTGGCTTCCTTTTTTCGGAGACAAATGGGAAGAACGTAAGATTAAGGAGTTTATGGAGAAGGATAGATTGGATAACTAATGCCCATCGCCGTGGTTTAATTTTCTGAACGGTACTGCAAAAAACAACAGATAAATCTAAAGTTAAGATGAAGGTTATAATTATTGAGGACGAAAAACCCGCTGCAAGGCGTTTGGGAAGGTTACTGGCAGAATTAGAGGTGAACGTGGCCACCATGTTGCACTCCGTGGAGGAATCCATTGAATGGTTCCAGAACAATCCGCACCCAGATCTGATTTTTTTGGACATTCAACTTTCCGATGGGCTATCCTTTGAGATATTTGATACCATTGAGGTTAAAAGCGCCATTATTTTTACCACTGCTTATGATGAATATGCACTGCAGGCCTTTAAGCTCAATAGCATTGATTATCTGTTAAAGCCCATTGACGACGAGGAGTTGGAAAAAGCGGTAAAACAATACCGTGAAATACATACGGAAAGGGAACCTATTTCGGTGGATTTTGAGGACATTAAAAAACTATTGGTAAATCCCTTGGAAAGGGAATACAAAAAACGGTTTACCGCCAAGGTGGGCCAGCACCTAAAAATCATCAATGCAGATGAGGTGGAATGTTTTTACAGTGAAAACAAAGGCACCTATGCAGCTACTACGGATGGCAGAAATTATTTGTTAGATCATACCTTGGAGCAGTTGGAAGAAGAGCTTTCGCCAAAATTGTTCTTTAGGGTAAGCAGAAAGTTTTATGTAAACATCAACCATATCAAAGACATTATTTCCTACACCAATTCCCGGCTACAAATTAAGTTAAACCAGTATAAAGAGCAGGAAATCATCGTAAGTAGGGAACGGGTAAAAGATTTTAAGCTTTGGTTGGAGTAAGGGTATTTAACTATTTGGATTAAAGTAAAATGGATAGTTCAATAGTTTTTTCTTATACTGGATTTTTTGATGGGTTTTTTGCCTATTCCTCCACTCGGTTGTCATCAAAAGCGGAAGGAAGTAATTTGGGAATGAGCTTGATGAATATAGGCAATAAAACGGCACCCCCGGGCAGCATAAAAATGGCCAATGATGGAATGGATTTAAAAATATCTATAAGTTGCATCTGAATTTTTTTTCGCTCTTCCGCATCCAGGTCCTTGATAGTGGATTTTGCCAAAAGGGAAACCAGTTCCCTACTTTCCGAAAGTTCTTTTTTTAACCGCTTGCTGTTCCTTAAAATTAATTTGCCCACATTTTTGGTCATGCCCTCGTAAAATTTTGAGGCCAGATTGGTGTCCTTTAAATACGGGATGCTATCCCTATTTTTTTTAAAAAATTGTTGTACGTTTTTAAAAGCGGTCTGGGCGTCCATCTCGGTCTTTTGCAATGGGCCTAAAAGCGTGGCAATAAAGGCAGATTCCGTTGGGTCTATATGGGCATCTTCCCAAACGGCCAAACAGGCAAAATCCAACAGATAGTCTTTTTCAAGTGTGCTTAGGTTTTCTGGTATCATTTGCAGGTAAGAGCCTTGAAACCGGGTGCTGCTATGGTCTACATAGCTCAACGAGGCCTCCAAAAGCTGAATGAGCTTAAGGTCGTTTTCTTTGGCTTGTTTGGAGTACAGTGCGTGGTTCGCAAGGTTAATGATAATATACTCCAATATACGGGCATGCTGTTCCAGATTTGGTGTTTTGCGCAAATAGGCCTGAAAAACCAGGACATCTACATACAACAGTGAATTGGTAAGACTGTTGCCTATGGCCTTGTTAAACACGTTACCGTTGAGGTAAATTCTGGAATCCAACAGTTTTTCTAATTGTGAAACGGTTTTGGTGCCCGATAAAATCTTACTAAGAAAAGAAATGCTTCCCAATTCCATTTTTTGGTAATAAGTAAATACCGTCTCCACAAATACTTCAAAATCTGAATTCTGGGTTTCAAAATGGTAAGCAAAATAAAGTGCGGTAAGCAAGTTGATTTTTGCTACTTCGTCCTCAGAAAGTTGATGTTCCGATGGAATAAAACCGGAAATATTTAAATGGATGCCATAAATAAATCCGTTTTGCAGAAGTTCCTGGTAGAGCTCCTTATGGTTGGCATAAGGCGTTTTTTCCGTTTTAACGAGCGAACCAAATTTGGTAATCCAACCTTGGGCAGAGGGATTCATGAAATTTATTTAACACATCAAAGAAACATAAATTAAAAGACAATGGCTACACAACAACGGGTTAAATACCATCGGGCAAAGGTTGTGGGCCTATTTTAAATTTTAACACCAAAAACCAAACCCTCTACCATCGGGTTCCGTAGGTAAGGACAAATAACTAAAACAGTGTAAGATGAAAAAAAGAACAAAGTACCTTATGGGGATTGGCAGTATTGTGGTCGCTACCCTCATTTTTGTAGCCGCAGACCACATTGACGCACCGGGCAGTATGGGCACCTCTGCAGATATTGCGGATTATTTTGCTTTTGAGCCCACAGAAGGGGCCAATGAAACTACCTTCATTGTAGATCTACAGTCTAACGTACTTCCAGACCTGGCCTACGGAACCTTTGACGAGGATGTGTTGACCGAAATTAACATTGACCTGGATGGGGATTTGATAGAGGATACCGTAATCCAGGCCATTCCCAGAAATGGGAGAATGTTTTTTTTTGGCCCGGCCACTCCCGGTCAGACCGGACTTAACGGACCAGTATTAATGGATGCAGCGCTAGGGGATGTGGAAATTTCCGATGCTACGGCGATTGTGGAGACCACAGCAGCGGGAGTAAAGCTCTTTGCAGGCCCAAGGCAAGACCCGTTCTTTTTTGATTTTTTTCAATTCAATGCCGTCATCAACCCGGCAATGGATGCCGCTCCTAGGGGCTTTTTGCCCAGTGGTGAGGCAGAAGATACTTTTGACGGGGCAAACACTTTAAGTATTGCCATTGAAATACCCAATAGCCTGCTTGGGACCCCAACGGCAACCAATGCCTTGGGAATTACCGTTTACAACACATGGGTAACCACAAACAGAAAACAATAGATTTTAATTCAAAAAAATAATACAAATGCAAAAAAGTAAGATAACATATTCATTTTTAGCGCTTTTCACCATGGTTACCTTGGTTTCTTGTACCGATAATGATGATGGAATGATGGTAGACCAAATACCCACTTGTGAGGATGGTATATTGAACGGGAACGAAACAGGTATTGATTGTGGTGGGTCCTGCATGCCCTGCGATGCCATGGGAACAAACCCGGATTTCAGCGGAACCTATGCCCAGGTAGATTTTATGGGTAGACCCGGTATCAACACTGTTTTGAGTGTTGATGGTGCCACCAAGGATGCACATAATGGAGCCATACCTTCTGAGATGGGTTCCAGCTTCCAGCCTGCATTTGAGGCACGCTTAGAACAATACCATGATGTTTATGCCGTGAAGTTGGGTCTAGATCCCGCAGCAGTAAATTATGAAAACAATATACTAGGATTGGATGCCACCACATTGACCACCGTTTTGGCCGCGGACGTGCTGCAGGTTGCCCCGGATTTGCCTACCACGTATTTTGATCCGGGTACCGACTCGGACAATGACGGCAGAATTTTAGTACCGGACGGTGATGAGGTGGCCTTGACCGGTAGAAGGTTAACGGATGATATTATAGACATTTCTTTGATTCTTTTGTTTGGGGGCACAGAGGGAAATCGCTTTAGTGGCCAGGATATAGACATGGACGGGACTCCCGATCTTCCAAGATTGACTTCCGACGGTGTTTCACTCACCGCAGAGATCACTACGGAATTCCCCTATATAGGAAATCCAGAATAGTAATTGTTATGGGAAAGAGAAAAAAGGAGGGCCGTTTGGCCTTTCCTTTCCTTATAATCATAAAAAAATACACCTTATGAAAAATATCATACCACTTATCATCATCACACTGATGCTTTCTTGTAAACAGCAAAACAGCGACATTACCAATAGCGCAGATTACAATCCATATCTAGGTGATATTACCGTAAGGACAAGTTCTAAGTATTTTGAACTCTGGAACGGTAAAATAAAACCGGATAGCTTACAGCTATTGAGTTTTGGGCATGTTGCCGCAGAATATGGCCGTTACTTTAAGGAAACCGGTGCTATTGATTTTCTAATCAAGGCAGAGCGGGCCCTTAAAAAGGCCGTGGAGATTGCCCATATCAACAAAGAAGCGTACTTACGGGCATTGGCAAGAAATTATATTTCCCAACACCGGTTTAGGGAGGCACTTAATTTGGCAAAGGACGCAGCGGAATTGGGTGGAGGCCTAAAAGAGACCCAGAGCCTTTTGTTTGATGTGCATATGGAGTTGGGAAACCATGATTTGGCAAAGGACTATTTAGATAGGATTGCAGATATGTCAGATTTTGGGTATTTAATAAGAGTGGCTAAATGGAACGATTATAAAGGCGACCTGGATACTACCATCAATTTTATGGAAAAGGCTATAGAAAAGGCGGAGTCTTCCAACAATAGCGGCTTACGCATATGGTCCTATACCAATATTGCCGATTATTACGGCCATGCCGGACGCATCCGGGACGCGTATGAACATTATTTGAAAGCATTGGCCCTAGACCCCAACAACGCCTATGCAAAAAAAGGTATCGCATGGATCGTCTTTTCCCATGAACAAAAGCCATCGGAAGCACTTCGCATTTTGGATGCCGTCACCAAATATTATAAAACACCAGATATGTTTCTGTTAAAGGCGGAGATAGCGGAATTCATGGGAGACACCCAAAAACAGGCCCAAAACTTGGATATTTTTGTAACTGCGGTTGCCAATAAACAATACGGGGATATGTACAATGGGCATAATGTAGCGTACCATTTAAAACACACAAACGCGGAAAGCAAGGCTATTAGGCTCGCAGAAACCGAGATTGGGAACAGGCCAACGCCAGAATCCTATCATTTATTGGCCATGGCATATTATGAGACCCAACAATATCAAAAAGCGTTACGGATTGTAGAGGAACATATCATGCATAAGACCTATGAACCTGCCATTTTATTGAACGCTGCCCAAATTTATAAGGCAAATCACAAACCAAAAATCGTTAAGGCGCTCAAAGCGGAACTTTTGGATGCTGGCTATGAGTTGGGGCCAAGCTCCTTGGCAGAAATAAACAGCCTGTAGATTGGATTGGTTGTTTACTAGAACACCGGATTCTTTGTGGCCAAGGTGTTTGGTAAACCAACTAGTGGGCTTCCCATGGCATTATGGAGATGAACAGGTTAAGGGCTGAGCTTCCATTTATACCAAAGGAAGCGTAAGGATAATACCCTATTTTTTTCCGATGGCGATATCTATTGAAGATGCTGGTTACCCAAACCCTGGGTAAAATACGGTCTTAAAAAAATTGGTAAGTTTTGTTCCATTTGTCGCACTAATCCCTGGATTGCTTCATATGGCTGGCAGAAGAGTACTACCTTTAGATGCCATGATGTTTTTTAACCGGTCTAAACAACAACATGTTAGCTGGAGTGATTTAGAGGAATGGGAGATAGTATCGAGAAAAGTCTTTAAACTAAAATATTGATTCCATGATTGCCTGCCCGTAAACAGGTACACATGTCAAGGATTTCATCAATAGGATTAACTCCAAAAAAAATTGCTCAAAATGCAAAACGGGTTATGCTAAAATTCATTAAGCCTTAATAGCATGCATAAAAAGCTGTTGATTTTTTGTTTTTTTATTTTTTTCGCCCTGTGGGGAGGTGCCCAAGATGTCCAGAATAAAAGTAACGATACCGTTAAAAAATTTAGGTTAACCGGCTTACCCGTGTTATTCTATTTGCCTGAAACGGGTTTGGGTTACGGTGGACTGGGTATTGCCACTTTTAGATTTAAAAATGAACCAGAGCAGAGTAGGGCCTCATCGACACAATTGGCCGTAAGCTACACCACCAAAAACCAACTCCTCATTTTTGCACCCTTTGAGTTGTATTGGAAACAAGAACGGTGGCGCTTGGTGGGTGAATTAGGGTATTTTAAATATTTCTATAATTTTTATGGGCTTGGTATAGACTCCAATCAAGCAGACTTTGAGACCTATGAAGTAACGTTTCCCAGGCTCAGGGTATCCTTGCTTAAGGAGGTATGGCCTAAAATCTCTGTTGGATTGGGGTACGAACTGGATATTTACCATGATTTTGTCAGCAAGGAAAATGGTATTTTGGAACGCACAGATATTCCCGGCAAAAGGGGTGGTACGGTGTCCAATTTGGGGCTGCTCGTCTTTTATGACACTAGGGATGATATTTTTCAACCTACCCGAGGTTTTTTTGTACAAGCCGCTGCTTTTTCTGCCATGGATTTTTTAGGAGCTTCCTTTTCCTATGCCAAATTTAGTCTGGACAGTAGGTTCTACCAGAAAATAAAGGGCCAGCATATCATAGCGACCAATCTTTTTTTGGCTAATAATGGCCAAGGTGCCCCACTTTACGATTTAAATAGACTGGGCACCAATCGCACCAGGGGCTTCAATGATAGACGTTACCAAGATAATGGGGAACTTAGTTTTTCTATGGAATACCGTTTTCCACTATCTGGGCGGTTTGGAGGAACGTTTTTTGCATCCACAGGTACGGTGGCCCCAAATTTTAGTGCGCTTTTTTCTTCTAGGTACAGAAACACGGCAGGTGCGGGCCTTAGGTACACCATTAACAAGAAAGAGGGAATACGACTTAGGGTAGACTATGGGCAAAGTGCGGAAGGTGGTAACCTTTATCTAACCGTTAGGGAAGCCTTTTAGCTAAGGTGCTGCCCGGTATGCATTGTTACTAGCGTAAACCACCAGTCGTAACTTTGAGTGATTTTGATGAATAAAAAAAGTATCAAGAACGGTTGTTAAACTAAAGTGTTGGTTCCGAGCCTAGCTGTTCTCAGGTGGGTGCGAATAGCTGCGATTACATTGGCGTAATTCACTCACCCAAATTGAAAAAAAAATCAAAATGCCCAACAGCTTAAAGTGTTATAAAATTGTCCAATGCCAGGGTCCAATCATAGTTCTTGTAGCTGATGTTCACCCCCTTTGCAGATGGAATAATGCCGTATTGCACTAGGATGTTCCCAACGCCACGTTCCCCACCAAAATCTCCCCTAAACCAACTAAATAATGCGGTTACTTTTACCGTGTTGGAACTAGAATCATACAGGGAGGTTTCTTTAAGGTACCTTTCTGTGCCTTGGTTCAACTGCTCTTCTAAGCGCTCCGGGGAATAGATAGCTACCGGAGGGCAGTCTTTGGCCCCACAGTTTAAGGCAAAATGTACCCTGTAGTCCCGTTTGCTTACACGAAGCTTACGTTCCAGTGCATCGGGAAATATTTTTCTGAAGTACCCAAGGCCAAGTTCCCATTGAGACTTTCTAATGATACCATGCTCTATTTTAGAAAAAGAAATGGTTTGGCCGGCTATGTTAATTTGTTCCTTGGAAAAGAAATCCCGCCTATCTTTATACAGTTCTGGTTGATTCCTTAAGAATACTTGTATATAAGCATTGTAAATGTTGAGCCAAAAAGCATATCTCTGTTGGTCCGTGACCAATGTTTTTTGAATTTGCTTTAGGCTAGTGTTGGCCAACTGTTCCTGTATTTCCGCCGTACCTTCCCCTTGCTGTATTTTTTTAAGGAACTGCTCGGATAGTTCGTTTAGTTCGGTAGTGCCTCCGCCAGATGGGGAAAAGGTGGCCTCTTTTACTTTGCAGCAACTTAAGAGTAAAAGAAAAATTATGGTAAAAAAGTGATTTTTCATGGTTTAAAATTTACTGTTATTCTAGCCGTATAACATGAAAACGGTTGTCCGTACCTTGCCTAAGAATCAACACTGTTTTTTTTCATTGGCAAAGGTAGTGGGTTGTCACCTGCTTTATGGTACATACGTAAAACAAGTCGTATGGGTTTGGTCGTAATCATTAATCATATCTTTCATTAAAATTTTAAAACCAGTGGCCATACAATACCGTATGTACTGTAAATTGCAAGAATGATAAGCGTTATTGTGCCCGCACATAATGAGAAGGCCAACCTAATGTCCCTGCTTCCAAGGCTGGCGTCCTTATCCAAAGGATACGATGTTGAGGTACTGGTAAGTCTGTCCAGCAGCACGGATGATGGGTCTCGGTTAATTCCAACACCGGACCATACCAGATTTATCCATTGTCCCAAGGACGGGAGGGCGGTGCAAATGAATACGGCCGTTGGGTACGCAAAAGGCGACATTCTGGTGTTTTTACATGCAGATGTAAGGCCTCCTAGGGGTTTCTTTAGGGATATCAAAAGTACTTTGGAAAACGGGCATCAAGCTGGTTTTTTTTCATATCGATTTGACAAGGAAAACTTTTTTTTAAACTTAAATGCCTCCTTTACCAAAAAGGACGGGGTTTTTACCGGAGGAGGAGATCAATGCCTATTTATACAGCGAAATGTGTTTGATGCATTAAATGGCTTTGACGAGGCGCAAGTACTTATGGAAGATTTTGAGTTTTTTCATCGAATGAAATCCAACAAAGTACCCTATACCATTGTTGAAAATGATTTAACGGTTTCTGCCCGGAAATATAACAACAACTCTTATGTGCGCGTTAATTTGACGAATTTGATTTTGGTCATACTTTTTAGGTTTGGTGTTGCGCCCAAAACCTTATTAAGTTTGCACAAGAGATATATCCGTTAGGACTAAACTTTTTTTGAGGTATTTCTAATCAGGCCAACGCCAGAAAAAAAGAACAGGGCACCCAATACTCCGTATACAATCATTGCCCTAGTATTATCGCTATTGTTACCGTAAAGAACGGCCGTGTACACCAAACCACCAATACCGGCAAGGGTAAGAACGGAGCCAAAAATCTTTTTAATATCCATGTTGGAAAAATAGTAAAAATTTTAATTCTGTATGGGTTTTATTACGGTACAGGGATTTCCGGCAGCAAAAACATCGCTGGGGAGGTCTTTGGTAACCACGCTTCCCGCGCCTACGACGGTCCTTGCCCCAATGGTAACGCCCGGACAAATCACTGCATTGCCACCAATCCAAACATCCTCCCCAATGGTAATAGGTTTTCCAAATTCCTTGCCGGAACTCCGCGGACTGGCCTCCAAGGGATGCGTGGCAGTATAGAGTTGTACGTTAGGACCAAACATGGCCCTATCGCCTATGTTTACCGGGGTAACATCCAAAACAACACAGTTAAAATTAAAGAAGACCCGTTTGCCCAAGAAAATGTTGGTTCCATAATCACAGTAAAAGGGAGGTTGGATAAAACAGCTTTTTCCTTGGTTGGGAATTAACGTGCCCGTTAAACGTTTTAACTCCTTTCCATCATCTGCCGGACAGGAATTTAATTGTTGTTGAAGGATTCTAGCAGCTATCCTTGCAGATACCAATTCCCTATCTAAAGGATTATACAGCTCCCCAAGGAGCATCTTTTCTTTTTCTGTCATAATAAGGAGGTAAGTTGTTGTGTGTTGAGTACAGTCGCAAATTCTTGGTGTAAGCTTGCCAGGGTAGTTTGATGAATTACTTCTGCGCTATACTTTTGACCATCAACCCCTACACGGTCAAAAGTAGCGGTAGCATCGGAGATTACAAAGGTTTCAAAACCTAGGTTTCCTGCCATACGCACCGTAGTGGAAATACAGTGGTTTGTAGTTAGGCCAACAACTACCAAGCTGCCAATATTGTTGTTTCCTAATGTTTTTTCCAAATCGGTCCCAATAAAGGCACTGTTAACATCCTTTACAATAATGGGCTCCTTGTCCAGGGGTTCTATGCTAGAATGAAAGGCAAATCCAGGTTTTGTTGGATGTAAGGGGGAATTAGGATTTTTTGACGCATGTTTTATATGGAAAATAGGTAAGTTATAATCGCGCCATAGCTTCAATAAGAACCCACAGTTTTCTTCCGCGTTCTTATTGTTTCTGTTTCCGCCCCAATAGATTTCATTTTCAAAGCCTTTTTGGACATCAACCATGAGTAAGGCAGTATTTTTTGATTTCAACGACATCGTATTTAATTTAAGTTCTAAAACTTCAAAATCCGTTCCTCCCTTGGAAAATTCTTGCCCTGTTTGCACCATGTCAAACGCAAGGTAAAAACCAATTTTATCCTTTCTGGCATTGCACCACAGGCGTTGGACATCCATGGCCTTACAATGGTCTATAACACATTGCAACAGGCGTTTGCCGTAACCCTTACCTTGAAATTTGGCAAGCACGGCCAGTTTCCTAAATTGGGCACTATCCTGTTCCATAAATACCGAAACAACCCCAACCAATTGGTTTTTACGGAAGGCCCCAAAGTGCTTTCCCTCAAGGTCCTTTGGTAGCTTTATGTAATCCAAAGCTTTATCTGGCCACATTACTTTATGACGGATCGGCCAGGTAGATGAATATGCAATTTCTTTGATTTTGACGGCTTCCATAGGGGTTTAAGGGCCAACCGCACCTAAGGTGTACAACTGTTCTAGATTGGGAGCCTCGCTACCCCCCTCTGGCTCTAAGGTGATTCCAAAGGCTTGGGATTCATTAGGATTGTCCAACTCAAAAACGGCGGTGCCATTGTTTTTAAAATCTTTCAATAGACCAATGCTTGTTGGTACCAACGGGTCTAATTGTAAGGACCAAACTTGATATGTAAACCCAGCGGGTGGTTCCGGTAATCCTTTGGCATCAATAAATACCTTTGCTTGCGTTTTGTTCCAGTAGGCCTTGGCATAGGATGCTGGTGCAACTTTTTGTCCGCCAAGTGCAATAACATTGACATCTTTGTTTCTTAACTGGTTGAACAAGGTTTCTTTTGCAGCGTTATCCGTGATGATTTGTTCGGCTTTATACAGTTGTTCTTCTAACGTTTGCCGTTTTTGTTGCGTTACCTCTATGGCCGTTTTTAGTTTTTGATTTTGTAGGAACATCCATAGCATGCCAACGGCAAACACTATGGAAGCTGCCCAGCCCAAATATGTGGCCCATATTTTTTTTGTATTGGAGGGTAGCGGGGCAGTGAAGCCCAACCTTTTGTAAAGGAATTGAAAACTGTTTTTGTGTAAACCTGGTGAGGCTGCCTCAGTAACTTTTAGGATAGCCAATTCAATTTCCGCTATCTCTTGACGTATTTCTGGGTATTTTTTAGCATATTCCTGCACCTCCAAGTTTTCCTCAGCGGTAAGCGCTCCGGCAACGTATAGTTCCAAAACACCGGACGATATGTACTTTGCTACATCCATTACAGCTTGCTATTCTGCCTGATTTGAGTCATACAGGTCCTAATTCTAGTTTTTATGGTTCCTATTGGTGTTTGGAGCTCCTCAGCAGCTTCCTTTTGTGTGTATCCCTTAAAATAGAGCAAATCTATCAAAAGCACACATTTTTCCTTTAACCCTTTGAGCATGGACTGCAGCCCAATAGTGTTTACCTGGTTTTCCAAACCATTATCTTGTTCCAGTTTACCTACGAAAGAATCTAACGGCTGGTTTTTTTTATGGTTTTTATGGCTTTTGGACCTCAGTTCATCTATGGCCGTATTCCTCGCAATATTTAATAGCCAGGTAAAAAAACGTCCTTTGGAGGTATTATAGCTAGATGATTTATCCCAAACCTTCATAAAGACGTCTTGACATAGTTCTTGGGATCGCTCCTTGTCTTTAATAATCACGTAGATAACCCCACATATGTTATTGGCATACATATCATAAAGTTCCTTAAAGGCTTGGCTGTCCTTTTGTTGGAATTTTTCTATGAGTTGTTCTAGGTTCATTAACGCAATATAAATATAAGCAAGATTGTAAGTACTTGGAACCTAACACTCAGAGATGTTGGTCTACCAATATCATATTGCCATCCGGGTCTAAGACCACAAAACTGGCTGGGCCAGTACCCGTTTCATCCGCTTCTCTAACCGGTACCACTTGGTTGGCCTTAAGGTGTTTTTGGATATCCCTAACGTCATCATACCCATTTACGGGCTGTGCATTCTCGTCCCAACCAGGGTTAAAGGTTAATATGTTATTCTGGAACATCCCTTGAAAAAGGCCAATAAGGGCATTGCCATTTTTCATAATGAGATAGTTTTTGTCCGTTTCCCCCGCAAAAACGGCAAAGCCTAATTTTTCGTAAAACGTTCGTGAGGTTTCCAAGTCTTTAACCGCAAGGCTCATGGAGAAAGCGCCTAATTTCATATTTCATGGGTTTTAACGTGTTTTTAAAATCGAACTGATGTAAATTTTTTCTGGTTTAAGTGAAAATTAGGCATTTTTTTGCCCTCTTATAGGTTTTTTTAAAATCATGGCAGCGTTAAGGAAGGCAAAATAGCCTAAACAAGGGTGAAAAAGAGCAATTTTTTAGCAAATGGAAAAAATTTTAAATCAGTCCATTAGGAAATTTTAGGTGATGAGTTACTTTACCACCTTCTTTAAAACTTCCCAAACATTCTCCATGACAATTTGATGCCCCTCCGCAGTGGGGTGTATGCCATCTTCTAGATTAAGATTGGGGTCACCAGCTACTTTGTCCAATAAAAATGGAATTAAAGGAATGGCGTTGGCCTTGGCCAGTTCTGGAAAAATCTTTCGGAATTCTGTTGTATACTCCGGTCCCATATTGGGGGGAATTTGCATCCCGGCCAAAATGATTTTGGTGTTGGGGTTTTTGGCCTTTACTGCATCAATAATTGCTTGTAGGTTAGCCTTGGTGTTTTCCAAGGGGATGCCGCGCAGGCCGTCATTGGCACCAAGCTCCAATACAAAAATGCTGGGTTCTTGACGTAGTACCCAGTCCAAACGGTTTAGTCCGCCTGATGTGGTTTCGCCGCTTACGCCAGAATTAATGGTGGTATAGGGTAGGTTTAGGCTGTCTAACCGCTGCTGTATCAATGCAGGAAAAGCCTCTTCCAATTTAATCCCATATCCAGCGGTGAGGCTATCCCCAAAGAAAAGAATGGTATTGTCCTTTGTTTCCCGAGTGGTTGCGGCCTCCTCTTGGGAGGTCTTTGTGGTTTCGGTTTTTGTTGTTTTTGCATCCCCGCAAGAGAGCAAACAAATAAACAGTAAAAAATAACGAAACTTTATGATGGTATGCATGGCTAACAGGGATGATTTCAATTTCAATTTTTTATTTTTCGGCCGTACTCAAAAGAAGCTATGTCAAAGATATTAAACGTAACCCAGCTTGGGAAGACCTATGCCAGCGGAAATAAAACACTAACGGTACTTGAAGATGTTAGTTTTTCCATAGACACAGGAGAGACCTTTGCCATTGTAGGCCCTTCTGGCAGCGGTAAAACAACCTTATTGGGATTGTGTGCAGGCCTGGACCAAACGGACCAGGGCACTGTCCATCTTTGTGGTGTCGCGTTGAATGAACTCAATGAAGATGAACGCGCACTATTGCGTAATCGTGAGGTTGGGTTCATCTTTCAGAATTTTCAGTTGCTGCCCACATTGACAGCGCTTGAAAATGTAGCAGTGCCGCTTGAATTGCAGGGACAAAAAAACACCCATGGCATTGCCGCTGAACTATTGGAGAAAGTAGGGCTGCAGGACAGAAAACATCATTATCCCTCGCAATTATCGGGAGGGGAGCAGCAGCGTGTGGCCTTGGCCCGTGCATTTTCCAGTACCCCTTCTATTTTATTTGCGGATGAACCCACCGGAAATCTGGATTCGGAAACTGGCCAAAAGGTCGTTGAATTGTTGTTTGATTTGAACAAGGAGGCAGGTACCACCTTGGTCATCGTGACCCATGATATGGAATTGGCCCAAAAAACCCAAAGAATACTCAAGCTAAAGGGTGGTAAGGTGGTCACCGAAGAAAACCAAAAACTATGATGGGCACCAACAGGCTTAAAGGTAAGACCCATTTCCACTGGATTCTAAAAATGGCCTGGCGCGATGGTAGGGCCAGTGGCAAGCGATTACTGCTTTTTATTGGTTCCATAGTCCTGGGCATCGCCGCCGTGGTAAGCATACAGTCTTTTAGTGAGAATCTTAAAGACAATATTGCGCTGCAATCCAAGGCCTTAATGGGGGCAGATTACCGCATAGATAGCAATCAACCCCCAAGTACAAAGGTCCAGGCCATAATTGACAGTTTAGGTGGAGCAAATGCCAAATCCATTGGCTTTCCCTCCATGGCAGTTTTTCCCAAAAATGGAAATACCAAATTAGTGGGTATCAGGGGGGTTGAACCTGGGTATCCTTTTTATGGGGATTTGGAAACCAATCCGGAGGAGGCTGCCCAAACTTATCATAAAGAAAATACGGCTCTTGTTGATGCCACAGTAATGCTGCAGTTTAACCTCAAGGTGGGAGATAGTGTAAAAATTGGAAATACCATGTTTTCCATTGCGGGAAGTTTAGTTAGCGCCCCAGGAAGCAACGGTGTCAGTGCTTCCATTGCCCCTCCCATTTGGATACCGTACCAAAGTGTGCAAAGTACGGGACTTGTACAGACGGGTAGCCGTATTAGATATGAATATTATTTTTTGGCAAATGCCAAGCAAAATCTTGAGGAGTTGGATAAGGTGGTAGACCCACAATTGGATGTGGAGAATGCCGATTTGGATACCCACTTGTCCACCGGTCAGCGGTTGGGGCGCAACTATGCAAACTTCGGGAATTTCTTAAACCTTGTGGCATTTATTGCCTTACTTTTAGGTTGTGTTGGCATTGCCAGTTCCGTACATATCTACATTAAGGAAAAACTACGTTCGGTTGCCGTTTTAAAATGTTTGGGCGCCACCCGTAACCAAACCTTTCTGATTTACCTTGTGCAAATTGCCGCCATGGGATTTTTGGGAGGCGTATTGGGGGTATTGGCAGGCATAGGTTTACAATATGTATTTCCATCCTTACTTCAAGACTACTTGCCTTTTGAACTGGAAATTGGTTTTGTGCCGCAGGCCGTTATCGTAGGTTTGGTTTTAGGGGTGCTCATGTCCGTGCTTTTTGCCCTTTCCCCATTGATGGGTACCTGGTTTGTTTCGCCCTTACAGGTATTGCGGGTTCAAGAAGATAATAGGGCACAATCCCTAGAAACAAAATTCCTGGTCTTGGGAGCTATTGTTTTGTTTGTTTTTGGATTTGCGTTTTGGCTGCTTGGCAGATGGGATTTTGCCCTTTATTTTGTCTTGGGAATTCTTTTTGTTTTTCTTGTTTTGGGAGGGGTTGCCGCCGGATTTATGAGGTTGGTGAAACGGTTTTTTCCGACCCAGTGGGGCTTTGCCGCAAGACAGAGTATCTTAAACCTGTTCAGGCCAAACAATCAGACTTTGGTACTGGTATTGGCCATTGGAGTGGGGACGTTCCTTATAAGCACCCTATATTTTACAAAGGATGTGCTGTTATCCAGAACAGCTGTTGAAGCTACCGCAAAAACTCCAAATTTGGTCTTGATGGACGTACAGACCAATGAAAAAGAGGCTGCCGCAGCACGTATTAAGGCTTCCGGTATGGAGGTGTTGAACAATATTCCCATTATTACCATGCGGATGCACCAAATTAAGGACAGACCGGTCCGGGAACTTATTTTGGATACCACACGGACGGTTAACCGATGGATACTACAACATGAGTTTAGGGTCACTTATAGGGATTACCTGGCAAACTCTGAAACTACGGTTGCAGGAACTTGGCCAGCGGACAACCAAGCGGATGTCATACCCATTTCTTTATCCGAAAACGTGGCAAAGGATGCCAAGGTGGAAGTGGGGGATAGGTTAGTTTTTAACGTGCAGGGGGTGTTGATGGAGACCGTGGTTGCCCATATTAGAACAGTAGATTGGGCACAGATGCAAATTAATTTCTCAATTATTTTTCCTTCTGGAATTTTGGAGAACGCTCCCCAATTTCATGTGTTGACCACCAATGCTGCGAATCCGGAGGCATCGGCAGACCTGCAACGGAAGCTTGTAAAACAGTTTCCAACGGTATCCATTATCGATCTAAGGCAAGTTTTGCAGGTTGTTGAGGGGATTTTAGGTAAAATCTCGTGGGTCATCAACTTTATGGCTTTCTTTAGTATTTTAACGGGAATCATTGTATTGATTGGTTCCGTAAGAAATAGCAAATACCAGCGCATCAAGGAAAGTGTTTTATTACGGACCTTGGGTGCAAAGGGAAATCAAATTTTGCGTATCAGTGCGCTGGAGTACTTGTTTTTGGGACTTTTGGGAACCGTACTAGGGGTATTACTTGCTCTTTGTTGTAGTTTTCTTTTGGCCAGGTTTGTGTTTGACTCCGTATTTGTCCCATCATGGCAACCGTTTGTCATTGTACTGCCCTTGATTACGTTGCTTGTGGTGGTCATTGGTTTATGGAATAGTAAAACAGTGATTTCCAGTCCGCCTTTGGCAGTGTTGAGAAAAGAGACTACATAAAAATACCCCTAAGACCGGTATTTGGCTTTAAGGGTATTTCTTATTTACTCTAGAAACACTAAAATTCTAAGAACTAAAGATTACTAATTTAAATTATTGTTGTTTAAGACTTTAAGGTTACGGTTCTCGTTACTTTATTAAAGGGACCTTCGATATAATTACCATTGCCATCAACCAATTCTAGGGTAATGGTCACCTCTCCCAAGGGAAGCCCGTTGATAACGTATGGAGCCCATTCGGTTATGGTAAATTCCTCCCCGTTTATGGTAGCTTTTACCTTATTGCCATTTTCAGATAGGGTAGTGTTCAAAACAAAGAAATCCAGCATCAAGTTTGTTGCATCCGTTCCAGCGTAAGTGCCTTTGGGTCTGCTATAAATTAACGTTGGTGCCTCCATATCCAAACCTTGGGTATCCGCTGGGTCTTTCCCTATTTCCATCTTTTTGACCACAACAGAATTTTCATTCTTAACGGATTCATGGTAAGATCTGCTCAAAAATGCTACTAAATGATGGACGCCATCAGGAAGTTCTTTTTTGAAGTTAGGCTCATAATGTGCAGAGTATGGCTGGTTGTTCAGGATAAAATGAATATGTTGACCCTTGCCTGAATTTGCCAATTTAGTGGCATTTTCACTTTCTGTCTGTGCACCCAATTCATAATTGGATACCGCAAAGTTAAAATCTATTTCCCCACTTGTTGCGATAGTCGTGTTTTCGGGACTTTCCAAAACCAAGGATGCATCCTCATAAGCCGGGGAACCATCGAGTTTGGTAAGCGTGATGCTACTTTTTTCTGCCATTTTTTCCTCAGTGCCCTGCATTTCGTCCGTAGTGGTATCTGCACTTTTCTTTGCTTCCTTGCAGCTAAAAACGGCTACCATCATTATACTGGCCAGTGTTACATGTATTTTTTTCATATTAAACGTATTTTTTTATGCGATAAAGTTACAATTTATTCTGCCTGGGTTCAAGAGCGGTAGCCTCCCTTATTCCGTTTCTGGCATTAAGATTCCCAAAAAATAGTTTTCATCCAAATATTGCTGGGCAACTTTTTGGATGTCTTTTGGCTTTAGATTGTCCAATTTAGCCTCAAGCTGCATCATGCCCATCAAGTTGCGTTTTTCTTGATCAGCCTTGACCATGTTGGAAATCCAAAATTTATTGGTTTTCAGATCTTCTTTGCGCTTCACTAGGTAGGTCTCCTTTACTTTGGCCATGTCCGCTGGGCTAACACCATCTTTTTTTATTTTTTCGACCTCACCTAAGGCTGCTGCCACCAGTTTGTCCACATTTTCTGGTCCACAGGGAAAGGATATGCTAAAGGTAAGGTTGGAAAAGGAGATTTTACTAAGGTTTCCACGGGCGCCAACCCCATATACGCCTCCTTCATCTTCCCGCAATTTTTCCACTAGTTTAATGGTCAAAACTTCACCAAGCGCCTTAATGGCCATTTCTGTTTTACCGTCATAGGGAATTTCCTCCTCCCAAGAAATTCTAACGTTACTCTTGGGGTCGGTTCCCTTTTTAATAATGTGCTTTTGAAAGGTATCCTTTCTTCTAAATTTTGTAGGAACAAAATTTTCAGCACTATTTTTTCCTGGTAGGGAAGCCAAATAGGTAGCAGCAAATGATTTTAGTTCTGTTTCATCCACATTTCCGACAAAGTAAAAATGGAAATCCCCAGCATCTGCAAAACGTTCTTGGTATTTTTGGTACGCAAGGTCATAGTCAGAAGCATCCATCTTTTCTACCGTTGGAAACCCTGTGTATCTGGGATTACCTTCATTTTGTATCTCTCCCAGTTGGTCTTGAAAATAGAATTGTGGGTTGGCCATTAGGTTGCCCAAGAAACTTTTTTGTTTGGTCATATGGGATGCAAACGCTTCCGGGTCTTTGTTTAGCGAGGTAAAGTATAGGTGCACCATTTGAAACAAGGTTTCCAAATCCTTTGGCGCTGCAGATCCGCTAAAGTTTTCGCTGAAGGAACCAATTCTTGGAGTAACCCGTACAATTTTACCACTCATAAACTTTCCCATATCCGTTAGGGAAAGCCCACCGATACCGGCTTGGGAGAGTCCGCTGTTGGCAAAAGCAGTTGCTTTTAACTCCTCATCGCTGTAAAGACTGGTACCACCTGGACTAAACGCCTCAAAAAGGACTTCATCATTTTTAAAATCCGTTTTCTTAAAGGTTACCTTGGCGCCGTTACTTAATGTGAAGGTGGTAACGCCTAGTTTTTTATTGGTTTCTGTTGCCGTTATACTGCCTGCAGGAGGTAAGGTCTCCATTAGCTCGGCACGGACCGCTTCATCTTTATAAGGGGCAATCTCTGCAGTTTTAATACTTTCTAGCAATGCACGAACCGCTTCTTCACTTATTTGTTGCACACCTTCTTTTTCTGGTCCTGTGATGACAATGACCCTATTGTCATCATGCAAAAAGGTATTGATGAGGTTACCTATTTCCTCCAGCTGAATGGTAGGCAATAGGTTTTTGGTCATGCTGTATTCCCATTCAATGCCCGGAATAGGTTGATTTTCCAAATAATGGTAAATATATGGATTGACCATCCGGTTACTTTCTTGCTTATCGCGGTCATTGTATCGTTTTTCAAGACGTGCCAGTAGACTTTTTTTGGCACGGTCGAACTCACCCGCTTGAAATCCGTAGCGTTTTACGCGTTCATTTTCCTCTAATACGGCCTTTAGACCATCCATTTGACCTTCGGGACTTGTTTGTGCTATGGATTGATAGGCATTTTTTGTTCTTGCATATGTGCCGCCATAGTAGGAATAGCCAAATACGAAAGGTGGTTTTGCACTGTTCCCTAACTCATCCAGGCGATTATTTATGAGCGTAGAGAATAGGTTTTTCACCAAGCTTTCACGATAATCCCCTACTGTTTTCACCACTGGGGTTTCAAAACGGTCTTTATACATGACCTGGACCCGGCTAAATGCCGCCTCTGAATCTGCTGCAATGGCAATCAGCGTTTCCTCATGGTTGGGTAATTCATAGGACTTCCGTTCTACCGGATTTTTTGCTTTTTCAATTCCGGAAAAATGGGATTTTATTTTACCTTCCATGGTGGCAACATCTAAGTCCCCCACGGCAATAACGGCCATCAAATCTGGTCTGTACCAAGTGTTGTAATAATCCCTGACATCATCATAGGAGAAGTTCTCCAAGTTTTCCTTGGTGCCAATGGGTAGGCGTTCTGCATATCTGGAACCGTACATCATTTTTGGGAGGGTTACTTTTTGCATGCGCTCCTCCGCACCTAGTCTTATCCTGAGCTCTTCAAGGACAACGCCTCGTTCACCATCAATGGCCTCTTCGGATAGGGTAGTGTTATGTGCCCAATCTTCTATGATCTGAAAGCCTTTTTCCAATTTTTCAGGGTCGTCACTGGGTATGGGTAAAATGTAGACCGTTTCATCAAAACTGGTATATGCATTTAGATCAGCACCAAATTTTACCCCAATGCTTTGCAAATAATCTACAAGATCGTTTTTTTCAAAATTCTTTGTGCCATTGAAGTTCATATGCTCCATAAAATGGGCAAGACCCAATTGTCTTTCGGTTTCCATAATGGACCCTGCATTTACTACCAGCCTTAGTTCCACCTTATCTTCCGGTTTGCCATTGTTTCTGATATAGTAGGTAAGCCCATTGTCTAATTGGCCCACTTTTACATTGGGGTCAATGGGAATATTTTCCTCAGGAAGGGCCATGGAGCCCATCCCATCCGTCTGGCCCTGTACGTATTGCAATCCTACACAAAGGATGCATAATAGCATGTTTTTCATAAGTTATCCATTAGTGTTTTCCTAAATATAAGGGAAAACATAATAAGGCACCCCTTGTAGGAAATTTATTAAGAATTTATTAGCGTTGAAACAATTGTTTAGATTCGCGAATGCCTCTATTTAGGTTTTCACAAAGCAAAAGGGTCTTTTCTATTCGGGTTTCACTCTTTTTAATCCGTAAAATGGTATAAATAAGACCACGCTGTGTTCCTTTGGTCAATGATTCAAATATTTGATGCGCCACATCATCGGTGAACATTACAGCTTCAAACTCCTCTGGCAGTTCCACCCCGTATGTTGATGTATCTTCAAAAAATTGGACTTGGAGCACTTCATTCGTCGAAATACCGAGTTCTTTTTGATAGCGTTTACCGAACATCATAACATATCCTCCTTTCCTTTTTTGGATGGCGCCATGAAAGCTAAGGGTGTTGGTTTTATACGTTGCCATAACCCTTACCCGGTTTAGTTTCTGTTCTAAAAATGGCCTAATTGGTTTTATGGGTAGTTTTAAGGCGTAAATATCCCCACTAAGGGTAATTTCAAAAATGGGACTTTGAAGCATATGTAGGGATTGTGAGTTATAGGTAGAAGTGTTTTATACTTTTTCATATTAGCTAAACAATGGCAGCATGGCACCCATCTTTTGTCTTTTTTTACTCCGTAGCACTGCTGCCCAGTCCAAAAAAAGCCTTTATCAGGACATCAATTGTTCAATTTTTGCTTCAGTCCAAAAAGATATCAACCTTATCAAACAAGGAAGAATACTTATGGCTAAAACATCGTTTAAAAGATAATAAAATACGATAAACGGTAAAAATTCGTTTAAAGTAAACGAAATTCCCCCTTTCGTTTAATTGCTGTTTCTTAAACACAAACCATGATGTTGATGTATCAACCAACTAAATACCTAGAGTTCGCCTCTTATTGTAAATGGCGCAAAATCTATAGCCGTCGCTATCGGGAATTAAAAGTATTGAACGAGCAGGGGCAGCTTAGAAATGCGGAATATCTGCAAGCTTTACTTAAGTTACGTGAAAAGCTGATTGAACTGGAAATCAAGTATTTTGATATTTTACCGATGCGGCTTTAGGTCAACAACTTAGTGATTACCTGGGCCTTATTGTGCAATGTTTTATGCACGGGGCATTTATCCGCAATTTGTAAGAGACGATCAATCTGGTTTTGGTCTAGTTGTCCTTCAAATCTAATTTCCCTATGGAAGGTGTCTATTTTTGCGTTATGTTTTTCACAATTTTCGCAGTCTTTTGCGTGTGACCTGCTATAGGAGGTGTGCACACGAACACTATTTACTTGCCAACCTTTTTGCTTTGCATACATTTGAATGGTCATTGCTGTACAGGCAGAGAGACCAGCGGATACCAGTTCATAAGGGGAAGGACCATAGTCCATACCTCCAAAACTTTTGGGTTCGTCCGCAATCATCTGGTGGTTCCCGACCTTCATACGCGTAGTAAAGCCGGCATCAGCGTCCAGACCTGCCACTACGTCATGCTTGCTCTCTAGCGGAGTATTGTTCTCTTTAGGAACGTAGCGCTGTGCCCAACCGGATACCACCTTACCAACATAAGTGGAATCCACTTTGCTTAAAAGTAGGTGATCTGCCCCATCCAAGGACACAAAACTTTTGGGATGGTGGGCGGCCTTATAAATTTCTTCTGCGTTTTTGATGCTTACCGTATTGTCTTGTGGGGAGTGCAAGATCAGTAAGGACTTCCGCAGCTCTTTTACAGTTTCTTGCAATGATTTGCTTTCCAGGTCTTCTATAAATTGTTTTTTTATGGTAAACTCCCTTCCCCCAAGATCAACCCTAGCAATGCCTTTTGCCGTAATTTCTTCTAAACTGCTTTTGAACAAATGCTTCACATGTTTTGGGTTTGATGGAGCCCCAATGGTGGCCACGGCCTGTACCGAAGGTATCTGCGAAGCGGCAAATATAACGGCGGCCCCACCTAAGGAATGACCAATGATAAGCGATGGCGCACTATGGTGTTTTTTAAGATAGTTGGCCGCTGCCACCAAATCTTCAACATTACCGGAAAAATTGGTATCCGCAAAGTCTCCCTCACTTTCTCCCAAGCCGGTAAAATCGAACCGTAAAACGGCAAAACCTTCCGCAGTTAGTGCCCTACTGATATTTTTTACAGCCGATAAATTCTTGGTACAGGTGAAGCAATGTGCAAACAAGACGTAGTTGTGTGGGGCTTTTCCGATGGGAAATTCTAGCCTACCAACCAATAACTCTCCTTCCGTATTCTCGAAACTTATTTTTTCTGTGTGCATTACCGCTTATTTTCCCCTTAAGTCGGGATTATAGAAGAGACCTATCTGGAACCGATCCACCACTCGGTCTGCAAAATGATTTTTAAGATACCCTAGCTGTAGGCTACTGTTTTCCGTAATACGCACGCCCAAAGCCCCATAGAGCCTATTTTGGTCAAAGGTATTGCCTTGAAGGTTCAGAAAAACCTCATTGTAGAAATTCATAAAAAACGTATCCGTTAAGGGTAGCATTACTTGCAATCGGTATCTAGCGCGGTGCTGGGTTTCCTTAGTGTTAAAATCCCTATTTTCAAAAAAGCGTTGTTCTAACCGATACCTATGCTCAAAAAGGAACTCTCCAACCTTATCCGTTAAGATAAACTGCTCAAAAATACGATGCTCTAAAAGGGTATTGTTCCGAACAAGAATATCATTGGCCATGACATCAAACTCCCCAAAAGTTGGGTCGGTATCAATATAGGCGTACCCCATGGTGGCTATGGCATTTGGGTTAATATGATAATTAAGCCCGGTCCTAAGTAGCAGTTGGTTAAAATTGGCAGAGGTTTCATAATATCGGAATTGCGCCTCCGTATGAATACTTAATTTGTCTGAGATTCGGTTCATGCCAAAATACATGTACCAGATTCCGTTTTCTTCCTCAGCGGGATTTTGTGCGCTCAGGCTCATGGAAATTAAAAGAAATAGGATACCTAATCTTTTCATGTGATTTTTACAGGTTTGTTTTTGTACTGATGGTGTGAATTGCTTGGCTATCTTTAACAACTTCCCTGTGGTTTTCTACAGGTCTTGATATGGTCTTTGCCTTTTAAGCACACCCAAAAAGGCATGATGGCGGGCAAGCTTGATCATCTTTTATTCTATAGCAAAGGTTTTGGTGGTTTTAAAAGGTGAAAGGTCCAATGCCTCCATACTAGAACGATAGGGTTTCCATTGTTCGCTAAAAAAAGTATTGGTGCGCTCCAATGCTGTTGCCAATTCATCCTTGGCGTACCGTATCAAATCTTTTTCTGTTTGGGTAATCCCAGTCTTACGGGTAGCCACATAGTAACTTGCCGTTCTAATGCGGTTCATGACCGTCATTTCTGGATTTCGGGTAATTCCTTGCCTTTTATCCTCCTTTCCTAAGTATAGGGCAATAACGGTATCTATGGCTTTCGAAATGTCCTTGGAAGCTTCAATCTGTGCTTTGAACTTATCCTTATCCAACGTTTTGAGTTGCTTGGTGTATTCTTCCGCCACCATCTTGCTTTCTACCAATTGGGTAACGGCATCTGCCGCCGTTTGGGTCAGTGCTTCCATTTGCTTTGCATGTTGGTACACTTGGTTGATTGCCGTAGCACTTACGTCTAGTCTCGGATCACTTTTAACGGTAATGGAAGTCTGGTCCACTACATTTCCAAAGCGTGCTTTGAGGGTGTAGGTTCCCGGTTTTACCGAGACGCCACCACGTTCGCGTTTGTTTTTTGGTAGGGTTCTAGAAGGCCGGTCTGGTCCTTTTTCATCCATATCCCAATATATTCTATGGAATCCGGCCTTTTCGGGAGTTTTCAGTTTTAAGGTCCGTATCAACCTTTCCCCCTCATAAAAATCGAACTGTATGCTGTCTTTTTTCTGCACCCCATTGTGTGTTGCCAAGTCTTCTTTGTCTTCATTGCCATTGGCTTTTTTGTCCTTTTCCGCGTTCTTTTTACCCTCTTTTAGGTAATAGGTGATCATGGCACCTCGTTTTCTGTTGTCCCCGTTGTAAATGGCATCCGCACCAAAACGACTTCCCGTTGCTTGTTGATATGCAGCCTGATAACCCGTTGGACTGTCAAACAGGGCGATGTCTTTCCCGAGTATGGAGGCATCCGCAGCCAGGGCACGTAGCGGACGAATATCATCCAACACCCAAGCGGCGCGGCCAAAGGTACCAATCACCAAATCATGCTCCCTTGGATGGATCACCAAATCCTTCGTGGAAACGGTGGGGTAGCCTTCGGTCCATTTTTGCCATGTGGAGCCAGCATTTAGAGACAGGTATAGACCGTCATCCGTGCCCAAGAACATCAAATTTGGGTTGAGGTCGTCTTCAACAATGGCAAGAACATAGCTTTCCACGTCCCCGCTGTCTACTATCCGCGTCCATGTTTTTCCATAGTCTTTGGTACGGTAGGCATATGGGGTATAATTGAACCTGCGGTAGTCATTGGCCACCAGTAAAGCTTCTCCCTTATTGTTTTTGGAGGCCTTTATTTGGGGAATCCAGCTGCCTTTGGGCAGGCCCTTAATGTTTTGGGTAACTTCTACCCAACTGGCACCGCCATTTTGGGTATAGTGAACGCGGCCGTCATCACTGGCCACCCATAACATATCCTTTTCAACGGCGGAGGGTTCAATAACCAAAAGGGTACAGTGGTTTTCCGCTCCAGTGGCGTCCATGGTGAGACCACCACTTTCACTCTGTTTCTGTTTTTGAGGGTCGTTGGTGGTAAGGTCCGGTGAAATAACTTTCCAAGTAAGTCCTTTATCGGTGGACTTATGGACAAATTGACTTCCAAAATAAACAGTGCTGCGGTCAAATGGGTCTTGCCCAATGGCGGCATTCCAGTTAAAACGGAGTTTGGTATTTGCATCTGGGGGTGTAGGTTTTACGGTGTAATTATTCCCCGTCATCCAGTCATATCTGGAAACGGACCCTTGTTGGCTCATGGAGTATCCGTACCGACTATCGTCCAAATCAGGGACAACATCAAACCCGTCACCAAAACTAATTTCTTGCCAGTAATCATTTCTAATGCCTTGTGCTCGCCAAACATAGGCAGGACCCCTCCAAGAGCCATTATCCTGCATGCCGCCGTACACGTTATAAGGGTATTCATTATCCACATTAATGTGGTAAAATTGTGCCACGGGAATATTCCCCACAAAGCGCCAACTTTTACCACCGTCTTTGGTAATATTTAATCCGCCATCATTGCCATCCATCATAAACTGTCCGTTGTCAGGATGTATCCACCAAGCGTGGTGGTCTGGGTGTACCCCGTTGTCCACCCCATAAGCCGGCATTAATTCCGTAAAGTTCTTGCCACCATCTTCGGAAACGTTTACATAGGTAAATACACTAAAGACCCTATTCTCATTTTCAGGGTCCACATAGATGTCCGAATAATAAAAGGGGCGATTGCCAATATCCTTTTTATCATTGATTTTTTTCCATTTAAAACCGCCATCCTCAGATTTATACAATGCGTTCTTTTTGGCTTCCACCAGGGCGTAGACAATGTTAGGTTTGTTTTTGGCTATCGCAATTCCAATACGTCCTAGATTCCCTTTGGGCAGGCCATCATCTTCCGTAATCTCTTTCCAATGCTCCCCACCATCATGCGTCATAAATAGTCCGCTACCCTCACCGCCAGAATTAAAGAACCAAGGATCGCGTTTGTGCTCCCATAGGGCAACAATGATCTTATTGGGATTACTGGGGTCCATGACCATATCCGCAACCCCAGTTTTGTTGTTGGCAAATAGAATTTTTTTCCAGGTTTTACCACCATCAATGGTTTTAAATACCCCACGCTCTGGATGCTCGCCCCAAGGTGATCCAATGGCTCCCACATAAACGATGTTTGGGTCTGTTGGGTCAATGAGCACCCTATGGATATGGCGGGTCTTTTCCAGACCCATGGCTTTCCAGCTTTTGCCGCCGTCCAGTGATTTATATACCCCATACCCGCCGTTAAGGCTGTTTCTGGGGTTGCCTTCACCTGTTCCTACCCAAATCACTGAAGGATTGGATTGTTGTATGGCCACCGCGCCAATGGATGCCGTTACCTCTTTGTCAAAAATAGGTTCCCACTTAATGCCTCCAGAAGTAGATTTCCAAAGCCCGCCAGAAGCGGTTCCCACATACATGACGTCTGGATTGTCATTAACCACGTCAATAGCGGTAACACGACCGCTCATCCCACCTGGACCAATGTTTCTGGGCTTAAGATCTTGTACAAGGTCCATATGAAATTCTTGGGAAAATAACACGTTGGATGCCAAAAGCATCACCGCAAAGAAGACTTTTTTCATTTGTTTGGTTTGTTGAGCTGTTAGTGGGTTAAAGATAAGAAAGTTTGTTTGTTACCCATGGTTGGGCATCAATATCTAGACCACGTCTTGCTAACATCTGTTGGGGGATGGGCACGTTATACTGTGCTAAGCCCCCATGCCTTAACACCAAAGGTTTTTGGCCCAATACCAATAGCGGTGCATTTTGCCAGGGACCTATGATTTAATTGGTTTCACCTTCTGCAACATGTACGTTTTACATTGCTGTTTGGAATTCTTTGCATTGTGACAGGTAACGCTATTGTTGGTGTTGGAAGATGCCAAACAATTCCTTGCCCTGCCTTTGGAGTATGGAGTTATGGCAAGGTTCTAAACGCACTACCTCCAGGTATTTACCAAGATAACGTTTGTATAATTCCTTATTGCCCCCAAAAGGTCGTTTTTCCATATCACCGGTCAATGGAATATCAAACCAGACCCCAACCAATTTTCCGGAGGGACTTAAAAGTTCTGCCATTTTTTTAGCATAGGCATAACGTTGTTTCTCCGTGGGCACAAAAGAGCAAAAAAAGGTCTGTTCCAAAATAAGGTCATATTGCCCACTATGTTTAAAAAAATCTTCCTGTAGTAGTTGGTATTTTGGGAAATTGGGATGTAAGCGAAGAAAATCGGCAAGTGGCACCGCGGAGATGTCCAAAATGAAAATATTGTGGAACCCTTTTTTCCATAAATAGGCCGCTTCATAGGCGTTTCCCGCCCCAGGAATCAAAATTTTCAACGACTTGTCCCCAAGTTGGTCAATATAGGTTTTAAGTGGGGTGGAGGCATAGCCGATGTCCCAGCCTGTATTACCGTTTGTATAGCGTTCTGTCCAGTAATTTTCTTCTTGGTAATCCATGGGGCAAATAAAAGGAATATTCTTAGGTGTTTACTTTTAGCAAGTTCCGTACTGACAACAAAAATATAGTTTAACAAACCGTTTTCGATACTATTTTTCGTTCCTAAAAACCACTCAAGCTAACATTTGGTTGTTTGCCCATATCAAACTATACAACAGGCTTAGTATCTTTAAAAAAGCTAGTTAACTTCCAATAGTTCTTACTAAGGACTTACCCAACTTATGGAAAAATTGACATAAGCGGTATTTCCCAGGATGTTTTCGGCCAAGAAAGGAGTGTCGTCCACAAAGGGACGGAAGAAGTCCCCCCGGTCAGCATCAAACGACCAATTATACCGATAGCCTGCTTGGACATTAAACCAAAATTGAGGGCTTAAGGCATGTTCCCATGCCAGCCTAAGCCTAAGTTCGGAACGTCTCAGTTCAATGTCATTAAAAGGGAGATTGTATTGGTTTTCATCGTTTTGGATGCGATAGGTGTTTCCTTCAATTTCCCAACCTGCCAATAGCATATTTTTAGCATTTATGTTTCTTCTGTAGTTGAACCTAGCGGGCAACAATAGCTCTAGACCCCATTTTTTGCTAGGTGCCGTGTACAACATATAATATACGGGCAGGTAATTAAGGGAACCGCCCAAATAAGTCCTGCTCACACCAAAACCCCACATTTTTCTGTCGTTGGGCTTGATGCCATAAATAGCCGCCCCGCTATAGCGCGTGTAGCGTATGGGTTGAAAATCGCTGAAGGTATAATCCCCATTTAAAGTGGCACCAAACTGAAAGATTAGAAATTTCCTACTATTTATGGGCTTAAATGCGGTTGCCGTAAATCCTGTACTACGCAATCCGTTGTTATCCAAGGCCTGGGTGAGTGGATTATCCATGCCAGTTGCTGCGTTGGAAAACACATAGTTGCTTTCCATATAGTTGAAACCTAGATTGAGCACAAAGCTATTTTTGGATATCACGGGATAGTTGATGCCTAGGCGTAATCCCCTTGTATTTTCAATATCATTTGGAGCTGCGCTGCCAGAAGGGCTAAAGCTTCCAGGTTCAAAAGGATGGCCGGCCTGATAATCATAACCAATAGAGAACAGTTTTACGGGCAATTGCCCCACAATCTTTGAAGAGCAATAGGCCTTGTTTTCGGTAGTTTGCACCAAATTAGAAAAATCTATTACCTCTTCACCCTCTTCCTCTTCAATAATAGGTTCATCCTGCGCTGAGATGGTGGTGCTTAAACCAAAAAATATCAAAACGAACACAAAAAATAACTTTGTCATGCGTATTGTTTATTTGGTTTTCATCCTCACCCAGGTGTCCGTCCTGCCCACAAGTCCAAACGGATCTAACGAGCCACGGACTTCAAGCTTATTGCCATCAGCCATTTCAATGGTACAATAATAAGTGTTCCCAGATTTGGGGTCATAGATGGTGCCATCTACCCACTCTTTATCCTCGAATACAAAATTTTTGAGGTTGATCATATTCAAGATAGGTTTGCCATCAGGGTCGGTTTTTGGGTTTCCAGATTCGTCATTAGGTTCTTTTAACCACACTATTTTACCATGGTATTTTTCCTTCCCCTTTTCTTTAAATATTCTGATGTAAGAGGTACCCTCACTAGGCATCCAAATGCCAATGATATCCTTGGCCTCTTGGGCCATAAGCAAAGAACTTAGGGCTGATACGGCACTTAAAAGCAAAGTGGCCCAGGTAAGTCTGATGGTTTTCATAGCAGGAAACGTTTTTGAGTTCCATCAAAAATAACGACATACGGCAGAATACACAATAGTCGTCTTATTTAGTGTGCATGGCAGATGCTAAAAGCTTGTGGAGATCTTTCTTGGTAAGAAAGCGGTCGCCCTTTACTACGAATTGAATGTTTTGGGTCTGTGTGATATCCATGAGCGGATTGCCTCCAATAAGGACGATATCGGCTATTTTCCCTGTGGAAAGTTCACCGTAATCCTTGTCCTTTCTTAGAAACTTGGCACCGCCATAAGCGGAATATTGGAGCGCTTTTAAAGGTTGGATGCCAACCGCTACCATGGTTTCCAATTCTTTATGGAGTGAGATGCCTGGGTAGGTATAAGAATTAAAAGCCCCACTATCAGAGCCTGCGAGCATGGGGACGCCCGCGTCCGATAAGCTTTTGGCCAGCTTCCCAAAAAACTGGTCCAAATCCTTTCGATTTTGAAGGGCCTCCGGTGTGGCATTTTTAACACGGTTGATTCTGCCGTCATAGGTTTTGATGATGTTAGGCCCCATGTATTTTAAATAGGTGTCATTGCTATGGTCCACTTCGTCCAAATAACTTAACATTTTGCCAATGTGCAATGTTGGTATGGAGTAAACGTTGTTTGCTTTCATTTTCTCAAATGTTTTTGCGGCGACATTTGGGTCATAAGACTCTTGTAAGGCCGGTAACGCTTCCCAAAACCCCATTTGTCCCACTTGTAATTTTTTGGTGATTTCAGCCTCCCGGTAGGAGCAGCCTTTTAGAATGTAGTACAAATGTTCCACCCCATCCAAACCGGCATCAATGGCATCATCCAATGCAACTGTGAACGGCATATGGCCAGAGGTTACCCAATGCCGTTGTTCTGCTTGGGCAATGGTTTGCAGATAGGCCGTTGCACTAATGCTACTATCATATAATTTCACAAAATCTACCGGAATGATTGCCAGGGAATCTAGCGCATTCTTAATATCCGTATTGTTCTGCACCGCCAAAGAGCCCGCCCAAGTGGCATTGGGTCCGTCAATTTTTGGGCCGGAGGTAAATATGGTGGGACCAAGTAATTCCCCTTCTTCAATGCTTTGTTTCCATTGCATGACTGCTGGTGTCAAGTCCCCGCCAGCGTCCCTAACCGTTGTAATGCCATTGGCGATAAATAGTTTTAGTAAGTTTTTATTGTCTGCAATTAGGGAATCACCACCCCTAAAGTGCACATGGTTATCCCAGAAACCAGGCAAGGCATAGGCTCCTTTTGCGTCTATGGTTTGGGTAGCGGAATACTTATTTGAATTCTTTGGCGGAATGGAAATTTCCACAATTCTCCCATGTTGTATATAAATGTCACCTTTTGCAATTTCCCCTGTTGTAATAGCTATAATCTTGGCGTTTTGTATCACCAGACTGTAATCATCCGGCTGTTTTGGACAGCCCATCAAACATAATAAACATGGTAAAAGGAGAAAAAGACGCATACTCTCAAACTTTACATAAGGAAGCTAAGCTAGGAAATTGACTAATTAATATATCTGCGGATAGCAATAAAAACAAAGATTAGGGCGGAATAGCCTATAAAAAACGGAATGACAAACTCTTTAAAACCAAGCGCTAGCATTAACCCTATCAATAATAATTGAAAACCCAGACCAAACGTGGATACTGCTGTCATTAACCATTTGGGCAATTTAGTGCTCTTTACCGCTGAGCGGTCCAAGCGATAAATAATCTTATCAAAAACGCCGTACAGCAATTGGTAAATACCGAATAAAATATTGACATGACGCTGTTTTTCCCCCTTAAGCGCAATAGGGGTATCGTTTTCAAAAATCCTACTGGTAGTATCGCCATTGTGCCTGTTCCTTAAAATCACGTAGTAGTAATTGTACAGCGTGCCTTGGAGTTGTAGCCCTAAAAATGCAAGCACCGTAAACACAAACGAACCCTTGGTGCAGTACCAAATGGTCACTAAAATCAACAAATTCAGTAAAATATCTGAAATACTATCCAAATACCTTCCGGTATAGGACGGGGTTTTTTTGAGTCTTGCCAACTCACCGTCCGCCGCGTCTAAAATAGATTTTAGGACCAAGAAAAATGCAGTGGCCCAATATTGTTCCATAAGGATGCAATACACGGCAATAAGCCCGCTGACCACAAAAAGTAGGGTAAGGTGTATGGGAGTAAAAACGGTGTTTTTTAGGGCATTTGCAATAACACTGGCAACGGGTCTGCCGTAATCCGATAAATCGATAAACCGATTTTCCTTGGGTAATTTTGACATGATTTTGGCGAAAACCAACAGGCAACGGGAACACGCTAGACCAAAATTGATTTTTATTAAGAATGTAAAGATAATGTTAAATCCTCTATTGGTCCTAAATTAAACGATATGAAATCTTTTTTTAATGAGCCTATCCCAATATTATTTTTTCTGGAGTTCACCCTATTTCTTATTAAAATCACCTAAGTTCAAAAGGGTGGTATTTAGCATTGGCAGCATTTTTAAATACCCTAATTGACAAGTCACAGTTCCAACAGCTAAGTATGAAGTTTATCACCGTTATACCCCTTTTTTTCCTGGCATTCCATACCTTGTCAGTACAGGAGAAAATGCGTCTTAATATTAAAAAATGGTGAACAGAAAGAAGGACGTTATAAACTTAGGCTGCCTAAATATGGGGTAACACCTTTTAGAGTCGTAGGCTATAAGAACAAGGAAAAGTATGGGTTAAGGGACTTTACCCATTTGGTAATTTTTAAAGGTTCCAAAACACATTATTTTGTAGTGATTTCAACTAAAAAAGAAAGCAAGTCCAACAAAATCAAATTAAAATTCGGTCAAGTCGTCTATAGCGGACAATGTATTGCCCTGTACGAAACTTTTGAAACCAGATATTCCGGCAATGCAGGTGGAGAGTTTATAGTACAATCAACCAGTAATTACCAAAAAAGCTATGCTAAAAAGTCTGGCGATGATTATGCCTATAACATTGGGTATATTTACGGGCTAGGCAACAAAGGGATAAAAAAAAGGGTGTCTGCCTACTTTGCCGATTGTCAAAAATGGGTAACAGCAATTGAGGAGGACCGTATTGGGAAAAGGGATGTGAAAGCCATGATAGCGTTTTATGGGCATGATTGCCTGCCATAACCAGAATTTATTTTCAAGGTGTCCCGTATATTTTCAATAGTGCGATATGGCCATTTAATTAGTTGTATTTAAAGGGTTTTAATGAAACAACCAAGCTGGTATTATTTATTACTTTTAATATTGTCTGGCGAAGCGGTATTTATTTTACCGTTTGTACTGCCAAGAATATTTAGACCAACGGTTCTAGAGGTGTTTGGCTTGGATAATGTGGACTTAGGACTCTGTTTTACCGTTTACGGTATTGTGGCCGTGCCTTCCTATCTTCTGGGAGGGCCTTTGGCAGATAAATTTCCTCCTAGAAAATTGATAGCGGTGGCGCTTTGGATGACGGCTGCAGGGGGATTAGTATTCGCATCTTTACCCTCTGTTGGTACCTTACAGTTTCTTTATGGCTATTGGGGATTTACCACTATATTTTTGTTTTGGGCACCCATGATAAAGGCCACAAGGGTTTGGGGCGGAGACAAAGCGCAAGGCAAAGCATTTGGTTTATTGGATGGGGGACGTGGGCTAACCGGGTTTTTATTTGGACTTTTGGGAATATTTGTCTTTTCACTTTTTTTAGGGGACGCCGTAGCAGAAACGTCTTTGGTTAAGCGTCAATTTGCATTCACTTATGTGCTCTATGCCAGTGCTGTTATTATCGTGCTGATCGGCGCGTTAGTTTGGTTATTTATGAAAGCCGGAACTGATGAAAAAGAAATCCTACTTGAGAAAATATCAATCTCTGACATTAAGGCGGTGCTCAGATTGCCTTCCGTTTGGTTATTGATGGTGATTATTCTTTGTGCCTATGTAGGATATAAAATCACGGATATCGTCTCCCAGTACGCTAATGAGGTCATGTTGTACGATCAAGTGGCGGCGGCCCGTGTTGGGACCTTTCTACAATTCTTAAGACCCGCAACGGGCATCCTCGTAGGATTGTTGGTAGACCGTTTTAAAATTACGTTTTGGTTGTTGCTAAGTCTAATTTTATGTGTTTTTGGCGGCATCTTTTTTGCCTCAGGGGTGATAGGACCCAACACTACCATCCTCTTTTTTATCTCCGTTATACTTGTGGCATTGGGGGTGTATGCCTCCAGAGCACTTTATTTTGGGGTAATGCGGGAGGGAAAAATACCATTGGTATGGACCGGAACCGCTGTTGGACTTATTTCATTGGTGGGGTATACCCCAGATATTTTTGCCGGTACCGCTTATGGATACTTGTTGGATACCTATCCGGGGGAACAGGGACATCAATATGTGTTTTGGATGTTAACTGCCTTTTCTGCCGTAGGCGCTTTGGCTTCTTTGGTGTATTATAAGATGTATGCAAAAGATTAGGCCAGTGGTGAAAATGCCGTAAAACCGTTGTGCTTTTATTATCTTCCGTCCATAAAACCAAATTCCAATCCAATGAGAGGTGTTTTCTTAGTCCTTACCCTTGTTTTAACTTCTGTTTCCTTAGCCCAAACAAAGCCCCAATGGGTGCGTTACCCGTCAATTTCCCCTGATGGAGCAGCCATAGTCTTTACGTACAAAGGCAATCTTTTCCGGGTAGCTGCCACCGGTGGTACAGCAACCCAACTTACCTTTCATAATGCCCACGATTATAAGGCAGTATGGAGCCGTGATGGTCAACGTATTGCCTTTGCATCCGATCGCTATGGCAACTTTGATATCTTTTCCATGGATGCCCTTGGTGGGGCGGCCACTAGGCTCACTTTTCATAGTACGGATGAGATTCCTTATGCTTATTCACATGACAACAGAACGGTTCTTTTTGGTGCCACCCGTCAAGATGCGGTAAAGCATCGGCAATATCCAACGGGGAGCCAACCGGAACTTTACGCTGTTGCCCCTATGGCTGGTAGTGTCAATCAAGTACTGACCGTTCCTGCGCAGGATGTGCAGACTTCAAAGGATGGTGGTTTTCTATTGTATCATGATAAAAAGGGCTATGAAGACGAGTTTAGAAAGCATCATGTATCTGCAATTACCCGGGATGTCTGGAAATACGATACCGCATCCGGTAAACATACCATGTTGACGTCATTCAAGGGGGAAGATAGAAATCCGGTTTTATCAACTGATGAAAAAACAGTGTACTATTTGAGTGAGGAAAGTGGTAATTTTAATGTACACAAGTTTGCGTTGGACACCCCATCCCAAAACCAACAACTAACCAATTTAAAAACCCATCCAGTTCGGTTTTTATCCTATGGTAATGGTGTTATGGCGTTTAGTTATGATGGGGAACTGTACACCTTAAAAGATGGTGGCCAGCCAGAGAAGGTTCCGGTTTTAATTCGCACCCAAGACGGTGCCAACACAGATAAATTTGTCTCCATAAACGCAGGAGTTCGGGAAATGGCCATTTCACCAAACGGGAAAGAGATTGCCTTTATCGCTAGGGGAGAAGTATTCGTTACTGCTATAGAGGGCGGACTCACCAAACGTCTTACCAATACCCCAGAACAAGAACGTTTTGTTCGTTTTACCCACGATGGTAAGGGTGTAGCCTATGCTAGTGAGCGTGAAGGAAGATGGCAAATCTATAAGACCACGATTGTTAGAAAGGAAGAGCCGTACTTCTTTGCAGCCACGCTGCTGAAGGAAGAAACCGTATTAAGTAAGGATGTGGATACGTACCTACCTGAGTTTTCCCCTGATGGAAAACAATTGGCCTACATAGAAGATAGGAGAACGTTAAAGGTTTTAAACCTTGATACCAAAACGGAGAAAACCTTGCTGACCCCGGACGAGTTGTACCACATGCGGGATGGGGATAAATATTTTAAATGGAGTCCGGACAGTAAGTGGTTGGTGGTTTCATGGGGCAAAACCCTTAGCAATGGTGAGATTTTATTAGTTGATGCAGAAGGAAATAAAAAAATGAACCTCACCCAGAGTGGGTATTATGATTATTATCCTAAATGGGTCAACGAAGGCAAGCAATTGCTATGGTTTAGCAACAGGGATGGCCTAAAGAGTTACGCGACCAGTGGCAGCACCCAAAACGATGTGTACACGATGTTCTTGAATCAGGAAAGCTGGGATAAATTTAATTTGAGTAAGGAAGATTTTGACTTGATGAAGCTGATGGATGAAAAGAAGGATGCTAAAAAAGAGGATGAGGCTTCCAAGGATAAAAAGAAGAAGGACAAGAAAAAGAAAGATGAAGACAAAGAGACGGTAAAGCCCCTAATATTTGACGTGGAGGCTGTGGATGAGCGCAAGGCAAGGTTGACCATACATTCTTCAAATTTAGGAGATGCCGTGCTTTCCAAGGATGGGGAAAAATTGTATTATTTGGCACGTTTTGAGAAAAACATGAACCTATGGGAAACAGAACTACGCACTAAAAAGACCAAGATGCTGATTTCATTGGGAGCGCGAAGTGGTAGCTTGCAATGGGATAAAGATCAAGAAGATCTCTTTTTACTCAGTGATGGTTCCATCTCAAAGGTAGATTTGGCCAAAGCCGCAAAAGAACCGGTAAAAATGAAGTCCGAAATGCAGTTGGACACCGATGCAGAACGCCAGCATATGTTTGAGCATATTTGGTTACGGACCAACGCTATTTTCTATCACTCCAATTTCCATGGTCAAGATTGGGAGATGCTCAAAAAAGAGTATGAAAAATACATCCCACATTTGGGCAACTCTTACGAATTTGCTGAAATGGTATCGGAATTATTGGGTGAACTCAACGTAAGCCATGCGGGTGGCCGTTTTGGCACCACTATTCCCAATGCCGATGCCACGGCAAGCCTTGGGATTTTTATAGATTATAGCCATAAGGATGATGGCTTAAAAATTGCCGAAATTATTAAAGGTGGCCCTTTGGATAAGGCGGCTTTAAATATCAAGGCAGGAAGTATTATAGAGAAAATTAATGGCGAACCAATTCTAGCCAATACGGACCCTGCTAAATATTTAAACAGATTGGCTGGTACGTTTACCTTGCTGGAAGTACGGGACCCCAAAACCCAAAAAAGACAACAACTTAGGGTAAAGCCCATTAGTCTATCAGATGAAAATAGGTTGCTTTATAAACGATGGGTAAAACAAAATGAAAAGGAGGTAGCGGAAAAAAGTAAGGGAAAACTGGGGTATGTGCATATTCCTGGCATGAGCGACGGTCCTTACCGAACTATTTATGAGCAGATGCTGGGTAAATTTGCAGATAAGGAGGCCGTAATCGTGGACACACGCTTTAATGGTGGAGGGGATTTGGTCGCAGATTTGGCCATGTTCTTTACAGGAGAGCCTTTTATCACTTACGAAACCGAAGACCGGCAGGTAGGAGGGGAGCCAACCTCTAGATGGACCAAACCCACATTGGCCATATTCAATGAATCCATGTATAGTGATGGGCATTGTTTTGCCAGTGGTTATACGGATTTAAAAATAGGCAAGACCGTGGGGATGCCAGTGCCCGGGACTTGTAGTTTTGCGGGTTGGGAGCGTTTGCCCAATGGTGGTGTTTGGGGCGTGGTGCCGGTAAGTGCTAAGAACAAAGCAGGAGAGTGGATGGAAAATAACCAAACGGAACCTATGATACAGGTTAAAAATGAGCCAGACGTTATCAATACCGGTATTGACCAACAATTGGAGCGGTCTATCATGGAGTTGATGAAAGAGGTTAATTAACCGTAGTTTCGGTTCTTTATTCCTTCTTCATAAAGTGAGCTGATTTCAGAAATACGCTTTTTGGGGTGTTGCTTTACAATTTACTTGGTTTAGCCAATAGAAATAGGGTTTCCGTTATCCTTTTGTAAGACTTAGATAGCTCTTAAGCGCCAGTAAAAACAAGGTAGTGTAAAGATATTGCTGTGGGGTACAACGCATGTTCAACACTTTTAAGGGAAAAAGGAACCCATAAATAGACTTTACCCAGTTGCCTATTGCTTTTCCGCTTTTAGTCTTTTTAATTCTGAAGGTGCCTTGGGGTGACCATTTTCTGCTGCTTTCTCAAACCATGAGATGGCTTTTTCAATATCTACCCCCACAACTTCTCCAGTTTCATAGAAATAACCCATATTGTACTGTGCCACCCTGTCATTGCCGAGTGCTGCCTTTTCCATCCAGGTAAACGCCTTATTTAAGTCCTTTTTTACGCCTTTACCTTGGTAATACAAGGAGGCCACCTCAAACTGGGCATCGGTAAAGCCCTGATTTGCGGCCTTATGGTACCAATAGAAGGCTTTTTCAAAATCCTGCTCCACACCATCCCCATTGTCGTAGGTAACACCCAAAGAATATTGAGAGAGTGAGGACCCAGCATTGGCTGCTTTTTCATACCAAGAAAGTGCTTTTTTGATATCACGGTCCACCACATTGCCTAAATGATAAAATTGGGCTACCTGCAGCTGGGCTTCCGGATTTCCTTGTTCGGCTGCCTTTTCAAACCAATAAAACGCTTTATCCATATTTGGTTCAACCAGTTGCCCATTATTGTAGACAACTGCCAGGTTAAATTGGGCGTCCAGATTCCCTTTGGTTGCAGATAGCTCTAAAAGGGACATCACTTTGTCCGTATTCTTTTCCCGCTCTTTGGCATTGAGCAGATACATGGCCTGTTCAAATGCATAATCGGCACCGCCAGAAGCTACGCTTTTATCTAACCAGTACATGGCTTTCTCCCAATCTTTTTCGACCACAATACCCTCATAAAAGCACCTAAATGCATTGTGTTGCGAATCATGTATGCCTCCTTCTGCACTTTTTAGGTTCCATTCAAAGAACTTTTCTGGATTTTTTTCTAGACCACCTTCACCTGTATAATAAAAAACGGACAGATTGTGCTGTGCTTGTGCATCTCCCTGCTGGGCCGCTTTCTCAAACCATTTTACCGCTCTGTTCAAATCCCTTGGGGTTCCGCTCTCGTAATAGATTTGAGCCAAGTACATCTGGGCCTTCACATGTCCCTGTAGTGCACTTTTTTCTATCCATAAAAACCCCTTTTCGTAAGAATAGATGTCATCATCTTTCTCAATATATTTTACGCCTAACTCATATTGCGCCTGCGCATTCCCTTTTTCTGCTTTGGATATAAGATTTTCCAAATTCTGTGCGGATAAGGTTAGGGTTATCAATAGGGCGAATAGTATTGGGTATGCGGTTATTTTATTCATTGGTATATTTTTTTTGTTGCAATATACTGGTTGATAACCCAATCCACTACCCTGAATTCCGTGTTTTTGTAAAGATGAACGGCTTATTTTAACAAAAAGTCTTAAAACTTCAACCTTACGGCCTTTTATTAAATTGTAGTCCATCCAAAACTTTTGGATGTTAGTCCGTGGGCAATCAAATACATGCACTATACCATGACTTTCTTGCACGGCTGCTGTTGATGTTTCCTATTCTAGGCATTGACCAACAACCGGAACATTCTATCATGCCGTTGGTGAAAGCGTTGAATTAGCCGTTGTTATGGTACTTTGTTCCTTGTTCACCAAGTGAGATGATTTCAGCAATACGCTTTTGCCGCGCTGCTTCACGTTTGGCTTGGTTGAGGCAATAGAGGTAGCTTTTCTGTTGTTCTTTTGTAAAACCTAGATAATTCTTGAAGGTAGTGGAATTAGCTTTAAACGCCAGTTTTAGGTAATTTGGTATGATGCCTTTCTCCACGTCATCAAGTGCCGTCCATGAACCGTTCTCTTTGGCTATATGGATAGCTTTCTGCCCGCTATCATACATAAGACCGGCCGCTTCTAGCTTTAGAAGGTAGTCTTTGTTTACTTTACTCCACATACTTTTTGGTTTTCTAGGGCAGAAGTATTGTAGCCGCATTCCAACTCCCAAACTTTTACGGTACAATCAATCCATCCGTAGCAAAGTGCTTTACGTACAGATTCTTCCCAGTGCATACTAAGCAATTCACGGTCTATTTTATAAAAGATAAGATAAGTGCCTTTTGAGGATTTACGATGTTTTTGAAGCCAATTTCACCAATGGCCATCATTTTTAGAGTAACCGGTATCCATTTCTTTTTCCATTTAGCAAAGTGCCGTTTTACGTAAGATAAAGGTAAGTCCGGTAGGTTTCTTGGTGTGCAAATGCCCCAAACTACCCTTCTTCTTTATTAGTTCACCGCCTATTTTTTGTACTGCTTTTTGCGACCTGTAACTGTGTTTATCCACATTAAAGACCACATAGTTAAAATGCCTGAATGCATAGGAAATCATAAGGTTTTTGAATGAAGCATTGTAAATGCCGCCCCAGTAAGCACGACTTAAAAATGTCCAACCTATTTCAACCGCTGTACTGTCTTCAGGATGAACCTTAAACCTAGAACTACCTATGATGTTGCGGGTAGTGCGATCTATAATGGCAAGGGCACCGTTGGAAGTAATGGCATCTTTAAAAAAGGAAGAAAAGTTGTTTAGTTCTCCCCTGTCCTTATTTTGGTGCAGTGCCCAAATTTGAGGGTCCTGAGCTACTTTATACAACGCTTCAAAATCCGATACCCGCAAGGGGCGCAGTAGGACCAGTTCATTTTCTAGAGTGGGCTGTAAACACATGTTAGAGTTGCTTTGTCTCTATATAAAAATCCCTAACGATTTTTAAATCCCCACCTTTTAATTTTAGGGTCTGCCAGGAAGCCTTTGGGCTAACCCAATGTGGTTTTCCGTCCAAAGCCACCTTAACGGGTATCTCAAAACCCTCTACTGTATTGGTGTACCTATACCTTAATTTTCTACCATCATAAGAAAACTCTAAAACAGGGATCTTGGTGGTTCTTAGGTATTGCTCAAAGAATGCGGTAAGGTTGATACCGGTTTCCTTGGATAGAAAATCCTCTATTTGTTTTGTTGTAACGGTTTGGTGGTAAAACGTGGTATTCATGTTCCTTAAAATCATTCGCCACTTTTCATCATCGTCAACTAATTGTCTAAGGGTATGCAAAATGTTAGCGCCTTTATAGTACATATCACTGCTACCTCTTTTGTTTAGATTGTAGCGGCCAATAATAGGTTTGTCATTCTGGATTCTTTTTCTGGTACCAATGACGTAATCTGCCGAGGCTTCTTTGCCAAAGTGGTAGTCTAGGTACAAATTTTCAGAATAAGCGGTAAAGCCCTCATGTACCCACATATCTGCAATATCTTTATAGGTAATGCTGTTGGCAAACCACTCATGGCCGGCTTCGTGGATAATGATAAAATCGAATTTAAGACCCCACCCAGATTCAGACAAATCCGTTCCTCGATAACCGTTTTCATAGCCATTGCCATAAGTGACAGAACTTTGGTGCTCCATTCCTAAGTAAGGCACTTCCACCAGTTTAAATCCATCCTCATAAAAAGGGTAGGGGCCAAACCAATGTTCAAAGGCCTCCATCATTTTGGCGGTTTGTTTAAACTGCTGTTTGGCCTTGTCCAAATTTTCCGGCAGCACATAATAGTCCAAGTCCAACTCACCTTTCTCCCCTTGGTATTTTTCCCCAAAATGGACATAATTCCCAATATTTACGTTAACCCCATAATTGTTGATGGGATTTTGAACAAACCAATGGTAGGTTTTGGTAGTACTGTCCTCTTCAACCGAACGAAGTCGCCCGTTGGAAACATTCATTAAATCCTTTGGTACTTTTACGCTTATGGCCATGCTATCCACCTCATCGTACATATGGTCTTTGTTGGGCCACCATACACTGGCTCCCAACCCTTGACAGGAAGTGGCCACAAAATGGTTGCCCAAACTATCTTTTTTCCAAGAAAACCCGCCATCCCATGGGGCTCTTATGGCTTCTTTTGGGTTGCCGGAATAATAAACCGTTAATTCATTAAAGTCCCCAGGGATTTGTTCATCCTCAAGTAATACCAAATGAACGTTATTGCTACTTTTAAATGAAAGTTCTTTACCTGAGCTAATGATACTGTCTATCATCATGGGCGGTTGCAGATCAATCTGCATTACGGTATTGGGCTGCAGCACTTTGTAGCGTATGGTGTTACTGCCCGAAATGTACTTTTTATCTGGTTGCACCTCAATATCAAGATGGTAGAAGTTTACATCCCACCATTGGCGCTCAGGGGTTATGCTGCCCCGTAAAAAGTCGTCTTTGGTATAACTTAAGTCTTCTTGCGCAAAGGCAAATAGCCCTACAAGGCTTACAAGTACTAGGCAACAGTTTCTCATAAAATGGTTTTACATCAGTTAATTATCTGAATATGGCATTTGGAAAAGTGACCGGACTTTCATGGCCATTGGCACCTACTGCCGCAATGCCAAAAAAATAATTATCAATCACTATACCCTCTAACGTATAATAGTCGACTTTTCTTACAAATTTAAAATTATCCCATGTAGGTGACGTGGTATCACGCCAATAAATTTTATAACCTACAGCGCCATCTACCATACTCCATTTAAATTTGGCCGCAGGTTCCACGATACCTCCAATTTCCACTTTTTTTGGAGCTGGAGGTGCCCAGGCAATGGAAGCAAGCGTAATTGCATTGACAGCAGTGAGCTTTTTGGCATATTCAAAATTTACATGTTCTAAGACGTCACCGTAAGCGATACCGTTCTCTACCCTAATATCTTGATGCTGTTGGGTATAGTTTTCGTGGGATTCCATTATCCTTACCCCTGCATAGCCCGCATCATTAAAAGGCCGGTGGTGGCCACCCCTCCCAAAACGGTCCAGACGGTAAATAAGGGTGGGGTTCATTTCTGGCATGTATGTTTTGGTGGTTTTGTGCACATAGCGCGCCAATTGCCTGGAAATGCCATCAACCTCACCGCCATAAAAACGTCTTGCATTACGTTCTTTTTCCGTTTCGGTAGGAGGAACAGGTTCGGAAAAAATCCTAAAATCCCTGTTGCTCACTACCCCATCAACCCCGCTAATGTTTCCAATCATATCATTGTTTAAAATCCCAACAATATCCCAATCATTTTTCTTGGCATAGGCCGCTAAACCCTTTCCGCCAAATAAACCCTGCTCCTCACCAGAAAGCCCAACAAAAACAATACTGCTATCAAAGTCATAATTAGAAAGCACCCTTGCAGCTTCAATGGTGCCCGCCATACCACTGGCGTTGTCATTGGCACCAGGCGAGTCCGAGGTGTAGTTATTGGGGTCGCTAACCCGGGAGTCTATATCACCACTCATTATGATGTACCTATTGGGGTATTTGGAACCGCGTTTAATAGCCACTACATTAACCACGTAAACATCTTTTACGATACGGTTGTTGGTCCCCTTTTTAACGAGGTCTTTTTGGTAAAAGACCTCAAGACAACCATTACAGTTCGCCGAAATTTCATCGAACTCCTCTTTTATCCATCTCCGGGCAGCACCTATGCCCCTAGTCTGGGAAATGGTATCGCTTAGGGTATGCCTAGTGCCAAAATTGGCCAGGGTGGTAATGTCCTTTTCTATCCGTTCAGCGGAAACTGCCTCAATAATGTCATAAATACGTTGATCGGTTTGTGATTGTAAGGAAAACCCCAAACATAGGAATAGGGCAACAAATAGATTTTTCATAATTGGTGTTCTTGATTTTTATAGTAAAAATAGCTGTGAAGTGCACAAAAAGGGCCTAGGAGTGCATAAACAAAACCCGGCATGCCAAAGCGTATGCCAATTTCCGCAGAAGCCAATACGATGGACAACAAACCTACGACGACGAAAATTAAAAAGTGCCTAAAATAAAAGTGAAGGATGTACTTTTCCTTTGGTTTTTTGGACTTTGTTGTTGCACGATAGTACATTAGGGCAAAACACAGAAAAATTAGCATAAAGCCAATCCCGTACATTACAAAGAGCGAGGCAAGGTCCCCTGGCGTTTTCACACCTTCCCCCATCCAGGATTGCACCAAGGATTTTAAGGGAAAAACGTAATAGAGGGTAACAAATAGCAAAATGGAATTAAGGGTAATGATCTTATTATCCATATAGTCCGTTCTTCGGAAAAAGTTGTAATGCACCCACCATAAGGCCACCAAGACAAAGAAACTGACAAAAAAGGCCAAAAATCCGGTGAGGTTGGCTTTGGAGAAACTCATCTCGCCACCCATGTCAAAATTAACCACCATCAAGGTTGCCGCAAAAGCAAACACACCGTCACTAAAAGCTTCAATCCTACTAATGTTATGAAGAAATTTCACTTTGGGAAATTATCTAATAAAAGTGACTTTGGCAATTTTACCGTTCTCAACTTCATAAATGGCCACTGCGGTGAAAGATTTTCCGTTGGCGGTTACCAGCTCATGGTCTATAACGGTGTTGCCCTCTACGATACGGTTTTTTAGTTCACAGTGCAAATCGGGAGTTGTTTCAAAAAACGATTCATACTGTTTTCTCAAATACCCCTTTCCCGTCCCTCTAAGGTGCTCTGGATAGGTATACAGTTCCACGTTTTCGCTAAAGGCATCCAAAAAACCGTCAATATTTCTAGCATTATACGCATCTAATTGCTGTTGTACTATGGTCCTGGGCGACACCTCAGAAACAAAGGCCAGCCGTGTACCGGATTTGTTGATGGCAATTCTACTAATGTGATGGATTTCTTCCTGTTCAAAAAAGATGACTTGTTCCCATCCGTTATTTTCTTTTACGTTTTGGATGGCCAGACCCTTTCCGGTCCCCGTAATCAGTATTTCAGGTCCTAACCAGCAAATATCCTCATTATTATTGTAGGTATTTGCCACTTTAAAGGTGTTTAGGGAGGTCATGTTTAAGGAATCAATACTCCATTGGTCTTTAGTTTTGTTGATGTAGCTTATCGCATCCGAACCTGGTATGTGATGCAAGGATCTCCCTACATCGGTGGCCACTGTCTTAAAGGAAGCATCCTTTAGGTCTACCAGCAATAAATCCATCCTATTTTCCTTTAGCACAGTGCAGACCAGCTCTTGGTCATTTACCCAAACGTGGTACCCTATTTTAAGGTCAGTGATCATTTCTTTTGCAAGCCCCGTAGATATATCATAGCGATAAAGGCGTTGCAGCCCATCCAAGTCTAGGCGAATGGCAGCTATTTCATTTTTGTCAGGGATTTTTAAAGGTGAATATTCGCTTCCAGTGGGAGTATCGGTAATCCAGGTTTTGGCACCGCCCTGGGTTATATGGAATTTTAGGATATCGGTCTGGTTGTCCCTTGTGGAAGAAAAAATGATGGTATCATCATCTATAAAAGAGGGTTGATTGTCATACCCTTCATTGTTGGAGATATTTTTTGGGTTGGTGAGCGTGATACTGGATGTTGTGTTGGTTAGATCAAATAGGTAAATTTCTGTATCTGCTTGCGCATATACTAGGGCCGTTGTGGTCAACCAAAAAAAAGCTACGTATTTTTTCATCCTAAATCATAATGGGGGAGGGGTTGTTGTAAATTGTTCAAAGGTTAAGGTGTGTGCATGGTAGGATTGCCAGTCATTGGTTAGAAACCTAAATCTGCCTATCATCACATCACCATTTGTTTCAAAATTGCTCCACGGCGCAATGGTATCTTTCCAATAGTCCGCACCAACGCCCATCATTACTTTAGGGGGTGCCGTGGTATTTTGCTCTCCACTGGAATCTAAAACCATTCTAGCTTCTAGGGAAACCCAAATTGCGTTAATGTCAGAGGGGTCAATGGTTGTTCTCCCGTTGTTGTCCCAGAAATGAAAATTATATCCTTCTTTTAAGGTTGCTGTAATACCATTATTTAAAGTTGTGAAAATTTGGGCGGGTACATTAACATCATCCTTAAAATCTTCTGAATAGTTGGCACCGCTTATGTTTGAAGTTTTTACCCACTTTATCCATTTACCGGTTCTTTTGCTTAAGTACCAAGCTTGTAAATTCTTAACCTGAAACCAGGCCTCATCTTCAAGAATGGTGTTTTTTTCTAGGTATACCTGTCCCCATGGGAGGAAAGCAGTCCATCCATCCGGAGGAAAATTTCCGTAGCCTATTCTAGGTCCTTGGTACCAGTCGTAGGAATCAGGCACACCTTTTGGGATTCCTTGGTGGTCTAGTTGCATATCGTTCATGAGCAACTGAAGGGCATCGGGAACTTCCTCGGTAGGACTATCGTGAGCGCAGCTTGCGAGCAAGAAAAACAGTAGTATGGTCCCTGTTTTCGCCACCCTAGCTTTGTATAAATTGTTTCAACAATTCACGAACCTTTTTTGGCCCTTCCACATGGTATTTGGCCTGTGTTTTCTGAAGACCTACTTTTACCGTAATGGTTGAGTCTGGGAGTTCTTCAAACATAAATTCGTCCGTCCAGTCATCGCCAATGGCAAAAACAAAATCATAGTCCGCTTGGCTCAACATTCTAACGGAGGCACGCCCCTTATTTACGTTACTACTTTTAACTTCCATGACCTTATTACCGTTTAAAACGCTAATATCATCATTGCCAATGAGGCTTCTCAGTACTGTATTTAGTTCCGTTGCACGCTTTTGGCCAAAATCCGGGTCGGTGTTCCTGTAATGCCATGCCAGTGAATAATTTTTTTCCTCAATAAAAGAACCCGGAGTCCTGTCCACAAAGGATTCCAGTACTGGCCTAATTTTCTCCATCCAATCCCCCTTTACCTTTTCCAGCATTTTAAAATCTTCGCCTTTAGTGGAAATCCATACGCCATGTTCCACGATCATGTTGTATTTCCTGTCCAAAAACCATTTGCTAAAGGTTGTTTTGTCCCTTCCACTGATTAAGAAAACCGTAGTGTTTTCTTGGTGGTGCAATGCATCTAAAATCTCATAGAGTTCTTTATCCGGTGAGGCTTTTTGTGGGTCTTTGTGAAAACCTGTCAAGGTTCCGTCATAATCCAAAAATAAAAGTCGGTTTTTAGAAGAGTTGTATTTCGTGGTAATCCAATCTAAAATGGTACCGGTCATTTTTTCGGACACAAAGGTGCCCACTGCTTTTCGCTGGCTTTTGAGCGAATTCATAAATTCATTGGCCCACACTTCTACGTTATAGCGTTGCAAGCGTTTTTGCAAGAACATATTACGGGCCATCTGCTCTTCTTTGGGCATGGTGATGGCCTGTTTTAAGGTATCGGCTTGCTCTTCAAAATTGTTTGGGTTGATTAAAAGTGCTTCGTTCATTTCATTGGCGGATCCTGCCATTTCACTTAAGATAAGCACCCCGGTTTTGTCCGTTCTGGTGGCTATGTATTCCTTGGCAACAAGGTTCATCCCATCCCGTAGGGGGGTGAGCCATGCAATATCGCTGGAAGTGTAAAGATCAATGAGGTTTTCAAAAGGCAAGGACCGATAAAAGTACCATATTGGGGTCCAATTAACGGTGGAAAGCTCACCATTGATACGGCCAACCAATTCGTCTATTTCCCTTTTTAGTAGTTGGTATTGGGGTACATTGGACCGTGAAGGTACGGCCAAAATGATAAGGCGTACCTTTTCCTTATATTCCGGATATTTATTTAAAAAGTATTCAAAGGCATTAATACGCTTTGCGATGCCCTTGCTGTAGTCCAAACGGTCTATGGAAACAATCAACTTTGTTCCCGGTGCGGACCGCTTATGTTCATCCAATTTTTTTTGCAGATCGCTTCTATGCTTTCCTTGGAGCGCAATACTTTTTTTAGCCGCCTCACTAAATTTATGGTAATCAATTCCCATGGGGAAGGAGTCTACCTTAATCACCCGGTCTTCTAGATAGATATCATTAAAGCTCACGTCCAAACCTAAAAGCCTACGGACAGAACTCAGGAAATGACGTTCGTAATCATAGGTATGAAAACCAATCAGATCGGCCCCCAAAAGGCCTCTAAGAATATGTTCCCGCCAAGGCAACGTTCTAAATATTTCATAAGAAGGAAACGGAATATGTAGAAAAAAGCCAATGGTGGCATTTGGTCTCTTTGCTTTGACCATTTCTGGAACCAGTAACAATTGGTAATCGTGGACCCAAATAATATCATCTTCATCCGCTGCCTCAATAATGGCATCGGCAAATTTCTGGTTCACGGCCTTATAGCTTTCCCAAAAATCAAGTTCAAATTCTGAATACTCCAAAAAATAATGGAATAAGGGCCAAATGGTGCGGTTGCTAAAACCAAAGTAGTATCCCTCAATATCGCTCTTGTTCAATCTTACCTTGGAACAATTGAGTTCCCTGAGGGCATGGTCTATTTGTGGTTCCAATATATTTGGAATATCCTCATCCGTAAGCCCAGACCAACCAATCCACAGACTATCATCCCCGCTGTGAACGGATTTCATTCCCGTTGCCAAACCGCCCACACTTGGTATGGCGGAAAGTCCACCATCACTTATTTGCAATTGTACTGGTAATCTATTGGAAATAATGATAGTTTTACTCATAAGTTGATTTTAAAGGCAAAATGAAATAAATAAACGTTTTTTTCGATTTATAATTAAGAAAAATCTTACAAATAGATAAATAATCGATTCTTAGCATATGGATAACCTAAATTACGGATTAATTGGAAACTGTAGAAGCGCGGCCTTAATATCCAGAGACGGTTCCTTGGATTGGTGCTGTTTGCCCCAATTTGACTCCGCATCCGTTTTTGCCAAAATATTGGACCAAAAACAAGGCGGCAGTTTTGAAATCATCACCAAATACAACTATGAAATTACCCAAAGCTACCGTGCCAATACGGCTATTTTGGTAACCCGATTTTCCGATGGCGAGAATATCTTTGAACTGCATGACTTTATGCCCCGTTACCATAAGCTGAGCGGCAAATACAACGCCCCTCCTGAAATTGTAAGATACATAAAATATATTTCAGGGGCCCCAAAGTTCAGCGTACAGTATAATCCTAGGCTGGAGTATGCCAAGGGCCAGACCAAACATCATGTAAAAAACAATTTTATTGTAAGTTTAACCAGTAACGTACAGTACGATACCTTGTTTTTGTACACCTCTTTCAACAAAAACCATGTCATCCAAGGTGAGGAAATTACCCTAAGGGAAGATGGTTACTTTTTGGTCTGTTACCACGAAAAAATATTTAGGCCCAGCACGGAAAAAATAGCGCTGGAATTGGAGCGAACCAAAATTTACTGGTTGGATTGGGTAGATCGAACCCCAACGTATAAAAAATTCAACGCAGAAATCATAAGGAGCGCCATTACCTTAAAAATGCTGACGTATGATAAGACGGGTGCCGTTTTGGCCGCACCTACCACCTCCTTGCCAGAAACCATTGGTGAGGTTCGCAATTGGGATTATCGGTTCTGTTGGATTCGTGATGCCTCCATGGTCATCAAAGTTGTTTCTGAGCTGGGACACAAAAATTCTGCACGGCGATTTTTGCAGTTTATTATTGATTTGATGCCCGATAAGGATGAGAAGCTGCAAATCATGTACGGTATTAACAAAGAAAAGAAGCTTACGGAGAAAAGCCTGGACCATCTAGACGGATATAAGGGATCTAAACCTGTGCGTGTTGGAAATGCTGCCTATAAACAAAAGCAAAATGATATCTACGGCATTTTGATGGATGTGATCTACGAGCAATTGAACAAGTTTAGCAACGATATTGAGAATGGGGAGGAACTTTGGAGCATTACAAAGGGAATTGTCTGGATCGTAAGCAAACACTGGCAAGAACCTGATAAGGGTATTTGGGAATTTAGGGGGGAGGACCGTCATTTCACCTTCTCAAAAGTGCTCTGTTGGGTGGCGATAGACAGGGCGATAAAAGTAGCCAAAATTTTTGGTAAACATAGGAAAATTGAACAATGGACGGCTATTGAACAAGCCATAAAGGATGATATCTACGCACACGCTTGGAACCCAAGCGTAGACGCTTTTGTACAGTCTTATGGAAGCAAGGATTTGGATGCCTCGGTACTGCTGATGGAATCCTATGGGTTTATAGAAGCTCGCGATCCAAAGTTTGTAAGTACCGTAAAGGCCATAGAGAAAGACTTGAGCAATGATGGACTACTGTACCGTTACAAGAACGAAGACGATTTTGGCTTACCGTCATCATCCTTTACCATTTGCACCTTCTGGTTCATCAACGCCCTATTTAAAATTGGGGAAGAAGATAAGGCCCTTGCGCAATTTGAAAAACTCTTGGGCTATAGTAATCATTTAGGCCTATTTAGTGAAGATATTGATTTTAAGACTAAACGATTGTTGGGTAATTTCCCCCAAGCTTATTCCCATTTGGCCCTGATTGAGTGTGCCATTAATTTTTCAAAAAAACATACCGAGGAGAAAATTTTGGAAACTATCAGTTAGTGAGCTTAACTGCCATAGCGTCAATCTTGCCCAAGAGATGCTCTAGATGGGAGAGCTCCGTGAATGGATTCATGAGACTGGTCCTTAGGTAGTTGGTATCTCCCAACTTGGTCTGTACCAAATAATATTCCCCGTCTTCCAAAAGATGTTGTCTTATGGTTTGGTTGAGGCGGTTTAATTCTTCTTGATCAAAGTTGCCATTGACCCAACGGAAGCACACAATATTGGCCATGAGCGGTGTGGCCAATTCAAACTGTGGGTGGTTCTCCAATAGTTTTTGGAATGCCCTGGCCAAATCGTACTGTCTGGTGACGAAGTCATCAAAGAGCTTTTCCCCATAAAACTTTAATAAAATGAACCAATGCATCCCCATCATGGTTTTAGTGCACTCAAATGTACGCTTGCCACTGTTTATCCAGTCGTCCTCCATATCATCCAAGAGATAATCCGCTTTTTGGCTAAAGGTCTGCTGGGCGCGCTTTTTGTCTTTAAATAGCAGTGCAGTGGTAATGGTGGGCATCAGCATCATTTTGTGCCCATCTATCACAACGGAGTCAGCCTTAGCTATACCATTGAGCAGAAAGCGATACTTATCCGAAAAAATGGCGGCACCACCATGGGCCCCATCCACATGAAACCATATGTTTTTATTGCGGGCAAAATTGGCGATGGCTTCTAGGTCATCATAAGCGCCGGTAGCGGTAGATGGCGCACTTCCCACAATGGCAAAAATATGAATTCCCTTTTGAACAGCCTCTTGATAGCCATATTCCAATTGGGCAATATCCATGGCAAAAGTATTTCGTGCTGGTATTTTAATGATTCCCTTTTGACCTAACCCCATGATTTTAGCGGCCCTATCTATGCAATAGTGAGCCTGTTCGCATACCATGACCCCCAAACTGTCTTGATGTCCATGGTTCCAAACATCATGTTTCACCATTGCTTTTCTAGCAGACAGTAGCGCCGTGAGGTTGGCAAGGGTGCCCCCGGACGTTAGGAATCCCCCAAAATTATCGGAGTAGCCTATTTTTTTGCAGAGTATATCCACCACCACCTTCTCTATGGCCGTTGGGGCCATGCCCATTTCATAGACCGCCATGCCATTGTTGAGCAAGGAACTTACCATGGCCGTTAAAATGGTAATAGGTGCGGGCGCAGAAACTTGATGCCCTACATATTTGGGATGGTGGGTATGGGTTGTTCTCTTGAAAACTTCATCTAACATTTCTTCTGGAACACCATGTTCCAAGTAATCCTCCCAAAAATTTAGCTGATCTAATGGCTGGGTGTAATTTAAAGTGAAATCGTTTTTTCCTTTAGTAGTGTTGAATAAGTGCTTTTTAAGTATTGGAATTATTTGAAGTAAATGCTTTTCAAATAGTCTAACATCAAACGCTTTTTCAAGAAGTTGGTTTTTCATGGAACTAAATTAAAAGGTTCAAGAAGAGAAACAAAACAATATGATTTTACCTTAAAATATTTAAAGCGGTTTGAAATACGTAATTGGTACCCTATTATTACATAGGTACACATTTCAATAAAATTTAGATCTATTGGTTATATTTTTGTGGCGAAAATTATATCTATTTAAATAAAATGATGACAAAAAAAAAGATTCGAATAGTATTATGGTTCTTTTTGCTGACTACTGCTGTCATATCACAGACTAAATTTGAAAAAGGATATTTTGTAAAACTAAATGGGGAAAAGATAGATTGTCTCATAAAAAATTCAAGATGGTTATTTTCCCCAGCAAAAGTATCTTATAAATTCTCTGAAGATGGCGAAACTATGGTCTTTTATCCCAATGAGGTCTTGAGCTTTGGTATTGAAAATGGCTCCTTTTATCTGAGTTTAGATGGGGATTTTCCTGTAACGGAGCAATTTACAAGTAATAAAACGAGTTCTGCTATCCCGAAAAAGGTAAAATACCACGTTTTTGTAAGGCAAATTTTAGACGGTTATGCTAAACTATATTTTTACAAAGGCAACAACGATGAGGTTTACATAGTACAAAAAAAGGATGATGCTCCGGTGATTTTGGACTACAAACAGTACGTTCCCAACCAGGGTGTAAAAAGCATAAAGGAAAATAATCTATTTAGAAGGCAGCTATTGCAGTCATTCAATTGCGGTGATGGTAGGCTAATTCAAACTACCCAGTACAAGGTAAACTCCTTGGCCCACTATTTAAACGGTTTTAATGAGTGTATGACGGGAAAAAAAACGGCTGTGCAGCCCAAGGAAATGAGGAAAAAAGGTTCATTAAGGTTTTTTGCCATTGGGGGTGCTTTGTTGTACAACTATGAAACCGTCTTTAGTCGCCAAGAGCGGGATGCCAATGGTTTTTTATTGCCCGCAACCAACGTACCCGTGATGTTTAAAGAAAAACTAAGTCCAACCTTAGGTTTGGAAGCGGAATCTATATTACCTTTTAACAACAAGAAATGGTCAATTTATTTTTCTGGGTTGTTTTCTTCTTACAATGCCAAAGGATCCTTAAAGGACGACTCAAGTCAAGAAATTGTTGAAATTAATTTACAACAATTGGTTTTTAGCCTTGGAACCAGACATTACATGTTTTTAGACCAAAAGAATGCGATAACCTTAACAACCGGGTTAGATTTTAATTACAACTTAAAGCGGGATTTTAACGTTGCCCAGGACAACTTTGAAGAATTTGAAGATTTATTGCCTTTTAATATGGGTGGTTTTGCAGGTGTTGGTTATAGCAGAAACCAAAATCTGAACATTACCTTTAAATACTTTTTTGATACCAGTATAGATGAAGACGCTACTCAAGAAAACAACCTTCAAAGATTAGCTTTGTCCGTTGCATTTAAACTGTAAAAAAAGCCGCTCTTATCGTAGAGCGGCCAAGATGGAAATACAAGGTTTTAGATTGCGATTTAGGCATCAAACGTATACCCGCCATCTGCGGCAACCCTCTCTGCGATTTGGGTGCGTAATGCAACCACATTAGGTTGGTTGGCATATTTGGTAAAACGCTTAAGTCCCATCAACATCATTTTCTGTTCATCACCTTCAGAAAAGGAAACAATGGCTTCTTTTCCTCGCTGTGCAATGATATCCACTGCCCTGTACAAATAAAGTTTAGACATGGCAATCTGTGTGGCCTGTGCCTCCTCGCCGAATCTTTTGGCGTTCTTTTCGGTTCTTAAAATAGCGGACTCCGCCAGATATACTTGTATCAAGATATCGGAGGCTGCCATTAAAAGTTGTTGGTGTTCTTCCAATTGTGGGCCAAATTTTTGAACCGCACTTCCGGCTACCATCAAAAACACTTTTTTAAGTCTTTTGACCAGGTCTTTCTCTTCTGCGAACAATGCTGAATAATCTGGCGTATCAAATGAAGGTATCCCCATTAACTCTTCGCCTACAGCAGTGGCGGGACCCAATAGGTCTACATGCCCTTTCATGGCTTTTTTAACTAACATGCCCACGGCAAGCATACGGTTTATTTCATTGGTCCCCTCGTATATACGCGCAATACGGGCGTCTCGCCATGCAGATTCCATAGGGGTATCCGCGCTAAATCCCATTCCTCCAAATATTTGGATTCCCTCATCCGTGGTCTGTTGTACGTGTTCGGAAACCGCTACTTTGAGGATGGAACATTCAATGGCATATTCCTCAACACCTTTTAGTTCGGCTTCTTGGTGGGTGTTTCCTTCCGCTACGCGGATGGCAATCCTATCCTCAATGTCTTTCGCTGCCCGGTAAGAGGCAGCCTCATCTACATAGGCATTGGTGGCCATATCGGCAATTTTTGCCTTTATCGCCCCAAAATTGATAATAGGTGTTTTAAATTGGACGCGCTCGTTGGCATATTTTGTGGCTTCGTTGATTACACGTCGCTGTGCCTCCAAACAAGCAGCGGCCAATTTAATCCGACCTACATTTAAGGCGTTCATTGCAATTTTAAATCCATTGCCGCGTTCGGATAGCATATTTTCAACCGGTACTTTGGTTTCGTTAAAAAATACCTGACGGGTAGAGGAGGAGTGAATGCCCAGCTTTTTTTCTTCATCGCCAAGGGAAATGCCGTTAGATGGGTCGTTTTCCACAATAAAGCCGGTGATGTTCTTGTCGTCCCCAATTCTGGCAAAAACGATAAACAGATTACAGAAGCCGGCATTGGAAATCCACATTTTTTGACCGGAAATTAGATAATGCTTGCCGTCCTCTGAAAGTACTGCTTTGGTCTTGCCGGAATTGGCATCGGATCCAGCACCCGGTTCTGTTAAACAATACGCTCCAAACCACTCACCAGAGGCTAGTTTTGGAACATATTTTTGTTTTTGTTCCTCGCTGCCGTAGAGGGTAATGGGCATAGTACCAATGCCCGTATGCGCTCCAAAGGCCGTGCTAAAGGAACCTGTTGCCCCAGAGATGTAATCACATACCAACATGGTTGACACAAAGCCCATTCCCATACCCCCGTAGGCTTCCGGTATCGCAACGCTCAACAACCCAAGTTCACCAGCTTTGCGCATGGTTTCCTCGGTGTAGGCGTAATCTTTGTTCTCAAAACGTTCCCAATGTGCCCAAAGCTCCCTGTCAACGAACTCTTTGGTGCTTTCACGCATCATTTGCTGTTCTTCGTTTAAATCTTCTAGGGTGAAGATTTCTTCGCAATCCACCTGTTTGACCAAGAACTGGCCACCTCTCAATAGTTGTTTTTCTTTTGTTTCTGTGCTCATTTTAATAAGATTTAATAATCAAGAGACAAGAAATAAGACTACAGAGTAAGTCTACCTTGAAATCCTGAAATCATTTTTTGTAATTGTTGAATTTTAGTTTCTAATGCATCATACCGTTGTTTGGAAATAAATCCTTGGCGAAATGCTACTATAAGCTGAGTTTCCCATTCAAAAGATGAGCCTAAACTATCTTCTAAATATTTATTGAAATGTTTATCGGTAGATTTACTTGTTCCCTCAGCTATGTTAGAGGGAATAGAAACTGCGCATCGGGCAAGCTGAGAACTTAAATTAAATTTTTCTTCTCTTGGGAAATCTATAATTAAAGCATAGGTATCGTCTACCAGGTCCATTCCATCCTGCCAGATTTTCAACTTTTTAAAATTATGTCTCCTCATTGGTGTTGACTCTTGCTTCCAGTTTCTAATAGTCTAGTTCAAAAATTCAAATATCCCAGCGGCACCCTGACCGGTTCCTACGCACATGGTGACCATACCGTGTTTCCCCTTCATATCCCGCTTTCGCATTTCATCAAATAGCTGTACGGATAATTTGGCACCGGTGCAGCCTAATGGATGGCCCAAGGCAATGGCTCCTCCGTTGACGTTGATGATATCAGGATTTAAATCCAACTCCCGGATTACGGCCAAGGATTGCGAGGCAAAGGCTTCGTTAAGCTCAATCAACGCTATGTCCTGTTGTTGCAAACCTGCCTGTTTCAGTGCTTTTGGAACCGCGGCTACCGGACCGATTCCCATAATTCTGGGTGGTACACCGGCGGCGGCATAGTTCACCAATCTTGCTATAGGTTCTACGTTGAGTTCTTTCACCATTTCTTCGCTCATCACCATGACAAAAGCAGCGCCATCACTGGTCTGTGAAGAGTTGCCCGCAGTAACACTTCCATTGGCGGCAAACACAGGGCGTAATTTGGCCAAAGCTTCCATGGAGGTTCCCCGTCTTGGCCCTTCATCCTTGTTCACTGTAAATTTTTTAGTCGCTTTTTTTCCGTTAGTATCAACATAGGTCTGTTCTACTTCAATGGGTACGATTTGATCTTGAAAACGGTTTTCATCCAATGCTTTTAAGGCTTTCATATGGGAGTTAAAGGCAAACTCATCTTGATCTTCCCTGGATACCTTGTATTCTTGGGCAACTGCTTCTGCGGTATTTCCCATGCCCCAATAATAGTCTTCGTGGCCAGATTTAACGATGTCATAGTTCAATTCCGTTTTAAAGCCCGTCATGGGGACGGAGCTCATACTTTCCACGCCGCCAGCAATAATGCAGTCTGCCATGCCTGCCTGAATTTTAGCCGATGCAATTCCAATAGTTTCCAATCCTGAGGAACAGAATCTGTTTACAGTGACTCCGGGAACATCAACAATATCCAATCCCATTAATGAAATGAGTCTGGCCATGTTTAATCCTTGCGAACCCTCTGGCATGGCATTGCCCACAATGACGTCATCAATTCTTTTTTTGTCAAATTCAGGCATCTTACCCACTAAATGGGCGATGGTCTCCGCCGCAAGTTCATCTGCGCGCTTAAAACGGAATCCGCCTCTACCGGATTTCCCAACTGCTGTTCTGTATCCTTTTACGATGTATGCTGTTCTCATATTAGCCCCCTAGCCCCCGATGGGGGAATTCCTATTAGGGGTCAATAGGATTTTAATGATTATTCAAACTCTTTTTGTTCAATTATTGCGTATGGCATTACTTACAGGACCTTAATTGCGTAATGGTTTCCCTGTTTTTAACATATGCTGGATACGCTCCAATGTTTTCCGTTCCGTACACAAGGATAGGAAGGCTTCACGTTCAATATCCAATAAGTACTGTTCTGATACCATGGTAGGTTCAGATAAGTCTCCACCGGCCATCACATAAGCAAGTTTGTTGGCTATTTTCTTATCATGCTCACTTATATAATTGCTAGCTTCCATAGAATCCGTTCCCACTAAGAACATCCCCAATGCCTGCTTGCCCAGAACTTTTACATCCTTACGTGCTGGTGGCCTGGTGTAGCCCGCTTCCGCCATAAGTTTGGCGTGCGCCTTGGCTGTTGCAATCTGCCGATCTTTATTGACCACCACGATATCTTTCCCTTTTTGTAGCAGTCCCAGATCGTAAGCCTCATAGGCAGAGGTGGATACCTTGGCCATACCGATGGTAAGGAAATATTCTTGTAAAACGTTTAATTCCACATCTCCTTTTCTAAAGGAATCGGATGCCCTCATGGCCAGTTCTTTAGACCCGCCACCACCGGGAATAACGCCAACCCCAAATTCCACGAGGCCCATGTAGGTTTCCGCGGCTGCCACCACTTTATCTGCGTGTAGCGAAAGTTCACAACCGCCACCAAGTGTCATGCCATGTGGGGCGGCAACGGTTGGTATGGAGGAGTAACGCATGCGCATCATACTATCTTGGAACATTTTAATAGCCATGTTCAACTCGTCATATTCCTGTTCTACGGCCATCATAAAAATCATTCCTATGTTGGCACCAACGGAAAAATTGGCCGCTTGGTTACCTACCACCAGTCCTTGGAAATCTTTTTCGGCAAGGTCAATTGCCTTGTTGAGCCCAGCAAGGACATCGGCACCAATGGTGTTCATTTTAGACTGGAACTCACAGTTTAAAATGCCGTCTCCCAAATCTTCTATGACCACCCCAGCATTTTTAAACACCTCTTTAGTTGTCCTAATGTTGTCCAAAATGATAAAGGCATCCTGACCGGGAACTTTTACCATCTGTTTGGATGGGATATCGTAAAAATAGGTAGCCCCGTCCTTTACTTGGTAAAAGGAAGTAATCCCTGCCGTTTTCATTTCACTAACCCATGCAGCTGCTTCTTGTTTTTCTGCGGCGATAAATTCCAATCCTTTATCAAGACCAATGGCATCCCAAATCTGAAATGGACCGTGTTCCCAACCAAAGCCCGCTTTCATGGCATCATCAATCTTATATAACTCGTCCGAAATCTCTGGAATTCTATGGGAAACATAGGCGAACAATTGTCCAAAACTTTTCCTGTAGAATTCACCGGCCTTATCTGTTCCAGCGGTCAAAACCGCAAATCTGTCCACTACAGTATCAATGGTCTTGGTCTGTTCAAGAGTGGGGAATTTGGCACTTTTCTTGGAGCGATACTCCATAGTATCCAAATCCAAGGTCAGAATCTCCGTTTTGCCTTTAGCGTCTTTTGATTTTTTGTAAAAGCCTTGTCCCGTTTTGCTGCCCAACCATTTGTTTTCCATCATGGTGGCAATAAAATCTGGTAGGGCAAACAGCTCATGCCGCTCATCATCCTTGCAATTTTCCGAAATGCCGTTGGCCACATGTACCAGCGTATCCAGCCCTACAACATCTACCGTTCTAAAGGTGGCGGATTTAGGACGACCAATAACAGGGCCTGTCAACTTATCCACCTCTTCAACCGTCATTCCCAATGCTTTTAATGCATGAAACAGGCTTTGAATACTAAAAATACCTATACGGTTTCCTATAAAGGCTGGGGTGTCTTTGGCCAATACGGAAGTTTTGCCTAAAAATTGCTCTCCGTATCCGTTTAAAAACACCAGTACTTCTGGGGATGTTTTTGGCCCAGGAATGATTTCAAATAACTTTAAATATCGCGCAGGGTTAAAGAAGTGGGTTCCACAGAAATGTTTTTGAAAGTCATCACTTCTACCTTCACTCATAAAATGAATAGGTATCCCAGACGTATTTGATGTAATTAAAGTACCTGGGGTCCTGTGTCTTTCCAAGGTTTCAAAAACTTGTTTTTTGATATCCAAACGTTCCACTACAACCTCTATGATCCAGTCTACTTTTGCCACTTTGGCAATATCATCCTCCAAATTGCCCGTTGTAATCCTATTGGCAAATTTTTGGTGGTAAACGGGGGAGGGTTTTGACTTTAAGGCGGCCGCAAGCGAATCGTTAACAATACGGTTTCGTACTGTTGTATCATCCAATGTTAGTCCCTTGGCTTTTTCCTTAGCATTAAGTTCCCTGGGTACAATATCCAAAAGAAGGACTTCTACCCCGATATTGGCAAAATGACAGGCGATACCACTTCCCATGATACCGGATCCGATTACTGCAATTTTATTGATATGTCTCTTCATGTGCATGAAAGGAATTAATTTGTTGTTGTTTTCTTATAGATGTTTTTCTCTGAAATTAGCTTGTTGATACCTTTAATCGTCTCAAAAAAACCAAGGATATGTTCGTGGTCAATATGGGATTTTACGGTATCATTAAACCGCAGTACCACTTCTTTGGAGTCTTTGCGCTTTTCAAGCCCCAAAGTGGTTAAATGGATAAGCACTCCACGACCATCATTCGGGTTTGGCTTACGTTCTATAAAACCGCGTTCTTCCAAATTTTTAAGGATACGGGACAGACTGGTGCCCTCCATACCCATTTTTGGGCCCAAGGCCGTACTAGGGGTTCCCTTTTTTGGGTCGATACTTAATAAGGTAAACCCTATGGCCATGGTGAGGTCATAATTCTTGGCCTCTTCATTATATAATTTGGTAACGGCCTGCCAGGTGGCCCGCAGTGCATAGTCTATGGTCAGTTCTTGCATGTTACGAAAAATTCGAACGCTAAGATACTAAAAAAATACTATGCATGCATAATAAATTTGATAAAATGAGCGCCTCTAAACATACGCCGAGCAGATAACATTTTTAGGAATGCTTGGCTTGGTTACTTTGTTTCCGTAGGTCTTTTTCTGCGCTTATGTATACCATGTACAAAGGCAACATGGTTATTGGGCCAAACAAAGCGGGTGCCAATGTGAACCATTCTAGCTGGTCTTTCTTAAGGTCGTCTATTGCGTACCAAATAATGACGACTATGATGAAAAGCCAAATAAAGCCAAAAGCAATGGTGATTATCTTTAAGCTCTTGACCTTTTTCTTTAGTATTTCCAAATCTTCACCTGTAGAAATCATAGCGCGTCGATGGTAAGGTATAAAACATGGTTTACAAGTGGGTGAGATAATACTTTACAAATAAATCAAGTGCCAGCTTCTTCTCTCTTTTTTGTAATTCATTACCGGTACTTGCAGAAAAGATTGGCAGCAACAAGCATGGATAAAAAAATCACTGGAATCAAGATATTTAATAGCGTTCCACTGGCACATGCCATGGTGCCTCATAAAAAAATATCATTGCTACTGGTGCGCTTTGCTGCGTTTAAGGTGGTGCGTGGCCCATTTTTAAAGGCCATTATCGTCCATAGATGTTATTATATAAATCCATATACTTTTCCTTGATGATTTTCCGCCGGAGTTTCATGGTAGGGGTAAGGTGGCCATCGTCAATACTCCAAACATCGGGCGTGAGCCTAAACTGTTTTACTTTCTCCCATTTGGCAAAGTCCTCATTGGCAAGGTCCACTTCTTCCTGTATCCGTGCCAGTACCTTTTGGTTGACCACAATATCCGAGTTTTCGCTCAAGGTAATTTGGTAGCGTTCTGCCCATGCGTACAAAAATTCAAAGTTGGGCTGTATCAAGGCCGCAGGCATTTTTTCGCCTTCGCCCACCACCATGATCTGTTCAATAAAGCGGGATTGTTTAAACCTATTTTCCAATAACTGTGGGGCAACATACTTGCCCCCAGAGGTTTTGAACATCTCTTTTTTACGGTCGGTAATCTTTAAAAAACCTTCCGCGTCTATTTCACCGATGTCTCCCGTATGAAAGTAACCGTTCTTGATTACCTCATCTGTTTTTTCCTTATCCTTGTAATAGCCCATCATCACGTTAGGACCTTTACAGAGAATTTCTCCATCATCCGCTATTTTCACCTCTACATTACTGATTACCTTTCCCACGGAACCTATTTTCCAACCTTTGTTCCTTTCTTGGTTGACCGATATTACCGGGGAAGTCTCCGTAAGCCCATAACCTTCCATTACGGGTATGCCTGCAGCGCCAAAAATACGGCTTAACCTAGGCTGTAAGGCGGCACTGCCGGAAACCATGGTGTTTAGATTACCACCAAGGCCTTCTTGCCATTTACTAAAAATCAATTTTCTGGCCAGCCCCAATTTTTTCTCGTACCACCAACCGTTGGCACCGTAAGGTTCATAGGCAAGACCTAGCTCCACGGCCCAAAAGAACAGTTTCTTTTTAATGCCCTCCAACGCTGTGCCTTTGGCTATGATGGAATCGTACACTTTTTCCAGTAACCTAGGCACCACGGTCATCACTTCCGGTTGTACCTCTTTAAGGTTATCACTGATCTTATCCAGTCCCTCTGCAAAGTGGATTTGGATACCACAGTATTGGTATAAATACAAGATCATCCGTTCAAAAATATGGCAGACAGGAAGAAAACTTAAGGCACTCGCACCGGACTCAAACGGTACACGTTCTTTACTAGTAATGACGTTTGATACGATATTGTTGTGGGATAGCATTACCCCTTTGGGTCTTCCTGTCGTACCAGAAGTATATATTAAGGTAGCTAAATCCGCGGGTTTTACTGCTGCTTTTCTAGCTTCAACATCTTCCTGGTTTGAGGTATCCCTTCCCTTTTCCAAAACGGATGACCAATGGTTACAGTTCGCTAATTCATCAAAAGAAAAAACGTCCTTCAATTTTTTTAGTTTACCGCTGATGGAAAGTACCTTGTCCAGAACTTCTTGGCATGAAACAAAACAATAGGTGGCCTCAGAATGGTTGAGAACATACTCATAATCATCTTCCGAAATGGTGGGATAAATAGGGACGTTCTGCGCGCCAACTTGTAAAATTCCGATATCACAGATGTTCCATTCCGTTCTATTGGTCATGGAGATGATGGCAATTTTATCATTAGCCTTAACCCCTAAGCGCAAAAGACCCCTGCTAATGGCATTGGCTTGGTCTATATATTCCTGGGTGGACGTACTCACCCATTTTCCCTCTTTTTTGCTTACCAGTGCCTTGTCTAGATTAAAATGTTCTTTCTGGTAGTATGGAAAATCAAAAAGTCTGGTGACGTGTTGCATCGTTATTATGTTTGGTTCTTGCAAAATAGGTAAAGGAACGGGATTTATAAAAAGGATACAACAAAATTATTTGTTAATTTTTAGGAATTTCTAAACAATCGGTATTTATGGAATGCTGTTGTTCCGTGATGAATTAACAGTAGAACTATTGTTTATGGGCGTGAAATCATAAAATTAACATCAAAACTCGCAAAGCTGATAATTATCAGCTTTTTAGCGCTATGGCCTATTTAATTTTAGCACTTGTAAGCAGTCTAATATCTAATTGATAAGCCATGGAAGTAAAAGAACTAAGCACAGGTAAATGGGCAACCTCCATTGATGTTCGTGATTTTGTCATTAACAATGTAACACCGTATTACGGTACATCGGACTTTTTGGTAGGCCCAAGTGAAAGGACCCAAAGATTATGGGAGACTTGTAAAGGGGCCCTCTTGGAGGAAAGAAAGAACAACGGGGTGAGATGTGTTGATACCGAAATCATTTCTACCGTAAGCGCCTTTAAAGCAGGCTATATTGATGAAGAAGATGAAGTGATCGTTGGCTTACAGACCGACGAGCTCTTAAAAAGGACCATGAAACCTTTTGGTGGTTTTAACGTGGTACAAAAGGCCTTGGAAGAGCATGGCCTCCAACCCAGTGACGCTATACAAACCTTGTTTTCCAAATATGTAAAGACCCATAATGATGGGGTTTTTGACGCTTACAATGCCGAGATAAGAAAATACCGATCACTTGGCATACTTACCGGATTGCCAGACAATTATGCCCGTGGCCGTATCATTGGGGACTACAGGCGCGTTGCGCTTTACGGTATAGATTTCTTGATCGCACAAAAGAAAAAAGACTTAGATGGTATCACAGGACCAATGACAGACGCGGTCATCCGCCTGCGGGAGGAAGTGGCGGAGCAGATTAAGGCACTCAAAGAAATGGTAGAACTGGGTGCAAAATACGGGTTGGACCTCACAAGGGCTTCGGATACTGCACAAGAGGCGGTTCAATGGACCTATATGGCCTACCTCGCCGCCGTCAAGGAACAAGATGGTGCAGCCATGTCTTTGGGCAATGTTTCCACCTTCTTGGATATTTATATAGAAAATGATTTACAGCAAGGCCTGATAACCGAGGTAGAGGCCCAAGAGTTTATTGATCAGTTTGTGATGAAGTTGCGAATGGTCAGGCACTTGCGAATGAGCGCCTATGATGAGATTTTTGCTGGTGATCCCACCTGGGTAACCGAGGCCATCGGCGGTATGTTCAGCACGGGCAAGACAAAAGTGACCAAAACATCGTTCCGATTTTTAAACACCCTTTACAATCTAGGACCATCCCCAGAACCTAATATGACGGTGCTCTGGTCAGTAGACCTGCCCAAGCATTTTAAGGATTTTTGTGCCAAAGTGGCTATTGACACCTCCTCGCTTCAGTTTGAAAACGACACCTTGATGCGCGAAAGTAGGGGGTCTGATGATTACGGTATTGCCTGTTGTGTTTCACATCAAGAATTGGGAAAATCCATTCAGTTCTTTGGTGCCCGTACCAATTTGGCAAAAACCTTACTGTTAGGCCTTAACCAAGGGCGTTGTGAGATTACTGGGAAAACCGTTGTTGACGGCATCCCTGAAATTAAAGGTGAATATTTGGATTTTGATGAGGTCATGGCCAATTATAAAATGGCAATGAAAGATGTAGCTAGGGTCTATAATGATACCATGAACATCATCCACTACATGCATGACAAATATTATTACGAAAAGGCACAGATGGCTTTGATAGATACGAATCCAAAAGTGGATATTGCTTATGGTATGGCAGGATTGTCCATTCTTGCAGATTCCCTTTCCGCTATTAAGTATGCTAAGGTGAGACCCATTCGTAATGAAGACGGACTAACGGTAGATTTTAAAATTGAGGGTGAATTTCCAAAATATGGTAATGATGATGACAGGGCAGATGAGTTAGCTGCAAAAGCCGTAGCCGATTTCAATCAAGAATTACAACAATTGGCGGTTTATAAAAATGCGAAACCTACCTTATCCGTACTTACCATTACCTCAAATGTGGTATATGGTAAGAAAACAGGAGCAACACCAGATGGACGTGCCCTAGGTGTACCATTTGCACCTGGGGCCAACCCGATGCATGGAAGGGACTCCGAGGGTGCAATCGCCTCTTTGAACTCGGTGGCCAAAATTAATTATGAGGATGCCCAAGATGGTATTTCCAATACCTTCTCCATAGTTCCTAAATCTTTGGGAACCAATGAGGAAGCAAGGATAGAAAACCTCTCTAGTATTTTGGATGGTTACTTTGAAAAAGGCGCACAACACGTTAATATCAATGCGTTGGACAAGGATACGTTATTGGATGCGATGGAGCATCCAGAAAAGTATCCACAACTTACGATTCGGGTTTCTGGATATGCGGTGATTTTTACCAGATTGTCCAGGGAGCAACAACAAGAGGTGATTACGCGATCGTTTCATGAATCGTTGTAAGTACCTATAATTTGGCACCTGTTTAGTTTTGGGGGAAGCTATGCGGGTGCCTATTTATGTTAAGACTAGAATGACCAATTTACCAGAAGAAGTTTTAAACGTACATTCCATAGAATCTTTAGGCACCCATGACGGACCCGGAGTTCGTTGGGTGCTTTTTTTGCAAGGTTGCAAATTAAAATGCGTGTATTGCCATAATCCTGATACCATAGCCATGGAGGGAGGAACCGCCTACCCGATAACCCAACTTGTAAAAAAAGCGGTCAATATGAAATCCTATTTTGGTGCAACGGGCGGTGTTACGGTTTCAGGTGGTGAACCCTTACTCCAAGCCAAAGCCCTGGTTTCATTTTTTAAAGCACTTAAGGCACAAGGAATCCACACGGCCTTGGACACCAACGGTAGGATTTTAAACCATTTTACCAAAATCCTTTTGGACGAGTATACGGATTTGGTGATGCTGGATATTAAGCACATGACCGAAAAGGGCTACCAATCCATCACTGGGATGCGCAACAAAGAGACCACATTTAACCTAGCAAAATATCGAGAGCAATCTGGTAGACCAATGTGGTTACGGTATGTACTTATACCAGGGATGACCAACCAGAACCAATTACTGCACCAGATGGGGGAGTATTTTAAAGACTATAAAACCATAGAAAAAATAGAGCTTCAGCCCTATCATAAATTGGGGGTACATAAATGGGAGGCCTTGGGATGGGACTACCCATTAAAAGGCGTTAGGGAAAACACCATGGAAGAAATCGCAAAGGCCAAAGCCATTCTCAACGGTTATTTTAAAGAAGTGAAAATTAATTAAAGGCAACGCTTTAAAAAACAACCAACACCACCAAACTTGCAGTAAATTCCAAACCGTCTATGAAAAGCTATAAAAAACGGCATAAACCGGCATCAGAATTCCAAAGCCGTTCAGCCTATTTGGACCATGAACTACAAATCATGCAACCTAGGCGTTACCGACTTAATTTACCAGGTCGTGATTTTAGATTTGAGTGGGAAGACTTGGTACCCGCGTTGGCGGGTACCTTGGGGATTATCGCCATGTATTCCTCTGTTATGATGGCTTGGGCCACAGGGCTTACCCAAGCACATGAACATATAACCTTGGGAAAAGAATTTGCCATAGAAGTATCAAGGGTAGAGATGTTGATTCCCGCCTTATTGTTTGTGATATTGGCTTCAGGTTTTTTTAATCCCCGTGCCAATTTGGCCGGTAACCACGGGCCAATGATTCCCTTGATCGCGAGCATTGCCCTGGCAGGTGCGCACCCTTTGGCGTTGGCCATATTAATAGGTGTCTTTGGGTTGCTGCTAAGTATTTTTAAAGGGGGATCTAGGTTGGTAGATTTAACTAGTAAGGGCGTTGCCGGAGGCCTATTGATTTTTCTTGGATTTACCGGGGCGATGAGCCAGATTTCAACGATTCAAGGCTGGAGCATGGGTTTGGAAACGTTGACATCCAAAGCTGGCTATTTGGGTTTTTTGGGTTTGATGATTCTTGTGGTCACAGTGGTATTGTACAGCTATCTTGCCCGTATTGATAAACGTTGGTTGGCCATACCCGCCTGCGCGATAACAGCCCTGTTGGTTGCCCTTGTTGGAGGGGCAGGATCTGATCTTCAGTTTACGACGGAAATGGGTCTGCCCAATTTAAATCCTGTGCATTGGTGGGGCAGTACCGAAAAAGGCTGGATGCTGGGCCTGCCAAACACGGAGCATTTTATCGCTTCTTTGCCCTTTGCCATTTTAGCGGTGGCCATGTGGTCACCTGATTTTTTGGGGCATCGCATTTTTCAAGAAATGAACTATCCTAAAAATTCGGGGAAGGTTTTAATGGATGTCGATGATACCATGACCATGTGCTCCATAAGACAAATGGTGGGCACCGCTGTAGGTGGGGGTAATATCACTTCCTCATGGGGCACCTATATGATTCCTGCCGCCATTGCCAAGCGGCCCATTCCGGCAGGGGCCATACTTCTTGGTATTTTGGTCATGGCGGTTGCTATTTTGGGCTTCCCCATGGATGTGGCCGTCTGGCCGCCCGTACGTTGTATTGCCTTGTTGGTGGGTGTTTTTTTGCCTATGATTGAGGCGGGTATACAAATGGTGAAAGAGAGTGCCAGCGCACAGGCTGCAGGTATCTGTATTTTTATGGCCATGGTCACCAATCCTGTACTGGCTTGGGCTTTTGCCATGTTCTTGGATAATAATGGTCTTATAGGGGATAAAGATCGCCCCAAGAAACTGTCCAAATTGGATCGATTGGTCATTCCCATTGGTATTGTGGCCATCTGTGTACTGGCCATTCTCGCCGTGGGGATGTTTGAGGGCAGTTATGGGATTAGGGCCTTTTTGTGAACGTCATCAAGTCCAGAAAGCCATGTCACCCTTTTTGTAGGATGCAACTTGCTCCGTAAATAAAAAAAACAATAAAAATGCACAGGACAGAGCCATTAACAGGTAGTATTGGCTAAGATTAAAAAGCTTTATAGTTCAAATTTCACTATAAACTAATAATCGCCATTTATGCGGGTAATTTCTCCAACCACTTTCTCGCATTTACAAAAGCCTCTAACCAAGGGGAAACCGCATCGTTTTGTCTATCTTTTGGATAATACGCCCAGTTCCAAGGAAAAATACTTCGTTCTATATGCGGCATGGTCACCAAATGGCGACCGGTTTTATCGCAGAGCATGGCCGTATTATAGTCACTACCGTTAGGATTGGCAGGATATGCTTCATAGCCATATTTTGCGACAATTTCATAGTTCTCCTCTGAAAGAGGTAAGCTAAATTTACCTTCTCCGTGGCTTATCCAAACGCCAAGTTTAGCCCCTTCCAAACCGGAAAGCATTACAGAATTATTTTTTTGAATTTCTATGGAGGTAAAGTTGCTTTCGTGTTTACCGGAATCATTATAGGTCATTTTTCCATGAGTTTCATGCTCTGGATTGATGAGGTCCAGCTCCATAAACAATTGACAACCGTTGCAAATACCTACAGATAACGTATCCGGACGTGCGAAAAAATCTCTGATGACCTTATTAGCGCGTTCATTGTATTTGATGGCACCCGCCCATCCTTTTGCACTTCCAAGAACATCAGAATTAGAAAATCCCCCAACAGCTCCCAAAAATTGAATGTCTTTTAAATCTTCACGACCGGATATCAAATCGGTCATATGGACATCTTTCACGTCAAATCCCGCCAAGAACATGGCATTGGCCATTTCACGTTCAGAATTGCTTCCCTTTTCGCGAAGGATGGCCGCTTTGGGTGCCCCAACCCGACCTTCTCCCTTAGGGAAGGAGTAAGACTGTTTAAAAGCCTTTGGAAAAATGTATTTCAGAGGTTGTTTTTTGTAATTCCCATAGCGCTCTTTGGCCAAACCGTTTGCCGTCTGTTTATTGTCTAAAAGATAGGAAGTTTTAAACCAGGCATCTCTTAGACTTGGAATGTTCAGTCCAATTTCAACTCCTTGGTTTTTAAGTTTGAGTTCGGCACCTTCTGTAACCTTACCAATGTTATGGTAGGTAATACCGGCAGCGTCTAAAACAGCCTCCGCAGAATCATCCTTGGTTTGGATGACAATACCAATGTTTTCCGAAAAAAGGAGCTTGATGCTATCTTGCTCTCCCAAGGGGGACATGTCTAATAGGGCCCCTAAATCATTATCGGCAAAACAGAGTTCCAACAAAGTGGTAATTAATCCACCCGAACCAATGTCATGACCAGCGACTATATGCCCGTCAATCATCAATTGTTGGATGGTATTAAAGGCTGACTTGAAATAACCGGCGTCTGCGATACCTGGCGCTTCACTACCAATACGGTTTAAAATTTGCCCAAAAGAAGAACCTCCAAGCTTAAAAGAATCTTGTGAAAGGTTGATGTAATAAATACTTCCACCATTTTTTTGGAAAACGGGTTCTATAACTTTGGTGATGTCTTGACAATTCCCCGCTGCCGAAATGACCACGGTACCCGGAGCGATGACCTCTTGGTCTTTGTACTTTTGTTTCATGGATAAGGAATCCTTACCCGTAGGAACGTTGATGCCCAGTGCAATAGCAAAATCGGAAACCGCTTCAACCGCCTTGTAAAGACGGGCGTCTTCCCCCGGGTTTTTACAGGGCCACATCCAATTGGCGGAAAGGGAAACTGATTTTAGTCCCTCTTTTAGCGGGGCCCAAATAATGTTGGTCAACGCTTCCGCAATACTGTTTTGGCTTCCTACCACTGGGTCTATGAGTCCTGAAATAGGGGAGTGGCCAATACTGGTCGCCATTCCCTCCTTGCCCTTAAAATCCAATGCCATTACCCCCACGTTGTTTAGTGGCAGCTGCAACGGCCCCACACATTGCTGTTTGGCCACCCGGCCACCAACGCAGCGGTCCACTTTATTAGTGAGCCAATCTTTACAGGCAACGGCCTCCAATTGCAATACTTGGTCCAGATAATTATGAAAATGCTCTAGGGAATACTCAGGGTTTTTAAAGGAAACGTTGACCGTTTTATCTTCAAGAATGGTCTTTGGGGAGCTTCCAAACATATCAGAAAGGGCCAGATCCATAGGTTTGTCGCCGGTTGTGGTGGATTCAAAGGTAAATCTGTGTTTTTCCGTCACCAGACCCACCTCATACATGGGAGAACGTTCCCGATCTGCTATTCTTTTTAGCAGAGGGGTATCTTCCTTGGCAATGACCAAGCCCATGCGTTCCTGGCTTTCGTTCCCAATAATTTCTTTGGCGGATAAGGTGGGGTCACCTACGGGGAGTTTATCCAAATTGATATGCCCGCCGGTATCTTCTACCAATTCTGATAGGCAGTTCAGGTGGCCTCCAGCACCATGGTCATGAATGGAGACAATGGGATTTTTATGACTTTCTACCATACCACGAATCGCATTGGCGGCACGTTTTTGCATTTCGGGATTGGAGCGTTGCACGGCATTGAGCTCGATGCCGGATTCAAACTCGCCCGTATCCGCACTGGAAACCGCAGCTCCCCCCATTCCGATGCGGTAATTGTCACCTCCCAAAATAACAATGGCATCATCCTTTTTTGGCGTATCCTTTAAGGCTTGATCTGCCTTTCCATATCCAATGCCCCCGGCCTGCATAATCACTTTATCGTATCCAAGGGCGCTACCCCCTTCTTGATGCTCAAAGGTTAGCACAGAACCCGCTATTAGGGGTTGCCCAAATTTATTCCCAAAGTCCGATGCTCCGTTAGAAGCTTTAACTAAAATATCCATTGGGGTTTGATAGAGCCATGGTCTCGCAGGAAAAGCTTTTTCCCAATGCCGATTTTCTTCCAATCGGGAATATGCGGTCATGTAAACGGCAGTGCCCGCTAACGGCAATGATCCTTTACCGCCGGCAAGGCGGTCACGTATTTCTCCACCGGAACCCGTAGCAGCGCCGTTAAAGGGTTCTACAGTGGTGGGAAAATTATGGGTTTCTGCTTTTAAGGATAGAACGGACTCAAACTCTTGCTCCTCATAAAAATCTGGCTTATCGGCAGATTTAGGGGCAAACTGTACTACCTTGGGCCCTTTGATAAAGGCTACATTGTCCTTGTAGGCAGAAACAATATCATTAGGGTGTTCTGCCGCCGTTTTTTTAATGAGTTTAAAAAGGGAAGTAGGCATTTCTTGCCCATCAATGATAAAGGTGCCATTGAAGATTTTATGCCTACAATGTTCAGAATTAACTTGGCTGAAACCAAAGACCTCGGAGTCTGTTAATTTTCGTCCTATGCGTTGAGAAAGCTGTTCCAAATACGCAACTTCATCCTCACTCAAGGCCAAGCCTTCTTGTTGGTTGTAGGCGGCAATATCAGCAATTTTCAATATAGGTTCTGGAGTGATGGCCACGGTATACAAGTCTTGGTCCAGTCGATCATATTTCTGGAAGAGCATCGGGTCAAAGTCCGAATAGTCCCTGGCTACCGCTTTAAACTCCTCAATACGAAGTATACCGGAAATACCCATGTTTTGGGTAATTTCCGTGGCATTGGTGCTCCATGGGGTAATCATGGCAGCACGTGGGCCAACAAAAAAGGCGTCAATAGACGCCAAGTTGAGTTTGGGCTGGCTGCCAAACAACCAAGTTAATTTCTTTTCGTTCTCAGCGTTGATGTCTCCAACGGTTTGAACAGCAAAAATTTTGGTGGTACTATCCCCGAAAAAATGAATCATAGGTGCTTACGTATTGAGCGGTTTGGCAAAAGGCAAATTTACATTTTTTTGCATCCGATGCGTTCATCGAAACAAACAGTTTTTAACTGCTATTGTTGATAATCAACCCCTTTTACTGAAATACTTATAGTTTGGCCCTTCCTTATTTTTTCTTGGAAAGCAGCGCCATATAAAAACCATCAAAACCATGCTTAGAGGCATAGATGTTACGTTCTTTTTCAAAAGTAAAGTCTGCCCCCACCTCGGAAGCCAAAAAAGATTTCACCTGTTCCCCATTTTCTTCGGGAAGGATGGAACAGGTGGCGTAGACCATCTTCCCACCCGGTTTTACCATTTTGGAGTATCTAGATAAGATATCGGCCTGGACAGCTTTAATTTTGGAAATAAATTCTGGCTGCAATTTCCATTTGGAATCCGGGTTGCGGCGCAGGACCCCAAGTCCAGAACAGGGGGCATCTAGCAGCAAACGGTCTGCGGAGTGATGTGATTTTTTGATTACTTTGGTAGAATCAATTACCCTGCCTTCCACATTGTGGACCCCATTTCTGCGGGTCCGTACTTTTAATTTTTTTAATTTACTTTCATAAATATCCATGGCAATGAGTTGGCCTTTGTTTTCCATTAATGCGGCCAAGTGCAAGGTTTTGCCCCCAGCACCTGCGCAGGCATCAATGACCCGCTGACCGGGCGCAACTTCCAAAAAGGGAGCCACCAATTGGGATGAGGCATCCTGAACTTCAAAAAGCCCATTTTTAAAGGCGTCCGTGGTAAATACGTTTTTGCGCACTACCAATTGGAGCGCATCTTTGGCCCCGGAAATTGGTTCTGTTTCAATATCTTCCGCTTTTAGCAATCGCTGCAGTTCTTGCTTTGTGGTCTTTAAGGTATTTGTCCTTAAGATGACATTGGCTTGGGTATTTAATGCGGCAATCTCCTTGGTCCAAAGTTCACCGCCAAGGGCTTTCTCACCTAAGGCATCCATCCAATCTGGAATGGATTCTCGGTATTTTCTTATTTTGGAGAGTTCATCAAAACGACCTTTGATTCGGCGTTCCGGGGTTTCTTCTAGTTGTTTCCAATCTGGCAATGGTATGCCCCGTAACACACACCAAACGGAAAAAAGCCTAAATAAGTTTTGCCGCGAATAGGGGGAATAGACTTCGGCAATTTCGGCATATAACCTTTTCCACCTTACAATATCATAAGTGGTTTCTGCAATAAACCCACGGTCACGGGCGCCCCAACGCTTGTCATAGCGCAGTACTTTTTCAATGACCTTATCCGCATACGCATCGTCATTAAAAATCATTCCCAAGGCATCAATGACTGCAAAAACCAAATTTCTATGTAGTCTCATTTTTTTTACAATAAGGCTGCAAAGGTAGGATTTCTTAGGGCATTTGTTATGAACGCCCTACAATCATTTGGCTGGGGATACTCCTGCTAATATGGACCAAAGGCCATTATAATGACGTCAAGTAAACCAATATGAGTATTTTTAGCTTATGATAAGAAGTAGTTTTTTATGTTTAGCCTTGGTATTGGTTTGTTGCCAACCTGCACCAAAATCATTTCAGTACACCCAAGTAGCCATAGAAACGGTTTTTGAAGATGAAGTAAGCATTAGGGCCATTGAATTCTTAGATGAAAATACCTTGGCTTTTGCGGGGAGTAAAGGAAGCTACGGCAGTATTGATCTACCTTCTGGAAAGGTGCGCACCAACCAAATGGTCTATGATTCCATTATTCCGGAGTTTCGTGCCGTAGCGCATACAAGCACTGATTTTTTTATGATGTCCGTTGCCAGTCCGGCGCTTTTGTATAAAACAGGAGACAACGGAAAGATGGAGTTGGTGTACAAGGAAGAAGGAGAAGGGGTATTTTACGATGCAATGAAATTCTGGAACGATACTGAAGGTATTGCCATAGGGGATGCCATTAACGGCTGTTTAAGTATGATAATGACACGGGATGGCGGTGCTACATGGACCAAGTTGCCCTGTACCAAGTTGCCAGGGTCACCACCGGGAGAAGGAGCTTTTGCCGCCAGTAATACCAATATTGAAATTGTTGGGGAACATACATGGGTAGCCACCACAGCAGGTAGAGTGCTGTTTTCTGCCGATAAGGGGAACAGTTGGAAAGCAATACAAACACCTATGGCAAATGAAGCAGAGGCCCAGGGTATTTATTCCATTGATTTTTACGGGAAAAAGAATGGCTATGGTATTGGGGGGGACTATACCAACCCAGACGGTAATGAAGCCAATAAAATCATTACCACAGATGGTGGGGGCACTTGGATGTTAAGGGCTAGTGGGGAACATCCCGGATATAAAAGTTGTGTACAGTACATTCCGGGTGCAGGTGCGGAAGATTTGGTTGCCGTGGGGTTCACGGGGATCTCTTATTCTAATAATCGTGGTGCCAGTTGGAAACAGCTGAGCGGGGAAGGATTTTATACGATTAGATTTTTGGACGATAAAACTGCCTATGCAGCGGGTAAAAACAGGATAGCCAAGCTCACTTTTCATTAAATGGTTTAGGCCATTACCGCCTTGTTTCTTTTGGTCTTGAAGGAGAGGGCTTTTTTTATCCTAGAATTTTTAAACATATAAAGACGTGCCGTGCTATTTTCAATTTTAGAAGTCTTTTCAATTTTGATATCCAGGGTAACACCGTAAGATAAAGCAGCTACTTTCATTTCTTTTTGGCCTGTACTTGCCATGGCCGTGGTAGCGGTGAAGATAATTAGAACAAAGGTTAAAACAGTTTTCATGACTTGGGTTATTTTTACATGGTAAAATTAACCCAGGCCTCTAGCTGCCCCCGATTTTGGTCGTTTACCGTGCCTAAATAATCGCTGTAAAACCAAACTTCGGATAAAGTGTAATGTATCTTCGATAAGCGTTTTTAGGGCCAAATGCAACTTGTCGAGTCAGCGTGTATTTTATCGGTATACCAAAAAAAGGGAAGATCAATACACCTTCCCTTTTTAACCAAAATTAGATGGTTTTAAAGGTATCATGACCACGTACTCTAGTAAAATGCGACGATGTTCCTTAAAGAGGTACGGCAACCTTGCTATTAGGCGTTTGGTGTCTAAACGTTCACGATGGTGTAGTGCCGTCCCGTTTTCTTGTACCACACCCCTTTATATCGGTATAGTTTTCTGCCATTGCGCACCACCAGCTTGTTTCCTTTTGGAAGCCTTCTGAGTTGTAACCCTAAAGGTGGTGCCACAACTACATAGTTTCTTCCCCTAGCCCTATACCAGATACCATTGGCCAAGTGATAATTGATATTGTGATGTACCAGTCTTACGGGTTTATGGATTTTGGCTACTACAGTGCCTTGTTTTGGATATACACGGATTACATTTCTTTGTGCGCTCAAAAGTTGTGTGTTACCTACGAACAACGCGATAAGGAATACTAATTTTAAATGTGTCATACTATAGATTTTTATGGGTTTCTATAGATATGACCGATGTTTTGGGCTATGGTTTAAGACAAAAGGAGGCAAATGGCCTTGTTTAAGTGTCTTTTATCGAATTCTAACTGAAATATACGGGCAACCTGATCAACGTTGTCCTCGTTTGTTTCGATATTCTTGTAGCAAACGCTTTTTAAAATTGTTTTCTGCCCGGAACAACAAAATGATTTTTTTGTTGGATATGACCGTCCTTAAATCCTTAATAAATTTTTCTTCGATTTCATGCTTTTGTTGTTGTAGGAATACAAAGGAATTGACCATATCATTTGCTTGTTCATCTGTAATAACGGACATGTCTGTTTGGACGCCAACAAACTTTTCCCTTTCCTTTTTTCTGATGCGCTCTAATTGTTCTTCATGGGCGTTGTATACTGGCCAAAAACTTTGGGCCTCTGTAGGGGTAAGGCCCAGTTGTTCCGTGATATAGGCCACCTTTAGTGTTTTTATCCTGTCCCGCGCCGGGCCTTGGGCAGTTAGAACCATGGTAAAACAAAAAGCTAAGACTGTAAGAAGTATTTTATTCCATTTCATCATAATCCAAATTTAAGTCTTCAAATTCATCCACATTGTCATCCAAATAATCTAAAATCACTTGCCCTTCCAGTATTTCAGTCGTTTCCGTGATATCATCAACCGTTAAGTTGTCCAAATTTACTACTTGTGCCAGATCATAGACCGTTAAATCCATTTGGTTGTCATCCAAATAGGAATCAATTTCTGTACTTGCCAAATCCTCAAACTCAATGGTGTTATTTTTAAACCTGTTGGAATTAATGACCAAGGCCAAGAGCAACAGGGCGGCAATGGATGCCGCTGCCCAATAGTATTTTTTTAATGGATATAAGAAAACTACCTTGGGTTTGATCTTATGGGATAAGGTTTTGGGCAATTCTTCAAAGTAATGTTCCGGCACTTGAAAACCATCGGATTTTGGAATAATCCCTTCCTCTTTGGACATCTTGGCCATCAATCTCTCATTAAAGGACTCAAAATAACCTTCAGGGGTTTTGAATTTATTGTTGTGGTTCTTCTTCATAACATTACTTTGGACACTTTTTTTTCCAAAAGGTTTATTCTTGTTTAAGATAGGCTTCAATTTTTTTGGTCGCTAAATGGTAAGATGCTTTAAGTCCGCCAACAGATGTTTCTAGAACCTCCGATATTTCCTCATATTTCATTTCTTGAAAATACTTCATGTTAAAAACCAGTTTTTGTTTTTCTGGCAAGGTGGCCAAGGCTTTTTGAAGTTTTAGTTGAATGGCGTCCCCCTCAAAATAAACATCTGTTTGCAAATTTTGTATCATTTGTTGCTGCAAGCCTTCATCGGTGGTTCCTAATTTACGGGACTTTTGTTTTAAAAAGGTCAGTGATTCATTGGTGGCAATGCGGTACATCCATGAATACAGTTTGCTATCTCCCTTAAAACCAGCAATATTGCGGTACACTTTGATAAAGGTGTTCTGCAGCACATCATCTGCATCATCATGGTTAAGCACAATGCGCCTAATGTGCCAATACAGGCGTTCTTTAAACGTATTGACCAGCACCTCAAAGGCTTTGGCCTGGGTATTGGGGTCTTTTAAGTCGTTCAGTAAATCGGCTTCGTTGGTCAACAAAAAAATGTTTGCTTCTTTGACTACTAAGATATGGAAAGGTTTAATTTGCTCCGTTAGCGGCTAAAGCGGATGGCAATAAAAGAAATATCTTCCCAACCGTTATTTTTCAGCTCACTAATGTTACCGGCATATTTCTGAAACTTGGTCTGCAGGTCATAAGAAGCTAAAAACTTAAACCATACACTTTATAGAAAGGCCTCCAATTACCCCAAGGTTTGAAGTTCCACAAGTTTTTTATACCCATTGGCAGACTTCATAAGTTCCTCATGTGTGCCTTGCTCTACAATGTTTCCCTTTTGCAGGACCACAATGTTGTCCGCATTTTGTATCGTAGACAACCTGTGTGCAATTACTATGGACGTGCGGTTTTGCATCATTTTTTCCAAGGCATCTTGTACCAAACGTTCACTTTCCGTGTCCAAGGCAGATGTGGCCTCATCTAAAATCATGATTGGGGGGTTCTTTAAAACTGCCCTAGCGATGGAAAGACGTTGTTTCTGCCCTCCACTTAATTTATTTCCACTATCACCTATATTGGTATTGTAGCCATTGGGAAGTTCCATGATAAAATCGTGGGCGTTGGCAATTTTAGCGGCTTCCATAATTTCTTCATCGCTTGCATTTTCCTTTCCAAGTCCAATGTTGTTCCTTACCGTGTCATTGAATAAAATGGAATCCTGGGTCACAAGGCCCATTAGATTACGGAGGGATTTTTTTGTAACCACTTTGATATTGATGCCGTCAATTAAAATTTCTCCCTTGTTGACATCGTAGAAGCGGGTAACTAGATTGGCTATGGTGCTTTTTCCGCTACCAGATTGCCCAACCAAAGCAACCGTATGGCCTTTTTTAACTGTGAGATTAAAATCCTTTAAAACATATTCATCTTCGTATTTGAACGAGATATTTTTGAGCGATATCTCATGGTCAAAAGTATTTTTTTGAACGGCATCCGGTGCATCCGTAATTGGATTGATGGTCTCTAAAACTTCAAAGATCCTTTCTGCGGATGCATTCCCCTTTTTAATACTGTAGTTAACCGTAGTAATTGCCTTTACTGGGTTGATGATAGTGTAGAACAGGCCAATATAACCTATAAATTCTTGTGGGCTTAACGCACTTTCATTACCTAAAACCAAACTCCCCCCATACCATAAAACGGCGATGACCACGGTAACCCCTAAAAACTCGCTAAAGGGGGATGCAAGTCCTTGTCGCTGTACTACTGAAATCATGATTTTCTTGAAACGTGAGGTAGATTCCGTGAAACGGTTGGCCAACCGTTCTTCGGCATTGAAACCTTTTATAATTTTCAATGAACCCAAGGTTTCCTCAATGAAGGAAAGAAATGTTCCGGTTTCCTTTTGGGCAGCTAAGGATTGGGCTTTTAACCGTTTGCCAACAATTGATATCAAAAAGCCGGCAATTGGTAAAAAAATGAATACAAAAAGGGTTAACTGTGCGCTTAAGACCAACATGGACAACAAAACAATAATAATGGTAATGGGTTCTCTGGCCAATGACTCCAAAGAATTGATGATAGAACCTTCTACCTCCTTTACATCAGAAGTCATACGGGCCATTAAATCGCCTTTTCTGGATTCTGAAAAATACTCAAGGGGTAAATCCAAGGTTTTGAGGTACAGGCTATCTTGTATATCTTTTACCATACCGGTTCTTAAAAAAGCCAGAACGTACATGGCGGCATATCTAAAAAGGTTCTTGAAAAAAAAGATGGAAATACTCGCAATACAAATAAACGCCAATGCAGCCAGTGGCCCTTCATTGGTCACTTTTTGGGTAAGTAAGTAGTTTAGTGAATCCTCAAGGTAGCCCTGTAAATTTCCAATCCCGGAATAGATTGGAGCATCAAACACTTTTTTTTGAGTACTGAACAAAATACCAAGTGTGGGAATGAAAATGATGATGGACAGTACATTAAATATGGAGTACAGAACATTGAACAAAATATTTAAGAGGGCAAAGGATTTATAGGGTTTCGCAAACCGTAAAATCTTTTTAAAGTAGTTCATGCACTATAAATTCAATTCGGCAATGATTCCTTCCAATTTAGAATCCAATTGCGAATTTACGGATTTAAAATCCCCCGCCTTGGGCAAACGGGCATTGGTGCTAATGTAAAACTTCACCTTAGGCTCGGTGCCGCTGGGCCTCGCTGCAATACGGGTACCGTCCTCGGTCTCATAGATCAATACGTTGGATTTTGGAAGGTCTATACCAACCTCTTCACCTGTTTGTACGTTTTTGGCGATGGAGGTGTTGTAGTCCTCAATCCAACGGAGTTTTGAACCCTGAACACTGGATACAGGGTTTTCTTTAAAGTCTTTTAGCATTTGTTTGATCTCATCCGCACCGCTCATTCCCTTTTTGGTAATGGAGATTAATTTTTCTCTGTAAAAACCAAAATCTACATAACATTGTATAAGGTCTTTGTAGAAAGAACTTCCATTGGCCTTGGCCTGAGCCGCGATTTCACATGCCAATAGGGTAGAGGTAACAGCGTCTTTGTCGCGAACAAAATCTCCCACCATATAGCCAAAGCTTTCTTCACCGCCCCCAACAAAAGTGGAATCGGGAAAGTCCTTTATCATCTTGCCTATCCATTTAAAACCCGTCAGTGCGGTTTTGAATTCCACCCCGTACGCCTTTGCCATTTCTTCCATCATTGGTGTGGAAACTATTGTGGTGGCGATAAACTCATTGCCTTTCATCCCTTTTTTCTTGTATTGGTCCAACAGAAATTTGGTCATTAAAACCATAGTTTGGTTGCCATTGAGCAATTCCATTTGCCCATCTAGATTTCTAACGGCTATCCCAAGCCTATCGCTATCTGGATCTGTACCCACCACCATGTCCGCACCAATCTCCTCCGCTTTTGCAATGGCCATGGCCAGAGCTTCTGGCTCTTCTGGGTTGGGGGATTTTACCGTTGGGAAATTGCCATCAGGTTTGGCCTGCTCTTCAATAATGGTAACATGGGCATAACCTGCCCGTTTTAAAACCTCTGGTATAGCCGTTATGGATGTTCCGTGAATGGAGGTGAAAACAATTTTAAAGTTGTCTTTTCCTGCCGCGTTAAAACTCCCGTTTTTAACAGACTCAGCAAAAAAAGCCTCATCCACCTCGGTGTCTATACTTTTAATCAATTCCGGTTTTGCGTCAAAATTGATTTGCTCAAAATCCAAACTGTCTATTTCCTCAATAATTTCAGCATCTTGCGGAGGAACTATTTGTCCACCATCACCCCAGTATACTTTATAACCGTTGTACTCCGGTGGGTTGTGTGATGCGGTTAAGACAATACCGGCATGACAACTTAAATGTCTTACCGCAAAGGAGAGTTCAGGGGTGGTTCGCAGTTCGGAAAACCGGTATACCTGAATCCCGTTTGCGGACAACACTTCCGCTACCACTTGGGAGAGTGTATCACTGTTATGGCGACAATCGTAGGCGATGACCACCTTTATAAGCTCATCGGGATATGTTTTTTTAAGGTAATTACTTAGTCCTTGGGTGCTTTTTCCCAAGGTGTATTTATTGATTCTATTGGTGCCTATACCCATAACACCTCGCATCCCACCGGTACCAAATTCTAAATTTTTATAAAAGCGTTCCGTAAGCTCTTCGGTATTGTTTTCTAGTAGGTTTTTAATTTCTTTTTTGGTTTCAGCATCAAAGAAATCCGTCAACCATGTTTTTGCTGTGGTAATGATAGCGTCCATAAGGTGGTTTTATTTGTTGTAAAATTACATCAGTTTAGGCTGAATTGATAACGTTCTTTATTGAAAATTATGAAATGCTAAAGTACAATTGGCAATGAAACACTTTTTTACTAGCTTTCGAAAGAATGAAAGAAGGGGCGTTACTCATAGCATTTTTATACGTATCCATAGCATTTTCCCAAAGGCAATCTGCCCATTGGTACTTTGGTGAAAATGCAGGATTAAATTTTAATTCCGGTTCACCGGTAGCGCTGTTGGATGGCCAAATCAATACCATTGAGGGATGTTCGGCAATTTCAGATGAAGACGGGAATTTGCTATTTTATACGGAGGGACGCACCATTTGGAACCGCAATCATGAGGTAATGGGCAATGGAACCAATTTAGCGGGCAGTTTTTCCTCCGCACAGGCTGCTTTGATCGTTCCCAATCCAGACCATCCAAATCTCTATTATGTCTTTACCCCGGATGACGCAAGGCAGGAGCCCGGGGTGCCGTTTGGGTTTCATTATACCACCGTTAACTTAAACGAGGCCAATGGCTTGGGCGCAGTGGTGGATAAAAACAGCCCATTGCTATTGGCAACCTCGGAAAAAGTGTCTGCTGTTTGGAATGAGGTGGCCAATGTATATTGGGTGGTAACCCATTACCAAGATACATTCTATGCCTATGAAATCACTGCAGAAGGGGTAAATGAAACCCCGGTAGAGTCCCAAGTTGGACCGCAAATTTTGGGTGTACAAAATTTACGGGGCGCGCTCAAGTTTTCTCCTGATGGTGCAAAACTGGCGATGGCCAGCACTATTATTTCACCAGAGTTTCAAGGAAGCTTGTATTTGTTTGATTTTGATGTGGAAACGGGGCAAGTGAGCAATCCAGAGCGCATTGATGGTGACAGGGCATATTACGGCGTGGAGTTCTCCAGTAATAGTCAGATATTGTATGCCAGCGGTATGCAGATAGATGCATCCGATCCTACCGCTTCATCTGGAGCCTACGCCATTGTGCAGTTTGATTTGAATCTGCCTTTTGAGGACAAAACAGCTTTTACATTGGCTACCTTGGCAAACCAAAATGGCATTTTTGTCTCAGGAGCACTACAACTGGCATTGGACAAGCGTATTTATTACGCTTTTCCGGGAAACCGTTTATCCGTCATAAAAAGTCCGAATCTCTTGGGAGATGCGGCGGACATTGACCTTTTTTCCATTGATTTAGGGGGTAGAAACGCTACCTACGGTTTGCCCCCATTTATCCAGTCGTTTTTTGAAACCCTTGTTACCGTTCAAAATTTTTGCTTTGGTAGCGAGACCAATTTCAGCCTTGACCAAACCAATACTATTTCCGCAGTTAGGTGGGACTTTGGCGACCCGGAATCTGGGCCGGACAATACATCAAATATATTGAATCCCAGCCATATCTTTACCGGTCCAGGAACCTATGACGTGAATTTTACCATCAATTATGACAACGGAGTCACTAAAAATTATACGGAGGTAGTGGCCATTCTCCCAGTGCCCGACGTAATGCCATCCTTGGATTTGGTTCAATGTGATGTGGATGGTTTGGATGATGGTCTTACCGTTTTTGACCTTTCTGAAGCAGTGCCTAGGCTAACATATTCCAATAATGCCATTGACATCGATTTCTTTTTGTCTGAGATAGATGCTTTGGCGAATAGTAACCCACTGAATTCAAACATCTTTGAAAACCAATTCCCAGAACAACATATTTATGCACGGGCAATGGGGAACAATGAGTGCTATTCCATTTCGCAGATAAGGTTGCTCACTGAACCTATGTCCAACCTTGGGATTTATGACACGCTCACTATTTGTGATGGCCAAGCGGTAGATGGCTTAGTAGAAATATCCCTTGCATCTGTTAAGGCTCTTTTGAATACTGATTTTTCTGCCTATGAAAGCATTGCCATATATCCCAGCCAAGATAATGCACTGCTACAAGAGGCAGCTATCATGGGGAACACGTATAGCTTTGCCCAACACGGGGATAGCCGTCTATTTTTTAGGATTGATGGTGCCAACAGATGCGCATTTATAGGGCAACTGGCATTAGAAATTTTTGAGTCTCCCAATTTTCAAGAAGTGATTCACCAAGAACTCTGCCAAGGTAAGACAGTTTTAGAAGCCCCTTTGGGGTATGACAGGTACCAGTGGTCAAACGGAATTTTAGGCCCTGAGATAAAGGTAAGTGGGGCCGGACTATATGAGGTGGCTTTCTTTAGCGGGAACTGTAGTTATACCCAATATTTTGAGGTGTTTCCTGAGCCAGTGGTCCAAGTTGAAAACATCCTTGTGGACGATTTTAAGGTAAATAGTACGGTCACCATAGTGATGGGAGCCAATGAAAATTTGGAAACTACCACATTTTCCTTAGATGGCGGTCTATCCTTTACCAAGAACAATATATTTACAGGATTACTTCCGGATATCTATGCCCTAGTGGTGGACAATGGCTGCTCAAGGTATGAGACAGAGGTTTTAGTAGGTGGATTACCCACATTTTTTACCCCAAACGGCGATAGCTCCAATGATCTATGGCTGTTGAACAATAGCGAATACTTTCCGGCATATCGTTTGGATATTTTTGACCGTTTTGGAAAGCCTATCTTTAGCGGAGGTTCTGCTACCAGCGGTTGGGACGGTACGTACAATAACCAAGAAATGCCTGCAAGTGATTATTGGTACCATTTGCAGTTCGTTGATGGTCGCAACTTTAAAGGAAATTTTGCCTTAAAGCGTTAAACGTTTAGTTTTTCCCTGATGCGATACCCTGTACTGGTTGTTTTTTTGCTTCTCACCACAATTTCTCCAAGAAAACCTGCAAGGAACAATTGGGTTCCCAACAGCATGCTAGTGAGGGAGATGTAGAATTGGGGACGGTCTGTGATCAACCTTCCGGTAGGGTCCAAAAACAGTTTGTCAATCCCAAGGTATAGCGCAAATGCAAAGCCCACAAAAAACATCACTACTCCCCAAGCCCCAAATAAATGCATTGGTCTCCTGCCAAATTTTGAAACAAACCAAATGGTCAAAAGATCTAAAAAGCCATGTATAAAGCGTTCCATTCCAAATTTGGTATTTCCGTATTTACGGGCTTGGTGTTGCACCACCTGTTCCCCAATTTTGGCAAACCCCGCGTTTTTGGCAAGCACCGGAATGTACCTGTGCATTTCGCCGGAAACCTCAATGGTTTTGATGACCTCTCTTTTATAAGCCTTTAAACCACAGTTAAAGTCGTTTAAGCGTACGCCAGAAGTTTTGCGGGCCGCCCAATTAAACAGTTTGGAGGGGAGGTTCTTGGCCAGAACGGAATCATACCGTTTCCTTTTCCAACCGGAGACCAAATCATAGTCCGCTGTCGTTATCAATTGGTACAATTGTGGGATTTCTTCTGGGTTGTCCTGCAAATCTGCATCCATGGTAATTACCACATCGCCCTTAGCTGCTTCAAAACCGGCGTGCAAGGCCTGTGATTTGCCAAAGTTCTTTAAAAAACGGATGCCCTTAACTTCTTGGTGCTGTTTGGCCAGTTCTTGGATAACCTCCCAAGATCCATCCGTGCTGCCATCGTCTATGAAGAGCACTTCAAATAAAAAATGATTGGATTGCATCACCTTTGCAATCCAACCATAAAGCTCTTTGAGAGACTCTTCTTCATTAAGTAAAGGAATTACAATGGATAATTGCATTGTGGCTTTCTGGAATTCCTTTCAAAAATAGGATATTTTGTTTTAGTATTCTGGTTCCGATTTTTTGATGACCAAGGCAGGGATTATGGACCCAAGGAAACCAAATATTATGGAAGAAATGAGTCCTACCACCAATCCAGTAAACGGACTTTGATTCTTGGCACCTTCCAATTGTTGGTCAATTTGGGCCGCTGTCATACCAGCATCCCTCATCATCTCTGCACTGTATTCCAACGCTTTTTGTTGGGTATCTGGATCAATGACCTGTGTAAGAAGAATGTTGAACAAACCTGCTATGATACCAGAGATAAGTGCGGCACCAATACCAATTTTAAGGCCCTGACCAATGGACATAAAGCCATTGTTGGCCTTTTTAAACTCCAACATCCCCAAAACTGCGGCAACTGCTATAAAGACAAGACTTATGATTACTGTTATGATGATGCGTTGTAAATCTAATTGGTAATGAAGGTCCTGCGTATAAAGCATAAAGGTGAATACCACTGTGATTAACCCGAATATGATTCCATATTTTAAGGCTACCTTACCCGTTGATGTTTTGTTGTCTTCCATTTTATGTTATTTTTAGTTGATTACGCTTATTTAGTGCCTAGATATAACCATTTGTTACAGGTAAATGTAATTTTTTTAAGTTTTTAATTGGCCTCGTTGTCTTTGTTTATTTTTTGTTTAAATTTGCACCCGCAAAAGTGCCTGTTGGAATGGGCGCGCAAAAAACAAAGAGAAATGAAAGCAGGTATACACCCAGAAAATTATAGATTGGTTGCTTTTAAGGATATGTCCAATGAGGATGTCTTTATCACCAAATCAACCGCAGAGGCCAAAGAGTCCATTACCGTGGACGGTGTGGAATATCCTTTGGTAAAATTGGAGATTTCCAGAACGTCCCATCCATTTTACACTGGTAAGACCAAACTCATTGATACCGCTGGTAGGATTGATAAGTTTAAGAACAAATACAAAAAGTTTAAGAAAGCGGACAAGGCGGATTCCGCAGAGTAGCTTTTTAGCTAAAATATAATACCAACGCCTTCGTTTTTTAATGAAGGCGTTTTTTAGTTTTAACCCAACCGAAACCATTCCGAATGAATTATATCCTTACAGATGGCCCTTATCGAACAAATTTATTGCCCTTTACCTTTACGCGGCCCGTTGGCGATATAAGAATTGGTATTTTAACTATTCGTGAGAAATGGCAAAAAAGGTTGGGAACGGAAATAAGCTCTTTGACGGAGGATTACCTGGCAAAAAAGTACCCTTTGCATACTGAAGCCGAAAATGTGGTGATACACGGGTCTATCCTCCCCACCGATGTCTTGGTTAAAGCGGTTACAAATTTAAGCTTAGGCCAGTCTATAATTTGGCAGGACCATGTGGTTGCCTATTGTACCGCAGACCTAAAAAAAGGATATCATCCTAACGAGTATACCGCAATAGAGTTGGCAGAAGATTTGATTTGCATAAAGAACACCTGGGATATTTTCTCCAAAAACGAAGCGGCTTTACGCGTAGATTTCGATTTACTGACCAAAGGAAGAAAAAGCAAGCCCATTCCAGATACTAACCGCGTTATTGCAGCGGAACACATCTTTTTGGAAGAAGGTGCCCAAGTAGAGCACAGTATTTTAAATGCTTCTACCGGACCCATCTACTTGGGAAAGGACTCCTTGGTCATGGAAGGGAATATGATTCGTGGCGCTTTGGCACTTTGTGACCATGCTGTTGTTAAAATGGGTGCCAAAATGTATGGGGCTACCACCGTGGGCCCTTATGGAAAAGTAGGTGGCGAAATAAGCAACTCGGTGATTTTTGGCTATTCCAGTAAGGGACATGATGGCTATTTGGGCAACTCTGTGTTGGGAGAATGGTGCAATATTGGGGCAGATTCCAATAACTCAAACCTAAAAAACAACTATGCCAAGGTCCGCTTATGGAATTACGCCACGGAAAGGTTTGACCAAACCGGCCTCCAATTCTGTGGGTTAATGATGGGAGACCATAGCAAGACTGCAATTAACACCATGTTTAACACGGGCACGGTCATTGGGGTAAACGTTAATGTCTATACACCTGGTTTCCCAAGAAATTTTATTCCAAGTTTTAGTTGGGGAGGGGCTTCTGGATTTAGTACTTACCAAACCCAAAAGGCCTTTGAAGCGGCTAAGGTAATGATGGCCAGAAGGGGAGTGGAGTTTGATGATACCGAAGCTGATATCCTGAACCACGTTTTTGAAGCGTCCAAAAAGTGGCGAAAAGAGTAAATTTTCATTAGAACAAAACTAAGTGGCCTACTCCTTTCTTTTTGTGGTTGCTGCTAAAACCATTCCAGCACACGTATACAAGGGCATGGGTTTTTGATGATTTTCAACCATAATTGTGTAGTGCTCTTAAGCAAATTCCTATCATGGTTTGTAAATGATAATTATAGCTTCTTAGGCATAATGTTCGCTTTTGCTATGAAAGATTTACTTTTTTTAGGGTCTACATTGGTCATCAAACTAATGCCTACAAACAGCACAAGTGAAATGGAAACCCCAATTAGGGCTTGGGTTGCGGAGGCAATTTCCCAAGCAACAGGTAAATCAACCCCCAAGGCGATAAGTAAGTTATACGTAGAAAAGGCCAAACCAAAAAGCATGGAAACTACAGCAGCTTTTGCGGTGCCACGGTACCACACAAAGCCAAGCACCAAAGGTATAAAGGCACCGGTAGTTAAAAAATCTGAGCCTATCCATGAAATGGTTAAAACGGATTGTATTTTTAGCGCGATGAGGAGGGCAAAAAGTGCTACTACAATTGTGGCTATTTGAGCGACTTTTACGTTTAACCTAGGAGACGCCGATGGGTTAATGTATTTTTTATATACATCTACAGAAAGTGATAAAGCCCCCGTGTTTATAAGGGAATCCATGGTGGACATGATCGCAGAACAAAGTCCTAAAAAAATAAAGGCGCCCAATACCGGGTTGGTTATATTTTTTACCATATCTGGGACTATACCCCCAGTGGGAACTGTTTCATAAAGTACAGAACTAAACATACCGGTATAGGTGACCATAAGGTAAAGAGGAATAAAAACTACAAAACTTACCAACATCATTTTTTTGGCGTCCATAGCCGTCTTTGCAGCAGATATACGTTGCCATATATTGGCCTGTATCATCCATGAAGTGCCAAAAGTAATCACATATGCCAAGTTGTCCGATACGTTGTTAAAGAAAGCGGTATACCCCTTTTTATGGTTTGCCAAGGATAGATTTTTTACGGCTTCCATACCTCCAGAATTGTAGTAGGTGACGCCGAAAAGGAAACAGGCCGTAATCAAAAAGAAAAAGAATTGTAAAAGATCGGTCAAGACGACCCCCTTAAAGCCTCCAAAAAGGGAATAGGTCAACACAATGGCCACACCAATAATAGCACCAGTTTCATAACTGACATTAAAAAAAGAATGGAAAAACTTACCCACCACAATGATTTGAATGGCGGCAGCGATGACCATAAAGATGATAATGAAAATGGTGAGCAACAAAGCGGCGGTAGCATTGTACCGCTCTTCCATGAGTTGTGGCTGGGAAATGGTACCAATGTTCCTGATACCCTTGGCAAATACAAACATAAGGAAGGTGGCAATAAGCACAGGGACTCCGTATATCCAAAAAGAGCTGAGTCCATTTTTGTGTGCGTGGTCTACCAAGTCTATGGCAGAGCCACCGCCCCACCAAGATGCAATAAAGGTGACCGCCAATAACCAAGCAGGTAGCTTACGCGATGCCAAAAAATAGTCTTCATTACTGCTATTTTTTCTGTTGTAGATACCTACAGCGATAATAGCCACCACGTACACGGTGAGCAATACAAGGGTAAGGGTGGTGTTTTGCATTAAAATAAGAATCGTTAAACATAAAGTCGACAAAGAGCTCCCAAAGGTCCATTTGAATCAGTAACAAATCGTAAATCTAATGGAATTAAAGCATTATTTTTTTATGACCCTTTAATTGCCGCCGCATCTGACTTTTTTTAGTCCTTTTTTCTACGGGCAACGTGGGTATTTTTTCAATCCCTGCCATAGTAACAATAAAAGAAGGGGAACTAAGCCATTTGCCAATTTTGGTCGCAGCGGTTGTGCAATAGGCGTAACAGGAACAATTTAGTATCTTTGCACTCTTCAAAAAAGGGCGTACGCCATGAATAAAAAAGTCGCTTTTTACACTTTGGGTTGTAAACTTAATTTTTCGGAAACTTCTACCATTGCCAGAGGTTTTGAAGGTGAAGGTTTCCAGAAGGTAGATTTTTCCGAGACCGCCGATATCTATGTAATCAATACTTGTTCTGTAACGGAGAATGCAGATAAACGCTTTAAAACCATTGTAAAACAAGCGCAAAAGGCTAATCCGGACGCTTTTGTGGCGGCAGTAGGTTGTTATGCCCAACTAAAACCAGAGGAGCTGGCGGCGGTTGACGGTGTAGATTTGGTTCTTGGGGCCACGGAGAAATTTAAGATTACGGATTATTTAAACGATTTATCCAAGAATGATCATGGGGAAGTGCATTCTTGTGAGATAGAAGACGCCAACTTTTATGTGGGCAGTTACGCCATAGGGGATAGGACGCGCGCCTTTCTCAAGGTGCAGGACGGATGCGACTACAAATGCAGTTACTGTACCATACCCCTTGCCCGGGGCATTTCCAGGAGCGATGCTTTAGAGAACGTTTTGGATAATGCCGCAGAAATTGCGGCCAAGGGCATCAAGGAAATTGTATTGACGGGAGTTAATATAGGCGACTACGGCAAAGGAGAGTTTGGAAACAAAAAGCATGAGCATACGTTTTTGGATTTAGTACGGGCATTGGATGGGGTTAACGGAATCCATAGATTACGGATTTCTTCCATAGAACCCAATCTTTTAAAAAATGAGACCATTGATTTTGTGGCAAACAGCAAATCTTTTGTCCCTCATTTCCATATCCCGCTGCAAAGCGGAAGCGATACCATTTTAAAATTGATGCGCCGTAGGTATTTGTCCAATCTGTATATAGACCGTGTACAACGTATTAAAGCGGTAATGCCACATGCGTGCATTGGTGTGGATGTAATTGTTGGTTTTCCAGGGGAAACTGAAGAGCACTTTTTGGAAACCTACCATTTTTTAAATGAGTTGGATATCAGCTACCTACATGTTTTTACCTATTCTGAACGGGAAAATACGGAAGCCGCACAAATGGATGCTGTGGTGCCGCATCAACTAAGAAAAAAACGTAGTAAAATGTTACGGGGGCTTTCCGTCAAAAAACGGAGGGCGTTTTATGAAAGTCAGCTAGGGACACTACGATGCGTCCTGTTTGAGGGAGAGAATAAATCTGGCTATATCCATGGTTTTACAGAAAATTACGTTAAGGTAAAGGCACCATGGGACCCTAAATTGGTCAATACCCTGCACCAAGTACGTTTAACGGAAATAGACGGGGATGGTTTGGTACGATTTGATTTTGTAGGGGCCAAAGTGGCGGTCTAATTGTTGATGTCCGTTGGCGACAGCGCATAAAAAACCCTGACTTTTAAGGGCCAGGGTCAGTAGTTTACTTAGATTCTAATGCCAACGGGCAACATTTCTTTGTATTGTCTGTTCTTTCGCAAAAAGCCTGCAATATGCGGACTTGTAGGAACAACCCGCAGGTTTTGCTCTTGAATGTGGTTTAAAACAGCCTTTATAAAGGACTCTTTAAACCCTTCTTGGGTAATTTCCTCAGGTACAACAAGTTTGGTAAGAAAAACTTTTCGCTCCTGTGAAGAATACTCAATTTTAGCAAGGTTTCCATCAACTTTTGCTTCAAACTGGCGCAAGAAACTGTTATCCTTAATTTCCATTTCTATCATATAGTTATTGTTAGCTTCGTCTGGCGATGTTCAAAATAAAGAAAACGGATGTTGAAACATCATTCAGTGGCGTTTGGTAGATTAATGATAAAATCATAACAAACGAAATACAAAAGTAGTTAAAAAATTACTAATTTCCTAGGCAAATAGACCATCGGTACCATATGTCGGATAATAAAATCGCAATTTACCTGATGCCTGGAATGGCAGCCAACCCATCTATTTTTGATGGTCTAGTTTTGGATAAGGAACGTTTTGAACTCATACGGTTGAGCTGGTTTCAACCGGAAAAAGGGATTTCATTGGAAGCATACGCCCAGCAGATGTGCCAAAACATTACCCATAAGAACCCGGTGCTGTTAGGCGTTTCCTTTGGGGGGTTATTGGTTCAGGAAATGGCACGGTTTATTGCGCCAAAAAAGGTAATTGTCGTATCCAGTGTTAAATCTGACAAAGAACTGCCCAAACGCATGATTTTTGCCAAATACACCAAAATACACAAGCTACTGCCAACCGGCCTGGTGAACAATGTGGAACTTTTGGCCAAGTATGCCTTTGGGGAAACGGTGACCAAACGTTTGGCATTGTACGAAAAGTACCTGTCCATTCGTGATAAGTACTATATAGATTGGTCCATTGAACATATCGTGAATTGGAAACCCAAAGGACCGGTAGAGAACCTGATTCACATCCATGGGGACAAGGATGCCGTTTTTCCCATAAACAATATCAAGGAATGCATCAGCGTTAAAAATGGGACACATACGATGATCATCCATAGGGCAAAATGGTTCAATGAAAATTTGCCAGACTTGATTTTAAATGGATAAGTTGAGTACCTTCACCTAAATTTTTGACAAGCTTAAAAAAGTATACATGAAAAATATAAAAAACATCTTTGCGGTCATTGGTTTCCTTTTTGTGATGGCCAGTTTGGTTTATGCGGTTCAAAACTCAGATGCGGAAGCGGCACTTGTAGCAGCCTCTGAAAACGTCGTGGATGAGAACACAGCGGATGTTGGTTATAAAATAAGTGCCATTGATATTCCTGAAGATTTAAATTTTGCGGGCGAGGCCGTGCCCTTGGATGACCCAGAAGTTTTGGAAAGGGTTGATCGGGAGTTTTTGGTGAACACCTATTGGCAGTCCAATGCCATTTTATTAATGAAGCGTGCGCACAAGTACTTTCCTATCATAGAGCCAATACTTGCCAAAAATGGCATTCCAAATGATTTTAAATATTTGGCAGTGGCAGAAAGTGGCCTGCAGAACGTGGTGTCTCCAGCTGGGGCCACCGGCTTTTGGCAGATTATGAGGGCAACGGCAAGGGAATATGGCTTAGAGGTCAATGAGAACGTGGATGAGCGTTACCATATTGAAAAGTCTACCCAGGTGGCCTGTGACTATCTAAACAAATGGAAAAAGCGTTTTGGGACATGGACGTTGACCGCGGCGGCTTATAACGCTGGTCCTGGCGGTATCCAAAAATACATGGACATCCAAAAAGCAAATGACTATTATGATTTGTTGTTGAACCCAGAAACTTCGCGCTATGTATTCCGTATTATGGCCATAAAGGAAATTGTATCCAATCCGGCCAAATATGGTTTTGATGTGGCCAAGGAAGATTTTTACCAAGCTGTGCCCACATTTACGGTAGAGGTTGATGAACCTATTGGAAATTGGGCAGATTTTGCACAGCAATATGAAATCTCATATAAGGTCTTAAAAAGGCACAATCCTTGGTTACGGGAACCCCATTTAAACAACGCCTCAAGAAAGAAGTACACCATTGAAATCCCAAATAAAGGCTACTACAGGGAATCTAAATAGCGTTGGTGCCCACGAATGCCATAAGGAAATGATAAAGTGCGCAGTGGGGTTGTCAGATTTTTTTCATTTGCTCCTTCATCATCTTAATTTGATCGGTGAGCATATTATTTTTGTCCAACTTCTTTGCTTCATGCAGTAGGGTAGTCGCTTCCCTTTTTCTACGTTTTTGCATCGCAATTCCTGCTAAACTCAATTTAGCCATGGCAACGTCATAATCCATATTAAGCCCAAGGCTTAAGGCTTTCTTGAAATATTTTTCTGCCGTGGTCAGGTTTTTTTGGGAATAAATGATGCCATGTAGGTAATTGTAATAGCCTTGTTGCTTCTTTACAAGGGCGCTCTCTGGGTTTTTAATTTTGGACAACCATTTTTCCGTACCTGCAAGATCTTGCTTGCGCATCCTTAGAAAAGACAATAGAATGATTTCATTCCTGAAATAAAGAAAGATAAAAATACCTGATAGTAATATCAAAAAAATACCATTGCCAACATAGCCCTCAAAAAATTGGTATATGGCAAAAGCAATGATAAGGGCGGCGATGACCAACTTAATATTTTTATGGAACATATTGTTTTTTTAATACGGTTCTAAAATAAAATTTCCCTTGGTATTTGGGTTGGCAAAAGTACTAAAAACAATTCTAAATTATTTTTACAACTACTTGCCAAAGTAAAAACTCTTTGTATCTTTGCGCGCAGAAAATTAGGAAAGCCACTCACATTATAATATAGCTTACAATGAAAAGAACGTTTCAACCTTCAAAAAGAAAAAGAAGAAACAAGCATGGTTTTAGGGAACGTATGGCTTCTGCCAACGGAAGGAAGGTGTTAGCTAGAAGACGGGCAAAAGGAAGAAAGAAATTAACCGTTTCTTCAGAACCGCGTCACAAAAAATAATGACTGTCAATAACTTTTAATAAAGGTGCTACTTCTATAAGTTTAGCACCTTTTTTTTTGTCGAAATTTGAAAAATTTTTGAATAACGAATAACCCCGGAGGAATGCCTAGAAGAGACGATCTTAAATCCATTTTAATTATAGGTTCTGGTCCCATTATCATTGGACAAGCATGTGAATTTGATTATTCTGGCTCCCAAGCCCTACGATCCTTGCGTGAAGATGGCATTGAGACCATTTTGATCAATAGTAACCCTGCCACCATTATGACCGATCCCGTGATGGCGGACCATGTGTACCTGAAACCGTTGAATACCAAGTCCATAGTCCAAATTTTAAAAAACCACCCAAATATAGATGCCGTTTTACCTACCATGGGTGGGCAAACGGCCTTGAACTTGTGTATTGAGGCAGATGAAAAAGGTATTTGGAAGGATTTTGATGTTGAAATTATAGGGGTAGATATCGAAGCCATCAACATAACGGAAGACCGGGAAAAATTTCGTGAACTTATGTTGGAAATTGGCGTTGGCATGGCACCTCAGGCCACGGCAACCTCCTTCTTAAAAGGTAAGGAAATTGCCCAGGAATTTGGTTTCCCATTAGTTATACGCGCTTCCTTTACCCTAGGCGGGGCAGGAGCTTCCATTGTCTACGATCCAGAAAAATTTGACGATTTACTGAGTCATGGTCTGGAGGTGTCACCCATTCACGAGGTGATGATCGATAAGGCCTTAATGGGGTGGAAAGAGTACGAGTTGGAGCTACTTCGTGACAAAAATGATAATGTGGTCATTATTTGTGCCATAGAAAATATGGACCCCATGGGAATCCACACCGGGGACTCCATAACGGTGGCACCTGCCATGACGTTATCTGACAGAACGTACCAACGGATGCGGGACATGGCCATACATATGATGCGCAGCATTGGGGATTTTGCTGGGGGATGTAACGTGCAATTTGCCGTTAGCCCTGATGAAAAAGAAGAAATCATTGCCATAGAAATTAACCCTAGGGTCTCCCGTTCCTCCGCATTGGCGTCTAAGGCCACAGGATACCCTATTGCTAAAATCGCAGCCAAATTGGCCATTGGCTATACCTTGGATGAATTGGACAACCAAATTACCAAGTCTACCTCGGCTTTGTTTGAACCTACCTTGGATTACGTTATCGTAAAAATTCCCAGGTGGAACTTTGATAAGTTCGAAGGCTCCGATCGTACTTTGGGCCTACAGATGAAATCCGTAGGGGAGGTCATGGGAATTGGTCGTTCTTTCCAAGAAGCACTTCATAAGGCAACCCAGTCACTTGAGATTAAAAGGAATGGGCTTGGAGCAGATGGTAAGGGGTACAAGGATTATGACACGATCATCCAAAAGCTTACCGTGCCTAGCTGGGATAGGGTTTTTGTGATTTACGATGCCATCCAGTTGGGTATTCCGCTGAAACGGATACATGAAATCACAAAAATTGACATGTGGTTTTTAAAACAATATGAAGAACTGCACCATCTAGAACAGGAGATTTCCAAGTATACCATAGAGAGTTTGTCCAAGGCATTATTGCTGGAGGCCAAGCAAAAGGGATTCGCCGATCGCCAAATTGCCCATATGTTGGATTGTTATGAAAGTGAGGTACATAAAAAGCGTACGACCCTAAACATCAATCGGGTATTTAAGTTAGTGGATACCTGTGCGGCAGAGTTCAAGGCCATGACACCTTACTATTATTCCACTTTTGAGGAAGAAATAGAAACGCCGGATGGCACACGTTATGTTGCCAACGACAGTATTGTTACCGAGAAAAAGAAAATTGTGGTTTTGGGTTCTGGCCCTAACCGCATTGGACAAGGTATAGAGTTTGATTATTGTTGTGTCCATGGGGTTTTGGCATCTGCGGAATGCGGGTATGAGACGATTATGATCAATTGCAATCCAGAAACGGTTTCCACGGATTTTGATACGGCGGACAAACTGTATTTTGAACCTGTCTTTTGGGAACATATTTATGACATCATCCTTCATGAAAAGCCAGAGGGCGTTATCGTGCAGCTAGGAGGACAGACCGCTTTAAAGCTTGCGGAAAAATTATCCAAATATGGCGTAAAAATCATAGGGACAAGTTTTGAATCCCTAGATTTGGCAGAGGATAGGGGTAGCTTTTCCACCTTGCTTCAAGAAAATAACATTCCCTACCCAAAATTTGGGGTAGCGGAAAGTGCGGATGAGGCATTGGACCTTGCAGATGAATTAGGTTTTCCATTGCTGGTTAGGCCCTCTTACGTATTGGGCGGACAGGGAATGAAGATAGTGATAAACAAAGAAGATTTGGAGTCCCATGTAGTCAGTTTATTGCGTAAGATACCTAATAACAAATTGCTGTTGGACCATTATCTGGACGGAGCCATTGAAGCGGAAGCAGATGCCATTTGCGATGGCGAGGACGTCTACATTATTGGGATTATGGAGCATATTGAGCCCTGCGGCATACACTCCGGGGATTCCAATGCTACACTGCCCCCATTTAACTTAGGGGAGTTTGTGCTGCAACAGATAAAAGATCACACCAAAAAGATTGCCTTGGCATTGAATACCGTGGGATTGATCAATATCCAATTTGCGGTAAAGGACGATACGGTTTTTATCATTGAAGCCAACCCAAGAGCCTCCAGAACAGTACCTTTTATAGCCAAGGCTTACGGGGAACCCTATGTGAACTACGCTACCAAAGTGATGTTGGGGGAGAAAAAAGTACGGGATTTTAAGTTTAATCCCCAATTAGAGGGCTTTGCCATTAAACAGCCTGTTTTTTCTTTTAACAAGTTTCCCAACGTCAATAAAAACTTAGGCCCTGAAATGAAAAGTACGGGAGAAAGTATATTGTTTATTGATGATTTAAAGGATGACGAGTTTTACAACTTGTATTCGCGCAGAAAAATGTATTTAAGCAAATAAGATGCTGTTTTTGCCAGGTTCATTGACTTGGTCCAGCGTTACAAATCAGCCTCAAGGCAATAAAAGACCCGTTTAGGTCAGGCTAGAGACGGCATTTTCCTATGTCCTAGGAAAAGGGTTAGGTTATTTGTTTTCGTGGCAAGGAAATAGAAGGAGAATTCCGTTCTGCTATTTTGGTTTTATTTCGGGCAGTTTTTGGAATAGTACTCAAAAACATCACCCGTGTCCTTAAAGCTTTTGATTTTTAATTCTGCTATTAACTTGGGACAATCTTTAAAATACTGCATTAGTTGTTTTCGCTTTAATCCAAGAAAACCCTGTGTTGCGCGCACCATGGTATCAGATTCCGCCTTGTGCAGTAATGGGTAAGCGGAATAATAGCTTTGGTCTACATCCACAAATTCCTTTTCGTAATAGGCTATAAATTGGTTTTTAGCTATTCGTTTTAAAAACATATGGTCATTGGTAGGGCTTAGTTCATAGGAAAATGTAAAAAAATCTGCACTTTCCTTAAGGGGTACGGACTCAAAATGGTCATTGTCGTAGCCGTATCCCAAAAGTTCTTTGGCACGGTATCGTTTTTTGCTCTTTGGTTTGGTACTCCTAAAGTAAATTCGCTCGTAAAGTTCAAGTACTGGTTCATCCACGGTACGGTCCTTGACCCATCCAGAGATAGTATCCCTTTCTAAGGTGATAATGTAGCCTTCTTGGTATCCTTTTTTTTGTGCTGTGCCATGATGGGTATGACCAAGCACAGCCATTAAAATAAAAGCCAGATACAGGTGGTTTTTCATGGGTGTCATTATCTAGGCCTATAACGCTTATTTTTCCCATTCCGTATGGAAAACCCCTTTACGATCTAATCTTTCGTAGGTATGTGACCCAAAATAGTCCCGTTGCGCTTGTATAAGGTTGAGCGGAAGACGGGAGGAGGTGTACGCATCAAAATACGTAAGGGAGCTGGAAAGTCCAGGCAGTGGAATGCCATTGGTGGCACCATAACCCACCAATTCCCTTGCTGCGCCAACCGTTTCTTTTACCTTATCCACAAATGCAGGTGAAAGGAGTAGATTGGGCAAACGGCTGTTTTCTTTAAAAGCCTCTGTAATATCCGCTAAAAGCGCTGCCCTAATAATACAGCCTGCCCTCCATATTTTTGCAATTTCGCCAAGATCAAGGTTATAGCCATATTCCTTTGAGGCGTCCGCCAACTGGTGCATACCCTGTGCATATGCCATAATAAAGGCAAAAAACAGTGCTTTCTCTGTTTTTGACACCAGGGTATCCTTCTCTAGTGGTTCAGGTGAGGGCGTGTCATAAAGCCCGTCTGCCAAGATTCTTTCATCCTTTAAGGCAGATATTTCCCGCATACTTACGGCAATGTCAATGGTGGGTACCGGAATGCCCAGGTCCATGGCATTTTGTGAGGTCCATTTTCCAGTTCCTTTTTGTTTGGCTTTATCTAATATCATATCTACCAAATCAGCCTCGGTAAAATCATCTTTTTGGGCCAGAATGTCGGACGTGATCTGTACTAGGAAAGATTGTAAACGGCCTTGGTTCCATTGGGCAAAAATCTGATGAAGTTCTGTATTAGTGAGCCTACCCGCTTTTTTGAGTACATCATAAATTTCAGAGGTTAACTGCATTAGACCGTATTCTATACCATTATGAACCATTTTTACGTAGTTACCGGCAGACTTGGGCCCTAAATAGGCGACACAGGGCTCTCCCTTATACTTTGCGGAAACGGCCTCAAAAATTGGTTTTACATGTTGATACGCTTCTTTTGAGCCCCCTGGCATGATACTTGGCCCTTTCCTGGCTCCCTTGGCCCCGCCAGAAACACCTGCGCCAAAGAAATGGATGCCCTTGTCTTTTAGATAAGCTTCCCGCCGATCGGTATCAGTGAAAAAGGAATTGCCTCCGTCAATGATAATATCACCCTCATTTAAAAAAGGAAGTAAATTCTCAATTACGGAATCTACTATTTTGCCGGCGGGCACCAATAACATGATTTTACGGGGCGTGCCTAGGGCGCTAACAAAGGTTTTTACATCTGTAGCTGCATTTACTTTTTTTGTATTGCCGCCTTCTTTAATCAAGGCATCTACCTTTTCTGAGTCCAAATCATTGCCAAAGGCCGTAAACCCGTTATCGGCCACGTTTAGGATAAAATTTCTACCCATCACCCCTAATCCTACCAACCCAAAATCATATGTATTTGTCATGTATCTTTTTATTTAGCTTAGCTGAAAATCGCTAAGAGCAACCTAAAATAAACGTTATATTCGTCATGCTCAAATATTGGTCCAACTACCATGAAAAAAACTGAAAATCAATTATTGGTCATCTTTGGTGCCTCCGGTGATTTAACGGCGCGCAAACTTGTACCATCATTGTTTAATTTGTATGTGGCACGCCAACTCCCAAAAAACTTTATTGTTTTGGGTACGAGCCGTAGTGATATGACCGATAATGAATTTAGGAACCGGGTGGTTTTAGATAGCAAGTATCTTAAACCAAAGCTTGAAGACCTACAAAAGGACTATATTGAGGGGTTTTCCAATAGCTTTTTCTATGAAGATTTGGGTGGCTCCTATAACACGCATTATGGACGGCTGCAAAAACGAATAGAGGATTTGGATACCAAATATGGTTTAGATGGAAACGTCATATATTATTTTTCCACACCCCCTACATTGTACCAACCCATCGCCAAGCGTTTAGGGGATGTAGGTTTAAACAATCAACAAAATGGTTGGAAACGTGTAATTGTTGAAAAGCCTTTTGGGTATGACCTAGAAACGGCAAAGGAATTAAATTCTGGTTTGCAAGAGCATTTTGCGGAAACACAAATTTACAGGATAGACCATTATTTAGGCAAGGAAACCGTTCAAAACCTTTTGGTTACACGTTTTGCCAATACTATTTTTGAACCCTTATGGAATAGGAATTACATCCACCATGTTGAGGTGACCAATGCGGAAAGTGTTGGCGTGGAAAAACGGGGCGGTTATTATGACACCTCCGGGGCCCTACGGGATATGTTTCAAAACCATTTGCTTCAAATTGTCTCGCTGATCGTTATGGAGCCGCCCATTGGCGATGCCCCTGAGGACATTAGAAATGAAAAAGTTAAGGCACTAAAGTCACTTAGGGTTATGACAGACCCGGAGGTTTTGAAATCGCATACCATTCGTGGCCAATATGTGGGTTCAGAAATCAAGGGAGAAAAAATAAAGGGATACCGGGAAGAGGATGGGGTGGCTAAAGACTCAACTACTGAAACCTATGCCGCCATTAAATTTTTTGTGGATAACTGGCGGTGGAAAGATGTGCCTTTTTATGTGCGTACCGCTAAGAGAATGCCTACCAAGGTAACGGAGGTGGTCATACATTTTAAGTCTCCCCACCATCATATTTTTGAAAATTCTGGAGTAAATAATAAGGATAATAAACTGATTATTAGGATTCAGCCAGATGAAGGAATTTTGATGAAATTTGGGGTTAAGGTTCCGGGTCAAGGCTTTAAGGTGGAACGGGCCAATTTGGATTTTTACTACAGTAGCCTCGCAGAAACAAGGGTCATGGAAGCCTACGAAAGGCTCTTGCTGGATTGTATGCAGGGCGATGCAACCTTGTATGCAAGATCGGATGAAGTTGAGGCGGCCTGGCAGTTTGTAGATCCTATCTTGACGTATTGGAATAAGACTGAGGACGTGCGTATGTACGGTTATGCGGCCGGTGTTTGGGGCCCTGAGAATGCAGACGAACTCATTGAAGGTATTGGCTACTGGCGAAATCCTAGTGAGAATCTTGCAGATGACCCCGGCTATTGTGTTATTTGTTAAAAAAAGACATTAAAATTCAATTCATCAACAGGCGCATTAATTCTTGGGCCGCCACTTTTCCTTTTTCGTTTAAAAATGGCCTTGGGGTGTTGTCTCCCAGTTCAAATACGATAGCGGGCATACCGTGCGCTACAAAAAAATAGGTCCTTGAAACCATGGTAGGGTCAAGGTCTTTGGAGGCTTTTACGTTGGTTTTTTTCTGTGGTAACCTCTCCCCAATGGCAGCAATCCAATCAAAAACAATTTTTCCCTTTGGCCCAGTGGCCAAAGTATCCAAAGGATAGTAAATATCGTCCCAGGTAGAATGAAAATCGGCACCGAATACAAACTCATAGCCATCCTTTTCTTTTGATTTTAAAAAATTCCGGACACTTTGTGTTTCTGGTTGGTTAAAGTTTTGCCAGTCACGATTTAGGTCAACACCACCCATATTGTGTCTCCAGTGCCCATTGTCCACGCCATCTGGGTTCATAAGGGGTACTACAAAAACATCATGTGTGGCCCTAAACTGTTTTGCCTCTTCAGATTCAGACGCAAGGGTTTCAACAAAGGATTTCATGGCCAGGAAACCGGTAACCTCTGGAGGGTGTTGTCTGGAAATTACTAGGATAGCCTTTTTGTTATTGGGGTTAGCCTTAATTTGTAACAGCCGCATAGGCCTACCTTCTTTACTGTGACCAATCACGGACTTTTTGATAAAGGGTTTGGAGGCCAAGGAATCCATCCAACTAAAAACACGCTTGGAAGGATACAATTCCTGTGCACTTACCCAAAGCGTATCGGCCCCAACGCGTAGGCTCATTTGAGCAAACTCTGGGGCAGCTTTAAGGCCAAACTTCCCTTCTCCTGGGTTCACTCCTTGGAATTTTGTACTATCCAAGGCCCTAAAATTTACACCATCCTTGCTAATTTTTGGGTAATATCTGCTTCTGGAATTTTGATAGGCAAGTTTGAGTGTAATGTCTTTTGGCTCTTTGCCCCAAATTTTAAATGCATACCAGGGACTACCGTTAATTGGGGTGTTTTCTGCAGTGACCAAAGCGGTAAAATGGTAGTTGCCGTCATCTGACAAACCGTTTAGTCTTGCACCATCAAATTCATTTGAAAAAAAAATGCTACTATCCTTAGAAGCCCAAATGCCTTTCCATTGTTTTTGAACGGGGACATCGACCGTGGGTACTATGGGACTTTTTGGCTGTCCTTGATATCCGGTTGTGGTTTTGGATTCCACCGAGGGAGCAGAGGATTTGCAGCTCAACAATAAAAGGGGTAAAACAAGGCCTATGGAAAAAAAATACTTCATTGTTCCAAAATTTACCAACAAGATAGTGAAATGAAACAATGTAGTGTTACCACCTTCCCATTCCATCGTTGTTTTTAAAGGCCACTTTTGCCCTTCAAATGATTTACCTAAATTTAGCATCTAAACAAGGCCTATGCAATCTAAGACTATTGGATTAAATACCATTTGTACCCATACCGGAGAAGTAAGGGATGAACAGTTTAAAGGGGCGGTATCTCCCATTTACATGTCAACCTCCTACGCTTTTGAGGACGTTGATGTAAAACGATACCCCCGTTATTTTAATACCCCCAACCAAGAAGCATTAGGGAAAAAGATTGCCGCTTTGGAGCATACGGAAGCGGGAATGATTTTTACGAGCGGTATGGCCGCCATAAGTCATGCTTTGATGGCATTTTTAAAAGCTGGGGACCATGTGGTCTTTCAACAGACACTGTATGGTGGAACATATAACTTTGCCACGACCCAACTGGAGCGTTACGGTATTTCCTATACGTTTTCTGATGGGTGGGGGGCAGCCGATATTGCCAAAGCAGTAAAGCCAAATACCAAGGTGGTTTATATTGAAACCCCATCCAATCCATTGCTTACCATCACCGATATGAGGGCCGTTGCCAATTTGGCGAAATCCAAAGGAATTGTGAGTATGATCGATAATACTTTTGCCAGTCCCGTAAATCAAAACCCTGCAGATTATGGGATTGATATTATCATCCACAGTGCAACCAAGTATATGGGAGGCCATTCAGATATCTGTGCCGGTGCGGTTGCGGCATCAAAGGAACATATGCAACAAATTTGGCATTCTTCCATTTGTTTTGGAGGAAGCTTAAGTGACCAGACCGTATGGTTGTTGGAACGTAGCCTTAAGACCATGGGGCTGCGGGTTAAGGCACAAAACCAGAATGCCCAGGGTATGGCTATTTTCCTGCAAGCGCATGAAGCTATTGATCAGGTGTATTATCCTGGACTGCCCTCCCATGAAGACCATCATTTGGCTGCATCCCAAATGCACGGTTTTGGAGGAATGCTTTCCTTTGAGCTTACCCGGGAAATAGAACCATCGGATTTTATGAAACAACTTCAACTCATTAAGCCCTCCATGAGTTTGGCGGGAGTGGAGAGCACCATGTTGCTGCCTGTTGCTACCTCCCATTCCCTAATGACGCCTCAAGATCGGGCAGCCCAGGGAATTAAGGATGGCCTCATCCGTTTTTCTGTTGGCATTGAAGAGTTGGATGATTTAAAAGCTGATATTGCCCAAGCCCTAAAAGCGGCAACCCAAAAATCCGCTATGACGATATGAAATTGGATATTTTAGTATTTGGTGCGCATCCGGACGATGCCGAGTTGGGTGCCGGAGCAACTATGGCCAAGGAAATCGCAAATGGGAAAAAAGTTGGGATTGTTGATTTGACCCGTGGTGAACTGGGCACCCGTGGAACAGCGGAAATCCGTGATGCAGAAGCTGCCAAAGCGGCTCAGATACTTGGGGTTTCCGTAAGGGAAAACCTTGAGTTTGCCGATGGTTTTTTTGTAAATGATAAACCCCACCAATTAGAGATTATAAGGATGGTACGCAAATATCAGCCGGAAATTGTGCTTTGCAATGCCATTGATGACAGGCACATTGATCATGGAAAGGGCGCAAAATTGGTAAGTGATGCCTGCTTTTTGAGCGGGTTGGTAAAAATAGATACCAAAGTGGACGGTGGTGAGGATTGGCAAGAACCATGGAGACCTAAACTGGTATACCATTACATACAGTGGAAAAATCTAAATCCGGATTTTGTAGTGGATGTTTCTGGATATATGGAAAAGAAAAAAGAGGCTATCCTTGCTTATGGATCGCAGTTCTTTGATCCAAATAGCGAAGAGCCGCAAACGCCGATAAGTAGCAAGAATTTCTTGGATAGTGTGGAATACCGAGCACGTGACCTGGCCAGGCTCATAGGTACTGAGCACGCAGAGGGCTTTAACGTGGAACGCTTTGTTGCGGTAGATAGATTAACGGATTTGGTGTAGCGGAAAGCAACGGGAGTTTAACCAGCCTTTTTATATTTTTTCTCCACTTTTGGGATGGTGAAATTAAAGGTCGACCCTTTTTTAGGAACACTTTCTACCCATATTTCACCATTGTTTTTCTCCACCATTTCCTTACATAGGGAAAGCCCTAGACCAGTCCCTTTTTCATTGTTGGTGCCATAGGTCGTAAATGTGGATTGGGTCTCAAAAATCTTTTGCTGCGTGCTCTCATCCATGCCAATACCGGTGTCCCTTACAATTATCTGCCAGAATTTATGTTGCTCTTCACACTCAATGGAAACAAGGCCGTTTTCTTCTGTGAATTTTATGGCATTGGATACCAGGTTGCGCACAATAATGTCAAAATGGTTCTCATCTACATAACCAAGCGGATTGTCCGGTAGTTGGTTCAGGATTTTTATTTGTTTTTTATTGGCCACCTCAGATAAAAGCTTCAGGTTTTGTGCTACCACTTTGTTAAGGCAGGTCACCTTTGGTTTGGTAGAGGTGCCATTCATTTGTGCATATCCCCAGGAAAGTAGATTATTAAGGGTAAAAAGAATGTGGTCTACATCGGCCTTAAGTTTTGGGACAAAGTTTAAAAAGTCCTTATCAGGAAGGTCTCCACTTGCATTTAACCTTAAGATTCCTTGCAAGGCTCCTATGGGTCCCCGTAAATCATGTCCAATGATTGAAAATAGTTTATCCTTGGTATTATTAATTTCATGCAGCTGCGCTTCCCTATCCCTAAGATTCTCAGTTTTTAGGTTGAGCTCTTTATTGAGTTGTTTTTGCTTTTTGTGGTTAAGGTATAGCGGTATGGAGGTAGCCAATAGAATCAACAGAATTGCCAGCGTAACAAAAATAATGTACCGTTGTTTGGCAAGAGCTTTATCGTTGTCCGCAATAAGCGCTTTCTTTTGTTGGTCATATTGGAATTTGGTTTTTAACAGATTGAGGCTGCGCTGGTTTTCGTTTCTTGACAAGGAATCATGTAATTTTTGATAGTTTTCGTGGAAAGTCAGTGCCTGTTGGTAATCTGCTCCATTCTTATATACTTGATACAGGGTTTCCTCACAGTCCCGCTGTCCCTGCAAATCATTTATTTTTTTTGAGGACTCTAGTCCTTTGTAAGCATAATTCCGTGCCTTTTCATCTTCTCCAATACCAAGAAATGCCTTGGCAAGACCATTATTAAGGTCAATGGTCGCTCTTTCATCATCAAGGTCTTTATGTAAGATTTCGCACTGTTCATACCAATAAATGGCCCAGTTATATTTTTTTTGTTTTAGGTAAATTTCGCCCTTAACACTGTAAGCAAACGCAAGCCAGTCATAAATTTCCCTTTTTTCAAATACGGATATGCTGCTGTTAATACTAAACATGGCAAGGTCAAAATCGCCCATATCTGCATAAATGGAAGCTATATTGCTCAGTGTTTCTGCGGTAAAAATTTCGTTATTTAGGCTTTGATTTATTTTTTTGACGATATCATAAAATTCAAGTGCTTGCTCATACTCTCTCTGCGAGGCATACATGTTCCCAATGTTTTCATTTAAAATGGACAACATTTTTTGGTCGTTATGAAGCTTGGCCAAATCTATTGCCTTTAAAAACCGCTCTAGTGCTCTTGCATAGTTCCCTTGATACGAATACTCTGATCCAAGATTGTTTAAAATGGAGACTTGAATTTTACTTTTATCGTGCTTCTCTGCCAGCTTAAGCGCTTGCTTAAAAAAGGATATGGCGGTGGTGCTGTTGCCATCATCCGAACTATGCCCACCTAAGAGATTTAATGCCTTAATACGGCCCGCAGTGTAATTAATTTGTGTACTTAGTTGAAGACTTTTTTCGCTTAACTGTCTTAGACTGTCTTGATTTTTAAACCGATATGCGGACCCCAGACTTAAAAGTGCGTCTACGTAAACACTGTCTTTTTCTTGTAAAGAATTGGAAGTGGAATATCTCTTGATAAGCTTGTTTAAGCTGTCTATAGTTGTGTTTTGAGAGGATGAATGACCCGTAATAGCTAAGAAAAAAAGCAGGGAAGCCAAAAGTTTCCATTGGTGCCGTAAAGGATGTATATGATTCTTATTTTTGGGCATGAATAGCATACTGGCTATAACTTCCAAAACTATCTTAATTGGTATTCCCTTACCAATATTTGTTGTGAATTCAAGGTTATTGTGTGTTTAAGCGAAACAAAAGGACCGTTTGTCGGTTATTTATATTCAATCAAAATAAATTAACACTTCAGTACCTTTGCCAACTTCACTTTTATACCCCAATCTGGCTTTGTTGATGTTAAGCAGATAGCGACAGATAGAAACGCCTATTCCAGTACCCTTCTCATTTAATGTCCCAGGTTCTGATTGGTGCTGTTTGTTCTGGCCCAAATTCGATAGGATTTCCTTGGTCATCCCCAACCCGTAGTCTTTAATGGAAAGGATTGTGCCATCCATTTTGGCGTTACAGGAAATTATTATTTTCCCCTTGGGATGAGAATATTTAATGGCATTATAAATAAGGTTTTTTAGGATAATGCTCAGGTGGTCCTTATCTATAAAGGCTTGTTGGGATTCAGCTATCTCATTGGAGATGACGATGTTTTTTTGGTTTACCTGAAAAGCGAAAACAGCGCAAACTTTTTCTACCTCAATGTTTAGGGCCACATATTCCCGTCTGGGGATAATATTCTGTAATTCTGACTGTGCCCATATAAAAAGATTGTTTATGGCGAATAATCCCTTGTCCACGTTGGTTTTTAATTGTGGTGCCACTCTTTTAAATTCCTGTGGTGTAATACCCTGTTGATTATAAACTTCAAGTAATTCCCTTAAGGTGGCGACCGGGGTTTTTAAATCACCGGCTACAGTTTGGAATACCCTATTTTTGGTCATGTTCAATCTTGTTAATTCCAGACTGAGCCTGTTTTGGGTTTTTTTATTCCTAACGATTAGAAAAATGATTAGCCCAGCTGTAAGCAAAAGGGCCAAAGATATATAACCAATTGATTTTTGACTCCGTATTTTCTGTTGGTTCTGTGCGATAATGGCAGATTCCTTATTATCAAAATTGAGTTTTGCCTTTAATAACTTTACATTATCCGTACTCTTTTGTTCGTTTATTCGTTTTTGGGTGTTTATCTGTTGCTCTAGATAATGCAGACTTTTGTTTTTGTTATTTTTCTTTTTTTGGAGTTGCCATAACAGTTCATAGCTCTGTTGTAGCCGGTTTAAATCATTAAGGGCTTGTGCGGTTGTTTTAGCCTTTTCCGCATAGTGGAGTGCTTGATCTACTCCGCCGGAACGGAAGTGTATTTGAGCACGCAAAAGATGGATTTCTAGAAGGTCACGAATACCATCCATACCCTCTAATTGCTTTGCCGAATTTTCAATGAAATTTTGTGCAGTATCAAGGGAATCTTGCGCGAGTTTAACTCTGCCCATTACGCGGTAACCCCTGGATAGCCAGAGGGGGTCCTTCTGTTTTTTAAGTAAATCCATGGCCAATTGGCCGATGGAATCAGCGGGGCGAATGGCATTTTTGTTAAGATGGTTTAGGGCAAGGTTAGATAAGGTCCTCGCCTTTTCGAATACAGCATTGGTAGCCTTATATAAAGCCAAGGCGTTTTGATACTCCGTCTCCGCCTCATCATAAAGTTGGTTTTGCCAATAGACATATCCTAAATTATGCCTTAATATGGCTTCTGTGTAGGCATTGTTTATCCTTTGGGCATCCTTTATGGCCTCGTTGTAGGTGGTTACAGCATTCTTTGGGTCACCTTTCCATTGATGGAATAAAGCTAAACTCTTTAGTATCTCTACCTCAAGGTCTTTGTACCCAAGTTTTTCTGCTTTTTGTTTCGCTTCTTGGTAAAAGGCTAAAGCTTTTTCCATTTTGTTGATATCGTCAAAATAGTTGCCAATCCTTAAAGTAGCCATCACCTTACCGTAGGAATACCCTCTATCTTCACTTAACCGTAATCCTTTTTGCGCAAAAAAAAGGACACTGTCTGATTTTCTAAAACTGTATGATTTAGCTCTATTTAGAAGGCTGTCAATTTCAGGGTCCTTGATGCGGTTTGTTGTGTTTAACCAAGGACTGGTATCAGTAGTATCCCTACCCATGCATCCCACAAGCAGGGACATCAATAAGGTTAGGCTTAGTATGTGGAGTGTATGTTTCACATTTGCTTTTTAAGTAGGGCATCACAGTTTTAACCTTGTTTTGCACAAGAATTGGGGGTACTTTATGTGTTTATTTTAAGGAGATGAAAAAATTATTTCTATGCAAGTTCCTTTACCCAGCGTACTATTTATCTTTAGATTCCCATGGTTAAGCTTTAGAAGTTCCTTGCAAATGTTAAGGCCAATTCCGGTTCCCTTTTCCTTACTTGTCCCTGGTTTAGATATTGGTCGTCCGTTGATAATTTTTTCAATTGTGGCTATAGACATCCCCACACCATCATCACAAACTGTTAAACTAGGTTGGTTGCCCTGATGGTAAGAAAATATGATTTTACCGTTTTCATGAGTGTACTTAATCGCATTTGAAATGATATTGCGTAGAATGATGTTAAGGTGTTCCGGATCAATAACAACCTTTGCATCCGTAGGAATTTTACATTCAATAGCTATATTTTTTTTATCTATTTGTTCTTGGTGAAGTGCAACAACGTTATTACCTGCTGTTTTAAGCGTAACGCTCTCTGGCCTACTTTTTATACCATTTAATTGCTGCTGGGCCCAAAACAATAGATTATTAAGCGTAAAAGCACTATGGTCCACGTTGGACTTTAACTTAGGGGCTATTTTTAAAAATTGCTCTGTGGATAACTTATCACTCTGGTATAGGGACAAAAGTTCCTGTAATGTGCCAATGGGTGCTTTTAGGTCATGGCCAACTATGGAAAAGACTTGATCTTTTGTCCTACTTATTTCTTTGAGACGTGCATTGGCCTTTTTTTGTATTTGGATGTTTCGCCGAATCAATAAAAGAATGGCGATTAGGACAATTAAAGATAGTACGCTAACGGTGGTAATCAGCTTTTGTTTTTTTAACTTGTTTTGGGATGTGAGTTCCAATCTCCTTTGTTGTTGTTCAAATTCCGTTTGCGCTTCAAGCACCAATAATTGGGTTTTACTCGCTTCCACCTTAATAGAATCAGAAATCCTTGTCGCCGTTTCTAAATACGTTAGCGCTAAATCATTATTGTTTTCTTTCTTGTTGATTTGATATAGGAGGTTAGATGCCCTAATGATACCATCATAATAATTAATGGATTTGGAATTTTTTTCACCAAGGACAGCTTTTGCCTTACTTTTGCCCAAGTCATTTTCAAGCAAATAAATTTCGGCATAGGCCAAATCTTTTTCTACTTCGCGCTGTTTATCATCAATGGTTTCTAGTAGTTCTTCTGCGAGGTTTAGATAGTGTTTTGCTTGGGTAATGTCATTTCTTTTGATACAGGCTTCTCCAGCATTTACTATGGCAAAAGCGGCCCACGCATTAATTCCTTTTTTTTTGAGGTAATCAAACGCCTGAATCCCATAGTTTTCTGCAAGGGTGTAATTGCCTTTTTTGTTTTGCAAATAACTTAAGTTGCTTTTGATCTGTGCAAGACCAATACTATCTGTGGTGCTCTCCAGTAATTTTAGTCCTTGTTCATAATAATTAAGGGCATTTTCGGTATCCTTTAATAGCAAAAAGCCAGTGGCAAGGTTAATGGTGAATATAAATTCCATTTTACTTATATCGTACTCCTTGGCCTTTATAGCTCCGGTCTTTCCCACCATGTAGCCCTTAGGAAAATCCCCACGCTTTAGGTAATTCATGCACTGTACATTAAGGGCTGCCAGTTCCAGACTATCACTGCTAGCGGCCAATGCTAAATTCTCGGATTTTTTAGCATAGGTCATACCCTTTTCAAATTCCCCTTGTAATGTTGCTCCGGTGGCTAAGGCCAAGTAACCACCTGCCACACCTTGTTCAAATTTATAGTTGAGGCTTAGGTCTATAGCCCTTTGGCCAACGGACAAAACACTGTCATAATTTTGATACGCATAACTTCTCGCGAGCAGATAAAGCGTTTTTAAGTAGTTAGTGTCATTTGGCTGAAAATTACCTTGGGATTCATAGTAGCGTCTGCGTTGCTCCAGACTATCTTTTAAATGCTCTTGTGCATTTAGGGTACAACAAAAAAACTGGACAAAGGTAACTGCCAATATACAGAAATGCACATTTGTTTTTTGGCCATTTAAAAGCATAAGCGGTGATAAGGTAACTTTGGACTGTTAATATAGCACATTAAATGGTTAAAACACCAAATAACACAAAGACTTCTAAAAATTTCTTGTGGCTTTTATTTGGAATCATACCTTAAAAAAAATTACCTTTGCCACCGCTTAAATGGTGGTTGTAGCTCAGTTGGTTAGAGCGCTTGATTGTGGTTCAAGAGGTCGCCGGTTCGAACCCGGTCTTCCACCCCAAAGTAAAAAGTCCTGAACACATCAGGACTTTTTTGGTTTTCATAAGTAATCAAGCGTTTAAATCCCTAGCGGTACAGTTGATTTAAGGCTCTTATTTAGCTGTGCTTGCTTTATCCACGATAAGCTTATTCTCCCTATTGGCTATATCCCAAGCTGTGTAAAAAACAAGCTGGGTTCTATTGGTCAATAAGTCATAGTTGATTTTGTCAGGAGTATCCGTGGGCTTATGGTAATCCGCGTGGGTTCCGTTAAAATAAAAAATGATAGGGATATTATTTTTTGCAAAGTTGTAGTGGTCACTTCTATAATAAAATCGGTTTGGGTCATTTTCATCGTTATAGGTGTAATCTAGTTCAATGTTCATATGTTTTTTGTTCACCTCCTCGGAAAGTTCATGCAGCTCCGTACTCAACTTATCGGAACCTATAAGATAAATATAATTTCTATCTCCAGTTCTTTTGGGGTCTATCCTTCCTATCATATCAATATTTAGGTTGGCAACGGTTTCGTTTAACGGGAAAATAGGTTCGTAGTCCGTATAATACTTAGAGCCAAGCAATCCTTTTTCCTCGCCTGTGACATGTAAAAAAACTACGGACCGATCGGGGCCGTTACCTTCATCGGCCGCTTTTTTAAAAGCCTCTGCGATTTCTAGCAGGGCCACAGTTCCAGAACCATCATCATCCGCGCCATTGTTAATTTGGCCATCTCCCGTAATCCCAATATGGTCCAAATGGGAAGAAAGCACTACATATTCGTTGGGTTTGGTCTTTCCTTTAATGAAGGCCACCACATTTTCTGATTCTACAGAATTGTCCTCACTTTCAATATTAAAATCAAGTTTTTTATCTATCAGTTTATTTTCTGATGCTTCTAAAATATCAGGATAAATGGCCAAGGCCACCTTTTCATTGATGAGCATCATAAATTCCTTGGCGCGTTCCGCAGTTAACTGCATTCTGCCGCTATCATTGGTTTTCATAAATTGAAAATAACGTCCATAACGGCTAAAGTTGTCCGGGTCTAGATAAAGCATTCCTTTGGCTCCTTTGCTCATGGCCAACTCACTGCGCTTGCCCAACGCCTCTGACATATTGCTCCAAACAGAGACCTCATCCGTACCTGAAATAAGATAGCTGCCATCTGCATTTTTTGGCTCTCCAGACTTGACCAGTACAATTTTATCGGTTACGTCTATTTTCCCATAATCCGTGTACTTTTCATCTTCAATTCCGTAACCAACATAAACAATACTACTGTAATTTCCCTTTACTTCTGAAAAGGTTAAAATGTCTTCACCAACGGTGAAAGCAGAATTTTCAATGGTCATGGTTCCCTGTGGTACTTTGCTTAGTTCAAGTGCTACTTCCTGAAAGTAATTACCGTCTGGTTGAGCAGCCGGTATTCCAAGTTTTTCGTATTCCTTTTTTAAATAGTCCACAGCTTTTTTTTGTCCAGGCTCCCCAGTTTCCCTACCTTCAAATTCATCAGAAGCATAGATAAACAGGTGTTCCCTTAGTTCTTCCTCCGTAATGGATTTTGCATATGTTGGCGCCAGTTCGGCCTTGGCAATGGAAGTTGATTTTTCGGTGCCGCTTGTGGTTTTCTGTGAAGAGTTACAAGATAACGCTAGCCCAAGGGCGATTACATAAATTTTTTTCATATCCTCAATTCAAAGTATTCAAAAATAGGAAACCTGTATTGATTTGGTCGCTACAAATTACAAGAACTTTTTTTTAAAACCTGTAGGGGGAATTCCCTTATGTTTTAAAAAGTATTTATTAAAGTTTGAAATGCTTTGGTACCCACTTTTAATCGCCACTTCTGAAACGCTAAGTTCTGGATGCCTTGCCATGTATTGGCAAGCTTGGGCCACCCTTACCTCATTTACAAATTGGAAAAATGTTTTGTTGGTCCGTTGCTTAAAAAAACGACAAAATGCGCTAACACTCATATGCATTCTGTTAGCTACTTTTTTTAGTTCAATATCTTCATGATAGTGCTGTAAAACAAAGTCTATGGCCAATTGAAGCCTATCCCCTTGTTTGTAGGTAAGTTGCTGGTTATTTGCCAGCGTGTTTAATTGTTGCTTTTTTTCTTGTGAGATGGCCCTTAGAATTTCTAAAAACTGAATAAAAAAGGAAAAGGTGTCCGTATCATTAAGCTTTAAAAACATAGCTCTAAGCGGTGTCTGCCCAGTAGGTAGTTTAAAACCATAGGATAGCAAGGAAAAAAGCGGGTAAATTATTTTCATTTCCCGTTGTTCAAAAAAAGAGCCACCAAAGGCATCTCTGGTAAAGAACATAGAAATCATCTCAGATTCACCCGCGCTTACACTACTTTTAAACACATGTGGTAATTGACCGCCTATTCCAATAATATCTTCGGCCTGGTAGGTATGTACCGAGTTCCCAACGATTAACGTCCCGTTACCCTTGACCACAAAACTTAACTGTATTTCTTCATGTTGATGTAGTTTGTCATAAAAGGCAATGCCTTTGTCATGTTGTAACAGAAGGTTTTGTTCTGGTTGTTTGGTAATATGAAAAGGGTAAACCTTCATTGAATTGAAATTATCCTAATAATTAACAATGCAACAAAAATAATGATAAAATAGTGGCAATAATGGCCAATAAGGTCGAACCGTATTTCCACATTCACCTGTATTTTTACCAAAAAAATATCAAATGGCAACAATAGATTGGCAGGGGGTAATGCCCGCTGTAACCACAAAATTTACTAAAGACGATAAGTTGGACCTTAAAATGTTTGAGGTAAATATCAATGCCCAATTGGATGCTGGGGTAAGTGCAATTATCTTAGGAGGAACGTTGGGAGAGGCAAGTACCTTGTCACAGGAAGAAAAAAAGGAACTGACAGAATTTACCGTTTCCGTTGTGAACAACAGGGTCCCCGTCATCCTTAACATTGCTGAGCAGTCTACAAAAGACGCCATACTGGCAGCCAAAAATGCAGGGGACTATGGGGCCTCTGGTTTAATGATGCTACCACCCATGCGTTACAATGCCACAGATAACGAAACAGTGGCTTATTTTGAGCGGGTGGCTAAAAGTACAGATTTGCCAATTATGATTTACAATAACCCCGTGGATTACAAAATTGAGGTGACCTTAGATATGTTTGAGCACTTATTAAAACTGGACAATATTCAGGCTGTGAAGGAATCCACACGCGATATCTCCAACATCACAAGAATAAGGAACAGGTTTGGTAATGATTTAAAAGTCTTGTGTGGGGTGGATACCTTGGCCTTGGAGAGCATTCTTATGGGAGCGGATGGATGGGTGGCTGGTCTGGTTTGCGCGTTCCCTGCGGAAACCGTCGCTATTTGCAACCTTGCCAAAGCAGGACGTATCCAGGAGGCCATTGAAATTTACAGATGGTTTTTACCATTGTTGGAGTTGGACATTAATCCGCAATTGGTCCAGAATATTAAATTGGCAGAAGTTGCCACACAAATTGGAACGGAACACGTACGCGAACCGCGTTTGCCATTAATTGGCGAAGAACGGAAAAGGGTATTAAAAATTATTGAGGAAGGCATGGCGACAAGGCCGCAACTGCCAGACTACAAAACCTTATCCATATGATTACAGGTACTAACTTTATTGGCTTTAAAAGTGTAAAAGGTGGAGGTAAAATGTTCACTACAACCAACCCAGTGTCCAACACAGAGAACCCTTGGAAGTTTACGGAGGTAGATGAAAATCAAGTGGACCAGGCGCTTGGATTGGCGACCCAAGCTTTTGAAATTTACCAACAAACCACGCCTACAAAAAGAGCTGAATTTTTAAACGCCATCGCCGATGGGATTGAGGCATTAGGTGATTCACTCATCAATACCTATTGTTTGGAAACCGGTCTGCCCCAAGGTCGCGCTAAAGGTGAGCGTGGAAGAACTGTGGGACAATTAAGGTCTTTTGCCAATTTGGTGGCTGAGGGTTCATGGGTTAAGGCAACTATTGATACCGCAGATTTAGGCCGGGAACCTATGCCTAAGTTGGACATCCGCAAAATGATGGTGCCACTAGGTCCTGTGGTGGTCTTTGGGGCCAGTAATTTTCCATTGGCATATTCTACTGCTGGAGGTGACACGGCAAGTGCATTGGCTGCTGGTTGCCCGGTGGTGGTAAAGAGCCACCCCATGCATGCAGGAACTGGGGAACTGGTGGCAACGGCAATCATTGGCGCCGCCAAGGCCACGGGCATGCCAGATGGAGTGTTTTCCAATCTAAATTCTTCGGGAATTGAGGTGGGACAGCAACTGGTAAAGCATCCGCAGGTAAAAGCGGTAGGTTTTACAGGAAGTATCAAAGGTGGTCGCGCTCTTTTGGATTTGGCGGCCGCCAGAAAGGAACCTATTCCCGTTTTTGCGGAAATGGGCAGCGTGAATCCGGTTGTGCTATTGCCAATTGCCTTAGGCTCCAAAGGAGATTATTGGGCCAAAACCTATGCAGGTTCCATTACTTTGGGTACCGGGCAATTTTGCACAAATCCAGGTGTCCTGTTGGGTTTGGATAGTGAAGTGCTTGATCATTTTATACAGATCCTTGGGGAAGAAATTATCAAAATTGAGCCAAGTTGCATGTTGCACCCCAATATCGCTAAGGCCTATGAAACCAACAAGAATAGAATAACGGAAAAGAGCGGTGTGAACTTGGTGGCAGAGTTCCCAAAAGAAACAGCTCAAAACCATGCAAGGCAGGCGGTGGTCAAGATAAGCGGCGCGGATTTTAAGGCAAATCCAGAAGTACAAGAAGAAGTGTTTGGACCTTTTTCCCTAGTTGTGGCCTGTTCCAATACAGAAGAAATGAACCAAGTAATCGCATTGATGCATGGCCAACTAACGGGAACCATTATCGCAGAACGCCAAGAATTGGATAACTACGGCAGTGTGGTCAATACCTTGCGTAATAAGGTAGGCAGACTTATTTTTAATGGAGTGCCTACCGGTGTGGAAGTTTGTGCTGCCATGCAACATGGAGGTCCCTATCCCGCCAGTACGGACAGTAGGTTTTCTGCTGTTGGAGTTCATGCCATTGATCGTTGGGTACGTCCGTTAAGCTACCAAAACTGGCCCAACAACTTACTGCCGGCAGAATTGCGCAATGAGAATCCATTGCAAATTGTAAGAACCATAGATGGTACATCTACCAAGGCAAAAATTTAGGATATGGCAAAACATGTCTTTGAATGTATTGATGGGCATACCTGCGGAAACCCAGTGCGGTTGGTGGTGAGCGGTGCTCCAGAATTAATGGGAGCCAATATGAATGAAAAAAGACTTCATTTCTTGAAGGAATATGACTGGATCCGCACCGGACTTATGTTTGAGCCTCGCGGACATGATATGATGAGCGGAAGCATGCTCTATCCCGCACATGATGTAAAAAATGATGTTGCCGTACTGTTTATAGAGACCAGTGGTTGTCTGCCCATGTGCGGGCATGGAACCATAGGAACCATTACCATTGCCATTCAGGAAGGTGTCTTAAAACCAAAAAAGCCCGGTTTTGTTCGTTTGGAAACCCCAGCCGGCTTGGTAGAAATTGAATACGCCACGGAAAATGATAAGGTAGTTTGGGTAAAGCTTACCAATGTAAAGAGTTACTTGGCCGCAACCGGCTTAATAATTAATTGTCCGGAGCTAGGGGAGTTAACGTTTGATGTTTCTTATGGCGGAAATTTTTATGCTATAATCGACCCGCAACCTAATTTTTCTGGGGTTCATGATTTTTCTGCTACCAAGTTGGTTCAACTATCCAAGGAAATTAGAAAACGCATCAATGAAAACTATCCATCAAAGTTTATACATCCAGAAAATAGCTCTATTCGTGATGTTTCGCACCTTATGTGGACGGGCAATCCTTTAAACTCCACCTCCTCTGGACGGAATGCGGTATTTTACGGAGACAAGGCCATTGATAGGAGCCCTTGCGGAACGGGGACCTCTGCCAGATTGGCCCAATTGTATGCAAAAGGCAAGTTACCGATGCATACAGATTATGTGCACGAAAGTTATATTGGCTCCACGTTTACAGGTAGGGTAGAGGCAGAAACAACTATTGATGGCATAAGTGCTATTGTTCCCAGTATAAAGGGCTGGGCAAAAGTGTACGGCAAGAATACCATTACCATTGATACTGAGGATGATCCTTATGCCCACGGATTTCAAGTTATCTAATATGTCTAAAAAGGTGATAATCATAGGAGGGGGGATTGTAGGTCTCTGTAGTGCTTATTATTTACGTAAGGCGGGTAACCAGGTCACTGTTTTAGATAAGTCCCGTATGGACTCTGGTGCTTCCTATGTGAATGCCGGCTACCTCACACCAAGCCATATTATTCCTATGGCCCAGCCCGGGATGATTTCCATGGGCCTAAAATATATGTTCAATGCATCCAGCCCGTTTTATATGAAGCCCCGCTGGGATATCGATTTCTTTAAATGGGCTTTGGCGTTTAAAAAATCCTCCACTACAGCCCATGTAGACAAAGCCATTCCGGTAATCAAAGAACTCAATATCCTAAGTAGGGAATTGTTTATGGATATAAAAGCTTCCAAGGATTTGGGGGATTTTCATCTAGAACGAAAAGGTCTTTTGATGGTCTACCAAACCAATAAGGAACGGGACCATGAACTCATGGTTGCCGAAAGGGCAAAATTTTTAGGACTGGATGTCAAAGAGTTGGATGTCCAAGCATTAAAAAGAATAGAGCCCAAGGTGGAATTCAATGCCAAAGGGGCCATTCATTATGAATGTGATGCCCATTCTACCCCCAATCTGTTTATGGAAAGGATGAAAGCGTATCTTATAGAGCAAGGGGTAAGCATCTTAAAAGGTCAGGAAGTGGTGGCTATCGACCCAGGAAAGCATGCGATTGTGAAAACCTCTGATGCGGAGTATAAAGCAGAGGCCATTGTTCTTGCCGCGGGATCTTGGTCTTCCAAATTAACAAAAAAATTAGGGCTTAAGATGTTGCTTGAAGCTGGCAAAGGCTATAATATTAACTCCCATCAGGAGACCGGTATTACCATGCCCGCTATACTTATGGAAGCAAAAATGGCAGTTACCCCTATGCGTTCTTATACCCGGTTTGCCGGTACCATGGAGTTTTCAGGTATCAACCATCATATTAGAAAGGAACGCGTAAATGCCATAGCCAATGGTGCCGAAAGCTTTTATAGGGGGTTAAAAATAACCGCGGCGGAAAAAGAAGGGGCCCAGTGTGGTTTAAGGCCTGTGAGTCCTGATGGATTGCCTTACGTAGGAAAAATAAGCAGAAGCCAGAATATTATCATTGCTACCGGACATGCTATGATGGGTTGGAGCCTAGGACCCGTCACCGGAAAAATAGTAAGTGATTTGTTGTCTGATAGCACACCTATAATGGATGTTTCGCCATTTTGTCCAGAACGTAAATTTTAAACTTAGTACGCTTAGAAAAATTTGGCTCCATATTTGTTTTTTGTTGGGAACATTCCTAGTAATTTTACGGTATGTTTAGAGCTAATTACATCACTGCGTTTCTTGTGGTCTGTTTTCTTTTTAATGAAGGACAAACACAGGAACTTGCCATATTTAAAGTATCGGATTTTGATCTTAAGGGCCCCGTAAAAATGTGTACCGTGGTGCAGAGTTACGGAAGGGAAATATTTGAGTTTAGCCCATCTGGTTTACTAATAAAATCTACCACCAAATATAACGAGTCCGATAGTGATATCACCCTTTACAAATACAGCGGGGGGTATTTAATGGAAAAACGTTTGGAGAGTTATAAGGACGGGGTCTTGGATCCCAGCAGTTCTATGGTAAACTTGTTTGAAATCGATAGTTCAAAAGGAAAGGTAATCAAAGAAAAAATCATCTCTTTGGATAAAGAATTTTTTGAGGAACAACGGTATTATTTAAATGAGGATGGGGATGTGGAACGTGTGGTTACGTCACACCAAAATGCTGTGGACGAAACCAAAATTGAATATACCCAACTCAAAGGCGAAAGTACCAAGTCTACCTTTGAAAACGGAATATTGATTCAAACGGTAAGAAAGTCAACTAAAATCAACAAGAATAAAGAAAAAATCACAATAACGTTGGTCAAGGAATTTTTGGACGGTAAACCAAGCACGGCTGTAGAAACGGAACATGATGAAAAGGGTAAAATATTGTCCAAGCAGTTATTTTTGTTTGATACAGGGTCTAAACAATTTGCTCCAAGTGAAAGATTGGAGTTTCAATACAACGCAGCAGGGGTGCTATCCAAAAACATTGTTCACAAGGGTAAAGCAAAATCGGTAAAGGAATATGTATTTCAGTTTGATGATTCCCCCTACAAAAATTGGGTAAAAAAAATTGTTGCCCCAGAGAACACTTATGTTTCCAGAATCATCACCTATTTTCAAGAGGACCCTGCCACAGAGGAAAACTAACTACACTAATTCCCGGATAAGTTCCGGTTTCATTTCATGGCTCCCCTTGAAATATCTAATGTTGGCGTGGCCTAAAAATAGCCCTTTAATCCTTGTTTTTTGATGCTCCAGCCGTTTTGGCGTAATATACTCATCCTCATCGCCATAAATAAAATAAACCTTAGTATTACTCTGTATGAGGAAGGCTACTTCTTCCTTGGTAAGTTCCTCTGGAATTCCTCCAGCGTACAATATTAAGGTTTCACACGGTATTTGTTTAGCCACACACCATCGCAATGCTATGGAAACCCCTTGGGAAAATCCAAATAGTATAAGATGTTTAGTAGGTTGGGGCAGGGCTTCCTGCTTCCAAACAGCGTCTAAATAATGTAGTATATTAACGGTTTCCTTCGCGCTGTTTTCTTTGGTGAGCCAACTGGCCCCTACATGTTTAAAATCCTCTTTTAAATAATATTTGGAGGGAGCCTGAGGAGCGATAAAATAGTTCTTACTTTCATCAAAATCCTTAAAGTAGCGCAAGAAATACCGACTTAAATACCCCATCCCATGAAAAATAACCCAAATGTTTTCCGTGCTATCCGTAAGACGGTTCAGTGTTTCGTATGGTTGGTAATTTACATAAGAGACCTGCTTTTGTTTTGATTGCATATACAAAGGTAAACAGCATTACGGAACGCTTCAAGGTTCCCATACACTTTCTTAGGTGTTGATAAAGGGAAACTGGATAGGGATATGGCCAGAGTTGTATTAGGAATACGTAATTTTACTAAAAATTAGGGCAAAGCGTGAAATGGTTTTTAATCAGCCATAACCGGCCCCATGCCTGTTTAGGAGGTCATCGGTGAACAAAATTCTTGTTAAAAATAGCTATGGAAGCACATAAAGGGAAAATTCTGCAAGTCTGTAACCAAGTATCAAAAGGTACGTTAATGGAAACTTTGGATATTGAATATGTGGATGTTGGCGAGAATTTTTTAACTGCTCGCATGCCTGTTGGCCCCAAAGTATATCAACCAGATGGGGTGCTCCATGGCGGCGCAACCGTGGCCTTGGCAGAAAGTGTTGGCAGTGCAGCCTCTTACATTTTTTTGGATGGAAATGAATTCTTTATCAGGGGACTGGAAATTTCTGCCAATCATGTTAAAGGGATAAAGGAAGGTTTTGTGTATGCCAAGGCAGCAATTATCCATAAAGGGAGAACTACCCAACTTTGGGAAATTAAGGTGACCAATGAAAATGGGGAGTTGATTTCTAACTGTAAACTAACAACTATTGCACTTCCCAAAAAGAAATGAATTACGCCAGCTGTTGACTAGGGCAGGGGAACACTTGCAGAAGGAACTTCCCTTTGTACTCTTTAGAAGGCCAAACGGGAAGACGGTGCAAGGGATTTTTCAAAATAATCAGGAATTGCTACAAACCCCGGATTTAAAAGCTGCGGGTTTTGTATTTGCCCCTTTTAATAGTAACAAAACCAATGTGCTTATACCTAAAGATCACTTTATGGTTGCCAATTGGCAACCCTCCAAAGCCACCCCAGAAAATAATGGAATCCCACTGACAGAGGTAGGAAAGAAGAAGCATATTGCCTTGGTGGAAAAAGCGATTAATGGTATCCAAGACGGTCAGTTCCAAAAAGTAGTGGTTTCGCGCACTGTAAACTTGGATATCGTGTGTGATGCTATCGCTATATTTTCCAAAGCCTTGAATTCCTATTCCAACGCATTTTGTTACCTATGGTACCATCCAAAAGTGGGTATGTGGCTTGGGGCTACCCCAGAACGCTTGGTAGCGGTGGAACATCAAAATTTTAAAACCACGGCACTGGCAGGTACCTTGCCTTATACGCACAATGAAGCTCCCCAGTGGGGAACAAAGGAAATTAAAGAGCAACAAATGGTAACTGATTTTCTTTACGATCAGCTTACGGACCATTTAAGCAATATGCAGGTTTCAGCAACAAAAACCTCCAGAGCAGGAAATTTATGGCATTTAAAAACGGATATTTCCGGAAAGTTGGCACCAACCTCATCCCTTGCCGAAATTGTAACTAAAATCCATCCCACCTCTGCGGTCTGTGGTTTGCCTAAAGAAGCCGCGCGGGATTTTATACAAAAGGAAGAAGCGTATGATCGGGAATTTTACACCGGTTTTCTTGGGGAATTGGACTTAGACGGTAGTGCCCATCTTTTTGTTAACCTGCGGTGCATGCAAGTGCATGGGAAATCTATAAAAATTTATGTCGGTGGTGGTATTACCGAGGAGTCTGACCCTTTGCAGGAATGGTTGGAAACCCAAAACAAAAGTAAAACCATGTTAAGTCTCCTTTAAAGAGGGATTATATACTGGGTCTTGTTCGTACTTTTGCAATGCATGAAGCAATCCGTTATTCCTTCCGCCAAAATGGTCGTTGCCGCTTGTAAGTCCAAGGGTATCCGTGATATTGTCATTTCCCCTGGCTCTAGAAATGCGCCGTTGACCTTAAGTTTTTCAAAAAATACATTTTTCAACTGTTACAGTATCGTGGATGAACGTAGTGCGGCATTCTTTGCTTTGGGCATGTCCCAACAGCAAAAGCGTCCGGTGGCACTGGTTTGTACCTCCGGAAGTGCCCTACTCAATTATTACCCAGCGATAGCGGAAGCTTTCTACAGTACAATCCCCTTGATTGTGATTTCAGCAGATAGGCCACCTTATAAAATTGATGTTGGTGATGGCCAGACCATACGCCAGGATAATGTTTTTCAAAGACATATTGGGTATTCTGCAAACCTTAAATTAGATGTTTCCCATGCGGTAGGGCGGATAGAACGGTATGCACCCTATTTATTGCAAACTGGGCAGTCCAAAATTGAAAGGTACAACAGGAAGGAATTGAACCAGGCCTTTAATGTTGCCTTTATGAGCAAGCTACCCGTTCATATCAATGTTCCTTTTGAAGAGCCTTTGTATGATTTGGAAGAGGGAGAACATTTAGATTTTAATTCCGCCGACACTAAAATAACAAGTCAAGAACCACTGGGTTTTGAGGAAGACTTAGGCTCCTTAAAACAACTATGGCGTAAAGCAGGGAAGAAAATGGTTTTGGTAGGGGTAAATCATCCAAACACGATTGAGAGAGAATTAATTGAGCGGTTGGGCAATGACGCTTCCGTGGTGGTTTTTACGGAAACCACCTCCAATTTACATCACCCAAATTTTTTTCCGAGTATTGACAGTATTATTTTTCCCATAGAAAAGTCGGAACATCAACACAAACTGTTTAAGGAATTACAGCCCGATATTCTATTAACTTTTGGAGGTTTGGTGGTGTCCAAAAAGGTGAAGGCATTCTTGCGCAACTATACCCCAAAACAGCATTGGCATATAGATGGGATGAAGGCATTGGACACCTACTTTTGTTTGTCAAAACACTTTAGGACCAACCCCAACGCTATGTTGAAAATTCTTCTTTCAGAGACGGATAATTCGCAAAGTGATTATTTTAAGCAATGGCACCAAGTAAAGCGCAACTATGAACGTAAGCGTGCCGCGTACTTAAAACAAATTGGGTTCTCAGACTTTTTGGTTTTTGATATACTCTTAAGCACTATCCCGGACAAGTACCAGGTGCACCTGGCCAATAGTTCTACAGTGCGCTATGCCCAACTGTTTGATATGAACCCTACCCTAGGTGTTTTTTGTAACCGGGGAACAAGCGGGATTGACGGCTCTACCTCTACGGCTGTTGGGGGAGCTATTTATGATAGCAACCCTACCGTTTTGATTTCTGGCGACCTCAGTTTTTTTTACGATAGTAACGCACTTTGGAACTCCTATTTACGAAAGGACTTTCGTATCATAATCATAAATAACAGTGGTGGCGGTATTTTTCGGATTTTACCGGGGAACGATGGCTCGGATACCTTTGAAACTTATTTTGAAACCGTTCAGAGCACAAATGCCTATCACCTTTGTAAGCAATTTGGGCTAATGTATAAAAGTGCAAATGATACTACGTCCCTAAGAGATGCTTTACATACGTTTTACGACGAGTCCGATTACCCAAAGGTCTTGGAAATCTTTACGCCCAGAAAGATCAATGATAAAATTTTGCTTGGTTATTTTGATTTCATATCTTAGACACAATGAACATTAATCTAGAACACTGACAATTATGAGTAAAAGAGACGAATTAGTGGCAAAGTATGCCGAGGATATCAAAAGCAAGTTTGGTGAAACGCCTGATATGGATTTGTTGAACAAAGTAGCCGTAGGTTTGGGTCCAGCAATATACAATTTGGACGCATCAAAAGTTTCTGGTAGTGATGATAAGGAATTGGAAACGGTAAAAAAGAACTTTTTAATGAAAAAATTAGGTTTGGCAGACAGCCCAGCCTTAATGGAAGCCATTAACTCGGTGATAGAGAAATATGGTAAATCAGAAAAAAACAAGCACAGGGCGGTAATTTATTACCAGTTGGCAAAGCATTTTGGCAAAGAGTCTGTTTACAATTAAAGAGTTGAAAACATCAAATAAACCGTCCTAAAATTTTTAGGGCGGTTTTTTTTATTCAATTTTGAGGTGCAAAGCTTAAACCGTAGCATGATACAATTAGGTAATTATAATGATTTAAGAGTAGATAGGAGTACTAGTGTAGGTTTATTTTTATCGGATGACGAGGGCACAGAAATTCTTCTGCCCAATAAATACGTACCGGAAAATATTCAATTAGATGAGGTAATTACCGTGTTTTGTTATTTGGACCATCAGGAGCGACCAGTTGCAACCACCTTAAAACCTGAAATAAAGAGAAATGGTTTTGCGTTTTTAAAAGTGGCCGAAGTCAACCAGATAGGCGCATTTTTAGATTGGGGTCTTGAAAAACATCTTTTGGTGCCGTTTAGTGAGCAGCGTGTAAAAATGGAACAAGGAAGGCGCTATATTGTACACTGCTATCTAGACGACAAAACCTTTAGACTAGTGGGTTCTGCCAAAATAGACCGATTTTTTAAGAATGAAGAGACTACCTTAACGCCTAACGACCAAGTGTCCCTTTTGGTAAGTAGGCATACGGATTTAGGCTGGGAGGTCATTGTGGACAACGCTTATAAAGGTCTTATTTTTCATAGTGACAACCACCAGGACCTGGCTGTTGGTAAGTCTTTAACCGGTTACGTGAAAAACGTAAGGCCAGATTTTAAAATTGATGTTGCATTGGCACCGATAGGTGCAGCGATGTTGGAAGGTACTGCTGCAACCATTCTTGCTGCGCTGGTGAAAGCCAACGGATTTTTACCCCTACATGATAAATCTGCGCCGGAGGATATTAGAAATCAACTTAAAATGAGTAAAAAGGCTTTTAAAAAAGGCGTTGGCGTGCTATACAAGGAACGCAAAATCGAAATTCAAGAAAATGGGATAAACCTAGTTTAAATTTCATTTTCTTGGCTTACGGAACGTTGAACGATAAAGACCGTTTTTAGATTTTTTTCTAAGCGCAAAACTTTTACTTTTGTATTGGATAGATTGGTGTGGTAAATCATTATCTTTCAACCATTTCATTGTTCTAAAAGAAATTATATGCCCTTTATAGAAGAAAACGATTTATTGGATTTACACAAGGATATTGAGAAATCCCAAATTATCAATGAACGCCTTTTGGACCAAATCAAGTACAAGAACAAAGACCTCAAAAAAATACGTGTCCAAAGAAATATTTTTGCTGGTGTCGCCATTACGGTGCTTTTGGCCGTTTTTGGAATATATTCCTTCTATTCAGGCTTACGTACCTCCAACAATTTTAGGGGGCAAGAAACACTGGCAGAGGCTATTGATAGTATTGACACCTTTAGAAATAGAATAGACAATCTTAAGGCGCAGAATGAGGAATTGAGCTTGGTGAAGGAATTCTATTTGGCCAAAAAGTTTATTGAAAAAGAAAAAATATACTCTGTTCAGGTAAAGTCTTTTGTGGAAAATAACGCTACACTGGCCTCGGAATCCCTGACCAATACCATGTTTGTTAAAACCAACCCTTTCTATGCCTATTCCCTTGGTGCTTTTGAAACATTGGAGGAAGCACAGTCTTTTAGAAAGCAATTGGTGCAAATGGGTTTTAATGATGCTTTTGTGGCCTCTTATAAAGATGGGAAACGGTTAAGGATTGAGCCATCTAACTAATCCGTAGTTTGAAAACAGTAAAAGCCTGGGTAAGTGCAGCCAGATTAAGGACCCTTCCACTTTCCATATCGGGCATCGTGGTTGGTGCTGCTTTGGCTACAGCAAAAGGGGCTTTTGACGTGACCACTTTTTGGTTGGCTATCCTAACCACCATTGCGTTTCAGGTTACCTCAAATTTTGCCAATGATTACGGGGATGGAATCAAGGGAACGGATGCCAACGATCGTATAGGGCCAATGCGTGCCCTGCAAAGCGGTAACCTAACAAAAAATCAGTTATTTAGGGGCATCTTGCTCAGTATATCCGTTAGCGTATTGCTTACCGTGGCCGTAGTGATTCAGGCCTTTGGAATGCAGCAGTTAAAGTTGCTCATCCTATTTCTGTTGTTTGGTGGTTTTAGTATTTGGGCTGCCATAAAATACACCATGGGGGATACACCTTATGGTTATCAGGGATTAGGCGATGTTTTTGTTTTTCTGTTCTTTGGGCTGTTGGGCGTCATGGGGACAACGTTTTTATTTACCAAACACTTAGAGGTATTGGATGTCTTTCCTGCCATTGGGGTAGGCTTGTTGTGTGTAGGGGTACTCAATTTAAACAATCTTAGGGATATGGAGTCGGACAAGAGGCACGGCAAACGCACTTTGGTGGTGAAAATGGGTTTCGCAGCAGGAAAAAAATACCATTATTGCCTTTTGGGATTCAGCGCAGTAAGTTTTATCGTATACGCGATAGGCACGGCTAAGGACATATGGGACGCATCATATCTAATTGCATTTACACCTATTTTATGGCACTTGGCTACAGTAGTCAAAACAAACGATCCGAGATTATTGGATAAGGAATTAAAAAAATTGGCATTAAGTACTTTTTTCCTTGCACTCACGTTCTATATTACACTAAATTATTTTTTGTAAATTTATTTTTTAGTAAAAACTAAAACCAAACTAATTTTGGAACATCCCATTAAAATACTTATTGTCGAGGATAATGTTATTATTGCAGATGACATGCAATCCATGTTGGAAGAGATTGGTTATGAAGTCGTTGACAATGTTATTGTTTACGAGCAGGCAATAGAGGTGTTAAAGAACAATCATGTTGATTTAGTGCTTATCGACATCATTTTAGCCTCGGACAAAACGGGAATAGACCTTGGTAAGCATATACGTGAACATTACAATATTCCTTTTATTTTTGTTACTTCCAACTCAGACAAGGCAACGGTGGAGAATGCTAAAACGGTAAAACCAGATGGTTATTTGGTAAAACCTTTTGAGCAGCAAGATTTGTATACGTCCATAGAGATTGCCCTTTCAAATTTTAACTACTCCAAGAAATCGGAAAGCAAGGATATGGGTGCCAGTGCAGACGGTGATGCCTTTATGTCCAACTCCGTATTAAAGGATTCTATCTTTGTTAAAAAACAACATTTGTATTACCGGATTCAATTTGGGGATATCCAATTTATTAAAGCAGATAATGTCTATTTAGAAGTGAACACCGTAGATAAGAAGTTTCTGGTACGATCTCCTTTAAAGGATTATTTGGAAAAATTACCAAAAAACAAATTCTACAGGGCGCACAAGTCTTACATTGTTAATGTGGACCATATAGATGCCATAAATTCAAAGGATATCATGATAAACAATACCCTTATCCCCATATCCAAGGATTTTAAGGAATTTATCATTTCTTCCATGAACTCATAGCAATACGTTTAATTGATAGTTAAAAGCATATCAAGGTTTGATATGTTTTTTTTTGCTCGGTTAGGATTCGATGGATGTTTTGTTGTCGACGAAAAACACAAAACATCGATAAAAAGCATATTCGCCAATATCATTTTAATTTTCACAACATAAATGGGAAGTTTCACAACAATTTCCATTAGCGTTTTTAGGTACACTATACCTTTGAATTAAATTCAAGACCCCAATCTTGTAAACCTACTACAATGCTATTCAAAAAGACCATATGGAAGTCTGTATGGTCTTTTTTTTGATAATATTTATACGTATTAGGCGTTTTGAAGATGAATAGCAATAAAATAATCAAGATGGAAATTAAATCAATGCTTAAGGTTTTTACTTGTGCATTGTTTTTCACCACCTCTTCCCTTACCCTGCTAGCCCAGAAAGATAGCATAGGCATATCCGCCCTAGAAAAATTTAAGAGGGCACCGGACCTAAATGCAAGGGCAACTTCTTTTTACGTCACTCCAAACAGGTATTCCGTAAATTCTGCATACGATTGGTTGGAGACTGTGAACGTTTACCTGGATAGCGCAAAAAAAATACAGGATACTTCCGCCATGTTAAGTTACCAACTCATGCAGTCCCAACTCTATAATGATATTGGGGATTTTGATAAGAGCGTGGCATTGGCCAAAGAAGTGATGGCCGTGAATGATACGGTAAACAATGTCTTATCCAAACGTGCACTTATCTTGCTTGATGAAAACTATGGAAAGCTTCAACTTTACGATAAACAGATAGAGGCAAGGGAAGCAATGAGGGATAGGGGCATCATAGAGGAAGTTAGCTTTTATGATATTTATGCCAATATGGGGCTTTACCGTAAGGCTATGAAAGAATATATCCGCACCGTGGGCACCACCATACCGGACGGAGACGTTTTTGCTAAGGCCAAACACCATAATAAGGTGGGCCAGTTTTTAAAATTGGACGAATCACCCTCAACGGCGATTAACGAATTTAAAAAAGCCTTGGGTTATTTAGAGGTATACGTAAACGATATCTCTGAGGTGAAGACCCAAAAAGATATTTTTGAAAGCGAGTTTTTAAAGGCAGAGATTGAAGGTCATATAGGTCAGTGCTACGTAAAGCAAAAAGAGTATCTAGAGGCAATTTCCTTATTACAAAATAGCTCGGACAAGTTAAAAACCTATGTGGGCGATACCTTTAAGGGACAATTGGTAGATAATGCCCTTTATTTTGCAGAAGCACACCTCCAATTAGATAATAACAAAACCGCTAAAAACACCTTGGAAGGGATTAGAGCTCCCCAAACCATTAAACAAGAAATCTCTTTAAACAAATTGTTGGCCACCTATTATGACAAGATAGAGAATTACAAAAGTGCCGCACAATACTACAAGAAAAATGAACGCATTACAGACTCATTAAACGCTATTGAAAATACCGTTTTAAAACAGCAATTGGTGGCTATTGTAGGAACGTCTGACCTTGATAACTCCAGAAAGCTCATACGGGAACAGAAATTGGCAAACGAACGTTTTAGAAATGAAATACAAGCTAAGGACGAACGGATTTTTTTGGTGTATATTTCATTGGTATTCATCCTTTTAGGATTTGCGGGCTTGGTTTTTGCCTATGTAAAAAGTATCAAGAACCAACGATTGATTGCAGAACAAAAACACCTGATAGAAAACTCCCTACGGGAAAAGGATTCATTGCTCAAGGAAATTCACCACCGGGTAAAGAACAATTTACAGATGGTTTCCAGCCTCTTAAGCCTACAAACCAGAAACACCAAGAGCAAGGCCGCCATTGTAGCTTTGGAAGAGGGTAAAAGTAGGGTTAAGGCCATGGCACTGATACATCAGAAACTTTATCAGAATGATGACCTTTCTTTTATAGAAATGCAAGGGTATATAGAAAGCCTGATCAACAGTGTCCAATCCGTCTATAAAAAAGGCGGACATAACATTAACATTACCATAGATGCGGAGGGTACGGAATTGGATATTGACCGCGCCATTCCTTTTGGTCTCATATTGAACGAATTGGTTTCCAATACTTTTAAATATGCCTTTCCAGATGGTGACGAGAATGGTAAGATTTACATTCATCTTAGAAAAAATGGCGACCGTGGGTATTTTGAGTATTCGGATAATGGGGTAGGCCTTGCAGGGGATTTTGACCAGAATACCAATGGTTCCATGGGCTTGCGTTTGATCAACCGCTTGGTCAATCAACTTCAATCAAAGCTCAACATAGATAAATCCAAAGAAGGCGTTAGGTTTTGGTTCGATTTTAAATAGGACCCCCTAATTAGCATTTCCCTTTAAGTTTTCCTAAACTGTTTTGAAATCCTGGCAATTGTTGCGTTATAGTCCTAAATATGGGTAATTTTGATATCTGTTCCTAGGGTGGTTGCCACCCTATTTTTTGAGTCAATTTTAAAAAGTAATTTATCCTTAGTTAAAAAGCATTACCACGGATGAAGGCATACGCCAAAAAGTATATTTTAAAGTTTAAACGGCCCAGTGGAACCTCCCGCGGAGTGCTTAGACAAAAAGAGACATGGTTCGTTATTCTGGAAAAACAGGGAAAGTATGGCATAGGGGAATGTGGTATCCTTAGGGGTTTAAGTATTGATGATCGGCCAGATTATGAAGCAAAACTAAACTGGGCATGTAAACATATAGGCCAAGGTCTAGCCTTCCTATGTCAAGAATTGACGGAATTTCCATCCATACAGTTTGGACTGGAGCAGGCTTTTATGTCTTTGGATGCGAATACTCCCTTTGAGCTATTTCCATCTAACTTTATCCAAAAAGAAAGCCCCATAGCAATTAATGGATTAATCTGGATGGGCAGTGAAACCTTTATGCACCAGCAGATTAAAGATAAGATTGCCTCTGGCTTTTCCTGTATTAAACTGAAGATTGGTGCCATTGATTTTGACAAGGAATTTAAGTTGCTAGAAGGTATAAGAAGTCGGTTTTCCAGTAAGGAAATAGAACTTAGGGTAGACGCCAATGGCGCATTTGGCCCAGAGGAAGCAGCTTATAAGCTTAATAAGCTGTCCAAACTGGAATTGCACAGCATAGAACAGCCCATTGCCGTTGGTCAATGGGAACAAATGACCCTTTTATGTAAAAACACCTCCTTGCCCATAGCCTTGGACGAGGAGCTGATTGGGATTTATGGGAAGGAACGCAAACGGGAATTACTGGTAAAGACCCAACCACAATACATTATATTAAAACCAAGCCTTATTGGGGGTTTTTCTGGAGCGCTGGAGTGGATAAGCCTTGCGGAAGATTTGGATGTTAAATGGTGGGTCACCAGTGCTTTAGAGAGCAATATAGGTTTAAATGCTATTGCGCAATGGACCTATACGCTACAGAACAAATTGCCACAAGGCTTGGGAACAGGAAGTCTGTTCACGAATAACCTTGGCAGTCCCTTGGAAGTATCAAACGGAAAACTGTATTACAGAAAACACCTATCTTGGCAATCAAATTTAATTGAGGGATTATGTTTATAGAACAAGGACATCGGGGCGATTTACAGCTTTGGAAGTACTTATTGATTCCCGTAGGGTTTTTGGGACTTATGGTCATCAACTACATTACGGTTATTTTTTCGGATCAACCTGTGGATGTGGTGATGAACCAGTTAATCGAACAAATAGGCAAGAACACGGTCTTGGTAATCAATTTGGGGATATTGGCTTTTGGACTTTTATTTTTATTGTTTTGGACCAAGTTTGTACATCCACAGTCCATAACCTCACTCACTACGGCGAGAAAAACGGTGGACTGGAAACGTATTTTTACGGCATTTTTCATTTGGGGTGTGTTTACCTCAGGAATGATGCTGCTGGATGTATTTTATTTAAATCCAGAAGACTATGTGCCCAATTTTGATTTCAATAAGTTTTTGATACTCCTGCCCATTGCGGTTTTTTTGATTCCATTGCAGACAAGCTTTGAAGAGTATCTTTTTAGGGGATATATCATGCAAGGTTTGGGTATTTGGGTAAAAAACCGTTGGCTGCCCTTGATTGTTACTTCGGTGTTGTTTGGGGTAATGCACATTGCCAATCCGGAGGTAGGAAAGATAGGTTATGTAATTATGGTCTATTACATTGGCACTGGATTCTTTTTAGGCATCATTACCCTAATGGATGAAGGCTTGGAGTTGGCCCTTGGATTTCACGCTGCCAATAATCTTTTTGGTGTTTTATTGGTAACCTATGATTGGGGGGCTTTGCAGGCAGATGCCTTGTTTAAAAATATAAAAGAACCGGAAACGGCTGTTTTAACTGAGGTTTTAATGCCGGTATTTGTTATTTTCCCATTACTTATTTTGTTGTTTTCCAAGTTTTACAAATGGAACAATTGGTCAGAGAAACTAGCTGGTAAAGTGAGGTCAAAAGAAGAATTTTTAGCTCTGGAAAATGAAAATACATCCGCAGTTTAAGTTCAACGGCCAGTCATTTTCTAAGAGCCATTTAAGTGAAATAGCCTACAGTTTAGTAAAAGAAGGAAAGCCTTTTGAAAAGCCCTTAGGGGATTTCATGTTGGACTGGTTTGATGCCAAGGATACCATAATCGTGAACACCTCTGGTTCCACAGGAACTCCAAAACCCATCCGGCTAAAGAAACGGTATATGGCCAATTCTGCGTTGGCAACAGCATCGTTTTTTAGGTTAAAGGCTGGGGATACAGCCCTACTTTGTCTCCCTACGGATTATATTGCAGGTAAGATGATGTTGGTTAGGGCCATGGTATTGGGGCTAGAGTTGGATGTGGTTGAACCAACTTCCCATCCACTCCAACATATTTCTAAACCCTATGATTTCTGCGCTATGGTTCCATTACAGGCAGAACAGTCCTTACCAAGGTTGCATCAGCTAAAGAAACTCATTATTGGCGGTGCACCAGTGCCACACCGTTTGCAACAGGAATTGTCCAATACTACGGCTTTATGTTATGAAACTTATGGGATGACGGAAACCATTACCCATATAGCAGCAAAACAACTTAACGGTTTTAAGGATAATTTGGAGTATCAGGATGTTTTTAAGGTCATGGATAATGTTAACATTAAAAGTGATGGCAGGGGATGCTTGGTGGTGGATGCACCCAACGTGTCCGATGCAAGCGTTCGTACAAACGACTTGATTGAAATCCTGGACCAAGATACCTTTAAGTGGTTGGGTCGTTTTGATAATATCATCAATTCCGGAGGCATTAAACTGCAACCGGAACAAATAGAATCCAAGTTGGCTACAGTATTGGGGACTCGGTATTTTGTTGCTGGCGTGCCAGACCCAGCGTTGGGTGAAAAACTAATTTTAGTCATAGAAGGCCAAGAGGATAAGGAAAACGTATTAAATGGCATTCGTTCACTCAAATCGATTTCTAAATATGAGGTTCCAAAATCCGTTTATTTTGTTCCTAAATTCATTGAGACTACCACGGGTAAAATTCAACGCTCAAAAACAATTGAGGCCATTTCCATGTGATCCTAGGTTGCACCATCTCCTTGGTAATCTTAACATAAATTAGCTTGATTTGCCATTATTGGGTAAATTCAAATTTAAAATTCATAAAAATCCTAAGAATGAGAAATATAGTAGTTGCTTGCATCATTTTTTTACCCATCCTTCTTTGTTCACAACACATCCTTCCGGAAAAAGAAAGGGCTAGGGTAGTGGACGAAATTTTAGAAGAGCGTTTAAATACCCTACTTCCCAAACTCATGGATAATACGGCCATAGATATGTGGATATTAATATCAAGGGAATATAACGAAGACCCTGTTTTAAAAACCATGTTGCCAGCTACTTGGCTCAATGCTAGAAGAAGAACCATATTGGTTTTTTACAGGGATAAAGAGAAAAACACTTTAGATAAATTGGCCGTGGCCCGGTACAATGTGGGAGCGAATATTAGGTCCGCTTGGGATAAGGAGAAGGAACCCAATCAATGGAAAAGGTTAATGCAGCTCATTGAGGAACGCAATCCCAAAACCATTGGTTTAAATTATTCCAAGGACCATAACATTGCGGACGGATTGGATAAAACTGACTATGATGAATTCCTAAGAAATCTCCCTAAAAAGTTTCAGAATAGGGTAACCACGGCAGAACAGCTGGCCGTCCGGTGGATAGAAACCCGTACGCCAAGGGAAATGGTGCTCTATAACCAATTGGTATCCATTACCCATAGTATTATTGCTGAGGCATTTTCAGAGAAAGTAATCACACCAGGGGTAACCACAACCACTGAAGTGGAATGGTGGATGCGTGATAAGGTCACCCAATTGGGTTTGGAGACTTGGTTCCATCCAACGGTAGACGTACAAAGAAGCAGTGAGGAATTGGTAGGACATTTATATTCATTTTCCGGACGGCCAGAAGACATGGTCATATTGCCAGGGGATTTATTGCACTGTGATTTTGGAATCACTTATTTAAGGCTAAATACGGACTGTCAAGAATTGGCCTATGTGTTAAAACCTGGGGAGACCAGTGCTCCGGAATTTTTGGTGAATGGTTTAAAGGACGGCAACCGGGTACAAGATTTCCTGACCAAGAACATGGTAAAAGGTCGCACGGGCAATCAAATTTTGGCAAAGTCCTTGGCTGAGGCAAAAGCTACTGGTCTAAGGCCTTCTATTTATACACATCCACTAGGTTCTTATGGTCATTCGGCAGGAACTACCATTGGGATGTGGGATGCGCAGGAAGGGGTCATGAAAGACGACGGAGAGAATTACCCTTTGAATACAAATACGGTTTATGCCATTGAGTTGAACACCACCATTACCATCCCGGAATGGAAGCGGGATATCCGGATAATGTTAGAAGAGGCTGGGTTTTATGGGGATGATGGATTTAGGTATGTGAATGGTAGACAAACAGAATTGCTTTTGGTGCCTAGGGTTAAGGGGCATCAAGGGTATGAATAAATGCCCATATTTAATAGTAATACTCTTTATTTTGAAATTAACACATTTAAACTATTGTTAAAAAAAGTAAAGTACCCGCCGTTTTTAAGTAACTTCTAGCCAAATTGATGTGGACTAAAGAATCAATATTTAGTTGATTTAAAAATGGTTAGGTTATGAAAAGAAAAATTCAAAGTGTGTTTTTAACGCTTTTTATGGTCGGATTTGTTTTCGCCCAGGAAGCAAAAATTATCAAAGGTAAAGTCACGGATGGTAAGGCTGCCATCGCGGAAGCAACCATTGAGGTTCTTGATAAGGAGACGGTTACGTCAAGTGATAAGCAGGGTAACTATATCATAACTGCCAATGTGGGAGACAAGATTCGTTTTTCATATCTGGGAATGAAAACGGTCACAATTAAGGTAGAGGATATTACCCGCATTTTAAATCCGGTTTTAGTCCCTGATATCACCGAGCTTAATGAGGTAACCGTTCAGAGTAGTAAGAGAATTTCCCAAAAAGAGCTAGCGGCCAATTATAATGCCCGCGAAAATATTATTAGAACAGCATTTGGATATATAGATGCGGAAAGGGCAGCTGGAAGCATACGATTCCTTCAGGAAAAAGATATCCGTTCGGTGAATTTGGGTATATTGGAATTGTTGCAAAACAGATTTCCGGGGGTACAGGTCTTTGGCAGCACCATTGGTGCTAGGGACTTGTCTGGGGGTGCAGTTTCAACGGCATCCAGTTTAAGAGCAGCTGGCCCCGCTGTTTTTATTCGTGGATTTTCTTCGGTGCAAAGCCCACAGCCTGCCATTTTTGATATCGATGGTCAGGTATTTGTTGATGTCCCCATTTGGCTGGACGTGAACAACATCAAACGTTTGGCAATACTTAACAATCTGGCCACCACCACGCAATATGGTGCGCTTGGAGCCGGCGGTGTGGTGGTAGTGAACACGTTTTCTGGCAATAGTGCTCCGACACAGGTCGTGGATCAAGCACGTCTTCGCAATAATTTTTACAAGAATGATGCGCTGAGCGGTGAAAAGCTGCGTGCCAACTGGCCCACTTATAAAAAAGAGCTATATGGTGCCGCAAATTTAGATGAAGCCAAAATGGTGTACCAAAAATATGCAGACAGCTACTCTGGGTCTCCTTATTTCGTGATGGATGTCCAAGAATATTTTGTAGAAATGGGTAATACGGGGTACGCCGATGCGGTTGTTTCCGATAATTTTGGCCTATTCAGTGGCAACCCCGTTTTGTTAAAGGGCTTGGCCTATCAATATGAGGCACAAGGCAATCCTGAATCTGCCAATGAGCTTTACAAAGAGGTGTTCCTGCTGCGGCCCAATTATGCCCAAAGCTATATGGATATGGCCAAGAGTTACCGGGACATTGGCAGCTCCAAACTGGCTGCAGCAATTTTTGCACGTTATGGCTATCTGCTGGAAGAAGGATTCATGGAGGCCGATACGGTAAATTTTGCGCCTATCCTAAGCCGAGAGATTAACAACTTATTGGCCCTTGAGGGAGATGCCGTGTTGGATAAAGGTTCCACATCGGAACTTTATGTAGGGGAGGAAAATTTCAAAGGCACCCGTTTGGTATTCGAATGGAACGATAGTGAGGCGGAGTTCGACCTCCAATTCGTAAACCCTGAGAAACAGTTTAGCTTATGGAAGTATAGCCTTGCCGATACTGCGGAGCGGGTAAACTTGAGCAAGGAATATGGCTATTCCATGATGGAGGAGTTGATAGACGGCTCACTGCCCGGGACCTGGCAGGTGAACGTGAGGTACCACGGCAACAAGAGCCTGACCCCAACCTACCTAAAGGCCACGGTATACCACAATTACGGAGAGGTATCCCAGCGCAAGGAGGTAAAGGTGTTCAAGCTTACCCTTAAGGATGTGAACCAAGAGCTCTTTAGGGTACAGACCACCAAGGGCGTCGTGATGAGATAGTATAAAAGTAGACTAACTGCCAGTCTCTGGCCAAATAAAAATTCTTATGAAAAAAAATGTTTTACTTGTTTTGATGATTTGCTGCTGTGTAGGCCTCACCTATAGCCAACAGCGTACGGTTAAGGGCAAGGTTACTGATGGTAAGAACCCTATTGAAGATGTTGTGGTTAAGGTTGTCGATAAAGAAGCAATGGTAAGCACAAACAATATGGGTTTCTATCAAATTGAGGTAGCCACTGGAGATGTATTACAGTTTGCATATATGGGTATGAAAACTGTAAAAATAAGGATAGAGGATGTCACAAATATATTAAACCCTATTCTAGTGCCAGATATTACTGAGCTGGACGAAGTAACGGTTAAAAAAAGTAATCGTAAATCACAACAGGATTTAGCGGATGAATATCAAACAAATTCAAATATTATCAGAACTGCCTTTGGGTATTTGAACTCAAGAACCGCACCAGGGGCTGTTAGAATGTTGAATGCTGAAGCAATCAACCCGGTCAACCTTTGCATCTTAGATTTGCTTAGGGGACGCTTTGCTGCGGTAGAGGTAGGTGGTGACTGCATTAAACAAGAAGGTAATGTTTTTATTAGAGGGTTTGGAAGTTTAACTTCGGCGACACCTGCAATCTTCGATATCGATGGTTTAATAGTAGTGGAAACTCCGTTTTGGTTAGATGTTGGAAATATCAAACGTTTGGCCATACTCAACAATCTGGCAAACACAACCCAATATGGATCAGTTGGGATTGGTGGTGTAGTGGTCATCAATACGATTGCGGGCAACACGGCTCCTAAACAGGTCGTGGACCAAGCACGGTTGCGCAACAATTTTTATCAAGGCGATGCGCTGGGTGGCGAAAAGCTGCGTGCCAACTGGCCCACCTACAAAAAAGAGCTATATGCTTCCGCCAACCTGGACGAGGCAAAAATGGTATACCAAAAATACGCTCCAACATACTCAAACTCGCCCTATTTCCTTATGGACGCCCAGGCGTACTTTGCGGAAAAGGGAGACAACGCCTATGCGGAGAAGGTGGTTGCGGACAACGGCACGTTGTTGGAGGGCAACCCTGTCCTGCTCAAGGCCTTGGCCTACCAGTATCAGGCACAGGGCAACCATGCATCGGCCAATGAGCTCTATAAAGAGGTGTTCCTGCTGCGCCCCAACTATGCCCAAAGCTATTTGGACATGGCCAACAGTTACCGCGACCTTGGCCGCGCGAAACAGGCGGCGGCGATATATGCCCGCTATGAGTACCTGCTTCAGGAAGGGTTTATGGAGTCGGACAGCATCACCTTGGCCCCAATGATGGACCGGGAGTTCAACAATTTGCTGGCCTTGCAGCGCGATGCTGTGCTGGACGGCAAGAAGCGTAAGTCTGTCTATGTGGCCGAGGACAGTTTCAAGGGCACGCGTTTGGTTTTTGAGTGGAACGATGGGGAGGCGGAGTTCGACCTTCAGTTCGTGAACCCCGAGGGGCAGTACAGCCTTTGGAAGCACAGTTTGGCGGACAATGAGGCACTGATAGGTCGGGAAAAGGACTTTGGTTACAACATGACCGAGGAGCTGATAGACGGCTCGCTGCCCGGGACCTGGCAGGTGAACGTGAGGTACCACGGCAACAAGAGCCTGACCCCAACCTACCTAAAGGCCACGGTGTACCACAATTATGGTGAGGTATCCCAGCGCAAGGAGGTGAAGGTGTTCAAGCTTACCCTAAAGGACGTGAACCAAGAGCTCTTTAGGGTACAGACCACCAAGGGCGTCGTGATGAGATAGTATAAAAGTAGACTAACTGCCAGTCTCTGGCCACAAAAAAATTCTTATGAAAAAAAATCTTTTACTTGTTTTGTTGATTTGCTGCTGCGTGGGCCTCACCTACAGCCAACAGCGTACGGTCAAGGGTAAGGTTACCGATGGTAAGAACCCCATAGAAGATGTTGTGGTACGCATATTGGACAAGGATGGTATCGTAACAAATACGGATAAAACCGGATTTTATGAGATTGCAGTCTCCACCGGGGACAAAATTGAATTCAAGTATATGGGAATGAAGACGGTTACCATACTTGTGGAAGAAGTTACAAGAATTCTGAACCCTATTTTAATACCGGAAATCACCGAACTGGACGAAGTAGTGGTGCGTAAAAGCCGAAGAAAATCGCAAGCTGACCTCGCCAGGGAGTATAAAACAAATACCGCTATCATTAAAACAGCCTATGGTTATTTAAATGCCCATTCTGCTCCCGGAGGCGTTCGTATGATGAGTGAAGACCAGATTATACCCGGTAACTTATGCGTTTTAAACCTTTTACGAAATTATTTTCCTGGAGTAAGCGTTCAAGGAGATTGTTTTTCGGGCGGCACAGTATATGTAAGGGGGTTTAATAGTTTTGCGTCACGAAATGGAGCTATTTTTGATATTGATGGTCTCATTGTGGTAGAAGCACCTATATGGTTAGATTTAGCCAACATCAAAAGAATAGCCGTTTTAAATAATCTCGCAAACACGGTAAAGTATGGTGGTCTTGGAAATGGCGGGGTTATCGTAATCAATACAATAGCTGGGAATCATTCGCCCACGCAAGTAATCGATTATGCCAGACTTAAAAACAACTTTTACCAAGGCGATGCGCTGGGTGGCGAAAAGCTGCGTGTCAACTGGCCCACCTACAAAAAAGAGCTATATGCGTCCACCAACCTGGACGAGGCAAAAATGGTATACCAAAAATACGCTCCAACCTACTCAAACTCACCCTATTTTTTTATGGACGTAAAGCGGTACTTTGATGAAATTGGGGATGAGGATTTTTCTGAACGCATAGTAGCGGATAATTTCCGTTTGTTTGACGGTAATCCGGTACTTTTAAAAGCCTTGGCCTACCAGTATGAGGCACAGGGCAACCATGCATCGGCCAACGAGCTCTATAAAGAGGTGTTCCTGCTGCGCCCCAACTATGCCCAAAGCTATTTGGATATGGCCAACAGTTATCGCGATCTTGTCCGCCCCCAACAGGCGGCCGCCATCTATGCCCGTTATGGTTATTTGGTTGAGAAAGGTTTTATGGAGCAGGATACGGTAATGTTTGCACCAATCATGAATCGCGAGTTCAATAATCTACTGGCCTTGGAGCGCGATGCCGTTGTAAAGACCAGCAAGCGCAACAAGCTTTACGTTGCCGAAGAAGATTTCAAGGGCACGCGTTTGGTCTTCGAGTGGAACGATAGTGAGGCGGAATTCGACCTGCAATTCGTGAATCCCGAGAATCAATATCATATTTATAAACATAGCCTTGCGGACAATGATGAAACAATTGAACGTAACAAAGAGTTTGGATATAGCATAACAGAAGAGTTCATAGACGAAGCCTTGCCAGGGACATGGCTTGTCAATATCAAATATCACGGAAATAAAAGTTTAACACCTACATACCTTAAAGCCACGGTATACCATAATTATGGTGAGGTATCCCAGCGCAAGGAGGTAAAGGTGTTCAAGCTTACCCTTAAAGACGTGAACCAAGAGCTCTTTAGGGTACAGACTGCAAAGGGCATCGTGATGAGATAAGGAAAAAGTAGAACCAGCGCCGACTTCCGGCTGTAAAAACGTTGACCATGAAAAAAATCATATTTATTTTTATAATAACCTGCTTTGGCATGGTCTGGACCTATGGCCAACAGCGCACGGTAAAGGGTAAGGTTACCGATGGTAAGAACCCTATGGAAGATGTTGTCGTTGGTATTTTGGACAAGGATGGTATCATAACAAATACGGATCAGAAAGGCTTCTATTCCTTAGCCGCAGTTCCTGGCGATGTACTAACCTTTTCTTTTTTAGGGATGCTACCAATCCAGATTGTTGTTGAAGATGTCACTAGAATATTAAACGTGACCATGGTTCCGGACATCAATGCTCTTGACGAGGTAACGGTTAAGGGTAGCAGGCGACTTTCGCAACAGGCTATTGAGGAACAGTACAATTTTAGGGGAAATATTATACGTACAGCCTTTGGATATATTGATGCGGAAAGGGCATCTGGGAGTATCCGTTTTCTCCAAGAAAAAGATATCCGTTCGGTCAACCTTGGGATACTGGAACTGCTGCAGAACAGATTTCCCGGGGTCCAAGTATATGGGAGTACGATTGGTGCACGGGATTTATCGACCACCTTGGCCTCTAGTACTTCTAGGATAAGTGGAGACGATGCGGCAGCAGAAAACGGAACCAATGATCAATCCAATAATTTAGCAGGCAATAACCCAGTTACAAGATCCAATCGGCGTTCTGAGGGTCCCGCAGTGTTTATCCGGGGATTTTCTTCCATACAGAGCCCTCAGCCCGCAATTTTTGACATCGACGGTCAGGTTTTTGTTGATGTTCCCATTTGGCTGGACGTGAACAACATAAAACGTTTGGCCATACTCAACAATCTGGCGACCACAACGCAGTATGGTGCTCTTGGAGCGGGCGGTGTAGTGGTCATCAATACGATTGCGGGCAACACGGCTCCTAAACAGGTCGTGGACCAAGCACGGTTGCGCAATAATTTTTACCAAGGCGATGCGCTGGGTGGCGCAAAACTGCGTGCCAACTGGCCCACCTACAAAAAAGAGCTATATGCGTCCGCCAACCTGGACGAGGCAAAAATGGTATACCAAAAATACGCTCCAACATACTCAAACTCGCCCTATTTCCTTATGGACGCCCAGGCGTACTTTGTGGAAAAGGGAGACAACGCCTATGCGGAGAAGGTGGTTGCGGACAACGGCACGTTGTTGGAGGGCAACCCTGTCCTGCTCAAGGCCTTGGCCTACCAGTATCAGGCACAGGGCAACCATGCATCGGCCAATGAGCTCTATAAAGAAGTGTTCCTGCTGCGCCCCAACTATGCCCAAAGCTATTTGGACATGGCCAACAGTTACCGCGACCTTGGCCGCGCGAAACAGGCGGCGGCGATATATGCCCGCTATGAGTACCTGCTTCAGGAAGGGTTTATGGAGTCGGACAGCATCACCTTGGCCCCAATGATGGACCGGGATTTCAACAATTTGCTGGCCTTGCAGCGCGATGCTGTGCTGGACGGCAAGAAGCGTAAGTCTGTCTATGTGGCCGAGGACAGTTTCAAGGGCACGCGTTTGGTTTTTGAGTGGAACGATGGGGAGGCGGAGTTCGACCTTCAGTTCGTGAACCCCGAGGGGCAGTACAGCCTTTGGAAGCACAGTTTGGCGGACAATGAGGCACTGATAGGGCGGGAAAAGGACTTTGGTTACAACATGACCGAAGAGCTGATAGACGGCTCGCTGCCCGGGACCTGGCAGGTGAACGTGAGGTACCACGGCAACAAGAGCCTGACCCCAACCTACCTAAAGGCCACGGTATACCACAATTATGGTGAGGTATCCCAGCGCAAGGAGGTGAAGGTGTTCAAACTTACCCTAAAGGACGTGAACCAAGAGCTCTTTAGGGTACAGACCACAAAGGGTATTGTGATGAGATAAGGAAATGGGGAAAAAGACTTTGCTTACTTTGGTGCTTGGCCTCTTGATGCTTTTTCAATTGAGCGGGCAAACGGTTTTTAAAGGGCGCGTACTTGATGATACCACTAGAGAGCCAATACCGTACGTAAACATTGGTATTGTTGATTTAGGCATAGGAACCGTAAGTGATGAAGAAGGGTTTTTTTTAATGAAGTTTAACGCAAACAAGCTTCCGCCTTTGACCACTATCTTGTTTTCTGCCTTGGGCTACGAAACCCTAAATTTTCCAATAACCAAAATCAGCGAACAAGGAATCGCAAATCAAGATATTTTATTGGTTCCGAAAGCGCTGGAACTCAATGAAGTGGTTGTATCCAATAAGGGAGAAGAATTTATACGAGATAACGTGGGCTATCGAAATTTTGGTGAGAGAAGCTACGGATACTGGAAAGATAATGTGGCAGAAGGGGGGGAGTTGGCCACTCGGGTTGTTGTTAAGGATGGATTGCGGAAGTTAGAGCAGCTGTCATTTCAAGTATGGCATAATCCATCAGATAGTCTATTGCTGCGAGTGAATGTTTATGATGACGATGGAGGCATATCTAGATTGCCGGGAACACCGCTCAACAAGTCGGGCAAAAGTATTTTTTGTACCATAAAAAAGTCTAAGGAAGGAACTAACGAGTTGGTAAAGGTAGATTTAAAACCTTATGACATTTATGTTACCGATGATTTTATCATCTCTTTGGAGCTGCTAGAGGTTTATGGCCCTACTGCCTTAGGTTTGGTAATACCCGCTGCCTTTAACCAATATGGAAGTTATAGAAGGTATTCCAGTCAAGATAAATGGGTCAAGTTTACGGATACCAATATGGCATATTATGTAGAGTCCAGTTTATTGGTGAGTAAGAAGCAAGCGGAGCGTTTTCAACGAAAATTAGAGCGGAAAGAAAAAAAATCACCCACGATTGCCGGTTTTGCCATTTCTAAGGGAAAAATGATTCCTAAGGTTACCGTCATTAATAACGATACCGGAGAATCTACAAAGACCGATGCCCAAGGCAGGTACCGTTTGGCAGCACAGAAGAAGGATATTATTATTTTTAGAAAGGAGGGCTACAAGGACCTTAACCTTATCGTTGGTGAAAAGCCTACAATGAATGCCCGTTTACAAGAACAATAGTTTTTTTAAAAACTACACCTGCAATACCCCAAGGTTAAACGCTTTTTCAATTGGCGCATGGTTGGCCGCCTCTATACCCATGGAAATCCATTTTCTAGTCGACAAGGGGTCAATAATGGCATCGGTCCATAGTCTTGCAGCGGCATAGTAGGGGGATACTTGTTGATCATATCGTCCTTTAATCCGTTCAAAAAGTGCTTTTTCCTTTTCCGCAGTAATTTTTTCCCCTTTTTTTTCCAATGATGCCTTTTCAATTTGTAAAAGGACCTTCGCGGCAGAGTTGCCGCTCATCACGGCCAATTCCGCACTTGGCCAAGCCACTATTAATCTTGGGTCGTAGGCCTTGCCACACATGGCGTAGTTTCCTGCTCCGTAACTATTTCCTATCACCACCGTAAATTTTGGAACCACGGAATTACTCACGGCATTCACCATTTTTGCCCCATCTTTAATGATGCCGCCATGTTCACTTTTACTACCCACCATAAAACCCGTCACATCCTGTAAGAAGACCAGCGGAATCTTTTTTTGATTGCAGTTGGCAATAAAGCGCGTTGCTTTATCAGCGGAATCAGAATAAATTACCCCCCCAAACTGCATCTCACCCTTTCCATTTTTCACCACCTTACGCTGGTTGGCCACAATGCCAACGGCCCATCCGTCAATTCTGGCGTATCCGGTCAGCAATGTTTTTCCATAATCTTCTTTATACTGTTCAAAATCAGAATTGTCCACTAGGCGTTTTATAATTTCCAACATATCATATTGGTCAGACCTTGAGGCGGGGAGCAAACCGTAAATATCACCTTGGTTTTCTTTTGGCTTTTGGGCTTTTGTGCGGTTAAATCCAGCTTTTTCAAAATCGCCAATTTTACCCATAATACTTTTTATGGTGGTTAGTGCATCCTTGTCGTCTTTGGATTTATAATCCGTAACCCCGCTAATTTCGCAGTGGGTCGTAGCGCCACCTAAGGTTTCGTTATCAATACTTTCCCCAATGGCCGCCTTTACCAAATAACTTCCGGCAAGAAAAATACTACCGGTCTTGTCTACTATTAAGGCTTCATCACTCATAATGGGCAAATAAGCCCCGCCAGCCACGCAACTTCCCATGACTGCAGAAATTTGGGGAATTCCCTTGCTGCTCATAACGGCATTATTTCTGAATATCCTACCAAAATGTTCCTTGTCAGGAAAAATTTCATCCTGCATGGGCAGGTATACCCCAGCACTGTCCACCAAATAAATAATGGGGAGCCTATTTTCAATGGCAATTTCCTGCGCCCTTAAATTTTTCTTTCCCGTTATGGGAAACCAAGCACCTGCTTTTACCGTGGCGTCATTGGCCACCACGATGCATTGCTTGCCCTGCACATGACCTATTTTTAAGACGACACCTCCAGAAGGGCAACCACCATGTTCTGGATACATGCCTTCTCCGGCAAAGCCACCTATTTCAATACTTTCGGCATCATTGTCAAGCAAAAAGGCAATGCGCTCCCTTGCCGTCATCTTGCCTTTGGCGTGGTGCTTTTCTATACGGCCCTTTCCGCCACCCAATTTAATTTTTGCAAATCGGTTGCGAACTTCAGAAAGTTTGAGTTTATTGTGATCTTCGTTTTTATTGAATTTGATATCCATGCTGCAGGTACTACAATTGTTTGGAGTTAAAGATAAGCAGTTAAAATGATTACTTTTAAAGCCTATGATAGATAAAATACGCTGGGGAATAATAGGTCCCGGAAAGATTGCGGAAAACTTTGCAAACGATTTAAAGTTGGTAGATGATGCGGTATTGACAGGGGTTGCCTCCAGAGACCCGGAACGCGCTAAGCAGTTTTCCCAAAAATTCGATATTCCACATTTTTTTGAAGGTTATGATGCCCTTTTCAATAGCAATTTGGTGGATGCCCTTTATATTGCCACACCCCATACGTTTCACAAAGAGCTAGCCATACGGGCAATGCAGGCTGGAAAGCATGTGCTGTGTGAAAAGCCCATGGGCATTAACTCAAAAGAGGTTGCTGAGATGATTGCTGCCGCAAAGCAGAATAACGTTTTTTTTATGGAAGCTTTATGGACGCGCTTTAACCCTACAATTCTAGCGGTAAAGCAGCTCGTAGACAACGGAACCTTGGGTGATTTGGGGTACGTTAATGCCGATTTTGCTTTTTATGCTATGGATAAACCTCTTACTTCAAGATTGTTCGATTTAAATTTAGGAGGTGGAACCATATTGGACATTGGAATTTACCCTGTGTTCTTGGCGTATCTTTTTTTAGGAATGCCTAGGGCCATTAAGTCGGTTTCTGATTTTAATCCTACTGGAACGGAGATACAGACCTCGGTCATTTTCCAATATGATAACGCCCATGCCGTTTTGAACAGCAGCTTTAGATATAACTCCAGGATGAGTGCGGAAATTGCAGGTACTAAGGCAGCAGTTACCTTACTCCCCAGGTTTCATGAGACACAAGGTTATGACCTATATATTAATGACGAAGTGACACGGGTAAACCTACCTACCATAGGCAAGGGATACAGTTATGAAATAATGGAAGTAAACCGTTGCTTAAAATCCGGAACTTTGGAAAGTTCCCTTTGGTCTCACAAAAATAGTACAGATTTGATGCTGCTTTTGGACAAAGTCCGAGAAATTGGAGGGGTTAAATTTCCATCGGAAACCTAATTTTCCAAGGTGTATTCTTTAATTTTTACGATATTTGATTCTTCACTAAACCAAAGACATGGGAATGAACAAAAATACGGTGTTGGCGTATGCGACATGGATAATGATAATCGTAGGATTTAGTCTCATAGGCCTTGGAGCCTTTAGGTATTATGAAGTTGCCGGCTATGGCTTTGCTGCCGTTGGGGTTGGCTTTTTAGCAGTAGCCTGGGTCTTTAACGCGTTAAAGGGCAGGGTCTAGATAATGCCCGCAGCGCACTGGGGAAATATCCTTGCTGTTTTTGTGGGTTGGCATTAATTGGACTTGCACTCAAATTTTATTCCTAAAGATCACATTTTAAATGTATAGATATGTCTGATGATAAAAAGGTAATCTTTTCAATGGCCGGGGTCACCAAGACCTATAAAAATGCCAATACACCTGTTTTAAAAAATATTTACCTAAGCTTCTTTTATGGAGCCAAAATAGGAATTCTTGGTTTAAACGGTTCCGGTAAATCCACCTTGCTTAAAATTATTGCGGGTGCGGATAAAAACTTTCAAGGTGATGTTGTTTTTTCACCGGGCTATTCCGTCGGTTACTTAGAGCAGGAGCCTCAATTGGACGAGGATAAAACAGTCATGGAAATTGTAAGGGAGGGCGTTGCCGATACCGTTGCCATTTTGGATGAGTACAATAAAATCAACGACATGTTTGGTTTGCCAGAGGTTTATGAGGATGCGGATAAGATGCAAAAACTCATGGATAAACAAGCCGCTTTGCAAGATAAGATAGATGCTTCAAACGCATGGGAGCTAGACACAAAGCTTGAAATAGCAATGGACGCACTACGCACCCCGGAATCAGATAAAAAAATAGGCGTCTTGTCAGGAGGGGAGCGGCGTAGGGTAGCTTTATGCCGTTTGTTGCTCCAAGAGCCCGATGTCCTATTGTTGGACGAACCTACCAACCATTTGGATGCGGAGTCCGTACATTGGCTAGAACACCATTTGGCGCAATACAAGGGAACCGTAATTGCCGTTACCCATGATCGTTATTTTTTGGACAACGTTGCAGGTTGGATATTGGAGCTGGATAGGGGCGAAGGAATTCCGTGGAAAGGAAATTACTCCGGGTGGTTAGATCAAAAATCAAAACGCTTGGCCCAAGAGAGCAAGCAAGCCTCTAAACGTCAGAAAACATTGGAGCGTGAACTAGAATGGGTAAGGCAAGGTGCCAAGGGTAGACAGACCAAGCAAAAGGCTCGCTTAAAGAATTATGATAAGTTAATGAGCCAAGATCAAAAACAGCTCGAAGAAAAATTGGAAATCTATATACCCAACGGACCACGTTTGGGTACTAATGTCATTGAAGCGAAAGGCGTCAGCAAAGCTTATGGAGAAAAACTCTTGTATGAAGATTTGAATTTTAATCTACCACAATCCGGCATTGTTGGGATAATTGGACCAAACGGAGCGGGTAAAACCACCATTTTCAGAATGATTATGGGTGAAGAAGTTCCCGATAAAGGCCAATTTACGGTAGGTGATACCGCAAAATTGGCATACGTAGACCAAAGCCATAGCAATATAGACCCTGAAAAATCTATTTGGGAGAACTTTAGCGATGGTCAAGAATTGGTGATGATGGGTGGGAAACAAGTGAATTCACGAGCTTACTTAAGCCGTTTTAATTTTTCCGGAAGTGAGCAGAACAAAAAAGTCCATATGCTCTCTGGTGGGGAGCGCAATAGGCTTCATCTGGCAATGACATTGAAGGAAGAGGGTAATGTGCTGCTTTTGGACGAACCAACGAATGATTTGGATGTGAATACCTTACGTGCCTTGGAAGAGGGCTTGGAAAATTTTGCTGGTTGTGCGGTGGTCATTTCGCATGATAGATGGTTCTTGGATAGGATTTGTACACACATACTCGCTTTTGAAGGAGATTCGCAAGTATATTTCTTTGAGGGTTCTTTTTCTGATTACGAAGAGAACAAGAAAAAGCGGTTGGGTGGGGACTTAATGCCCAAGCGCATTAAATACAAAAAACTAATTAGATAGTAAGAACTGTGATCTAAACCGTATTGGCGTCTGGACCATTGTGGTAGTAGCTCCCTTTAGTAGGGTTCATTGGGATACCAGTCCAATTGTATTACTTTAATGTTTGGATTTGCCATTTCAACCAATTCTTTGAATTTTTCAACCTCACTGACTGTAGGCCTACCCCTGTAATGGTAGGGATAAACCTCCTTAGGTGCAAAAGCTAGCACCCCATCTGCTGCACTTTCTACGGTCATGGTGTACGGGAGGTTCATGCAGATAAAAGCTTTGTTAATATGCGCAAGGGTACGCATTTCTAAAATATCTTCGGTATCTCCGGAAAAATAGATGCGTTGTCCCCCAAGGGTAAGCAGATATCCATTGCCCCTTCCTTTGGGGTGAAACTTTAGAGCCTCTTCCCTTAGGTTGTACATGGGCACGGCTTCTATGGTAATTCCAAAACGGGATTTGCGCTCCCCATTGTACAATACATCCAATTGTGGTGTGTATTGCTCAGGCATTCTATCGGCTACGGCTTGGGGTACAATAATCTTGGCCTTTTTGGTGTCTAGGCTATCCAGCGTGCCTAAATCAAAGTGATCCGCATGGATATCGGTTATCAAAATCAAATCTGGATTTTGATGACCTTTAAAAGCACTTTTGCCACCAACTGGATCCACGTAGATGGTATAACCATTCCAAGTTAGTACGGTGGTGGCATGTTCAATAGGGGTAACCCGAATGATGGTATCTTTTGTCGCTAATGGGACGCTATCCCTTGTACTAACCTTTACTTTCTTCTGCTCTCCACAACTCAAAAAAAGGAAGGTGCCAACAATGGAAATCCATATTTTAAACATTTTTATAGAAAAAAAATACATATGTAATTAATTGTATATCTGTGGATTAATGATTTTTTATCGTTTAATAACCCTTAGTAAACATCTAAAGTTAAGACCTTGCCGTAGATATAGCAAACACAGAAGATACTTGCTTGGCAAGTACATAAAATTTAAAATTATGAGTGAAGCAAAAAGTAATAATGGATTAAAGGCATTGGCAGGCGTATTGGGACTGGCGCTGCTTGCAGTTGCAATTTATACCTTTAGCCTTTATCAGGACAAAAAGGAAACTACCTTGGCGCTGACCCAGGAAAAAGAAGAGGTCGTAAATGACCTGAATAGTCTTAAGTCTGAATACGACAAGGCTATCTTGGAAAGTAATGCCACCAATGAAGAATTGGTAGCGGCTAGGGACAATATTGCCAAATACATTGACTCCGTGCAAGGTATGAAGGCCGATATTGCCAGCTTGTCCCGCTACAGAAGACAAGTTAGCGTGTTGAAAAAAGAACGTGAACTGTTGTTAAAGCAAGTGGATTCCTTAACGCAATCCAATACAATGTTGGCTATGCAGCGAGACAGCACGTTTACCGAGTTGGAGAGACAGACTGTTTTTAACGACTCACTTGTGGTACAGAACACCCAATTGGCAGATGCGGTTGAAAGAGGTTCTGCCCTTAATTTAACAACACAGAGTATAGACGCCGTAAAGGAAAGAAACAGTGGTAAATTGGTATCTACCCAACGCGCAAAGGCAACAGATAAATTTAAGGTTTGTTTTACGGTTGCAGACAACGTTATTGCCCAAGCCGGTGATAGGGAATTTTATATTGAGGTGCTCGATCCACAAGGAAACACCTTGGGTGACGGAATGTCCAAGACCAACGAGAATGGAGGGTCTATAACCTATACCAAAAGCACAAATTTCTATTTTGATAACAGTTCATTGGACGTTTGCGATTATGTAAACAAACCAGCGGGCGATTTTCAGAAGGGAAATTACATGATTAACGTATACGATGACGGTCTTAAATTATTGGGCACCTCAAAGTTTGTGTTGAAATAAGAAAATGTAGGAACACTTTCCATACACTATTGCCAAGAAGGGCGGTCCCAAACGGATCGCCCTTTTTTGCTATTAACCTTTTGATTAGATACCTATGCCGTATAGATGGACTAGGTATTTAAATTCTAAAACCGTTTAATGTAAGCTCCCTACCATATCTTCGGGTTTTACCCAAGCATCATATTCCTCAGCGGTAACATACCCTAAATTAATGGCTTCTTCCTTAAGCGTAGTACCGTTTTTATGCGCGGTATTGGCAATTTCAGCGGCTTTATAATACCCAATTTTGGTGTTTAAAGCGGTCACCAGCATTAATGAATTGTTCAACAATGTTTTTATGGTGGCATGGTTAGGTTCAATTCCAGAAGCGCAGTTGGCATCAAAACTCTTGCATGCATCCCCTATGAGCTGCGCGGACTGCAGGATATTTGCGGCCATCATAGGTTTAAAAACATTGAGTTCATAATGACCTTGTGTTCCGCCAACGCTGATAGCCACATCATTACCTATCACCTGGGCACAAACCATGGTCAATGCCTCACATTGGGTTGGATTCACTTTGCCTGGCATGATGGAGCTACCCGGCTCATTTGCTGGGATAATGATTTCACCTATTCCTGAACGGGGACCGGAGGCCATCATTCGGATATCATTAGCTATTTTGTTCAAGGAAACCGCCAATTGTTTTAATGCTCCATGGCTCTCTACGATAGCATCATGCGCGGCCAAAGCCTCAAATTTATTTGGGGCCGTTACAAATGGTAAGCCCGTAAAGTCGGCAATAAACTTGGCAACCAGTACGTCATATCCCTTTGGGGTGTTAAGCCCAGTACCAACCGCGGTTCCGCCTAGGGCAAGTTCACTAAGATGGGCCAAAGTATTTTTAAGTGCCTTTAATCCATGATTTAATTGGGCCACGTAGCCAGAAAACTCTTGTCCCAAGGTTAATGGAGTGGCATCCATAAGATGTGTACGGCCAATTTTAACGACATCCTTAAATTCTTCAGATTTTTTTCTGAGGGTATCTCGCAGTTGTTCCACCCCTGGAATGGTAACCGCTACAATTTTTTGGTAAGCTGCGATATGCATGCCTGTTGGAAAAGTATCGTTAGAGGATTGTGATTTATTGACATCATCATTGGGTTGTATGGTTTTTTCACCTTCACCAATAGTTTTTCCCGCCAATTCATGAGCTCTATTGGCTATCACTTCGTTTACGTTCATATTGCTCTGTGTGCCAGAACCCGTTTGCCAAATGACCAACGGAAATTGGTCGTCATGCGTTCCTTCGAGAATTTCGTCACAAACTTTTGCGATCAAATCCCTTTTTTCTTTGTCCAAAACACCTAATTTATGGTTGGCATATGCCGCAGCTTTTTTTAAATATGCAAAGCCGTATACAATTTCCAAAGGCATAGTCGCAGCCGGGCCTATTTTAAAATTATTTCTTGAACGTTCAGTTTGGGCGCCCCAGTATTTGTCGGCAGGAACTTTCACCTCACCCATAGTGTCTTTTTCTATTCTAAAAGCCATAATATTCATTTTAAAACAAAGGTAAAGTTTACATCTTTTGTTTACGCCCGATATTTATAAGGTTCTAGATTTTTTTGTTTTAGTACTTGCAATTTTATGGGTTTTAAAAGTATCTTTGTATCGTAAAAAGTACGGCAATGGTAGAATTTGATCAATATTTAGGGTTTTTAGCGTTTTTGACCATCTTAACCATTGGTTTCTGGTTAATGATATTTTTGTTAACCTTTGTAGTTCCTTACTGGTTGGGTGGAAATTTATTGGAAATGTGGAAAGAGCGCAGAGAGGCCAAGAAGGCAGAACGCGAAAAAGCCTAGTGAATATAAAGTGGCATATAAAAAAGGAACCCTGACAGGGTTCCTTTTTTATTTTTGATACTTGGCAAGAGTATTTGATAGATGCTATGTATTGGCTTCCCTAAATTTTAAGAAATTCCCTAAGACATGCTATTCCTTGGATTTCTTTTTTTTCTTTTTCTTGTCTTTTTTCTTTTTTGTTTGGAAGCGATTGCGTTCCATCTCTTTGTAAGCTTCATATTTTTCTGGGGGCAGACCAGCCTTTAGTTCTTCATTTTGCTCATCGGCAAGTTTTTCGAACGCTTCACGCATTTTGGTAGGTTCCAATTTTAAAATCTGCAGTTCTAAACGTTTTTGTACGTACTTTACAAGGGTAGAACGAACTACAGCCTCCTCAAAAGGGTCCAATTCCAAGGTTTCAGCGATTTTAGGCATCTGCTCATCAACCAGTTGGTCAGCGGTCTTTGCCTCAGGTTCGGGCGGTGGTGTTTGGGCTTGTGGAATTTGGCTACCCCTTTGGTTACCAAAACGGTTTCCGTTTCTAAATTGTGCATATCCGTCCGCACAAAACAGCATCGCCATTAAAAAAGATACAATCGTTAGTGTTTTCATAATGTAATTATCTCAAAGTTTTGTCTCTGCCTTTAGTTGGCGGCATTTACCATTTTAATACGTGACATAGGTTCTTAAGCCTGGTTTAGAATTAAGATTCCCTTTGCCCCGTCATCATTAGGAACGCTTTTAGAAATTGGTCAATATCTCCGTTCATTACAGCGTCAACGTTACCTGTTTCTTCTGCCGTCCTCACATCTTTAACTAGTTTATAAGGGTGCATTACGTAATTTCTGATTTGGGAACCCCACTCAATTTTCATTTTAGAGGATTCTATCTCTTGTCTTGCTTCTTGTTTTTTTCGCAGTTCTATTTCGTACAACTGTGATTTTAACATTTTCATTGCGGTTGCCCGGTTATCGTGTTGTGAGCGTGAATCTGAACACGAAATCTGAATTCCGCTTGGCTTGTGTACCAATTGTACTTTTGTTTCTACCTTGTTTACATTTTGCCCTCCGGCACCGCTTGATCTAGCTGTTGTGATTTCAATGTCCGCAGGGTTAACCTCAATTTCAATGGTGTCATCAACTAATGGATAGACATAAACCGATGCAAAGGAGGTATGTCTTTTGGCATTGCTGTCAAAAGGAGAAATCCTAACCAATCTGTGCACCCCATTTTCACCTTTAAGCCAACCAAAAGCAAATTCACCTTCAATCTCTAGGGTTACGGTTTTAATTCCTGCAACATCGCCTTCCTGATAATTGAGTTCTTTTACCTTGTAGCCGTTTTTTTCGCTCCACATTAAATACATCCGCATTAACATGGACGCCCAGTCACAGCTTTCCGTACCTCCTGCACCTGCGGTTATTTGGAGCACCGCGGTAAGTTCGTCCCCTTCATCTGAAAGCATGTTTCTGAATTCCAGTTTTTCAATGGTGGAAATGGCTGATTCCATTTTTTGGGACACCTCTTCGTCTGAAACTTCACCGGCTTCTTGAAACTCAATAAGCACCTCTAAGTCGTTGACCAAAGTTTGTGCCAAATTAAAATCCTCTACCCAACGCTTTTTGGATTTTATGGACTTCATTTGTAATTGGGCTTCCATGGGATTGTCCCAAAACCCGGGAACCAAGGTTTTTTCCTCTTCGTTCTCTATTTCAATAAGTTTGGCATCAATGTCAAAGATACCTCCTTAACGCACCAAGGCGATCAATAAGACCTTTATGTTGATCTGTGGAAACCATTTCATTCAGTTTAAAACAAAAATAGGGTTTGCAACATGGTTGAACTAGCATTTTTACATAAATTTAGAACCAAATCAACTTCCATGAAAATAAAATTTCCGCACCTGTTTGTTTTGGTTTTTACTGTAGCTGGCACCTATGCACAGCAGTTTGAAAAAACAAAGAACCTCCAAAAGTTCAATGGCTTTTTTGACCATTACTATGATGGCAACACGGATAAAATGTACCTATCCGTAACAGACCTTGAGAAGGATTTTCTTTATGTTTACTCCCTTAGCAGCGGTATTGGAAGTAATGATATTGGTTTGGACCGTGGCCAGTTGGGCAACGAGCAGGTTGTTTTTTTTAAAAAGGCAGGGAATCAACTTTTATTGGTGCAGCCAAATTTAAAATTTAGGGCGTTAACGGAGAATGAACTTGAGCGCAAATCCGTGGAACAAGCTTTTGCAAAGTCAGTTTTACATGGTTTTAAAATTGAGGAAGAAACCAATAATGGATATTTAATAGATATTACCGATTTTTTAATGCGGGATGCCCACGGGGTGTCCGATCGGTTAATGGCAACGGGACAAGGTTCCTATAGTTTGGACAAATCCAAGAGTGCGTTTGCCATGGAGCGTACAAAAGCATTTCCCAAAAACATTGAGTTTGATGTTCTGCTAACGTTTAAAGGTAAGCCAAAGGGAGCTTACATCCGGTCGGTAACCCCTAATCCAAGTTTGGTCACTGTGGCACAGCACCATTCCTTTATTGAGTTACCGGATAGCGGGTATCAAAAACGGGTTTTTGATCCCAGGAGCGGTTCCTATCCTTTTTCGTATTACGATTATTCCACCCCAGTGCAAGAGCCTATTTTAAAGCGTTTTATAACGCGGCATAGGTTGGAGAAGAAAAATCCAAATGCAGCGGTTAGTGAGGCCGTGGAACCTATTGTCTATTATTTGGACAATGGAACCCCTGAACCTGTCCGTTCAGCCCTGTTGGAAGGTGGCCAATGGTGGAACCAAGCTTTTGAGGCCATTGGGTATAAAGATGCTTTTCAGATAAAGATGCTTCCGGATGACGCGGACCCAATGGATGTGAGGTATAACGTCATCCAATGGGTACATAGGTCTACTCGCGGGTGGAGTTACGGCAGCAGTATTACAGATCCACGCACCGGAGAGATTATGAAGGGTCATGTAAGTTTGGGAAGTCTACGTATACGTCAGGATTTCTTAATTGCCCAAGCATTGATGGACAAGCCGTTTAAAGACCGGGATGATAACCATGAGGCAATGCTAGATTTGGCGATTGCTAGAATTCGCCAACTTTCTGCACATGAAATAGGACATACCTTGGGCTTTGCCCATAATTTTGCCGCAAGTACCAACAACAGGGCTTCGGTGATGGATTATCCACATCCACAGTTTAGGATTAAGCGCGGTGAGATTGATTTTTCCGACGCTTACGCCACTGGTATCGGTGATTGGGATAAGGTGACGGTCGCTTATTCCTATACTGATTTTCCTGATGGAACCAACGAAAGAGAAGGCCTAAACGCTATTCTCAAAAAGGCACAGGACGATGGACTGCGCTATATTTCGGACCAGGATGCAAGGCCTATGGGCGGCGCGCATGCATTGGGCCATTTATGGGACAACGGCGCTTCAGCGAGCACAGAGCTTAATGATGTGCTAAAGGTGAGGGAAAAGGCCATTTCAAATTTTTCGGTCGATAATATCAGAAGTAATGAACCATATGCAGTATTAGAGGATGTTTTTGCCCCGCTTTACTTTTTTCATCGTTACCAAACGGAGGCCGTCGCAAAGTTAATTGGTGGGTTGGATTACAATTATGCGATTAAAGGTGATGGTCAAAAAACGGTTTCCATAGTGGAAATGAATACCCAAAAACGGGCGCTCGCCAGTATTTTGAATACCCTGGACGCAGCTAGAATGGCGATTCCCGAAGATAAATTGGAACTCTTTCCGCCAAGGGCCATAGGTTATGGACAATCTAGGGAATCCATTAAGGGAAAAACAGGTGTGTCCTTTGATGCCTTATCTGCGCCAGAAACGGCAGCGGATATGACTTTAGGCTTATTATTGCACCCAGAAAGAGCCTCAAGGCTTATACAGCAAAAAGCGGTACAGCGCAACAACCTTGGATTGGGCGAGGTGTTGGATGAACTTATTGATAAAACCATAAAAAAAACTGAGCAAAATACCTACCTTCAAGAGGTTCAACACAATATTAACTTCAGGGTGTTGTTTCATTTGATGAATTTGGCAGCGCATACCAAGGTACATCCGCAAGTCAATGCCATCGCGCATCAAAAACTGGAAGAACTAAAAATAACGCTTCGCCAAAATCCAGATATGATATCCAAGGAAATGCTTCGCAGAATCGACCGTTTTATGGAACATCCAGAGCTTTTTGAAGTTATTGCCACTCCTAAAATTCCTGATGGCTCCCCCATAGGAATGGCTTGTTTTAACTAAAGAATTTAGATGGAAATAAATTTGATAAGCGACACGGTAACCAGGCCAACTCAGGGAATGTTGCAGGCTATGATGACCGCAAAAGTTGGGGACGATGTTTTTAAGAAGGACCCTACCGTTAACGAATTGGAGCATAAAGTGGCCACAATGTTTGGTATGGAGGCCGCTTTGTTCTTCCCCAGCGGAACCATGACCAACCAAACCGCGATAAAAATCCATACCCAACCCGGTGAGCAATTAATCTGCGATAAGTACGCGCATGTCTATAATTATGAGGGTGGTGGGGTAAGCTTTAATAGTGGCGTATCCTGTAAATTAGTGGACGGCCACCGTGGAATGATGACCGCCCAACAAGTAGAAGCTAGTATCAATCCGCCAGATTTTTATCATAGTCCGTTAACTACCTTGGTCTGCATTGAGAATACGACCAATAAAGGTGGAGGAGCTTGTTGGGATTTTGAGGAGCTAAAACGAATAAAAACCGTTTGTGCAGACCATGACCTAAAGTATCATTTGGATGGTGCCCGTCTTTGGAACGCATTGGTGGCCAAAGGAGAAGACCCTAAACAGTACGGTGAGCTTTTTGATTCCATAAGTGTCTGCTTAAGCAAGGGCCTAGGCTGTCCCGTAGGTTCTGTTTTGGTTGGTAGCGGTGATCTTATAAAACAGGCGGTTAGGGTTAGAAAAGTTCTAGGAGGTGGAATGCGCCAAGCAGGATTTCTTGCGGCAGCGGGTATTTATGCGCTGGATAACCATTTAGAAAGACTTGTGGAAGACCACGAAAAAGCAAAGGACATTGCAGGGGTGCTCAAAGGATTGGACTTTATTAAAAAAATAGAACCACTTGATACCAACATCATAATTTTTGAGCTGGATGAAAGCCTAATATCCGAAAAAGAATTTTTAGCAAGACTATCGCAAAAAAATATTCACATTATTGGTATGGGACAGGGTAAACTGCGTATGGTAACCCATCTGGATTACACGGATGGGATGCACGAAAAGACCCTTGGGATTTTAAAATCTTTGTAAAGCTATCTATACTTCCCAATCTTTTATTTCATTCCTTTTTTTTCTTCTTCTCTGGTTATCATTTCTGGATAGCCTAACACTTTTTTTGTATAAATAGTGACCATTTCCAAAAAGGTGTTTCTTAATGATATCATAAAAGTTCAAATCATTAACTAATACTTTAAGAATGAAAAAACTACTATTTTTTGCTGCTGTTTTAGCTGCTGTTGCAGGTCAATCACAAGATTTACCGGAAAACCCAGAGCCTGGAAAATGCTATGTGAGATGCTCAACACCGGATGTTTACGTAAACGAAACCACTACCGTGGTACTTAAACCGGCCTATAAAGTGCTCAAAACCATACCTGCAACCTTTAAAACCGTAACCGAACGTGTTTTGGTGAAGGAAGAGGGCAAGAAATTGACCATAATTCCCGCAAAATGGGGTACTGAAACGGTAACTTATGTTTCCAAGGAACCTGCAAATTCCTTACGTATCATTCCGGCCAGTTTTAAACCATCTTCTGAAACCATTGAAGTAAAACCAGCTTACGCCCAGTGGGAATTGGGTTCGCCAGCGCCAGATTGTGCATCGGGGAATCCAGATGATTGTCGTTATTGGTGTTATAAAGGGTATCCTGCAGAATACACTACCGTAAGCACTGAGGTGTTGGCGGCAGATGCATCAACTTCCAAAAGCCCGGTGCCTTCTAAAGACGCCACCTACACCAAACGAGTGATGTTGGAGCCTGCGAAGGTTGTGGAAGAGGTTATTCCTGCAGAATATGCTACAATTACAAAGACTGTATTGGATAAAGACGCCTACACTGTAGAGGAAACAATTCCTGCTGTCACAAAAACGGTAACAAAAGAGGTGTTAAAGGAAAAAGGTGGCCTTACCACTTGGAAAGAGGTAGAATGTGCATTGGTGGAATACCAAGCCTTGCCCATTAATTGGAACCTTGGCAGTGCTACATTAACAGCCGAGGCAAAAAGGATTATTGATACTAGGTTAATGCCAGTTTTACAACAAAACCCTGGAACTAAACTGGAAATTGCTTCCCATACAGACGCTAGGGGAGGTGCATCTTCCAACCAAAGCCTATCTGAAAGAAGAGCACAGGCCGTTGCCAATTACTTGGTAAGTAAAGGTGTAAATTCTAGCCTTTTGGTGGCCAATGGATATGGAGAACGTAAATTGAAAAATAGATGTGCCGATGGTGTTTCTTGCACGGAAAGGGAGCACGCTGCCAATAGAAGAACCGAGTTCAGGTTAATCAATAATTAATCTTAGCACTCGTTAAAATACGAAGGCTTCCAATATTGGAAGCCTTTTTGTTTCTATCTCTTTATTCCGTATTAAAGAGCAATCAACCGTCATTTGTTTTTTTGGAGAAACTCCAAGTGATACCCAATTTCTCCGTTCATACTGTATCCGGAATAATCGTCAAGGACCACACCGTTTTTACTGAGGGCCACCAGTAATGGAAAAACACCTTTTTTGTTGTACTTGGACACTAATTTTTTGTTGTGTTCCAATTGCCTGCTAGACAGTAAATCCTTGTTCCTAGGAATATCTACGTAAAGTAGGACGTATTCTTTGGAGATTTCCTCAAATTCTGCTGAATCGAACAAATCCTTTTTAAGCATTTTACAGGGCGGACACCAATCGCTTCCGGTAAAATAGACAAGCACATTTTTCTTTTCCTTTTTGGCAGATTTCAAGACGCTTTCATAATCCGTTTCCCAATCAACCGTTTCTGCTGGTTGCTGTGTGCTATTTTGTAATGGGATAATCCAGACGAACGTTAATAAAACAAGGAGGATTTTCATACTATGTTAGAATTTAAGGATAACCATTTGAGCATTTCTAAACATTCTGTCAAATAGCGTGAATTCAACTCAAAAGAGCTGGTAAACTAGAATTGAGAATCAAATTTTTTCAGCTTTAAAAACCATTCTCGATATTATTTTTTAGTTCCTTAAAATCAATTGAACTGACAAGGTGATTTTTGCTCAGGTCTAAATGCACAACGGGTTAAGGAAATTGTTCTTTTATTTAAATAACGAATCCATTCCTGGAATATTGGGCATGCCTTCCTTGGCAACGGACGCAAGCTCTGTCTCATTTACACTGGTCGCTTTTAAAATAGCCTTATTCAGGGTCAAAATAAGATAGTCCTCCAATTGCTCTTTATCTTGTAACAAGTGGTCATTGATGTTAATGGATTTAATCTCACGGTTTGCCGTTAACTTTACTTCCAATAAACCATCAGGAGTTTTCTCCTCAACCATTACCGTGTCCAACCGTTTCTTGGTTGCTTCTACCTTTGCTTGGGTCTCTTTGAGCTTACCCATCATACCCATGATGTCTCCGAACATAATATTGTTTTTAAACTACCCTGTAAAATTAGTAATTTGGGACAAAAGGGTGGCACCTTAAATCATTCCAGTCTAAAAAACACCTTTGGATAGCTATTTTTCATATACTGGTAACACCTTTACTTCTGTCTATCTGCCTTATTTTTGCCAACTCTTAAAAGAATATTTACACCAACTATATGCAAACAAAAGCACCAAGGGCCAAAAAAATACCAAAAGAACTCACCATTCATGGTGATGTACGTGTAGATAATTATTACTGGTTGAATAATCGGGAGGATAAGGAAGTCATTGCGTATTTGGAAGCGGAAAATGCGTATTATGAGGAAAATACAGCACACACCAAAAAGCTCCAGTCACGGCTTTTTGATGAAATGAAATCAAGAATAAAGGAAGATGATACCTCCGTACCCTACAAACTTAATGGGTATTATTACCTCACCCGCTTTGAAATAGGGAAGGAATATCCCATTTATGCCAGAAAACAGGATAGTTTGGAGGCTCCGGAAGAAATCTTGTTCAATTGTAACGAGCTGGCCAAAGGGCATGAATATTTTAAATTAAGCGGTGTTTCCATTAGCCCAGACAATACGTTGGCCGCATTTGGGACGGATACGGTTTCCAGAAGGCAATACACCCTTAAGGTGAAAAATCTTAAAACTGGCCATATTTTTCCTGATACCATAGAAAACACTACGGGTGGATCTGTTTGGGCTGCAGATAACAAGACACTTTTTTATACTAAAAAGGACCCTGAAACATTACGGTCCCATAAAATTTACAAACATCGTTTGGGGACTCCCGTGGAGGAGGATGTTTTGGTCTATGAAGAAAAGGACGATACATTTAACACTTTTGTGTACAAATCCAAATCAAAAAAATATATCATTATTGGTTCTTCCAGTACTTTGACTTCGGAATATCAAATACTTCCCGCAGATGAACCCAATGGTGAGTTTAAGGTGTTTTCACCTAGGCAACGGGGATTGGAATATAGTATTTATCACTACCAAAATCAATTTTACATTTTAACGAATAAAGACAATGCAACCAATTTTAAACTCATGGTGGTTAATGAAGGGGACACGTCCCACCTAAATTGGGTGGATTTTATACCCCATCGTGAGGATGTGCTGCTGGAAGATATTGATATTTTTAAGGAGTATTACGTACTTTCTGAGCGCCAAAAAGGTCTTAACAAGATTAAAATTGTCCGATGGGACGGTTCTGATGGTTATTACTTGCCGTTTGATGGTGAAACCTATGTTGCGGGAGGTTCCACCAATGTGGATTTTGACACGGAAACCTTTAGGTACTTTTACAATGCCATGGCTTCTCCCTATGCCATAATTGACTTTAACATGCGTACCAAGGAAAAGACCATCTTAAAGGAGCAGCAAGTCTTGGGTGGAAAGTTTAACAAAGAAAATTACCGGTCAGAACGTATTTGGGCCGATGCAAGGGATGGTGTGAAAATTCCTGTTTCCATTGTGTACCACAAAGATACCCCACTGGATGGCACAAGTCCACTTTTACAATATGCTTATGGTTCTTACGGAGCAACTATCGATCCTTATTTCTCCACCGTTAGGCTTAGCTTGTTGGATAGGGGTTTTATTTTTGCGATAGCCCACGTTAGGGGCGGGGAATACCTTGGGCGACCTTGGTATGAAGCGGGTAAATTGCTAAAAAAGAAAAATACGTTTACAGATTTTGTTGATGTATCTATCCATTTAACGACTAAAAAGTTTACCTCAGCATCCCATTTATATGCCATGGGAGGCTCTGCTGGCGGGCTTTTAATGGGGGCTGTAATCAATATGGCCCCAGAACTGTATAATGGGGTTGTGGCACAGGTTCCTTTTGTGGATGTGGTGACGACCATGTTGGATGATTCCATTCCCTTGACCACCGGGGAGTATGATGAATGGGGCAACCCGAATAAAAAGGAATATTACGTTTATATGAAGTCCTACTCGCCTTATGACAACGTCACTGCCCAGGCGTACCCAAATATGTTGGTCACCACAGGCCTGCACGATTCACAAGTGCAGTATTGGGAGCCCGCTAAATGGGTGGCCAAGCTTAGGGAATATAAAACCGACAATAAAAAATTGTTTCTAGATACGAATATGGAAGCAGGCCACGGCGGGGCTTCAGGAAGATTTGAAGCCTTAAAGGAAACCGCCAAGGAGTATGCTTTTATCCTTGATTTGGAGGGAATCACCCAATAACGGTCAAATAATATTCGCTTAAGGAAACCATTGTAGTTTGGCTGGATTCATAAATTTTCTACTGTTATGAGTAGTTGGGCAGTGTCTTTTATCCATTAAGTTGGGCAATACCGATGAGGAACAAACCCAAAACATTCCGCTTGTTAAAAAACGAACTCCGGTATTGGCATTAGCGGCAATTAAAGGGCCTTAACAGAGTAAAATAAAAATTAGTAATTTTGTTCCAAAGAACGGGGCTTCCCCTTTTTTGACGACCAGACAGTACTATGGAAAACAAAATAAAAGCCTACAACAATATTTTGGAGCTTGTAGGAAATACCCCTCTGATAAAGCTAAGCCGCATAACTCAATCGCTTTCAGGTAATTTTTATGCAAAAGTAGAGGCTTTTAACCCTGGACATTCTGCAAAGGATCGTATTGCCATTCATATTATTGAACAAGCGGAGAAGAAAGGCCTTTTAAATGAGGACTCCACAATCATAGAGACCACATCGGGGAATACCGGCTTTAGTTTAGCAATGGCAAGCATGGTTAAAGGGTATAAATGTATCTTGGCCGTAAGTTCCAAGTCATCCCCGGACAAAATTGATATGCTACGCTCCATGGGTGCGGAGGTTTATGTTTGTCCTGCCCATGTGAGTGCAGATGATCCGCGGTCCTATTATGAGGTCGCAAAGCGCCTGCATAGGGAAACCCCTGGCTCCATTTACATCAACCAATATTTTAACGAGCTTAATATAGAGGCTCATTATAAAAGCACAGGGCCGGAAATTTGGGAGCAGACAGGCGGACAAATTACACATCTCGTCGCTTGCAGCGGTACCGGCGGAACTATTTCCGGGACGGCTAGGTTCTTAAAGGAGCAAAACCCTAAAATAAAGGTTTTGGCCGTGGATGCCTACGGATCGGTGTTGAAGAAGTACCATGAAACCGGTGAGTTCGACCATGAAGAAATCTATCCTTACCGCATTGAAGGCTTAGGCAAGAACCTCATCCCCAAGGCTACGGATTTTAACAGTATAGACCGTTACATAAAAGTAACCGATGCAGAAAGTGCCCATATGGCCAGGAAATTGGCACATACAGAAGGGTTGTTCTTAGGATACACCAGTGGAGCCGCTATGCAGGCCATTTTTCAGTACCACACGGAGGGGGAGTTTAACAATGACAGTAGGGTGGTGGTAATTTTCCCAGATCATGGATCAAGATATATGAGCAAGGTATACAGCGACGAATGGATGGAAAACCAGGGATTTTTTAAGGGTAAGAATACGGAATCGCCAAAGGAAATTCAATATATCAAGTAACATCTCAATAAAACAGTTAAAAAGAACAGTCCTGGATCAGGGCTGTTTTTTGTTTGGGAGTCTTACATGGAATGGTCAGCAAAAATGTATATTTTTGCATTCAAATAACGCTAAGGAGCATGAGAGATTTATTCGATAGAATCACTGAGAACAAGGGGCCTTTGGGTCGATGGGCATCCCAAGCAGAGGGGTATTTTGTATTTCCAAAGCTGGAAGGCCCAATTTCCAATAGGATGAAATTTCAGGGGAAAGAGGTCATTACCTGGAGCGTGAATGATTACTTGGGTTTGGCTAACCTACCAGAGGTAAAAAAGGTAGATGGTGATGCGGCGTATGAATTTGGATCTGCATATCCAATGGGAGCCCGCATGATGAGTGGCCATACGGATTACCACGAACAGTTGGAGCAGGAGCTAGCAGAATTTGTCTCAAAAGAATCGGCATATCTTTTAAATTTTGGGTATCAGGGCATCATGTCCTGTGTAGACGCCCTTGTAGCTAAAGATGATATTATTGTTTATGATGTGGATTGCCACGCTTGTATTATAGACGGGGTGCGTCTCCATATGGGCAAACGCTTTACCTTTAAACATAATGATGTTGAAAGTTTGGAAAAGAACTTGGAGCGCGCCACCAAAATGGCAGAAGAGACCGGTGGTGGTATACTGGTTATTTCAGAAGGCGTTTTTGGTATGCGTGGCCAGCAGGGAATTCTCAAGGAAATTGTTGCCCTCAAGAAAAAATTCAAGTTTAGGCTTTTGGTAGATGATGCGCATGGATTTGGAACTCTGGGTAAGACAGGAGCCGGAGCGGGTGAGGAGCAAGGGGTGCAAGAAGACATTGATGTATATTTTGCCACTTTTGCCAAATCTATGGCAGGCATTGGTGCGTTTTTGGCTGCGGATAAAGAAATTATAGATTTTCTTAAATACAATCTAAGGTCACAAATGTTCGCCAAATCATTGCCGATGATTTATGTGAAGGGCGCCTTAAAACGTTTGGATATGTTGCGCTCCATGCCAGAACTTAAAGAGAAGTTGTGGGAGAACGTTGATGCCCTGCAAAATGGTCTCAAAAGTCGTGGGTTTGATATTGGAACAACAACAAGTTGTGTTACTCCGGTCTATTTAAACGGCAGTATTCCAGAGGCAATGGCGTTAGTGAAGGATTTAAGGGAGAACTACGGGATTTTCTGTTCTATAGTTGTGTACCCCGTAATACCTAAAGGTCTGATTCTTTTAAGAATGATTCCTACAGCCACGCATACCTTAGAAGATGTTGCCATCACCCTAGATGCATTTTCTGCTATTAGGGAGCGGTTACAAAATGGAACTTATAAGAGGTTGTCTGCTGCCGTAGCCGCAGCTATGGGAGAGTAGTAGTCTTTAATTCTACAAATGATAGTGAGGTCAATACAGACAAATGTATTGGCCTCTTTGTTTTTAAGAGCTTATTTATAAGGGAAATGGATTAGTAGTTTTACTGTTAATCTTTTAATAAAACTCATCTATCTGTTTAAGCTTTAATTACTTTAGTTAGACATTACTTTTAATTATTGTGTTGTTATGAAGATTTTCCATTATACGTTCTGTTTTATCATGTGTTTTGCAGGAATGGTAACCACTGGCCAAGCCCAAGAATTTCAAGGGCAGGCCACCTATATGTCAAAATCCACTATGGAACTGGGCAGATGGGGGGCTCGTATGAGCGAGGCACAAAAAAAACAGGTCATGGCCAGAATGAAAAATCGGTTGGAAAAAACCTTTACGTTAAACTTTAACAAGGAAGCTTCATTCTTCTATGAGGAAGATAAGTTGGATGCGATGTCTGGGGCGACGGACTCATGGGGCAAGAATTTTGCCCGGGGAGACCAGTATAAGAACGTAAAGGATAACCAATTGGTACAAAGCCAAGAATTTTATGGAAAGCAGTTTTTGGTTAAGGACAAATTGCAGGAAATTGAGTGGAAAATGGGGAAAGAATCCAAGCAGATTGGTCAATATCTCTGTTTTAAGGCTACGGCCTCCGTACCTACTTTAGAGTTAACATGGTATGATTTTTCTTGGAGCAACTTAAGGCAATCACAGCCAAAAGATAGCATTGGGCCAGACGGCAACCCGGTTGTTGTAGCCCCTGAGGTACAAATGACGGACATTGAGGCTTGGTATACGCCACAGATACCGGTATCCCATGGTCCCGGCGAATATTGGGGATTACCCGGTTTAATCCTAGAGGTTAGCGCTGGAAACACCACAATGCTCTGCACCAAGATTACGATGAATCCAAAAGGTAAACTAAAATTGGAAGCACCGGATAAAGGCAAGGAAATCACTAAAATGGCATATCAAGAAACCATCACCGGCAAAATGAAGGAAATGCGCGATATGAGGGGAAGAAGAAGAAGTCGTTAACCAAGAGCCATCCCTAGCTAAAACAGCCTTCATTAAATAACTCCATGAGAAATAGACTTTTTTTGCTGCTTGTGCTCATAGCTTTTCCATTATGCTCACAAATAAAGTTTGAAGGTGCCGTTAAGGATAGTTTAAACAATCCGCTAGAATTGGCCAATGTAATTGCTATAAACCAAGGATCGGGGGCCTTGGAATCCTATGGAATTACCAGTGAGGAAGGAAGGTTTGTACTGGAGCTTAAAAAAAATACTACCTATGACCTTCAAATCAGCTATGTGGGCATGGTTACCTATAAAGAGGCGCTAACCACTAGCGAGGATGACATCATCAAAGATTTTGTGCTGCAGCCAGAAAACCAGTTGGATGAGGTTGAGCTTGTCTATGAAATGCCAGTGACCATTAAAGGGGATACCGTAGTCTATAACGCAGACTCCTTTAAAAACGGTACGGAACGTAAGCTGGAGGATGTGCTAGAAAAGCTTCCCGGCGTAGAAATCAATGAGGACGGGCAGGTAGAGGTAGAAGGTAAGGTGGTTAACAAGCTCATGGTAAATGGGAAAGATTTTTTCGATGGGGATACTAAACTGGCCACCAAGAATATTCCCTCCAAGGCAGTGGATAAGATTGAGGTGTTAAGGAATTACGCGGAAGTGGGGCAACTTAGGGCCGTAGCTAACAATCAAGACAATGTGGCCCTTAACATCAAACTAAAGGAAGGAAAAGAGAATTTCTGGTTTGGTGATGTTACGGCGGGTGCTGGTGCATCGCCAACGAATGAGCTTTATATTCTACAGCCTAAACTTTTCTATTACAGTCCAAAGTATAGTTTAAATTTTATTGGGGATTTAAACAATACCGGTGAGGTAGCGCTTACCCGAAGGGATATTAGGAATTTTGGTGGTGGTTTTCGCTCTCCAAGCAGAAATAGTGGTACCGATATCAATTTGGGGGACAACAGCTTAAATTTTTTGACCACTCAGGCAAATGCCCTGGAAATAGAAAATAAACTTGCCACTGGTAATTTTAGTTATTCCCCAACCGAAGCTTTGGACTTAAGTGGTTTTGTTATTTATAACAGCAGCAGGATTATCTCCAGACAAACCAGTTTTATCCAATATACCAACCAAGAATTGGGCATACCGGATGAGGCAACCGATCAGTCTAGCCGGGAACGGTCCAACCAAGCGTTATTAAAATTAAGTGCTTCCTTCCAGCCAAATGTGAACAATCAGTTGGATTATGATGTGTTGGCCAGGGTTTCGAATGATAGGCAAAACCAAAATGTGTTTTCCTCGGTCATTGGCAATACCGTGCAGGAAGAAGCCGTCACCCCTTTTAGTTTTAGCCAGAACCTAAATTATTACCATACCTTGGACGAGAACAATATTTTTGCTTTGGAAGCCCAACATTTGGTTCGTGATGAAGACCCATTTTACAATGCCATCTTAATTAACGATCCAACGGGTATGGATGCCTTTGACAACACCGCGGATGCCCTTGGTCTTGATAATACACTGAATGTTTATGATATAGGCCAAAATAGACGAATTCAGTCCAATCAATTGGATGCGAAGTTGGATTATTACAACATCCTTAATGCCAAAAGTAATTTGAACATAACGTTGGGCGCAATATTTAGCCGACAAAACTTCAACTCCGATATTTTTCAATTTTTGGATAATGATGAAATCTTGGAACCTACCCCAACGATTAACAATGGCTTGGCCCAAAACGATACGGAATATACCTTTAGTGATATTTACCTAGGGCTGCGTTACCGGGTGAAAACGGGAAAGTTCACCATTACCCCAGGGTTTTCCGTACATGCCTACGGAAATAAGAATGTACAGTTCAATGAGGTTTTTGAAGACAACTTTTTTAGGATATTACCAGATTTTGAGACGCGTATCCAATTTAAAAAGAGTGAACAGCTTACGTTTCAGTACAATATGCGGAACCAGTTTACAGATGTTACCAGGATAGCGGAGGGATTGGTGCTGAACAATTTTAATAGTATTCAATTTGGTGAGTCCGAGCTACAAAATGCCTTGTCCCACAACCTTAGCCTTTTCTATAGTAGTTTTAACCTATTTAACTATACCAATGTTTTTGCACGTGCTGCGTACGCCAATAATATTGACCAAATTAGGGGCTTGACCAATTTTGAGAACGTTATACGTACCAGTACCTTTTTTAACTCACCCTTTGCGGATGAGACTGCCAGTTTGTTTGGCAGGGTACAAAGAACCTTTGGGAAGGTGCGCGCGTCTTTTAACGGTAGGTTTAACTACAGTAAAATCAATCAATTTATACAAGGCCAACAATCGTTGAACGAAGGTTTTACCCAAACCTATACCCCAGGATTGCGTACCAATTTTAAGGTGGCTCCAAACGTTAGCCTATCTTACCGTTACAGTGTTACCAATAACAACCAAGGCGGCAGGGAAACCAAATTTGTAACCAATGCGCCCACTTTTGAATTTGATGCCTATATCTGGAAGTCTGTGACCTTTAGAACGGACTATAGTTATACCAACCAGGATTTGGGCAATGGCAATTCACAGTCCTTTCAAAACTGGGATGCCACTTTATCCTATCGCAAAGACAAGGATGCCAAATGGGAATACGAACTAAAGGCCACCAATATTTTAAACATTGATGCACAAGTACGGAACAATGCCAATAATCTTTCCGTTTTTACCTCAGAGACCTTTATACAACCTAGGTTTGTAACCTTTAGGTTTGTGTATACCCTTTGAGTTTGGTTGCAGGTACTACCATGGATTTCCAACCTTAAGAAAGCATCTTTTTATAGGTCCTCCTCCTTTTATGGGTAATGGGATTAAAATTTTTCCATAATTGGCGTATGGCCACATTATCTTCCAGTTCTGGGGTTCTAATGCAGTTGGTGATGCCTTTTTCTTTAAAGGTGTGGTAGTATTCGTTAAAAATAATGGCCGTCACTCCTTTGCTTTGATATTCTGGTCGTATGCCTATCAAATAAAAAATAACATCCTTGCTCTGTTTTCTTGCCTTTAAAAGATGAAAAACCCCAAATGGGAATAATGTACCGTTGGCTTTCTGTAACGCTTTTGAGAAAGAAGGCATAACAATGGCAAAGGCGACAAGCCTGTCCTCACTATCCACCACAAATTTGATGTATTCCGGATTTATAAAGCTGATGTATTTTTTCTTGAAATAGGCTTTTTGTACATCAGTAATTTTAACAAAGGAGGATAGCTTGGCGTAAGATTCGTTAAATAGGTCAAACATCTGGTCTACCCAAGGCATAATCTCCTTACTGGATGTAAAATTAAGGGCTTTTAGGCCGTACCGTTTTTTGATTAGGGAATTTGCCTTAACAAAAAACTTAGGATCCGCGGCAGAAAAAAGGAACTTATTCTCCAAATATTCTTTCTCCTTTACAAATCCATGGGCTTCAAAATGTTTTTGGTAGTATGGGTGGTTGTACCAAGTGATCATGGTGCCAATATGGTCAAAACCATCAACTAGGCAACCTACCTTATCTAGGTTTGAAAACCCCACAGGACCTTCCATGTAGTCCAGTTGATGCCTGAGTCCAATTTCTTGTACCTGCTGCAGCAACTTGTTGGAAACCTCAAGGTCATCTATAAAATCAAACCAACCAAAACGCATTTTTTTTACATTTTGATCATTTACCTCTAGCCAATTGACAATGGCGGCGACCCTGCCCACCGTTTTTCCGTTTTGTAAGGCAAGGAAAAAACGTGCCTCGGCATTTTTAAACGCAGGGTTTTTGTTCTTGTTAAAGGTTTCCAGCTCATCTTTGATGATAGGAGGAACCCAATAAGGATTGTCCTTGTACAATATAAATGGGAATTTGACGAAATTCTTGAAATCCTGTTTTGTGACAACTTCCTTAATGGTGACCATACCTTTGTCTTTAGCAGGTCAATATTACAATTTTATCCTGAAGTCTTTTTGAGGACGGGTGGTCTTTATTAGTTAAGAAGGTTAAATGAGCTATAAGCGCTGACCTAAAAATCTATTTCACCTTTCTTTTTCTTTGCTCTTTTCTTCTTTTTCAGCGGTTTCTTTTTAATGGAGTTCACTGATTTTTGATCATCAATGGGCTTTAAAGTGTCTTTGTGGAAATCCAATCGATATGAAATCCCTGTGTTAAAAAACAATCTGGATGGGGTGTTTTTAATACTGCCTCCAAAACTTAGGTCTGCTTGGAAATTTTCACTGAACAGATGCGCAATTCCGCCTCTAAAAAGTTGATCTGTATAACGATCGCTGTCTATACCTTGGTGTTCCACAAACAAGCTCCATTTTGGATTTCTAAAGGCATGGGAGAGGGAAATGACATAATTGAGTTCTGGAAAATCTGTTGTGATCCTATCATAGGCCACATTGGTGATGAGCACCCATCGTGGCGTTAACCTGCTCTGGGTGGCAATCATGGCGCGGTAGGACAGGGTGGCATCCTCAGGGTAAAAGGGGTTGTCCCCCAGGTTAAACGTAGCTCCACCGTATAGCGAGATAGCTGGCAGTAAGTTTTTTAACCGGAATTTATGGTTGGCACGCCAACTTAGTAAATTTGGTTTGTTTCGTTCAGGGTTTTTGAAAGGGTCGTATACCAAATATTTTAATCCTAGTCGGTTTCTGGAAAAATCGGTTCGGTTTTCAGAACGGTCAAAGTTGTTAAAGGTAATATTTTGGTTGATAAATGTGCCCTCATAATTTATTTCCAAGTTTTCAAAAAACAAACCGTACCGGAGGGATAGGTCTGTACCAAGAATGTCGGAAACCGTATTTAAATCCATGTGGTCCCGTTGTTCGTACAAAAGTCCCCATTCTGCCTGCACAACGTTCCTGCCCACAGCATAAGCGCTTACGGATTGCCCGGGCCTGTTGGAGTTGATAACATCCGTGTACTGTGCCGTAATGGCAAAGGGCAGCAAAGCGATAAGGATTAGGAATCTTGGGATAGTAAACATAAACTGATTTTAATACTATTTTATGAAACTTGATAGGGCACTTTGAGACTTAGGGGGTAATTTTGAACCAATAGCAACAGTTTTATGGTTTTAGTAAAAACGATTCTAATACTCATATTAGTATACTACGGAATCAAAATACTTTTAAAATGGCTGGCTCCAAGACTTTTAAAGTATGCGGTAAAAAAAACTGAGGAACGTTTTGGGCAGCAGTTTGGACAATATCAGCAAACGCATCAAAATACCCCAACGGGCAAAACAACGGTGACCAAGAAACCGATGAGAAAATCCAATCCTTCAAAAAAAGTTGGAGAATATATAGATTTTGAGGAAATTAACTGACCTTTGATTCTCAATTCTATTCTATGAAATTCTCATTTAAAACCATTGTGACCCATATTTTGGTTTTAGGTTTTTTTGTTGTTGCCGCATTGGCTTATTTCTATCCCGTGTTGCAGGGAAAGGCCTTATATCAGTCAGATATTGCGCAGTATAAGGGCATGGCCCAAGAAAGAAATGAGTTTAAGGAAACTACGGGACAAGAATCGTATTGGACCAATAGTGCTTTTGGTGGCATGCCTACCTATCAATTAGGTGCCAATTATCCGCATGATTATGTAAAGAAGCTAGACCGTTTAATCCGTTTTCTACCTCGCCCTGCAGACTATCTATTCCTCTATTTCATAGGGTTTTATATTTTGATGCTTTGCATGAAGGTAGAATACAGACTGGCCATTCTTGGGGCATTGGCCTTTGGTTTTTCTACGTATCTTATTATTATATTAGGCGTTGGACATAACGCCAAAGCCCATGCTTTGGGGTATATTCCTATGGTGCTAGGCGGTATTTTACTGGTCTTTAGGAAAAAATATCTTGCTGGGTTTTTATTGACCGCCATTGCCATGGCATTGGAAATTAGCGCAAACCACTACCAAATGACCTATTATTTTATGTTATTGGTCTTGGTGTTGGGGTTGGTGTATCTTGTGTATGCCATTAAGAGCCAACAATTAAAACACTTTTTAACTTCAGTGGGCATCTTGGTCATGGCCGTTGTATTGGGTATTGCCACCAATGCCACCGGTTTAATGGCAACAAAGGAATATGCAGATTGGAGCACACGTGGCAAATCTGATTTAACCATAGACTACCAAGGCAATCCCAAGGCAGATGTTGTAGGACTGGATAAGGAATATATTACCCAGTACAGTTACGGTATTACAGAAACCTTTAATTTATTTGTGCCTAGGTTATTTGGGGGCAGCAACGCGGAGGATTTGGGCAAAGATTCCAATACTTATGAGTTTTTGTTGCAACAGGGAATCTCTCCGTCCACTGCTATGGAATTTGCAGAAGGCTTGCCCTTATACTGGGGAGATCAACCTATTGTAGCAGGACCGGCCTATCTTGGTGCAATGGTATTTTTTCTGTTTATATTGGGTGTTTTCCTGGTGAAGGGAAAAAGGAAATGGTGGCTTTTAGGCACGGCAATAGTGGCACTGGTTTTATCTTGGGGCAAGAACTTTGACGTGATTACGAATTTTATGATAGACTACTTCCCTTTATACAATAAATTTAGGGCAGTATCTTCCATACAGGTTCTTATTGAACTATGTGTACCCATTTTGGCGATATTGGGGCTAAAAGCGTTTGTTTCGTCCAAAAAAACAACACCATCGGACAAATGGAAGGCATTAAAATATACCACATACATTACCGTTGGGCTTGGGGTGGCCCTATTTTTGATCAAAGGTACTTTTGGTTTTGAAGGTCCCAACGACGGACGTTTTGCCCAGGCGTACGGGGAACAGATCATGGCTATGATAGAACGGGACCGCATGGATGTGTATGTCAATGATACCATAAGGAGTTTGGTCTTTGTGATATTGACAGCTTTGGCCTTGTACCTTTATTATAAAGGAAAAATTACCAAAACCATACTATCCCTTGGGCTGGGAGTATTACTGATATTAGATTTAGGTGGGGTTGCCAAAAGGTATGTGGACAAAGATGATTTTGTAAGACAGCGTGCCGTGGATCAACCCTATCAAATGACCGCTGTGGACAAGGAGATTTTAAAGGACCAATCCGTTTTTAGGGTGTTTGATCCGCAGGAGGGCCTTAATGGTGCCCGTAGCTCGTACTTTCACAAGTCCCTAGGGGGCTACCATGCGGCCAAGCCTCAAAAAATGCAGGATTTAGTAGAATTCCATTTGTACCAAAACAATCTTCAGGTATTGAACATGCTCAATGTAAAGTATATAGTACAACAAGACGAGGAAGGCAACCGTTACCCAGGTTTAAATCCCGATGCCAACGGAAACGCATGGTTTGTAGATAGCCTTAGAACGGTGACCACGGCCAATGAGGAAATTTTGGCATTAAATAACTTGGACACCAAGACAACGGCGGTAGTAAACACCACAAGCTATCCCAAGCTAACTAGAAAGGTGTTCCAAGTAGATTCCACGGCCTCCATATCATTGGTGGACCATAGGCCTAATTTTATTGAGTATCGCTATAACAATCCCAACAGCGGTTTTGCCGTCTTTTCGGAAATGCATTACCCAAGGGGATGGGTGGCCACTGTAGATGGGCGGGAAACCCCAATCATCAAGGTCAACTATGCACTGCGCGGAATGTCACTTCCCGCTGGGCAACATACTATAAAATTCAAGTTTGCACCAGAGGTCGTTGCCACAGGGAGCAAAATTGCCCTTGGCAGTAATATTCTATTGGGCATAGTGTTGTTGGGAGGTGTTATCACCGCTTTTATCAGACCCAAACAAAAACGGAAGAAAGACTAATGCAAAAAGTGCTCATCATCTGCTACTATTGGCCACCGGCAGGTGGGCCAGGAGTACAACGGTGGTTAAAATTTGTGAAGTACCTTCCAGAATTTGGTTTTGAACCTTTGGTATATGTACCGGAGAACCCCAACTACCCAATGATTGACGATAGTTTGGTAAATGAAGTGCCAAAAGGATTAAGGGTGATTAAACAACCCATTTTTGAGCCTTACCAGTTAGCCAGTTTCCTTTCTGAAAAAAAGACAAAACGCATAAGCTCCGGGCTTATACCGAGGTCAAGTAAACAATCCTTCTTGGAACGCCTGATGCTTTGGGTACGCGGCAACCTGTTTATTCCTGATGCCAGAAAATTCTGGGTGGGGCCTTCTGTGGAATACCTTTCAGACATCATACGGAAGGAATCCATTACTACCATTATTACCACAGGCCCACCGCATAGCGTTCATCTTATCGGTCTAAAGATAAGGCAGTTACATCAATTAAAGTGGGTGGCAGATTTTAGGGATCCGTGGACTAGTATAGGCTACCATAAAAAACTAAAACTCACCAAGGCATCACAAAAAAAACACCAGCTACTGGAAAAAGCGGTACTGGAAAACGCAGACCATATCATTACCACAAGTAAGACCACCAAAAAAGAGTTTGCCTCACTTTCCAAGAGGCCCATAACGGTAATTACCAACGGGTTTGACGGCGAGCTTGTAGAAGTGGCCTTGGATGATGCGTTTAGCATTGCCCATATAGGGTCATTATTAACCGATAGAAATCCAGAGCTATTATGGGAACTATTGCAAGAGCTATGCGAAGAAATCCCAAAGTTTAGGGAACAATTATCCATTCAGTTAATTGGGGTGGTAGGCGATGCGGTAAAAGCATCCATTGCCAAATATGGGTTGGTCAACCAAGTGTCCTTTTTGGGCTACGTTCCCCATAAGACCGTATTACATAAACAACGCCAATCCCAAGTATTATTGTTATTGGAAATAGATGCACCGGAGACCGTGGGCATCATCCCCGGAAAATTATTTGAGTATATGCATGCAAACAGGCCTATTTTGGCTATTGGTCCAAAGCATTGGGAGGCAGCGGATATCATCTCAGATACAAAATCTGGAAAATGCTTGGTGTCCGGGGATAGGGAGGGTTTAAAAAAGGCCCTTCTAGAATATTACAAGGCTTTTCAAAAAAATCAATTAAGGTGCACCCCAACCGGAATTGTAAAATACAGCCGGCGGGAACTTACCAGAAGACTAGCAAATACCTTAGAATGGGAATCGTAATAAAACAAAGCCTTAGAAATACGGTAGTCACTTACCTTGGTTTTGGTGTTGGTGCCATTAACATTTTGTTCTTGTACACCAAAATTTTGGAAGACACCTATTTTGCCCTTGTTACTTTAATTTTAGCATCAGGCGCCATCATTATGCCGTTAATGGCTTTTGGCGTGCATAATACCCTTGTGAAATTTTACAGTGCCCAAAAAGAGGAACAGAAAGATGCATTTCTAACCCTAATGCTACTTTGCCCCATACTCATCATATTGCCACTCGGCCTGCTTACATATGCGTTTTATGATGTCATTGCGGGTTTTTTGTCCCATGAGAATGCTTTGGTTAAAGATTACGTCTGGCACATCTTTTTAGTAGGAATGTCCATGGCATATTTTGAGGTCTTTTTCGCATGGAGCAGGGTACAGTTAAAATCGGTTTTTGGCAATTTTATGAAGGAGGTTTTTGCCCGTGTTGGTATTACACTGTTATTGACCTTGTATTACTTTGATTTCATCACCTTGGATATGTTTTTAAAAATGGTGGTTGGGATGTACCTGTTGCGTACGGTCATCATGAAGTTGTATGCCTACCGTTTGCGATGGCCTAGGTTAAATTTTAATTTTCCCGAGCAGACCAAAGAAATACTCACGTATAGCCTATTGATTATTCTTGGTGGTTCTGCGGCTTTAATTTTGTTGGAAATTGACAAGGTGATGATCAATCAATTTAAAGCCATTGAGAATGTGGCTTATTATGGAGTTGCGGTCTATATTGCCACAGTAATTATTGTGCCGTACCGGGCAATGCACCAGATTACCTACCCATTAACCGCAAGCCTTATCAACAAGGGTGATATTTTTGGGCTTGGGGAATTGTACCAAAAGTCTTCGTTGACCCTGTTCATAGCTTCGGGACTTTTGTTTCTACTGATTGTTTTGAATATTGAAGAACTTTACCTATTGCTTCCAACAGCTTACTCCAAAGGGTTTTATGTAGTCCTTTTGATTGGGATGGCCAAGGTTTTCGAATCCATGTTAGGGAATATTAATTCCATTTTGTTCAATTCCAAATATTATAAGACAGTGCTAATGTTTGGGGTGCTTTTGGCAATGACCACTATAGTGCTTAACCTTTGGCTCATTCCCCTTTTTGGTATTGAAGGTGCCGCATTGGCAAGCTTTAGTGCGCTTTTTATCTTTAATTTATTGAAAATGGTTTTTGTAAAGCTGAAGTTTGATATGCTTCCGTTCACCAAGGATACGGTTAAAGTGGCGTTGTTGATCTTTTTTTTAGCGTTTCTTTTTGCCTATCTACGGTTTTATTTCCATCCTATTATCAATATTGGAATAAAGTCCATGCTTATCATTGCCATGTATCTGGGTATTTTATACCGATTCAACATCTCGGACGACGTTTCGGCCATAATGAACAAATTCTTAAAACGAAAGCCTTAGGTTTCCATTCAGTTTGGAAACGTTCAGAAGCGGTATACCAAGAAAAACCCCGTAGCGGATAAATCCATCTACGGGGTAAACAACTAACCAACCTAAAAACTTTGTGTAACGCCATGTTGTCTATGGTAGCAAAGAACAACATTGCGGGTCTAACAAATGCTGAGCCTGGCCGAAGCATTTGCTTCATTAGTGCCCAGCATTTAATTCCTATCTCCTCCTAGAACTACGTGTAGTTCTTGTGTTTCCAGAATTACTTCGGTTGGAAGAAGTACTTCTGCTTACGGTTCTTCTCTGCGGGGCAGTAGACCTTTGTACGCTTTTGGCCCTATTGGAGCTTCTGCTGCTCACCGCACTTCTATTGTTCGACCGCTTTACCGTATTACTCGATTTACGTACCGACCTGTTCTGCGGTGACCGCGTCACTTCCCTTTTGGTAACAGTTGTACTTCGTGGCGAACGCTGTACCGTTCGCTGCGTACTCCTAGTCGTCGTGTTCCTGTTAGGCCTGCTTGTAACTGCATTATTGCTACGGGCCGCAGTGCTTCTATTGTTGGCACTACTTCTGGCAGTGGTACTTCTTCCAACACTGTTATTCCTAACCGTGCTACTTCTATTATTGGTTCTGGCCGTGGTGGAATTTCTTCTCACATTGTTCACGGATCTCCCGCTATTCCTGGAAGCTACGGTATTGGTGGTCCTAGCCACGGTATTTCGCCTACCATTATTGTCCCGTACGGCTACACGTCTATCATTTCTGTAAATCCTGTCCCTTCTGTTCCTATTGAAACGGTATTCCGTTCCCCTATTGACCCAGGCACGTCTCACATTGTTTCGGTATGGCCTGTGCCAAGTGTACCGGATTGGGTTGTAAAACCTTCTATAGGGCGTGTGCCATACGTTAAAGAAACCTACTGCCGGTCTGGCGAACCATCTATGGAACGGTCTCCATACATAGTGTCTGTTAAATGGGTTAATGAATCCAATATGGTGACTGAATATCCCACCGTTAAAGAACAATCGCATACCGCCTATCCGGTGCACAAAACCGTTTCTATAATTAATATTGATGTTGCCAATCTGGTTTACACGTCCATAAAAATCATAAAAAACAGGAACGTTCTCTACTTGGATTACGGCGCCAAAATCATCAAACTGTACAAATGGGTTGTAATTAAACCCAGAGTTAAAGGTGATACCAAGGTTACCTACATTGGCACCAACACCTACATTAATACGGTTATCCACATAAAAATCGAATTCACCGTCAGGAAACACAGAAAATGTGACCCCGTTTTCTACGAAAATGAAGGAATTACCTGCGTTAAAGTTGACGGAAGTAACCTTATTTTCTGCTGCTACGGCTTGGGTCATTAAAGAACCAAAAAAGACCGCTGTCAAAATACATACAAACTTTCTCATCGTATAAGGTTTTAAATTTTGGAAGTAACCATTTACTTTCCGCTTAGTACATACCAAACAGCGTGCCAAATTTTATTTCCAACTAATAACTAATTAAAAATCAGTTAATTGTATTTTTTTAAATTGTTTTTGGGTTTAATGTTTAATGGTGAACAGTTATTAAATTTAACCTTCATGATTAACAACGGAACAATGGAAAGGGACTCGTTTATTTATTTTGAATTTTTGTGGATTGAATCTGGTCGAGTAATAAATCGATTCTTAACCAATCATTTCTTACATCTAGTTTTTTAGCTTCTAATAAAACTTTTTCCGCTCTTGCTAAGTCTCTTTGATTATAGTATAATTCACCTAAATTTAATCGCGGGAGAGGGTTGTTTTCATTTAAGTAAATAGCTTTTATAAATTGGTTTTCTGCTTGATTGAAATCACCTAAGCCTTTATAAACCATTGCAAGTTGCTGATAGGCTAAATAATTATTAGACTCAAGAGTTATAGCAATATTGAGGTCATTAATTGCTGATTCAAAATCTTTTATTTTACGAAAAACATTTTGGCGCATTATATAATTATTGTAATCTGTTGAGTTTTGGCGAATAGCTTTTTCGTGATATTCAAGTGATTTAGAATAATTACCTTTTACACTGTAATAAACCCCAAGATTAGAATAAACTAAATACTTAAGTTCAGGTTTTAGGGCCATGAATTTATCAAAATATTTTCCTGCGAACATCAATTCGAAGCCGGAAGGGGAATTATGGAGTTCATGTATTCCCATTCCCAGAAACGCTTCTGCATTAAGGCTATCAACTTCGATGGCTTTGTTGAAAAAAAACCTTGCGTTTTCATTTTTAGTGTTTAGGTTATGATGTAGTTCCGTAAAATTAGTCGGATTTTCCCTTAGAATTTCTCGCGGCTCGATGGTTCCAACATATAATTTGGCTAAATCCAAATAAAATTTGGATTTCCAGGCACTATTATCGGTTATATTCAAACCTTTTTTTAAAATTTCTTCCGCTTTATCGTATCTCCTATTTAGAAATTGGAGTCTACTCAGAAACAGATATGAGATAGGATTTACAGAATCCAATTTCATAGATTTTTCCAAAGCAAAATATGCCAAACTATCTTGCCTGATTTGTATAAAAGTTTGACCGAAATATGCTAGTCTTTCACTTCTAGTTTTTTGAGGTAAAGAGTGATTTCCTACAACTTTATCAATTTCTATCAAAGTTCGATAGGTTTCACCTTTTTTTATAGAATATAAGCCAATCACCCAACTTTTAAGTGTTGTATTATCAAATGATAGCGTATTGTCCAATTGGCTGGGAATAACGGATTGAAAAGACCTATCAAATTTTTTCCCTTTAAGCTCGATTGGTGAAATGACTGATTTAACAAGAGATTCACTTATCTGATATCTATAACACACTTGGGCTTCCTCGCAATTATTTTTAATATCATTGACTAAACCAAAAATGACCAAATCGGCATTGTGCTTTTCTTCAATTATTCTTGCCTCATACAGGTTTTTAGGTGATAATATTGAATCTGCGTAAAAGACATTTAAACTTCTATCATTTTGGAAATCGTCAGTGTTCAAAATATCTTCAATGGTTCTACCAATGCAGTAGGTATTCTTATCTGCAACAAAATCCTCAAAACGAAGAATTAAAATATTCAATGAAGTTGAATCTTCGTCATTGAATATAGGCGTAAATACTTTCATTGTTTCTTTTTCAGGGTATTGCCATGACTCATTTGACTGAAACCATTTTGGAGAATAATTTACCGCCAATGGTATAAGAATTAAAAAGAAAATATAGTATATAGGCTGTCTTTTATGGTCATCACAATAGAAATTTTTCCCATCTACATTTCGTTTGCATCTTTTGAGGTTTAATAAGGAAGTAAGGCCTAAACATCTTCTTTTCATACATGAGGCCTTATATTTTCTCCTTTAGATACCCAGCCGTATACGACTCCTTACGTTGTGCTACTTCTTCTGGCGTACCTTCGGCAAGTAGGTGCCCACCATTTTCACCACCTTCGGGGCCAAGGTCAATGATATAGTCCGCACATTTTATCAATTCAATATTGTGCTCTATTACCACAATGGAGTGGCCTTTGGCAATGAGTTCATTAAAGGACTTTAGGAGCTTTTTAATATCATGAAAGTGAAGTCCCGTAGTGGGTTCGTCAAAGATAAATAGGGCCTTTTCCTTAGTGTTGCCCTTTACTAAAAAAGAAGCAAGTTTAATGCGCTGTGCCTCACCACCGGATAGGGTAGAGGAGCTTTGCCCAAGGGTAACATAACCAAGCCCAACGTCCTGTAAGGGTTGGAGTTTTCTAACAATTTTGTCCTGCTTGTGCTCCTTAAAATGTGCAATGGCATCATCAATGGTGAGCATTAAGATATCTGTAATGCTCTTTCCTTCAAATTTCACTTCCAGTACCTCTTTTTTAAACCGGTTCCCGTTACATACGTCACACTCCAAATGCACGTCTGCCATAAACTGCATTTCTACGGTGATTTCACCTTCGCCCTTACATTTTTCACATCTACCTCCATCCACATTAAACGAAAAGTGTTTTGCCTGGTAATTGCGTAGCTTGCTCAATTTCTGCGAGGCAAAAAGTGAACGAATATCATCGTAGGCCTTGATATAGGTCACCGGATTGGACCGTGAGGAGCGGCCAATAGGATTTTGGTCCACAAACTCCACATGTTTAATTTGACTAAATTTTCCATCAATTTTAGTGAATTGCCCCGCTTTTTCACCGTAACCGCCTACGGCCTTTAGCATGGCCGGGTACAGTAGCTTTTTGACCAAGGTGCTTTTACCGCTGCCGGAAACCCCGGTCACTACCGTAAGCATGTTCAAGGGGAAGGTCACATCAATGTTTTTTAAGTTATTCTCCCGTGCCCCAATAATCTGAACGTAATTTTTAGAAATACGCCGTTCCTTGGGAACTTCTATCGCTAGGTTACCGTTTAGATAAGAGGCGGTTAAAGATTCTGATTTTAAAATAGAATTCAAGGGTCCGGTGGCAACCACCTTACCACCAAGGGTGCCTGCTTCCGGACCTATATCAATGACCTCGTCCGCTGCTTTCATAATATCCTCATCATGTTCCACAACAATTACCGTGTTGCCCAAATCGCGAAGAGATTTTAAGACCGCTATCAGATTCTCCGTATCTTTAGGGTGCAGGCCAATACTGGGTTCGTCCAAAATATACATGGAGCCCACCAAACTGCTTCCCAAGGATGTGGCCAAGTTAATGCGTTGGCTTTCCCCTCCAGAAAGGGTATTGGACTTTCTGTTTAAAGTAAGATAGTTAAGCCCCACGTTGTCTAGAAACTCTAAACGGGTTTGGATTTCCTTTAACAATCGTTTGGCAATGGTACTATCATGGTCAGATAGTTGTAGTCCGTTAAAAAATGGACCTAGTTCTTTAATGGGCAGTTCTATGATGTCAGAAATGGACTTGTTGCTAATTTTTACATAATCTGCCTCTTTGCGCAAGCGTTTGCCGTGGCAGCTCCCACATTTGGTTTTTCCTCGGTAACGGGAAAGCATCACCCGGTTTTGAATTTTATAGCTCTTTTCTTCGAGCTGGTCAAAAAACTTGTGGATGCCAATAAAATGGTCGTTACCATCCCAAACCAGCTGCTTTTGGTTTTCTGAAAGTTGAAACCAAGGCTTATGGATAGGGAAATCAAATTTGTAGGCAGCGTTTACCAATTGTTCACGGTACCAGCCCATACTTTCTCCGCGCCAGGGGAAAATGGCCTCTTCATAAACGGATAGGGCCGTATTGGGAATGACCAAGTCTGGGTCAATGCCTATTACGTCCCCATAGCCCTCGCATTTTGGGCATGCGCCATAGGGATTGTTAAAGCTAAAAAGATGGACATTAGGTTCCAAAAATTTCATTCCATCCAGTTCAAACTGATTACTGAATTCCTGTTCCAATCCGGTATCAAGGGCTTCAACGCTGCACCGGCCCTTCCCTTCAAAAAAAGCATTATCTACTGCATTTCCCAATCGGTTCCAGAAATCCTCATCGTCCTTCACCACAATCCGGTCTACTACTAGATGAAATTCCTTACCAATATCTTCTGGAGCCTGATCAATCCGTAGTACCTTATTAAGGTATTTGATACGTGCATAACCTTGTTTTGAAAATAATTGAAGTGACTTTAAGGTATCCCTGTCCTCCCTTATACGTATAGGTGCGAGCAATAGAAGTTTGGAACCCTCCCCAAAACCTTTGACATAATTGACTACATGCGTAACGGTATCTTTGGTCACTTCCTTACCGGAAATGGGGGATATGGTCTTCCCAATCCTGGCAAACAATAATTTTAAGTAATCATATACCTCTGTAGTAGTGCCAACGGTAGAACGTGGGTTGGTGGAATTTACTTTTTGCTCAATGGCTATCGCTGGGGCTATGCCCTTTATGTAGTCTACCTTGGGTTTGTCCAATTTCCCCAAAAATTGGCGGGCGTAGGAAGACAGGCTTTCCACGTACCGGCGTTGCCCCTCTGCATATAAGGTATCAAATGCCAAGCTAGACTTGCCAGAACCGGACAATCCTGTAATGACCACTAGCTTATTTCTTGGAATGACAACATCTATATTCTTAAGATTGTGGAGTTTGGCACCTTTTATGATTATATGTTCCTTGGGATTTACATCTTTTAATAGTGTCATTCGTCGAAAAAATTTGGGCAAAGATACGACTCAAGACAGTTAATGTCTATTTTTGGTATAGTTGACATCGATAATCTAGCATCTCACAACATAGTTTTTTCAAGGCTTTAACCTTGAACTATATTTGGGGTGTAATTAAATTCTTATAGGCCTATACAGAGATAATTACTTTTTTAAAATTTAACTAATAACTCAAAGTCCCACCCAGTGGTGGATTGACTTTACTATTAACAAAAAAGTAATTCGTATGGAACTACAAATCGATGACTCGATACTCGTAAGCAATTATGTTTCTGGAGACGAAAAAGCCCTTGAAGTCTTAATCAACCGCCACAATCAAAGAATTTCCAGTTTTATCTACTCCAAGGTTTTGGATAGGGATATCACCGAAGATATTTTTCAAGATACCTTTATTAAAGTAATTAAAACGCTTAAAAAAGGAAGCTATAATGAAGAAGGTAAGTTTTTGCCATGGGTAATGCGTATTGCGCACAACCTTATCATAGATCATTTTAGAAAGAACAAGAGAATGCCAAAATTTGAAGGCAGCGATGACTTTAATATCTTCTCTGTGATCAAGGACGATAAATTAAATGCGGAAAAGCAATTGATCAAAAATCAAATTGATAGCGATTTAAGCCTGTTAATAGAAGAATTGCCAGACGACCAGAAAGAAGTATTGATCATGCGTATCTACAAGGATATGAGCTTTAAGGAAATTTCCGAAAACACTGGGGTAAGCATCAATACCGCTTTAGGCCGTATGCGCTATGCACTCATCAACCTTAGAAAGATTGTAGATAAGAATAATATCGTTTTAACGAATTAATTTGTAGTAGAACGAACGGAGCAATATTTCCATCTTACCGGCGTTATCCTATCATAACAATAATGCTAGAGAATATGGAAGAAATTTACTCTGAAGAACAAAAAACATGTAAAATCGCAAAAGCTAGACCTGAGACTATCCAGTTTTTGTTAGGATTTTCAAAATCGATGAGAGTCGTTGATTACAAGAATATGCAATTTGAAACTATGTTAAACTAGACTTAGCTTCCTAAAAAATGTTGAAAAGACCGCCTTTAGGCGGTCTTTTTTTGTTGGTTCGCCAAATGGGGTGTAACGCGATACATTTTTTATATATTAAATTATTTTGAGCAGCCCTGTTGGCCCCTATGATGTTAGGTAAGCGGCTTTTTGGCAATATAAAAGAGGTATGATGTTTAATTTCTGCACAATACCTCCAAATCTTATGAGGTTCATGCCGCCATAATCGTAGCTAAGGTTTTAAACCTAATGTCATCCTTTTTTATTACTTGCCCTGGCTGACTTATGGTAGGCATTGGTGACGCTTTTTCTTCCAATGGTTTTGGTAATGATATCCTTTTCCAAATTCCACCCGCGGGCAGGGGAATATTCCCTTCCATACCAAATGATTTGCAAATGCAAATCATTCCAAAGTTCTTTTGGGAACAACCGCTTGGCGTCCCGTTCTGTTTGTACCACATTTTTTCCATTGGTGAACCCCCACCGGTACATTAACCTATGGATATGGGTATCCACGGGAAAAGCAGGAATGCCAAATGCTTGGGATACCACCACACTGGCGGTTTTATGACCTACAGCGGGCAATTCTTCCAAAAGAGCAATATCCTTGGGTACCTCACCATTATATTTATCGATTAAAATTTTAGAGAGACCGTGAATTCCCTTGGATTTCATTGGTGATAGGCCAACTGGTCTAATGATATCCCGGATTTCCTCTACGCTCATCTTCACCATATCAAATGGATTATTGGCTTTTTTAAATAAAAGTGGGGTAATCTTGTTCACCCGCACATCCGTGCTTTGGGCGGATAAAAGTACGGCAATCAATAAGGTATATGGGTCTGTATGGTCTAAAGGCACCGGAATGGTTGGGTAAAGTTCCCTAAGGGTTTTTATTGCAAAATTTACCTTGTCTGTTTTGGTCATTTTGTTTAATTTTATCAAAAATATGATAAACAAATAACTTGTTTTATGAATACCTTACAAGTAGGGGATAAAGTTCCTGATTTTTCTTCCAAAGACCAAGACGGCAACCCTGTTAAATTAAGTGACTATAAGGGTAAAAAACTTATAATATTCTTTTATCCAAGGGCCAATACTCCCGGCTGTACGGCAGAAGCATGCAACCTAAGGGACAATTATAAAGAGTTGCAGGCTAACGGGTACCATATTTTGGGGGTAAGTGAAGATGGAGAAAAAAAGCAAGCCAATTTTAAAAATAAATATGACTTCCCTTTTCCACTGTTGGCAGACGAAGACCACACAGTAATTAATGCATTTGGTGTATGGGGACCAAAGAAATTTATGGGAAAAGAGTATGATGGTCTACATAGAACTACTTTTTTAATTGACGGGGATGGCACCGTAGCACGGGTAATTTCTAAGGTAAAGACCAAGGACCACGCAGCACAAATACTCGAGGAAGCTTAAAAGAGACTGTTAGCAGGGCGTAACCTTAGTTTACCTGACAATTTACACCTGGTGCGCCCTGGCTGACTTTTATCATTACCAACTGTCACCATCCTAAGCTATACCACAAGGGGGTTATTCCATTTTAAAAGGCACTTTTACATAGTATTGCATAAAACTCATCTAATGTTGTGGGCAGTGGGCTGTGAGTTTAAAATTACTTTCTGTAGTGTTCATGAGGTTGGAAAAACAGGTAATTTTGTCTTTTTATTCTTCGTTCACCTCTTCTTCAACTTCCTTATTTTTTTGTCTAACAAAAAGATTATCCTTCTTAATCATTTCAGCAATGCCTTCTGGTAGCATTTCTTCCCAACCTTTTTCACCTTGGGTGATGCGTCTTAGGACCTCCCTAGAAAAAATATCCATGATATCGGGGTCATAATCTATAATGTCCATCACCTTTCCGTTATACTTAAAAAACTTGTACAGTTCCTTCATTCTGGGATGCACCTTTACGTTATTACTGGTCATAATCTGTCCAGTTTCCGCATCTTTCATAGGGTAGAGGTAGACTTTTAAGTCTTTAAAGAATAATTTACCAAATGCTTCCAGAATACCACCACTTAAATGGCGGTAGTATTTTTCATCGAACACATCCACCAAGTTGTTGATACCCATGGTGAGCCCAATTCTTGCTTTGGTGTAATTGTTAAAATATTCTACAAGTTTGTAGTATTCCTGAAACTTGGAAATCATTACCGTATGGCCCAGAGAACTTAGTAGTTCTGCACGGTCTAGAAAATCTTGTTCATCTATTTCGCCAGAAGCTTTAAGATTGGATAGGGTAATTTCAAAGATGACTATGGTGTTGTCCACATCCACGGTTTGCTCGCGAATAAAAATATCATAGGACTTTTGGAACATATCCATGTTCACCTTGGTCACCGGTCTAAAACTACCGCGCAATGCCAAGATATTTTTTTTGTATAGGATGGCTGCCGGCAATAGGTTGTGGCCATCAGAACCGAACATGACCGCATCAGTCATATCATTACGGACAAGTTGAAGGCTCATTAAACGATTGTCCACGTTCCTAAAATTAGGACCGGTAAAATTGATCATATCAATCTCTAGGGTGTCCTTATCAATATGGTCGTAGAGGTATTTTAATAATTTTTTGGGCTTATCGTATTTAAAAAATGCACCATAAATTAAATTTACGCCTAGGATACCTAAGGTTTCCTGTTGTAAGCGCGCTTCGTTCTGCTTAAAACGCACATGCAAGATAATTTCATCGTATTCCTTTTGTTTGGGATCTAACTGAAAACGGAGTCCTACCCAACCGTGGCCCTTGTAACGCTTGGAAAAATCTATGGTGGCCACGGTGTTCGCATAGGAAAAAAACAACATTTCAGGTTTGTTTTCCCTACTGATGCGTTCTTCCACCAATCTCATTTCATGGCGCAGCATGGTTTTTAAACGTGCCTGGGTCACGTACCGTCCATCCTTTTCCACCCCATAGATGGCATCACTAAAGGATTTGTCGTAGGCGCTCATGGCCTTTGCAATGGTGCCGGAGGCACCACCGGACCTAAAAAAATGCCGCGCGGTTTCCTGGCCTGCGCCTATTTCCGCAAAGGTGCCATAGATATCTGGATTTAAGTTGATGCGAAGGGTTTTCGCTTTAATTGAAGGAACATTTTCAAACCCCAAAACCTTTGTATTTACTGGTGCCATGTAAGCCGTTTTATGGTAAACAAAGTTAATAAGATAGTCCGGTCTTTTCCATAAATATGTTATAATTTTGATAATGATGAGCCAAAGGATGCAGATTACTTTTTTGGGTACCGGTACATCCCAAGGGATACCCATATTGGGAAGCAAACATCCGGTCTGTTTAAGTGACAACCAGAAAGATAAACGTTTGCGGGTGTCTGTCTTGGTGCAATGGGAGGGCCAAAACTATGTGATTGACTGTGGTCCCGATTTTAGACAGCAATTGCTTAAAAATCCCATTGACCGTTTGGATGGTATTCTTTTTACCCATGAACATTCTGATCATACCGCTGGGATTGATGATATTCGCCCCTTTTTTTTTAGACAGGGAGATATTGATATTTATGCCCATGAGCGGGTGATTACGGCTTTACGAAGGCGGTTCGATTATATTTTTGCAGATGAGGATAGGTATCCCGGTGCTCCTGCGGTTTCCGTGCACCCCATAGATAAAGACAGTTCTTTTATATTGAACGGGGCTAAGGTGGTACCCGTGGAGGTCTTGCATAACCGATTGCCCGTTTTGGGCTTTAGAATAAAGGATTTTGTATACCTCACCGATGCAAAAAAGGTGGAACCAGAGGAAATGATAAAATTAAAGGGCTGCAAGGTATTGGTGGTAAATGCCTTGAGACTAGAGCCACACCACAGCCACTTTAGTTTGGACGAAGCAGTGGCCTTTGCAAAAGAAGTAGGGGCAGAGCGTACCTACTTTACCCATATTAGCCATCACTTAGGTTTTCATGATCAAGTGCAGGCCACCTTGCCGGAGAACGTATTTCTAGCCTATGATAATTTAAAAATTACCTTGTAACATGAAAAAGAACATCTTTCTATATTTATTTGTTTTTGTGGGGTTGATATTGCTGTACACTTTGGTCAATGGTAATAAAATACAGGAGTCCAATGCTGCCGAAATTCAGGAATTGATGTCGGAGAACAAAGGGTTAAAGGATTCCTTGCAGAAAGAAACCTTGCAACGTCTGGACATGCAGTACTTTTCGCTCGAAAATAATGATGATGCCCTAGCCTACTACGATCATTTAACCTTGGAAAACCCTACCAGATATATTGAGGATAAGTTATTGGAAACCAATGAAGAAAAAGGGGATAATCCTTTAATCCCCTATGAAGGGATGGAAAGCGATTTTAAAATCAATAAAATTAAGGTAATGAACCATAGGTGGATTGTTGCCGATTTTTCTGATGGAAAATACTGGGGCGACATCATTATTAAATACGAATTGAAGGATGATATGAGCGTAGATTTTACCTTACTGGACCATTTGCTCTATACCCGAAGCAACTAAAGCGGAAGAAGGCTTTTGAAGTCTTTTGCCCAATGGGTCCTTAGTGGTTTTGACTTTTAGTAAAAGCGCTGTTTTACAGGATTGATGTATCCCCATTCCAAGCCTTATCTTCCACTATGCTTACGTCCTTGTCCATATACAGTAGTTCGGCCGTTGTGATTAACCTCTCGCAGATATCGGAAACAATGGCACTGTAACCATTGTTGAAGCCGCCCTTGAACAAATGCATTAAAACCCTCTTCCAACATGATCATCCCAAACAAAAGAATGGCTACCCCTGCAGCAATTTCCGTAAAGGTCTCGCTAATAAAAAAGAGGATGCCAATTAACAATAAGAAAGCAGTAAAAACGAGTTTTTTAAAGAGCCCCATGACCTTAGTCGTTTCCTAGGTTATAGCGGTAATTTTCTGGTCCTACAAAGCTTTTCCTGCTAGCATCATACTGGTTGAATAAGGTTGGTGCATGGGTGTAAAAGCTTTCTACCTTGGCTAGCCCCCATGTTAGCTCTACAGCTTTTTGGTCCGCATAGTTTTCCATTCCGCGACATTCATCTACCAAACCCACAAAACTATTTTCGGCAGTTTGGTAAATTTTGGCCCAGCCTTGGTCGGCAACTAGTTCAAAACCTAATTTTTCTTGATAAAACCGCTGCATTTTTTGCATGTCCTTATGGTATGTCCATGTAATGGTGCCAAAGAAATCAAGATTGTTGTGGGATGTACTAATGCGTTCAGCTTTTGATAGAATGGCCATGAACAGCTCATTTTCAGGATGTTGTTTAAACGTTTCGAACTCCAAAAAATATCCTCCTGGATCAATAGCGACAAAGCCATCATGTGGTCCTCCCTGTTTTGGATTAAAGCTATATTTTAAAGGAATGTTCTTGTCTTTCATTATGGCGTACCAAGCGGGGAGTTGATTGGTGAGCAAGGCCACTGCGGTAGATTTGGGTTGCCCTATGGGATGTGCACTGTCCGTGGAATGTAGTTTTAAAAAACCATCTTTAGATATCTTAAAGGTATTGGCTGCAGGGCTGGAAAGCCCTAAAATAGTTTCGTAAAATGCTGTGGCTTCCTCGAGCTTTTCATAATAAAGATGTGTGGTTTGCGTGTTTGTGCCAAAGCTTGCTAGGGTTTTGATATTGGAATTTTTTTCAAGAAGTTGATTGATGCCCAAGTCACTATACCCTAAAAGCCTGCCTAGGCGCCTAGCTAACTTTTCTTGGGTATACCTATTAGTGGTGTCAGCTGCCAATGCATCCACCTTCCACTGCTGGTATTGGATTAATCTATCTCCTTTATAAATGATTGCCACGGTTTTGTCATTGGTATCCGTCTGGGCAAAAAGTAGGGTAGCGGGGAAGTTGTCTTCCCGGAATAAGGAAACCTTATGTTCGTTTGCTATCGTTTTAAATTCTTCCCAATACCTATCAATCTCATTGCGGTTCATGGGATAATGGAACGCCATAGGTTTGGCCCCATTGGCAACCATTTCCGTATATACGGTAAAAGCTTCGGTGACTGCTGTCTTATCATAAGTGCAAGCGCTGAACAAGATGGTAACGGCCAAACCAAGGAAACAGCGTTTACCCATAAAAGATGTAAGGTGCATAGAAAAAGAAATTGGTTAATTACTCTTCAAAAGATAACCAATTAAATCAAATACGCTTGGACAGCCAGTCTTTAAAGGAATAAAAATTTTGTGGTGCCACCCCATGCCCAACAGGATATTCCTCAAATACATTTGGGATATTGAGCTGATTCAAAAAAATAGGGGTGCGTTGGGCCCATTCAAGCGGTAGTACCTGGTCTACCTGCCCATGGGAGCTGTAAACCTGAAGTTGGCTGTGGTCTTTTTCTTGGTAACCGTCCAGCAGTATCTGTTCATTGATATAGCCGCTTAGGCCAATGACATTTTTAATCTTTTCTGGATAGGACAAGGCCACGGAAAAACTCAGAATGGTTCCTTGGCTAAAGCCAAGCAGGGTCACCCTGTTAGGGTCCAAGTCGTAGGCATTGCACGCTTCATCTATAAAACCCACAATTTTTTCACGTGATTCGACGGCCTGTTCATCATCACTCCACTTTCCATTTACCGCATCAAAATTTATGGCATACCAAGCGTGTCCAAAAGGTTGTAAATCGTATGGGGCCCGGACGGAGATGATACATAGTTCCTCCGGAAGTTCTTCCACAAATGAAAACAAATCTTCTTCATTGCTGCCATAACCATGTAACATAAAAAGTACAGGAGGGTTGGATTTCTTAGTTTTAGCTTCCCTAATGATATGGTGTAATTGTAAAGATTTGGGAGTCATTAATAGGTGTTTTAGTTATTGTACGAATGTAAACCACTTTTGAAAATACCTACCAACAAAAGGCAAGGGGTCTGTTTTTCCTTTAATGGCCTGCCAAAAACCAAAGCCCCAAAGCATGAGGTACCCTATAAACAAAAGGAGGGAAACGATGGAAATATTTGCGTAAGACATGCCAATGGCAAGCGCATGGTATAACAAATGGATGCCAAAGGCTTGCCTTATGTGAAATCTGGCAAAGGCATTTTTTGGCTCATTGTTCATCGTAAGCGCTATTAAGCTTCCTACAATGGTGAAATATCCTATGAGGGCGGTATTTTTACCGGCAGCTATTTCTTTTTGATTCATGGATTTAAAACTAATCTACCGTTGTTGATGCTACCGTACACCTTCCCGTGCATCGGCATGTTTTTATACAAACTATTTTTTGAGGTTGATGCACTGTGCGCTACATCGTAGGTAAGTTCCCCTTCAGGATTGAAAAGTGCCAAGCAGGCCAATGCTCCTTCCTTAAGTTCTGGCTCCGCGATGTTAAACCGTTTTCTCCCTTTGGTAAGTAGGCTTATGGCTTTTTCCTTACCAAAAATCTTGTTGAGCACCCCAAAGCTGTTTTCAAGTGCTATGGAACCAAAAGCAGCATTGTCAAACTCAATCCTTTTTTCTTCGATATCTATGGGTGTGTGGTCCGAGGTCACTAGATCAATGGTGCCATTCTCCAAACCTTTTATCAAGGCTTTTACGTCCCTAGGGGTGCGTAAAGGCGGTTGTACCTTAAAGTCCGTATCAAATTCCTCCAAAATAGCATCAGTAAGGCATAAATGGTGCAATGCCACACTGCAGCTCACGTTCAATCCTTTCTTTTTGGCAGCCGCAATGAGCTTTACGCTTCCGGCGGTTGAAATGGTTGGGATATGAAGTTGGCCTCCAGTATACTCCAATATGTAAAGGTCTCTTGCAATTTGTAGTTCCTCCGCCAATGCTGGAATCCCTTTTAACCCCAATTTTGTGGAGACCTCACCTTCATTGACCAAGCCTTTCCCTTTAATATGGTTGTCCATCGGGTAGGAGCATACCAGCCCGTTAAAGTTTTGTGCGTACAACAAGGCAATCTTTAGGAGGTTGGCGTTGGTGATGGGCGTTTTAAAATCGTAAAATGCTTTGGCACCTACATTTTGCATGTCAAAAAGTTCTGCCAAATGTTCACCTTTTGCCCTAGCAGTCATTGTCCCCATGGGGTGCAAATTACAGGACTGTCCAGATGCACGTTCCTTTAAAAATACGATATGGGAACTGCTGTCTGGCTTGGGCGCCGTATTGGGATTCAATAAAATATCTGCAAAACCACTTGCAGCTGCCACATGTAATCCGTTGGCAATGGTCTCACGTTCTTCAAAACCAGGCTCCCCAAAACAAACGCCACTATCAAACCAACCTTTGGAAACATGGAGGTTGTCTAAAAGGATCTCCTTATAGCCCGAAACTGCTTCTAGTCGGCTCGCAATTTTTTCAATTTTGCCATTCTTTATGAGTATATCCCGTTTCTTACCATGCAGGCTTGTGTTGGAAGCGTCAATAAGCGTGGCGGATTTTAGAAATAGGTTCATGAAATGAATTTTTGAATCAAGAGCTCAAACACTAGAAAAGCTAAGGCAAAAATAACAAACCATTTCCAATAGTTAGTAATTTCATTGTTGCGGCTTAAGTTGTCAAATAGGGCGGTAATGGAGTTGTTTTTAGTGGTAGCATTGAGGTTCTCCAAGGACTGGTATTCCAATAGGCTTTCTTTCCGTTGGTGGTTAAAAGCAATGTGGCGTATGGTATCCTTCTCATGGACTGCTGCATAAATTCCGGCGGTTTCAGGGTTTTCAAAGAACGAAAGTCTGGTTTTGGTATTTAAGTTTTGTTGGAGCGGAACAAACTTATAAGATGTGGAAACCAAAGTGATAATATCATCCCGGTCCAAGGTTTTTGCAATATCAATACTGCTGTTAGTGCCAATGGTGTGGTATAGGTCCCCTTGTTTAAGGCTAGATTGGGCCATGTTATAAAACGTTGGGACTATCAGTGGTGAAGCGGTAAAATTGGAGTTGTCCAAGTTAAGGGAACCCGTAAAGAAATAGGTATTGCCCTTATTGACCAAAAAACCATTATCATTCGCAAATTTTAGCACCTTGGGAGCATTTCCCGATAAAGTGTAGCTTAGGCTCACCTGGGGATAATCAAAGTTAGTGACCCTTTCTTCAAATACGTTTTGGTAAAGTGGATGACCAAAGGAAATGCCCGTTACATTCTGTGGAATCTCTACCTCCTGTTGAATCCGTGAATTTAAGGTTGCTATTAGCAGTGTATCATAGGATGGTTGGTCTATTTGGGTGGGAGGTACCACCGCTAAAACCCCGCCATTTTTTTGGTGGGCCACTAGAACATCCACCAAACTATTGGGAAGTCTTTCAATTTCGTTAAGTACAATCAGATTTTGCTGGGAAATACTTCCATAATTTAAACGGGCCAAGGGGGTAGTGGTAAATTCAAATTCTTCATTGTCAAAAAGCCTTTTTAAGTAATCACTGGTGCCGTCATCAATCGCCAACACCTTGATCAAGGGCCGCTTTTCAATGTTAAAAAAAAGTTGGTTGTCAAAGGTCAGGCTGTTGTCATCAATCGTCAGCTTCCCTTTAATGGGTTGGTCAACGGGTATGGACAGTAGAGCCTCACCCAAGCTACCGGACAAAGGTTCTACGGCCGTCTTTGCAATAAGGGTATTGTTGTTATAGAGGGCAATGGGTAAATTAAGTTGACCTTCCTGTGACAGGCCAGAAATTTTAACAACCAGCTCTAGTTGTTGGTTGACTTTTTCCCCGAGGTAGAGGGAATCGATACTTATATTCTCCTGCTTGTCCGGTGATATTTGTACAAGGTGTAGCTGTACATCCTGAAGGCTGTCCAAAGACGCCTCAAAAGCTTCTTTTTGAAAATCCGAAATGACAATAACCTCCTTTTGCACAGACTTGTCCTTGGTGAAGAGGGCTTGCGCTTTGATCAAGATTTCTTGTAGGGAGATTTGCCTTTGTTGTGTTTCCCAGCCCAAAAGCCTATTCTTAACTTCCTTAACCGTAGCGTTCCTAATGGTTTTGGTATTGGTGATAAAATGATATTTACGGTCATCTGGTAGTGTTGTAACCAATTCTTGAACAGCTGTTTCCAACAACTTGGAACCAGCAGCCTTGGCTTGCATGCTAAAACTATCATCTACGTAGATAACCGTCTCTTTCTTGGTCAGAGCCGTTTTATTTGCAAAAAAGGGCTGTGCAAAGGCTAGGATGATACAACCCAAAAGCCCCAATCTAGCGAACAGCAACAACCATTTTTTTAAGCGTTTGCTCTTGCGGGACTTCGATTCCACCCTTTGGAGCATGGCCACGTTGGTAAAGGGCGTGCGCTTAAATTTTCTAAGTTGGAATAGGTGGATAATGATAGGAATCAACAGCAGCAATAAGGCCCAAAGAAGTTCCGGATGTTTTAGTTGCATTCCTTTGATTGAAAGCCCAAAGATACAGTATTATGAAATTTTGTTGGGCGGTGTACCTTGTTAATGCTTTGGTAATTTTGGATTGGCCTAAAAGGGTTAACAAAAGAAGTAATAGTCTTCCATGGGGTGTTGGGACAAGGCATCCAAATACTGTCTTATTTCTTTTTGCGCTATTGTATTTGCCACTGTAATAATACTTTGTGGTTCATTTAAGGCGGTGAGTTTGGAAAAGTGGTGTAAGGGTTGTCCGTAGATTTTTTTGCCAATTTTTTTGGGATTGTCGCAAAGCCAGGTAAAATCAATTTTTTTCTCAACCAGGCTTTTCGCAATCTGTTTCCCTTTAAAGCCAGCTCCCCAAATCACCAAGGCCCTGTTGGGCGTGTAGTGCAATTTTAAAAAATAGTATAGCTTGATGTCCAAAAAATAATTTTGTGCGTAGTGCAAGTGGGTCCTAGAAGTACGCGTAGGGTAATCTCGCCACAGATGCAGGACTTCTTTGCACGGGATTACTTGAAGCCCTTCTTGGTAAAAACGAAAAGTAAGGTCATAATCTTCGGGATATCGGTTGTGTTCAAACCCGCCACAGCGTTCAAAATCCTCCACATGGACCATCCAACAGGGCGATGGGATTACACATTCTTTGTAGATTTCAATAAAATTTGCTCCTTTTTTTGTTAACTGGTTGAGCCAAGCTTCATAGCGCTGATACCCATTACTGATGCCTTGGTCCGAAAAATACGCCACCTGCCCTACGGCAATATGGCCAACACCTTTCTGCTGCAGGGCATTGACCATTAACTCCAAACGCCGAGTTTTCATGATATCATCAGAATCCATTCTGGTGATATAATTACCGGAGGCGTAGCCGTAAGCCGTCTGCAAAGCGGGGATGATGCCTTTGCCTTTATTGTCAAAACAGCGTATTCTACCATCCTTTTGGGCAAAGCGCGAAACCACTGCTGCACTAGGGTCCGTAGAGCCATCATTTACCGCCAGTACTTCCCATTCTTGGTAGGTTTGGTTTTGAATGCTCTCCAGACAGTCAACTAGAAATTTCGATGTATTTTTAAAGGGTACAACAATACTAACCTTGCCCAAAACTTATTCTTTTAGGGCTTGGGCAATTGCTTTTTCAACAAGGTCGCCCATAACTTCATATCCTTTTGGGGTAATATGTACTTCGTCCGTGGTCCATTTTTTGGGAAGTCCGTTCCTTTCATCCGCCATTGCGGAAAAATAGTCCAGATACGGGACCTCTTGCTCTTGTGCCATGGCCAACAAAAGGGCATTTAATTTTGGTATTTTAATATTGGGCTGTAAACCTGGCCTCCATGGATAGTCATAGGCAGGAAGCACCGAACAAACAATGGGAACAATCTTGTTGGATTTGGCCAATTCTACCATGGATTCTATATTGTCCCTAATTTGTTCCAAGGTCATTGGGCCGGTATTTCCGGCAATATCATTGGTGCCGGCCAAAATGACCACTGCTTTAGGTTGTAAATTGATGACGTCTTGCCTAAACCGCAGCAGCATTTGTGGGGTGGTTTGTCCACTGATTCCGCGATTAAGGTATGTTTTACCTTCAAAAAATTCCTTTGGCCACCCTTCCGTGATGGAGTTGCCCATAAAAACCACTCGGTTTTTTTGACTTTCATCAAATTCAACAGCTTTATTGGCCTTTTGATATTTTGTGAGATTTGCCCAATCTTGAGCCTTGAGCGGTTTAGAAAATGAAAAAAGCACAAGCAGTATAATTAGAGGGGTTGTTTTTTTGGTCTCCATACTTATTCCTTAGGAGGTGTTATCATTATATGTGCCCTGTGGGTACCGGGATTCATTAACCACGCATGGCCAGGAGGGGAGGGAGTGGTTGGTAAACCCGTGGTTTCCCCAGTCGCAAAAGGAATGTAAAATACGTAGCGTACGTAGGGATTTTCAATTTGCATGGTGGTTTTATTGACCTCTCCCGTAAAAACGCAGAGCGTGGCCTTATCGGGCATTTTAAGCTTTCCAGATTTTACCTCTGTTTCACGAATATCAAAAATCTCCTGAAATTCTTTGCCCTCAGCCTTAAGTTGCCTACCCCTCTCCATAAATTCATCCAAATCTTTATGGTAGGCTGCGGTAGAAAAATTCTCTTTGTACGGGTCGGATGCTATGGCAATATAGTCGTTTGTTCCTTCCTTTAAGGTGATAAATTTTCCATCAGCACCATAGCCATATACTTTGGCTCCCTTTCTAAATTCATCAGGAACGGCCATCAGCGCGGTTTTTATCTGCCAATCTTTTGCAGGTATTTCTTGCGCCAGTCCAACGCCGGCAAAAGTTAGAAGGCAGCAAATCAAAATCAACTTAAACGGCTTAGTCATGGGAGGTGACGCAACGTCACGCTCCTTAAAACAGTATTCTTTTAGCATGTCTTCCCTGCTTTTATGAGTGGTTATCCCTATTCATATTTCGCACTTTTATTGGTGTTGGATGTCCTTAAAATAAAGGCCCTTAAATCATCGTTAGCCTTTTTTAAATCTTCGCGACGTAGGTACATCATATGTCCAGAACGGTATCCTTTGAACTCAAACCTATCTTTCATTTTTCCACTGGGGTCTACTTGCCACATGGTATATTTACCCTGAAAATAGGTGGTTGCCCCATCATAATAACCAGATTGTATCAAAACATTGAGATAGGGATTTTGTGCCATGGCCTGTCTTAGGTTGTCACGAGTGTTGTCGTTTTCATTGTTCCAAGGCCGCACGGGGCCAAACATATTGTATTTAATATCCGTTTTAAAGTTGAGCTCTTCTTGCAGATAATAATTAATTGCGGGGGTAAAGCTATGCAACCAAGAAGTTAGTTCGGCACTGTAGTCTGGGCCCATGCCGGCCAGTTGCCTGTCCAGCCCTAAATATCTAGAATCCAATCTTCCCACCGTATATCCACGGTCTTTAAGTAGGTTTTTCCAGAAATACTGCACAGGTACCACTAAATTCTGGTCTAATATCCCCTGTTTGGAAAGTCCGGAATAGTAGGCCATTTTTTCTGCTACCTCATTCTTTTTGCTCTCGTCAATAAAGCCGCCCTTGGCCAATGCTGGAATCAATTCATTGATAGCATAATCTTCTGATTCTGGAAGCACTTCTAACAAATCTTTTTGTTGTAGGGGAGCTGGAAGTGCTTTGTGGTGCCATGCTGCGGCGGTAAAATAGGGAAGACTAATGGCATTTTCAACCGCACCGCCGGTATTGTAAAGCTTGTAATCTGCCGGTGAAACCATAATGACCCCATTCAGATACATCCATTGCTGGTCTTGTAAGGCCAATGAAAGCCCCATGACTCGGGTGCCTCCATAGCTCTCGCCAACTATGTATTTTGGAGATCTCCAACGATTATTTCTGGTTACAAAGGTATTTAGCCATTCCGCTAGGTATTTGATATCCGCATTAATGCCAAAAAACTTTTCACGGTCCACTTCCTTGCCCATTTCCGGTATGGTTCTAGAGTAGCCGGTATTGGCCGGATTTACGTAAACAATATCCGTCACATCCAAAACCGAGTATGGGTTTTCCTTAACCCCGTATGGTTGTACAGGGTAGCCCTCGTCGTCAATTTTAAGTACTCGTGGACCTGTGTAGGCTAAATGCATCCAAACGGAACCCGATCCCGGACCTCCGTTAAAGGAAATTAACAATGGCCTACTTTCCCTATTTTTTACATTGTTCTTGGTGTAGTAGGTATAATGTAGGGCAGCAATGGGTTTCCCCATTTCATCCCAAACGGGTTGGGTGCCCGTGCTTGCCGTATAGGTAAAGGTATTCCCGTTTACCGTGACGGAATGTTGTGTGGTCACAGTAGTATCAATAGGTAATTTTCTATGTTGCGCAGCCGCCACAACAAAGGCGGAGGTACACACTAAAAGGCATAATTTATTCAACATTGTAAATGGTTTTAGTCAATTCTTAAAAGTACAATTTAGATAATGAAATTTAAAATGAATCGCATCCAATCCTATTCTTTGGTATTTTTAAGGATCATTGGGTAAATTGACCATGAAGATACTGTTGATCGCGGAATAATAACGTCATGTTACCCAAGCCTATCCGTTAAAGGGTGTAGCAATAAAAAGGAAAAGTTATGGACAGAAGAACATTTACACAGTCAATCACATTGGGAACCACCGCAGCGGTGGTGACCCCCAATCTTGCCTTGTCATGTGCAATGCCAGCGTCATCCGATAAAAAATTGGGTATTGCATTGGTAGGCCTGGGCAGCTATAGCACGTATCAATTAGCACCTGCCTTGCAGGATACCCAACATTGTTATTTGGCAGGAATCGTGACAGGAACTCCAAATAAAAAGCAAATTTGGAAGGAAAAATATGCAATTCCAGAGAAGAATTGCTATGACTACGAAAACTTTGACTCCATTAAAAATAACCCGGACATAGATATAGTTTACGTGGTATTGCCCAATAGTATGCATGCGGATTTCTGCATTAGGGCCGCCAAAGCTGGCAAGCATGTTATTTGTGAAAAGCCCATGGCCATGAACGTGGAGGAGTGCGATGCCATACTAGCGGCCTGTAAAAAAGCCAAGGTAAAGCTTGGGATGGGCTACCGTCTACATTCTGAGCCGTATACCCAAGAGATAAAACGGCTTATAAAGGAAAAAACATTTGGTGAGGTGCGCTATGTAAATGCAGAGGCGGCCTATTATTCCGGCGGTAACCCCAATCAATGGCGTTTGAACAAAGCCTTGTCCGGGGGCGGGGCATTGGTGAACATGGGGGTATACTCCATACAGAGTCTTATCTATGGCACCGGTGAGAATCCCATTGCCGTTTGTGCCCAGGAGTACAGTACACGTCCTGAGTATTTTAAGGATACGGATGAGACCATTACCGCCCAATTTAAATTTAAAAGTGGCGCAGTGGGCCATATGATGACGTCCCATAACATAAATGCCAACAAACTGCACGTAAACTGTTCCAACGGATGGTTTGTTTTGGAGCCGGCCAACAATTATGGTCCCCTTAGCGGCATAACGTCTAACGGTACAAAGTTCAACTTTCCGCATGAAAGCCAGCAGAAACTCCAGATGGATGACTTTGCCAAACATGTGTTATACAATGCCCCTAACTTGGCTCCAGGGGAAATGGGCAGGCGGGATATGGTCATTGTGGAAGCCATATACCGATCTATCGCAAAAGGGGGTTCTTGGCAAGTTTTAAGTTTAGGGGCTTAGCATGGGGTTACAAGTACTTGCTCTTTTCATTTAGGTCGTGAAAACATCAAAAATCATTCTAAATCTATATCATTCTTAAAGGTTAACATTTATTTTAAGTCTTAACCTTTTTTTTATGGCTTGTTCATTTTAAGACTACACTTCCTTAACATGCCTAACATGAGGTCTAAAGTACTTTTGGTTCAGATGAAAACCTAAAAACTTTAACATCATGAAAATGAAACAAATTGCAGTATTATTTATGTCGGCTTCGCTAGCAGTAATGCTAACCAGCTGCGAAGGTGAAGATGGTCTTGACGGGATGGACGGACGGGATGGCATTGACGGTATTGACGGACGTGACGGAACGGACGGCGAGGACGGCGAGGATTTAACGCTCACAGATTTAATGCCCTTGGAATCCTCCGTTGTGCCGGACGATGTTTTTGAACTCAAAGGGGCCTTTGCGGGAAGTGCCAATTTAGAAATGCTACTTTCTTCTGCAGACATTTTACCATCAGATTCCACTTTTGTATACGGGTCGTTTATGGATGGTGCTGCCCTTTTTCCCAACAATGATGGCACTTATGCGTTCATTAATAACTTGGAATCGGATTATTCCATTGCACGTATTCGCATGAATCGTGATTTAAAGCCGTTAGAGGGTGATTATATCGTAAATGCCACAGCAACTGCATTTACTGCGCAATGTTCAGGTTCTTCCATAACCCCCCAAGAGCACGGTTTTGGACCTTTATATCTTTCTGGAGGCGAATGGGGTGGTAATGCAAAGGGCGTTTACAGGGTGAATCCCTTTAGAGATACGGAAGATCGCGTAGAAGCACAACGCTTACCTGCCCTTGGGGAATGGTCCACAGAGAACGCTGTGGTAATTGGTAAAGACGCTTATCCACGACAAACTGTTGTTTTTATGGGTGATGATGACAGTAACAATACCTACCCAGAAGCCCACTTTGCCATGTATGTAGGTAGTCGTGGTGACCTTAATGGAGGCGAGTTATATGTTTTACGAGGAAAAGATACCACGGAAACAGCAATTGGTGGCGGCGGTCTTAAATTTGAAATGGGTGCTGTTGAGGATAATGAATACGATGTGGAATGGGTAAAGGTAAACGAAAGAACGTTGGCGGAACTTAACCAAGAGGCCATTGACTCCGTTGCCATTGGTTTCCAAAGAATAGAGGATATTGACTGGCAGCGAGGATCGGCAGAGAATAATAGAAACATCTTTTTTAATGCCACCGGGCGCTATCGTTCTGATAATCCTGACTTGGCAAATAGAGGCACTACTTTTGGGAGGGTCTATAAATTGGAATTAAACCCAGACGACCCCACGGGCGATGCCAAGCTTTCTGTGGTAGTTGATGGTGACCGCGTTGGAGGAAAGGGTGATGGAATGCACTCTCCAGATAATATTTTAGTTACAGAGAATTACGTATATATCCAAGAAGACCCCAACGGATACCAAGATTTAAATCCCAACATTCAAGGGTACGCCAAACTTTGGCAGTATGAAATTGCAACGGGGAATTTGGCAGAGGTTATGGAGTGTAACCAGATAGCCGCAACCGATTTAGGCTTTGGTACTTTAACCAACTACTGGGAAATTACGGGCCTCATTGACGTAACGGAGATTATTGGTGCAAGTGAACCAACTTTCATGGGCGGTGCGCAGGTCCATGGTTGGAATTATTCCACAACACCAGCAACGGCTGTTAGGGCGGATGGAGCCAAATTTTATGACCCAACTGCGATAAATGAAGGCTCCGCAAGGTTAGAAGGTTCTTTTCTGTTTAAGATTACAGGCCTTCCAAGATAGTTTTTCTAATTATTTATTAAACAAACAAAGAGTTCCCTGTTTAGGGAACTTCTTTGTTTATGATTTAAATCCAAGTATTTATGAAGGCGATAATTTATTTTTTGGCAGCTAGCATGCTAGTCAGTTTTTTTTCCTGCAAAAAGCAAGAAAAACTATTGGCCATGGCTACAACTGATGATGGTGTCTCAATGTTCAATGAGCCCGTACGCAACCATTATTTTAAAACCTTGGACAGTGCAGGTTTTTATATGCAAAAAATAGACACTACAAAAACACTTGCCAATAACAAGGCCAATTTTCTGGAAAGCAGAAAATGGTACAAAAGGATGGAACCTATGCTTATGGCATATGACTATGAAAATTATCTTTCTATGAATGCCCCAAACCTATTGAAGGTTGAGATAGATGATTATACGGACATTAAAGTATTAAAGCCAAAAAGCTATCAAGTTTTGGAAGAATTATTGTATTCGGAGGATGGTTTTGATAATGCAGATTTAAATTTTGTGCTGGAATATCTCAAGGTCAGAATTCCCTATATCAGAAGGAATCATATTTTATTTCGGCAAAATGACCGGCATCACTTAAAAATGCTCCGTGACGCCATTGTCAATATCGCAACCAAGGGCATTACCGGTTTTGATTCACCCATGCTTGCCAATTCATTGAATGAGGCTATATATAATTACGAGACCATACGAGAGGTACTTCACATTTACGAGCCCGCTTTCTCAAGCAAAGCACTTTACAAGACGTGGTTAACGGAGATAGGGCGGACAATTTCAGATTTGGGGAATGGAGAATTTGATACGTTTGATAGGTACACTTTTATTAAGGAACATACGAACAAACAACTGAAATTAATTCATAAGACTGCGGTAGATTGGAACATTAAATTAAATACCTCCCGAGCTTTAAATCCAAGCGCGACAAACCTTTTTGATAAAGACTTCTTCAACATAAAATTATTTTCACCACCAGGTGCCCCAGCAATTTCACAGGATCGTATTGCCTTGGGAAAGATGCTATTTAATGACCAATCATTGTCTAGCTCAGGGAATATTAGTTGTGCAACCTGTCATCAGACAGAAAAAGCATTTACGGACGGTTTTAAGAAGGCTAAAGGCATTGATGGTATCGAACTTTTAAGAAACACCCCAACATTAACGTACGCTGTTTATCAAAAAACTATGTTCTATGACGGCCGTGCTACGGGTTTAGAGGACCAAATTGTGAATGTGGTAAACGACAAAAATGAGTTTCATTTGGATTTAAATACCTTGGAAAAGCGAGTACAGGAAAATCCTAGGTATGTTGTTATGTTCGATTCCCTTTACAATGGACAAATAACCAATAGAAATGCGAGGCACGCAATTGCCACGTATATTAGAAGTTTAGCGCCTTTTGATTCAAAATTAGATAAAAACATGCAAGGTGTGGAAGACTCCATGACCCAAGAAGAAATTTTAGGATTTAATCTTTTTATGGGGAAAGCGGCATGTGCTACCTGTCATTTTCCTCCGGCATTTAACGGTACGGTACCCCCAAAATATATGGAGTCTGAATTTGAAAATTTAGGGGTTCCAAAAAATGCAAGTTTTGAGCATCCGGTTTTAGATGAAGACCCAGGGCAATACTATCCTTACAAGGTGGAGGAAAAAAGAAGTTTCTTTAAAACATCTACGGTAAGGAATATTGAATTTACGGCACCATATATGCACAACGGTGTTTATGGCACCCTTGAGGAAGTTGTTAACTTTTATAACGTTGGCGGGGGTCAAGGGATGGGTTTAGAAGTACCTTATCAAACCTTACCGGCAGATTCATTGCATCTCTCCGATAAAGAATCGAAAGCACTGATTGCCTTCATGAAAACCCTTAATGATGAACAGTTTGAAAAAATAAATTAAAATTTCTCAAAAACACCAAGGCCAAAAAGGGCAAAATCATATTTTACCGGGTCTTCTGGGTCCATTTTTCTAAGATTCTTATCCAATTCGGCCAGTGCCTTAGCATCGTTCTGTTTGCGTTTTAACAAGTTGAGTTTCCGGGCAACATTTCCGGAATGGACGTCCAGCGGACAGGAAAGTTGTTTTGGGGAAATGGAGTTCCAAAGCCCAAAATCAACCCCCTTTTCCGCGGGGCGTACCATCCACCGTAGGTACATATTTATGCGTTTTGCGGCTGATCCCTTTCGGGGGTCGGACACGTGTTTTTGGGTTCTAGGCTGGTGTGGAAGCTCAAAAAATAATTGTTTAAAGGCACTTATCCCATCTTGTATGGATGCCTTCTGGGGTGCTTTTGTAAACATGGCTTCCAACCCACCATGATTGGCGTAGCTATTTTGTAGTGAGCACAAAAAGTAGTGCAAATCTTCCATATTAAATGTACGGTGAACAAAATGCCCTAAACGTGCAAGGTCTTTTTTAGTATGGTTTTGGACAAAGTCATACGGTGCGTTGTCCATCATTTCCATGAGTTTGGAGGCATTGTTAATAATGCTTTTACGGTTGCCCCAAGCAATGGTCGCAGTTAAAAACCCACTAATTTCTATATCCTCCTTTTTAGTAAACCGATGTGGAATTTGGATGGGATCATCTTCCAGGAATTTTGGATGCTCATATTGCGCTGCTTTTTCATCCAAGAAGATTTTGATTTCTTTTTTGGTCACCCTTCTAGTATTTTACTGAATTTGACCATCGACCATGATCAGCTTTCTATCGGCCATATTGGCCAATTCCTTGTTGTGGGTCACAATGACGAAGGTCTGTCCAAATTCTTCACGCAATTTAAAGAACAATTGGTGCAGATTTTCTGCACTTTCTGAATCCAAGTTCCCGCTGGGCTCGTCCGCAAAGATTACAGAGGGGTTGTTAATCAATGCCCTTGCGACGGCAACCCGCTGCTGCTCTCCACCGGATAATTCCCTTGGACGGTGATCGTACCTTTGGGACAAGCCTAAAAAATCCAACAATTCCCTGCCCCGCACCTCTGCCTTGGCTTTTGGTGTTTTTTTGATGAATGCAGGGATACATACATTTTCAAGTGCCGTAAACTCCGGTAACAGCTGGTGAAACTGAAAAATAAAACCGATGTTTTCATTTCTGAATTTTGCCAATTGTTTGTCTCTCAAATCGGTAACATCAACCCCATTGATCATAATGCTGCTGTCTTTTGGATTGGAGGGCGTGTCCAAGGTGCCCACCAATTGTAGCAAGGTGGTTTTACCCGCTCCAGAGGGTCCTACAATAGAGATGACTTCACCTTTTTTTATGCTGATGGAAACACCCTTTAACACCTTAAGGTCCCCATAATTTTTTTTAATATTGGTTGCCGTTATCATCAATAGTAAAATTTAAGGTGAAAATACGTAAAACACATCCAGTACTGCAATCACAAAGGTGAAAGAATATGAAATTTTAACCGACTATTAAGCAAAAGTTAAAAATAGAAGTACTATTGCGTAATAACGCAATTTGTTTAACATTTACATTATATGAGTAAACAAAACACAAATCAATTGGAAACGGCTATTTTGGCCAATGGGTGCTTTTGGTGCACGGAATCTGTATTTCAGCAACTTAAGGGGGTAAAAGAAGTAATCTCCGGGTATACTGGGGGTACCATCAAAAACCCATGCTATCGGGAAATTTGTACCGGTCGTACGGGTCACGCAGAGGCCATAAAAATTGTTTTTGATGCTACGGAAGTAAGTTTCGCAGAAATCTTGGAGGTATTTTTTGCCACTCACGATCCAACCACGCTCAACCGCCAGGGGAATGATGTTGGGACCCAGTATCGCAGTGGAATTTTTTACACCAACGCTGAACAGGAAAAGATTGCCAAATCCTATATTCAACTATTGGATAAAGAAGGTATTTTTAGTGCGCCCATTGTAACCGAAGTAACCCCCGAAGCCCCGTTTTATAAGGCCGAGGAGGAGCATCAAAATTTTTATAACAACAACCCCAACCAACCGTATTGCCAATATATCATTAAACCAAAACTACATAAGATCAGGAAATACTTCCCCAACAAATTAAAAACCGTTAGTACATAACATATGGCTCCATACCAAAATTTAGAAGAATATAATATCAGCATTACCAACGAGGTAAAGGACAGATTTTCAAAAATCATAGATGAGATTGGCGAGGATGTGGAACGTGAAGGTTTGGTTAAAACCCCGGAACGTGCCGCCAAGGCCATGCTTTTTTTAACACAGGGTTATAAACAGGACGCAGCTGCCATCTTAAAAGGGGCCATGTTCAAGGAGGACTACGATGATATGGTGATTATAAAGGATATAGAACTCTATAGCCTCTGTGAGCACCATATGCTTCCCTTTTTTGGGAAGGCCCATGTAGCTTACATTCCTAATGGACATATTGTAGGGTTGAGCAAAATACCACGGATTGTTGATGTTTTTGCAAGAAGATTGCAGGTACAGGAACGCTTGACCCATGATATTTTGGAATGTTTGAATGATACCTTAAAACCTAAAGGGGTTGCGGTGGTCATTGAGGCGTCACATATGTGTATGATGATGCGTGGGGTGCAAAAACAAAACTCCGTGACCACAACATCAGGATTTAGGGGACAGTTTGAAAAAATTGAAACCCGTAACGAGTTTCTGAAGCTGATCAGTTCTACCCTTTCCTAATTTTTTGGCATTGGTTTTGCTCCAATACGGGTGAAATCATTATTTTTCAACATGTCAAAAATAAAAGAGAACAAAATTCGCAACCTTTTCTTGGGTTTGCTTTTTGATGCCATAGGAATGCTTTCCTTTACGGTACCTGCCATTGGAGAGTTCTCCGATGTTATTTGGGCTCCTCTGGCTGGCTGGCTGATGACCAGAATGTATAAGGGAAAATTGGGGCAGGCAGCAGGTGTGGTGACCTTTGTGGAGGAGTTGATCCCAGGGTTGGATGTAGTACCTACCTTTACCATTATGTGGGTGTATACCTATTTGTTATCTGGTAAAAAGAAATAGTTTCCAAATCAGTACAATGATATTAATCCATACGAACAGAAGGTTGAAAAGGGGACTACTAATTTTAGGTACTTTACTAGTTCATTGTTTACAAGCCCAAAATGATTTCAGACTTCGTTTTGAAAACGCGGAAAGACCCTCGCGGCACAACCTTAAGATTGCTGTTTCAGATAGTTTTGGCAATGAAGGTTATTTGCCGGTTTCCATATTTAAAGGAAAAGTGGATGGCCCGGTCTTTACCATAATATCCGGGGTACATGGCTTAGAATATGCCCCGATTATTGCAGTACAACAAATCATGCAAGAGGTGGATTTAGATTTGCTATACGGTACGATAATTTTTATCCCCATAGCCAGTAGGGGGTCCTTTTATACCCGTACACCCTATAAGAACGGCGAAGATGGGGTAAATTTAAACGGGGCTTTCCCAGGAAATAAAGACGGTTCCATAACCCAAAAAACGGCCTATTTAATCACTAAAAATATCATTCCGGTAAGCGATGTATTTTTAGATATACACGGAGGTGATGCCCCTGAGGACCTATTGCCTTTTATTTGTTATTACAACAATAAAAACCGACCTGAACAAACCCAACTAGCAAAAGAACTGTCAGATGTTAGCGGATTTGAATATGTGGTTTCTTATCCTTACACGATTACGGATGAAGAGCCCGCCAAATATGTTTTTAAGCAGGCTGTTCAAGATGGTAAAACAGGATTGAGTATTGAAGCCGGTAAATTGGGGATTGTGCAAGAAGAAGCAGTTGCCTTGATAAAAAAGGGTGTTTTTAACATGCTTGGCAAAATGAAGATGTATCGTAAGGTTTCTGATTCAAACCACACAATTACCAGATTAAATGACCAGGTTTACATAAAATCAAAAACCAAGGGCATTTTCTATAGTTCCCTAAAAGCTGGTGATTCCGTTCAAAAGGAGCAGGTCGTTGGTTATACCACGGATGAGTTTGGTGCGGTATTGGAAGAATACAAGGCCTCAAAAACAGGTCTAATTTTATATATGCTTGCAACACCAACTATTAATAAAGGAGAAACGTTAATGTGTCTTAGTTCTTTTATCAGTACAAATGAATAAGAAGATCGTGGGTTTTCTCATAGAAATTAATTAAGCGCACAACATTCTTCATCTTGGCATTGACAATACTTTGTATTGTATAAATGAAAGATAATCAATGAAATAGATGGAATGTAAATCACCTCCTCTTTTATGTGAAACATGCCTATTTTTTCATTTAAAATAATTAGTGCAAGAGAAGCCCAGCTCAGCCACAATAAATAACTAATCCATTTTTTTGAAGTATGCCTAGATGACAAGAACACGCTAAAGAAAGAAATCACTAAAAATAGTATATCTATAAATCCCCACCATTGTGGGGCCGAATGATGACCTTGAACATGCCCCGCGTGTGCAGCAAATAAAAAAGGTGTGCCTATACAATGCGCTAAGCATAAACCGCTAGCAAAACTTCCCCAGATATTTGGTTGATTTTTAAATCTCACAATTGCTCTCATATCGTAATTAAAATTGTTTTAGAAGTGTTATTTTACTTATCGTTTGTATGCTACGCTGCACCGGGTCAAACAATTCTGTTTGTGTATCGTTAAATACAAGGTAAATAAAGGAAAGGGGCATATATTCCCAACTAAAACGGACATTCCATCGCCCTTGTTGGTCAAAACTATTGTACTGATAAAAAGTGGATAACTGAACCCGGGGATTCAAGGCTAAACGTACACTTGCAGTATATAAATCGGTGTTTAGATCTTGAGAACGAATACCAACATTGTTAATGTTGTTGTGTTCATAATCTATGTTCATGGCCACATGTGGCACGGGAGCATATCGTAGTCCGGTGGTCACCGAATTTCTCACCCCATTATAGAAATTACCAAAATCATATCGAATGGAACCTGAAAACTTTTTGGATCTATCGGAATTATAACGAAGGGTGTAGCGGGTGTAGCGGTAACGACCCTCTTCAATGTCTAGGCCCAAAGGGGCAAAATCAAAATTGATATTTTGCCAAGTTGGGGTGAAGGAAGTTTCAATAAAACTGTTATCCTTAAACCATAAGAAAATGGGGAAGATGTATATGTTGGCCTGCTGAAAACGGCCAAAATCCTCAAAATCATGATAGTAATTCACAAAAACACCGGGATCCCAGCGGCGAATAAAAGGTAGATTTTTGGGACGTAATATGGCGTAACCTCCGGGACTATGGTACATCACATCTTTTTGACTGACAAAGCCCATATCTGGACTATAATTTTTGCTGACAAAATTATTCAGGTATCCCAAATATGACTTGTTTGTAGTTTGCCCGGCAAAAAATTGGCCAGCATATCCGGTTGAATTGACTTCACTATCCCATGATGCAGAAAGCATGTAGGTGATAGACAATTCGCTCTTGGGCCGTATCAGGCCATCTACTGAGACGGTAGTGTTATCTTGACTTGTAACATTTAAATCTACCAAGGAATCATCTCTTCTGTAAGTGACCATAGCCCCAAAATTGTTTTCCCTTCCGTAGTTTTTCGTGTACCGAGCAACACCAAAAGTAGCACTGGGACTGTCACTGGTCTCACGTTGTCTAACCACTAATGCGGCAAGCGTTCGCTTTTCATCACGATCCGTATATCTTGCCCCTAAATCCAATGGGGCGGGTGCTGCATTAAAACTATTGGAAAGCCCAATGGTTCGGCTAAAGAATGGACGAATAAAGCTACTGTTGCTTCCTGCCCATATGCCAGAGTTTTCTAAAAAGAACTGCCTTCGTTCAGGGAAAAAGATATTGAACCGTTCCAAGTTGTTTACAGCTTGGTCAACGTCAGCCTGGGCAAAGTCTGTATTTATGGTCAAATCTAGAACAGCATTAGGATTGATGGCCCATTTTACATCAACCCCAACTTTAGGATCATTGAGTTTATTGGTCAACGCGTTACCGGTCCTGTTTTCATCATACTGGTAGAGCGCGTAGGGTTCTATTCTAATATTGGCCGATGGCGGAGGCACTTCCAATCCGGTCAATTTGGCCGCATAGGTCATTCGGTTTTCTGAAAAGGACTGTGGTATGGCCGGAAAAACGGTCTTCTCATAGTCCTTTCTAGCCAATCTAAAAAAGGTGATACCCCATTCTACCGGAACTCCATCGATTGGATTATCATACCTAATAGATTTAAACGGAATGGCATACTCAGCATAATAGCCCTTATCAGTGCGTTGGGTACGAACACGCCAAAGGGCGTTCCAATCTTCATCACGATTGTTATCGTTAAAATTTTGGACGTCTTGCTGGTTACCATAAGGTGTGGTCTGAAAGGAAACCGCATATTGCTTGGTGTTCTGTGCATCAATCTGAATACCAAAGACATCATTTTCCAAGCCATTGAAATCCCTGCTCAAGTCTTGCATTCGCACCCCCTTTTTGCCCATGGAGTCTTTGGCAAAAACCCCAAAGTAAATGTTCTTGTCGTCGAAGAGCACACGAACTTCAGTTGGGTTTTTTATACGTCCCCCTTGGTCAGGTTCCACCCTAAAAAAATCGGTAATAGGTTCGGCCATGTCCCAATCGGGTTCCTCCAATCTTCCATCAATAGTAATGGTACCACTGGTTTTTGAGGCGTTTATTTTAACCGGAACTTCAGGAGGGGGGAAGTTGTCAGTTTCATCCTCCTGCGCCAGTCCTGCAAAACATCCCAAAACAAGAAAAACTAGTAGTGCATTTTTCATCTTTATTTTATGCTATCCCTGATTCAAAATAATATTGCGACCGCGATTCTTTGACAGGACGAATCCCGTGGCAAATAACCCTATCGACATTAGTAATATGGCTATTATGACCATCCAAGGGTTATTGCTTTTAGTTTGATAATCAAATGAGGGTAAGTCGCCGTAGTCCGCTTGGGTAAAGTCTTGATTATTGTACAAAAAGGGAATCAAATGCTCTCGCCATTTTTCAGCAAAAGCTACCACCTGCTTCCTGTAGTCTTCATAGTCGCTTTTTGCCGTTCCTGCCATTTTGTTCAAGGATTCTTGGCTAAGGACTGCTGGGGAAAGCCATTTGTATCTTGCTATCCAATTTTGTTGCTTTTGCAATTGTTCTTCAAAGGAATTTACCAAAGGAGCCAATTCTTCACGTATTAATTTTTGGGAGGCCATGTAGCGATGATAAAAGCCGCGAGCTTGGGTCGAATCATTTAGGGCATATTCTGGATGGTCACGTAAAAAGTTATCCAATATTTCATCTTGCCTCTCGGTAACTTCAGCCTTTAAGCTACGCATTTCATTAATCATTAAATTGCGGGAGGGCATGGGATATATGGTATTTCCCAGTTGGTTCAAGACCGATGGTATCAAAAGCACAAAAGTCACCCACAGCCCCAAAAGCGCGACCGCATTTTTAGCAGAGCTACCTACCCAAAGATTGACAAGGAAGGCAATGGCAAACCAAAAAAGTGTATATGCTAAGATTAACCCCACTAGCCCCAAGAAAGTGGAGAACTCCGATAAGAAATCCAACCTCAAAACAACAAAAACCAAAATTAAAGAAACGACGACCAAGAGCACTAACCAAAAAAACCGAAGTCCTAATTTCTGTAAGACCCAACTTTGGATACGAATAGGTTGTGCGGCCAATAATCGTAGGGAACCGCTTTCCTTTTCAGCCGATAGCACATTGTAGGAAAAGGCTATAATCAGCAAAGGCAACAAATAAATTACTACAAATGCCAAATCAAAACTTCCGAACAGCAATTGTACGGGACTGGTCATTTCGGTAAAGTTTAAATCAAAAGCGTCACTTCGCACTGTGGGTTTTACAAAATGCGTGAAAAGGTCGGCCTGTCCCGTTGACAGGAATGCCATGGGCCGCGGCTCCATGGCTGCCACCCTTGGATGATAGGTTCCAACGGCCATTGGGCTGGTTGGTATGGTCCATGGTGAGGCATTGACAGAAAGGCCCCGTTCCACGGAATCCAGTAACTTCAGCATCATTTCGTCATTTTCCTTGACCTCATTTTTTGCCGCAAGGATGTCGCTCTTCCTTTTTTCAACTTTCTGCAAACCATTATATGTAGCAAAACCAAAAATTAGCAATAAAACTAAGCTTAGGAGTTGGATCCATCGACTTCTGAGTAAAAGTTTTAGTTCGTATTTAAAATTATAAGAAAACATGGCTAAATGATTTTAGTGGTGAAGAACATTAATCCAAAAGAAGCGAAAAGCCAGATGCCAAGGACCATCATGTTTGAGGAGTTGCGATGAAGAACGGTATCCAATTCTGGCGGTTCGTATGCAAAGGCAGGCAGTTGTTGCCAAAAGTTGGCACTGGCCTTATAGCCCCTTTCTCCATATCTGGTATTCTGCGCTGTATTGTCATTTAAAAACTTTTGGGTCGCGATGCGATAGGTCTCCGCTGCGTCTGCAAAATCCCAATGGGTATCATAATCCGTTGACGCTATCGCCATACTTAGGAATCGTGTGGGCAAGTACGGCGAAATGGCCGCGAGGTTTCTGTAAACCTTGGACTGGTTTGCATATTGTTCTTTGAGGTAATTGTAATGCTTAAAATAAACTTCGGCCTCGTGCTCTTCACCTTTTTGCATGCGATAGGCACTGAAATTAAAGGGCAATTGATGCAGGCTATCCACACCATACTCTTGTAATACTTTCTTTTCCAATAGTTTGGATTCCTTGCTCCAAGGGTCGTGCCCATCCAACCCCTCTTTTTTGTCTTTGAGCACATTGGCAGCGAATTCTTGTCGCGTAGGGTAGGGGTGTTTACTTTCTGCAATATTACTGGCTGCTTTAGGCGCTGCCAAACAGGCCAGAATCCAAACGCACAATGAAAGCACCAGCGAAATCCCGGATTTTTTGACCAAGGATGAAATCAGGAGAACAATATTGATAAAAATGATGTAGTACCCTATGTAGACCAAGAACATGACTCCTAGGGAAGTCCAGTTGAAGACCCCAAAATCATTAAGATTGTTTAGCACTATTCCGGCAATCAAAAACAATACCGCAGTTTTTACAAAAATGGGAAAGAATAGGGCGCTCCATTTCCCCATCATCCATGAAAAAGAAGAAATACCTTGACTTTTGAGTAGGGTTAAGGTACCCATTTCGCTTTCTTTGGTAAAACTGTTGTACCCCAATAAAATGATGAGTAATGGAATAATGAATAAGAGGATAAAATCTGGAGTCAAATCACCAAATCTGGCCAGTCCAGTCTGATCTGCCGCGGCACTAAATTGGGCCTCGTTGCGTTTGTGGGCCTCCAAAAAGATGGAAGTGCCTGCGTATTTATCTACTCCTTGATCCACCAAAGACAACGGATATTTTGGCTTAAATGCATAAGTGCCATAATGAGCGGCAGAATGCGGATTTTTTTCACCTTGGTTGTCCCAAACTTCCCGCTCTGCAGTTTTTGCCATTGCGTATTGCTCGTTGATGTTTTGATATTGTTTGGCACTTATCCAAACGGCTACCCCAAGAAGCAAAAGGACAATGAACAATGATATTCTTACCCGTCCTTCCCGGAAAAGCTCTTTAGTTTCCTTGATAAACGTTTTTGAAATCATAGCGTTTCCTCTTTATAGGTCATCGTATCTAAATAGAACATCTCCAATTCATTGAGCGTAATGTTGTCCACAATGAATTCCTGCTTCAATCGCCCATCTTTCATGATGCCGACGTGGGTGCCAATTTCCTTTGCCCTAAAAAGGTCATGGGTTGCCATTAAGGTGGCCACCCCTTTATCCCGAAGTTTTTGTAAAAGCTGTCCAAATTCATTGCTGGCCTTGGGGTCCAATCCTGAAGTGGGTTCATCCAACAAGAGGACTTTGGCGTCTTTTGCCAACGCAATGGCAATGCCCACCTTTTGGCGCATCCCTTTGGAAAAGGCTGAAATACGTTTGTCAAAGGCTTCGGACTGTAGACCCGCTTCTTCAAGAAAATCCTTTAATATGGGGGTTGATAGCTTTTTACCTGAAATCCCAGAGAAATAGTCCAAGTTCTCCACGGCCGTCAAACTTGGGTATAACATTAAATTTTCTGGGATATAAGCTAAAAGTTGTTTGGTTGCCTTTGGGTTTTTATGAACGTCCAATTGATTAATGGAAGCATTGCCAGAGGTTGGTTCCGTAAAACCTAGAAGTAAATTTATAGTTGTGGACTTACCAGCACCATTGGCACCCAAAAGGCAATAGATTTCACCTTCGCCCACCTTTAGGGTTAGCTGGTCAAGGGCAATCTGGTCGCCGTACTTTTTTGTGAGATTGTTTGTGATGATCATTAATGTAAATTTTGGTCATTTTAAATTGCTATTTTTTAATTCGTAATGAATCGCATAAAATAATAGAGTGATGACCTTGGCCAACAGTTTGGGCACCGTTGACAATTACTCACAGAGGTTGAGTTTAAAGAGGTCATTATCCACTACAATAAAGTAGGGGGAGGTTTGTTGTGAAAATAATCGGAGAGTTGTATTTTTTGGTTCGGTCCACGGTATAAAAGAATCGATTGGGGACTGTCGCAATCCACTGGCTCTTTAAGACTAAGAGCGTCGTCCGTGGAAATTGGCTGCAAGGGCGTACCTTGCTTGGTGTGGTTTACAAAGTCGCAAAGCTCACAATGTGGTAACTCGTCATCTGATAAAAGATGGGAAAGTGTATGGATATTCACTACCTGCAACAGTAGGAAGGCTGCTAGGAAAAAGAACGCCAAGTTATGGTTTCTTCTAGGTGACATTTCCATTGAATTTAGGGGCAATTCTTAAAATTTTTATCTTATTGGTAGTTGGATGCATTGAAAGAAAGGTATCGGTAGTAGGGTCGTCGAACACGGTTTGTCCGTGTCCGACAATCCAACAACCTTATGCAATTTATTGAATGACCAATTTATTGTACCGTTAAATTGAAGGTCTGTGCAATATCCGTTTCACCACCGGCATCGGCCAAGGTACCATCGTTTGGCTTTTTAGGCTCATGACGCAATGTAATGGTCAAGGAGGCGGCACCAGCTGTGGCCGTTTCCAAACCAAAAGTAATGCCCAGTGGGTTACCGTCCCCATCAAAATCACCATAGGTCACACCGTTGATGGAACCCGTAGTCTGAAAAAAGAATTGGTGTTCATCATCTTCCTCCGCTACTTCCTCGGTAATGTTTTCTGGCGGTGTGTCGGTTTCATCCAACAATAGAATGGCACCTCCATAGGTAGTGTTGCCTGCCAATGGACCAGACACGCTCACGGTTGGTGCGGCCGGGCCATCACCATCCAAATCCTGCGTCTGTAAGGTTACGGTATCCCCACCACCTACGGGAATAAGGGTAACGGTCATGGTGGTAATCGTTTCCTCTTCGTTCACAACCTCTGGGTCATCGTCATCCGAGCAAGACACAAATAACAGACTGGCCGTAGCCAACATACTTAAAAATTTAATAGTTCTCATAACATTGAATTTAATTGAAATTAATAATTGAGTTTTAATTGTAAAATGATATTTCTTCCTAGGTCATCAGCAAAAAAACGTTGCCTATTCAGGTATTCCCGGTAGGTTGTATTCAATGCATTATTGATGGTTAAACTGGTGGTTAACTTTAGTTTTTTGTGCAGCTCAAAAACTGCCCTGGCGTTTAGCCCCATGACATGGTATGCATCTGGCGGGGTGTTTACTTCCAGCAGTACCTCTTCTTGCTGCTGCGGTGAGAATACCATGATGTTTTCTGGAAATTCGTTTTGACGAAAAACATATTCGCTCCGCAATGAAAGCTCAAAATTGTTCCATTTGGGTTGGGAGTAAGTAAGCTGATTCTCCATTCTCGCCGATGGCATATTGACCAGTGGAATATCCAAACCGCTGTCCCTGCCTTTTACAATGGAAAATTGATGGTTACTGGTAAGATGGTTGGAATAGGTGTAGTAACCCGATGCATCCAGTCCTATTAAACTGGCATTGGTTTGGCGGTACGCCCAAACGGGAAACGCACCACGAATGGAAAATTCAACACCAGTGGGCTCCAACAGTATAAAGTCTTGGATACGGTTGATGTATGGTTCCACCAAAAAGCCACCTTTTTTAAAGTCATGTTGATAGGAGGCAGATAGTTTGTGCGATGTTTCATTCCCAATACGGAGATCACCAAGTTCAATCCGTGCCGCAGAGTGGTGCAAACCGTCGCTAAAAAGCTCGGCAGGATTTGGCGCACGTTGGGAAAGCGAATAATTCAACCTAAAGCTACGTTCATTCGTAGGTTGGTACCGCACTCCTGTTGATGCTGAAAAGTTATGGTAATCCAATACGGGATTCACCAATAATTGGGTTCCAAGATTATCAATCACCAAATCTTCAAACTCACTATCATAACCGCGTTCTTCCCAGCGAGAGCTACGATAGAATTTTTTAGCATCAATTTGTGTAAAATCGTATCGGAGGCCGCCATCTGCTTTCCAAGTATCGGATAGTTCATATTCCCCAATGGCAAATACCCCTAAATCATATTTATCGTAGTCCGGAATCAATCTACGTACCCCGGTGTCAGGATTGGCAAAATTATTCTGATACCTACCCATCATCCCAAAATGCCCAGAAAATCTCTTTGGAGCGTCATAGACAAAATCGGCCAACAGGCTATGGGTGGTTAATTGCAGATCCAGGGCTGCACGATCACCACGCCCACCGCGGCGCACGTCAAATTCCAAACGGTTGTTTTGTTGAAAATCATATTGGAGGTTTAATTTTCCAAGACCTTCAAATCGTTTGTAAAAACTGCCCTTGGCCAAATGGTGGGTCACTTGTTGTTTAGGGTTTTGGATATCGTAGGTAAATGAATTGATCACATTTGGACTACCGCTGTTGATACTTCTGATCAAATCGTCCACATTACCAATATGTGAGGCCCTTAAAATCCCTATTTCTGCCTCGTAATAGCTATACTGGGCGTCCCATCCCCAAGTAAATTCCTTTTTTCCCAGATGAAGTGTTCCGGCAATTTCATTCATTCCCGTATTGGACAGCACATAATCCGGAGCTTCTTGGTCTCCCAGTTGCTTGTAACTGCCCTGTGCCTTTAAAAAGAGTCCGTTTTTAAATACCTTGGTGATTTCGGTATTGGCGTTGCCGCCTTGGCCATTGGTCATTCCGGTAAACATGGTCTGTCCAAAGAGGGTATCCTTAGCTGCCAGTAGTTGGGGTTTCATAACAATGACGCCACCTATGGCATCACCACCGTATTGCAGGGCGGCAGCTCCTTTGATCACAGCAATCCTATCTACGGAATTGATGTCTACATTAGGGGCATGTTCATCTCCCCATTCCATATCCTGCATGCGAACCCCATTGTTCAATATTAGAATCCTGCTACCACTTAAGCCATGGATAATGGGCTTTACTATGGTAGCTCCCGTATTTAATGTAGAAACACCGTTTATGGTAGCTAGGGCATCTGCTAAGGTGCCGCTGCTGTATTCTTCCAAAGTTTGCTGTCGCAATGCCAATTCTTGGGCAGAATTGGTGGTTTTGGCCACTTTCCCAACAACATCCACCTCACTAAGCTCTTCTAAATGGTGCTCTAGTTTTATGGTTAGGTTTTTATAGGTGTCTAAACGGACGGAAATCATGGTATCTGAACATTCTGGATGCGAAATGGCTAAATCGTAGGTTCCTGGGCAAAGGTTGGTTATCTCAAAACTACCTTGGGTGTCTGAGTACACGGTAATGGACTTGTCCAATACTTCTATTGTGGCATTTCCAAGGGGTGTTTTGCTATGGTAATCCGATATCTTGCCTTCAATTTTAGCATCGCAAACGGACTGCCCTTTGGCAATAACAACAACAAGAAAACAAAACAAAATGAAGAACAAACTTCTCATTTGTTGTGAAAAACATTAAAGTGTACAAAGAATTACTAGGGTGCTGGATAACTAAACCAGAAAAGGAGGGGGTCTGGAGCAGATAGTATGATCCAGCTCGCTCACAAAAATGTCAAAAACGTAAGATGGAATTGTACCTGTTACGGAGAGAACAGGGGGTTGTTGAATAGCTATCTCCCCTTGAAGAAGTGCAGGTGTGTGCTGGTTTTCAATGGCCAGTTCACAGCCTTCACAATGCTCAATGGGATTCTCGTCCACTTCATCCAAATGGGAATATATATGGAAGTTTGATACTTTAAATAGTATCAAAACCAATAGAAGCATTGCAGAAATAAGATTAATGGTCTGTTTCATCCTAAGAACTGCGAATTTAGCGTTTTCCTGGTTCTAAATTTAGTTAACAAAATCATAATTCTAAGAAACCCAGCGACCTAGACCCATGCGTTTGAGCATTTTTTTTTCAAAATTCCAAAAAAACTTAAACTGTCCAAAAAGCCAACCAAAACCCACTAAAAGCACTTGGTAAATAGGAAAGATGATAACAAGCCTTAAAAACCCATACAAAAACCCACCCCACCAGAAATCCGGGGAGAAAACCTCCCTTTTGAGTCCAATAAGGTCCAGAAAGGGCCTGGCTACAAAAAGGGATGATGATCCTGTGATTCCAAAAACAATGAATATAATCAGTATCTGAAAATTGGAGGTAATGCCCCAACGTTCTTTTAATTTTTCCATAAGGTTAAATTCTGGGCAAAAATAAGGCTTTAAATCCTAGGAAGAAAAGGGCCAAGCCTTTGGTTGTAGCGTCGTTGGAAATAAATAAAATAATTGTAAAGCTGATAGTTTACATCATAGCCATAGTCAATAGTTGGGTCGTAATCTATCTGCAGCTCATACAATAATGGTGGGAATTGGTCTGGCTGTAATACGCGCCTGTTCCACTCCAGAACATAGATATAATTGCGGGATTCCATAAAACTCTGGGAATAATACCCCTTAGGCCTGGCAATGCCCTGTAGCCAAGCATTAAACCCAATATCTATGATAATGATATCATATTCCGTACTGTCCGCTTCCATTTCTATGTTTGCCTTATTAGGGTCGTCCAACTGCTCAAAGAGTTGGGTTTCCTCTTCAGAAAGAACTACGGGCAGGTTACCTTGGGTGGCTTTCGTGAGGTTTTGCTTTGTGGTACAGGAAAGGACAAAAAGTAGGAAACATGCTATAGGCGTCAGCGATTTTAATCGGGAATAATCCATTAGCAGAAAAATAAATAAAAAGCCGCTTAGATACACTAAACGGCTTGTTAATTTTAACGGTTGATTTTTTTATTTCCCAAACAAACCGCCCAAAAGGCCACCTAGTCCGCCTTTCTTTTGTCCACCGCTGTTCAATACCATCCCGGCCAAATCGTCCATAATACTGCCATCACCATCAGAATCCAAAAAGCTTTCAATCAGTGATTGTTGTTTATTGGCCGCACTACCACCGCCCATGAGACCGCCCAACAAACCGTTTAAGCCTTCTGGACTGTTTACGTTTTGCTGTCTTGTCTGTTTGCCTAAAATTCCCAAAAGGATAGGGGCGGCCACTTTTAAAATCTGACCTATGGAACCGGCATCGATACCCGTTTTGCTACTTAATGCGTTTTCTACTTGAGGCTGCTTGGCCCCCAATACGTGCCCTAAAATACCTGCGCCATCATCCATGACGCTTTGGTCCACACCGCCTCCAAAAAGACCACCAAGGTTGTCCAAGATGCTTCCATCATGTTTGGAGGACAAAGCGTTCATTAAACCTTGTGCGCCACCGGGCGTTGTGGCATTTTTTTTCATCGCTCCCATTAATAAGGGCATGGCCATTGCCAATACGTCCGCTGTTTTGTTCTCTGGTTGTCCCGTCTGGCCAGATACTCCGCTGATAAGTTGTTTGCCCATTGGGCTATTTAATAAATCCAATAATCCTGACATGTTTTTAGTGTTTAAATTTTAGTGTGGTAAAATACAAAAAGAAGTTGACTGCCAAGGATTCTTAACAAGCTATTTTAATAGGCTTATAATTTGATGCGCCAATTCCAGACCAATTCTATCCTGGGCCTCTTTGGTAGCCGCCCCAATGTGTGGTGTCAAGGATATATTGGGATGCATTAATATTCTTATCTCTGGTTTTGGTTCCGATTCGTACACATCAAGACCTGCAAAAGCTACTTTGCCAGATTCCATGGCATCTATTAAAGCTACCTCGTCCAAAATGCCCCCACGCGCCGCATTGATAATCCCCACACCATCCTTCATCTCTGCAAATTCTTTTTTACCAATGAGGTATCCCTTTTGCGCCGGGACATGCAACGTAATAAAATCCGAACTTTCCAATACCTCTGAAAAGGAGCTTGCGGTTAAAGTTACCATGATTCTTTGCCCATCAAAAATTTCCAGTGTCAATTGTTTTGATGTTATCCGGTGGTCCGTAAAAATAACCTTCATCCCAATTCCAATGGCAATGTTGGCAACAGCTTGCCCAATACGGCCAAAACCGATGATTCCCAACGTCTTGCCTCGCAATTCCATCCCCGAGGCATATGCTTTTTTAAGTTGATTGAACCTAGAATCACCTTCCAAGGGCATATTTCTGTTGGCATCATGTAAAAACCGTGCACCGCTGAACAAATGTGCAAAAACAAGTTCTGCCACTGACGCAGATGACGCCGCTGGCGTATTGATGACCTTAATGCCCTTTAAGGTAGCGTGGTCCGCGGCAATATTGTCCATGCCAACACCAGCCCTACCTATAAGTTGAAGACCTGGGCAGGAGTCTATGATTTTCTTATCTACCTGTGTAGCACCCCGCACCAAAAGTATATCTATTTCATTTTCATTGATATACGTGTCTAATTGTTCGTTGGCCACTTTTACGGTAACAACATCAAAACCGGCTTCTTGCAAGATAGTTTTACCTTTTGCTGAAATCCCGTCGTTTGCTAGTATTTTCATATAAACTTTTCTTGGTTGCTACCCTTTTCGTTCCAAATCGCTCATAATATCCACCAAAACGCCAACGCTATCCAAACTTAGCGCGTTGTACATGGAAGCTCGGTAACCACCAACGGACCTATGGCCTTTAATGCCATTAATTCCCGCTTCCATGCATTTGGCATCAAACAAATCCTTAAGGGTGTCATCCGTAATAGTAAAGGTTGCATTCATCACAGATCTATCTTCCTTTGCCGCGAAACCCGAGAACACTGGATTTAAATCAATTTCTGAGTAGATGAGATTGGCCTTTTTTGTATTGATTTCCTCAATGGCCGCAATGCCACCAAAATCCTTTAACCATTGTAGGGTAAGCATGGATACATAGACGGCAAAAACCGGCGGTGTGTTGAACATACTGTCTTTTGAGATATGGGTCTGGTAATTGAGCATTGAGGGCACTTGTCTGCTAACCTTACCTAAAATATCCTCCTTGACCACCACTAAGGTGGCTCCGGCCGGTCCCATGTTTTTTTGCGCGCCGGCATAGATGAGGTCAAATTTTGAAAAGTCCAGTTGCCTGGAGAAAATATCAGAACTCATATCACAGACCAGAGGACAATCTACCTTGGGAAAGGATTTTAATTGCGTTCCAAAAATGGTGTTGTTAGAGGTAACATGCAGGTAATCCAACCCTTGTGGTACGACATAGTTTTTAGGGATATGATTAAAATTTTGCTCTTGGGAGGAGGCCACTTCCAGCACCTCTCCATATAGTTTCGCTTCCTTTATTGCCTTTAAGCTCCAGGTGCCTGTGTTAAGATATCCCGCTTTGGATTCCAAGAGATTGTAAGCCACCATTAAAAACTGCATGCTAGCACCACCTTGCAAAAACAGCGCTTTGTACCCTTTGCCAGTAAGTCCTAGTAGTTCCAGCGCTAAGGAACGTGCTGTTTCCATAATTTCTACAAAGGCGTCACTTCTATGGGAGATTTCAATGAGGGAAAGTCCGCTTTCTTCAAGTTCAACAACCGCCTCCGAAGCTTTTTTCATGACTTCTTTGGGCAAGATACACGGTCCTGCGCTAAAATTATGTTTTTGCATGCGTTAAAGGTTTTAAGTATAAAAGGGGTAAAGGTCAGAAAATATTAATGAAGTTAAAAGAAAGCCACTGCATTCTAAACTTTAATTTTTTTGGTTGATGTTGATGCTACCCTAAATCCTGCGTTAAATCCTAGCGTATTTTTAAAAATTTTGTCAATTCAGGCGAAAATTACCGATGTAAAAAGTAATGTATTTAAGCCTAATCAAAATTTTAGTTCAATAAACCGTTTGCTAACGCCAAAGAATTAGACGTGCCATGTTGTTGTGTAGGCAGCTGGTGATGCACAATGGGTTCACAATAGATGAATTAACATTACCCTTGCTGTGCTTGTAAATTCAACAAAAACGACACGGTATCCACACCATCTGCATAATCACCCAAGTTTGGCCGTTGGGTCTGGCCAAAATCCATGCAATTTCCCATACAGCCATTGGCAACAATACACTGTAACTGATTCCGGTCTTCCCTAAATCTTTCTTGTAGCTGTGTGATAGTATCATAAAACTCGTAAAAAAGGGTGCCGATGGGAGAGGCGTATTGGGTATCTTCCTTGAGGAGTAGAAAATTATTGTCCAAAATCTTGTATTCAGACATTAAATATACCGCCTTGTTATAATCATAATTATTGGCGTATTTGTGGTTGTTGATGATGTCTTTAAACCCATAAATAGCTTCAAAAAAAACATCGAAACCATAGTCCTTGGGCACAAAAATTTTGGAGACACTGCGGCATCCCAACCCAAAGTAGGTAAAGATATCGATGCCTAAAGCTCGCAGTTGGGCTTTTGTCTCATTACCGGTAAGCACTGCCACCGAGTTCCGGTTTTTTCTTATAATACTGGGGTATTTACCAAAATAGTACTCAAAATATCTTCCGGTATTGTTGCTTCCCGTTGCTATGACCGCATCAAAACCTGTTAGTTTTTCTTGGGTAAATGCCATCTGTCCGCTCAATGCGGGTTCCCTTTCCATCAGAAATTCTGCGATTAGCGGTAAAAGCACCTCATCATTGGATGATAGTTTTGCCAGGACTTTGTTCCCTGTCACCAGAACGCTTAGAAAATCATGCAACCCCACCAAGGGGATATTACCTGCCATGATCACAGCAACGGTTTTTGGTGCGCCATTAACGGGTATTTGGTATGAGGCCATCCAATTTTCCAAGTTGGACTTGGTGAGCAGGTTGCCCCATTGATGAAGGGCAAACAGCACATTTTCCCTGGTAAACCAGCTATTTTTATGCTGCGCAATGCGGATGGCATCTTCCAACTTGGTGTGCCAAAGGCCTTCTTTTGTTTCCGTAGGGTCACAAAAACCTGTTAAAAATGAACCTAGTTCCTGAAGTGGTTGCAAAATAGGGGGTTGATTGGCCATAATATTTGTAAACTAAGTGGGTTGGGGTTATTTTTGTGTAAAAATAGCAATGCCACGCAATTGTGGCGTAAAAAAAGAGAATTATGGCCATTATAATAACAGATGAGTGTATCAATTGCGGTGCTTGCGAGCCGGAGTGCCCAAACACTGCTATTTATGAAGGTGCGGATGAGTGGAGATATAGTGATGGTACTTCTTTAGAAGGTGATGTGGTCTTGCCTAACGGTAAGGCGGTAAATGCGGATGAAGTTCAAGAACCTGTAAGTGATGAGGTATACTATATAGCACCGGATAAGTGTACGGAATGTATGGGATTCCATGAAGAGCCACAATGTGCTGCCGTATGTCCGGTGGATTGTTGCGTTCCTGATGAGGATATCGTGGAAACCGAGGAGGAATTATTGGGCAAGCAAAAGTTTATGCATCCAGACGGTTAACGAATTTAAAATTGCCCGAATCGTTCCGATTCGGGTTTTTTATGAAAGAAGAAAAAGAATATTCGGGAATTTGGAAAAATATTGGCTGCATATTAAGTGCAGTGGCCATCATAGCTTTGGTGGTATTTTTAGGCATTTTGGCCTACCAGCTCTTCTCCGGGGCCTAATAATGGTTTACAGTTATGCGCCTAAGCTTATCCGGTAACCCATAGTGTATTTTTAAAATTTTTATATCTGGGAGGAATCTCTTGATGAAAGTAGAGTTGGATGTAACCGTCTGATTACGGGTAAAACGAAACCTGTAAATCTCAGCGAAAAAAAACATTCTGGTCCTTCATTTTCGTACCTCAAAATCTACCGATTTGACATATTGTGGATTACGCTGGCAACAATGCGTAATGGGTTAATTTTACTACTAAACACCTCTGATATAATCGTGTTATTTTAGAGGTGATTGTGGGTTTTTGCTCAACTTCCTATGGACGTATGGTATACATTACGGTACTTTAATAGACAATACCTCTCTAAAAAACCATGACTTCCAATCCTAAACTTAGGCTTATATTTGCACGCTGTTTTAGTCCATTGTTTAATATCTTGAGTCAACGCTATTTTTATGAAAGCAGGAATCGTAGGATTGCCCAACGTAGGTAAATCCACCCTTTTTAACTGTTTGTCCAATGCCAAAGCACAAAGTGCCAATTTCCCTTTCTGTACCATTGAGCCCAATATAGGGGTGGTGAACGTACCAGACGCAAGATTGGAAAAGTTGGAATCTTTGGTAAACCCAGAAAAAGTAATTCCTGCAACGGTAGAAATTGTTGATATTGCCGGTTTGGTAAAAGGGGCCAGCAAAGGGGAAGGACTAGGCAACCAATTTCTTGGGAATATAAGGGAAACCGACGCCATACTTCATGTTCTGCGCTGTTTTGACAACGATAATATTGTACACGTAGACGGTTCCGTAGACCCCGTTAGGGACAAGGAAACCATTGATATGGAGCTGCAATTAAAAGACCTTGAGAGTGTGGACAAAAAGCTGGACAAGGTTAAAAGAGCTGCAAAAACAGGCAATAAGGAGGCGCAAAAAGAAGAAGCGGTACTCCTAAAACTTAAGGAGGGGTTGGAGGCCGGCCAATCCGTCCGTGCGATTGAGCTCTCTCCAGAGGAAAGGACGGAATTTGCAAAACCCTTACAATTGATCACGGACAAGCCGGTCATGTATGTTTGTAATGTTGATGAAGGGGCGGCCGATAGCGGTAATGCTTATGTAGAAAATGTTAGGGCAGCAGTGGCCAACGAGAACGCGGAAGTCATTTTTTTGGCCGTTGGAACAGAAGCGGATATTACGGAACTCGAAACTTTTGAGGAGCGGCAGCTATTTTTGGAAGATTTGGGACTGTCAGAGCCGGGTTCCGCAAAATTGATTCGTGGCGCTTACCGCTTATTGAATCTGGAAACATACTTTACCGCGGGCGTGAAGGAAGTTAGGGCATGGACCATTCCCGTGGGAGCCACCGCTCCACAGGCAGCAGGGGTCATCCATACAGATTTTGAAAAAGGGTTTATCCGAGCCGAGGTGATTTCATATGATGATTACGTGGCTTATGGCAGTGAGGCAAAAGTCAAGGAGGCCGGAAAAATGCGGGTCGAAGGAAAGGACTACATTGTAAAGGATGGTGATGTGATGCATTTTAGGTTTAATGTATAAGTGATTCTGGGGGCTTACCGTATTACAGGAAACGATACTTGGATGGGGAGGTATCGCTTTAACTATATCTTTGGAAGAAGGACCTGCACAAACTACCATTGCGGTTGTATTTGGAAAATTTCAAAGACATCAGCACTACAGGGTTCTTTAAAAACAGGTGTTGTTTCAAAAGTTTAAGAAAATACGTGGTTGCGCCTAAGATTTTCTCCGAAAAATTTGTTCCCGAACAGCCCAAGGCACACAATACGGCGGGTATCAACAGGTTTACGCTTTTTTGTTAATTACTTTCCCATCCATCCATTTCTAATTATCCTCCTAAATTCTATATTAGCATGATATCCTAGATTTAATGGAAAATACACAGTATACCGAAGATAATATACGATCGCTCGATTGGAAAGAGCATATTCGTATGCGTCCCGGTATGTACATTGGTAAACTGGGCGATGGCTCTTCCGCGGATGATGGCATCTATATCCTATTGAAGGAAGTCATTGATAACTGTATCGATGAGTTTGTGATGGGAGCAGGCAAGACCATTGAAATCAATATAAAAGATAATGAGGTTCGCGTCCGTGATTATGGCCGTGGAATTCCGCTAGGTAAAGTGGTGGATGTTGTCTCTAAAATGAATACAGGCGGCAAGTATGATTCCAGGGCCTTTAAAAAATCGGTAGGGTTAAATGGGGTGGGTACCAAAGCGGTCAATGCGCTTTCCAATTTCTTTAAGGTGGAATCCGTTAGGGACGGACAACATAAATCGGCAGAGTTTAAAGCTGGAAATTTGGTCAAGGAAGACCTGACAGAATCTACCAAACGAAAGGGGACCAAGGTTACCTTTATCCCGGACGAATCCATTTTTAAAAAATTTAAATACCGAAACGAGTACGTTGAGCGCATGCTCAAGAACTATGTCTACCTAAACCCGGGCCTAACCATTGTTTTTAACGGGGAAAAATTCCATTCAGAAAATGGGCTCAGGGACTTACTGGAAGATAACAACAACCAAGAGGATTTTCTCTACCCCATAATCCACTTAAAGGGGGACGATATTGAAGTTGCCCTTACCCATAGCAAAACGCAATATAGCGAGGAGTACCATTCTTTTGTAAATGGCCAGAATACCACACAAGGGGGTACGCACCAAGCTGCGTTTCGTGAGGCTTTGGTTAAGACCATCCGCGCACATTATGACAAGAACTATGACGCTTCGGACATTCGGAAATCCATCATTTCTGCCATTGCCATCAAAGTAATGGAGCCTGTTTTTGAAAGTCAGACCAAGACCAAATTAGGCTCTACGGATATGGGCGGGGATTTGCCCACCGTGCGGACATACATTAACGATTTTATCGGAAAGTACCTGGATAACTACCTTCATAAAAATCCCAATGTTGCAGAGGCTATCCAAAAAAAGATCGTTCAGGCAGAAAAAGAACGGAAAGAACTTTCCGGGATACGGAAATTAGCTAGGGACAGGGCCAAGAAAGCCAGCTTGCACAATAAAAAACTTAGGGATTGCCGCATTCATTTGCAGGATATGAAAAAAGACCGCCGCTTAGATTCTACCTTATTTATAACAGAAGGGGATTCGGCTTCCGGTTCCATAACCAAATCCAGGGACGTGAACACCCAAGCGGTATTCAGCCTTAGGGGCAAGCCCTTGAACTCCTATGGGATGTCCAAAAAAATTGTTTATGAAAATGAGGAATTCAATCTGCTACAGGCGGCATTGAATATAGAGGATTCCATGGAAGACCTGCGGTACAATAATATTGTCATTGCAACGGATGCGGATGTAGATGGGATGCATATTAGGCTGTTGTTGATTACCTTTTTTCTGCAATTCTTTCCTGAGTTAATCAAGGAAAACCATTTGTATATCCTGCAAACCCCACTTTTTAGGGTGCGTAATAAAAAAGAGACCATTTACTGTTACAGTGAGGAAGAACGCCGGGAGGCCATCGCAAAGCTTGCCGGAAAACCAGAAATTACCCGTTTTAAAGGACTCGGCGAAATATCCCCGGACGAATTCAAACACTTTATTGGGGATGATATCCGCTTGGAGCCCGTAATGTTGGATAAGGCCATGTCCATTGAAGAGTTACTTAAATTTTACATGGGCAAAAACACCCCTGACCGACAGGATTTCATTATAAAAAATCTTAAAGTAGAACTAGATTTGGTTGAAGACAACTAATTATGAATCAAAAGAATAATTAGTTATTGATTTATGGAAGAGGAAAACGAATTTACAGCAGATAACCAAGCTCCCGAGGAGGGGGGTGGTGATGCGTTGACCCGGGTAACGGGCATGTACAAAGACTGGTTTTTGGACTACGCCTCTTATGTTATTTTGGAGCGTGCAGTGCCGGCCATTGAGGATGGTTTTAAACCGGTGCAACGCAGGATCATGCATTCTCTTAAGGAACTGGACGATGGCAGGTACAATAAGGTGGCCAATGTGGTTGGCCATACCATGCAATACCATCCCCATGGGGATGCGAGTATCGCTGATGCCATGGTCCAGATTGGGCAAAAAGACCTTTTGATAGATACCCAAGGCAACTGGGGCAACATTCTTACTGGCGATAGGGCGGCAGCCTCCCGGTACATTGAGGCAAGATTGTCCAAATTTGCTTTGGACGTTGTTTTTAGCCCAAAAATCACGGAATGGCAGATGTCTTATGACGGTCGTAAAAAAGAACCAGTGAACCTGCCAGTGAAATTTCCATTGTTACTGGCTCAAGGGGCGGAAGGCATCGCGGTAGGTTTGTCCACAAAGGTGCTACCGCACAATTTCAACGAGCTCATAGAAGCCTCCATAAAACACCTAAAAGGACAGCGGTTTAAGTTGTATCCTGATTTTCCCACGGCGGGCATCATAGATGTCACTAATTACAACGATGGATTACGCGGCGGTAAGATACGCGTACGTGCCAAGATAGAAAACTTGGATAAGAACACATTGGTTATTAGGGAGATACCTTATGGAACTAATACCTCTAGTTTAATTGATTCTATTCTTAAGGCCAACGACAAGGGCAAAATCAAAATCAAAAAAATTGAGGACAATACGGCGGCAGAAGTGGAGATTTTGGTGCATTTGCCCAGCGGTATTTCCCCGGACAAGACTATTGACGCGCTCTATGCCTTTACAGCCTGTGAATCTTCCATTTCGCCCTTAGGCTGTATTATTGAGGACAACAAACCCATTTTTATGGGCATGACAGAGATGCTCAAACGTTCCACAGAGAACACGCTGGAACTGCTGAAGGCAGAATTAGAGCTGCAGTTGCACGAGTTGGAGGAACAATGGCATTTTGCCTCCTTGGAGCGCATTTTTATAGAAAACCGCATTTACCGTGAAATTGAGGAAGAGGAAACTTGGGAAGGGGTAATTGCCGCCATTGATAAAGGATTGCAGCCCCACATTATCCACTTACGCAGACCGGTGACCAAGGATGACATTGTTAGGCTAACGGAAATACGGATTAAGCGCATCTCCAAATTTGATCTGGACAAGGCCAAACAGTATTTGGAAACCTTAGAGGAAAAAATTGCAGAGACCAAACACCACTTGGCCCATTTGGTAGACTTTGCCATCGCCTACTTCCAAGAGTTAAAAAAGAAATATGGTGAGGGAAGGGAACGGAAATCCGAAATCCGGATTTTTGATGATATCGAGGCCACCAAGGTGGTGATACGCAATACCAAACTGTACGTCAATAGGGAAGAGGGTTTTATCGGCACCTCACTTCGGAAAGATGAGTATGTAACGGATTGTGCGGATATTGATGACATCATCGTCTTTACCAAAAAAGGGGAGATGATGGTGACCAAAGTGGATTCCAAAATCTTTGTCGATAAAAACATCATCCATGTGGCGGTCTTTAAAAAGAAGGACAAACGCACCACCTACAATATGATTTACAAGGAAGGTAGGGGCGGCCCAAGCTACATTAAACGCTTTAATGTCACCAGCATAACCCGTGATAAACTATACCCCTTGACCACCGGAAAAGCGAGTGCAGAGGTCCTTTATTTTACCGCCAACCCTAATGGTGAAGCAGAGGTGGTGACGGTGCACCTAAGGCAATCCGGAAGCATCAAAAAATTAAAATGGGATATAGATTTTGCGGATGTATTGATTAAGGGCAGGAGCTCTAAGGGCAATATTGTGACCAAATATCCGGTAAAACGCATCGAGCTAAAGGAAAAGGGCCTGTCTACCCTAAAACCAAGGAAAATTTGGTTTGATGATATCGTTAGACGACTCAACGTAGATGAACGGGGAGAGCTGTTGGGAGAGTTTAGGCCAGATGATATGCTGCTGGTGGTAAACCAAAAAGGCTACGTAAAAACCATAACACCGGACCTCAACAGCAGGTTTGATGATGATATGATTGTGCTGGAAAAATGGATACCGGAGAAGCCCATTTCCGCCATTTATTTTGATGGGGAAAAAGAACGCTACTACGTAAAACGTTTCTTGATCGAAAACAGCAACAAAGAGGAGCTGGTAATCACCGAGCACCCTAAATCCCAGTTAGAACTGATTTCTACCGATTGGCGACCCATGGTGCAGCTGCAATTTGTAAAACCAAGGGGAAAAGACCCAAAACCGGACCAAGAAGTAAATTTGGAGGAGTTTATTGCCATTAAGGGCATTAAGGCCATGGGCAATCAATTAACTCCGGAAAAGGTTAAAAATGTAAATGCGTTGGAGCCTTTACCCTTTGAAGCACCGGATACCCCAAATACCGAGGACATTGAGGTGGTGGACGAGGAAAATGTGGACAATAGCCCAAAACAAAAGGGGGGTACGGACGACCAGCCCACCTTGTTTTGATATTTTTTAAGCCCCTTGCCAACAAAACCCCAGTGCTTTGTTTAGCCATTAAGGCTAAATTATTGGCATTACCACTTAATTATTGAACAGTTTGCGATTGGGTATTGAAGTTGGTTATATTTGATTAAAAAATTATCTTATTTATGGATTTTACCAATCCCTTAGTGTACGGTGGACCGTGCTTTATCATTTTTATCTTACTGGAATTGGCCTATAGCAAAACCCATGATGAACATCATGACCTGTATGATTGGAAAGACCTTTTTGCTAGTGGTTTTATGGGCTTGGGTTCGGCGGTATTGGCGGCCTTGTTAAAAGTGGTTTCCGCCATTGTCATCTTTACTTTTGTGTACGACCTTTTTAATCCGGAGGTGAATGGGGTGCGTACGAACATTATGGGGTATGAGGCGTTTGGCTACGCTTGGTATGTGTGGTTGCTCTGCCAATTGGCGGACGATTTCACCTATTATTGGTTCCATAGGGCCAATCACGAGATTCGTATTTTATGGGCGGCCCATATTGTACACCATTCCTCGGACAATTTTAACTTGGGCACGGCGGTAAGGAACGGGTGGTTTACGCTTTTGTACAAGCCATTGTTTTATATGTGGATGCCGGCCATTGGTTTTGCCCCGGAAATGGTGGTCTTCTGTTTGGGCATTGAGGCCCTATGGCAGTTTCAACTGCATACCGTGCTGTTACCCAAGCTGGGCATTTTTGAAAAATTCATGAATACCCATACCATGCACCAGGTGCACCACGCCCAAAACGTGGAATATTTGGATAAGAACCACGGAGGGTTTTTAAATATTTTTGACCGAATGTTCGGTACTTGGTTACCGCTGGACGACAGTGTAGACGTAAAATATGGGGTAATCCATGCACCCAACTCCAATAACCCAATTGTCATTCTTACCCACGAGTTTAAGGACATTTGGAACGATATGAAAAAATCCCCCAAACTCTCCCACAAGCTGATGTATATTTTTGGCCCACCAGGTTGGAGCCATGATGGCAGTACCATGACGGTAAAACAACAACAAGCCTTGTTTAAAAAACAAAAGGATGCCAACCCGGATATGGCCTTTAGCCGACCTAATTAGCCTTGTTTTGGCTCTATTTTAGACCTAGCCAAATGTTGTAAAACGACTGCTAAAGGTATCTATGTGGGATAAGTATGCTGAGTTATTCAAGGTTTAAATGAAGCCGAGGATTCTTTTATGTTTATCTGAACCCAACCTAAAATTGGATTTTTTAAGTTGGATTGTTCAAATAAATACCTTCAAATCTAATTCGGCACCTGTTCTAATCCTCTAGCTCCGCCGTTGGTTTTTTCTTGTTTCTGCGCATCCGCATGTCCAAAAATTCTACCATAAGTGAAAAGGCGATAGAGAAATAGAGATAACCTTTGGGTATGGCACCCACTTCATTGCCAAAGATCACTAAATGGGATAAATGGGCCGCCTCGGCAATCAACATAAAACCTATCAAAATTAAAAAGGAAAGCCCCAACACTTGGATGGAAGGATGCTTGTTCACAAATTCCCCAACAGGATTAGCAAACAGCATCATAATCACTACAGAAATGACCACTGCAACAATCATAAGCACCAGAGCGTCATTTGGGTTGGGGGAGATGCCATTGGTCATCCCTATGGCCGTGAGAATGGAATCGAACGAAAACACGATATTGATGACAGTGATTTGAACAATGGCATTACTAAAAGAAGAAGAGCGTCCTTTTTTTACCTCGCGTTCATCATGCCCGCGATCCTCTACTTTTTCATGGATTTCCTTGGTGCTCTTGTATAATAAAAAGAGTCCACCTAGAAACAGGATAAGGGCCTGCCAACTAATGCCTCCATGAATCCAGGACTCCGTAAGTACTAAAAACGGTTTTTTAAGGGAAACTAGCCAGGTGATACCAAACAATAGGACAATCCGCATGACCATAGCTAGGACAAGACCTAGATTCGTAGCTTTTTTTCGGTCTTTTTCTGGGAGTTTTCCCGCAGCAATGGAAATAAAGATAATATTGTCAATACCCAAGATAATCTCCAAAAACGTCAGTGTCAATAGGGCAATCCAAGCATCTGGATTCGTAAAAATTTCAAACATGGTTGGCTTATTGTTGTTTATTTATTTTGGTTGCAGTGCCCCGTAAACGTTTGGCGTCGCCCACCACACCGTATTCAAACGTATAGGAGGTCTCGGAGGTGGTCAATATTTTAATGAGTATGGGTTTTTCCTCTGCTTTATTGCGGGGATTTATGCGTTTAAGCACGTATTCACAGTCATTTACCCATCTAACGGTGGCAGAATCCTGTTTTCCTTCAAAGTATTCAATCTCCAAATCCTTGGTCCGTGTAAAACTGCTCTTTGTCTCTTTGCCGTCTATCACGGATTGGAACTCAAAACTACCGGTCTTAAAAGCCTGGCAATTCCTTTCTGGTGGTGCTTGGCAGCCAAGTAAAAGGATACAAGCCACCATAAGGGAAACACTATTTTTCATGGGCGCAAATTAGCAAATACGGCACAGCTTAAAAAATCATTCTTGAGGTTTATAGGCCGTAAACGTGCCGTCCTCGTAAAAAATGATGACCTGTTTAATGTTTTTCCCAAAGGTTGTGGACCTATCGGTTTCGTTCTGATTGGTTCCCTCTGTTGCTGCGGATTTTGGTTGTGCTTCCGATGGTTGGGATGGTGTGTTGGATGGAAACGATCCTTTGCCATTTAACAACCAATAGAGGTTTACCTCAGGATAGGCCTGTATCACTTTCATCACAAAATCAAGGCTAGGACGATTTCTTCCTGAAAGGACATGGGACATTCTAGATCTTGGGATATCTACCTTGTCGGCAAAAGCCGACGGGGAGAGGTTGTAGTGAGTGAGCAGCTGTTGTAATCGCGTTATAAATCCAGACATTACAATTGTAAATTTTTAATGTGACTAAATTACGGGTAAAAGTCAATTATTTATAAAGTTTCTCGCCAAAAGCAGAAACAATAACATTATATAATAAATTATAATGTACTGATATTGTTTATATTATATACATAAGATTAGAATTGTAAATTTTAGTTCGCTTAGATAGTGATTTTTTCTAGGTTTCATTACCTATTTTAGTTACAATTGTAATTTTATAAGAACAAAAGCTTACGGTTTGTTGGTTGTTTTTGACGTTAAAATCATGGTTAATCAGATGTTCCCATAGGAAGGTTTTACCCTAGGTGCTTCGCTCAAATAGACGCTAACAGGAGGATAGTGTCAAGAGTATTCCAGACAAAATAAGGTAGTCCTTGGACCATCAATGATGTTTATGATTTCAATGAATTGGGTGTGGTCTGGAGGTCTATATTAAAAAATGCCTATCTAAGGATTAGGTATTTTAGGGCAACATCGCTTGGGAGTTACCCGTAAGGTTAGAAAGCGATATGCCTAGCGGAAGTTTGGTGTATTGATGCCCTATTGGCCAAAAATGCCAAAAAAGGAGATTCTTTGAATCAAAATAGCATATCGAAAGCCTTTTCTTACAGTATATTCAAAAAAATAGCGGTTATGTTATATATTATTTCTTAATTCATTAATTTTGTTGAAAAATAATGAAGAGATGAATAAGGTTAAATTAGATGAAATAGATCATCAAATACTAGATATGCTCATTGACAATACCAGAACGCCGTTTACTGATATTGCCAAAAAATTATTGATTTCTGCCGGTACGGTGCATGTTAGGGTAAAAAAAATGGAAGAGGCAGGTATCATCCGAGGATCCTCCTTGACCCTGGATTATATGAAGCTGGGTTATTCCTTTATTGCCTATGTGGGGATATTTTTGGAAAAAACCCATCAAACCAAATTTGTATTGGAGCGGCTTAACCAAATACCCTACGTGACCGTAGCACATATAACCACAGGTAAATTTAATATCTTTTGTAAAATACGTGCCAAGGACACTACCCACGCCAAAAATATTATTTTTAAGATAGATGATATTGATGGTATTAGCCGCACAGAAACCATGATTTCCTTGGAGGAGAGCATCAACGACAAAAAACGTTTGATGCATACTATTTTTAATGAGCTTTAATTTGGCCAATATTACGGCCATGGATTTGGACACTGGGGAGTTTGACCCCTATTATGGCCCTTATGTACAAATAGTAAGTGGGTTGAGCTTACAGCAGGCTTTGTTGGATAGCCTTTCCGAGATTTCTTCCCTTGCCGATAAAGTTGCCGCCCAAAGCGTATTGCACCATAGGTGCCAAGCGGGAAAATGGAGTGTTGCGGAAATCTGGCAGCACCTCGTTGATACGGAAATTATTTTTCAATATCGTGCCTTAAGGATTGCTAGGGGGGATACCACCAACTTGGCGGGTTTTGACCAAGATGAATTTGTACAACAAAGCAGGGCTTCTGGCAGAAACTTGGAAGAACTCAGGCAGTTAATGTTAGCGGTTAGGAATTCCTCTCTATTGTTGTTCCAGATGTTTAATGACGAGGAATTAAAGAAACGTGGGGTGGCAAGTGGTTCGGAAATTAGCGTAAGGGCCCTAGGTTTTTTAATTTGTGGCCATCAGAAACACCACTTTAAAATCATAAGGGAACGCTATTGCTAAAACGTAAACTTAGTTGTCCTCAGGTTCAAAATTTTCTTCCAATAACTTGTCGTCGTTCAGTTCCTTCTCCATACTATCTTCAAAATTGGCGATAAAACTGGATAGGCTCTTACTGATTTTAACCAAGTAAACGGTATCATCGGTGGTGATTTCCACGGCTTCCACTAACTCACCTCCTGGTTTTTTTAAGACAATGATGTCATCATCCCCATATCCGTGCGGATAGGTGTCTATTAGCTTGGCCGCTAGGCTATGGTCCAGTTTTTTGTAGTCTATGATAATTCTCCTCATGGGTATTGGTTTGGATTAGTCATACCTAAACTACACATTTTCAATGACCGTAAAACTTTAGAGTTGTAAAACCCTAAAAACAGTATATGTAACTATGGTTCTTTGTAGTAAGCAAAGGCATCTGGAAATAGGGCAGGAGGTACTTTAACATCTATGGTGGCCTCTCCAATGGTTTTTAACAACACAAAATTGATGTCATTATTAACATTCTTTTTATCGTGCTTTAATAAATGGATAATAATGTCAATGTCCTTTGCAGTAAAGCTCACCTTTGGAAAAAAAGTTAGGAAAGTCCGTTTTATTTCTTGAAGGTCTAGGCCGGACAGCCCGGTGAGCTGGTGGGACAGATAGGCTTCCAACACCATTCCGATGGCTATGGCCTCGCCGTGAAGCAAAGTTTTTAGGGAGACGTGGTCCAAAAAATAAGACTCAATGGCATGTCCCAAAGTATGCCCAAAATTCAGTTTTTTTCTGATATTTTTTTCCGTGGGATCCTTGGTGACAATGGCACTTTTGATGTCAACGGAGGTTCTAATATGGTGTTCATTATAAAAATCGATGCCCTCCTTCAATGCATTCCAATAATTCTGGTCACAGATCAATCCATGTTTCAGCATTTCTGCAAACCCACTATAAAGCTCGTTCTTTGGTAGTGTTTTTAAAAACTCTGGAAACAGCAATACCATTTGGGGTTGGTTGATTACCCCAACCTGGTTTTTTAGAACCCCAAGATCTACCCCGGTCTTACCGCCAACGGAAGCATCTACCATGGCCAAAAGAGTGGTAGGAATGTTGATAAAATCAATCCCCCTTTTAAAGGTAGAGGCCACAAAACCACCTAGGTCCGTAACCACGCCGCCACCAAGGTTTACTAAAATGCTTTTTCTGTCACCGCCTTTTTGTGAAAGAGCTTCCCAAACGTTGATGCAAGCTTGGATGGTTTTATGGATTTCACCTGCTTTGATTTCCAAAATGGCCGCCGGAGCTATTTCCAGCTTATCCAAAAAAATAGGCAAACAGTGGTGCTTGGTATTCTCGTCTACCAATACAAATATTTTAGAATAGGCCTTTGCCGCCAAAAATTGGTTAAGGGCCGCAGTTGCCAGCTCCGTGTAATAAATCTCGTGTGTGGTGTTCTCCGTCACGTCTTAGTTGATTTTCAGCCCTCGCAAAATAAAGGTTTAAATTACATATTTCTGTGTTCTTTTTGAGCTTATCTTTGCAGCCTTGTGAATTTGATAAATATGAGGTCTATTTTTGAGGATACCGCAACCGCCTTTCGGTTAAAAAGCGACTCCGAATTGGAGCGCGCCTACTTTTTATTCAAAATGATTGCCAATCAGCCCTTGGTTCGCATAGGCACCGCGGTTACCAATTTTGCCATTAACGCCAGGTTGCCTGTGGAAGGGCTAATAAGGGCCACGGTTTTTGACCATTTTTGTGGCGGGGTAAATGAGGAGGACTGCCTGCCCATCATAGACAAAATGTACGACCATGGCGTATCTTCCATCTTGGATTATTCCGTGGAGGGAAAACGGGTAGAAAACCAATTGGATAGTGCCCTAGAGAAAATCCTAAGGGTGCTGGATTTTGTAAAGGAAAAACAGGCCATCCCCTTTGCGGTATTTAAGCCATCTGCATTCGCACGATTTGCCCTGCTAGAAAAAGTCAGTGCCAAATTGGAACTTAATAAAGATGAAGCCGAAGAGTGGCAACGTGTGGTCAACCGCTATGACAAGGTCTGTAAAAAGGCCTATGATTTGGACGTGGCCCTGTTGATTGATGCCGAGGAAAGTTGGATACAGGATGCCGCAGACGAGCTTGCGCATGACATGATGAAAATATACAACCAACAAAAAGCGGTGGTGTTCAATACCGCACAATTGTATCGTTGGGACAGGGTAGCTTATTTAAAGCAGCTTAAGGAACTTGCGGAACAGCAGGGTTTTAAGGTTGGTATCAAAGCGGTTCGTGGGGCCTATATGGAAAAAGAAAATGAACGCGCCAATGAGATGGGCTATCCAACGCCTATTTGTGCCTCTAAACAGGCCACGGATTTAAACTTTGATGCGGGTATCACCTACATGCTGGAACATCTTGCTATTTTTTCCATTTTTTCTGGTACCCATAACGAGCAAAGCACCAATATGTTGATGGAAAAAATGGAGGAAATGGGAATTGAGCGAGGTAACGACCATATTTGGTTTGGGCAGCTTTTTGGAATGAGTGACCACATTAGTTTTAACTTGGCCAAGGAAGGTTATCATGTGGCCAAGTATTTGCCCTATGGACCTGTAAGGGATGTAATGCCCTATCTTATCAGAAGGGCAGAGGAGAATACGTCCGTGGCCGGACAAACGTCCCGGGAACTCCAACTTTTGAAAAAGGAAAAGGAACGCAGAAAACTATAAGCGTTCCAGAAAGGCCTTTTCTGGGCAATTTTTTATCCGGATGCTGCGCTCTTTACCATCACTAAAAATTAAATAGGTCTTGCAGGGCGCTGTTTTGGTGTCACTGGACTTAAAATCAATTTCGCCGTTTTTTAGGATGTCCTTGGTAAGGCTATCCAATTGTTCATAGGTGTAGAGCGTATCGGGAGCCCCTTCTATTGAAAAGGATTTGGAGCGGATATCCTTTAATACCCTGCAATTGGGAAAATAACAAAACTCGGTCCCTGTTTCCTCCGATTTCTTTTTTAAAAAAATGGAAAGAAAAATAATGCCAATGGAAAGGCCGACCAAATACCAGCCCAAGCGTTTTATAAATGCCATTAAAATATCAAAAAGTTAATATCGCTGTAGGATAGTGCAAACCAGTCCCCAACAGATTTATTGGTAAGGATGCCATGGTACATATACAGGCCATTGCGCAACCCACGATCAAAACGGAGCGAATTTTCCAATCCGCCATCTTCCCCCAATTTTAAAAGGTAAGGCGTGAAAATATTGCTTATGGAAATGGAGGAGGTCCTTGGGTACCTAGACGGAATATTGGGTACCCCGTAATGGATCACTCCAAAATGTTCTACCGTAGGATGTTTATGGGAGGTGACCACAGAGGTTTCAAAACAGCCCCCCATATCAATGCTCACATCAATGATTACGGCACCTTTTTTCATATGCTCCACCATGGTGGAAGTGACCACCACGGGGGATCGGTCCTTGCCCCTGGTGGCCCCTATGGCCACGTCACAGCGTTTGAGCGCCTTTAATAGATTCTTTGGTTGTATGGTAGAGGTATAAACGGTTTGTTTAAGATTGGTCTGGATATTACGCAGTTTGGTAATGGAGTTGTCAAAAATTTTAATGTTGGCCCCAAGTCCCAAAGCGGATCGTGCCGCAAACTCCCCAACGGTGCCGGCCCCTATGATCACAACTTCCACCGGCGGTACACCACTGATGTTACCAAACATCAATCCATTTCCTTGGTTGGTGGTAGCCATTAGTTCCGATGCTATAAGTACGGAGGAGATGCCCGCAATTTCGCTCAGGGAGCGCACGGCGGGATATTTGCCATCCTCATCCCTAATGTATTCAAAAGCGATGGCGGTGATTCTCTTCTTGGCCAATTGCTCAAAATAGGTTTTGGTCTGGGTTTTGATCTGCAGTGCGGAAATGATGGTGGTCTGCGGATGGATCATTTCAATTTCTGCCAGGGTGGGCGGTTCTACCTTTAAGAGTAGGGGGCAGGCAAACACCTTTTTGGTGTCGTTGGAAATCTCAGCGCCCGCCTCCGTGTAATCCTTGTCTGAAAAATTGGAGGCTTGCCCCGCCCCAGCCTCGATCATCACCCGATGACCATTGGCGGTAATGGCGTTTACGGCATCTGGGGTAAGGCAAATGCGTTTTTCCTGGTATTGGTTTTCTTTGGGGAGGCCAATAAAAAGCTCTCCTTTTTGCCTTAAAACCTCTAGGGTTTCTTCCTGTGGTAAAAGTTGTTGTTTACTAAACGGTGAAGACGGTTGGTTCATAAAAAGCTAGCAATGCAATTCTTTCCAAATTTACATTTTTTTCTCTAGCGTTTTCTTTAGTTGTTCCAGCTTTTCGCGCTCTCTACGAAGTTCTTCCTTGGCTTTTATAATGTTAAGCTCCTCATCCATGGCCTCTAGGTCTATTCCATGTACATGTTTGTCGTACAGCTTTAAGCGGATAAAGTAGACAAAGGGAATGACCACGACACAAACGGGAAGTAACCACATTAAATTTTGGCTATCTGTTATTGCGTTCAATTCCGCCGGAGTGAAAAATAATTCAAACAATTGAAATGCATACATCAATATAGGAAGCAATATGATATGATACCACCAATGTTTACAGGTAAAAAACCAAATGACCAACAGGTACAATGGCACTAATTTGCCCATTATAAACCAGCCGTGCCCCTCTATGGAACCAAATCCATTCTGACCCATTTCAAACCAAAGAATTTTAATACTTTCTATGTTTTCGTCCTCCGGTAAATATTCATGACTTTTAAAGACAAAGGGCGAAAGAATAATTAAAAACGCTACGAACGATTCTATGATAATTCGCTTTTTCGCAAGTTTATTAAATCGCGTCTTTACGGGCATTGCAACTGTTTGGTAGAAAACTATAAACGAAAAAGGGATAACAATAGTATGTTATCCCTTAAACTTTAATGAAAGGTAAGGTTATTTACCAATACTTCCCTTGCGGATGGTATGTCCTTTTCTTACCCCATTGTCTTCGCTGTCAATTGTGATGGTCGAAACTGAAGTAGCTACCAACATCACAACAGCCAAGATTCCAAAAATTAATCGTTTAGTGTTCATCGTACTAAATTTTGGGTTAATTAATGAATTCATTCAACAACGAATGTAGGAAAAATAAGCCACAAACAATGTATTTCATCGAAAAAAAATGCATTTCAACTGACTTTTTGCACCATTCACCGAAGCTATGAATGATAGGTTAAAGTGCTAAACGGTTTCTTTGAACTGAATTAACCCACTTAAAACTCGATACGACGGGTATTTTCATCGACAAGCTGCAATTTTATGTGAACCGCATCCTCAGGAAGCAGATTTGGAATGCGTTCTGGCCATTCAATAAATACATAGGCCCCACGGTTCACATAGTCTTCAAACCCCATATCATATACTTCTTCCTCGCTATGTATACGATAAAAGTCAAAATGATAGGCAAGCGGCTGGCCGTGCACATCATGGTATTCGTTCACCAAGCCAAATGTAGGGCTATGGCCAGCGTCTTTTGCCCCCAATCCTTGTAGCATGGCCTTGATCAAGGTGGTTTTGCCAACGCCCATTTGACCATGGAAACAGTAAACGTTATCCTCTGTTTTTCTTAATATGAATTCTGAAATATCGGGAATATCCTTCTTAATATAGATTATATTCTTCAAAAATGTTATATTTATATGATGTTAGTTCTACCAACTATCGCATTATCAAACTATCTTAAACAGGTGGTCTTTGCGATTTTATTGTTTTTTCTTCCTTTGATTCTTCTGGTACATAAATTGTTCAGTGATAATAGTGTTAACAATTTTACAATATTAGGTTTAAATTTTGTGAACAAGACTAATAGCGATCAGGTTTTGGTTTGGAGCTTTTTAGTTATGATTTTACCGTTGTGCTATCTAATTTTGATGTTTTATCATGGGGTCACACAACATCGAATTGCGTCTTTTCCAATTATTTGGTGGCTATTTTTTGAGCTATTTGGTGAGGTTTTTTGGCAAATTAGGGAAGTTACTGAAGAGTGGATGTTTTATAGTGCTCTATGTTCATCGGTTCTGATAGTATTACTTTTTGTTCCAGAGTTTAAGAATCGGAGAAATATCCTGACCAAATTGAATAGTACATCAATTTTTGAAAAGGTAAGATTTTTATCTTTTATGATTTTGGTTTTATTGACGGTTAGTTTTTATAGATTCATTGCTCAAGATATCCTAGATTTAGAACTCCTTGGATTTGATTTATCTAATCTTATCATTGATGATTTAAGGTTAACAGTTTGGATTTACGGATTAAAAATTTGTTTGTTACTGGTTTTAGTGTTTTGGTTTTTTTCGGTAAACAAATGGTGGAAATATGCATTGCTTAGCCCGATATTAATTACGATATTTCAAATACGCAACTTATTAAATCCAAACCAAGATGTTTTTGACGAATACGAAATTATAGAAGCCCTGCCTTTATTAACTTTCTTAGCTTTATTGTTGATTGTCCTTTCCAAAACTGCGAAAGACAAATATATATTTAGGGCTATTTTTGACCAAACCGTAATGTTGATTGAACGCAAAGCGCAACGAAAGAACCAAAAGGAAATGCAACGAATAGAAAAGGCTAAAGAAGAACTTCATCACCTTAAAAGAACAGGAAAAGAGACGGATTTAAAAAAATTGATGGATTTAAAAAAGAAGCTAGAAGTGCAACTGCACAAAGAATAAACACTACCCCTAGGTATCGCTAGGGACTCTTTTTAGAAGTACGCTTTTCTATTTCTTTGGTAACCTCATCGAGTAAATCCCTTAATTCCTCTTCATGCCGCTTTTTGATTTTGGCTTCAACGATGCGTTCTATTTCTTTTTGTTGGCTTAAGGGTAACTCACCTGTTTCTAGTATACTTTTATCCGGATTAAGCATCTCGCCTTCACCTGTCAATAACCAAATCAAATTGAGTTTGGGATAGGTCTTGATAATATTTTCTATAATGTCACTACCAATGGATGCATGGTTCTTTTTCATCCGTAGCGTATACCCATTACTGGCACCAATGCTTAAATCAAACTGCCTGGCACTGATTCCGGTATAGGTTATAAACTCTAGTAAACGATCTATTGCTTTCACAAAGTGGTATTTTACTTACAAAATAAAAATCAAAAGTAAGGATTTTTATAGAATATCCACATAAAAACTAGGGTTTTAAGAAATTCTTTCGTTAAAAAATATATAAAATATTCTACAATATAGATTATTTACTACATTTAAAGAAAAAATAAATGCAACTTTTCCCTAAAGAAATTATAGAGAGTACTACCCAATACTTCATACCGAAAAACGCTATTAGAAGCAAAGTGATTTATGGGATAATATTAGGATTCATTTTTATTGCCCTCGGAAGTTTACCATTTATCCACATTACCATTTATTCTTCTGCTAGAGGATTTGTGAAGCCTTCTAGTGAAAGAATTGTAATAACAGCAATTACATCAGGCGTTGTAGAAAGTGCAACTTTGGAGCCTAATACCACAGTAGTATCTGGTGACACCCTACTGATTTTAAAAACAGCTGTTCTTCAAGAGCAAGTACAATTACATCAAACGCAACTACTACAGGCAAAAAATGAACAGAAAGACCTTATGTTGTTAATCAAGGGTAGCGGTGTTAAGGTAAACCGCTTAGCTACCGCAAAATACCAAAAGCAATATGTAGAGTATGAATCCTTATTGGATGAGCATTATTTAAAAATCAAACAATTGACTTTGACTTATGACCGTAATAAAACACTACTTGAAAAAGGGGTAATAGCAAAGGCAGAATTTGATGAAATTAAGCTTAGTTATGATTTGGCAAAAACAGCATTTTATCAATTAAAAAAACGGTTTACCAACCAGTGGCAAGCCAATCTAACCGAGATTAACAATACCATAGCAGAAATTAACTCTTCCATAGCGCGCTTAGAACTGGATAAAGAAAACTACGTTATTACTGCGCCTGTCACTGGTACACTTCTGGCGCCGCCGTACCTTGAAAAGGGAAGCACCGTCAATATTGGTGCAATGCTAGGGGAAATCTCACCCGATACAGATTTAATTGCAGAATGCTATGTATCTACAACGGATATTGGTTTAATTGATAAGAATAAGACGGTAAATTTTCAGATTGATGCTTTTAACTACAATCAGTGGGGTTTTGTAACAGGTGAAATCCTAAGTATAGGAAAGGATGTGGAGTTTTTGGAGAACCAACCCGTTTACAAGGTGAAATGTAAGCTAAAAAAAGACTTTCTCACCCTTAAGAACGGATATCGGGGAGAAATTACAAAAGGAATGACCTTAAACGCCCGCTTTGAAATTGCCGAGCGGTCCGTATACGAATTATTGTATGATAAAATGGATGACTGGCTCAACCCAAATGCAGGAGAAAACTTAGCACTAAACTAATAAGATGGCAAAAAAGACGATTAAACAACATGATATTACAGATTGTGGCGCTGCCTGTTTGGCCTCAATTGCCGCCCATTATAAATTGAACTTTCCTATAGCCCGTATCCGTCAGTTTGCAGGAACGGATAAAAAAGGCACCAACGTTTTTGGATTGATAAAAGCCGCGGAAAAATTAGGCTTTGACGCCAAAGGGGTGCGTGGAGATTTTGACAGTTTATTTAAAATTCCCAAACCTGCTATAGCCCATGTTATCGTAAAAGAAAAATTACATCATTATGTTGTGATTTACGGAGCAACAAAAAAGCATATCCTACTGATGGACCCAGGTACCGGAAAAATGGAAAAGCGCAGCCATGAGGACTTTAAAAAGGAGTGGACAGGTGTTTTGGTGCTGCTGGTTCCGAGTCAGACTTTTCAAACCGGAAATGAAAAAGTGTCCGTGTTCAGCAGGTTTTGGTTTTTATTAAAGCCACACAAAACCGTTCTCGCACAGGCATTCTTTGGTGCTGTCGCCTATACCTTGCTAGGGTTTTCAACTTCAATTTATATTCAGAAGATTACGGATTATGTATTGATAGACGGTAACTTAAAATTATTGAATCTTTTGAGCGTCATCATGATTCTATTATTGGTGCTTAAAGTATTTATTGGTGTTTTTAAGGATGTTTTTTTAATTAAAACCGGGCAGCAAATAGATGCAAGATTGATTTTAGGATATTACAAGCACCTCTTAAAACTTCCACAACAGTTTTTTGATACCATGCGTGTGGGTGAGATTATTTCGCGTATTGGTGATGCCGTTAAGATTAGGCATTTCATCAACGGGGTGGCCTTAACGTTAACGGTGAACATTCTTATCGTCTTGTTTTCTTTTGTACTTATGTTTACCTATTACTGGAAACTGGCGATGATCATGTTGCTCATAGTACCCATCTACGCGACTATTTATTTCATTGTTAATAAATTGAACAAAAAAGTGGAACGTAAGGTCATGGAGCATTCTGCCGATTTAGAGAGCCAATTGGTAGAATCCCTTAATTCCGTAGGTACCATTAAACGATTTGGTCTGGAAGGTTTTTCCAATGTAAAGACTGAAACCCGCTTTGTACGTTTATTGAACACGGGATATAAGTCCGCGTTGAACAGTATCTTTTCTGGAACCTCCTCCAACACAATAGCCCAAGTATTTGTTATTGTATTGTTATGGGCCGGTTCTGGTTTTGTCATCGACAAAGAAATTACCCCTGGAGAATTACTATCTTTTTATGCTATTGTTGGGTATTTTACCGGCCCATTGATGGGGTTGGTCAGCGCTAATAAGGAAATTCAAAATGCCATGATTGCTCCAGATAGGCTTTTTGAGATTTTAGATTTGGAGCGTGAGGAAGAGGATAATAAGGTAGCCATCACCCCCGCCAAGTTGGGAGATATTGTCTTTGATAAGGTTTGTTTCAGCTATGGCACCAGGGTAGAGGTGTTTAAAGACTTTAACCTCACCATAAAAAAAGGCGAAATCACCGCTTTTGTAGGTGAAAGTGGGTCAGGCAAATCTACCTTAGTGTCGTTACTACAAAATATATATCCCATTACGCAGGGGAGCATATCCATTGGAAAGAATAATTTGGAATATATCAGCAATGAAAGCTTGCGTAAACTGGTAGCGGTTGTCCCACAAAAGATAGATTTGTTTGCTGGTAACGTTATTGAAAATATTGCTGTGGGTGAGGTAGCCCCAGATGTTGAACGTATTGTACAGATATGCACGGATATTGGAATCCTTGAGTTTATTGAAAAACTTCCAAATGGTTTTGCTACTTATTTAGGTGAAAATGGCGCCAGCCTTTCTGGTGGCCAAAAACAGCGTATCGCCATTGCAAGAGCGCTTTACAAGAAACCAGAAATCTTGGTTTTGGACGAGGCAACTAGTTCCTTGGACAGCAGCTCCGAAACCTATGTTAAAAAAGCGGTAAATCAGCTGAGGGAAGCTGGTAAAACGGTAATACTAATTGCACATAGGTTAAGTACCGTGGTGAATGCGGATACCATTGTCGTACTTAAAAATGGAACAGTGGTAGAACAAGGGTCCCATGAAACACTATACCTAAGAAAACAGGGGTACTATCAATTATGGAGACAGCAGCTGCCTAGGTTAAGTTTTAGGTTAAAATCTGCCAGTTGACAGATTGGCATAGCATTGGGTTGTTAAATTCAAAAAGACCACTTGATAGCAATCTAGCGTAAAGCCAACCGCTGTTAGGAAAAGGAAAGACAAATAACAATCAAAACACTAGAGCAAACATCGGTATTTCAAGATGACAAATAAAACAAGAATACTATGAAACAATTGACAAAACAAATTGCATTACTGGAGCGCGTAGACCAACTGATACGCCTAAAGGCAACGGGTAGGCCTAAGAACCTGGCAGAACGGCTAAACGTATCACAAGCCACTGTGTTTAGGATGATTGAGACCATGAAAGAACTAAATGCCCCGGTCTATTATGACCTGGCCAGGCAGAGCTATGCCTATTCAGAACCGACGGCTTTTAAATGTGGGTTTTTTGTAGAAGCTCTTGATGAAGAGGCACAGCGTGATCTAACGGGTGGCTATGGTTTTAAGAACATTCAAAGATTGTTGAAATTTTAACATTTTTACCTTTATACTCTCAAAAAATGAGAGTTTACGTCTCCATCTTTATAATCTAATTAAAATAGCGCGCTAACACAATTAGATTTGATTAGATATTTATGTTTAACTTAAAAATTAAAATTAATGGAGAATTTACAAAATCTAAAAATTCAAGAATTAGACTCACAGCAATTGGTTAATATAGGAGGAGGAGGCTTCCGTGATTTTTTTGTTGAGGCGGCAGTAACTTACATTGTGACGCTTAATACGTTCACTGCCGCGGTTATTGCCGGCTTTGGAGATGGTGCAAATGCAGTTGCGGAAGCACACGTTAATACCCATCATTAATACTACAGATTAAAATTAATAAAATTTAAAGAATGAAAATAGAATTATTAAACGTTCAAGAACTTAACAATCAAGATTTGGCAGCAATAAATGGAGGAAGTTGGTTAACTGACTTAGCCGAAGATGTAGGCTACGCTGTAGGTTACGCAGCGGGCTTTGTTACTGGTACAGTTGTAGTAGCAGCACATATTGTAACTCATGAACTGCTTCAATAGAAGATAAATATGTAATTTTTTGTTACAGGAAAACACCTATTGATAATAGGTGTTTTCTTTATTCAATTTATATACACAATTATTAATGCAGTTAATATCAGACTTATTTGCTTTCCTAAGAGATCCAAAAAATTCGCGAAAAGAGCATAGGAAATTTCCAAAGGCTTTTGTGAATTTTTTAGTTTTTGATTTAGCAATTACCTTTTTATGGGCTTTTATTGTTGGTCTACTTACGGTCATTTCTGATGACTTTCGACTCGTATTCCAAAGCAAAGCACGTATTGAGAGTTCTACAACCAATATTTTTCTAACAACTGTACTTTTGGCACCTTTAATAGAGGAGTTAGCGTTTAGGTACGGTTTAAAAATCAACAAATTAACTGTATCCGTTAGTATATCTATACAGATCATTATCTATCTTAACGTATTAAATCTGATTAATGTCTCGTTTTTTATTAGGTATTTAATGATCCTAGTTTGTTCAGTAGTTTTGTTTTTTACTATAGGTGAGAAACTGAGCCACTTTTTAAACAAAAAGTTTAATTCGTTTGTATATTTTAACATAATTGCTTTTAGCTTTTTACATGTTTCTAATTTTTCATTTTTTGAGTTCAACCATTATTTTTTTATTCCAGTTTTAATTTGGTTACAGATATTCTTCGGTTTTTATTTAAGCTACGTTAGACTTGGCAAAAACATTTGGTATGTGATATTCTTTCATTCTTTGCATAACGGGTTAATATTTGGGTGGGGCCAACTAATGACAAGTATGTGATTAACTTTAAAGATTCGTTTGTCCGTAAATCTCAGTTAGCATTAAGTTTTTCTTATAAATCGACTGGAGTTTTGATTAAAGGTAAATTACATTTTAGTTATGTTTTAGTAAGCATGCGTATAATACTCATTCCGACAAAAGTCGAAGTAGAAAGTAGACAGATGTATTACTTAACTAATAATAAAAAACAGTAAGCTTTTCATTGAAAAGTATTACGTTTTAACCATTTAAACAATTAATTTGAAAATTTACAAGACTATTGTAAACCTAATTACTGCCTAGGTAAGAGGTTAAAAAGAATCAGATTTAGAAAACATCGAAATCCAATGATGTCAACAATTAATCTATTATTAAACAAACAAATTCGCATCAGCTTTATTACTTCGCCTCCATCACCACAAACGGAATAATCATTTCCTCCAATGAAATGCCACCATGCTGATAGGTGTTTCTGTAGTAGCTTACATAGTGGTTGTAGTTGTTGGGATAGGCAAAGAACAGGTCGTTTTTCGCAAAAATAAAAGAACTACTTACATTAATATTGGGCAATCCAATGTCCTTTGGGTCTTTTGCCGCCAGCACTTCCTTTTCGTTGTACGTTAGGCTCTTACCCGTTTTGTAACGCAGGTTAAGACTGGTCTCCCTATCGCCAATGACCTTTGAGGGCTGTTTGACGTTAATGGTGCCGTGGTCTGTGGTCAAAATCAATTTCATCCCCATACTTTGGGCTTGCTGTATGATATCCAGTAAGGGCGAATTTTTAAACCAACTCACCGTTAGCGAGCGGTAGGCCTTGTCATTACTGGCCAATTCTTTGATGACCTCCATCTCCGTTTTGGAATGGGAGAGCATGTCCACAAAATTGTATACGATCACGGTAAGGTCATTGTCTTTGTGGGCCTTAAAGTTTTGCATTAGTTGCTTGCCTTGCTTTTGGCTGCTAATCTTATGGTAGTCCCATTGCAGGTCTATGTCCAATCGTTGCAATTGGGCTCCTAGAAAGTCGGCTTCAAATAGGTTCTTTCCACCTTCATCAGTGTCGTTTTTCCACCAATCTGGGTGTTTTCTTTCCATTTCCAAAGGGGTTAAACCGGAGAATATGGCATTTCGCGCATACTGTGTGGCCGTTGGTAGAATACTGAAATAAGGGGTTTCCGACTTCTTTTTATAAAAGTTGGATATCGTATCCTCAAACGCAAGCCACTGATCGTAACGTAGGTTGTCAATAACCACCAACAAGGTCTTACTGCCTTTAAGTTCGGGCAGAATGTTCTTCTTAAAAAGGGTATGCGAAAGGGTGGGGGCGTCCTCGTCCGTAAACCAGTCTTGATAATTTTTTTCCACAAATTTGCTGAATTGGGCATTGGCTTCAACCTTTTGGGATTCCAAAATCTCGAACATACCGGTATCCTCAATTTCTTGGAGCTGTAGCTCCCAATAAATTAATTTTCTATACAGCTCTGCCCATTCGCTAGGGGAGTTTACCATGGATAGGTCCATGGCAATTTTCCGAAACTCTTGTTGGTAGTTTGCCGTGGTGCGTTCTGAGACCAAGCGAGAATTGTCCAGACTTTTTTTGAGCGATAGTAAAATTTGGTTAGGATTTACGGGCTTGATCAAATAATCCGCAATTTTGCTGCCAATAGCCTCATCCATAATATATTCCTCCTCACTTTTGGTGATCATCACCACGGGTAGGCTTGGGTCTATTTGCTTTAGGGCTGCCAAGGTTTCCAAACCGGAAAGGCCCGGCATATTTTCATCCAAGAAAACAATGTCAAAGTTGGTATCTTTTAATTCGTTTAGCGCATCCTGGCCACTTTGGGAGGTAGTGACCCCATACCCCTTTTTGGTAAGAAAAAGGATGTGTGGTTTTAACAAGTCAATTTCGTCATCTACCCAAAGAATTTTAATAGCGGCCATAGGTTCCCTTCATTTAAACAAATTATCCGCAGCGTTACCTTGTACCCCTGGCCCAAAAGGCTCTGGTGGGTATTGATGTGGTTTCCTAAGCAGGCCCAATGGGCTTGCCACTGATCAAATCACATCAGTTTCAAGGTTAGTTAGCGGAAGCAATTAAGTACGAATGTATACATTTGCGGAGCAAAAAAACAAGTTCCATTGTCCGAAGGTAACAAGCTCAAGATTTTTAATGACCCTATTTATGGTTTTATTGGCACTCCAAATGAGTTGATATTTAACCTTATCGCCCACAAATATTTTCAGCGGTTGCGCCGTGTGTCCCAGATGGGCCTTTCTTTTTTGGTATACCCAGGGGCGCACCACACCCGTTTTCACCACGCTTTGGGCAGCATGCACCTCATGGTCCAAGCCATACGGGTGCTCAAGCTCAAAGGGGTACAAATTACGGATAGGGAGGAAAAAGGACTGTTGGCGGCTATTCTCTTACATGATATTGGTCATGGGCCTTTTTCCCATGCCTTGGAATATACCTTGCTCCCGGCAATAAGCCATGAGACGGTATCCTTGGGAATCATGGAAGACCTTAATGCACAATTCCATGGTGAGTTGGCGGAGGCCATCACCATTTTTAAAGGGGAACATCCCAAAAAATTTCTTAATCAATTGGTATCTAGCCAGTTGGATATGGACCGACTAGATTATCTAAAGCGGGATAGTTTCTACACCGGGGTAACCGAGGGGAACATTAGCTCTGAACGGATGATCAGTATGCTCCACATCTCCAACGGAAATTTAGTGGTGGAGGAGAAGGGAATTTATTCTGTAGAGAAGTTTTTAATGGCCAGAAGGTTTATGTATTGGCAGGTGTACCTGCATAAAACAAGCTTGGTGGCAGAAAAATTACTGGTCAAGATCATCCAAAGGGCCAAATATTTACAGCGTAAAGGGAAGCAGGTACCGTGCTCCGCACCCTTGGCGTACTTTTTAAAAAAACAAGCGCCTGTGGTCCTAAACGCGGAGGAACTGGAATTTTTTACCGCCTTGGACGATGTTGATATGCTATCGGCCTTAAAAATATGGCAACATCATGAAGATGGAATTCTGGCCAGGCTAAGTGCGATGCTGCTTAACAGAAACCTGTTGCACATCAAACTAAAAAATAAACCAATAGATGTGGAAAAGTTGCGCCAAAAAGAGGATTGGGTACACAAAAACTATGGTTTGGACCGTGAAGACCTACATTATTTTGTTTTTAGCGGGGAGGTCTCCAACCGGGCCTATGACAACGGACAGCAAAATATCAACATCTATAAAAAGAACGGAAAAGTGATTGACGTTGCCAATGCATCGGACCATTTAAATTTAAAAGCCCTCTCCAAAAAAGTAACCAAGTATTACTTGTGCTATCCTAAGGAAAGCGTTTGACAAATTTTCTTACTTTTGCGTTCGTCTGCCATGAGGAAGATACCGTAGTTTGGATTTGACAGGCGATGCGCAACGAATTCGCCATTTAAACTTAAAATGAATACCGCTTGAAATTTACAGCCACCCAAATTGCAGGAATTTTAGAAGGACAGGTGGAGGGTAACCCAGAAGCGGCCGTCCATAAACTATCAAAAATTGAAGAGGGGGAAGCCGGTTCCCTTACCTTTTTGGCCAACCCAAAGTATACGTCATTTATCTATACCACCAAGGCCAGCATTACCATAGTCAATAAGGATTTTGTCCCAGAAAACGCTGTTAGCACCACTTTGATTAAGGTGGATGATGCCTATAAATCCTTCTCCAAGTTATTGGAATACTACAATGAGGTAAAAAACAATAAGGTGGGTATTGAGCAGCCCCATTTTATGTCTTCCACGGCGCGCTACGGCGAGGGTTTTTACCTGGGCGCCTTTTCTTATTTAGGGGAAAACGTGGAGATTGGCGATAACGTAAAGATTTATCCCAATGTCTATATAGGGGACAATGTGAAGATTGGCAACAATGTATCTGTATTTGCAGGGGCCAAGATTTATTCAGAAAGTATCATTGGCAACCATTGTGTAGTGCACAGTGGGGCTATCATTGGGGCGGACGGTTTTGGATTTACCCCCAATGAAAAAGGGGAATACAGTAAAGTGCCCCAAACGGGAAACGTTATTTTAGAAGATCATGTGGACATAGGGGCAGGCACCACCATAGACCGGGCTACCTTGGGCGCCACCATTTTAAGAAAAGGGGTAAAGCTGGACAATCAAATCCAGATTGCCCATAATGTAGAGATTGGCGAACATACCGCCATCGCGGCCCAAACAGGTATAGCCGGTTCAACTAAAATTGGCAAAAACTGCCTTATTGGGGGCCAAGTGGGCATTGTAGGCCATATTACCATAGGTGACCGGGTAAAGATACAAGCCCAATCAGGGATAGGAAGAAATGTTAAGGATGATGAGGTGCTACAAGGTTCGCCAGCATTAAACTATGGTGATTACAACAAATCTTATGTGCACTTTAAAAATTTACCAAAAATTGTTAACCGAATTTCTGAGCTAGAAAAGAACATTGACAATGAAAACAGCTAATAAACAAAAAACCATTGCCAAAGCGGTGACCTTAACAGGGGTAGGGTTGCATACGGGCGAAAATGTAAAAATGACCTTTGTCCCTGCCAAGGCCAATCACGGTTTTGCTTTTAAACGGGTAGATTTGGAGGGAGAGCCCATCATTGAGGCAGATGCCAATTATGTGGTCAATACCCAACGGGGAACCAATTTAGAAAAAAATGGGGTGAAAATTCAGACTTCCGAACATGTGCTTGCGGCCCTAGTTGGTATGGATATAGACAACGTGCTTATTGAACTGGACGCCCCGGAACCACCGATTATGGATGGATCTTCCAAATACTTTGTAGAGGCTTTGGAAAAGGCGGGCATTGTGGAACAGGAAGAGGAGCGTGAAGTATACGTGGTAAAAGATGTGATTTCCTTAAAGGATGATGCCACAGGCAGCGAAATTACCGTGATACCTTCGGAGGGTTACCAAGTCACCACTATGGTAGATTTTGGCACCAAGGTATTGGGCACCCAAAACGCTACTTTGGAACAGCTCAAAGATTTTAAGGCGGAGATTGCGAACGCAAGGACGTTCAGTTTTTTGCATGAACTGGAAATGCTACTGGAGCATGGCCTGATCAAGGGGGGGGACTTAAACAATGCCATCGTCTATGTGGACAAGGAGATTTCCGACGCCACCATGAAAAAATTGGAAAAGGCCTTTAATAAGAAAAAACTTTCCGTTAAACCCAATGGAATCCTGGATAACTTGACCCTACACCAGCCCAACGAGGCTGCTAGACATAAACTGCTGGATGTCATTGGGGATTTGGCCTTAACGGGCACCCGTATCCAAGGAAAAGTAATTGCCAATAAACCTGGGCATTACATCAATACCCAGTTTGCCAAAAAGTTGCAGAAAATTATCAAAATTGAGCGGAGGAACAAAGTACCGTCCTATGATCTGCACCAAACCCCACTCATGGATGTGACCCAGATTATGGAAATGCTGCCGCATAGACCACCTTTTTTATTGGTGGATAAAATACTGGAATTGTCCGATACGCACGTAGTAGGGGTTAAAAACGTTACCATGAACGAACCGTTTTTTGTAGGGCATTTTCCTGGGGCACCCGTAATGCCGGGCGTACTTCAGGTAGAGGCCATGGCACAAACCGGCGGTATCTTAGTGTTGAGTACGGTTCCGGATCCGGAAAACTACCTCACCTTTTTTATGAAGATAGACAAGGTGAAATTTAAAAAACAGGTTGTTCCAGGAGATACTTTAATTTTTAAATGTGATTTAATTTCACCCATCAGAAGGGGTATTTGCCATATGCAGGCCTATGCCTATGCCAATGGCAAGTTGGTTTCCGAGGCGGAATTGATGGCGCAGATTGTAAAAACAAAAGAAGCGTAGTATGAATCAGCCCTTGGCCTATGTGCACCCAGGCGCTAAAATTGCCAAAAATGTGGTAATTGAGCCCTTTACCACCATCCATAACAATGTCACCATTGGCGAGGGTACTTGGATAGGTTCTAACGTCACTATAATGGAAGGTGCCAGAATTGGAAAAAACTGTAATATTTTTCCAGGAGCGGTGATTTCGGCCCCACCTCAGGATTTAAAATATCAGGGGGAGGAGACTACCGTCCACATAGGAAATAATACCACCATACGGGAGTGTGCCACCATAAACAAGGGTACTGCGGATAGGATGAAAACCGTCATTGGCAATAATTGCCTTATTATGGCCTACTGCCACGTTGCCCACGACTGTTTTGTGGGGGACGGCTGCATTTTTAGCAATGATTCCACCTTAGCGGGCCATGTCACCATTGGTGAAAACGTGGTATTGGCCGGAATGGTGGCCGTGCACCAGTTTGTATCCATTGGAAAGCACGCTTTTGTGACCGGGGGTTCCTTGGTGCGTAAGGATGTACCGCCTTTTGTCAAAGCTGCTAGGGAGCCACTGTCCTACGTGGGCATCAATTCCATAGGGCTGCGAAGAAGGGGTTTTGAGTCCGATAAAATTCGTGAAATCCAGAATATCTATCGGATTTTATATCAAAAAAACTATAACAATTCCCAAGCGGCATCCATTATCGAGGCAGAAATGGAGGCCACCCCGGAACGTGATGAAATTTTACAGTTTATAAGGGATTCCCAAAGGGGAATCATGAAAGGATATTTTAGCTCAAATTAATTATGGCAAGTACATCAGATATTAGAAAAGGATTGTGCATCAAGTACAACAACGATATTTATAAAATCATTGAGTTTCTCCATGTGAAACCCGGGAAAGGCCCTGCTTTTGTGAGAACCAAGTTAAAAAGTGTCACTACGGGAAAGGTGATTGACAACACCTTCTCAGCGGGACATAAAATAGAGGACGTACGGGTGGAGACCCGTTCCTATCAGTACCTATATCCAGAGGGGGATAGTTTCCACTTTATGAATACGGACGATTACAACCAAATCACCTTGCAAAAGGAAACCTTGGATGCACCAGACTTGTTAAAAGAGGGTGAAGTGGTAAAAATACTCTTTAACACAGAAGACAGCATGCCGCTTTCCGTTGAGATGCCTGCCAGTGTCATCTTAGAGGTCACCCATTCAGAACCAGGCGTCAAAGGGAATACGGCCACCAATGCCACCAAACCGGCCACCGTGGAAACAGGGGCAAGAATCAACGTTCCCTTGTTTATCAATGAAGGGGATAAGATTAAAATAGATACCGAGAAAGGAGCTTACTTAGAGCGCGTAAAAGAATAGGGAATCCATGAAATTCCCCAATCCCCATACTTTAGAAACCATTGCTGGCATCATTGATGCAAAGTTCATTGGTGATTCGGATTTTCCCGTGCTTGGGATGAATGAGATTCATGTGGTCACGGAGGGAGACATTGTTTTTGTAGACCATCCCAAATATTACACCAAAGCCTTGGAATCCAAGGCCACCGTAATACTCATCAATAAAGAAGTGAACTGCCCCAAGGGTAAGGCTTTATTGATTTCGGACGACCCCTTTAGGGATTTCAACCAACTTACCAATCATTTTAAACCCTTTATGGCATCCAGTGCTGCCATATCCGATACCGCCCATATTGGTGAGGGCACCGTAATACAGCCCAACTGTTTTATTGGCAACCATGTCCATATTGGAAAAAATTGTCTTATCCATTCCAACGTCAGTATTTACGATGGTTGTAGTATAGGTGATGGGGTCACCATACACGCAGGTACCGTTATAGGTGCCGATGCCTTTTACTATAAAAAACGGGATGCTGGTTTTGATAAATTGGTTTCCGGCGGACGCGTGGTCATTGAGGATGGTGTGGATATTGGCGCAGGTTGTACCATTGATCGTGGTGTGTCCGGCGATACCACCATTGGGGAAGGTTCTAAGCTGGACAATCAAATCCAGATTGGGCACGATACCGTTTTGGGAAAAAAATGCTTGCTCGCCTCACATGTGGGCATCGCGGGCTGTGTGGTAGTGGAAGATGAGGTTACGATTTGGGGGCAGGTGGGCGTAACCAGTGGTATCACCATTGGTAAGAAGGCCGTAATTTTGGCCCAATCTGGCGTTGCTGGACCATTGGAAGGCGGTAAAACTTATTTTGGCAGTCCGGCTCGGGAATCACGCGAAAAATTAAAGGAGCTGGCCACTTTAAAAATGTTGCCCGGTTTGATTAAGAAAATGAAGGGAAATAGCTGAGATTCTTTTTCTAGTTGAGTTTCAACCGCTATTTTTGCCTTCGGTAATGGCGCTTTGGAAAGCAGGGATGGATGTCATCCAATTTGTCTCTGCAAAGCATCCGAAATAAAAGAAATTAAATCTCGATCAACGAGTTAACAAATAATAATTATGAGCGTTTTAGTAAATAAGGATTCCAATATTATTGTACAAGGTTTTACAGGAAGCGAGGGCACCTTTCATGCGGAACAAATGATAGCCTATGGAACTAATATCGTGGGTGGTGTAACCCCAGGAAAAGGCGGGCAGGAACATTTGGGCAAACCAGTATTCAATACCGTTGCGGAGGCCGTGGAAAAGGTAAATGCGGATACTACCATCATTTTTGTGCCCCCAGCGTTTGCCGCTGATGCCATTATGGAGGCAGCCAATGCCGGAATCAAAGTGATTATTACCATCACGGAGGGTATTCCCGTCGCAGATATGGTTAAGGCCAACAACTACATTAAAAACATGGACTGTACCCTTGTAGGGCCTAATTGTCCGGGGGTGATTACACCTGGTGAAGCTAAAGTGGGCATTATGCCTGGTTTTGTTTTTGAAAAGGGAAGCGTAGGAATTGTATCCAAGTCTGGGACCCTTACCTATGAGGCCGCAGACCAAGTGGTGCGTCAAGGTTTGGGCATTACTACGGCCATTGGTATTGGCGGTGATCCCATTATTGGCACCACGACCAAGGAGGCTGTTGAGCTTTTAATCAATGATCCAGAAACGGAATGTGTGGTGATGATCGGCGAAATTGGTGGTCAACTAGAGGCCGATGCGGCCAAATGGTATCAAGAGAGCGGAAGCAAAAAACCCGTTGTTGGTTTTATTGCGGGTGAAACCGCTCCTGCAGGAAGGACTATGGGACATGCAGGTGCCATTGTAGGTGGAAGTGACGATACCGCCCAAGCTAAAAAGCGAATCATGCGGGAATGTGGCATCCATGTAGTGGATTCTCCTGCTGAAATTGGATTAAAAGTTAAAGAAGTGGTAAGTTAATTGGTAGGTGACGCACTAATCCATACTTTCAAAGAACAAACCATTAATTGTATTTCAGTTAATGGTTTTTTGTTATCGTAGCTAATATTAATTCATCCATAAACCTATATGAAACCAACTCTTTCTTTGTTTTGTATTTTGATGCTTATCGCCTTAAGTTGCAAAAAACAACCATCAGAGGCTTCATTTGAAGCCACTTCCCATACGGATGCAAACGGCTTTAGCTATGAAACGGTATCCAATGACCCAACAGGTCTACGTTTGTATACCTTGGACAATGGGTTAAAGGTGTATCTAAGCCAAAACAGGTCGGAACCAAAAATCCAGACATTTATCCCCGTGCGTGCCGGTTCTGTGTACGATCCAAAGGACAATACCGGTCTAGCCCATTATCTGGAGCATATGGTGTTTAAGGGCACGGACAAAATAGGCACACAGGATTGGGAGGCGGAGAAGGTGTTGTTGGATAGTATTTCCCATTTGTATGAACTGCACAAGGCTACCACGGACACGGACAAAAAGCTTGAATTGTACAAGCAAATTGACAAAGTTTCTTTAGAGGCCTCTACCATTTCCATTGCCAACGAATATGATAAAATGGTGAGTTCCTTGGGTGCAGAGGGTACCAATGCTTGGACTTGGCATGAGGAAACCGTTTACGTTAACAAAATTCCAAGCAATGCCTTGGACAAGTGGCTTCATGTGGAAAGTGAGCGCTTTAGCAAATTGGTACTTCGTATTTTTCATACGGAACTAGAGGCGGTATATGAAGAATTCAATAGGGGTCAGGACAGCGATTTTAGAAGGGCCAATTATGCCATGAACGATGCATTGTTCCCTACACATCCTTACGGCCAGCAAACTACCATTGGAACGTCGGAACATTTAAAAAATCCGTCCATGGTTGCTATCCATGATTATTTTAACACCTATTACGTGCCCAATAATATGGCCGTAATCCTTGTGGGAGATCTGGATTTTGAAGAAACCATTAAAAAGGTGAACAATGCCTTTGGGAATTTTGAACATAAAGAGGTAAACCATCCAATACGGCCAACGGAACAACCTATTGCCGAGATTGTGGAACGTGAGGTATTTGGTCCTGAAAATGAGAGTTTGAATCTTGCCTTCCGGTCAAAAGGAATAGGTTCCGAGGATGAGATAAAGATAAAGCTCATTGATATGATTTTGAACAATTCTGCCGCGGGCCTTATTGATCTTAATCTCAATAAAAAACAAAAAGTACAGCAAGCAGGTTCCTATACCCAATTCCTAAATGATTATGGAATGCATATGTTCTATGGAAATCCAAAATCTGGACAGTCTTTGGAAGAGGTGAGGGATTTGATTCTTGGACAGATAGAGGAGGTTAAAAAAGGAAATTTTGAAGATTGGTTGTTAGAGGCGGTCATCAATGACCTTAAATTAAGCCAAATGCAAAGCTATGAGGAGGCCTCCAACGTGGCTTATGATTATGTAAATGCCTTTGTCCATTTTCAAGATTGGAAAGATAGAGTAGGCCTATTTGAGGCGATGAAAAAAATATCCAAACAAGAATTGGTGGATTTTGCCAATTCTTTTTATGCGGACAATTACGCTGTGGTGTATAAGCGACAAGGGGAAGTGAAAGATTTGGTCAAGGTAGAAAACCCAGGAATCACCCCAATTGAGCTGAACAGGGATAAAAAATCCGCTTTTGTAGCCGAGTTTGAAGCAATGGAGATGCCGGAACTCCAACCAAGTTTTATAGATTTTCAGGAGGCTATTGTCACTTCATCCGTTGGTTCAGGTCTAGAAATGGCCTACATCCAAAATAAGGTCAACGACCTAATGGAGCTGAATATTATTTTTGATATGGGAACGGACCATGACAAAAAGCTTGGATTGGCCATGAATTACCTTTCTTATTTGGGTACGGATTCCCTTTCACCGGAAGAGGTGAGCAAGGAGTTTTACAAGCTTGGTGTGGATTATGGTGTAAACCCTCGTAGGGACCAAACGGTAATTTATCTCCGTGGCCTTAGGGAAAATTTGGACAAAGGTCTTCAGTTGTTAGAAAATCTTTTGGATAATGCTGTGGCGGACCAAGCCACTTATGATAAATTGGTGCTGTCGATTGCAAAAGAGCGAGAGGATATTAAAGCGAACAAGGACCAGATTCTATGGAATGGGCTCTTCAATTACGGTGTTTATGGGGAAGCTTCAAGACTACGTGATATTTATACCATAGCGGAATTAAAAGCCATGAACCCATCAGAATTGGTAGAGAAGATAAAAATGATTAAGAAATACAGGCACAGGTTCCTGTATTATGGCAAGGATTTGGCAGAGGCACAGGATGCGTTGGCCAATCACCACAACACGGGGGATTTTATGCCATATCCAGAGAAACGGGAATTTGACTATCGAGAAACTGGCGATAATGTGTTTTTTGTGGATTATGATATGGTACAGGCAGAACTGCTCTTTTTGGCGAAGGGTCCAACCTTTGACCCCAAAAAGGAAGCGGCTGCCAGACTTTTTAATGTATATTTTGGCAGTGGGCTATCTTCTATTGTATTTCAAGAGCTTAGGGAATCCAAGTCTTTGGCCTATTCCGCATTTGCCCAACACAGCAGTGCAAGGGTGGCAGGAGACCCAAATTACACCTATGCCTACATTGGAACACAGGCCAATAAATTGGAACAGGCGGTTTCTTCCATGATGGAGCTGATGCGAAATATGCCAGAGGCCACAGATAATTTTAAGGCTGCCAAGGAATCCATGTTAAAACAAATGGCTGCCAAACGTACGACCAAGACCGATATCTTTTGGCAGTATGAGTCGTTACAAAAACAAGGGATAGAACAAAACAACAGCGAGGATATTTATAACGCCATTAAGGAAATGACCTTTGAGGACCTTTCGCAATTTTTTAGGGAAAGTATAAAAGATGGTAGTTATGACGTCATGGTCATCGCTAACAAAAATGATGTTGATGTGCAAACTTTAACGGCTTTGGGTAAAGTACAAGAGCTGGATGTAGATTATCTCTTTAACTATGAAAAGCCATTGCCCATCAAGGATTAAAACAAAAGACGAATTAATATACAACCTATGAAACTATTACAAGACAAAAACGTAATCATCACCGGTGCCAGTAGGGGCATAGGCATGGGCATTGCCAAGGTCTTTGCCTCCAACGGTGCCAACGTCGCCTTTACCTACAGTTCCAGCGAAGCCCCTGCATTGGCCCTTGAAAAGGAACTAGCTAAAGAAGGGGTAAAAGCCAAGGCATATAAAAGCAACGCCGCAAGTTTTGAAGCTGCGGAACAGCTGGTACAAGAGGTGCTAAATGATTTTGGGGGAATTGATGTGTTGATCAACAATGCCGGTATTACCAAGGATAACCTTTTGATGCGCATGGCTGAGGACGATTTTGACACGGTGATAGAAATAAACCTGAAATCCGTATTTAACATGACCAAGGCTGTGCAACGTACCTTTTTAAAACAACGCAAAGGCTCCATTATCAACATGAGCAGTGTGGTAGGGGTAAAAGGTAATGCGGGACAGACCAACTATGCGGCTTCCAAGGCAGGAATGATTGGTTTTACAAAATCAGTGGCCCTTGAACTGGGCTCGCGTAACATCCGATGCAATGCCATAGCCCCAGGTTTTATAGAAACGGAAATGACCGACAAATTGGATGAGAAGACCGTACAGGGTTGGAGGGAAGGTATTCCACTAAAACGCGGGGGTTCGCCAGAAGACGTGGCCAACGCTTGTTTGTTCTTTGCGTCTGATCTTTCCGCTTACGTTACAGGACAAGTTTTGAACGTAGACGGTGGAATGCTCACCTAAAACTAACCAATTTTAATGCAAGCAAGCTCCATGTTTTTTGTCGTTTTAGCCGTTTTGTTGGCTTTTGGAATTGCTTGGTTTCAATATTCAAAAAAAGCCATACCCAAAAAATTGGCCCGGTTACTGGCCGGGCTTCGTTTTTTTAGTGTGCTGGGTTTACTTTTATTGCTCATCAATCCGCAACTGGAAAAAAATGAGTTTTCCATAGAAAAACCCATGTTAACCGTTCTTGCGGATAATACCGAGTCCATAGCCTATTTGGAGGGGCAGAACAGCTTAGCACAAGTTTTTGAAAGCCTTACCCAAGACGCTGATTTGCAGGAACGCTTTCAGCTCAATTCCTTTGTTTTTGGTGACAAGTTGGGTGCACCAGATAGTTTGTCCTTTGATGCCCAAGTGTCCGATATTAGTAAGGCCCTAAAGACCATCCAAGATACCGGAGGCACGGGCAATGAAGCCATCGTCCTTTTGACCGATGGTAACCAAACCCTTGGCGCAGATTATTCTTTTTTAAATTTTAGACCCAATATTACCATTTATCCCGTGGTAATTGGTGATACCACCAAGGTAGATGATCTTTCCATAACCAACGTCAATGTAAATACCTATGCCTTCCTTAAAAATAAATTTCCGGTAGAGGCTACGGTGGTCTATTCTGGGGAGGAACGGGTCCAAAAAGAATTCACCATTCGTCTGGACAATACCATAGTATATAAGGAATCCCTTAACTTTTCGGCCCAGGACAATACCAAAACCATTAATACCCTTATAGCGGCTTCGCGGGTGGGGGTCAAAAACTTGCAGATAAGTATAGCTACTTTAACGCAGGAAAAAAATACGGCGAACAATACACGTGTGGCTGCAATAGAGGTAATAGATGAGAAGACCAAGGTTAGTCTTGTTTCCGATATCAAACATCCAGATTTAGGATTATTTATAAAATCCATAGAAGCCAATGAACAGCGTAAGGTAACGGTTTACAAATCCGGCATGGCGGATAGCCAGATGGAAGAAACCGATGTATTTATCCTCTATCAACCAACAAACGCTTTTAAATCTGTTTTTGACCATATCAAAAAAAGTGGTGCCGGCTGCCTTATTGTTACGGGTACACAAACAGATTGGCGTTTTTTAAGCCAGATAGCCCCTGGGGTTTCCAAAACCCCCTTTAATCAATATGAGGAAATTCTTCCTGTTAAGAACAACGGTTTTTCATCTTTTGATATTTCAGCGTTTTCTATGGAAGGTTTCCCACCCTTAAACTCGGTTTTGGGAGAGTTGTCCGTAGAAGGGAAACCCGATATTTTGGCCTACCAAAACATTAAGGGAACCACCTTGGAATCCCCCTTGTTCTTTATCAAGGAAGACGGTGCTAAAAAAGCCTACCTCCTTGGCGAGAACGTTTGGAAATGGAGGGTACAGACCTACAGGAATACTGGGAGTTTTGAGAGTTTTGATAATTTTGTGGACCAATTGATGCTCTATCTTACGGATAACCAAAGAAAAGAACGTCTAAATGTGCGTTATGAGCGTTTGTATGGGCCAGAGGTGACCCCGGTCATATCGGCCGCTTTTTTTGATAAAAGTTATCGTTTTGTTTCGGATGCAAGTGTAATGATTTCCATAACAGATGAAAAAACGGCTACCATACGCAGTTTCCCCATGCTTTTGACCGGTACCAATTATACCGCGGATATAGCTGACCTACCCGCTGGTAATTATTCCTTTATCGTGACGGTAGAAAATACCAATTATTCAAAAAAGGGGAGTTTTAAAGTTTTGGATTTTGCGTTGGAAGAGCAGTTCACCTCCGCAAATGATGAAAAACTCCTACAATTGGCGGAATCAACAGGAGGTACTTTGGTGTACAAAGATGGTGTGTCTGAGCTAACTAATTTATTGTCAACCGATTCTAAGTACGTACCTATTCAAAAAACCACTAAAATTAAGGTATCTTTAATAGATTTTAGGTGGCTTTTATTGTTCTTGGTCATTACCTTAGCGGTGGAATGGTTTGTATTAAAATATAACGGATTATTATAAATATTTAAATTATGGATAGATTACCAAAGATTGCCTTACCCGTGGTCTTCATTGCGATTTTAGCTATTATTTTGATTTCAAAATCGGCCATCACCATTGGATCTGGTGAAGCCGGAGTGCTTTATAAAACTTTTGGTGGTGGTGTGGTTACGGATGAACCGCCTTTAGGGGAAGGTTTCCATATTGTGGCGCCATGGAACAAAGTATATGTTTACGAAGTACGCCAACAAGAGGTATTTGAAAAAATGAATGTTCTTTCCAGTAATGGATTGGATATTAAATTGGATGGCTCCGCTTGGTTTCAACCCAAGTACGCTGAGCTTGGCAAGTTGCACCAAGAAAAAGGGGAAGATTACGTACAACGGGTGTTGTTGCCCACCATTAGGTCTGCGGCAAGGTCCGTTGTTGGCCGTTATACCCCGGAGCAACTTTATTCCAGTAAGAGGGATGCCATCCAGGCCGAAATCTTTGAGGAGACCAAACGCATCGTGGATGATGAATATATTCAGCTGAATGAGTTTTTGGTGCGGGACGTTACCTTGCCCCCAACCATAAAAGATGCCATTGAGCGTAAATTAAAGCAGGAACAGGAATCCTTGGAATATGAATTTAGGCTTGTTACCGCTGAAAAGGAAGCGGAAAAGGTGAGGATTGAAGCACAGGGTAAGGCAGATGCCAACCGTATTTTGAGTGCTTCCCTTACGGATAAAATCCTTAAGGATAAAGGAATTGATGCTACCTTGGAGCTTTCCAAATCACCCAACTCCAAAGTGGTGGTCGTAGGCTCTGGAGGTGATGGCCTGCCATTAATCCTAGGAAATAACTAGTAAATGCTTTTTTGTGTAAAAATTAAATTTTAATTTTACGCCATAATGAAAAACAGAACGTCACATCATCATATTCATTACTGCGCTCAGGCGAGGTAAGGATATTTTGTGTGATTCAAAATACTATTAGACCCGTTTGAGTAATCAGACGGGTTTTTTGTTTTCACTTTTGTGAAGGCACTTAGAGGAATAGGGTAAAAGCGAAATTATTGTTTTAGGAAGAGTAACGTATGAACATCAGAATTGCAATTCAAAAAAGCGGTCGGCTCAATGAAGATTCTTTGAAAATCCTTAAAGAAGCAGGAATTTCCATTGATAATGGGAAAGACCAATTAAAGGCAACGGCCAGAAACTTCCCTATGGAGGTCTTTTATTTAAGAAACGGGGATATTCCCCAATATTTGCGGGATGGGGTAGTAGACATCGCCATTATAGGGGAGAACGTGTTGATTGAAAAAGGCGAGGGGATTTCCATTGCGGAGAAACTTGGCTTTTCTAAATGCAAGGTTTCCCTTGCGGTTCCAAAATCGGTGACCTATACATCGGTTCAGGATTTTCATGGTAAACGTATTGCCACCTCTTATCCCAATACCGTAAAGCAGTATTTGGATAAACATGGGGTTTCTGCGGATTTGCATATCATTAATGGGTCTGTGGAGATAGCCCCTAATATTGGGCTGGCGGACGGTATTTGTGATATTGTTTCCAGCGGAAGTACTTTGTTTAAAAACGGCTTAAAGGAGGTAGAGGTGATGTTAAAAAGTGAGGCCGTACTGGCAGTTTCACCAAAAATCAATGACATTCGCTCGGGCTTGCTAAAAAAACTCCAGTTTAGGTTGCAATCCGTATTGCGAGCAAGAGAATCCAAATATGTGTTGTTGAATGCGCCCAATGCAAAGTTGGAGGCCATTCTTAAACTTTTGCCCGGTATGCGCAGCCCTACGGTTTTGCCTTTAGCGGAGGAAGGTTGGAGTTCTGTCCATACGGTAATTCATAAAGACAAGTTTTGGGAGGTCATAGATGAATTAAAAGCCTCCGGAGCGGAGGGAATCTTAGTTTGTCCAATAGAAAAAATGGTCTTATAGGGTTAAAACGTCTTTCTCTAAAAGCATATAATCGGATCATAAAATCAGCGGACTCAATTCTTTTTAAAAATAAGAACTAGGCAATGAAAACATTTATTAATCCCAATAGAGACCAATGGGCCAGCATATTGTCCAGGCCCACACAAACTTTTGACGCCATAGAACCTATTGTAGCAAAGGTGTTTACTGCCGTTAAGGCGGAAGGTGACATTGCCGTCCAACGCTACACTAAAGAATTCGATGGGGTTATCTTGGATGGTGCTGCTGTAAGCAAACAGGAAATAGAGGCAGCTACGGCTTTGTTGGATAAGGAACTAAAAACTGCCATTACGCTTGCCAAGGCCAATATTGAAAAATTCCATAAAGCCCAAAGAACAGGTCCAGTTTCAGTAGAGACTATGCCCGGTGTATCTTGTTGGCAGGAGAAAAGGCCCATCCAAAAAGTGGGTTTGTACATTCCCGGTGGTACGGCCCCATTGTTCTCAACTATTTTGATGCTTGCCGTTCCCGCACAAATTGCAGGTTGTGAAGAGATTGTATTGTGCAGCCCGCCCAATAAAGAAGGAAAGTTACATCCAGCTATTCTATACACCGCACAATTATGTGGTGTTACCAAGATATTTAAAGTAGGGGGTATCCAAGCGATAGCGGCAATGACCTTTGGTACGCAAACCATTCCAAAGACTTATAAGTTATTTGGCCCTGGTAATCAGTATGTGACGGTTGCCAAGCAGTATGCCACCAAGCTGGGGGTGGCCATAGATATGCCCGCAGGTCCAAGCGAACTGCTCGTGGTTGCGGATGATACGGCCAATCCTGCATTTGTGGCCTCGGACCTGTTGAGTCAGGCAGAGCATGGTGCAGATAGTCAGGTCATCTTGGTTTCTACCTCAAAAGGGTTACTTTCAAAAGTGGAACGGGAGCTTCAAATTCAAATTCAGGATTTGCCGCGCAGGGACATTGCCCAAAAAGCAATGAATCATAGCAAAATCATTTTTGTAGATGATGATAGCACGGCATTGGAATTGATTAATGCCTACGGACCTGAACATTACATTGTTTGCGTGGAAAACGAGGACTATTACCTCAAGAACACCATCAACGCAGGTTCTGTCTTTATCGGGAACTATACCCCGGAAAGTGCCGGGGATTATGCATCGGGCACCAACCATACCTTACCCACCAATGGCTTTGCCAAACAGTATAGTGGTGTAAATTTGGATAGTTTTATGAAGAGCATGACCTTTCAGAAAATATCGGCACAGGGAATTCGCAATTTAGGTACCGCCGTGGAACACATGGCTGCGGCAGAGGGCTTGGACGCCCACAAAAATGCCGTGACCTTACGTCTTAGGAGTTTGGATTAAGTTTTAAAGCAAACGTATGGAAACAACGGATGGCAGGGTTAGCATCGAATGGAAATAAAAAGGGTTAAAACAAAATTAGAACGCTAGAAAAGGACTATTGCCCAGTTAGTTTACCGGTTATTGGCTTACATTTTTCACAAAAGTATGGATACAACGCAATGACATTTAACTTAAACAACATCATAAGGAAAAACGTTAGCACCTTAAAACCGTACTCTTCCGCAAGGGACGAGTATGTGGCCACAGGTGCCAACATGGTTTTTTTGGATGCCAATGAAAACCCTAATAATAATGGGGTCAACCGTTATCCAGACCCTCACCAACGCAGCCTAAAATCTGCCATAGCGGATATTAAAGGTGTTTCACAGAAGCAGATTTTATTGGGCAACGGTAGTGACGAGGTTTTGGATTTACTTTTTAGGGCTTTTTGTGAACCCGGAAAAGACCACGTAATTACCTTGCCGCCCACTTACGGCATGTACGGGGTTTTGGCCAACATCAATGCCGTTGAAAATAGGCAATTGCCATTGACACCGGAGTTTCAGCCAAACTTGGAAGCCATCGAAAAAGCGCAAAGCAGTTCCTCCAAATTGTTGTTTATCTGTTCTCCGAACAATCCCACGGGAAATCTTTTTAATCAAGCTAAAATAGAATGGATTTTAGCTAATTTTAATGGCCTGGTGGTTATAGATGAGGCCTATATTGACTTTGCGGACATCCCTTCTTGGGCAACCCGTCTCCATGAATTTCCCAACTTGGTGGTGATACAGACCCTATCCAAGGCCTATGGCATGGCCGCTGTTCGGTTAGGTCTTTGTTTTGCGTCTGAAGCAATCGTTAACGTCCTTAAAAAAATTAAACCGCCTTATAACGTGAATGAACTTACCCAGCAAAGAGCATTGACCGGGATTTTGGACCAACAAACGGTTCAAGAGCAAATTGGGGAATTGGTGAGGCAAAGAACAGCGCTAGCCAACCAATTGAAAGGCATTTCTTTTATCCGTAAAATATATCCATCAGAAGCCAATTTTATTCTCATAAAAGTGGATGACGCCGATTTGCGTTATCGTCAATTGATGGAAAACGGCATTGTAGTTAGGAACAGAAGTACCCAAACTTTATGTGAAAATACCTTACGACTAACAGTGGGCACAACGCAAGAAAACAAAAAGTTAGTAAACGTATTAACCAATATCATGAAAGATGGCTAACGATAAACAAAAATCGTTCCCTATGAAAGCGCAGGGCAAACGTGTTCTTTTTATAGACAGGGATGGCACACTGGCCATAGAACCGCCTTTGGACTATCAATTGGACAGTTTTGAAAAACTGGAATTTTATCCAAAGGTATTTACCTATTTGGGCAAGATTGCCAGAGAATTGGATTTTGAGTTGGTCATGGTGACCAACCAAGATGGTTTGGGTACGGATGGTTTTCCGGAAGATACCTTTTGGCCCGTTCATAATTTTATGTTGACCTCTTTTCACAATGAGGGTGTGGACTTTAGTGAGGTGCTGATTGACAGAACTTTCCCCAAAGACAATGCACCTACACGTAAACCAAGGACCGGATTGCTACAACGATTTCTGACAGAGGAATATGACCTGGCACAAAGTTTTGTGATAGGCGATAGGCTTACAGATATGGAACTTGCCAAGAACTTGGGGGCAAAAGGCATCTTTATCAACGACCAAACCCAATTAGGTACCGATGAAATTACGGTAAAGGAGACTGACCTTTCTGACTATATTGTATTGGAAACCAATGATTGGGAAAAAATATATACATTTTTAAAACTTTCAGATCGTGTAGGAAAAACACATCGGAAGACCAAAGAGACCGATGTACGTATTGAAGTAGACCTGGATGGTACGGGGAAGGCCAATATCAATACGGGGCTTGCCTTTTTTGACCATATGTTAGACCAAATAGCGCGTCATGGGCAGATGGATCTGGCCATACAGGTTGATGGGGATTTGGAAGTGGACGAACACCATACCATAGAGGATACCGCAATTGCCCTTGGCGAAGTTTTTACCAAGGCCTTGGGAAATAAATTGGGAATTGAACGATACGGTTTTTGCTTGCCCATGGATGATTGCCTAGCGCAGGTCGCCATTGATTTTGGTGGTAGAAACTGGCTGGTCTGGGATGCGGAGTTTAAGCGGGAAAAAGTGGGAGATATGCCTACCGAAATGTTCCTGCATTTTTTTAAGTCCTTTAGTGATGGAGCCAAGGCTAATCTAAATATAAGTGCTAAAGGAACCAATGAACACCATAAAATCGAAGCTATTTTTAAGGCATTTGCCAAAGCCATTAAAATGGCCGTAAAGAGGGATGTGGAAAAAATGGTGTTACCATCAACCAAAGGACTCTTATAATGAAGTTGGTTATTATAGACTATGGCGCAGGCAACATCCAGAGCATTAAGTTTGCTTTTCAAAGATTGGGTATTGAAGCAGTGTTGAGCAATGATGCCCAAGAGATTTCAAAGGCGGACAAAGTTATTTTTCCAGGAGTGGGAGAGGCCAGTACTGCCATGGCCAAATTACGGGAAAGTGGACTGCAAGATGTTATTACGGATTTAAGCCAGCCGGTTCTGGGGATTTGTCTAGGGATGCAGCTCATGTGTAATTCCTCTAAAGAGGGCAACACCAAAGGACTTGGTATTTTTAATGTTGACGTCGTGAAATTTAAGGCTGCGGTAAAAGTGCCACAGATTGGATGGAATAGGATTGAAAACCTTGAGGGAGAATTGTTTAAAGGGCTTCAAGAAGATTATATTTATTTGGTTCATAGTTTTTATGCACCAAAGAGCAATGAAACTATTGCCACATGCACTTATGGAGAGGCATATAGTGCTGCCCTACAAAAAGATAATTTTTATGGCGTACAGTTTCACCCAGAAAAGTCCGGGGATTATGGGGCCAAAATCTTAAAAAATTTTTTGGACTTATGAGAATAATACCTGCCATAGACATCATAGAGGGCAAATGTGTGCGCTTATCCAAAGGGGATTATGCCACTAAGAAAATTTATAATGAAGACCCGCTGGAGGTGGCCAAGTCGTTTGAGGACCACGGGATACGCCATTTGCATTTGGTAGATTTGGATGGGGCCAAATCAAAACATATCGTTAACCATAAAGTCTTGGAACGGATTGCCTCAAAAACCACTTTGGAAATAGATTTCGGTGGGGGACTAAAAACCGATAAGGATTTGCATATTGCCTTTGAAAGCGGTGCCAAACAAATAACGGGTGGCAGTATTGCCGTAAAGGACAAAGAAACCTTTACCCGCTGGATAGCGCAATATGGCAGTGATAAAATTATTCTTGGGGCCGATGCACTGAACGAAAAAATAGCGGTATCGGGCTGGCAGGAAGCATCGGAATTGGAATTGATTCCTTTTGTTAAGGCTTATCAGGAAAAGGGCATTAATTATGTGATTTGTACAGATATTTCCAAGGATGGGATGTTAGAGGGGCCAGCGTTTTCGCTTTATCAAAAACTATTGGAACAAACCATGGTCCATAAAACAAAGGTAACGGGTGCCGGCGTAGAGGATTACCGGGAAATAGGAATTGGTTTAATTGCCAGCGGTGGAATTTCTGCCTTTGACCAACTACCACAATTAAAGGAATTGGGTTGTGAGGGCGTCATCATAGGTAAGGCTATTTATGAGAATAAAATAAGTTTAAAGCAATTGGAAGAATTCGCCTTTTAGAATGGACAAATTAACACATTTTCAGGAGGAACTTATAGCGCATTGCCACTACCGCATGGATGAAAGTCTGCGCATGTTACGCATTTCGCTTTCAACACTAACAGAGGATGAAGTTTGGCAAAAACCAAACGCTTCCCTAAACAGTGTTGGTAATTTGGTGCTTCACCTTTGTGGCAATATGAGGCAGTACGGAATTGCATCCTTAACGGAAATGGAAGACAACCGGAACCGAGATATAGAGTTCTCCACAACCGGTGGTTATGACAAAACAGGCTTGCTCAAACAATTGGAAACCACGGTCACAGAGGTCAAACAAGTAATTTCGGCCACTACGGTAGAACGTTTTTTGCAAAAACAAAAAGTGCAGGGTTTTGAATTTAGCGGTATTGGCAATTGTATTCACCTAGTGGAACACTTGTCTTACCATACCGGGCAAATTGCTTTTTGGGCAAAATTGCTCAAGAATAAGCAGCTTGGCTTTTATGCGGGAGTTGATTTGAATAAAAAAAATGTAACCTAAGGCCGAACCCGTTTTAGGTTAGGATGCGGGATGCGGTTTAAATTGGAGTATGGAATGACTTACAGGAATAGCACTACTTTGCATATAGACCGATTGGGAAATGAAAAGAACTAAAAAATTGCTGCTAGAATTGAAAAACCAATTTAATCAAGCAAAAAATGTCAACCATGGAAACCTTAAATCACCAATTTGAAAAGGTTTCAAAACACGTAGGGAATAACAAAAGCTATGTTAACAAAAAGAATTATACCCTGTTTGGACATTAAGGACGGCAGGACTGTGAAGGGAGTTAATTTTGTGCACCTTCGGGATGCTGGGGACCCAGTGGAACTTGCTCAACGGTATGCCTCTGAAGGGGCAGATGAGCTTGTGTTTTTGGATATTTCAGCTACGGAGCAGAAAAGAAAGACCCTGGCAGCCTTGGTGTATCGTGTTGCTGAAAAATTGAATATTCCCTTTACAGTGGGTGGTGGTATATCTTCCGTTGCAGATGTGGATATCCTACTAAAAAATGGGGCAGATAAGGTTTCGGTGAATTCTTCCGCTGTAAAACGTCCAGCTTTGATCAATGAACTTGTCGCCAAGTTTGGATCCCAATGTATTGTGGTGGCCATTGACGCCAAGGAAATTGAAGGGGAATGGATGGTTCATTTGGTAGGAGGCAAGGTGCCTACCAAAATTAAGTTATTTGATTGGGCCAAAGAGGTTGCATCCCGTGGAGCGGGGGAAATCTTGTTTACCAGTATGGATCATGATGGTACCAAAGAGGGCTTTGCCAATGATACCCTGGCCAGATTGTGCTCATTGGTAAACATTCCCATCATTGCTTCTGGCGGTGCCGGCAGTATGACCCACTTTGAGGAAGCCTTTTCCCTAGGAAAAGCTGACGCTTCCCTTGCGGCTAGTGTTTTCCATTTTAAGGAAATTGAAATTGTGGAATTAAAGCAGCGGTTAAAGGACCAAGGTATACCCGTTAGGTTGTAGTTTTGGGTAAACCCAAGAGGTTTTTGTTTGCATAAAAATACCATTGCCCAAAACGGTTATTATCATGAAGTGATATTGATTTTTGGGCTGATTAAGAGGATTAATAAAAAATGATAATATATGAGGTTGGATTTTAGCACGCCGGCATGGGAAAAATTGGAACAGGGATTGGTACCGGCAATCATCCAGGATGCCACTACCAAAAGCGTGTTGATGCTAGGATATATGAATGCCCAGGCCCTAGATAAAACATTAAAGCTTAAAAAGGTGACTTTCTTTAGTCGTAGCAAACAAAGACTTTGGACCAAGGGCGAGGAGAGCGGTAATTTTTTAAACTTGGTCAGTATTAAGAACGATTGTGATAAGGACACCCTATTGGTGAGCGTAAATCCAACTGGGCCTACCTGCCACAAAGGGTCGGATACCTGTTGGAACGAGGAAAACAGCGGACGCTTTGGGTTTTTTGGGGAGCTGGAAAAAACCATTGCGTCCCGAAAAGCGAATCAAGATGATGATAACAGCTATGTAGCTTCCCTATTTAGAAAGGGCATCAATAAAATAGCCCAAAAGGTGGGCGAAGAAGCCGTGGAAACCGTTATTGAAGCCAAAGATGATAATGATACCTTATTTCTGAACGAAAGCGCCGATCTGTTGTTTCATTATTTAATATTGTTACAAGCAAAGGGTTTTAGTCTAAAGGATATAGAAGCTACGCTACTGGAACGAAAGAAATAGGCACATGAAGTGATACACTTTATTTGATGGTTTGGCAGTGTGTTTTAGTTACCAAAGCCCTAGGTACGGCTTTGGTTTAAAAGCTATTTTATTTTTGTGGTTTTCCTAGTTGAAAATGAAGACTTTTATGGTTAAGGACTTCTGCCTACCACCAAACCACAAATATTTTGCGAAGGCTTCCATCCGGTTTCTTCATCCAGAGCATCGGGGCATTTTCACGTATCATTCGCAGATTAATTTCCATCAAGGTTTCAAAATGCGAAAGGTAGGTTCTGTTTGGTACTGGGGAAATTACCCATTCCCTCTTGAAGGGAATGTAGTATTGAGCGTCTGCAAACTCTTTTTTCTTAAAGGCATCAAACGGTAACCAATTGCCTACAAAACAGTTGGTGTTCAAAGGCCTAATTTTTGGGGTAACCTCTCCATAGGGTGTAAACAACTGTGCCTTAAAGCAAGCATTTTGATGGACGGATGCCGCACTAATGCCTAATTGCCGCAGCATCTTATCTACTGGGGCACTAAATAACAACGGAAATTGCTTATCCCTTAACTTATCCAACTTGGAAAAAAACATATCCCGTCTATTTGGGCCCATTAACCGGTGAATAGGTTCCGTGATATTGGGGTTGACAATATAGAATTTATAGGTCAGTTCTACGTGGTGAACGGCTTGGGTGCGCCTATTTTTTAAAATAAAGTCAAGTTCTCCCAATCTTGTCTTACCATGGTCTACCAAAATGTTTTTGGACAGTACTTCCCAGGTCTGGGAGTACTGTAATAGCTGTTCAAAAACATATTCCATTTGGTGGCCCAATCGTAATTTTTCCGGTATGGGATACGGCAGGAAATTTCCCAGATGTACCTCCGGAAAGTTAAATTGGGAGATTCCAAACTGTTCTTTGGTCCACAGTGGATGTGTTTGGTAAAAGCCTTGGCAAAGTTCCTTTTCCATTACAAAGATCCTGATTTTTATGCCTCTTTCTGTCTTTTGCCGTAATTAAGTCGCAGGCCTGCTTAACCTTGCGGACCAGTTTAAAACAACCCGCTGATTACCCCATCTTTGTCAATATCAATGTGCTCAGAAGCAGGATGTGCCGGTAATCCGGGCATTCTCATAATGTTTCCTGTGATGGGAACCAAAAAGCCTGCGCCAGCGGCAATCTCAATTTGACGGACGGTTATCATAAAATCCTTTGGCCTACCCAATAACTTGGGATTGTCAGAAAGGGATTTTTGGGTTTTGGCGATACAAATGGCCAAATGTTCCAGTCCTAAGTCGGCAATTTTTTTTAAATCTTGTTTGGCCTGTGCGGTATAATCTACGTGTTTGGCCCCGTATATCTTTTTGGCTATGGTTTCTATTTTTTCTTTTACCGGGCTTTTCCAGTCATACATTGGGGTAAAGGGTTGGTGGGCTGCATCCGCAATATCAATTACTTTTTGCGCCAAATCCAAAGCGCCGTTACCTCCTTGTTCCCAAACATTGGCAATGGCCACAGCCACGCCCAATTTCTTGGCCGTAGCTTGTATAACGGCTATTTCTTCATCACTGTCCGTTAGGAATTTATTGATGGCAATAATGGGGGTTACGTTAAATTGTTTGATGTTTTCTAGGTGCTTTTCCAAGTTGGGCATCCCTTTTCTCAACACCTCCGAATCGGGAGACTTTAAATCGGACAAAGCAGCGCCACCATGATACTTTAAGGCTCTTATCGTGGTGGTTAACACCACTACACTGGGAGAAATACCAGCACTTTGGCATTTAATGTCAAAGAATTTTTCTGCTCCAAGGTCAAAACCAAATCCGGCCTCAGTGACCACATAGTCAGACAAGGTCATTCCCATCCTTGTGGCGATGACGGAGTTGGTGCCTTGTGCAATATTTGCAAATGGGCCACCGTGAATAATAGCTGGGTTGCCTTCCATGGTCTGCACTAAATTTGGCTTTACCGCATCTTTCAGAAGAGCGGTCATAGCTCCCTGAGCCTTTAAATCCTTGGCATAAATAGGTTGTTTGTCAAAAGTATAGCCAATAAAGATGTTACCCAACCTTGTTTTTAAATCCAGAAGGTCTTCAGCCAAACATAAAATGGCCATGATTTCTGAGGCAGCGGTAATGTCAAACCCAGTTTCTCGTGGAATTCCGGAACCCGTGCCACCAAGCCCAACGATAATGTTACGCAGGGAACGATCGTTCATATCCACTACGCGTTTCCAAGAAATTGTCCTAGGGTCTAGTTGAAGTGTATTGGTTTTACTCTGAATATTGTTGTCAATAAGCGCAGCTAAAAGATTATGCGCCTTTTCAATGGCGGCAAAGTCCCCAGTAAAGTGCAGGTTAATGTCCTCCATGGGCAATACCTGTGCATGACCCCCACCGGTAGCACCGCCCTTAATACCAAATACAGGGCCAAGAGAAGGCTCCCTTAGCACCACGGTAGTTTTTTTTCCAAGCAGATTCAACCCCTCGGTCAGACCAATGGACATGGTAGTTTTTCCCTCTCCGGCCGGTGTAGGGGATATGGCCGACACCAGTACTAATTTGGCCTTGGCGGCTTGTGTTTTGTCAATTAGATTAAGTGGCAGTTTTGCCTTGGATTTGCCGTAGGGCTCTAGGCTATGCTGCGGAATTCCTAATTTGGCTGCAATCTCTGCTATAGGTTTTAGGGACGCCTTTCTGGCAATTTCTAAATCGGTCATACTTGTAATTATGGGTTAGGGGTTATGGCATCAGTCGGTTTTTGTTACAGCTGTTTGTGGTTCTTTGCCGGCATGTTTCCACCGCTTATGGGTCCAGAAGTAATATTCAGGTTTTTTTCGGATTACCTGCTCTAGCGATTTCATAAAATGTTCCGAAATCCCAAAATCCGGTATATTTTTTGGTTCTTCGGTAATAATTTCAAAAGTTGCCTTGTAATATCCTCTTTTCTTTTTTTCAACCTTTAAAAATATTGGGACCAAATCATGCTCTTTACACATTTTTTCCGCACCCACATGAATGGGTACCCTAACGCCCATAAACTCCATCCAGTGCTTTGCTTTGGAGAGCATTGGGGATTGGTCACTTGCTAGGCCTAAAACAAAGGTTTGCCCATTCTCCACCAAATCCGCAATGCGTTGCCTGGACTCATAGGTCCTTAACAACGTAGTGCCAAACGTACCACGGATACGTTGTACCAATTTGTCGAAATAAGGGTTTTCTATTTTTTGGTAGATGGCATATGCCTTTGGATTTAAGCGCACGTTAAGGGCCAACAGCCATTCCCAACTCGCGTAGTGGCCCGCAAAAAGTACGGTGCTCCTTTGTTGGGCGGCCATTTGGTTGATGATGTCATGGTTGTGCATCTCAAAACGTTCTTCCATTTGTTTGGCCGTCATCCCCATGGTTTTAATGATCTCTAAGAACACGTCGCACATATGACTGTAAAATGCTTTTTGAATCCTCATGATATCTTTCCCATCCTTTTCCGGAAATGCGAGTTGCAGATTGGCGTGCACCACTTTTTTTCGATAACCAATGACATGGAAAAGCAGGTAATACAGGGCATCGGACAGTATATACAGTATAGTGAAAGGTAGGCGGGAAATTATCCACAGTATGGGATAAACCAAGAGATAAACGAGTAATTGCATAGAAAAATCGTGTACACAAATATAGCTATATTTGCAGCCAAATTCTGTCTCATGAATCAGTTAGATATAGTTACTATAGCTTTGATTGCCGCCAATGCCTTGGCATCATTTAAAGGATTTAACGACAACGGATTCTTTGAGCGTTACAAATTTAGTATTGGGGGAATTAAGGCAGGACAAAAGGACCGTATGATATCTTCAGGTTTTTTACATGTAGACCTCTCCCACTTGTTCTTTAATATGTTTACGTTGTATTTTTTTGCACCTGTTATCATAGGCTGGTTTGGTTCCGTGCAATTTTTGATCATTTACTTCATAAGTCTTTTTACCGGTAGTTTGCTCGCCCTATATTTTCATAAAGATGAACCTTTGTATAGTGCGGTAGGTGCCAGTGGTGCCGTAACCGGTGTATTGTACGCTGCTATTCTTCTGCAGCCCAATATGCAATTGGGCATCATGTTTATACCCATACCTTTACCAGCTTATGTACTTGGTATTGGGTATCTATTGTACTCTATTTATGGAATGAAGAGCAGGTTGGGCAATATTGGGCATACGGCACATTTTGGAGGTGCCATTGGGGGATATATGACCACCCTCGTCTTTAAGCCAGCACTATTGGTTACGGACACCCTTATGGTCTTGCTATTGGCGTTACCCATTATCATTTTATTTGTGTTGACCAAAATGGGCAAAATTCATTAGACTAACTGCTTATTTGTAGGTGATTTCTTATTTTCTGTAAAATATTCTGCTAAAATGAGGTAGTTTGTCGAAATATGGCATTTTTCCTACAAGATATTTTAATTCTGCCCGTTCTTTGTAAGTCCCAAATTTAAAAACCTATAATGCTATGAGACGAATACTACTTTATTCCTCATTACTATTATTTTTTGCAGCCTGTTCAGATACTACCACCGTTTTTGAAAATGAAGAAAATCTTATTCAGTTAGAGACCAATGCAACCGTTTTGGAAAACAGTTTAAGCTATGACAATAGCGGTGTTCTTGATATTTACGAGGAGGAGTTGACAACAAATAAATCGGCTAGATTTGTAGAGGAGCGAGCTGGGGATTATCCGCTTAGCTTGGTGGCCAGTATAAGACCCCCATCTTTTAACGGAGGTGAAAACCTTACCGCAAGCCATGTAGACCTTGTAGGTGAATATGCTTATGTGGCATACAATACCGTTGAAGATGGTTATGCAGGTGGTCTCGATATCGTTGATATCAGTGACCCGGACAGACCAAGGGTTACTTCCAGATTGTACTATCTCAATGCAGATATCAATTCCTTAAAGTTCAGTAATGGGTTTTTATATGCCGTTGGCGGTTTTGATTCTGAACAGTCTGCAACCATAACATCCAATTCCTTTGTGGCAAAAATTATGGTACAGAATGGAAGGTTTAACCTGGCACCGGGCATCAGCTATGGTTTTCAAGAAGGCTTTAATGCAAATGATGTGGCCGTTACCGCTACCAGTGTGTTTATGACCAGTGGCCGTGATGGTTATGTTACGGAATTTGATAAGTCTACTTTGGAAATTATCAATGAAACGCCTTTTCAAGATTTAAGGTCCATTGCCATTAGAGACAGTAAAATCATGGTGTTGGATGCAGATTTTGGGGTACGTATTCTGGATTCGGAATTAAATGAAACCAACCAAATCCCCATCAATTCAGACTTTAGGCTTGCTGATAAACGTACCTTGGATTTTTATAATGAAACTCTGGTAGTTGCAGAAGGGGAGCGCGGTGCTGGCCTTTATGATACCAATTCAGGAAACCTGTTGCAATATATTGATATACCCCTTAACCCTAACGATGCATTACCCGAAGAAGTGGTAACCAATGCAACTGCCTTTAACGATGGTGTGTTATTAATGGCAAATGGTGGGGCAGGTCTCTGTATATCGGAAGAGGTAAAAGGAGAGGACCTTACCGGAATAATAGAGCTTAATGGTTCCATTAACTATGTGGCCACAAAGGGCGATTATATTTTTGCCGCTTCTGGAACAGAGGGACTTCAAATCATAAAAATGAACAAGCCCTCTGCAGATTTGGCATCCAGATGTGCAGATACCCCAAACTATGCCGGTAGTACGAATCTAAGGGTTGGTGCGGCCGAGAATCTAGCCTATAGTGGTTCTAGAAGGTTTAGAAATGTTTCCGTAGATGGACAACTATTGCTATGTGGTACCTGGACGGTAAACAACCAAGTGGACATAAGTGCAAATGGTTCTTTCGCCATTAGGGGCACTTTTATTGTAGCCAGAAACAATAGAAGACGAAATTTAGTTGTTGGCGCTAATGCCAGACTACAAATAGAGGGTAATCTTACCATATACGGAGATTTGGTTTTAGGGGAGAATGCCACCGTGGAATTTTTGGGAGATACCTCAAGGGCCAACATCTTTGGAAATGTGGTAATGGGCAGCGGAGCAGCGGTCACCGGTAATTATGATGACATTCAGGATAAATTTTAGTCCTCCTAAAGCGAAAACAAAAAACGCTATCCATTTCACGGATAGCGTTTTTTGTTTTTTCTTAAATCCTTTGGCTTAATCCAAAAGCTCCGCAACCTTTTCACGTAAGGCAGAACCCCTTAAATTCTTGGCAATGATGATGCCATTTTCATCCAATAAAAATGCAGCAGGAATCGCATTTACTTGGTATAACTGTGCTATGGGGCCTTGAAAGTACTGCAAGTTACTAATGTGGTTCCATTCCAGCCCGTCTGCGGCAATCGCATTTTTCCAGTCTGAGTCCTTTCTATCCAAGGAAACGCCTAATACATTAAAACCTTTGTCTTTATAGTCTTGATAAACCGATACGATATTGGGATTTTCCAAGCGGCAGGGTTTGCACCAACCTGCCCAGAAATCTATTAAAACCACTTTTCCCTTTACATCAGAGAGTGCTAAGGTCTGGCCCTCTGGTGTAGGTCCAGAAAATGACGGCGCGGGACTTCCTATGGCTGTTTTTAATAATTTTGTGATGGTTTCTCCAACTCGCTTGCCCGCTTTGGTATCCTGCATTTCTGCACTTAGGCCATCATAAAGTTCCTTTAATTCTTTAGCCGGCAACCCTTTAGTGGTTACCGCCCTTTCCAGAATTAGTACAGAGATAAGGCCGTTGGGGTTTGCTTTGATAAAATCAACGTCCGTACTTTTTGCACGCTCTTGGAGGTCAAGATATTCCGCCCTTAGGGACTCTATTGCCGCAGTATCCTGTTTCTGTTGGGCCATCCGGAATTCCTCATTAAAAGAACGGGAAATAGCACCCATTTTTCTGGTTTCTTCCAAATAGGCCATAAAAATGTCGTTCTGTGGCGTTCCCTTAACTTTTGAAAAGCCAATACTGTCTTTTTGGGCAGAAAAGGATATGGTACCGTTTTCAACGACTAATGGGGCATTGCCTCGCACACCATCAAAACTTAAATAATGCACCATCGCTTCGTCCGCTGTCCCAGTGAATTCAAAAAGTCCGTTGGTTATCTCGGTAGTGTCAATGGCAACAAGGCTTCTATTCAATGAATCTGGTTTTTGCAATAGTACCTTGGTGCCATCGGCAAGATCGCCAGTCATTTCACCTTTGATTGTAAAACCCTCAGGGGCTGTGTTACAAGAGAAAAACAATAGGGAGCAGAAACCTATTGCCAGTAAAATTCTTTTCAACATAAAATACGATTTTGACCAAAGGTAGCCCTTTTCGTAGGCAAAAAAAAAGTGCTTTCCTTAGAAAAACACTTTAATTCCATTGCGGCCCTTGTTGGCCAAAGTTTGGATGAAAACTAAAATTAGGTTAGAATTGATAGCGAATGCCAAGGGCAATATCAAAATCAAAGCCATCATCAAAACCGTCGTACCCTACCAAACCAATTTCTGGTCTAAAATCCAGCGATAATAGCAAAGGGAAATCGAAACTATATTCTATCCCAATATTTCCGGCAGCGAATATAAAAACACCATCGTTGTCATCTGCCACAAAAGGGTCTTCAAAAGATACACTGCCTAAACCCCCACCAGCACCATAGTACCAGTTAAAATTTCCATCCAGCGGTTGTACCCACTGGTAAATCCCTGTTAGTTTAAAGGCATCAAATACACGGCTATCTCGCCAACCTAGGTCAATTTCCGCCCTGTTTGTCCTACCAATGGCTTTCTGGTACGATATTTCTGCCCCAAAGCCATCACTATCCCCAAGCCTAAGGCCAAGGGCATGTTCCGAGATACTTTGGGCGCTTAGCCCAATTGTTCCTAAAAACAAGAGTACCATAAAAATTGTGGTATTTTTCATAAGATGTTCTATTAATTAAAAATTAAGGATAATTTTGTTCATCGCTTTTTTAACTCAAAAGTGGGGCCAAAATTGTTCACTTTGCAGAAAATTTTATTTCAGTCATTAGAATCAGGATTTGAGGGTGATTTTTTAGATGATAGTCTAACTAAGGCCCTTTATGCTACGGACGCCTCAGTTTATCGTAAAATTCCTTTGGCGGTCGCCTACCCAAAAACAATAGGTGACATTAGAAAACTGATTGCTTTTGCCAACGAAAATAATATAGGTCTTGTACCTAGAACGGCTGGTACATCCTTAGCAGGACAATGCGTTGGTGAAGGTATTATTGTGGATACCTCAAGGTATTTCACTAATATTTTGCATTTGGACGTAGAAAAACGACAAGTTGTCGTACAGCCCGGGGTGATACGGGATGAGCTCAATCGGTATTTAAAACCATATGGTCTATTTTTTGGTCCAAATACCTCTACATCCAATAGGTGCATGATCGGTGGAATGGTGGGAAACAACTCTTCTGGGACTACCTCTATACAATACGGGGTTACCCGTGATAAAGTGGTATCGATGACAACCATCCTTTCCGATGGAAACGAAGCAACATTTGGACCCATCAGCAAAGGGGAGTTTCAAGAAAAAACGCAAATAGACGGCTTAGAAGGGAAGTTGTATCAAACAGTGTTCAATCTGCTCTCTGACGAAGGAGTGCAACTGCGCATAAAAAACGAATTCCCTAAGCCGGAGATTCACCGCAGGAATACCGGCTATGCCATAGATGAACTGCTACACAATGAGGTTTTTGGAACGGATAAAGGACCTTTCAACTTTTGTAAATTATTAAGTGGCAGTGAGGGCACCTTGGCTTTCACCACTGAAATCACTTTGGGCTTAGATGAATTGCCCCCAGAAAAGGCGGCTCTGGTGGCCACCCACTACCATACTTTGGAGGATTGCCTAGCGGACATTGCCCCTGTCATGGAACATCCATTGCACATGTGTGAAATGATGGATAAGGTGATTCTGGATTGTACCAAGAACAATAGGCAACAACTTAAAAACCGTTTTTTTGTAGAAGGTGATCCAGCGGCGATTCTAATGTTAGAAGTAAAATCCAATACGAATACAGGACTGCAACAGGCCATAGCATCGCTCCAAAACACCATTGCCAAAACGGGTAAGAGCTATGCCAGTCCGGTGTTATTTGGAGGCGATATTTCAAAGGCTTTTGAGCTTCGTAAGGCGGGTCTTGGGCTTTTGGGGAATATGGTAGGGGACAAAAAAGCCGTTGCCTGTATAGAAGATACGGCAGTGGCCCTTAACGATTTAAAGTCCTTTATTGGGGAATTTACCCAAATTATGGAGGGTTACGGGCAAAGTGCGGTGTACTACGCCCACGCCGGTGCCGGTGAACTACATCTGCGGCCCATTCTTAACCTTAAAAAATCTGAAGACGTACGTTTGTTCAGGGCCATTACAACAGATGTTGCCGAGCTCACCAAAAAATACCAGGGGAGTTTTAGCGGAGAACACGGAGACGGAATCGTAAGGGCAGAATTTATCCCATTGATGTTGGGAGAAGCCAATTACACACTGTTAAAACAAATAAAATCACTTTTTGATCCCAAAAACATCTTCAACCCAGGCAAAATTGTTGATGCCTACCCCATGGACCAATCGCTCCGGTACCAAATAGACCGGGAGGAACCTATAGTGAATACCTTATTGGATTTCTCCGATAGCGAAGGCATCCTAAAAGCGGCCGAAAAGTGCAATGGTAGTGGGGATTGCCGGAAAACGCACCATATGCCAGGCGGAATGTGTCCAAGTTATCACGCCACCAAAAATGAAAAAGATACGACTAGGGCCAGGGCCAATGCGTTGCGGGAGTTCTTGACCGAGGGAGATCGCCCCAACAATTTTGACCATAAGGAACTTAAAGAAGTATTTGACCTTTGTTTGAGTTGCAAAGCTTGCGCCAGCGAATGTCCCAGCAATGTGGATGTTGCCACCCTTAAGGCGGAATTTTTGTACCAGTACCAAGAGACCAACGGGTATTCCCTGCGCAGTAAATTGTTTGCGCATAACACTAGGCTCAACGCTTTTGGAAGCAGGGTATCTGCCGTGACCAATGCGGTCTATGATTCATTTTTGGGCACATCCTTAAAAAAGTTAGCCGGTGTTTCCCCAAAAAGAAGTTTGCCAAAGGTGTACCGGTTTAATTTCAATTCCTTTTTAAAAACGGCTAAAAAGGGTAAGGAGAACGGACAAAAAGTGGCCCTGTATATTGATGAATTTACCCGTTATTTGGATGTGGAAGTGGGTCGTGATGCCATATCCTTATTGGTCGGACTGGGCTATGATGTAGAATTGGTACATCTAGAAAGTGGACGCACCTATTTGTCCAAGGGTTTTTTACGGCAAGCCAAGGCCTTGGCCCATAAAAACAGCAAAACATTGGCCGCATTTGCGCAAAGAGGGGTACCGGTTTTGGGGCTGGAACCATCGGCCATCCTATCCTTTAGGGATGAATACAAGCGACTGTTGGAAGATAGGTCCTTGGCGGAGCAAATTTCGGCAAATGCCTATTTGATTGAAGAATTTTTGGCCAAAGAAATGGAACATGGACGTTTGACCCAAAATCAATTTACGCAAGAACATCAACAAATTAAAATTCACAATCACTGTCACCAGAAGGCATTGTCCAATCAAAAAGTAACGTTTGATGTTTTGAATCTACCAAAGAATTATAAGGTTTCCATTATCGCCTCTGGATGCTGTGGCATGGCGGGTTCCTTTGGGTATGAGAAGGAGCATTATGACGTTAGTATGCAAATTGGGGAACTTAAGCTATTTCCAGCGGTAAGAAAATCGGAACGTAAGGTAATCATTGCTGCAAACGGCACAAGTTGTCGGCATCAAATATTTGATGGTACTCGCAGGAAAGCCATGCATCCAGCTAGCATTTTAAGGCAGGCGTTGCTCGTTCAATAGGGAAAGAATCTGCTCTATGGTGGTAATCTCGCTCTCCTTTTTATTGGTTTTGTTTGGTAACGTATCGGATATCATGTCATTCATATCCATTTCCTTAATATCTTGGTCCGTAAAGAATGGGGCCAATTTGTCGTTATTATAGCGGTAAATTTTCCAGCGTTTAAAGGAATACTCCAAGGCCGTAAGGTTTTCTACCCAGTCACCAGAATTTAGGTATAAAGTTTCCCCTAGACCGTTATTGTACACTTCTTTTTTGGGTTGGTGGATGTGCCCGCAGACCACGTAATCAAAATTGTTTTCAATGGCAATATCACCTGCAGTTTTTTCAAAATCCTTAATATATTTTACTGCATTTTTAACCCCATTTTTGATACGTTTGCTTAAAGAGTATTTTTCTTTACCCTGCTTTTGGAGAAACCAGTTAAGGCCTCTGTTCAACAATATCAGGATGTCATAACCGTATCCGCCAAGCTTGGCCAGCCATCTAGCATTCTGGATAGACGCATCAAAAATGTCCCCATGAAATAACCACGCTTTTTTTCCATCCAGTTCTAAGGTGAGTTTGTTTAAAATTTTAAAGTTCCCCATTACCGTTGGGGCAAATTTGCGAAGCATATCATCATGGTTGCCCGTGATATAAATGACCTCTGTATCCTTTGTGGCCATATCCATTAACTTACGTAGCACTTTTAAATGGGAGGCTGGAAAATAGTGTTTTCTAAATTGCCAGATATCAATAATGTCCCCGTTAAGGACGAGTTTTTTAGGTGCAATACTATTTAAGTAGGTCAAAAGCTCATTGGCATGGCATCCGTAAGTACCAAGGTGTACGTCTGAGATTACGGCAATTTCTAATCTTCGCTTTTTCAATACCGATAAGTTTAAAACAAAATTCGCACCTATTTTTTTATTGTTAAATGAATTGAAGTCAATAGATTATCAGATTATCGTTAACTAATTGTGATGCCTAATTTTCCAATGTTAGGGAAATATTAATTTTCCCGTTTGCTTATGGTGGAATGTTGTTGTGAATCACTTGTAAACCCAACTTTAAACCTGAGTTCTAGTTTACGGCCCACTTTCTTTTATAAACCCCATTTAAAAATTAACTTTGGACTTTAAGCAATGAGGTATGGCAGGGAATTCTTTTGGAAGTTTGTTTAGGTTGACCACTTTTGGTGAATCCCATGGCAGGGCCCTGGGGGGCATAATCGACGGTTGCCCGGCGGGAATCGTACTGGATCAAGATGCCATACAGCAAGAATTAAACCGGCGAAGACCAGGACAATCATCCATAGTTACACAACGGAAAGAGGCAGATACCGTTGAAATTTATTCCGGAACGTTTGAGGGTAAAACTACGGGTACGCCCATAGGTTTTGCCATTCACAATACCAATCAAAAATCTAAGGATTACGGTCATATCAAAGATTCTTACCGTCCTTCCCATGCAGACTATGTCTATGACCAAAAATACGGGTTCCGGGATTATAGGGGCGGTGGGCGTAGTTCTGCCCGTGAAACGGCAAGTAGGGTAGTTGCAGGTGCCATTGCAAAACAGTTTCTAAAGGATGTGAGGATAAATGCCTTTGTATCCCAAGTAGGTGAACTGAAACTCGAGAAAAATTACCAAGAGCTCGATTTTAACCAAATAGAGAAAAATGCCGTGCGCTGTGCAGACCCAGAGATGGCTGCGCTTATGGAGGATTACATTAAGGCTGTAAAGAAAGAAGGGGATACCATTGGGGGAGTCATCACCTGTGTTGCCCAAAATGTTCCCGTTGGCCTGGGCGAACCGGTTTTTGACAAGCTACATGCGGAATTGGGCAAGGCCATGCTATCCATCAATGCGGTAAAGGGATTTGAATATGGCAGCGGTTTTGCTGGAGTTGCTATGAAAGGGAGTTCGCACAATGACCAGTTCAATGCCGATGGAAGCACAAAGACCAATCTTAGCGGTGGAGTGCAAGGGGGTATCAGTAACGGAATGGACATTTATTTTAATGTGGCCTTTAAACCCGTGGCCACGGTTTTGCAGGCTTACGATACCATTGATAAAGAAGGCAATAAAGTTACGACGCAGGGAAAAGGACGTCATGATCCTTGCGTCGTCCCTAGGGCAGTGCCTATTGTGGAGGCCATGACCGCTTTGGTTTTGGCAGATTATAGTTTGTTGGCCAGAACAAATAAAATATGAAAATTGTACTGGACGTAGTTTTTGAACAGAAGGCAGCAGCTCGTTTAAAATTTGTATGCAGAGAGCTTGGTTTTGCTGGCTCTAGCTTATGATAGACCTCTTTTGTCAATGCGTTCACCAACCCTATTTAAAGGGTCTTCGGCAGCGGATTGCCATTAGGTTTTATACTTAGTGCATTTAATAGTATCTTCCACCACAAATTTTAACTATGCGCAAACTTGAACTCCACTGGAAAATCCTCATTGGGATGCTTTTGGGAATCGTTTTTGGATTTTTGATGACCCTTTGGGCTCAAGGACCGGACTTTGTAAACGATTGGATTCAGCCTTTGGGAACAATTTTTGTGAAATTACTGAAATTGATTGCCATTCCGCTGATCATCGCTTCCTTGGTCAAAGGGATTTCCGATTTAAAGGATATTTCAAAATTCAGAAACATAGGTCTTAGGACCATAGGAATCTACGTCCTTACCACGGTGGTCGCCATCACCATTGGCCTGGTTTTGGTAAATATAGCCAAGCCGGGGGACGGAATATCTGCGGAAACAGTGCAGAAATTGACAGAAACCTATGCCAGTTCTGACGGGGTTGCCAAAAAGATGGATGAAGCCATGAAACAGAAAGACAGTGGCCCCTTACAGTTCTTGGTGGATATGGTACCGGACAATGCGCTAAAAGCCATGAGTGACAATAGTCTAATGCTCCAAGTCATCTTTTTTACCATATTCTTGGGTATTTCCATGCTGTTAATAGGGGAAGAACGTGCCAAACCCCTTAAAGACTTTTTTGATGCCTTAAATGATGTAGTACTGAAAATGGTGGATTTGATAATGCTTTCCGCACCTTATGCGGTTTTTGCCTTGCTGGCGGGGGTCGTGGTATCTTCCAGTGATCCTGATTTGTTGCTGGCCTTGCTAAAATATGCGGGTACCGTGGTCCTAGGACTTTTCCTGATGATCGTGTTTTACGGTTTTGTGGTCGCATTGGTCACCAAAAAGAACCCTTTTTGGTTTTTAAAAGAAATGAGCCCTGCACAACTCTTGGCGTTTTCAACGAGTTCCAGTGCCGCTACCTTACCCGTGACCATGGAACGGGTAGAGGAACACATTGGGGTGGACAAGGAAGTATCAAGCTTTGTCTTGCCCGTTGGGGCCACCATTAATATGGATGGGACCAGCTTGTATCAGGGCGTTGCGGCCGTTTTTATAGCACAGGCCCTAGGTTTTGACCTTACCTTGGGAGACCAATTAACCATTGTCTTAACTGCGCTTTTGGCGTCCATTGGTTCCGCAGCGGTTCCGGGAGCGGGTATGGTGATGCTCGTCATTGTTTTGGAAGCTATAGGTTTTCCTTCTGATAAATTGGCCATTGGCCTGGCCCTTATCTTTGCCGTGGACAGACCGTTGGACATGTGCCGCACCGTTGTGAACGTCACCGGGGATGCCACCGTTTCCATGGTGGTTGCCAAATCTGTTGGTAAACTGGGGAAACCAAAAGTTAAGGAATGGGATGATCATTATGAGGAGGTAAAATAAGCCTGCGCCATACCAGTATGTACAGCTAAAGGTTGTCTGCTAATCGGATTTAAGAATATCCGCCCAAAGAATTCAAACAAACGGCGGCCAGATAGCTCCAATATTTTGAGTTATCGGAAATAACCAATATCTTTTGGGCTAAGCTAATAGTGGCCATAAAAACCGAAGCCAACGGTTAGTGATTCACCTCTAAAAACACCGTATGAACATTTGTTTTTTAATGTACCCATGGGAAGAAATAGACCCAGAGAATGACACCAGTCTCGCGCTCATACACGAATGTGTAAAAAGAGGGCATGGAGTAGCAACCTGTAGTCCTGCAAATTTGACCATTAGAAATAGCGTTACCAATGCCTTCTGCAATGTCATTGGCCGAATGGCAAAGGTATCCAGCAATTTAAAAACCTTTTACAAACAGGCACAGCTTCGCGAAGAAATGCTTCCATTGGCAGGTTTTGATGTTATTTTTATGCGTGCCAATCCGCCACTAGATCCCTTAATGCTTAATTTTTTGGATTCGGTCAAGGATGATGTGTTTATCATGAATTCCCTACAAGGGCTTCGGGAAGCCAATAACAAATTGTACACGGCCGCTTTTGGAGATAGCCATAGCAATATAATCCCAGTTACCCACGTATCTAAAAACAAGAACTACTTGGTACGCCAAATCAAAGAGTCCCCAGCGGATAAAATGATATTAAAGCCATTGAACGGTTTTGGGGGCTCTGGTGTGATTTTGATAGAAAAATCCGCTATGAACAATATTAAGTCATTATTGGATTTTTATGTGACCAATTCTGACGGAACATCCAACTATGTGATACTTCAAGAATACATTGAAGGTGCCGATCAAGGAGACGTTCGGATTTTGTTACTTAACGGAGAGCCTATTGGCGCCATGAAAAGGGTGCCGGGTTCTGACGATCACCGTTCCAACGTTTCTGCCGGCGGTTCCGTGGCCAAGCATTCCATGACCAAACAAGAAAAGGCACTTTGTAAACAGATTGGGCCTAAATTGGTAAAGGATGGCTTGTACTTTGTTGGTATTGATGTCATAGGGGGTAAACTTGTTGAAGTCAATGTGATGTCTCCCGGCGGTATTACCTATATGAACAAAGTGTACAAAACAAAAATCCAGGCCAAGGTCATTGATTTTGTAGAGAGTAAGGTGTTGGACAAATTGGAGGCTTTTAACAGAAGGTCTAGACTACGCAACGAAGTTGAAAATGCTTAGGTTATCGGTTGCGGAGATGGTTTCCAAAATAGAGAGCCAAGAACCCTTTGAGGCGGTTGCGGATGACTATTCCTTTACCCTTAAGATTGAAGAATACGTACCTTATGTCTGCGCTGCGGTGCATGACGGGCATCAGTTTAGAAAATCACTTTGGGATACTTGTTTGCATACGGAATATGAGCGCTGGTATGAGGAAGATCCCTGTACCAAACAGTTGGTGCAAACCCAACCCATAGTGATTGCGGGGTTGGATAGCCGTTTTGAATATGACCTAAACCGCCCAGCGGAAACTGCAATTTTTGATACCGCCTGGGGGAAACAATTATGGAAAAGCCCCCTTGCAGAGGTTGAAAAGCGGGAAAGTCTAAGGAAACACGCTAATTTTTATAAGGTGGTTTACGCTTTAATCAACAAAGTGGAATACCTATATGGTAAAGCCATTGTGTTTGACATGCACAGTTACAATTGGAAGCGATGGGACAGGGCAGTACCCACATGGAACCTTGGCACTGCGAATATTGATAATGGCAGGTTTGGAAACATGGTGGAGGCTTGGAGTAAAAGATTGGGGAGCATCCAACTGCCGTACAAGCTTCCACAGACCTCCCTTATCAATGATACTTTTCAAGGCAATGGCCATTTCTTAAAATACATTACCCAAAACTTTGCAAATACCCTGGTTCTGGCCACGGAAATCTCAAAAATCTATTGTGATGAACTTACGGGCATCATTTTTCCCGAAGTTGTAAAAACGGTGGAAGACCAATTAAAACAATTGATACCTTTACAGACCAAAGAATTTATGAGTCACGTATGATTCCTGTAGCACCTATAGCAGATTTACAACAGCAATATCCATTCTTGTTTGATATCGATTCCAATTTAAACCGATTGGTGAAGCGTATAGAATTGTTGAGCTACGTAAATCCCTTGAATACGGAAAAAGAAAAACATCGTTTTTTTGCCTCAAAGTATACCTACGAACCGGAGTTTAAGTATCCCAAGTTAAAATTTGACCCCTATAAATTGCAACGGTTGTTTTTTTCGCAACGTTTGGAACGTATTCAGGACGATACCATACGCAAATCTTACCAAGACGTGGTCTATTACTATGCCAATATGATACAGTGTATTGAGACCATAGGAAGGGGCAAAAAATTCTACTATAATTCTTTACGGGTCTACGGAACCCCAACGGAGCGGGATGTGGATAATGCCCGTTTTATCTTGCATTATGCAGATGAGCCTCAGGGAGAGGACATGGACAAAGTCTTTTCCGCAGAAGAGGCAAAAGCGTTTTTTGAACAATTTGCCAAGCAATATGACTTTCCTTTGAACATCAAGTTCTCCGTACATATTTCTGCTGCTGCCATGGTTAGCAATGCTACGCAGACCCTTTTTATCAAAAAGAACAATAAGTTCAGTAAAAATCAGCTTTTGACCTTGGCGCATCATGAAATTGGGGTACATCTGGTCACGACCTTTAACGGTCTAAAGCAGCCATTGACCATATTTTCCAACGGATTACCCAAAAATGTGGAAACCCAAGAAGGCTTGGCCGTTTTGAGTGAATATATGGGTGGGGCATTGACCTTAAAACGGCTGAAAGAGTTGGCCTACCGTGTCATGGCGGCAGACAGCCTGATAAAAGGGTACTCTTTTGCCGATACGTTTGACCTTATTCACGGGCATTATAAACTGAATAGGGACGATGCGTTTGCCATTACCCTAAGGGCACATAGGGGTGGAGGTTTTACTAAAGATAGACTATACTTAAGTGGCCTGCGAAAAATTTACAAACGCTACCAAAGTGGTAAGCCCATGGATATGCTTCTGACTGGTAAAGTGGCTCTGGACAGTGAGCCGTCCATGAGCTATATGAAGCAGTTAGGGCTTGTTGAACCCATTACCTACAAAAGTCTTTCCTTTCAAGAGAAATTGAACACCAATACCACTTTGGATTTCATTCTTAATAATTTAAAATAACTTGGTAGGCATGTTCTAATTGTCATGCAAAGCACAAAGCATCCCTAGGTTGGGTAAGCAGGAGCAATGTAGTCCGTCTATAAGGGATTCTTCGCCCTTTGCCAGATAGATTACTACGACAAGAATAACAAACAACTACAAAGATTTTTACGTTCGCACCATGTGTCATGCTTAGGCACGAAGCATCCCTATGTTAAGTAAGTAAGTGTAGTGTAGTCCGTTTAGGATAGGGATTGCTCGCCCTTTGCCAGACAGATTACTACGACTAGAATAACAAACAACTACAAAGATTTTTATGTACGCAACATGTGTCATGCTGAGGTACGAAGCATCCCTAGGTTGGGTAAGCAGGAGCACTGTAGTGCGTTTAAAAGGGATTCTTCGCCCTTTGCCAGTTGATTACTTACAATCAGAATAACAAACAACTACAAAGACTTTTATGTACTTGCTTTTTGTCATGCTGAGGCACGAAGCATCCCTATGTTGAGTAAGCAAGCGTACTATAGTCTGTCTATAAGGGATTCTTCGCCCTTTGCCAGTTGATTACTTACAATCAGAATAACAAACAACTACAAAGATTTTTATAAACGCATCAGTTGTCATGCTGAGGCACGAAGCATCCCTAGGTTGGGTAAGCAAGCGTAGTCCAGTCCATTTATGATTGGGCTTCCTGCCTGTTCGCAGCCGGATTCACTACAGTCAGAATAACAAACAACTACAAAGACTTTTATGTAAGCAAACAACCTTATCCTATGTGATTGTTATTAAAAACGCCCATCGTCAATGCTTCATAAAAAGACTGCAGGATATAAAAATTGCCCACGGAGAAGCACCACCTATAATGAAATATAACGCCCACGCGGGTATTTTACCTGAAAACCAAAGGTTTCTGTTTTAATTTCTTGAGGCATTAGGTTCAACTTCCAGGTGAGAAGTCCTTTTTTACTATCAAAATCTGCCGTATCTATCAAAATATCATCAATTTTAATGTCTTTGTTCTGGGATTTTGGTATTCTGTCCAACAACCTTAATGAAATGGCCACACCTTTATTGTTCTTCACCTCAATGACATACCTACGGTTTAGAATACGATTGTTGCCGCTAAAGGACCTGCTCTTAAAATTCCGTTCTTGCTTTCGGCTAACAGTGATATTGGGGTCAATACCTAGAGAGAGTACCATTTCTTTTTTGGTAGTGTAAGGGTCCAACACTGTTTTGCCTGCATAAGTACCCTCAAAATAAATATTGGCCTCTCCTGGCAACAATTGTAGTTTTTCCCAATCTGTAAAGCTCGTGGTCAGGAAAACATTTTCATTGACTATGGGGGCGGCAAAATATTCGTAGGAGGCAGGTAGGGCAAAGGAGTTGATTTCAATGGCAGTGATATCATTATCCGAGGGAATGTCATATGTCTTTTTTATGACAAACTCCGTTTTGGTCGCCCCCTCTACAGAATCACTTTTTTTAGTCGTGATAATGACCACTCCAGAGGTGCCTCGGCTGCCGTAAAGTGATGTGGCGTCCTCCCCTTTGAGGATATCAATACTTTGAATTTCACTGGCATCCAAATCACCCTCAGTATAGCCATCAAGGGGAACGCCATCAATAATATAAAGGGGTTGCAGTTCCTGATAATTCGCTCTGGCATTAGTTCCCCTTAGGCTAGAACTCCCCCTAATTTGTATCCCAGCTGCCCGGCCTTGAAGCAATCTTTCAGTGGTAACACTGCCAACCGCTCCGGTAATACCAGTGGAACTAGAAGTTCCATATCCCATAACCACCACCTCGTCCAAAGCACTGGCGTCTTCCTCTAAGCTTAAATTGATAATGGACGAATACAAGGGGATATCTTGATTGTGCATCCCTAGATAGGAGAAACTCAGTTCTTGTCCGTAGGGCACCTCTAATTCGTAATGGCCATCAAAATCGGTTTGTGTACCTGTTTGGGTTCCTTTTACTAAAATATTTACACCTGGTAAAGGTTGTCCGGAGGCATCTGTTACCGTTCCTGCCACCTTTTTAACACTGGGGTTGTAGGAATAACCTTTTTTCTTTTGGATATGGGAATAGCGTTTGGAATAGGCAGATGTAAAATCTAAATAATGAGTTTCCAATTTGGGTTTACTGATATTAAAGTCTGGTTTTCCCGTTGATAATACAACCCGTACACCTTCCCAATCTTTCCCCGTATTTTGGTACACATTGGCCTTATAGGCCAAGTTCAATGGTGCGTTTAGCCCCGTGGACTTGATATCGTAATTGGGTACCCATCCCGCATCGTTAACCATATATTTAAGGGTAACCTTTAAGGTTGTGGCGATAGGGGCATCAAAGGTAATGGCGATTTCCCCTTGCTGGGTATCCGGGGTGTTATTAGCCTCGGCCAGCTGTTGTTGCAAGTCTTTTATAGTTGTTTGATGCTTGTTTATCTCTAGGTTGGTCCTGAAAATTTGGTTTTTGATCGCCGTAATCCGTTCCCGGTAATAGGTACTTATTTCCTTTACCTTTTCCAGGTCCAGCGCTTGATTGTCCGTACCGACCATGCGGTTGGTGGTGATTACCTTTTCTTCCTCACTTAGCCCTGCTATTTTGTTTTTTAAAAAAGTAATGTCTTGTTGCGCAGAAGCAATTGCGTTTTCCCACGCGGTTACCTTTGGATGGCTTTCCCGTTTGTCCAAATAATTGATTTGGTACCCCATGGTTAAGATGGAAACACCATTTAAGCCGGAAACTTGAATGCTACTTTCATCAATTTTGTGTGATAGGCCTGTAAAGATGATTTCATTACTTCCTTTTGTAAGACTGCAATTGGCTGTGCGGGTGACTTGTGCACCACTGAGGTAGACCGTGACCGATTGGATGTTTGAAGCTATTGGTTTTTGAGCGGAGAATACAAAGTAGGGGAGGCAAAAGATAAAAAGATAACAAAGTTTCATTAGGATTGGTTTTTAAATTTCATCAAACCTAAGTAGATGATGACTCCGGTAAAACCAACAATTATTGAACAGGAATACGAGGCAGGTAAAAGCTACGTCTGGGTGAGTTAGGTTAAAAATTTTGCTCGAAGTTCCTTTGTAGGAACCATACAAGCCTCTTTTTTACCGTACCAATGGTATCGGTTACGCGCTACAAAATCATATATAAGATTTCTAAACCCCAAAGGAAAGAGTTTAAAAAATTTGGATAGCGTTCTATATCCTTTTAAATGGGCTCCTATCTGCAATGCCGCATCGGACTTGATATAGTAAGCCAATCCGGGTTCTATTAGAATTATGGAATCTACATTGGCCGTATCAATACCTCGTTCAGAAGTTAGTTTTTGTCCAATCTCACTTTGGAGCGCGGCATATCTAAATAGGTCGGCCGTATCATGCTTTATAATGAACTGAACAGAGCGGTCGCAAAGATTGCACACCCCATCAAACAATATGATTTTTTTACTCGCGTTCACATGGTAAAGATACCAACGGTTAACCTGCCCGCCTAAAATTTATAAGGTATTTAAGAAACTGCTTAGGTCCATTTCCTTATCCAATCCTAATTTCTTTTTGAGTCGATATTTGGATTTTAAGATACTGTCTGGCAAGACATTTAAGGTGGCCGCGATCTCTTTGGTGGTCAGGTTCATCCGCAAGAAGGCGGCCAAGCGGATTTCCTTCTCTGAAATATCTGCAGATAGGGTTTTAAGTTTTTGGTCAAAATCGTTATGGACTTCTGCAAAATAGGTTTTGAACACCTCCCAATCCTTGTCGGAGGCATTCTCTTTTTTGAGCAACATGACAATACGGCGAAACTCGGTCTTGAACTTTTCAGGGGATTTTTTAATGTTCTCCAGGTTCTCCATCAACTCTTGGATAAAGGTGTTCTTTTGCACGAGGTGCAGGGTCTGGGTGGTCAGTTCCTTTTGTTTGTGCTCGATTTCCTTTTTATAGAGTTCCTCTTGTTTTTCCCGTTCGATACGGTTCTTTTTGATGCGTTGGCGATATCCGAATATGGAGAGTCCTAACAATGCTAGTGCAGAGAACATACCTCCTGCATAAAGTCCCTTGGTTAGTTTATCGACTTTTGCTTTTTCATTCAGTGTTTTGATTACCTCTAGTTGTAGGGCGATTTCGGTTTCTTTCTTTTCGGTTTCGTAAATGGTTTTAAGTTCTTCTACTTGTCTTATTTTTTCAACTGAGCCAATGCTATCGCCAATTGCATATGAATCTTTTAAATAGGTGAGGGCTTCTTTATGGTTGCCTATTTTGTCAAGAATCTGCGATTTTAGGGCAAAAAGCTCTTTGAGCGTTATTGTCGCACCACGTGCTGTGCCAAGTTCTAACGCGTCATCCACCGTAGCTAGGGCAGATTGATAATTTCCCAATTCAAGGTCCAATTGGCTCAAGGCCTTCAACGCGTAGATGGATGGAAGGGTCAATTGCTCGGCTTCCGCAAGTTGTTTAGATTCATTAAGTACGATTCTTGCTCCTGAAAAATCCCTTTTTCGGGTAAGCACCACACCATAATTTAGGAGCGCATTCGACAAAGAACCTTTTAGATTGAACTTTCTGGAAAGCTCGATACCTTCCGAATAGAATGCTTCTGCATCGGTCAACTCGTTTTTAAGCAAATAAACCTGACCCAATGCGATAATCGTATTGGCTTCATAAATGTTGTCATTGTTTGCATTGTATATAGCCCTTGCCTTGTTATAATATTCAACTGCCAAGGATAGGTGGTTAAGCTTGCTTTCGATATCCCCAAGTTGTTTAAAGGTATCCGCTGTTCGTAATTCATCATTGATCTTTATAAAATTGTCTAGGGCAAGAAGGGATTCTTTTAAGGCCAGGTTCAAGTTCCCTTTTTCAAAATAACAGGAACCTATGGATAGGTGCGATGATGCTAAAAATTGACTTTTATAGGGCTCATCCGTGATATTTGATTCAATCTCTTCCAAGCTATTGATGAAAATCTTAAGGGCATTGTCATAGTCGCCCTGTGATTTGTAGATATCACCAATGGTAAAGTTGGCAAAAATCAACCCTCTGATTTTTTTGTTCTTTGTAAATGAGTTCTTAGCAAGAATATAATGATATAAAGCCGTGTCGTTCATACTCTTGTTATAAAAGTAATCGCCTATATGCAAATTGCCCAACCCAAATGCGAATTCAGAACCAGTACGGTGATAAATGTCCATTTCCCGATCGGCGTACCCCTTAGCCTCTTCTGGATTGGAAAACATCAATTTCTCGTGAAGCATGGTCAATAACACCACTTTGATAGAATCATTTATCGATTCTTTCTTTAATTCGGTTTTTAGGCTATCAATATGCTTTTGATTTTGGCCAAATGTAATTTGAATGCCAAATAAAAGAATGCAGCCTATGATTGTTAAAGTGTTCATTACGTATTGGATTTGTTATCAAGGTAAACAAATATTAGGTGCAATTATAACCTTTAAACAAAGCTTAGTTTAGTGCTATCTGCAAACAGTCCATCCCAAAACCTTTTACGATCCAAAAAATAATCCATGTAAATGCCTTTATTTATTGACATTAAGTAGCTTTTCAGGATTTAAAAGAATCTCTCTTGTCCATGCCCTATTTGCACACATCTAGTTACAGTTGTCCATACTTTGTCCATGGACAAAATTAGGGTTGGGATGTTTTCTGGTCTAGGTTTGGGTTGTTGAATCTTAAAAATCAAATCATTATGAAAACAATCAAAAGCAATTTAGCAAGAACATTTTTGGCAGGAATTTTAATGGCCACCGCAATCTCTTGTAGCAGTGATGAAGATGAGGTGGAACAACCCGAGCCCCAGGTAGATATCTCTTACCGAGTACAGGTTACCAAAATTAAGGCTACGGATACCTCAGGGGAGGGTAATGCTGATAATGTGGAGCTAGAAATCTTTGGCGAACTATCTTCCTCGTTAACAATTGGAACTACCGTTGATACTAGAATCCTTTGGTCCGCTGATTTAGAAAACCTTATTTCTGTAGGTCAAAATGACACCCAGCTAACAGGCACAACTACATTTACGGTTACGGAAGATGAGCTGAGTACAAGCAGTATTACCTGCTCCGGAGATTTGGACGAAAATGACGGTGGAGGTAACATACAAAACCAAGGTCAGGAATCTAGCACTTTTTCATTGGCTAATATCACGGATACCCAGGATATTGATCTTACTTTTTCTGAACCAGCGGGACAAACCGTTGTGGTCACCTTTGTAGTAACTAGACTTTAATTAAGTTCAAAAGCGGCTGGTGCCTAAAGTTGTAGATTCAACAACTTGGCATTGGTCGCTTATTGACTTTAATTATGGGAATTAGGCATAGCAAAACGCCATGTTCCATAATCTATCAAATGATAAGTCCATGAAAACACTACAATGGTTACTGGTGTTTGCCACAATTCAGTTGGTTAATTCGCAGTCTTTAAAACGCCAAACTTTAGCCTCAGCTGGTAATAGTCAACCAGTGCAAACTAGTACCGGTTCTTATTTCTTACTCCAAAGTATAGGACAGTTAGGTGTTATTAACACATTTGAGGCAAATGAAAATGAACTAAGACAGGGTTTTGTGCAGCCATTACCTGCCATTGTTTTGGGTGGAGACCCCAATGATTTGGAGATTTTGGTATACCCAAACCCTTTTGTAGACGGGGTAATCGTAAATCTGGAGAATGGGTTGGAGGGTGAAATACAAATGCAACTTTTTGATATTTCTGGAAGACTGGTCGTGGCCGACTCATTCGGGCAAACGTCTCAACTTTCTATACCCTTGACCAATCTTTCACAGGGTTCTTATTTTATGAGGTTGAGTGCCGGGGGTCAACAGCGAGTCACCCAATTGTTAAAGTTATGAAATGGTTCATAATCGTGCCTTTTTGTTTGGCATTTAACCTGTTACAAGCACAGTTTTTGTATACTGAAATTGGGCAAACCATATCTAGTTTTGACTACCAGAACTCAGCTGGCGGAACACTGGAAAACCTGCAATCAAAAAGTAATTCCTATCTCAAGGCAGGATATCAGTTTCAATTACCTGGTGATAAATTGTCCATTGCTTTGGGTGGCGTTTTGGCCAACTATGGAGCAGTGGCGAGTGATGCGCTATTGGATAATTACTTTGCTTGGGATGTTACCTATGCTGGTATTCAAACAGGATTGTCGTATGCTTTTGCCCGTTCTAGGGCCTTTGAATTTTTCTTGCAACCAACGGTTTCTTTGGAATACCTAGTGAGAGGAACGCAAACGCTTAACAATCAAGTTTTTGACCTTACTGGGGAAAATGAATTTGATAATATGTTGTTGGTGCCCCGCATTGGGGTGGGAATACAGTACCCCATATCCAATAAAGCTGCACTCTTTTTGAGCTACCATTTTGGGCGTAGTTATTCTTTGGTAAATGCTAACCCAGAGGACAATGAGAAATTAAGCATTAACATGCACAATATCGGTATCGGCCTAATCATTCAATTACCGGGCTGTAATTGTGCCTTTAATAATTTTTAACATGAAAAAAACATACTTTTTACTTATCGTATTGCTAATTACGTGCTCAAAGTCCATAGCACAGACTGAGGGCATTACGTACCAAGCGGTATTGGTGGATAACAATCCAGATGAAATTCCCGGCATTGATGTTCCATCCAGTAATATTCCCAATCAACCACTCAATGTGCGCTTTACCATTGTCAATAGTTTTGGTGACACGGAATATCAAGAAACCCAAAATACCCAAACCGATGCTTACGGTGTCATTAACCTTTTGATCGGTGAGGGAGTACCCACAGGACAAGGCTTGGGAAATTTTAATCTTATCGATTGGGATGGTCCAAAGACGCTTAATGTAGACATTGATTTGGACGCGGGCACTAATTTTAGTCCTTTTAGTAGTCAGTCGTTAACCTATGTGCCCTATGTGCGGCACCGGAATTTAATTGCTGATGGTATTACGAATCTAAACAATGATCTAAATGTAAATAACCAGAGAACAGCTTGGTTTACGGGTGACGTTAACGTAGATCAAAATACGAGGCTACAAAGACTTCGTGTTCAGGCAGATGCAGAGTTTCAAGACAGGGTGGTTATTAATGCTACATTGACTGAAACGAATCAATCCGATATTGATGCGTATCCATTGAGATTACAAGGTAGCTCCCATGGTATGGCCATTCAATTAAACCAATTCACACCTACCAGAGAACATAATTTTATGTCTTTTTGGAATGCTAACAATGAGCCTATTGGCAGAATAGAAGGATTTCAGGCAATCAGTGATGTAAGCCAGAACTTTATTCTTGAGGTTTTGTTGGATAACGAACCAAGTGAAGATGACGCTAAAGACCGTGATGATGATGATACGGCACCACCTGCTGAAGCCCCCGGTGCATTTGATATTTATTTAAATAACGATTATACGCTGAATTTGCTTCTGGAATATATGGATTTACTGGAAGCTTCTGCTACTTTCGGTGTTAATTTGGGAGCCTGCCTAGCGGGTGTTGGAATTGCAGGTGATTGTGATGATGCGGCATGGTCAGCCTTTTCCATTTTTGTTCAGGGAGTCCAAATATCTTTAACTATTGTTTACAATGAGGCCAATAGGGGAACTGCATTTGAATCTGGTGGTGCGGATTATGCGGAATGGCTAAAAAAATATGACTCCAATGAAACTTTAACCTATGGTGACGTTGTCGGGTTACGTTCCGGTGAGATATCTTCAAGATTTTTGGATGCAGATAAGTTTATGGTCATTTCGCATAACCCTATTGTTACTGGTGCCATGCCGTTGTCGGATGAGGAACACTTGCACAAAAGAGTTGCTTTTATTGGCCAAGTTCCAGTGAAAGTTCTAGGAGAAGTGAATAAAGGAGACTATATCCTCCCGTCCGGAAATGGAGATGGAATGGCCATTGCAGTGCACCCTAGCAAAATGCGGCTAAATGATTACAGGCGGATTGTTGGGGTGGCATGGGAAGCATATCAGGGTAATGATTTGTTTTCCTTTATCAATACGGCCGTAGGTATCAACGTCAATGATTTAACCCAAGAAATTACAAAAATGCAATTGCTGTTGAATGAAATACAAACCGCATTAACACAGGCCAACCCAAATTACAAGCCAACTTATTTTGACGTTGAAACTATTAGTGTTACAGAAAATGCGAAGACAACTAAATCAAAAACCCAACAGCAATTGGTATTAGAGCAGTACGGAATTGATGCGATAGCTGATAATCAACAAAAAATGGCTCAAATAAATTCCCTGATGAACCAAGAAGATTCTGAAAACCAACACTTTAAATTTTCCGATATGCCTTATTTAAAAGAAGTACTAGAGAATCCATCGGAAGAAAACCTAGCGAAATACAATGCTTATTACTCAAAAGCTTTGGAAAAATTAAAATCATTGATTGCATCTAGAACAACAAACCATTAAAAATAAAAACAATGAAAAAAATCATCTATTTACCAGTGTTACTATTACTTTTTTTAAATACCTCTTGCTCCGAAGATGATGAAGCAGAAGAAATAAGACCTAGTTTGACGGGAAGCTGGAGCGGCACTTATTCTGGTGATGATCGTGGAAATTGGACGGTGAATGTAAGCAGTACTGGTAATGTTTCTGGAACGGCAACCTCTTCGTTCACCCAAGATTCTGCTGACATCACGGGTAAGGTAAGCGATACGGGGAACTTGTCCGCTACCATTGGAATTACCGATGATCATGAGTTTTTTGGCCAATTAGGTGAAAATAATGAGGCTAGCGGTACTTGGATAGATACACAAAGGGACCAAAATGGTACTTGGACGGGAACAAAGGACTAAACACGCTTTCTTCCATTACGTTTGGATTACCCCTTTTGTACTTTAACCTTTGTGAACTACAACATATGAACTAGAGCAATTTTGAGGTACGAAAATAGGATTGAGAGGCGTTTTAAAGACTAAAATGTTAGTTCCAGACCTGTCTTATGTGAACCAAAGGCATAAATTTCACTTTTTGCTTAAGTGTGCGGTACTTGCACTGAAAAAATCTCTTAGGACAGAAAATAGGTTCCATCAACTATTTTGTTTTAGCTTCTACCAAATCTAACAACTCCACACCGACATTTGTGGTAAATAGGCCGTAGTTCACTACGGCTTTATTTTTTTCCAGTTTATCGATGGTGCCAACCGCCTTGCCATCAAAAAGGCGTACCCGATCACCAATTTTGAACACGGGTCTAGGCTTTATCTTTTCTGCCTGGATAGCTTTTTTCTTTCTGACTATTTTTTCCTTTCGAACTTTCACGATTTTTTGCTCCAGTTCATTGGCAATTTGTTTTTTCTGCACTTTTTTGGCCTTGGCCTCCTTCGCCGAGGTTTTTTTTCGCTTGCTGTTTTCGGTCTCCACGATACGTAGCAGCTCCGAAACCAAAGGACGTTTTTTGTTGTCCAAGAAATAACGCTCTGCGGCATCATTAAGTTTGTTGCCCAAATAAATCATACGTTGGTTATGGTCATACTGTTCTTGGTAATTTTCCAATTTGCTCTTGACCTTGGCATTTAATGCCTCCAATTTTTTGGCTTCCTCCCTAGCTTTGGTTTCCTCGTCCTGTAACCTGGAGCCTGTCTTGGCCATTTTACTGCGCTCCTGTTGTAATTTGGAGATAGTGGCATCAAAACGCACCTTGCCCCGATCAATTTTCTTTTTGGCTTTATTTATAAGGGAGTAGGGGATGCCGTTCTTTTGCGCTACTTCAAAAGTAAAGGAACTTCCAGCTTCACCCAATATCAGTTGGAATGTGGGTTGCAGGGTCTTATTGTCAAACCGCATATTGGCATTTGTGGCATGGGGTAGTTCGTTGGCCAATAATTTTAGGTTGGCATAATGGGTGGTGATGATCCCGTAGGCACCTCTTTCATAAAATACCTCTAAAAAAGTTTCCGCTAAGGCTCCACCTAGTTCCGGATCGGAACCTGTTCCAAACTCATCAATTAAAAATAGGGTTTTAGCATTGCACTTTTTTAAGAACTGGTTCATGTTCTTCAAGCGATAACTATAGGTGCTCAAATGGTTTTCTATGGATTGGTTGTCCCCAATGTCCGTCAGAATCTTGTCGAACAGGCATACGGTGCTACGTTCGTGAACAGGAATCAGCAGACCACTCTGCAACATCACTTGTAAGAGGCCAATGGTCTTAAGGGTGATGCTCTTCCCTCCTGCATTGGGTCCAGAGATTACAATGATTCGGTTTTCCCCATGCAAGGAGATGGTCTGTGGCCAGGTCTTTTCCTTTTTTTGCTTGTTGTTTAGATATAGCAAGGGATGATAGGCATCCTTAAAAAATAATTTGCGCTCCCCGCTCAGTTCTGGTAGGATGGCATTGAGCTCCTTTGCATATTTGGCCTTGGCGGCGGTAATGTCTATATGCGTAAAATAGTGCTGATAGTTGGACAAATCCTCTCTGTAGGGCCGTATCTCATTGGTCAATCCATTAAGGATGCGTTGTATCTCCTCTTTTTCCTCAAATTCCAAATTGCTGAGCTCTTGGGAAAATTGCAGGGTAGTTTCGGGAACGATGTAGACAATACTGCCTGTTTTTGAGGCGCCCATAACGGTACCACGTACTTTTTTGCGATACATGGCCTTAACGGCCAAAACACGACGGTTATCTACTACGGATTCCCGTATCTCATCCAAAAATTCTGAGGCTTGGTATTTGGTCATGGCCACCCCAAAACTTTGGTTGATCTTTCCCCTAACCTGATGGATACCGTAGCGTAAATTCTTTAATTCCACGGAAGCATCATCCCGTATTTCCCCAAATTTATCAATGATATTGTCTATGGATTGTGGGATATAGGTGTTTTCTTCAAACCTCTCCGTAAATGAGAACAGAAGCGGATAGTATTCTTTGAATTTTTTAAAAAAAGTTTTATGCTGGGTCAACTGTTTACATAAGGCCGCAATACGTCTAAACCCGGGGAGCTCCAGTGTTGTATTCTCAATTTTAAGGAGTTTTAGCTCCTTGTTGATATCGTCAAAACCATGGTTGGGAATCCTGTTTTCGTTGGCAAATGAGGCTAAGTACTCCGAGGTTTGCCCTAAGACCGTGGTCAATGTGTTCTGGTCTTCGTAGGGCGCAATGGCCAGCGCGGCCTCCTTGCCCAATGCTGTGTTACAACGCGCATTAAGCTGTTCCAATACGGTAGGAAACTCTAGATCTTGCAAGGTTTTGGATGGTATCTGCAACGGCCTCTTTTTATAGCAGGGCAAAGATAATAATTCACTAGCGCATTAAGGCAAAGTAACCACTGTTGGTATAGTTTTCTTGGTTGTAGGTGAAATCTACCTGAAACCAGTAGGTATCCGCGGGCATTGGTGTGCCATTGGTTAAACCGTCCCAACCTACAGCTACGGAATCACCTTTAAGTTCTGCCATCAGGCGGCCATAACGATTAAAAATTCGAAGACTTTGAATGTTTATCCCAGGGTTGATTTGAATGTTCCAGTTGTCGTTGTGAAAGTCTTGGTTAGGGGTGAAAAATTTAGGATAACCAATGATAAATAGTCTCTCTGTTACACTGGAGCAACCATTGCTATTAATTGCGGTAATACTATGTGGCCCTGCAGGCACATTAAAAAACACCCCCGTAGTATTGGATTCCAAACCGGAGAGCTCATAGGTGTATGGCCCATCCCCATTAACTGTTGCAGTAATTTTATTACTGTTGGAAAATGGTTTGGCCTCTATTTTTAACTCCACATTATCTGGTACTTCGGCCAGCCTAACACTGGTTTCCAAAGTATAACCGCAGCCAGAAAGGGAATTGGTTATGGCTAGTTTATAGGTACCCGGTTCCAAAACGGACAACATGGGAGATGTTTCCCCGTCTAGTGGTGTGTCTTCAAGGAACCATTGAAAATCAAAATCATTGGCGTTTAACCCAGAATTTATGACTACGGGACCGGTATTGGAACCATCTTTGAATTGGCAGATGGTGTAACTTTCTACCATCCCACTCTTAATAATACTGGTTGGTTTTAATTGAAAACTTTTGATGAATACGCAGGATTCAAAACCATTTATTCTCACGTAAACAGTGATTTCTTTATCAAAAATAAATATCGGAGGCAACTTGTTATCTTCATTTTCAGCATCAATTAAGGATTCATGGTAGCTTATTGCAAAGGAATCTATATCCGTAATTTCATTTTGGGACAAAGCAGCCAAATCAATAACAGCTTCAGCATTTAAGTCCCTACAAACTTCAATATCATTAAACCCTCGGTTCAACGGGGGTGAAATCAGGTTAAATTGTTGGGAACCAACGGCAAATGCACCAGTTTGTACATCGGTTAGTCTATAGTAAATGGTGTTTTCAGTTTGTGCAAATTGTATTTGGTTGTCCGTTAAGGGGTTTTCATTTTCAAGCACATTGTCCATGTCGGCAAAAAAAGTAACGGCCAAGTTGGCATTGTCCTCCAAAATCAATGGTTCGGTTTCATCTAAATTAGCCACGATTGTGCCGTCTAAATCGGTATCACAAACATAAATGGTTTGGATTGGGGGCAGGGATGGAATTTCATTTAAAACAAGCCTAAAACTGGTGGTGGCAAACTCCCCGGTATGTCTGTTTTCTAGACGGGCATAAATAGTTTGTGGATTGGAGGTGTTACCAAACAGCAAGTCTAATGGATTTATGCCACTTTCTGCCTGTATTAAGGACAAATGATAGGTTACCGTAAAATCTTCGGGATTTTGGGTGTTTAAGATGGTATTCGTATTTCTTTGGAGATTAAAAAGTTCTGTGCCGTCACCGCTGATATCATCGTTAAGAACCAGATCTTCCGGATTTCCAATGTCTATGATTGGAGGGGTACAAAATACCAATGCCCTCCAACCACTATAAGAAGTGTCGTCATTGGGTTCTGCAAAGGTGGAAGATGTTATAAAGGTAAGGGTTAAACAGCCTGTGGCATTTCCATAAGATGCCCTGAAAAATGCGGTACCGCTAAGCGCATTTGAGATGGAACCCAGTGTGCTGGCCGTTGTGTCCAGACCATCATAAATTTGCAGCACATGCGAGGCCTGTAAATCGTAATTGGTAAAGTCTATATTGATTCGCTCATTTGGGTTCTCTGGACAAATGGTTATGATGGCATTATTTCCATAGCGGTAGTTTTCAGAACTACCACCGCTATCATAAAAGTTCGCTTCACATGTAGTAACGGTCAGTTCAAATCCAGGACTATTGTTGTATCTAGGCATTATAATATCCGTAGATTGACCATGTATTTTCAAAGAAATAAAGAGGAAAAAGAACAGGTTGGGCACAACAAGGTGAAAGGCTATGGTGTTCTTGGTACCCATCACATTGTCAATCCTCATCTTTAGCTCTTTGTTCATTTGGAATGGTACAAAATAAATAGTTTTTATTAAAATATTTTGGATTGATGTTTGCTTTTAGGGAAACTATTGTGGCTAGAGAGTTGCATTAGCCATAAATGTTTTTAAAAGGTTGTCTAGCGACGTTATAACATGGTCCACATTCCCCTTGGTAAAACAAAGCGGCGGTTTGGTTTTAATGACGCTGTCATCAGGGCCATCCGTGCTGATTAGGATATGTCGCTTTCGAAATTCATTTTTGATATACTGGGCAAGGTGGTTATAGGTGTTTTTGGTATTGGGATGAACAATATCAATACCCAAGAAGAGCCCGGAACCCCTAACGTCCCCAATGACGGGATGTTTTTGTTGTAAGTGCCTTAGTTGCTCCAAGTAGTACGTTCCAACAGCTTGTGCGTTTTCTTGTAATCCTTCTTTTGCGATGACCTCCAAGACCGCTAAGCCAACCGCGCAAGAAACGGGGTTGCCCCCAAAAGAACTAAAAAACTCTACCCCCTTTTCAAAGGATTCGGCAACCGCATCTGTGCAGACAACAGCCCCAATGGGGTGACCATTGCCCATAGGTTTGCCTAAAATCAAAATATCGGGAACCACCCCATGGGTTTGAAAGCCCCAAAAATGGGTTCCCAAACGTCCAAAACCCGTTTGCACCTCATCCGCAATGCATAAACCTCCCTTAGACCGAATAATGGGGTATACTTCCTTTAGATACCCCTCCGCAAGTGGTACCTGTCCGCCACAGCCTACGATAGACTCTGCAATAAAGGCCGCTATATTACTCTGGTTGCGCAATGCTTCCTGCAGGGCTAAGGCATATTTCTTTCCTGCTTTTTTGTCTTGAAAATCACCTCGATAGGTATCGGGGAGCGGCACCTTAATGACATTGGAAGGCTGTCCGTTTCCTTTTGGATGGTTGAATTTATAGTCACTAACGGCTATGCTTTGTTCGGTGTTTCCGTGGTAACCATGTTCCAATACCACCATCTTGTCTTTTTGGGTATGAGCTTTTGCCATCCGAACCGCCAAATCACTGGCAGCGCTGCCAGAATTTACAAAGAACACCTTATTGAGTGGTTTGGGGCACTTTTCCAGCAGTTTTTCTGCGTATTCGGCCAATTGGTCGTACAGGTATCGGGTATTGGTATTTAGTGTTTCCATTTGTTTTTGGGCCGCTTCTACCACTAGGGGGTGACAATGCCCTACGTGGGGAATGTTATTGTAGGCGTCCAGAAAGGTATTTCCCACTTTATCGTACATGTACTGAAAGGCCGCAGCGTGCATGGCTATCGGACGTTGATAACTCACGGAAAGGATGGGACTGATATGCCGGTTTCGGCGCTGTAAGTCTGATGTTACGTCTGCTAATTCCATACTTGGAATGCCAATAGCGGCTTTGAACCCAGCGGTGACCTTAATGGGATTTAAGGTTAACCAATGATTTAACATATCCCACGCATATTTCTCACTTACATAGGTATATGTATTTTTAGGTTGTTGGTGTTTTGCAAAGGCAGAATTGCAGATACTGGTACATAGGCGCGCTGCAATGAGATCATATAGCAACGCTGCTTCGTGTTCCAATATTGGGCTAATGTCATGGTACCCCTTGAGCACTTCAATGGCCCAAGGTAACGGTTCTTTTTTATCATAGGCCATATAGGTCATGGCTATGGCCACCTCGTTAATCAAGGGTGCATGGGTAAGGTCCCCAAAATCTATTAATCCAGAAACTTCCCCGTCCTTCGCCAAAACATTCCATTCGTTGGCATCATTATGAATGATTTGTTTCCTCAACTTTGGGATGTTTGGCCGGACATGCCTTTTAAAACGTTGAAAAAAGTAACTTAACTTACTGCGGTCATGAACATTTGGAACATACCGCAAATAGGCTTGGTTCAGTTCAAAATGTTGTAAATCCCAAGGCCAGGCCCTGGCTTGGAGGGCGTAACTTTTTAAAGGAGCAATGGTGGTATTGAGTGCTGCCATAGCCCCACCCAATTTCCTTGCCGTTTCTTTACCATAGGTGGTATCGCCCAAAAAAGTTCCCTCAATAAAAGTGAGTAATCTACAAATAAAGATTTCATGCTCAATGGTTATTTTTTTTACATAGGTACCATCCTTAAATGGTATGGGTTTGGGGATGCTAAGGGTTTTAATGGGTTCAAGGGCCAATAATACCTCATTCTCCGACAACAGGGTATCGTAGACTGATTCAGAAAAGGGATAGGTCTTAAAAACATACTTCTTGGCACCGTCAGTCACCTTATAATTCTTGTTGTCATAACCCTCCAACGGCTGCATTTGTGGATTATTGAACCCGAATTCCTTTGTCAAAATAGTTTTGAGTTCCATGGATTAATTGTTCAAAATTGCGTTTACCAGAGGCTCCGTACCAAACCTAACAACATCGGCGGTAGGCAGGCCCGTAACCGCTGCAATAGTGCTTATTTTTTCTTTTGCAGTTTCCTCATGGAGTCCTACCGTATTTAAAGCAATACCTATGGTCTTTGCGGGATGTTGGGTTCCGCATACGCCTGCAACCGCCTCATTCAATGCAATAAACTCTGGCAAAGGGGGTATTTTAATATGGGAAACTGGCGCACGTAAATGGGTAAATGCTGCTTTATGGCATAAAATTAAATGTGTGGGCTGGGAACCGCGCATTAAGGGCAAACTGGCCGTGCTGCCCGGATGGGCCAGAGAACCCTGTCCTTCAATGATAATGATATCCTTGTCTGCTTGTTCCAGTACGGCTTGTTCCACAGCGCCAGCAGCCTGGTCTACCTTTATAGCATCCAAAGGAATGCCATTACCCATTAAAGTGATGCCAATTTGGCCTGTAGGAACAAAACCTACCTTGATTCCCTTGGTTTTTAATGCTGCGTATAGTTCAAGGCCTGCCGTCATTTTACCTGCCGCCATATCCGTTCCTACCATCAACAACCTTTTATTGGTGAGGGCAGCTGCCTTTGCAGATGCAATAGGGTAGGAGGGCGCTGGTTTACGAACGTCCCAAATCTGCTGATGTTTATGTTGGATAAGATGGCCAAAGCGCGCATTTAAATCGTCGTGTAGGCCATTGATCAACGATAGTCCCTTTTGTAGGGCCAGGGAAATTGGCGCATCCCATGCTGACGGAAACCGACCGCCCGAAGGTGCTATGCCCAAGACTAAAATCTCGCCACCCATGGCTACCGCCTCTTCAACCGATGAGACCACTGGAATGGAATAGGGTAGCCCTACGGCGTCCTTTACGGACATACCGGCATAATGGGAATCCACCACACACACAATGGGATGTTTGGAAAAGCGCATCAGACCATATCCCATTTTACCGGAATCGTTATCCAGAGCACCTTCCATGTAAATGCAAAGTTTTTTATCGGTTGTAATCATGAGGTTCCCTTTTTTTAATAATGTAAAGCCATGGTCAAGAAACGTAAAAAAGAAGTATTCAATGGATTTTGTTGCTTCATTTTGCTTAACAGTGGCTTTTTACAAATGGCAAAACATAACTATTTTATGAAGTCTTACGTTTTCCACTAACTGTTTCTGTACTTTCTACACTGCCATCTTCAATCCTTTTTCCTTTTCTCATCTTTTTTTCCTTGTGCTTTCTCCCGTCCAGCTACTTTGTTTTCCAAAATCAGCACTATTTTCTTACGTCTTTAATCCTTAAATCGTCCTCCGTGTCCGGGCACATCTAAAGGCATGGTAATTTCATTGATCAATGGGGCCCCTTCACAAGGATCGGGATTTAGATTTAAATGGGAATCTAGGTCAATATGGTCCAAGGCTCCAGAAACGGCGGCGCCAGCAGCAATTGAGATGGATGATTCCCCCATACATCCTATCATGGTTTGCAACCCAAAGGCTTTTGCTGTGGCAATGATGCGCAAGGCACCTGTGATTCCCCCACATTTCATCAATTTCATGTTCACCCCGTCCACCGCATTTGCCCACTTGGGGATGTCGGTCGCAAAACGACAAGATTCGTCCACAAAAATGGGTAAGGGCCTGTTTTTATATAACTGTGGGAGGTCGTATTCCTGTCCTTCTTTAAGGGGTTGCTCCACATAATCACAGTGGCGTTCAGAAAGCCATTGCATCATATGCTTGGCTTCATCTAGGGACCATCCCCCGTTGGCATCGATTCTAATGGCGATGGGCTGTTTTTTATGGTAGTTCAACACTTCTTGATACATGGCCTTGTCTGCTTCAATGCCCTCATTACTGCCCAGCTTTACCTTTAGGGTACGGATGTTCATGTCTTTCAAAATAAGCGGAAGACGCTCTTTGGCCTCCTCTGGAGACATAATGCCAAGGGTAATGGAGGTGGGGTGTGTTGGTTTGGCAAAACCCAAAAGATGGTATAGGGGCATTTGGGCCTTTTTTGCCTTTAGGTCCCATAAAGCCATATCCAAAGCGGCCATGGCACAGGGCGCAACCCCATGCGCCAGCGCCTTGTCGTAGGTGTTTTGAACGGAACTTAAGTCTTTATGGTTTGTAAGAAATAACGCTAGTTGTTGTTGTGCCTCGTCTGGTGTGGCAGCTCCTTCAGATGTCCCGGGCGACACTTCCCCAATCCCAGCATGCTCACCATCGGTAACCTGCACAAATAAGTTGGTCTGGCCATCACGTACCCCTCGGCTGATTCTAAGGGGAAATAATTTTTTTAAATACACCTGCTTAAAGGAAACTTCCATAAGTTTATTTGCTTACCCTAAAGTATTGGAAATTCATGGGGAATTCAAAAAATAAATACCATTCCGTTATTTTTACCAAAAATGGTCAAGATGATGGTAAACATAGCACCAAGTTGGAAGGAGAAATTGGCGGGAGAATTTGAGAAGCCATACTTTAAAAACTTGACTGATTTTATCCGTCAGGAATACCGGAACCATCAGTGTTATCCTGGCGGGAAGGAAATTTTTGCCGCTTTTGACCACTGCCCATTTGAGAAAACCAGAGTCGTAATCATAGGCCAAGACCCCTATCATGGACCTAACCAAGCCAATGGATTGTGCTTTTCCGTGAAAGACGGGGTTCCGCACCCACCATCCTTAATCAATATTTTTAAGGAAATTGAATCGGATTTGGGTCTGCCTTATCCAAAAAGTGGAAACTTGGAACGTTGGGCAAAGCAAGGTGTATTGTTGCTCAATGCCACGTTGACGGTGAGGGCCCACAGGCCAGGAAGCCATCAAAACCAAGGATGGGAGCAGTTTACCGATACCGTGATACAAACCCTCTCCCAAGAATCGGAGAAAGTCGTGTTTCTGCTATGGGGCGGATTTGCCAAAAAAAAGAAGAGACTTATAGACGAGTCAAAACATGTTATCCTAACATCGGGACATCCATCACCCTTAAGTGCAAACCGGGGGTACTGGTTTGGAAATAAACATTTTAGCCAAACAAATAACATTCTCAGAAAGCGTAAAACCCCACAAATAGCGTGGTAATCGCCGAAATAGATAATATATTAACAAGAAATATACTACTTTTGCAGCGGTAAAAATAATTAGTGGTAGGGGTGGGGTTATTAAAGTCAGTTTTATTGGTAGATGATGATGAAACAACCAACTTTTTAAATTCCTTGTTCCTGAACCAGGTGGACTCTTCTTTAGAGGTTAACCTTGTAAGTAACGGACAGGAGGCCCTTTCCTTTTTAAAACAACATGGCCCCGATATTTTGCCCTGTCTCATTATATTGGACACCAATATGCCGGTACTGGACGGTTGGGGTTTTTTGGATAGGTATCCAATGGACATTGACGCATCGGTTAGGAAAAAAATTAAAATCGTCATGATAACTGCCGTGGATACGGATGTGGTTGTGGCCAATGCCATGAAAAATCCCTATGTTGACGATACGGCCCAAAAACCATTATCCGATATTACATTTAAGAAGCTGATAGATAAGCATTTCAGGTGATTGAGCTAAAGAAGTGGTACCTGCCGGAAGCAGGGCTATGCGATTACATCACTGTGGGGTAGTATTTGTTTGATGAGCCCAAGGGAATACAGCCGTTGTTGCACTTGGTCCAATGCCTGTTCCGTTAATTGCGCTTGGCCCCACTCCGTTATGGACAACCACTCTTTTACATCTGCCAGCCTTTGTCCATACCTATTGGCAATGGTGCGATCAATACTGGGTATTTTTTTAAATTCCGAGGTGTAGGTATGAATAACTTCCAAAATATGGTGCAATACATTTTGGTGATGTTTTAAAAACCTTTGGGTCGCAGCAATCACAAAACAAGGCCATGGGGTAGGGCAGTCTGCCAACCTTCTAAAGGTGCGGTTGTCCACCAAGGGTTTGGTGGTAAACCGTTCCCACATAAAATAATCGGCCTTCCCTTGGGTAAGTGCCGCGACCGCACCATCCAAGTGATGTACAACTTCAAATTTTAACTTCTCCGTATCCCATTGTTGATTTTGGGCGTTGACGTAGGCCATGAGGTGGCTGCCACTGCCAAAACGACTAATAGCGGCTTTAGTGTCCTTTAATTGCTCCAGCGATTGGTAGGGGCTATGGAAACCAACGTGAATGCCCCATAATAATGGGGTTTTAATATATTCCTGTACAATTTTCGCTGCATTGCCATCATGAATACTTTTTACGATACCTTCAGTAAGTATGATGGCCAAATCCGTGTCCCCATCCTTAAGCATTTGCGCCATACGTCCTGTACCTTCCGGTATATCCTTCCAAACCAAATCAATACCACGGTTGGCAAAAGCCCCCTCTTCAATGGCCATATGCCATGGCAGGTTAAAATGTTCTGGTACGCCTATAATATTCACTTTTTTCATGTAGATGGATAGGTTTAAGCCGTAATGGCATGTAAACAGTATTGAATTAAGGAATTCATGGATGCCGCAGGATTTTTCGAAAACATCCCCGTAGTTCTATTGGCAAGAATGACGTTCATGGAGATGGCTTTATGCCCTAGGAGTGCGGACAGGCCGTAAATGGCCGCAGTTTCCATTTCCAAATTGGTCAAACGCATATGTTCAAACCTGAAACTGCCCAGTTTTTCATGAAAATCGGTTACCCCATTTTGGAGCCGTAATGTTCTGCCCTGAGGTCCATAAAACCCAGCATTGGTAACGGTTACACCCAATCGTATACGATTTGAAACCAACTTTTCCTTCAAGGAATCATCACACTTAAAGACGTAAGGGGCAATGTTTTTTTCTTGCCATCCTAAATGGGCCGTCAATGCCTCTTGAAAAGTAGTTTCTGGGGTTGCGGCAACATCATAAAAATGCAGCAGGCCGTCCAGTCCAATCCCGTATTCGCTCATCAGAAATGAATCTATTGCAATATCTGTTTGTATCGCACCGGAGGTGCCAATACGTACGAATTCCAATGCGGTTAAACTAGGTTTTACATTGCGGGTACCTAAATCTATATTGACAAGGGCATCGAGCTCATTAAGCACAATGTCAATATTATCCGTGCCAATTCCGGTGGAAACCACAGATATCCTTTTATGGTTATACCATCCGGTATGGGTTAAGAATTCCCTTTTTCCTTTTTTAAGTTCGATGCGGTCAAAATATGCGGAAACCTTAGCAACCCTATCGGGGTCTCCCACTAAAATAATGGTGGAGGCAATATCCTCTGGAAGTAAATTTAAATGGTAAATACTGCCATCAGCATTTAAAATGAGCTCAGAAGCAGCCAGTGCCATACTACAATTTTAAAATACGGTCTGTCTGGCTATTGTAAAGAAAATTATATTTTAAAGCTCCGCCCAAGTACGTTTCATTATTTCGTAACAAAGCGTAATAATTGGTGCGCTCCTCCAATACTTCTTTGCCTTTTTTGGAAATCCTAACCGGGTTTAAAGAGGAGAATAGCGGTTTTAATGAGGTGATTATCCTATCATACTGCGTATCACCATAACCATAGGCGTTTGGAGTGCTTAATATGGTGCTGATAAGTTCTCTTTTGTTTTTAGCTTGGGTTTCCATGCCAAGCTGAAGAATATCCGATTCTATTTGATCAAGCCCATTACTTATTTTAGGAAAGCGTTTTAGATGGGCCTCAATGGCAGCGGAAAGGTATTGAAAACGGGAATTATCCGTCTCCGTAAGGTTTTCCAAACGAATGGGATTATCGCTGCAATACAATTGCCATACATAGTCCGCATATTCAATATCATCCTGGCTTAACACCTGCTTTTCGTCATACAAGTGCATTAATTGAGCTTCGGTAAGTTCATTGAGTGCGTAAAGATGGTCGGTATTATCCTCTTTACCGCTGCAGACCAGAGAAATCTCGGCATGGCGCCTGTGCGTTTTTAACCAGCTGATAACTGCAAGCATGTTGATTTGGCAGAATAGATCATATTCAAACCAAAGCACAATCTTATCGTGTTGTTTGTAATTACAGAGGGAGCGGTACTCCTTTAAGGTTTTTTCAATAAACCAAGATTTGGAAACCTTATAGTTTTTGTTCAAAAATTCAAAGCGGGTTTTCCAAAAAGATTCGCTGCCTACGGTGCTTATGGTTTTGCCCTCACACAGCATTTCACGCCAGGTGATAATGTCCCCTTGTATGGGCAATTGCTTTAGCCTTTCCGTAAAACTGTCCCCATTGGTAATATGAAGTAGTCCTTTCATTTTAGCGCTTGTTTAGTTAGGTTGGTAAGCTAAAGTAAGCTTTAAACAAAAAAAACAAAAATAAATTTTCCCAAAGCTGAAGGCCAAAACGAAGATTTTAACTTTTGGTCGATTAAAATTGACAAAAACAATTGTTCAGAATTAACCACCGACGCGCTTTACCGTAAACCCTTTTTCCTTTAAAAACGCCATGATTTTATGCCTATAGTCCCCCTGGATAATGATTTTTTCGTTTTTAAAACTTCCTCCTACGCTTAATAGGGACTTTAGTTCCTTGGCCAATTGTTTAAAATCTGCATCCGCCCCGGTGTAGCCTTCCAAGATAGTGATGGGTTTTCCTTTTCGCTTTTCATATTTACAAAGAATTGGGGCATCCTGTACCCAAAACTTCGATTTGGTTTGGTCCTTTTTGGTGTCTTCCTTTTCCTCGTGATCAGGAAATAAATTTTTTAATTGGTCCCGTAAATCCATATTTAGCTTTTGATAAGTCCAAGTTCTATCAAACGTTGGTGCAGGAATTCCCCAGCGGTAATATCCTCATAAGCTTTGGTTTGCCCCTGCGCCACACAATGCGGCAAGCAGTTTAAAGGCATTTCACTGATGGGATGCATGAAAAAGGGGATCGAATATCTAGAAGTGTTCCAAAGTTCCCTCGGTGGGTTCACCACTTGGTGAATGGTAGATTTTAGTCGGTTGTTGGTGAGGCGGGAAAGCATATCGCCCACATTGATCATCAACTGGTCTGGTTTAGCTATGGCATCTACCCATTCCCCTTGGTGGTTCTTTACTTGTAGCCCCTTTCCATGTGCCCCCATTAACAAGGTAATCAGATTAATGTCGCCATGGGCAGCGGCCCGGACCGCATTTTTAGGTTCGGTGGTGATGGGCGGATAATGTATAGGCCGTAAAATGGAATTCCCGTTCTTTATCCAAACATCAAAGTAGGTTTCTTCCAAATCTAAATGTAAGGCCAACGCCCGCAGCACGTACTGTGCAGTTTTTTCCAACATCTGGTAGGTTTCCTTGCCAACGGCATTAAATCTGGGCAATTCTGTTACCGTAACGTTTTCTGGGTACTCTTCTTTGAGTGCCGGATTATCCGTGACGTATTGCCCAAAGTGCCAAAACTCCTTTAAATCCCCTTCTTTTCTGCCTTTGGCATGTTCTTTTCCAAAGGAGGTGTAGCCGCGTTGCCCTCCAAGGCCTTCAATTTCGTACTTGTTCTTTGTTTCCTGGGGAAGGTCAAAGAATTTTTTGATTTCCTCATAGAGCTGACTCACCAAAGTGTCCGATAGAAAATGACCGCTCAGGGCCACAAAGCCTATATTTTCAAAGGCATTTCCAATATCTTCAATGAATTTTGTTTTCTTACTTGGGTCGTTGCTCAAAAAGTCGGTAAGGTCAACACTGGGTATACTTGTCATGTCCATTTTATTTTGACTGTACCAAAGGTAAAGATTCTGTCCATATATTGAATTCCGATGCTATTTGGCCACTAGGTTTTTTTAGTACTTTTAAACGCATCAACCAAAGGGTATGCGCTTCCATAAAGGTGATTTGGAGAAAAAAGAATTGATCGAGCTCTATGAGCTGATGCTGAGACCACGTCTTATAGAAGAGAAGATGCTGGTGCTGCTGCGGCAGGGCAAAATATCCAAATGGTTCAGCGGGATGGGGCAGGAGGCTATTTCTGTTGGCGTTTCGGCCGCTTTGAAACCTGAGGAGTACATCTTGCCCATGCACAGGAATTTAGGCGTATTTACCACAAGAAAAGTACCCTTGGACAAACTGTTTGCCCAATGGCAGGGAAAGGCAACTGGATTCACCAAAGGACGGGACAGGAGTTTTCATTTTGGTGCACAGGAGCATAAGATTATCGGCATGATATCGCATTTGGGACCACAATTAGGTGTGGCAGACGGTATTGCCCTGGCAGACAAATTAAAAAGAAACAAACGGGTAACCGCAGTATTCACGGGAGAAGGCGCCACCAGTGAAGGGGATTTTCACGAAGCATTAAACGTGGCATCGGTATGGAACCTTCCCGTGATTTTTTGTATTGAAAACAATGGCTATGGGCTTTCCACGCCAACAAAGGAACAGTACCGCTGTGAGGATTTGGCCGATAGGGCCAGGGGATATGGCATGGAAAGCCGCATCTTGGACGGTAACAATATATTAGAGGTCTATACCAAGGTAAAAGAACTTTGCAAGGCCATTAGAAAAAGGCCTAGACCAGTGCTCTTAGAGTTCAAGACATTTAGGATGCGCGGGCATGAGGAGGCTAGCGGCACCAAATACGTGCCAGAGAAACTTTTACAGACTTGGGCTAAAAAAGACCCTATTGCTAACTATGGGTCATTTCTTTTGGATCAAGGATATTTGGATCAGCGAATGATTACCGACATCAAGGCCAAAATTGAAGCCGAGATTACGGAGAATTTAAATGCTGCTTTTGCTGAGCCTATGGTAGAAAGTACCGAAACTAAAGAATTAAATGATGTATTTCAAACTTATGATTACGAAGACGTTAAACCTAAAGTTGAAACAAAAAATATCCGTTTGGTAGATGCCATTTCAGAAGGGCTTTACCAATCCATGGAACGGCATAATGAACTGGTGATCATGGGACAGGATATTGCGGAATATGGCGGGGTCTTTAAAATTACCGAAGGTTTTGTACAAGCCTTTGGAAAACGCAGGGTACGAAATACCCCTATTTGTGAGTCCGCCATCATCTCCGCGGCCATGGGACTTTCCATAAACGGAATGAAAGCTGTGGTAGAAATGCAGTTTGCAGATTTTGTAAGTTCTGGCTTTAATCCCATAGTCAACTATCTGGCCAAGATACATTATCGTTGGGGTGAAAAGGCAGACGTGGTCATACGTATGCCATGTGGTGGCGGGGTAGGTGCAGGACCGTTTCATTCCCAAACCAATGAGGCATGGTTCACTAAAACCCCCGGTTTAAAAGTGGTGTATCCTGCTTTTCCCCATGACGCCAAAGGACTTTTGGCCACAGCAATAAATGACCCAAACCCCGTGCTCTTTTTTGAGCACAAAGCCTTGTACAGAAGTGTCTACGGGGATGTGCCGGAAGGCTATTACACGCTGCCATTTGGCCAAGCAGCACTGCTAAAACATGGTGAGGACGTAACCATCGTAAGCTATGGTGCGGGGGTGCACTGGGCTTTGGAGGTATTGGAAAAACATCCCAATATTCAAGCAGACCTCTTGGATTTGCGGACATTGCAACCTCTGGATATGGATAAGATATACCAATCGGTCCGAAAAACGGGAAAACTCATTGTCCTCCAAGAGGATTCGCTATTTGGGGGAATCGCCAATGATATTGCTGCCATGGTCATGGAACATTGTTTTGAGCATTTAGATGCGCCCGTTCGCCGGGTAGGCAGTTTGGATACCCCAATACCCTTTGCTAAAAATTTGGAAAAGAACTATCTGCCCATAAAAAGATTCGAAACCCAATTATTGGAATTGATGAAATATTAGTGCGTCACACTTATTTTCGATACCTTGGGAGCTGCTATGAAAGTTGAATTCGATGTTTGTATTATCGGAGGGGGATTGGCGGGACTTTCCGCAAGTTTACACCTTAATAAACTAGGTTTTTCCGTTGTAGTGGTAGAAAAGAACAGCTATCCCAATCATAAGGTCTGCGGGGAATATGTAAGCAATGAGATTTTACCTTATCTCCAGTGGTTGGGCGTGGACTTGGATGAGCTGCCCATCGCCAAAATCCATAACCTAAAATTATCGACCAAAACGGGGAAATATTTGGAGACCAAGTTGCCCTTAGGAGGTTTTGGCATAAGCCGGTATGCGTTTGATCTAATGCTATATCAAAAAGCAAAAGAACAGGGTGTCCATTTTATAAGGGCTGTGGTAACCCGAGTGGATTTCAACCAAGATCAGTTTGGCATTCTAATGGGCCAAAAAGGCTCCATACAGGCAAAGCACACCATAGGGGCCTACGGAAAACGTTCCAATTTGGACAAGTGGCTAGGGCGTAGTTTCATTCAGCAAAAATCCCCTTGGTTAGGCGTTAAATGCCATTATCAATATCCCGGATTCCCAGAGGATTTGGTGGCTTTACATCATTTTGACGGGGGCTATGGTGGCTTATCAAAAACGGAAATGGGCACGGTTAATTTTTGTTACTTGGCCACATTCAAAAGTTTTAAAAAATATAGGTCCATTGCCGACTATAATGCCCATGTAGTGGGGAAAAACCCGTTTTTGGGTGAATTTCTATCGGAGGCCAAGCCAGTGTTTGATGCCCCCTTGACCATCTCCCAGATATCTTTCCAGAAGAAAAATGCTGTTGAAAACCATATGTTAATGTGCGGTGACAGTGCTGGTCTCATACATCCATTGTGCGGTAATGGGATGGCCATGGCCATACATTCCGCAAAAATAGCATCAGAATGCATTTTGGAGCACCTGCAAACCCACGCAGCGGAAAGAAGGCGGTTGGAAGCAACCTACCAAGAACGTTGGCGGGATGCATTTTCTGGACGACTGTGGATGGGCAGGAACCTACAACGGCTTTTAATGCACGGGGGCGCCTCGGATTTGTTGATTGGCAGTGTGGCCAAATCTGAAAAAATACTACAAAGTATGATCCAAACCACCCATGGAAAACCTATCTTAGTGTAATGGATTTTTCCCTGCGAAACACGGCACTGGAAATCATGGACCATCCCAATGTGGAGGCCCAGGTTTACGAAAGGGCATACCAGGACATCAATCGTTGCAATAAGCTACTTGGAGGTTACGGTATCACCCTAAATGCCTTGCGAAACGTATTCCAGAACAACCCCCAGAAATCGTATACGATTTTGGACATGGGCTCGGGAGATGGCGAAATGCTTAGAAAAATTGCAGAGGAATTTAAAAATGAGGACTTTACCCTTGCCTTAACGGGGGTGGATTTGCGTGATGAAGTAATTGAGTTGGCCAGACAGAAATCGGGGCACTATTCCAATATTTCCTTCATCAAACAGGATATTTTAGCCTTGGAAAAAGGTTTTAGTTGTGATGTGGTCCTTTGTACCTTGACGATGCACCACTTTACCGATGAGGAAATCAATACCTTTGCCAAAAAATTTATTGAAATCTCCAACCTGGCCGTGATTGTGAACGATTTGGAACGCAGCCCATGGGCCTATTGGTTGTTTAACCTTTTTAGTTTCGTGTTTATCCAAACAAAAGTAGCAAGGTTGGACGGGTTGACTTCCATCACCAAAGGCTTTAAAAAAAATGATTTAGAACGCTATGCCCAAGCATTGCCGCATGCCAAACACACCATTTCCTGGGAATGGGCCTTTAGGTATCTATGGCTGATGCAGCGGGAACGACAAAAACAGCTATGACAACAGTCAGAATTTCACAGGTAGCGAAAGCGCTGCCCAAATACAGTAGGGAAACTGCGGACATCATTCCTTTGGTCAAGTCGTGGTTGGGTGGCCAAGAAGAGCGCTTTCAGCGCAAGGTGGTAAAGATTTTTGAGGGTGCTGGCGTGGACAAACGGTACAGTATCATGGAACCTATGGAGGTATTTACAGCTACCTCCTTTGAGGATAAGAACAATATTTACGTCCGTGAGGTCAAACAACTAGGGCAAGATGTTCTTTCCAAAGCCCTTAAAGGCGCAGATTGGAAGGCAGATTCCTTGGATTTTATCATTACCGTTAGCTGCACGGGCATCATGATTCCCTCCTTGGATGCCTACCTGATAAACGCCTTGGGATTGCGACAAGATGTGGTTAGGCTTCCCGTGACCGAAATGGGATGTGCCGCCGGGGTGTCCGGACTTATCTATGCAGCCAATTTTTTAAAAAGCAACCCAAATAAACGTGCCGCGATCATTGCGGTAGAGAGTCCTACTGCCACCTTTCAGCTAGATGATTATTCCATGGCAAACATGGTAAGCGCGGCCATTTTTGGCGATGGGGCCTCTTGTGTGCTCTTAAGTTCTGAGGAAGTTGCCCATGGCCCACAAATCTTGGGTGGGGAAATGTACCATTTTAAGGACGCTACCCACATGATGGGGTTTGACCTTACCAATATGGGGTTAAAAATGATTTTGGACCCTAGTGTTCCAGAGGTAATCGCAACGCATTTCCCTAGCATCGTACATCCCTTTCTTGAAAAATACGGTTCCAATATTGAAAAAGTAGACCATTTGGTATTTCATCCCGGAGGCCGAAAAATTGTGCAGACCGTGGAGGAGCTTTTTGGTGCATTGGGAAAGAATATTGATGAAACGCGTAACGTCCTCAAAGCATATGGCAATATGAGCAGTTGCACCGTGCTCTATGTGCTGGAAAGATTTATGAACAAAGGATTGCAGCAAGGGGAACAAGGGCTTGTGTTAAGTTTTGGCCCTGGATTTTCCGCGCAACGGGTGCTTATTGAATGGTAATGGAAGGTAGTAAAGAAAATAAGTGGGCAGTAATTCTCGGTGGTAGTAGCGGGCTCGGGCTTGCAACGGCTAAAAAGCTAAGTGCCCATGGATATCGATTAATGGTCATTCATAGGGATAGAAGGTCTGATTTGGAGCAAATTGAATCTAATTTTAGAAGTATTGCTTTAAATGGAAATACTTTGGTCTCCTTTAATATGGATGCGACTAATCCATCAAAAACCGAAGCCCTTTTACCTAAGATGATAGCCTCTTTAAATGGTGGAAAAATTCACGCGCTGGTGCACAGTATCGCCAAAGGAAATTTAAAGCCGATGCTGGCGGGAAACGAGGCCGATGCGGTTTTAAAACCAGATGATTTTGCAATCACCATAAATGCCATGGCAACTTCCCTGTACCACTGGGTGCAATTGTTGCACCAAAACAAACTGTTCGCGGCCGATACCAGAATTATTGCGTATACCAGTGAGGGCAACCAAAAAGCATGGCCCAATTATGGGGCCGTTTCTGCCGCTAAGGCTGCATTGGAGGCCATTATGAGGAATATTGCTCTAGAGTTCGCCTCGGTGGGCATAACGGCCAATTGCATACAGGCTGGGGTTACGGAAACCAAATCCTTTGCCATGATTCCAGGACATCAGCAACTAAAGTCCGCTGCGCTACAACGCAATCCCAACCAACGTTTAACCGAGCCCCAAGATGTGGCCAATGCAACCTATTTACTCACCAGGCCCGAAGCCAAATGGATTACAGGCACGGTGATCAAAGTGGATGGAGGGGAAAGTTTACGCTAATGGATGTACAACGGATTTTAAGCAAATTGCCTTACCAAGAGCCTTTTTTGTTCGTGGATGGGATTTCACGGGTATCGGACGACGATGTGGAAGGGCACTACACCTTTAAAAAAGAGTCCGCTTTTTACCAAGGACATTTTAAGGATTACCCCGTGACCCCAGGGGTTTTATTGACGGAGTGTTGCGCCCAAATTGGTTTGGTCTGTCTGGGAATTCACCTGTTATCGCAACACCTTACGGAAAAAATGGAAGTCGCTATGACCAGCAGCGAAATGGAATTTTTAAAGCCCGTGTTTCCTGGGGAAACGATAAAAGTCCAGGCAGAAAAACGCTATTTTAGGTTTCAAAAGCTCAAATGTACTGTGAAGATGTATGATGCTTCGGGGGATATGGTCTGCCACGGCACCTTGGCTGGAATGATAAAAACAACAGGTCATGACTAGGGTGGTCATCACAGGTTTAGGTGTTTGCTCCCCAAACGGGACCAATTTGGAGTCTTTTGAACAGGCCTTAATTTCTGGTACAAGCGGTATCCGTTTTCAACCGCAACTACGCAAACTAAAATTTTCATGCCAAATAGCTGGTAATCCACATATTGAAAATATTAACTTAAATACATACTTTACTAAAGTACAGCAACGTGGATTAAACTCCAGCGGCCTCGTGTACGGTATGATCGCAGGACAGGATGCTTGGCGGCATGCGGGCATGTTGCCTGCTTCTGCGGAGAAGCCCGATTGGGACAGTGGGGTGGTGTTTGGAACGGGCATTTTGGGTGTGGACAAATTCAGGGAGGCCATCCATAGGATAGATGAAGGTGAAACTAGACGGTTAGGGAGCAGTTCGGTCATACAGACCATGGCAAGCGGCATCAGTGCATATCTGGGCGGAACCTTAGGGCTTGGCAATCAGGTCACCACCAATTCCTCTGCCTGTACCACTGGCACGGAATCCCTTATCATGGGTTTTGAACGTATTCGCTCTGGAAGGGCAAAACGAATGCTAGTGGGCAGCTGTAGTGATAGCGGACCCTATGTTTGGGGCGGTTTTGATGCCATGCGCATCCTGCCAAGCACCTATAATGAAAGACCTACCGAGGCAAGCAGGCCCATGAGTGCCAGTGCTGCCGGATTTGTGCCCGGAAGTGGGGCAGGGGCACTGGTTTTGGAATCCTTGGAAAGCGCATTGGAGCGTGGCGCCCCTATTTATGGAGAGGTAAAAGGGGGCGCCATCAATAGTGGCGGCCAACGTGGCGATGGCAGTATGACCGCTCCCAATAGCGAGGCCGTGCAACACTGTATCCGCATGGCTTTAAAGGATGCGGGGGTGTCCGGGACGGAATTGGATGCTATTAACGGGCATCTAACTGCCACAACCAAAGATAGTTTAGAGGTGTTGAATTGGACCAAAGCTTTAGGTATTGCTGGCAGTGATTTCCCGCTGATAAACTCCTTTAAAGGACATGTGGGGCATTGCCTTGCCGCAGCGGGCAGCATTGAATGTGTGGCTACCGTGATGCAACTTTACAGGCAAATGGTTTTTGGGAATGTGAACTGTGGGGACATACATCCAGAAATCCTGTCGCTTATTGATGCCGAATGTATCCCCACAAAAAGTAGGGAAACCCCACTCCAAACCATCGCAAAGGCAAGTTTTGGTTTTGGAGATGTCAACGCCTGTGTTATTTTTAGCCAATATATTGCATAACTATGAAAGAAAATGAAAAATATAGCCAACTTAAAAATATTGTAGCGGCTTATTTACCGGAAGATATTAAAGTGGACAGCATTACGGAAAACAGCGATTTTACGGGGGAACTCAATATTAATTCCGCCAATTTGGTGGACATTGTGCTTGATTTGGAGGATGCGTTTGACATTCGGTTGGAAAATGAGGACATGGACAGGATGAAAACCGTGGGTGATGCCCTCCGGATCATCAATGCCAAATTAGTGGAATAAAGAAATGGGGCCAAGAAAGAAGAAATGGTTAATACAGGGTGGAGTAGGAGCTTCCCTTTTTGGGGCCGGCCTTTGTGGATGTATTGAAAGTGGTTTCCTAAAGCACCAACCTGATGTCTTGTGGTACCAATGGGCCGGTTGGGGAACCCTATCCCTTGTGGTTACCCTCTTTGGGTTGGTCTTGTTGATCAAAGCAGGGCGGTTGGAACCGGATGAACATCATAAGGACACATGAAGATAAGCGGTAAAGCGGGCAGGGCAAGGCTAGGAACAACAGCAAGGGATAGCGAATAGCAAAGACAAACGAGAGATTTAAAACATGATGCTCCATGATATAAAACAACAACTAGCCGTTGACAAAAAACTAATTGCGGTTTACTGCGTGCTGTATTTTGGCTGGGGATTGGCCATGAACTGGCTGGGGATACAGTTGCAATTGGCCAAGTTTACCTATTGGTGGCAGGTTTTTACCTGTTATATTCTTTACATGGTGCCTATTTCCCTCTTATTAAGGGGCTTGCGCTGGCATGCCCAATATGCTTACGGGCTTATTGCGATGGGACTTTTGGAACTTGCTGGTTACGCCCTAAAAACATCCTACGCCTATCCCAATAATGTATTGGACCAAATTTTACAGGAACGAAACTTTAGCTTGGCCATGGCCCTGTTCTTTGCCTTTTATTTTCCTTTGGGCAACTGGGCGGTAGGGAAAATTTACCACAAGCTCTTTTCCTAAACGCTGACCGTTCATCGGTAAAATAGGTGGTTTGTAGACTGCCCAAAAAGACCAAAGTGGAATAATACCGACCAACCGTAGGTTTTTTAGGATGTTTGGTTGAATTTAGGTTCAACTTATGGTTGATGCACCAAGAGCCATTACCTTTAAAAAGAGAACACTATATTAAAATTCCATGAAGCAGTTAAGCCTTATTGGGCTGTTTTTGTTTTGTGGCATGGGTTGTCTTTCATCGCAAGAAATCAAAGGGACCGTTAGCCATGAAAATCAAAAACAGTTTAGTGATAGGACCCTTGGGCAGCATTTTGTTGAAGCACATATTCCCACCGCCGAGGAACGTATGGCGATGCGGAAATCCAAATACTTAAAACAGGAGGCCTTATTGATGATGATTGATACCTCTACCGTGATAAGTCAAAAACGCAAAATGCGATTGCGACAGGATGTGGTGCACAAGCCCTATTCAGAGCGACTCACCAAATTTCTACAGCTGTATGAAAAGCCCAAAGAACCCCTCACTGTAGCTCAAAACGAAAAGTAATCTCCACCAAATTGTCCTCCCGCTGTTTTTTGATGGAAATGCCATAGTCGGAGCTGTAAAGACTTGCTTTACCGGTCCAAACGAAACCGGAACTTGTAAAGGTAATGGTCAACGGTGCCGTTTTACCTTTGAGGCTTAGTTGCCCGTTCACTACAACCGTATTTCCTTGTGCGGTCACATTGGTGCTTTCAAAAGAAATACGCGGATGCTCATCTTCATTAAAGTATTTGCCACGCTTTAAATGCCAATCCCTAAAACTATTATCGGTATCCAGGGTGGCCACGGCAACGGAACCTTTTATGGTGGACGCTTCAATCTGATTTAGGTTGATGCTCGAATTGGAGACGAAACCCCCAATGGTACCCGCAACGTCTTTACTGACAAACCTAAAATTGATTTCGGCATTTTTTATTTTTGTTTGCTGTGCGATGGCCGTGCAGCCCAAAAGCAAAAACCAAATGCATACCACCTTAGCGGTGAAGTGTAGGAGTCTATCCATGGTTAAAGATACCTTAAAAATCAATAATCACCTTAGTGCCTTTGGCCAAATCTGGACCACCCGAATTTCGCGAGTCCGTCTTATTGCAACACCCAAGGCCAGAATAAAAGCATGTTGACTAATGCGACTTCATTTTCCCTTTTTTGGTGCTTAATTGCGACTCCAACTCCTTGAAGGTATGGTTAAAGGCCGATGTAAAGTCCTTATCGTCCGTTTCTGCAAAGATATCAGGTCCAGGTACACTAAGCCTTACATTGCATGACTTTCCGGAAGTGGGGGAATGGGTCTTAGTGGTCTTTAAAAACACCTTGGCATCTATGATAAAGTCATATTTCCCTTCTAATTTGTTCAGTTTTTGGCTGATATGCGCCTCAAGCGCTTCACTGGCGGTTACGCCATCATATTCAAATACAATTTGCATGGACTATTCTTATTTTAATGGATGTTATGTGTTATTATCATTACCTGTATGTACCCATTTTGCATTTTGATGAAAATTCGTCAATTCGAGTGATTTTTTGATACGAAGTATCGGAAAATAGTATAGAGAATCAGAATTTTAGCAATGAAACCTTGTTCTCGATACTTTGTCTTCCAGAAAAAACTGGAACTGACGGTTTTAAATCTAAAAAGTATTCAAAATGTACAACGGGTTGTTTGTTTTTATTTCAATAGGAAAGGTACGAATTGTTAAATTCATACCAACTGATAAATGTCAGTTAAATGAAGCGGTTATTTTTGTAATTTCAAGGAGGAACAGCGGTAAATAAATAGCGTGGACACCCAAGAACGAACATATCAGCTAGAAGAGTTAAGACTGCGTTTGGAACGCAGTTACCAAGGGGTAATGCGTCTTGGCAAGCGAATTTGTTCCTATAGATATGAACCCAACAGCTATGAGGATTTTATAAAAATAAGAACACTGAGGAGCCAATTAAGGGAACTACAGCAGCAACAAGAAATGCTATTGGACCAATCTGGAGATATAAACTTGAAGAAGGTCAAAGAACTATTAGCACAACACCTAGTGTTAGAAAAGGAGGTAACGGACTATATTTTAAACGAAAAGGGGTATAAGTAGAAAGATACCATAGTACTTTTTATATTTTCTATTTTACATAATATAAATTATGATACAGATTGGTCTATACGTATTTCAGGTTCAACATCTTAACTGTAAGTCATAATTCTATTATGTAAAATATCCCTTGCATTTGTAGCTTTTATGAGAATTACGAACTGGGTCATCAGCCTTTTTAATTTACGCTACGAGAAAATTTTCCACACAGAATAAAATATATTCTAATCTTCGAAATTCTGCAACCCAGTCAACAAGCCTTTCGTCTGTACTCATAATTTGTCATTATGTCAAATTGCCGCTCGGCCAACAGCTTATTGCTTTCATAAAATCAAAATGCGAAATGGCATTTTATTTTATACGCAATTCCCAGCCGCTTGGCCAGCGCCAAAAAAAGCAAAACTTTTAGATTTTTTTGAAATACACAAACTACAAGAAACTATATGCCCGTAAATTTTTCACAAACTTCTATTCAGCTTGCCGCAACAGCTTAAAATTTCTCTGCGAGCAAATTTCTAAGCACTTGCTAACCTCTCCTCTTGTTTGAAGCTTTTCTTTAGGTACTTCTAACATTATGTTAAATACGGCATAAATTCTGAAGATTAAGAATCTTTAGAATTTTGAGCGAGCTGTAGCGTTGGCATTTACTAGCACGGTGTTGTTTGAAGTCTCTTTTTTTTTTAGTGATACGGCAAAGTATACTTTGAGCGAGATGATGCAGCTGCGAAATCATCGTAGGAGATTCACGAACTCCTTTTAAAACAAATAAAAATGGTGTGAGCTAAACAAAAAAATGCCAACGCCCCAACCCGCCACCAAAAGTAATCAGCCACTGGCTAATTTCTTTTGTCACGTAGATAATTTTGGAACAGTGCCGAGCGTATAGAAAATATACCCAAAGTACATTTTTAGCGAAGGAGCCAGCTGGCGCGTTAGCCTTGGTCTGTTAGAAACTTTATTGCAAGCTAGGCAGCCGCATCAACTCGCCGAAAAATAAATGCTCCTTGGGTCGCATCTATTTTCTCGCGCCTAAAATTCTTAACGTTCCTCTCCCCTATTGTTTTGCCAAAATTCTCTTTTTTCAATTTTCAACTCAATAATTTGGTCTTTAATATCCGGACCATTTGAAATAATTTAAAAATTGAGATTCAATCATCAATAATATTCCCGTCATTTAGATAGTTGTCTTAGTAAAGTTCTGCAATCTGACTTATATATTTCTTTGAAGACTTCATTATAAGGATTTTTCATTTTCTCCCCCTTATCAATTAATTCTAGTGCCTTCTTTAAACTAAATATTGCTTCTATCCTATGCCCAGTTTTTATATAGAATTTGCCCAAATAGAAATAAGCTTCAGCAAACTGATTATTAATATCAATACATTTCAACAAATCATCGATGACAGATTCATTTTTTAAATTCAAACCTATAATTGCTCTATATAAATAATAAGTCGCCAGTTCGGAATTTTGTTGAATTGCAATATTGATTTTTGACGAAGCAAGTTGCGACTTTCCTATCGAATAATATGAAATAGCCAATAGACAATTAATATTTTGACCCCAAGCGAACATTTTTTTTGGAGAAATGTTTTGTAATTCTTCCAAATCTCTAATACAACCTAAATAGTCCTTAAATTTCATTAATCTTAACCAACCTCTATAACCTAAGTGCATTTTAGGATTGAGCTCAACGGCTTTATTTAGTAACGCAAACCCTTTGGAGTAATCTCCTCGTTTATTATATGGCACCGACTTTTCAAAATAGGAATAAGAAAAGGTATTATCAGATTGAATAGATAAATCAAAACAATATTGAGACTCCTGAGAACCTTGACGTAAAGATCTCCCTAATTTATAAAATTTAAGAGCATCTTTTCTATTCATCTAGTGAACTAATTTCCTTTAGGATATCTGCCAGATAAAGTTCATTAGGAATCTCGTTATAAAAATCCTTTATCTTCCTTCCTTTTTCAAATAGTTGCTTTGATTTTCTAAAAGAAATTAATGAACTGTCAAATTGCTTAAGGTTCTTGAGCACTATACCTTTTTGGTAAAAAGCCTCGGCAGAACTATTGGAAGTGTGATTCAAACAAACATTTAAATTATCTAGTGCATACTCATTGTCACCGAGTTCTTTTAGGGCAATTCCTTTATGTAAAAACAGTTTTGGGTCAATCCATGAGGAATCTGATTCTGTTATAATATTTTTATTAAACTCAATAATAGCTTCTTTGTATTGTCCTAGACCATTATACGAAAGACCCTTTAAGTAATAAATATTCTCCCCCCACGGGGCATCAATAACATTTGGGGTCAAAGCATCTAACCTTTTAAAGTCTAATAGAGCTCCTCTAAAATCTTTTAATTTATAAAGCTTAAGCCATCCTCGATAGCCCAAATGAGCTTCTGGATTAATTTCAACAGCCTTGTTTAGTAAATAAAAACCTTCTGCATATTCTCCTCGCTTATTGAATGCAACAGACTTTTCAAAATATGCATCTGAATATGCGGGGTATTGAAAAATGAGAGTTTTAAAGAGTTGTTGGGAAAGAAATAACCCCTGTTTTTTTTCGGCGAATGAAAAACGCAGCTCTTTAGAGGTAAAAAAAAATAAATACACAAAAATCACAATTGCTAAAACAATAGTGGAAGTCATTACTATTTTGACAACTAAAAAAATTTTTTTCATTTTAAAAAATATCGGTTATATGGCCATTTTCAATCTTAAAGTTAATTTGATAGTAACTATCGACAGGTGTACCGTCATTTAAAACTCCTGGCATCCATTTTTTTAACCCTCTTACTACTTTCTCTAACATTTTAATATCCGATAATGGAAATTCATTTTTTTGTAAATCGGCGTTCACAGATTTAAATCTAAATCTATCTGTTTTGCCCTTGCAGTTTACTAGGAATCGAAATGTCAAATACCCTCCTTTTCCTTCAAATGAAAGATTAATATCCTTTATGTTGTTAAAAATTTCTTCTCGCATAGCTTTGCGCTCTCCGATGTAACTTGTGCCTACCGAATAATATTGAAAAACCCTATTTTCGTCACATACTTCAAAAGTAGGGTCATCGATTTGTGAATCAAAATTAATATCTCCGACATTGTTTTTCATTTGATGATTTACCCATAAAATTAAAACTATCAATATAACAAATATTCCTATAAAAATTATGTTTGAGGTTTTCTTCACAATAGAGGAGATAAATTATCGATATAAATTTTCTTTCGCATTCCCACTAGCACATGATTAATGCCTTGATTTAAATAATTCTCGCAGGAAATTAATGAAATATTCCTTTTATCATTTTGATCAATTTCTCCCTTTAGCTTTAATGAATCCATCAAACCTTTACTTCTTTCAGAAATTGATTTTTTAGAATATAGCTGCCAATAATTTAATAACTCACTCATTATTTTTTGAACGTCATTACTATTAAATTGAAGTTGATTAACGAATGGTCTTAGATAAGTGTTAAAAGCCTTATTCACAGCTTCTGGGTTTGCTATGCCTTTTCTATTTTCAACAAAAAATTTTATTGGAGCAAAATCTTTAGCTTTGGAACTCTCGCCATATTTAAGAAGTTGTTCGTCTATTCTACTAAGAAAATCATCAAATAAAACTTCTTCTTTCCTAAAGTCAATTTTTGAATATTCATCCATATAATCTGCTAAACGTAAAACCTTCCCTTGATAAGTTGTATTTAAAGGTCTATTGCTAAATGTTATTAGATTATTTTTTTTGCAAAAATCAATTAAAGAAGTACCCATATCTTTTTTTCTTGAGGCACTAGTTTCAACTAAATTGTAAGGGAATTGTAGTAATCTGAAATTTGGCAAATAATTACTTTTGTTTACTATTTTTTCTATATCAATATTACCTTTAGGTATTTCATTTGAACTGATGCCGTAATAACCTATCAAACCATCATCAACCATTTTTTCTAAAAAGGAGCAGGCTTCCAATAAATGGTCATATATAAATTTCTGATTTTGATTTTCAACATCAAAATAATGTTCGGGATTATGAATAAGAAAGCCATCAATATAGCTAGTATTTAATCTTTTAAGTGAAGCTGTCAATTGAGCCCTCAAAAACTTTGGCTCAATACTGTATAGAAAATTGTCCCGGACTTTAATTGTCCATGGAGTATTTAGTATTTTTGAAAACTCAGTAATATCAGCCCCATTTATATAACCCGCTTTGGTAATAATGAATACATTTTGTCTAGTGTTACTATCTAAAACTTTTCCAATGAGCCTTTCAGAATCTCCAAATTGATAGTTAGATGCTGTATCAATTAAATTGACTCCCTTCTCAATGGCATAATTCAATGAACTAAAATGACTTGGGTCATTTTCTGACATTCTATAAGTTCCGATACCAAGTTTCGATAAATTTCTTACATCAATCATATAAGTTTTTATATATTGGTGTGGTAATTTAATATTAACTAATAAATATACGAAAGATGAAGAGATTAAATTTAGATGCTTTTAAAGCACAATTAAGCAAAAATCAGACAAATGAGCTAGAAGGTCTAACAGGTGGTATTATGGGCGCTTGTCACTGCTGTGTTGACGGTCATCACAGACCAGGTAATTGTGATGCGAATACAAGCGGTAAAGAAGCCGTTAGGTCGTAGGTATAGTTAAAACTTTAATTTTAAATAAAAGCATTATAATTAATGCTTTTTTTAATGCCTTTACTGTTTGTTTAAAAAAATCGAAAAATTCCCTTTCTACAAACAATACGATCGTACAGATTGCGGTCCAACTTGTTTAAGAATGATTGCTAAATATTACGGCAAAACTTACTCTGCTGAATATTTAAGAACTGTTTGCCATTTAACCCATGAAGGGGTTTCAGTAGCTGGAATAACAGAAGGGGCTGAGGTCATAGGTCTTAAAACCTTACCTGTTAATGTTACTTGGGAAGCTCTTGAAGAACAAGTTCCATTACCATGTATTGCTCACTGGAGACAACGTCATTTTCTAATTGTTTATAAAGTAGGAAATGAAAAGGTTTACGTCGCTGATCCAGATTATGGTCTAATAACGTATTCTAAAGAGGATTTTTTAGAAGGATGGCAAAATACAAAATACCTCAATAATTCTAATGAAGGGTTATTGGTTTTACTTGAACCTACCCCTAAATTTCATGACGCTGAGCCTATAACCCAAAAGAACAAAGGGTTCAAAACTTTAGTCCCCTACCTAAGACCATATCGAAAATACATTGTTCAGCTTTTCATAGGATTATTGGTGGGAAGTATAATCCAATTGATTTTGCCTTTTTTGACCCAATCCGTTGTAGATAAAGGCATCAATTATAGAGACCTTAATTTCATACACATTATATTAATCGCTCAACTAACTCTTTTCTTATCTCAAGCTGGAGTCAGCATTATAAGAAGTTGGCTATTGTTAATCGTAGGGGCAAGAATAAATATTTCACTTGCTTCAGATTTTTTAATAAAAATGATGAAGCTGCCAATTCATTTTTTCGATTCGAAAATTACCGGCGATGTACTTCAAAGAATGCAAGATTCTAGTCGAATTGAGACATTTCTTACTTCATCACCTAACACACTTTTCTCAGTTTTCAATATGATAATATTTCTCGGAATATTATTATACTATAACTACATTATATTCTTAATTTTTTTAGCGGGGGCTACGTTATATATCTTATGGATATTAGTTTTCATGAAAAAAAGAGAACAATTAGAATATAAACGATTTGACCAGGCATCCGGCAACTCAAGTAGTTTGATTCAAATAGTTAATGGCATTCAGGAAATTAAAATAAATAATTCTGAAAAAAGAAGAAGATGGGATTGGGAAGAAATAAGAATTCGATTATATAAAATTTCATTAGAAGGCCTAAAGCTTTCTCAATTACAGGGTATAGGTGCTAGTTCAATTAATGAGCTTAAAAATATATTCATTTCATATGTAGCAGCATTATCTGTGATTAATGGCGAAATGACGTTAGGAATGATGTTGGCCGTACAATATATCATTGGTCAACTAAATGCTCCGCTCGTAAGCTTAGTTAGTTTTTTCGCACAAGCACAAGACGCCAAAATAAGTCTTGAGAGAATGAATGAGGTTCACTTAGAAAAAAATGAAGATGAAGAGGATTTCTATCAAGAAGAATTCAATGCCAAACAGAATATTATTTTTAAAGATGTTTCATTTCGATATGGAGGCCAAAAATCGCCATTGGTTTTAAAGAAAATAAATTTAACCATACCTCATAATGGCGTTACAGCTATAGTTGGAGAAAGTGGAAGTGGTAAAACCACTCTGTTACGATTATTACTTAAGCTTTATAATCCAACTGAAGGTAAAATAATGTTAGGTAATTCTAATTTGAATAATATTTCATCTTCAAAATGGCGAGATTTATGTGGAGTAGTAATGCAAGATGGATATATTTTTACTGATACTATAGCTCGAAACATAACAGAATCTACATCGGAAGGAATTATAGATAAGACCAAACTTATTAAGTCCGTTCAGATAGCGAATATTGAGGATATGATTGAAAGATTACCAGCGGGTTACAATACAAGAATTGGGCCACCAGGATCCAGCGGGGCTAACTTAAGTGGGGGTCAACGGCAGCGAGTTTTAATAGCAAGAGCGGTATACAAATCCCCAGAATTTCTGTTTTTCGATGAAGCCACCAGTGCCTTAGATTCGAATAATGAAAAAAAAATAATGGGTAATCTGGATGATTATATGAAAGAGAGAACTGCAATAGTAATTGCACATAGGCTTAGTACTGTTAAAAATGCTGATCAAATTGTTGTAATAGATAATGGAGAAATTGTAGAGATTGGAAAACACAATGATTTAATTGAGAAACAGGGCTTTTATTTTCGATTAGTAAAAAATCAGTTAGAACTCGGTAAGTAGATGAAAAAAATAGATTTTTTAGATGAGCGAAGCGATTTCGTAAAAGAAGTTTTGGAAAGTCCCCCAAATACGATAATAAGCTGGGGAAACACTTTTTTTTTAATTTTTATTTTACTAATTCTTTTGCTCAGTTGGTTTATCAAGTATCCAGATATTGTTATATCTGAAGTTGTTATTACAACAGACAACCCACCTATTTATTTAGCAACAAAGACGGAAGGCAAGATTGACTCTATATTCAAATCCAACAAAGAGTATGCAAAAAAAAATGAATGGCTAGCTGTAATAGGAAGCAATGCAAATATTAAGCATATTAAAACGTTGGATAGTATTATAAAAGAGATTAAGGCAATTAATTATGATTTAGAAGAAATGCATGATATTGATTTGCCTATTTTAGATGTAGGAGAAATGCAATCAAACTACAATAGCTTAGTAAAAGCGGTCTTGAAATTTAAGCACCATGAAAATGACGGAAATTTTAATACACAATCACAATTAAACGAGTTAAGGATTAGTCAATACAACAGTCTTATTAATGGAGCTATAAGAGACAAACAAATATCAGAAAAAGAATTAGAGGTTGCTAAAACAGATTTGAATAGAAATAAAAGATTGCTTGATAAAGGTGTAATTGCGCAATTAGAATATGAGTCCAAAGAACTAAGGTATTTACAAGCTATAAAAACAGTTGAAAGTAATACATCTAGGATAATTCAAATACGCGCTCAAAAAGCTTCTCTTTTGAGCCAAGGAAGCAATATGAAACATAGTGAAGGTGAAAGTCATTTAAATTCAGAACTTGATATTTTAGAAGCTATAAAACTAACTGAATTATCTTACGCAGAATGGATTAAAAAACATGCACTAGTTAGCACAGTATCTGGAGAAGTTAACTTTTTAAATTATTTCACAAATAACCAGTATGTTGGACCTTCAGAGAAATTAATTTCAATTATTCCAAAATACAACGAGCAAGATTATTTTGGAATCGCCAAAATGCCAATTATAAACTCAGGTAAAGTTAAACTAGGGCAAACAGCTAACATTAAATTATTAGGATTCCCTGAAAATGAATATGGTATGTTATTAGGTGAAATAACTAATATTTCTGATGTACCCAATGAAGACTTTTATTTAGTTAAAATAAATCTTAATAAAGGTCTAAATACAACATTTAATAAAGAACTAACATTTAAGCAAAATATAAAAGGTAATGCAGAAATCATTACAGAAGATTTACGTTTAATTGAACGTTTTGTATATACGTTAACAAAAGCCTTTAATTAAAAAATGGATTTTTTTACTCAATACCACGACCACCACTTAAAACTTATCGATACATTAAAAACGGTTTTGTATCAAAAAGATAATTCTATTTTTGATAAACTAGACTTTTATGATGATGTGATTTTTTCCGAACCTTTGCTATTTGCTTGTATAAACAATAAATACGAGGAATGGATTGATATCTTAATTTTTAGCCTCACTAAAAATAAGTCTGAAACTTATACTCAGAATATTAATAATAAACTCATTTATTTACCAACCATAGGGTATCTTAAGCTTAAGAGGGAATACTCAAAAATAATACAAATTATGTATGCTAATAATAGCATTCAATTAATGGGTGATGATAATGAGCTTCTTGAATATGAATTACAGCCATTGATTAAAAATAAAGATGGTATTGAATTTTTACAATGTAATCACCCTCTTTTAGAACCTTTGTTTGTTAATGAACAAGGAAAAATTACAGAAGTTATAATAAATGAAAAACTATATCTTAAACATATTGAGCATTTTAATAATGCATTAGAAATTATCAGCCAAGTATATCCTGAATATTATGACCTTGTTAAACTATATATTAAAAAAGTTGTTTTCTATCAAGGAGAAGCTAATTCATTTGCAACGATACAAGCACATGGTATTGCTTTCTTCAACGTTAAAGATGATTATAACGAAATTTTCTTTTTAGATAACATAGTGCATCAATGTGCTCATGTATTTTTTAATGCTTTAACATTAGATAAAAAAGACTTATTCACATTACCTTATAACTCAGACTTATCTTTATTTACAGATGAAGAAAATGATAAAGGGTTCGTGCTTTATGATCGTTTTCACGGTTTGTTTACACAAACGAATATTAACATTTGCCTTGAAAGATGTATCCAAAAAGAGATTTTTTGGAAAGATAAAAATTATGAATTATTAGGTCGCTTTACAAGTAATATGAATCGCTTTAAGTCTGCAATAATTAAGTTTGATAGGCCAAATAAATACAAAAAACAAGGTTTGATTTTTTTCAATTTTTTTAAATCTGTTTACACGAAAATTTATAAAAGTAATTTTGAAGTGTTAAATTTATATGATGTATCTAATCAACCCTACGTGTTTGATTATAAAATTTTTAAAAAAACTAATTCGTTATAAAAAAATTCTTATTTTTAGGATAAATCATAATAATTAAAATTTTTACTATGAGTAGATTAAATTTAGAAGCTTTCAAAGAAAAAGCAAACGTAAACCAAGAATTAGAATCATTAACGGGGGGTATTTTAGGAGCTTGTCATTGTACATGGACACCAACAGCTGCGACTCGTCCTGGTTTGGCTTCTTCTATTTCAGATTACATTCATTATGCAATGTGCGATGAACATGATATGCAATAAGACGTTTATATTAAGGATTAAAGGATGTTCCACTTTTGAAGCATCCTTTTTTTATGATTTTTTACTAAAAAGTTAATGAAGCAAAATATTTTCCCCAACAATATAATTCAGGCTCTTTTCTATACAGTATTATGCTTTTTAGTTATAACTGTATTAATTTTGGTTCTTGGACAGTTTTTTTTGAATCAAAATTATGTAATACTATTCTCAGAATTGATTGGATTTCCAATTGTTTTGTTTTTTTCATGGTATTTTTTGGGTTACCAAGTTGGTGATGTCTTCGGAGAAACAAAGCTATTCCCGAGACTTGTTATACCAATTATATTATTGACAATAAGCATTTACTTGCTACAAGCAATACCGACATATTTCCTGCTAGCAGGTCCCGAGAATTATTCTATTCAAATTTTAAGTTTTCACTATGACTGGTCTGTGCTAATTTCAATTTTTTTCACAGCTTCAATTTTTGAAGAACTTGTTTATAGAGATTTTTTATTTCGCAGACTTCTTTCAACCAAATCATTTTGGTTTTCGGCTATACTATCAAGTTTTCTTTTTTCGTTATCACATTTAAATTTTGATAATTTCATTAATTTATTCATTTTGGGAATATTCATTTCTTTTGTTTTTTACAAAACAAAAAGCCTTCTTTTATGTTTCATAATACACATAGTATATGGCCTTGGTCCATTATTTTTAAAATTTTACTATGATAAACAACAAATAGACAAAGTTTTGAGTATTTCTTTGATTTATGGTGAAAACTCCAATGTCGTGTTTTTTGTTTTATTATTGATTATGATTTTAGGGGTTATATTTGTTCATAACAGCTTGTATAAAACAAAAAATATAAGTCATGAAAACAGGTGATAAGATTTCAACACTAAATGCTAATTGGTCTTTTTCAGGAGATGTTCCAAAAAATTTTGATAACCATGTTTCAAAGTCAGTTCCTTTGTATGTTGAAGGGCATGACTTAATCTGTAGATTAAGTGATTTTTTTATTTCAGACAAATCTAAATGCTATGAGATAGGAAGTAGTACTGGTGAATTGACAAAAAAAATAGCTCTTCACAATAATCATAAAGAAATAAAAGTTACAGGTATTGAGCCAATACATGAGATGGTTGAGGTTGCAAGTCAAAAGTGTAAAGAAAATTCTAATATTTCGTTTTTAACGGAGGATATTCTTAATGTAGAATTGGAAAAATCAGATTTAATCGTGTCTTATTATACAATACAGTTCATTAAACCAAGGGTTAGACAATTGGTTTTTAATAAAATCTATGAATCTCTCAATTGGGGTGGTGCATTTATTTTATTTGAAAAAGTAAGAGCATGTGATGCACGTTTCCAAGATATTATGACTGCTTTATACACTGATTATAAATTAGAACAAGGGTATAACGAAAAAGAAATTCTATCTAAAACTAGAAGTCTTAAAGGAGTACTAGAACCTTTTTCAACACAAGGTAATTTAGACTTACTAAAAAGAGCAGGTTTTGTTGATATAACATCCGTTATGAAGTACGTGTCTTTTGAAGGTTTTTTAGCGATTAAATAAAGTCAAAAATGTTTACGAAAAAACCTATCATCCATAATGAGGTTCAAATTTTAATTGATGAGAGTGAATTAGAATCTTATTATGCAGAGTCATATTTCTTGTACAAAAGCCACTTAAAGTACTTAATTAGAAAACTTAATACTTTTAAATTAGGTCTCGCTCAAGGTAAGAGAGAAAAATATTTTCAACTTCTTACTGATTCTTATATTCGAAACATCCATAACGTTAATAATATTGTATCAGTTCTTGAACCTAAAGTTACCTTAGAAGCTTATGAAAATCTTCAAATAAATACTACTGACAATACGCAAACAACACTTAAAGATTTTATTTACCTGAGAAGAGATTGGTGTTTCAAAAGTGAACCTGAGCAACAATTAAAAACAACCATTGATTCACTAAAAATAGAATTATCAAAGATAGAATTTGAAACAGGGAATGCCTTATTTATTGGATGCGGAGTTGGAAGAATAGCTTTTGAATTTACTGATATTTATAGTAAAGTTTATGCCACTGACAAGTCTTTTTCAATGATTTGGCACCTTCAAAAACTCTTGAACGGTAAGACTATTGATTTTTATAGCCCGCACGAAAAAAACGTAAAAACATTACAAAATGTAGCACCCCGATATTCGGCTAAAATTCCAAAGGATAAGCTAAATAATATACTTGATAAGTTTGAAGTATTTGTTTCAGATGTACTTGATCTTCCTTTCAAGGATAATTCACTCAATTCTGTTTTTTCGATTTACTTTACAGATGTTATTGCATTAAAACTTTGGTTTAATCAAATTAATCAAAAACTTAAAAACAAAGGCTTGTTTGTTCATTTTGGTCCGCTCGACTACTTTTTTTCTAACGAACAAGAAATGTATACCGCTGAAGAATTTAAACAATTCTTTGAAAATAACGGGTACAAGACTTTAATAGATAAAACTATTGAAACTACTCATTTGGAAGATAGTAATTCAATATCCTACAAAGTATACAGAAATTGGTTTTTTGTTGCTCAAAAGAATATTAGTTCAAACTCAACTACATTCGAGATTTTTGATGAGACTATTCTAAAGCTTAGAACTCCGGTTTCATACAAGAGAGAGGGAATTTTAGATGATGGTGAAAAGGAATTAGAGGCTACCTTAAATCTTCCCAATGGCACTTTTACCGGGGCTGATGCTGTTATTCAAATATTGAAGTTATTAGATGGAAAAACACCTTATATTGAAGTTCTATCTAAGCTACAAAGCAATGGATTTGATGTTAATGATACAAAGGGTATACATGATTTGCTTTTAGATCTTCTAAAACAAAATGTTTTAAAAATTTGCTAGTATTAAAAGTCCAGTAGGATTAAAACTATCGTTTTAACAACATTCCACACACATTATACTCCCCTCCTATCGTCGGCTCGTATAATAAGTGTTCCATTACCTTTTTAGAAAATACTTTTTAGAAGAAAAATTCAAAGAAAATTTAGTACCAAATACTTTGCTTTACCAAAGCAAAGTGTCATAACGCAAGACATTATGATACAGTTTGGTCTGTTTTGTAAAACGACGGATGCTTGCATTTTACATAATTGCAGATATGACCTTCGCGTCAGCGAATCATATCGTCAGCCATTATGTAAAAGCCGTTTTACTGGAATGTCACTTAACGGCCGTAAGTCATAATTATTCACGATGCTTGCTTATTTTTCTCAAAGGAGTTCGTCGACCCTTAGGACTATAACGTTAGAAATTATGTAAAAGCCAATTTGCGGACTAGCATCAGCATAAATTCAATTAGGCAGCCGCAACGTCTCGCCGCCAACTAAAATCATCCACTGGATAATTGTAGTTGTCACGAATTTAAAAGCTAGCCTTTTAGATTCGTGTAAAATTCTCGTATTCGAGGAAATGTGTGCAAGATTTTTTTCTACACCTTCTCGTCAGCTTGCCGAAACAGCTAACGGCAGTATTTTGGAAGGTCTAGTAGTCCTTCCAAAATATGAGCGAGATGATGCGCGGACAAATCGAGATAACTTCTTAGCCCTTGCTAACCTCCCGTCTTGTTTGAAGTTTTTCTTTATTTACTTCTAACATTATGTCAAATAGGATTTCAGCATCGCAACCGATAAGGTTTTTATTTATCTTTTTTTCTTGATAAAAAAAGAAACAAAAAAATCAAGGCTTACAGATAATTTTAGAAACAATGTACGGCTCAGTCGCTATATTCTAGAAAGCATTCTGACTATTAAGACCGATTTGAACTCTTTGAAACATTGTACTGGTAAACAAGCGGTATTACCAGCCCTCTAGAATATGGCCGCTCCCTTCGCCTATTGTTTGGCTAAAATTCTCTTAGGCCGACTTGCCATCACATCATCTGGGTTGAAACTAAAGACTCTACTTTAAGCAATAATTAGTAACTATTCATGACTTGGTTTACCGTATCCTAATTGGATATTCAAATCTCGAATCGTGGAGTATAAATCTACCATAGAACCCTTTTTAATAATCCAAGTAGTGATTAGTTCTAGAATTTTCTCGGCATCTTCAATATGCCCCATTCTACTGTCTGCACCTCGAATCCCTTTTTCATCGATTCTATGACCTCTCGTCAAATAAGTGTTTTTTTCCTCGTAGATATAATCTCTCGCCTTTTTATAGTCTTTACCTTCTGGCAGATGCTTTAAAAGTAACTTGCTAATACCTTTGTAGTAGATATCGTATTTTCTTTCTGGGTCGTCAATATCGCCTAAAGCAAATTGTTTTAATTCATCTTCTGTTTGTAAAACACCTTCAGTATCTATTGTTAACTGCTCTCCTACTACTTCATCTGCTTTAGAAATAAGCATCATTCTTTCCAATTCATCCTTCTCCGAAAGCTTTTTGGATTCTTCCTTTTTGTTTTTTTTCTTCTTATCGCTCATAAAGCTTTACTATTAAATATTGAATATTTCTTTTTTTAACCTTTCTGTTGTTTCCTTAACGGATTCACTTTCCCAAATGCTCACGTTAAGATTATTAATAGCTAGACCGCTATCCGGGATATATTTATTGAATTTCACCCATTTATCACTATCGTACATATGAAAATTGTAGATTATGCTAGGATGAACTTGAGATTTATCTGCATATTCACGAACGAGAACTGACTCGTTAATAAAAGGTTTTATGTATTTAGATCTTTTTTTATTAAATAAATACTCGCGAGCAAAATCATTTGCTTTCTCTTCCTTTAACCATAAATCTGGCTCTCCTGTTAAATGATATTTTACCTGTTGAATTTCATCGAAGTCATACAAAACATGATGTAATTCGTGCATTAACGAAAACCAAAGTGTTGGGTAACGTTTATGTAAATCATTTATGACAATACATGGTTTGCCATCCACGACAAAAGTCGCACCACGAACAGATATGTTAGGTAAGGATTCTTGATAGATAACCGTAATGCCAATTGAAAACAACGCTTTTACTACAGTCAATAATCCTTTTTCTATATTTTTTGTATAGGGTCGGATTTTTGGAATTAAATCTATTAACTGTTCCCTATTGTATGGATTTGGATTTTCTATAAGTTTAAACTGAGAAAGTGCAGATTGCACCCAAAATTCTCTCATTAAATCACTAGAACTTCTTTTTGTCCTACTAAAAGCCGGAGTTACGGTTTCTTGTGCAAAATCATAAATGGAGTTTAGTCCAAAGAACGTTACTATCCTTTTTTCTATAGCTTCATAATCTGTTTTGGAAGAAATGAATTTCTTTTTATGTAATTGAGGTAAATCAAAATTTTGAACAATAAAATTGTTCTTTTTAGCTTTTTCTATATCGCCGATTTGTTCACTTGGTAATTCTTGCAAATACACTTTGACAAAGCCATCAACAGGCAAATTTAAAAATTGTGCCAGTTTGATAATAGTGATAATGTCAACCCGTTTTGCTTCTTTATTTAGAATACTGTTCAAACTCTTCTTTTCGATACCAAGCATTGCTTCTGCCCTACTTTGTGTTATTCCAAGTTCTTCAATTCTTCTTTCAAATAGAACACTAAAAGGATCTTCACTAATATCATCTGTGATATGCAAAGGTTCGATTAACCTATTAAAAGCTTTAATGAAATCTGAATCTTCATTCATATTTTAGGTAAAATTACTTATTAAAAAATCCCTAATAATAAGCTAAAATAGAAAAGTTAGGTAAATTTACCTAACTTTTTAAAAAAAATAAATATAATATTTAGTGCGTTAGAGCAGTTTCCCCTTTAAATAATTAACAAAGTCATGACCTATACTTTTTTCAGGTAAATTTTTTGAAGAATAATCTAAAAAGTCATTTAAGTCTATTCTTTTCAATCGTAATTTTTTCAATCCTAAAGCCATCATAAATTCAGGTAAAGCCTCCCCATGATCTTGTTCAAATTTATCTACCAAGCTTTTCATAAAGACAGACATAGCGAGGCTCTGGTTTTCGTCCAAATCATAAGATAGCATTCTATAGTCAGCCGCTCTCAGAATACTTGCTTGAATAACACCATCATTAAATCTATTAAAAGTTTCTGAACTTATTAGGTTTCTTACGTAGGTACTTTGTTTCAAACTCCTCTCAGAATTCAAGGGCTCATTTCTTAATCGATTTATTACCGAAGTAATAGTAAAATAAACTTGAGATTGATATGCGATATCAGTTTTAACCTCAAAATTCCAATAAACAAAACCTTTTCTCAAACTTAATTTTTCTCCCGATAGAGTTGGTAAAAACACATTGTCACAAAGCCCCTTCTCTTCTCTAGCATTAAATAGAACATTCCTTCTATTTTCAAAAAACTTATAAAGAGCGGACTTTGAGTTCACTTTTCCAAGTAACTCCCGTATAAAACCCCACTCTTTTGACCAACTATTATCAACCTTAGCTTGCGGAATGAAAATTTCATCTACATTAATGACGGGATAAGTTCTCCCACCGTATTCACCTATACCTAAATTACTTTTAATGTTTTCAGAGAATTGTTTAGATATTGACCTTGCCAATCCAATGAAGTAAACAACCGTTAGTTTAGGGAAATCTCTAAGCAATCTATTTATAAAAAAATAATGCCTACCAGTAACATATGTTGCTCCAACCACCACAATGGTACCTGTAACTGTTGTCGAGATTTTTGGATTATTTATATCAATTATCGTTGGTTCAATGACCCATGAATTTTCATTTAGTATCTTTTCAGTTAATGCTTTTGAACCAGGATCCCTCAATGGCAATAAATACCTTGTGTTTATTGGGATGTGGGCATTAATAGTTTTCTCAAGTTTTTCATGATAATATTGGGGGTAGTTTTTGTTTTCAAAGTTGTCGAGTAATTGAGTAAAATCTATGTAAATCTCATAACTACTATCTTCTTCTTCTATGTCTCGAAAATGAACTTTAAAAATGTTAGACTTTTGGTCTAGAGCTCTATGATTCTCAATAAATTTACTCAAAAAACTTGGAGCATCACTCTTCTTGAAGGTAACAACATTATACTTAGGTTCAATATTTAAGAATACATCAGACTGAATTACAACCGGTTGAGAATGATTAATGCATAATTTGCACTTTAAACTATTTTTGAAGGTTTTAAACGGATTGTAGCCTTGTTCAAATTCTGAGGATTTAGTCAAATTACAAAAAATGTTTGTCTTATGCTTTTTATAACTCTCATCGTTCCCAAGAAAAAAAAGAACTAAAATATTGCTACTATCTGCTATTTGTTTGTCATTGAGTCTATCTATAATATTACCTGATGTTGAAGAGGAAATAAGTACCAGCGAATTTGGATTAAAACTTTGATTATAGTCTTCAAAAACTTTATAGCTTTCAAAACTTTTTACTCTGGTTTCGAATTTTCTTTCAAACCTATTTTGAATTTCAAATACTGCGAATGGTAAAACATTTATTGAAGCTGTATCACAATATACAATTTCAACTGCGCTAAACTTTTCCAACAATTGAATTGCAATGAAAAAAATCTCATTACTGTCCCTTAAAACATTGGCTGTTCGAATAAATTTTTCGCTATGTTTTCCCGATGGGAAAACGAAGTGATGATCTGGGTTAGACTCAATAAGTCCACTTTTGCTGTCAAAAATGTGAAAATTTCCATTCTTAAAGAGTTTTGCTAAAAATAGAGTTCTATTTTTTAAATCTTTAAGCACCCCAAATTTTTTGTTGAGTTTACCATTTAGATCAAACTTATAAACGCTGTAGTTAGTTTCTGAATAGTTTTTGTCAAAACCCACAACCCGTCCAAAGCTAATTAAAACATCTTTTTCAAAAAGGTTGACGAGTGCTTCACTGGCATATTCTGGTAGGACAACAACAAACTTATCAGACAATACATTCTCTTGATTGTATGTTTCAAGGCCTTGTATAAGAGCACTTTTTTTTATAGATGATTCAGGTATGAATAAAACCGTTATTGTTTTAATTCCTCCTTTAAAACTACCCTTATCGCGATATGTAAAAATGAAATAATCCTTCATTATGGACTTCCTATTGGGTAATAAAAAGTATGTAGTGTTCCAGAAACTTGAGGATGTTCAATAAAATTATTGTCATTATTGAAATAGTCTTTCAATACTATCCTAGAAAAATCTTTTGTAGCTAAATAAGGGTCAGAAATAAAGTTTCTAAACAAATCCAACCGTCCAGTTCGGATTCTCAGAAAACCCTTTTTATCCAATAATTGCATCACCTTATCTAAACCTTCTCCCTTTATTTTAGCTAAATAAGCATTTGAAGATGTTTTATGTTTCAATAAGCACTCTTTTGTTAATGACAGTTCTTCATCCAAAGAGTAATTTGATAAATTTTCAGTATTCGAAACTCTACAAACAAGTCCGGGACCACTATCAAGAACGGAAATTTCCAACATTATGAAATCACTTTTCTCAGTTAAGGGCAGGTTATTTTTAAAATATTCCTTAACTGATTCTGGTAGTTCAGTATCCTCCAAATAAGCAGATCGTTTTCTTCTAATAGTTCTTAGAGTAACATTTCTAACGTTCGGAAAATAGAAACCACCTTTTACTTTAGATCTTCCATGCTCATGAGTATTCTTAAAGAGTTCATAAATTATTTCAGTAAGGCTTTCTAAAATAGGAGCTAATGTATTCCTACTATCTTGAACATTATGTGCTAACGAAAGCTTCTTAAATATTGGGTATAAATTAAATTCTAGTTGATCTAAGTAGATTAATTTATAATTATTATCGTAAAAATATCTAGATAGTCCTCTTTTGGAAATGTCGTGATCAAAACTATACAGAGGGAGAGATCTTAAAGTTTTTACCTTTAAAAACTCAAGTCTTGAGAAGTAATTTTGACTAATACTGGTTAGTCTGTCCTTTAAGTTATATTCTGAATCATCTATGATTTTTAGGTTCCATGCTAAAACAGTAAATGGATAGACATATTCAACTTCTATATATTTGGCAAGTTCTTCCTTGGTGGAAAAAGGAAGAATTAAGTGAGAGCATTTTTCTTTTCTTATAGCAGTCGCAAAAAATTGAATAAAGGAGGGAATGACTCCAAAAGAAGCATTTTTTATATTTTTAGGTAGTCGAATCTTAATCTTAGTGTCACTTTCATCTACACGAGTGTTTAGTTCATTGATATAAGCTAATGAAATATTTCTTTTTATATTTAGTTCCAAACCTTTTAATAAAATTCTTACGTAAATATATGATGTTAAAAATTTAATTTGGCATAAATCAGAGTTAGATTTTATTGTAATAATTCCATTCCACACACATTACACTCCCCTCCTATCGTCGGCTTGCATAATAAGTGTTCCATTACCTTTTAGAAGAAAGTTTTTAGAAAGAAAAAAAATCCAAGAAAATTAGTAGAAACTTTCGCTTTTAACCAAAGCTCAAGTTACATAACGCGGAACATTATAGATCAAAAAGAACCATAATACGTCATTATTAAGTAGTGATAAGTTATTGAGAATTTTTTAAAGTTCATATTCTTGGGTCATCTAACTAACAGTAAAAATTTCTAGAAAAAACTGATAGTAAATGCTATTTTCTAGTAATTTTAAAGAGTAGTTTAATTCAACCAAATCACTAATAATGGAATTAGAGCTAGCACCGCCTTATACTAGTTGTCTAAATCAATTAACTCACTTGTAAACTCGGCATTGATAAATACGCCGTCGCGTATCCTGAAAATTTCATCAGATTCAGTAGCCAACAAGTCCATACTAAATGTCCCAGATACTGTTTGATTATTTTCATCAATTTCAGTTATGCTAAAAGAATACAATTGATTTTTATTGTACTTGGCTGTCAAAATGATTTCGTTCTCTGGTATCCTAACTAGGCTATCCTCATATTCTCCAGAAATATTTAAATCTTGGATGTCTGATTCTTCGGAGTCTATATTTAATCCGTCAACAACAAAATCTGAATCTGATGAAGAAAAACTAGTGCTGAACCCCCATCTTTCTAAATCATCATTTGAAAAAGCTCCTGAAACACCAAAGCCATAGACAATTTCATCTCCCGACCTAATTTCAAAAAAAGAAGCGAATGGTTTTCCGATCGTTGTTGTCCGCATTTCCCCATTTAAAGTGAAAGATAATACGCTCTCATTTTGTTCTTCATTTTGCATTTGTTCTTCGTTATTTTCAGAAGAGCAAGAAGCAAAGAAGAATAGTGCCGTGGTAAAAAGAGAAAGAAATTTGTTTTTTTTCATAAACATTAGTCCATTAGGTTTGATTTAAAACTAAAATATTTACTAACATAAAGAAATATGCAAGAATGTTAAAATGAAATTGTGTTTTTATTAAATAAATCTACTATCACCCATTCCACACACCTGCCTTCCGGCAGGCAGGCATTAAACTCCCCTCCTATCGTCGGTTCGCATAATAAGTGTTTATTCATTCCTTGTCGATTGTTGTTTAAAAGTATTCATGAACCTCGTGCCTCGGTTTCATTACCTTTTCAGAAGAAGCTTTTTAGAAGAAAAATTTAAAGAAAGTGTAGTGGCGTATACGCCAGCGCGCCCACCCGCTCAAAAAAGAAAAGGTCTCCCAGACCTTTTCTTTTTATGCCGTAACCAAAGCTCAAGTTACATAACGCAGAACATTATAGTACACGTGACGAACTGGAAAGTCTAGTAGACTTTTCGGTTTGGCGGCGAGACTTGTGCGGCTGCCTTATCTTGCAGTTATCCAAATTAAATACGTGTAAGCTATAATTATTCACGATGCTTGCTTATTTTTTCAAAGGAGTTCATCGGCGCTTCGCGGGTCTATGATGTACGGAATATTTTAAAAGATTGAGAATCTTTTAAAATTTAGCGAGCTGATGCGGCTGGTAAATCGCTTTGTTCTTTAAAAAGCCGGCGCTTCATCTCGCCGTTAAAATAAATCAGCCACGGGCTAATCTATTTTACCACGTGTCTGTATCTATAATTAGTCGTTATGCCTGTGCTGAGCGCAGTCGAAGTATAAAATAGGCGCACAACCAATCGCTCGATTGTTTTTTAAAAATAAACGCTTTACGGCGTTCATTACTAAACACCTGCGACGCTTCGGAGGCCATCGCTTGGCCAGCCCCAAAATCTGCCCGCCAGCAGTCAGAAAAGTTCAGATTTTAGTTTTTGGTTGACACCTGGAAACAACGGGCGAAGTATTCCACGTTCGCCGGGTTAAAGTGACCATAGCTTGCCGTTAATACCATTGTAATGTATACATTAACTAACAAAGCGTTTTCTGTAGCTGCTTGGGCTTATTCCCTTAAAACGCTTAAACAGGCGATTGAAATAAGAACGATTGGAAAATCCACAGGCCATAAAAACCTCGGTAAGGTTACAAGAATCGTTCGATAAAAGTTTGGTCGCAAAATTGATGCGCTCCTCGTTGATAAAGTCAATGGGTGAAACACCCATTTCCTGTTTAAAAACTTTATGAAAATGACTTTCACTCATACACGCTTTTTCGCTCAATGCTTTAATGGTCAATACATCCCGTAGGTTATCACGAATATACTGTATGATATAGGCCAAGCGCTTTCCTCCAGAGAGGTCCACGGTTTGGGTTTGGTAGGTTTTCCTAACGTTGGCCTGAAGAATTCTAATAATTAGCTCTTGAACCATGTTCGAGACAAAAAAATCCTTGGAAGGGTGGTTTTCGGTGTACAGATAGACCAAGCGTTGTAAAATTTGATAGATGCTGTAATCATTGGTAAAGTGAAAGTTGTAATCCAGAAGGTTCCACTCTTGCCCATCGGTCCGGGTCATGGTCTCGTTCATAAGTTGGATGACATGTTTTAGGCGGTCTTCACCTATTTCCAGTGCCAAGCAGCGCGTAGGGTTGTCTTCCCGTGCCTCGGGAAAATCAATACCCATAAGTTCATTGGCGGGCAGTATCAAGGATTCTCCCGGCAAAAACTCAAAGGCAGCTTTGTCTCGCAAATGCATCACTTTTTTCCCTTGGAACATGCTGGCCAGTACTGGTGCTCCAAACTGTAACTGCACCCGATCTGCACGTAAATGGGTCTCAAAAATATGCATGGCCGAGTCTTCTAGCTCATAGGAGGTTTGGTTCTCCACCATGTCCACCAACTTCCTGGATTGATGAAATGATTTAGGCAACTTCATAAATAATGTTTAATGAATTTTTAAAAAATTAAAACGAATTATATCATTAATTGATAAAAGATACAATTATTTTATAAAAATCATATTTTTTGATAGAATTGTTCATAGGATTGATAGCATTGTTCATGATAGATAGGCTCTTGTCTTAGTAATTTGGCAATCAGTAAATTATAAAAATAACCGATAAATAAGTACAGTATGAGCAATGCAACTACCACCAAAAAAAAGGCCTTGGTAAAGCCACAATTCAAAAACCAATATGACAACTACATTGGGGGTAAATGGACGGCGCCGATACAAGGGCAATATTTTGACAATATTTCTCCAGTGGATGGTAACGCTTTTACCAAAGTGGCACGTTCTACCGCCCAAGATATAGAATTGGCCATTGACGCTGCTTGGGCGGCCGCACCAACCTGGAACAATAGTTCTGCTGCAGAACGGAGTAACCTCTTATTAAAGATTGCAGATGTAATGGAGCAAAACCTGGAGGTTTTGGCTCGGGCAGAAACCTGGGACAATGGAAAAGCCCTGCGCGAGACCATGGCTGCCGACCTACCCTTGGCGGTAGATCATTTTCGCTATTTCGCAGGGGTCATAAGAGCCGAGGAGGGTACTGTGAGTGAATTGGATTCCACTACGATTTCAATGAATGTTAAGGAACCCTTAGGCGTGGTTGGGCAAATCATTCCTTGGAACTTTCCTTTGCTGATGGCCACTTGGAAGGTAGCCCCTGCCCTAGCGGCCGGCAACTGTGTGGTGTTAAAGCCTGCAGAGCAAACCCCGGTTGGCATTATGATTTTGATGGAATTGATTGATGGGATTTTGCCGGAAGGTGTTTTGAACGTAGTGAACGGTTTTGGCGTTGAAGCTGGTAAACCTTTGGCGTCCAGTCCAAAGATAAATAAGATTGCCTTTACAGGGGAAACAACAACGGGGCAATTGATCATGCAATATGCTTCAAAAAATATTATACCCGTTACCTTGGAGCTAGGTGGAAAAAGTCCCAATATTTTCTTTGAAAGTATTATGGATGCTGATGATGCCTTCTTTGACAAATGCCTGGAAGGCGCCGCCATGTTTGCCTTAAACCAGGGAGAAGTCTGTACTTGTCCTTCACGGATTTTGGTTCAAGAAAGTATATACGATAAATTCATTGCACGGGTGATTGAACGCGTAGAGGCCATAAAATTAGGGCATCCTTTAGATCCCGCTACCATGATGGGGGCACAGGCCTCCAATGATCAATATGAAAAAATCCTGAATTATATAGACATTGGTAAGGATGAAGGTTGTAAGGTGCTAACTGGCGGCACAGCTGCGTACAATGAAGGCCTGGAGGGTGGTTATTACATCCAGCCCACCTTATTGGAAGGCAACAATAAGATGCGTGTTTTTCAGGAAGAAATTTTTGGTCCAGTGGCCTGTGTGACCACTTTTAAAGATGAGGCCGAAGCCTTGGAAATCGCCAACGATACCTTGTACGGTCTTGGAGCTGGGGTCTGGACCCGAGACACCCACCAAGCCTATCAAATATCGAGACAGGTACAAGCGGGTAGGGTTTGGGTAAATTGTTATCACCTCTACCCTGCACACGCTCCATTTGGTGGCTATAAAAAATCTGGTATAGGTCGTGAGACCCATAAGATGATGTTGGACCATTATCGCCAGACCAAGAACATGCTAATATCCCACGATAAAAATGCTTTAGGTTTTTTCTAAGGTGGTAGAGCGTATACGTATTACCAATGGTGCAAAGCGGGTCATCGATTCCCTTAGGGAACAGCATGGCCCGCTCATGTTCCATCAAAGCGGGGGATGCTGTGATGGGTCGTCACCCATGTGTCTGCCAAAAGGGGAGCTGATGCTGAATTACACGGATGTGTACCTGGGTACAGTTCATGACTGTGGGTTTTATATGTCAGCCGATCAGTTTCAATATTGGAAACATACCCAGTTGACCGTTGATATAGTAAAAGGCAGAGGATCAAATTTTTCCCTTGAAATTCCCCTTGGCCTTAGATTTATTATTAAATCAAGGATATTTACCAAAGAAGAATTAAAACAATTACACAGGGACTAAAGACTTCTAGGAAATCAACCAAAAAATTAATCCAGTTCATCCAGGGCTACGTGGTTACCTCCGTTTTGGTGAGGTTATTTATTCCATGCGCCTTTTTACCGTGAATAACAGGTTCAACATTGTGGTTGGGATAGGCATTGCGCCTTAAGATCGAGGATAAAAATGCTCCCAACTAGTAATACAATCTAAAATCGAGCAATTTGCATAGGGCATAGTGTCGTTGGTGCAATTCCTCCACCACCTCAAACATATTATCGTCTTCTTTGTACAGGTTAAAAAAAGCGCTATCCAAGTTAGCGCTGTTTAGTCCGTTTTTTTTGTTCCCGTAGCCCGAAATAGCTTTGGCATTGGTGATATCTAAAAAAAACTGGGCTTCATCTTCCGCCAAATCCAACACTTTGGCATTTGAAAAGTGAATTATCTTTCCTTTTAACCTACCTTCAAAAATTTCCGCAATTTCCTGTAAGCTGTAGTAATAATCGTTAAGGCAAATGCTGTTGGGTTCCCCTGTCATGACCATGTAGATGATTTCATAATCCTTAAAATTATGGTCATCCAATACCAAGGCGTTTAAGCTATCTTCCAAACCTTCTATAGTATCGCAAGTCTTGTAAATGCTGGTCACCCCATAAGTAAGTGCCAAATGCTCCAAGTTTTTTTGGGCCTGGGTTACATGATCGGTCTGTATATCGGTAACCCCTTCCAGACAGTAGATGAAATACTCCTCATCTTCGCCTTGTGCGGGAACCAATGATGGTTTTTTCTCTAACAAGCTTTATATTTTTTTCTATGCTCTTGCAAAATTAAGATAAGCAATGGTGCTTTTTATAAAATGTTGTCCATTATAATGACATTAATGTAGGTGCTATGTGTTGTAGCTGACTGACGGGAAAACTTCCGAAGGTACCGTCACTATACAATAGCCTTTACCCAGCATAACCATAGGCCATAAAAAAACCGCTGCGGGGGCAGCGGTTCTCACATTAGTTTGAGTTAGTATAAGTAATGTGATGTGCTATTCTGGCATTACAACGGTATCAATAGCATGGATAACACCATTGGAAGCGGCAACATCGGCCATGATTACGGTAGACGTACCACCTTTGGCATCGGTCAACATCACCTTACCATCGTTAAGGCTTAAATCTATGGTGCCCCCTTGTACCGTGGATACTGTAAATGTGCCATTGTTGGCATTAATGGCCTCTATCACGGCAGCGGCTTCGTACTTTCCTGCCACTACATGATAGGTTAGGATACCGGTTAGGGCATCCTTACTGGCGGGTTCCAAAAGTGAGGCTACGGTGCCCTCTGGTAATTTGGCAAAGGCATCGTTAGTAGGTGCAAATACGGTAAACGGTCCGTCCCCACTAAGAGTTTCGGCCAAGCCTGCTGTGGTCACAGCGGTAACCAAGGTGCTAAAGTTTTCGTTGCCTACAGCTACGCCCACAATGTTTGGGGTGGTCTGCTCTTCCACAACTTCGGTTACTGCCTCCGCAGTTTCCTCCATGACCTCTTCCGCTTTTTCTTTCTTCTTCTCGCCACAGGCAGTAAACAATACCGCCGTTAACGCTAATACACTTAATGTTTTGATCGTTTTCATAGTTATCTTACTTGTTTTGTTTGGATGAAGATACGACAAAACATTTTTTGTTTAATTAAATTAACAAAAGCTTAAACAATATAAAACGTAAAGTGTAGCATCAACGGCTTATTCTTTTACAAATACCATACAATGCTGCCAGGGAAGGTTGCTCATATTTTCTTGGAGCTTAAAGCCTACGGCCTGCATTTCCTTTACCGCTTGGGCCTCCGTCATTTTATGCACTGCTTTAATGGGTACGGATGCGTCCTCGCCCCGATATTCAATGAGGTAGACCTTACCGTTTTTCCGCAATGCGCTTTTAATGGAGTTCATCATTTCATACGGGTGGTCAAATTCGTGGTACACATCTACCAAAAGAACCTTATCTACCGAATTTTCTTTTAGATGGATGCTTTTGGCACTTCCTTTTACGGTGCTGATATTGAAAGTTGCGTTGCTTTTCTTTTTGCGTTCTATTTCGGCCAACATTTGAGGCTGGATGTCCACGGCATAGATATGCCCCTCTCCTACCATTTTGGCCATGGGGAATACATGATAACCAGAACCCGCCCCAATATCGGCAATGGTGTCGCCGGGTTGAATGTCCATATTCTTAAAAAGGGTGCTGGTTTCCTCCTCTTTTTCCCGTTCTGGTCGTTCTAACCAAGACATTCCTTGATAACCCATGACGTGGGCAATCTGTCTGCCCATATACCATTTGCCAATTCCATTGGGGTCGCCTGTTTTATAGGCATACCTTTCGTTTTTATCTTGGGAGGCTGCCTGCCCTTGGCACTGATGCAGCGTCATGCCCAAAACCACAAACAGTATAGTGGACAATGGGGCTAGTTTTAGATGTGCTGTCATGCGGTAGTATTTGAAGTACTATTTCTGGATGGGAATTTGAATCTGTGATGGATATTGTTTAGTGTGATAAATGGTATTGTTGGCAATGACCCCTTTGGACTCGTCATAATTTTTTCCGCCGGTATTGAGGTTGCGTGCAAAGCGTGGAAAATTACTGCTCGATATTTCTATCCGTATCCTATGGCCCTTCTTAAAATAGTTGCTGGTGGCCATAGGGGTTAGGTCTATTTTGTAAACCTTTCCTGGTTCCATAAAGACCTCCTTGTCATACCCCTCCCGGAAACGGGCCCGTTGGATGGTTTCATCCAAGTTGTAAGCCCTTCCATCAGGATATACATCAATCAATTTAATGGTGAAATCCGTATCCTTGGCGTCTGAGGAAACATAGAGGGTAGCCGCGATAAATCCAGTAACCTCCGTCCCTTCCTCTAAGGGTTCCGTGGTGTACACCAAAATATCCTCCCGTTCTTCCATAAGCTGTTGGTCAAAAGCACCACCTTCTACGGCATTTCCGGTACAACACACATTTCCACCGTAGGAGGTTACTGGGTTCATGGGGTCATACACAAAATGATCCGGGGTATCCCCTTTAGGTTTTTTGGTGCTCAACACTCCATCCCCATATAAGGTATTGGCCTTTCCGCCACTGTTTAGGTAGTAGGTGGTCATCTTCACCCCTTTTGGCGGCCATTGTTCCGCAGCCTGCCAAACATTCTTGCCCATGGTGAAATATTGCACCCTTGGGGTATTTTTTTTAAAGTTGTTTTCCTTTCCCTTTAACCATAAGTCCCACCAAGCATAAATCTGTTCGTCGTAGTTTAAACGGGCATCCCCCACGCTCCGTTCTCCCACAATGGTATTCTCCGTTGCACGGGTATAGCGGCAATGTAAGGTTGGTGCAATGACCAAATATTGATTGTCCCGAATCATGGCATCTTTGGAATGTTGCCGCACATGATTAAAAAGGGCCAAATTTGGGGTGATGCTTACATCATACCAAGAGGCAAACCAGAAACTTGGGGTGCCAATTTCCATATCATCATGATAGAGTCCGCCTTTGAACCAATCTGGGTGATTTGGCGTACGCCGTACCATTTTGTCAAAAATCTCTTTCTTACCCTGAATGTTCTTAAGAATATCTTGAATGGGAAGGTGCTGCAATGCCTTGGCCATGTCCACGGGAGGGTTCTCCGGTGCCAAATCGTAATAACGGGAGATACGTATCAAATCCTCTTGTGTGGCCCCTGCTGGAATTCGAGGTTTAAACTTATCGTGCTCCACACCGTACAACCAGGAAAAAAAGAGCAACTGTTCCACCCCTCCACGGTACCAATTTCCTTGTTCCATAATTTGGCCAACCCGGCCAACACCTGCTCCAAAAGCTTGGGGAACCATGGCGGCATGGGCAGGATGGTCCAATGCAGAAACGGCCATTTGCCATTCCGCCGTACTGGAACATCCAAAGGTTCCTATTTTACCATTGGACCAAGTTTGGTCCTTCATCCAACTAAAGGCATCATAACCATCCGTTAGGGGAACGCCCAGAATATCCCACTCCCCCTCTGAAAAATAACGCCCCCGTTCATTTTGTACCACATAGGCATAACCCCGCTTTACCGCTTCATAAGCACGTTCTTTGGTACGGGTGCGTTCCTTACCGTCTCCCCATGAATTAAAATTGTAAGGTGTACGGGAAAAAATGATGGGTACTTTTTCCGTGGTCTTTGGCCGGTAAATATCCGTAGCTAGACGGATACCGTCCCGCATGGGCATCATCACCTTCTCCTCTATAAAGGCAATTTGTTCTAATTTTTTGGTAATGGACTCTTGTTCTTGGGCCACACCAAGCGACGTTATCCAAATCAACACCAAGAAAACATGGAATTTAAGGGTTTTCATCATCATTAATTTAAGGTTGTACAGTATTTTCCTTTAGGACTTTAAGTTGTTCTTGCAGTTCCCGCAAACGCAGCTGGGCGTCCTTGCCTGGCAATTGGTCCTTACTGCCAACGGCATATTGCAAATAGGCAATTTGGGACAAGAGCATTTGTTGTGGATAGGCTCCATCGGCATTTTGTAACCGCTCCAAAATCACTTCTTTTTTGGCCAAGCTTATCGTATCCCCGCTACGCTTAAGGGTTTTTATCTCCCCTTCCAAGGCAGCCTCCAATTTTCTGGCCTCCGAAAGGAGCTCATGAACCTGACGTTGCATTTGCTGTTGTACCTTTAAATCTTCTAAGCTAAGCCCTTGTGCCTTTACCTTGGGATCCATAAGGATGTCAAATTCCTGTTGTAAAATCGTATCCCCAACGGTTAACCTAGCGGTATAGGTTCCTGGTAAGGCCATGGGGCCACCTTGGTAGCGTCTTTTGGGCTCTTTGTGCCAAGCTCCCCGTGTGCGCAGGTCCCAGGCAAAACGGTGAAATCCTTGGGTTGCGTCCAAGGTTTTGTTTACTAAGCGAAAAGTGGTACTCAAATCCATATTTTCTACTTCCTCTATTGGAGTTTTTGCGATGTCACGTTCAGATACAATACGACTGATAATGGTACCCTTGGCATCCAGAATATCTAATTGAACTGCGGATTCCATGGTTTCTGGCAAGTAATAATCAATATATACAGCCGTTCTGGGAAAATCAGGAAAGCTTGGGGTGCTTATTTTGGGATACTGATAGCGATAGGTATCGTCCGGTTTAAATAACACGGGCGCTTTATCCAATGTGGTGATTTCTTTTTGCCGCAGGCTGGTGATGTTGTCCAGAATCCAAAAACCGCGCCCCATGGTACTCAAAACCAAATCTCCCCTGACCAGTTTGATGTCGGTAATTGGGGTAACGGGCAGGTTCTGCTGAAAGGGCTGCCAAGTGGCCCCATCATCAAAAGAGACATACATCCCAAATTCCGTCCCCGCATATAACAGTCCTTTTTTTACTGGATCCTCCCGCAATACCCGTGCGGTGTGGTCCTTGGCAATACCGTTATCGTTCTTGCTCAACAAGGTCCAGCTTTTTCCAAAATCGTTGGTTTTGTACAAATAAGGAGAATCATCACCCAATAGATGCCTATCCACGGCGATATAAGCCGTAGCAGCATTAAAATGGGAGGGGGCAATACTTTCTACCCTGCCACCCTTGGGTAATTTTTTTGGGGTCACCTTGTTCCAAGTCTTGCCGCCATCCCGAGTTAGAGAGACCACCCCGTCATTAGATCCGGTCCAAATCACACCTTCCTGTATGGGCGATTCACGTATGGAATAGAGCGTGCTGTAGTACTCCTCCCCGGTGATGTCCCGTGTGATCGGGCTACCGGAAATGACTTGTTTATCAGCTTCAAAAGCGGTCAAATCTGGAGAAATGGTCTCCCACTCATAGCCATCAGAATCGGTTTTGTGCAAGTATTGTGAGCCATGATAGACCACATCCGGATTATGAGGTGAAACATGTATGGGTGCAACACGCTGAAACCGATACCTTAAATCCTTGGGATTGTGCCCATATATATTGGATGCGCCAACGTAATAGGCCTTTTCTGTGCCCGTTAGCTTATTGAAGACGCTAAAACGACCTTTACAGTTCGCATAGACGATATTAGGATTGCCCGGTTTTGGCACGGCGGGTCCAGTTTCGCAACCGCCAGTATTTAATATCCAGGCCTTACTTGGGTTTTGAACCGCGCTAGGCGGAAAACTTGGAACCGCAATGGTGCTGCTATTGTCCTGTTGGCCAGCATAGAGCCAATACGGATACTGGTCATCCACCTCTACTTGGTACAGCTCTGCCGTTGGCTGGTTAAACTGGGTAGACCAGGTTTTTCCGCTGTTGTGGGAAACATTGGCACCGCCGTCATTGGCCTGAATGAGCAGATTTGGATTATTTGGGTTTATCCAAATATCATGGTTGTCCCCGTGTGGTACGGCCAGGGGTTTCCAGGTATGGCCACCATCCATGGATTTTAACAAGGGGTTGGCATTGGAATACACAATATCTGGATTGGTGGGGTCTACTTCTACGTTGGTATAGTAAAATGGGCGGTTTACCAAACGGACATCATCAGAAATATGTTGGAAGGATTTCCCTTGGTCCGTGGATTTATATAATCCTTGTTCCCCCTTGGGCGCTTCAATGATGGCATAAAGGATACTGGAATCTGCTGGGGAGACCGCCAAATCTATTTTCCCAATGGTTCCCTTGGGAAGCCCCATCGTTAATTTTACCCAGTCCTTGCCCCCGTTTACGGTCTTATAAATTCCACCTTCATCCGCATCTCCCCCAGAAATGATGGTCCATGGCTTTCGCTGTGCTTTCCAAGCTGCCGCGTAAGCCACATTGGGATTTCCGGGCAGCAGTTCAATATCCGCAAACCCAACGCTATCTGAGATGTGCAACACTTTTTGCCAGCTTTGCCCACCATTGGTAGTTTTGTACACGCCACGCTCCTCATTGGCCCTAAACGCATTGCCGATGGCCGCCACCCAAACGATATTGGAATTGGTTGGGTCTATTTCCACCGCACCAATCTGTCCCGCTTCCCGTAGACCGATAGCTTCCCAAGTTTTGGCACCATCAATAGACCTGTACATGCCTTTTCCACTGATGACATTGCTTCTTAGTCCATCCGAGCCTGTGCCCACATAAACAATGTTGGGGTCGTTTTGAGCCACCTCAATGGCTCCGATGGATGGAGTTTCAAAATACCCATCAGAAACATTGTTCCATGTAGTGCCGTAGTCTTCCGATTTCCAGACACCACCCCCGGAAGCACCTAAATAAAATGTTCCCGGTTGAGATGCGATTCCCGTTACCGTAGTCACACGCCCGCCACGTACCGGACCTACGGTACGGTATTGCAGGGCAGAGAAATCCTGCGCACCCAACCCCATTAGGGAGCCCAAAAAAAGAAATGCGGAAATCCATTTTAAATTCATGTTCTTCATTGTTATTTGATACATTGTATGATTCACCGGGCCACCTAATAACCCAAAGTTTCTGTTTCCTTTGACCATTGCCTTATAGTTTTAATTTACCGTCGTACACTACGCTACGGCCTTTAGCGTTTGTAATCACCAACTGCCCACCCTGTTCTAAGCTATTTTGGACTTTAAATTGAAAGGTTTCCCCCTTCACCTTGGTCTCAAAAAGTACCTGATGTGAATGGTCGCCATCTTTTAAAAAGCGGTAATTGGTAGGCTTACCTATATCATGGATGGTGACCCTTTTGCTATTTTCCGCGACCCAATCTATTTGGTCCATAAAAACTTGGTCACTACCCACCTTTAAAATGCCATAGCTGTTGTTCGAAGAAGTCACGTAGGGTGCTTTAATGCGACGGATATAAAAAGCAAAACTGGTATCCGCCATGGCCTTTTCCTGCAGCTTGAACCTTTGGAGCTTACGCTCTAGTTTCTGCTGTTCCCTGTTTTTTTTGTGCTGTGCCGTTGCATTACCACTGGCAAACACCAAGAAGGAAAGGGTTAATAGGAGAAAACCGTTGGCGGTGTTAAAAAAACCATGTACCATGGAAAGGGATATTATCAGTTGCTTTAAAGGTAGCAAAATTGAACCTTATGGTAGCGGTTGAAAAAGCATTCCGTTTTAGTTAGGTTTTGCCAGTACAACAAGGGTCTCGTAGGGAGTTTGGTACACGGCTATGGCAAGTAGGGAAGGCAAGAAAACTTTTCGTTTTCTACGGAACACCAAGCTAAAACTTGTTGTTTAGTTTTATTTTTCTGGTCCAAAACTAAATTTATAAGATTTAGGGATTTTATAAATAGATACAGTGCTTTACGTTTGGCCCTAAAGTCCGCATTGCGTTTAGGTTGTGTAAGCAAATGGTGTGACACACTCGAATAAACACGTGGGGATGCTTAATCTATTTTCCGAATTAGTAATTTCCTTGTGCAAACTTGCCAAAAAACCGAACGAATAATTCTTTCCCTTGAATCATAATCCATATTACCAAAATATGATTGAAATTATTAGTCTTTTCTTACTATCGAAAGATGGTAAGTAATTACTCAAACAGAAGAGAATATATTAATATTACTGCAGCCATTATTATACCTATTATTAGTCTATGCTCGATATAAATAGCATCAGGGGCTATAATTTTTTTCTTTCTTATCCAGTAATATATGAAACCTGTCATTAAAAAATTGACCATAACCAGATATCAAAACTATCCATCTTTTATTTGAACTTTATGGTCGGTCAGGGGCTTGTGCAACGGTTACTTTTGTTGACAAAAGTATTTTTGCGTACAGTTTAGCGTATATTTTTCAAATCCTGTTTTCCGATAATCGCCATTATGTCTACCGTATCATAATTGATTTTGTAGTAAGTACTGTCCGAACCGCAAACACATCTGCGATACCCTTTCTTAATATATTCAACAGATTCAAATGAATAAGGTCTTTTGGCTATAATGTCAAAATATTCAAAAAACGTTTCGAAATATATGTCCGCTTGTTGCGCTCCAAATTTTTTGATTCCGTAACGATGAATTCGTATCAGGTCATCTTTTGCGTCATTACTTAATCTATACTTAGCCATTAAGTATAGACTTGGATTGTGCTAAGATTTGTTCCTTGCTATCATTGGTAAATCCGCTATTTTGTGATTTTTCCAATTTAGCTCTAATCCAGTCAATTTCGATTTGTTGATTTCTAGCTTGACGAATTAAGTCATTAACAAGTTCGCTTTTACTTGAGTACTCTTGATTATCAACTTGCGTTTTTAACCATTCATCATTTGGTTGCGTGAAAGATATACTCTGTCTAGCCATGAAAAATATAATTTGATGCGAATTTACACCAAAAACGAACCAAATTCAAATTTTCGTTATATTGTTGCCAACCTAAAAATAAACAAACCTTGGGATTAACCCTGAACCTGTATGCATGATAGGCGTTGGGGGAACACTTTATTTTTCAATAAAGTCAAGGAGAAACTAGGTCTGTCCTTAACATGGTCATTTATGAACCTGTTGGGTATGTAAATCAATTTTGTGAATTAGGGTCTGTTTTACTTCTGTAAGCAGCAAAATTTATTCCAGCAGCAGTTAATAGTGCCTCTGAACTAGCTTACTTTTCCACTTTAAACAAAAAGTCAGCACATGGGGAGGTGCCAAAAGTATTTGTACCCCTGTTTTCTTAGCCTATTTTCTAGACTTTCGTTCTGTTTTCTTTTCGGCGCTTTGGAGTTTGTCATTTTTCCAGACACCACTGGCGAGCAGGGTTCCATCTTTGCCAAAAAATTCGCCTTCCCCATTGCGCTTGTCATCCTTCCAATAGCCTACATATTTTTCGCCATTGGGCCAATAATAGGTCCCCAGCCCATTTCTGCGGTCCTTACTATAGGCACCCACATAATATTCCCCATCTACCCAATAAAACGTGCCCTGGCCGTGTCGTTGGTTGTCTTGCCATTGGCCTTCATACCGGCTGCCCGTATCTAATAGTGCAATGCCGCTGCCATTGGCCTTTCCATCCGTTACTTGGCCCACATAGTGCATAGTATTCCCTTTCTTGCTTTTAAAGGTTAAGTACTCCCCGTACGCTTTTTGTCCCAACTGTTTGCGCAAACGCGATAATTGCACCTTTACCTTTTCATGGGCAAAGCTTAAACTGTCATAAGCACGTATTTCCTTGGCTATATTTGGAGGGTTCTCAGGGATACTATCCCTTAGGCCAGTGGTGTTAGAGATGCCTTGCATGGCCTTGGAACTGCGCTTTAATTTTTGGACCAAGGCCATTTTTAGCTGGATATTCCTAAACAACGTGCCATCGCCCAAGCTTTCCTGATTTTCATAGGCCGTTAAGGCATGATCGTACTCCCCGGCCAATAGTAGGGAGTCGGTTTCAGAAATGGTTTGGTATCCTTTTAACCGTGCCTCCAAGGCTTGTTGCTCCTGCTCTAGGGATGCGAGGGATTTAGAGCTGCTCCAAGCGGCATAAAAACCAATCGCGGCCACTACCAAGGCAATCGTAAACAAGGTATAGGGAATTAAAATGCTCTTTTTCATACTAGTGTTCCGCTTTTTAACTTACGTATAGGCTTAGTCCGTTAGATGTATCTCTGGCAATTTATTTCGAACTTTTCGGAAATCGGGGGAAAAATACAAATGAAACCTCATGGTCCATCCTTGTTTAAAAAGCGCTCCGTCTGCCAAATCTTGCCCCTGGGAATACATGACCCCAGCAGCTACCGTTAATCTTGGGGTTAGAATGTACCCCAAGGTGGTGGTTAACCGCAAATCTTCCATAGGGCTATCCACCACGGCCTTACCGCTTTGCATGATCAATTCGGCTTCGGGCGACACGTACAGCGTGTTGGGCGCAAATTGGGTATTGTTCAAGGGTATCTTCATGCGGAACATATACCGCCAACGATTTCTATAGATGTATTCGCTTTCCTCTGCAAAACCCTGGGTCCACCTATGTTCAATCCGTATCCGATGATAGATCATAAGCGTGGACAAAGGCTGGGCAAATTGGTATTGATGCCAAATTCGCCATTCCGGTACCACTTTTCTATCATTTTCCTGCTCACTGGTATCAAAATTTACCCGTAATACCCCTCCTAAGCTCACATTGAATTTTTTGGAATAAATATATCCAATAGCATGGCGGTTATACACTTGTGCAATCTGTCCCATGAAAGGGGTGTTTTCTGTTTCTTGGAAACGAAAATGGGTCTGAGCATCCCAAAATAGACGTTTGGAAATTCTAATGTTCCCATAGGTATTGTACCAAACCCTTGTGGTTGGGTCCTTATAAATGGATTCTGTGGGTCTAGGGTTTAGGTCGCCAATGTCTTGTGCCGATGCAAAATAGGTAGCGGTAAGGCCTAAAAACAGCGATATTAAAAGCGGTGTGTTCCAATACGGTCTAGTTCCCATTACCTGCCGTATTTTGGGTTTGTAAAACCGCCATTACCTCTTGGGCCAATGTGGCCTTTTTAAGCTTGCGTTCCAATTTCTTGGTATTTTGATCACTGAGCGCCAAAATGGTGTTCTGGATTTCCCCAAGGTCACTTAACCATGATTGCGCTTTCTCACAGCCAAACTGCTCCCCGAGTTGATTTAAAAAATAAGGTTCCAGGATTTTTTTGTAGGATGTGGTTATTCGTTTTTTGATTTCCTCATCCATTAAAGTGGCCGTAAACGGATTCCAAACACGATCGGTATATTTTTGTTGGATGGTTGCCCAAATTTCTGGGAGGTTCCCAATTTCCATTGTAATGTTCTGTAACTGTCCAAAACACACCTTCAATTCCTTTGCACGGGTCAACCGTTCTGGTAATGCAGTAATATCAGCATAGTTTTTTAATTGACCGTCCGTAAAATGGCCCACCTGCTCCAAGGCTTGTACGTATTCTGGCGCCAGCTCAGTGGACATGCTATCTATGGCTTGCTTTATAGTATTTTGTTTTTCCAATAACGCTTGCTCCAATACCCCGAGCTCCTGCTGTTGCTGTTCCCTTAAAAGTTGTTTGGATAATCTTTCATTGGTGTCCTCCAAGGCCAAACGAACCAATTTGGACAATTGGGCAAGTGCAGCAAATTCGTTACTGGGTGTGGTATCTGGCATGGTGTCCGGCGGCAAACCAGCAATTTCTGGAATGCCCTCTGGCCAACTGTTCGTTATGGCTTTTTCCCGAGCTAAAAATGCAATAATCCCTTGTTTTTCATAGCCTAACAGGCGTTCTACCGGACGAACATATTTTTCATGCAACCGCTCTACAAGTCTAAAGGCACTTCCTGCCTCTTGGTCAGACAATTTTAAAATGTTCAGTTGGGTGCTATTTAAAAGCTCGGTGCAAATGGCTTGCGAAACCGTAAAGTCCTCCTTGATGCGCTCAAGATGTGCGATCTCAAGGCTGTCCAAGGGAAAATGGGGTACCCTTACCTTGAATTCAGGTTGAAACCTTGCCTTTCCCAAAGAACTAAGGATGCCATCAATTTTTTTGTAATAGGCGATATTTTCTCCCAATAAACTGCTAATGTTGCCAGTCTGTAAAGCTTCTGTGCTTCTTTGGTCCACCGATGCCCATACCAACTGTAGAAACTGCTTATTTAAATTGATTACGGTGGTCTTGTCCAAGGCCTGTTGATCAAAGACGGCCACCCGCTTATTTTCAGTAGCCGAAGCGAAATTGATATAGCTTAGGACGCCTTCGTTGAAAACCCAGTTTTCAGTTGCCCCTAGACTGGTGTTGCTGTACAACGACCATTCATCATGGGCCAGACCGTCCCTTAAAAATCGCCCTACCAAGGATATACTGTCGTTTTCTATTTTAAAGCTCTTTTGTGGTACCCCGCGTTCAAAGGAAATGGTGCTCTTAAAGGCTGTATTCGCCACCAGAGAACCATCAATTTGGTTTACCTCATAACTCCAATTCCCATCTGGCCTTCCCCTAAACAAGCTGCCATTGGCCTCTTCTTGTTTGCCATTTACGCTTACCCGATACTGATAATCCACCACTCTTGAGGTGTTTGCAGATTGGTATTCCCCAAATTGAAATTGCCACTTTCCCGTGGGATAGCCATCTTGAAAGCTGCCGGTGATAGTAAAGGTGTTGTCCTTTTTTTGAAGAAGGGAGTCTATATTGGATTTTTGAAAACGGAACGCACCTTGTAAAACGGTATCTGACTGGATTACCTGATACCCAAATTCCGCTTCCCCAGAGTAGTCATTAATGGACAACGGCCCGTTATAGTATTCCAATTCCTGTGCTAGGCCAGAAATTGCCGTGGATACCATTAAAAATAGACTAAGAAAAAGCCGTTTAAGGCGCAACAAAATATAAGACACGCGTCAATAGTGAGTTAGTTCACTACTAATACGTAGGAATCCGTTCTTTAGACGTTACGGACGTGAAAAAACTAAAAGTCCACCACAATCCCAATACTTGGTATAAGCTGTCCCCCACCGTTTTCTAGGGCCACCAAGCTTTGGGGTTGTACGATCATCCCCATGGCGTCTCGGTTTAGGCCAAATTCAGGCGGGCTTGGAATATCTTGCGACAACACGTTTTGTACCTCAAAAAAGAGGTCGAAGGCAAACTTGTTGAAATTCCACTTTTTATCCAACCGTACGTCCAACTGGCTAAATATGGCCAGTTTTTCCTCCCCAAGCCGCGAATAATCCAAGATTACTTCTGGATAGTTGGCCAGGGTGGCCGTTTGATCCGTTGGCACAAAAGGGGTGCTTCCCGCAAAGCGGTACCTGGCACTAAATTCCCAGTTGCGCTTAAACTTATAGCCCCCAACGAATGAAATGAGATGACGGCTATCCCAAACGCTGGGCAGAAAGGTTTCCCGATCAAAGCCGGTAAACTCACTATAAAACCAGGTGTAGGAAAAAATGCCATAGAAATTATTGTAAAACTTTTGCTGAAATTGTAATTCCGCACCATAGGCCCTTCCCCTACCCACGGTTTCAATAGGTTCGCTTCCCAATACTTCAAACCCACCGCCTTTATTGGCCAAGGACACCCCATCACGGACGGAAACCGGATAATCCTCATATCGTTTGTAAAAGCCTTCAAAAGAAAGGTTACTTGAAGGGGAAAGGTAGTGTTGTAATCCTAGCACCAAATGGTCACTTTGGGTATAATCCACATTCTGGTTCACCAATTCATTGTTGGCATCCCGGAAGCCCAAAATGGTGTAAGGGGGCAGTTTAAAATACCTGCCTACGGAACCATTTAGGCGCCAATCCTTTGCAAATTCGTAGGATGCGGAAAGTCTTGGGGAAAAGGTGCTTAGCAAAGTCTCATTCTGGGTAAAGCTATCGTCATCCATTCTAAAACCAAGGGATATATCTAATTTTTCATTTAGGAACGACCGGGTGGCATTGGCAAAGATGCCGTATTTGATAAAATCGATGGCGGTATCGAAACTAAGGTTGTTCCGCACATCGGTGGTGGCGTTGGTATATGCTGAATGTTGCAGGTTAAAACCTGAGGTGAGCTTCCAATCTCCAGAAAATTGGGTCAGTTCGTACCGTAATTTTGTTTCTGATTCCCTGGCGTCATTACTAAAAATTACGCCAGTTTCATTAACGGGGTCCGAGAAGCGCGTAAACTCATTGTTCAAGGTGTTGTTGCTCAACGTAGTGAGCATAAATCCTTTCCCATTCTTAAAGCGGTTACGCCAGCTTACCCCCATGGTATTGGTTCGTTGCTCAATAAACGGGGCCTGGTCCAAAGTTGCCTGTTGTTCCTCATCAAACTCCTCTGGTGGGGCCACGGAAAAATCGTCTATAGATCCTACCCCCAAAAAAGTAATGGTATTGAACGCATCGATTTCATGGTTGATTTTATACTGATAATCCCAATAGTCAGGCCTTATGGGCAAGCCAATAGCTTCAAAAAGAAATTGTAAGTAACTACGGCGAACGGATGCCAAAAAGGTGGTTTTGGAGACTTCCCCTTCTTTTTTAAAGAGCGGTCCTTCCAATGTTAATGCGGCCTCGCTGGCACTTACCCTAAAATTACCGGCAAAATTACGGTCATTGCCATTGCGTTGCTTAAATTGCAGCACTCCGGAGAGGGGATTGTCATACCTTGCATTAAATGCTGATGTAGATAGGGTAACATTTTCAATAAACGAAACATTGATGAGTCCAACGGGTCCGCCTGCGCTACCTTGGGTAGCAAAATGGTTGATGTTTGGAATTTCCATGCCATCCAGATAGTAAACGGTTTCATTGGGGGCACCGCCCCGTATGATAAGATCGTTTCTAAAGCCCCCAATGGAGGGAGAAACACCAGGCAGGGTCTGTGCTACTTGTACCACATCATTATTACTACCGGGATAGGTGGCAATCTCCACTGCGGAAAGGGTTTGTGTCGAAAGTGGCGTTTCCCTTGGCCTTGTGATGCGGTTGGCGTTGGAAACCGTGACCTCATTTAATTGTTGGGCCGTTTCTTTTAAAACAAAATTATACGAAGGGGTGCCCTTGGAACGTACGATTACGTTGTACCTTGTCTGTGATTCATAGCCCAAATAACTAACCACGATGTTGTAAGACCCGGGCGAAACGTTGGTGATTTCATAGGCGCCATCAAAATCGGTTTGGGCACCCAATTCCGTACCTTCCAGAAAAACGGATGCCCCAATGATGGGTTCCCCTAGTTCATCCGTAACGGTTCCCAGAAGCGAGGTGCTCACTTGGCCATGGGCGCCGAAAAGTAATGTGAAACAAATAGCAAGGCAGATGAACCGGGAAAATCTCATATTGTTTAAATATTTTTTAAAATAATTAAACAAAGTAAAACTATTAGCCCTTTGTGCGCTATAAAAAAGATGTTAAAAGACGCATGCTGTTTCTAAAGATAATAGGCGGCTATATTATCTAAGTTTATTACCGCAGAAAAAGCATCGATGCAACCAGGATGAACCTTTGTAGGAATATGGTGTTTATCCGAAGTTTACAAATTATTGGACCAGGGTAACCTTTACGGCATTCATTCCCTTCATCCCTCTTTCCAACTCAAACGTTACCTTATCGTTTTCGGCTATCTCATCAATTAGACCGCTAACATGGCAGAAATACTTTTCATTGTTTTCCGCATCGATAATAAATCCAAAACCTTTGGAACTATCATAAAAAGAAACCTTTCCGGTACGCACGGGATCAAACTCCTCTTCGTCTCCTTCCTCTTTTTTAGGAATGCCCAAGACGATGTCCTCGGCCTCAATCTCTACTTTCATCGACGGATCTGGCGGGGTATCCACTAAATTTCCGTTAAAATCAACATACGCCATTGGAATTCCACCAGAACCTTCGCGAGCCTCCGCCTTTCTTGCATCTTTCTTTTTTTGTTTTTCCTCACGCTTTTTAATGCGTTTTTTCTCTCTCTCGCTTTTACTGTAGGTCTGTTGTGATCTTCCCATATACTAATTTAGTGTTCGCTTTATGTTAATCCGATAACGTACTGTAACCAATTGAACTTGGCAGCACCTCATTGTCGAAGAGTTACAAAGGTACAATCTTAATGCAGATAAGCAAAGATTATATGGCCTTGCACGCCTATCGGTACTATTTTAACGTTTGGCAACCATTTGCGGCGGTGTGTAGGTAACCCGATAAATTGCATCGGCAAAATCATCCGAAATGAGCATGGAACCATCTTCCAAAAAAAGGAGGTCCACCGGCCTGCCCCATCGCTCCTGGCTCTCGTCATCCAACCAGCCTTCCAAAAAGGTTTCGTAGGCAACGGCCTTATCCTCCTTTAGGGTAACCATGGATATTTTATAGCCTACTTTTTTGGAACGGTTCCAAGAACCATGCTCAGCAATAAAAGCGTGGTTTTGGTACGTTTCAGGAAACATGGTACCCTCATAAAACTTTATTCCTAGTGGTGCAACGTGTGCACCTAAATTTTGAACGGGTGCCACAAAATCGGTACAGGGTTTTTGATTTCCAAATTCTGGGTCCGAGATATTGCCCCCATGACAAAAAGGATACCCAAAATGCTGTCCTAGCTCCGTCACTCGGTTTAACTCACACGGTGGAATATCATCTCCCATCATATCCCTGCCGTTATCCGTAAACCAAAGTTCCTTAGTTTTAGGATGCCATGTAAAACCAACGGAATTCCTGACCCCATGGGCCACGATTTCCCTATTGCTCCCGTCCGGATCCATACGTGTAATACTGGCGTAGCGCTTATCCGTTACCGTGGAATCGCAAATATTGCAAGGAGCGCCCACAGGCACGTACAACTTGTCATCCGGTCCAAAAGCGATATACTTCCAACCATGATGGAATTCCGTAGGATAATCATCATAAACCACCACAGGCTTTGGTGGCATGTCTAGATGCTGCTCTATACTATCGTAACGTAGCAATCTGCCCACTTCGGCAACATAGAGCGAACCATTCCTAAAGGCCACCCCGTTGGGGACCTCCAATGTAGTGTCCAAAACAATGACATGATCTGCACGCTTATCCTTGTCACGGTCTTGAATGGCATACACCTTGTTTTCATTTCTGGTGCCCACAAATAAAGTTCCGTCCGTTCCCATGGCCATGGAACGCGCTCCTTCAATACTATCTGCATACACCGCTATATGAAATCCTTCTGGAAGCTTAAGGCGGTCTACAGGCAAATTGGAAATGGGTTCATCATATGTTATGACCGTTTCCAATGTATTTTTCTCCTTTTCCTTGCAGGACCAAAAGAATCCCAAAGCAAGGATAATTGGCAATGTAATCCATGTGGTTTTATTTTTCATATTGCTTGTATATCTTCTAACTCCTTAGCTAAAACTGATTGGTGGCTACAAAAATACAGCGAATGCTACTCCTTTGAAAATATAAGTTTCCAAGCCCAGATTATTGTTGACCGCACTGCGTCCTAAAACTTATTTTACCGTATACGTTCCCATATACCCTATGGTATTGCGTTGGGAGCTATTGATAAATATCGTAGCCTTTCCATTGGGATAAAGCCAGCCATTGACCGTATAATTCTCTGCGGCAGCATCTGCCTGGAATTGGAGACGGTAGGCCATTTTCTTGGAGTCAAATTCCAGGTTGGTCATTACTTCTGCATTGTCAAAAGTTATTCCAATATTGGTAGTGTTGTACCCTCCCCCAAATTGCCTTTCCCCGTAATAGGGCAAATCTGCGGAAACAGAGTCCCCATGTATCTTTAAGAAATTGGATATGCCAATAAGGTCAATACGGCCTACGTTGCTTCCAGGGGGTAGAAGACCGGAATTGATGACCGAATTTACCGCCTGTGTTCCCAAAGGATTGGCCACATTGGCGACAAAGTGAATTTTTGCCCCTTCCATTTTTGAGGTAAACGCTTCAATTTCTTGGTCCGATAAGGTTGTTTTTTTGTTTGCACCACAGGAACTTACCAACAGTAAGACAATGGCCGTTCCTAAATAAAAGACATGTTTCATAAGAGTGTATTTTAATGGATAATCAGATTGGTTCCCAAACCTATTTAATGGTTTTTCTACAGCTGTCCTTGCTGCTAACCATTGTTATTTTGAATGAGTACCTATTGATCATCAATAGTTATTATTTAACAAATTAGACCATAGGCTATTCCTGTAAAAATACAATTTAGTGAGCAGTGATGTTTGCGTGGTCATTGCTACGAACCAATGAGTATAAAAATGGCTGTACACCAGTATAGGTTATATCCAAACCATCAATGTTGTTTATAGGCTATCTTTTAAATCTCCTAAAAAGGACCATTTTCTTTTTTGTGTTGATAAAGTATACCCCGGTCAATAAGATAACCGCTGCAATACCGGATTGTAGGGTAATTTGTTCTTCCAAAAAATACCAACCCAGCAATAAGGCCACAATTGGGTTAACATAGGTAGAAGTGGCTACTTTTTCAGGTGAGACCGCCTTCAACAGATAATTAAAAGCGGTAAAGGCCAGAATACTTCCAAAAATCACCAATAAAGCCATTACGCCCTGTGTTTTGTGGCTCCAATCCAAAGGACTGCTCCAAGGCTCACCCAATGCAATGCTCATCACTGCCAATAGGAGTCCGCCGGTCAACATTTGATACCCAGTGTTTACAAAATAATTTTTGGGCAAATCTGCCTTTCCCACAAAAATGCTAGCATAGCCCCAACTAAGCATACAGATAAATATCATGATCATCCCTGCAACGGCGTTTTGCTGGGACAACACCTCCTTTTGTCCAACCAAAAGATAAATGCCTACCATGCCCAATCCAACGCCAACCATGGACATGGGTTGGATGCGTTTGCCCTGAATTGCCCACATCATTAAAAGAATGACCAATGGCTGGGCAGATATTTGCAAAGCGGCAAAACCGGAATCGATATATTTTAAGGCCCAAACGGCCAAACCATTTCCTATGGATAAAAACAAAAAGCCCACAAAAATTACATTAAGCAATTGTTTTTTGGAAATGGCCAGTGTTTTTCCGGTAAGTTTGGCGATTAGGAATATGATAAGGCTAGCGGTGACAAACCTGATGGCTGCCAGCATAAACGGAGGTAACTCAGCAACGGCCAACTTGTTCCAAAGATAAGTTGAGCCCCAAATGACATAAATGGCAAAAAAGGCCAGTATAATGTATAGCCGGTTTTTTGGTTGTTGACGCATCAGCACAATAATACGACAATTTGGCCTCAGTATATAGTTTGGCAATATTGTTGACGTCTAGCGTAAAATGATACATATGAACAATAAAGAATGGGGCCATGCCCTATATAATTTTTTGGTTCAACAAGGGGTTTCTACGGACTATGCGGCCTACATCAATGCTGGGATTTTGCTTTTACTGCTGTTCATCGTCGTAGGGGTTTTGGATTACGTGACCTGGAAGGTAATCCGGTACCTATCTGCGCGCTTTGCCAAACGTACCAAAACTAATTTTGACAACCTGGCCGTTACCAATAGGCTGCCGCGCTTTTTAGCGCACATCCTACCCCTTGCGCTGGCATTTAAATTGGTGCCCTTGGCCTTATATGACTTTGCCTTTGCGGAGCTCATAGCCGTAAAACTTTTGGAGGTACTCACGGTCCTTTTAATTTTACGCCTTATTAGAAGCCTGTTGCGCACTGTGCATGACTATCTGCGTACGCTGCCAAGATATAGGGACAAACCTATAGATAGTTATATCCAAGTATTCATGATTTTTGCTTGGGCTGCCGGCCTGATGACCATTTTGGCCATAGTAACAGACACCCAAATCTGGAAGTTTCTAACGGGGCTCGGTGCGCTATCTGCCGTATTGTTGCTGATTTTTAAAGATACCATTCTTGGTTTTGTGGCGAGCATTCAAGTTAGTATCAACGACATGGTTAGGATTGGGGACTGGATCACTTTTGAAAAATATGGTGCAGATGGGGATGTCATTGAAATTAATTTGGCTACGGTAAAGGTCCAGAATTTTGACAAGACCATAACCACTATCCCTACGTACGCACTTATTTCTGACAGTTTTAAAAACTGGAGGGGAATGCAGAATTCTGGTGGACGCCGTATTAAAAGAGCCTTGATCCTAAGGCAGCAAAACATCAAGTTTTTAACAAAAGCTGATGTAGATCAACTCAGAAAAATAGGATTGATCACAGAGTATCTCAACGATCGCCAGTCTAAAATAACAGCTTTTAATGATGGGAACCATATAGATAAAAGCCTCTTGATCAACGGTAGAAACCTAACCAATATTGGGGTGTTTAGGAAGTATATTGAAAGCTACCTGGAGTCCCATAGTGCGATCAATGGGGAAATGATACTGATGACCCGTCAATTGCCCCCAACACCGCAGGGCATACCGCTGGAAATTTATGCGTTTAGCAGTGATAAAAGGTGGCAAAACTACGAGTATATCATGGCAGATATTTTTGATCATATACTCGCAGCCGTGCCTTATTTTAAACTGGAGGTTTTTGAATTGCCCACAAGTATAAAACCTTAATTTTTAAGCAACCCCTGCCCCTCTATCCAAGGCGCGCCCGCTTCCTTGAGCTGGGTTTCCAAACCGGGTATGGCGGTGTTCACCAACATGCTTACTTTATCCTTTAGTTCTTTGAGCTGTTTTTCCGCCCTTGTAAATGCTTTTTTGTGGTTTTCCGTAGGCCCATATGTATTGCTTAAGGCAGCATAACCAATAAATGAACCGTCCTGTGGTGATAGGGCATTGCGCTCCCCTACCTCATTCTTGGCAGGATTACCGGACATCACTTCCTGTATTCCGTTTAGGGTTTTTCTGGCATCACCAATGGCAGAAAACAATGCGATACTGGGTTTTTGGGCCTGTTGATATGCCCGTTGCATGGCATTTAATTTAGCAGAAGCCATTTCTATGGCCGTATTGGTAGCCATTAGATTTTGTTGAAATTCTTGGAACCTTGTCCTAAAGACCTCTATTTCTTCATCTGGTTTGGATGGCAGGGCACCTTCTTTCAGGTTTTTTACTTCAAAGGTGTTTGGTTCTGCCAAAGCGGTAAGGATTCCCCCCTCGGCTTTGTACAATGTGGCGGTATACGTACCTGGTGTTACCATAAATGGAGAACCTTCAAATTCATCCCCATCGGAGGTTTTTGGTGCTTTTAACGGGACACCGGTTCGGTCTGCGTAAGTGAGGTCCCAAGCAACACGATTAAAGCCTTTGGAGGTTTTACCTTTCACCGTATTGATAAGGTTGCCTTTCCCATCTTTTATCACTAGTAGCATAGCGGGGGCATCTTCCTGTGATTCCTTGGCAAGGGCATCCCAGCCTGGAAAAGGAATATTGGCATTTTGTTCTGTTAATTTTTTTTCTGTCTTTATGCGTTGTTCTTTTAAGGATTCCATTTTTTCTGGGAGGTAGTAGGTGAAAACGGCCCCAAAATCAGGATTTTTAGCTGCATATTCGTTATTTCCCTGTCCATAGACCGCTGACCTTGGAACGTATCTATAAGCAGGTTTGGTCCCAAAAAATTGTACTTCGTTGGATTTGGACGCATCGTACTCCCGCAAGGGTGCAATATTGTCCAAAATAAAAAACCCTCTCCCAAAAGAGGCACCCACCAAATCGTCCTCCCTACGTTGTATGGTGATATCCCTAAAGGAAATTGTGGGCAGGCCACTTTTTAATTGCGTCCAAATGGTTCCGCCATTTTTAGTGAAGTACACCCCGTATTCCGTAGCCGCAAACAAAAGGTTCTTTTGTTTATGGTCTTGTACGATGCGCCACGTGAGAAGTTTTTTGGGAAGGTTACCATTTATAAAGGACCAACTTGCCCCTTTGTCCGTGCTTTTTAACAGAAATGGCCTGTAATCCCCTTCCTTATGGTTATCAAGCACCAAGTATACGGTGTTGGCATCAAACAAATCTGCCCTAACATCATTAACGAATGCCCGTTCCGGAACACCCTTGATGTTTCCCAACGACACTTTTCTCCAACTAGCACCTCCATTTTCAGAAATCTGTAATATACCGTCATCGGTACCTGCATACAGCAAACCTTCTTGTACAGGGGATTCCGCTAGGGAAGTTATCGTGTTATATACACTCATTGCACCAACATCCCAAGCATTGTCCCAACTTTGTTGTTTGCCAAGAATGGGAAGGCTAAAACGTTCTTCATTACGGGTCAAATCCCCTGAAATGGCTTGCCAGTCATCACCCCTATTTTCCGATTTCCAGACCCTGTAAGAGGCAAAATACAAACGAGTGGGATTGTGGGGGCTTACCAAAATAGGGGCATCCCAGTTAAAGCGTTCGTGTGGGTCCCCATCGGCGGGCTGCGGCTGCACAAAGACGGTTTCCCCCGTGGTCTGATCCACGCGCCATAGCCAACCCTGTTGGAACTCTCCATAGGTAATGTCTGGATTTCCAGGCTCTACGGCAGATTGGTGACCGTCTGCCCCTAATGTAATCCACCAATCTTGGTTTAAAATACCGTTGGCCCGGGTGGTTCTTGAGGGACCACCGTGAGAACCATTATCTTGGGTGCCTCCATAAATATTGTAGAATGGAGCTGTATCGTCTACGGCTACCTTGTAGTATTGAATTACTGGTAAATTATCAAAATATCGCCATGTTTTTGTACCGTCATAGGATTCATATAGGCCACCATCCGTACCAAAAAGGATATAGTTGGGGTCACTGTTTTTGAAAGCTACGGCATGACTATCCACGTGCTTTTTATCCTCATTTAAAAAAGTAAATGTTTTGCCGTGGTCATCAGATTCTTGGGTGTAATTGCTCATCAGGTACAATTTTCCCTCTTGATGTGGTGATGTATACAATTCCTGGTAATAATGCGGTCCCGTCCCGCCAGAAACAGCATCGGATTGTTTGGTCCAAGAGGCACCTCCATTGGTGGACATGTAAACGCCACCTTTTTTTCTATCCAGTTCTATGGCAGCGTATAGCGTGCGATGGTCAAAATAGGACATGGCCAGTCCAATTTTGCCCATATTTGAGGTTGGCAATCCTGTTGTAAGTTTTGTCCAAGTCTTACCCCCATCAGTGGATTTGTGCAGTCCAGAACCCGGTCCACCACCCATGTAGGCAGCTACGGTGCGGTGTCTATCCCAAGTCGCGGCATATAGGACATCTGGGTTTTCACTATCCATAAGCATATCCGTAACGCCTGTCCATTCCGTATTGCCAAGGGTTTTGCTCCAAGTGTTACCACCATCCTCCGAACGATAAAAGCCACGTTCACCTCCCTTACTCCATAGTGGGCCTTGGGCGGCGACAAAAATGGTGTTGGAATCCTCTGGGTGCACCAAAATTTTTGAGATGTGCTCGGAGGCTTTAAGTCCCCTATTTTTCCAGGTCTGTCCAGCATCATGACTTACGTAGATTCCGTCTCCAAAACCAATATGCCTTCCCCCAACATTTTCTCCCGTTCCCACCCAAATTGTACTTGGGTTGCTTGGGTCAATGGTGACGCAGCCTATGGAATAACTGCTTTGCCCATCAAATATTGGCTCAAAGGTTGTCCCGGCATTCATTGTTTTCCAGACACCCCCAGAACCTACGGCCACGTACCATATACTTTCATTCAGCGGGTGAATGGCAATGTCCGCAATCCGACCAGAAGTTAGCGCGGGACCTATATTTCTAAAGGAAAGCCCGCTGTATATATCATTGTTTGTTTTCTCTTGGGATATTAGGTTCATTGTGCTTAAAATGGCACAAGTGAGCAGTAGAACGTGGGTTACTTTTTTCATTCCTGTACTTTTTGGTTAATTGTACAGGAAAGGTAAGGAAAAAGGTAGGATATTAAATTCTTGGATATAAAAAAAGCCCTGTTTCCAGGGCTTTTAAAATGTATTGTTTAGGGCTTTATAGCTGGATTGTCTCTGTGGTTCCATCGGGATAGGTCAATAATGCTTCATCATCACACGTTCCGTCACCAAAATCAACATCCAAATCTATTCCGTTTTTACCAATGGCCATACTTCCTGAAGCCCAGTATTCACAATTAAGCGGTTTGGACACATTGCCTCCAATCACATAGGTGTCATTATCCACGGTTACCGTCCAATTGCCAGAAAGGTTCCAAACAGTATCTTCTCCCTCGGCAAAAATAAACTGAAACAGCTTATTTCCAGATTCTGTGATGATACGACCGTTTTCTTCCTCTACCGTGATATTGCTAGCTATGCTGTAAGACAGCCCTTGCTCCAAATCCGTCGTGTTCAACGTAACTTTTCTTGAGCCATCCACTTTCGTGGTGCCCACAAAAAATTCACTGAAGGTAACGGTATATTCATTTTCGTTGCCTGTAAAGCTATACAGTATATTTAGCGTTCCATTGATATTCTCGCTGCCATTTAAGACACAGTTGTTGAACGTGGCAGTAAATCCTGCGTCCGTATAGTCTGCGCTATAACAATCGTTTACCCCTTTATTGGAAGTGCTTCCACCAATAAATAATTGGGCAAGTGCATCATCTACGGCACTTGATACGTCATCCGTAGTTAAAATGGTTTGTAGCTCTGCAGAGAAACCCGTTGGCTCCTCAACAATCTCCATAGTATCTTCCGCAGCATCATCACTACAGGAAATAAAGAGGGCGGTTATCGCTATGGATAAATAAAAAGAAATACGTTTCATGGTTGAATACAATTAAAATTCAACTGCCTAACGTGAATATTTTGCCTTTAGTGTTGTTTTTTGCCAACGATCGACGAAATGCGAGCTCTTAGTACCCTCGTTCCTTCATTTGTTGCAATAGTTTCCTGAAACCCAATGCCACCCCATTGGTCCAACCAAAACCATCCTGTGTTTCATATTCCCCGCCGCCGGACAGCAGTGTCAGGTCTTCAACATTGTATTTTTCCATCATTTTACCAGTATCCTTATAGACTTTTTCGTTAAGGGCAAGCCAGCGCAGCATGATATCCTTAGCCTCCTCCACGTACCCATATTTTAAGAGCCCATTTACAGCAATCCATTGTAAGGGTGCCCAACCGTTGGGGGCATCCCATTGTTGGCCAGAATGTTTTAGGGTGGTGACCAAACCTCCTGGCTTTAAAAAAACATGCATCAATTTATCCTTTACCATGGCTGCCTGGTCTTGGGTGGCGATGCCAAAAAATAGTGGATAAGCTCCCGCCAAGGTAAGTTCATCGGTACTTTGCCCTCGTTGAAAATTAAAATCCATATAATATGCCTTTTCCTTGTTCCACAAATAGGCGTTGATTAATTCCTTTCGCAGGGCGGCTCGTTTACCATAGTGGACCGCTGACTCCATATCTTGGTTTAAAACTGCTATTTGCTCCAGCGTATGTTCCAAATTGTACAGTAAACAATTTAGGTCAACGGGTAAGATTGCCGTGGTATTTGTGCTGGAAAAATTCTCATCCTCAGCATACCATCTAGAACTAAAATCCCAACCAGATTCCGCTGCAGATCGCAAATCTTGGTACAGTTGGGCTTTTTTAGCAAGGCTTTCTACCTCTTTGGCCAAATGGATGTCTTCTTTATAAGCCTCTGGCCTAGGGGTGTTTGCGGTGTCGTAGTACCTATTCATAAGGCCTCCACCGCTCATTTGTACCACATGCCGGTCTGCCCAGTAAGGCCTATCAATGCTTTCATGTTTCATAAAGTAGTTATATTCCTTTTCCAAACTTTGGTAATACGGTAGCATAAGTTCTTGTTGGTTTTGGGCTAGGGCGACCACCATCATGGAAAAAAAAGGCGGTTGCGAACGCGATAGGTAATAATCTCTTGTACCATTTGGTATAAAACCTATGGAATCAACTAAAAAAGCAAAGTTGTCCACCATGCTTTTGGCAAGGTCATGCCTGTCTGCGGCAAGGAGACCCTCCATGGTAAAATAACTATCCCAATAATAGATTTCTTGAAAGCGTCCACCGGGAACCACATATTTTTTTGGCAGCGGAATCCGGGAAGCGTTCAATAAGGCCACATCAGGCCCCCGGGTCAACTTGTCCCACATCTGTTCTATATGCTCATACATGGTGTTGGTGGTATCCGTTTTAATGTTGAGCGATGCCATGGAGCGATCTTCAAAATTAGCTTCTACAAAGGCCTTTAAATCAAAATCAGCATTATCCTTAGCGTTTAGATATTCCGATTCCAAAATCGTATATGATTTTTTGGGCACTAAATCCACGAAGGTTTTGGAATCTTTATACAGGGCTGCCAATTGTACGTCTTTAAATAATTGGGTTCGGTAAGGATCAACCGCTTTTAGCTCCACTTTTTCCTGCTTGCAGGAAAAGAAACTACCTAGCATAATTAGGACTATTAAAATACGTGCAGTCATAAATCTTATTGGGTTTTAGTTGGAAATATAAGGCAATATTGCGGAATTATTGTAGTTTTAAATCGTATACGATGTTATATGGCGGGTACTAAAGTATTGAGAAACCAAGTGAAGCGGCACTTGTTGGAACAGATAAGGCGACAGGAACTGCGAATTGGCAAAACCATTAATTTAGCGAAGCTTGCCAGGGAAATAGGGATTAGCGTTACCCCCATCCGTGAGGCCTTGAGCCAGTTGGAACAGTCTAGAATTGTCGTTGCCGTTCCCAACCGGGGTTTTTTGATTCCGGAACTGAGCCTTCAGGAAGCCACTAACCTATATGAAACCGTTGCCCAATTGGAAGTCCTTGCTTTGGAACAAACCACTTTTGACCAAAAAGTTGTTGGACAGTTAAAACGCGAACTTTTAACATGGCAAGCAAGTATCACCCCAACGGCAAGGTTAGCATCAAGGGTTCGTTTCCATGACTGCTTAATTTCCAATTGCCCCAACCAACTATTGATTTCCATCATCAAGGAGTTGGAAACCCGCATTGTGTTTTATGAACAATTATTGATTACCGACCCTAAGTTTTACGAACAGGCAGACCAGCAAAACGAGGCCATTGTTAGCGCCATAGAAGAGGACAATAAACCAACGGCAGCGTTGATCTTAAAAATGAACTGGATGGGCATCGCCGAGCATATCAAAAGTAGGTTGCTTTTGGATTATGACGTTCAGCATTACACAATAGAACCTAATGAAGAGCGTTAATAATACGATGCAATATCTAAACCAAAACATAGAGGCCTTGGCCAAAAAAAGACGACCCTCCTTGGTCCGAAAGCAAATTGCCTGTGGTATTTTTCAAGAAACCGCAGAAAGGTCTTTTGCAAGAAGGGAAACCAAGCCAAACGATCGGGGCCGCTAACCGCGTTGTCTCTCCAACAGCACCATCATCATGAGGCTGAGCATAATCCTGTGGTCATCATCGGAATCGGTCTCGTGGAGTTGATTTACCCTAAAACGCCTACCAAAGAACGAAGCTTCCTTTTTAAGGCGAAACATTGCTTTGCCCTGCAGGTCCGTCACCAAATAACTGGGGTTAAACATATATCCCGTAAAAATACTTAGGATTGGAATTTGTCCAAAAATACCGTCCATTACCTTTACCCAGGTATTTTCCTCACGAATGGTATATTGCAGTTTTTCTTTGTCATCAATGATTTGATAATGAGCCTTCCATAAAGACGCCCAGCCTTTGCGGGCAACTTTCCCCAATCTATTCCCTTTATCATCCGTAAACAGGTACGCTGTGGAAAAATCTATCCATTTGTCCGCTTTTATGCGGTAGTTCACTTCTGTTTTAGTGGTATCCGAGAAAACATCAATCGCTTCCTTGAATTTAAACAGCTTTTGCCGAACATAGGCTAAAGTGGCTCCACTTGCATCCGTAGCCACAAAATCATTGGAAATAGTACCAATTTTAAATTCAAAGGAAACCGGAAAATTAAGGTCTTTCATTTTTACGTTTATTTTGGTCGATAGGTTTGATAATCCAATGGTGTATCTATGTCCACTGATGTACCTTCTGGATTCAAAACGATGCATTCTTTTTTGTATGTATTGATGATATACCTTGCGCCAATATCCTGTTGCAATTGGATTAATTCCGTTGCCAAATTAACAGCAAATATGGCAGGTACCCCCACCTTTATATCATATTGGGTGGCCACGATACGGCAAGGGTTAGAAGTAAAGGTCGTAATCATTTGTTTATAGAAGGAAACGGAAAGCAACGGCTGATCGGCCAACATGATCAGTACAGCAGAGAAGTTATCCAATGGAATTTTTGATATTCCCGTAGATATGGAACTGCCAAGTCCATTGGACCATTTTTTGTTGTTAATTATACTGACCGGTTCGTTTTTAATGGCTTCAGCAATCAGGTCGCCATGGGCACCAAGCACTACAAAAACGTCCTTTGATACTTGTTTTGCCGTTCCGATAGCCTGCTCCAATAAAGTAGCATCCTTCCATGGAAGCAACTGTTTAGGACGGCCCATACGGCTAGATTCCCCTGCTGCTAAAATCAATATGGCTATGCGATTGTCCACTAATGAATGTTTCCTTTTTTGTTCTTCAATGGGGCTGGGGTTTTGTTTCGGGTAACGGCCAATATTTCGGCAATAATCGCAATGGCAATTTCTTCTGGGGTTTCCGCTCCAATATCCAATCCCGCTGGCCCTTGAATACGGTCCAAGAACTCAGGAGAAATATCAGCTGTCTTTTCAATCAGTTCATGAAATAATTTTTCCCGACGCCTTACCGGTCCCAGCAAGCCAATATAGGCTAGCTCAGCATCCTTTAAGGCCGATAAATACAGAAAATCCTTTGCATAACTGTGTGTCATGACAATTACTGCCGTTTCTGTGTCCAACGGCATGTCCAACAACTTGGTATCTTGGGAAAACAGCGCTTGGGCACCTGGAAAATTATCCAGAGTTTTTTCCTCTTTTTCATCTGCAACGACCAGCACCTCCCACCCCATTGCAGCGGTTATTTTTACCAAGGATAACGCGTCATGCTCCGCCCCTATCACCACCAATCTTTGGCAAGGCTTCAGCTGTTGCCGGAATAATTGCGCATTGGGGAAGGGTACAAATCCTTTTTGCAACCCATAAAGCGCATCATTTAAACGAATGACGGAACCAAAACCCCTGTTGCTGGTCTCTTTTTTTTCAAAATAACTGATAATTTCGATTTCTCCCCGTTGCTTTATAGTTTCCGCAATAGCATCCACTACTAGGGTATCAAGCTTAAAAGGTTCAAGTAAAATGTGTAAAATACCTTCACAACCCAAGCGATAGCGACCGTCATATGTCATCATTTTTGCGATACCGTTAGTGAAAACGGACATCGCCTGCCGCATAACCTCTTTCTCCACACATCCACCACTTACGGCACCTTCCATTTCACCATTTTCCAAAAGGAGCATACGTACCCCGGGCCTTCGGTAGGAAGAACCCTGCAGGTGTACCACGGTTGCCAATACACATGGGGTGCCCGCCTTTTGAGCTTGTGAGTAGGCTTCCAAAATTCGTTTGAGTTCGTGCGTCATAAAAATGGCTTTCTCGTTGGGATAAAAGGAACTTGGCTTCCTTTACCATAATTTTTTTGAGGCTCAAAACGCAAGAGGCCATTTGACTTGGTAAGGCTTGTTAAATCCCCAGAACCGTTGCCAGCAATCAATTGGGCATGCAGCCTGCCAGAAACTGCACTTACCTTTGCACGTGCAAAACGTGTGAGGTCTGTTGGGTTATCAAAGTCATTGTTCAGAAGGACCTGTATTTCTTGTTTAGTTGAAAGACCTGTACATTGGTTAAGCCACGGTAAAAAATAAATATGATAATTGGCAAAAGTGGACGCTGGGTTACCTGGAAAAGCGAATATGGTAGTTGCCAACGTTTCATGCCTTCCAAACCAAAAAGGCTTACCTGGTCGCTGTTTTACCCTGTGAAACACCTTTTTTACGCCAAGTGCGTCAAAAGCTTCTGGTAGATAATCATATTTTCCCTTAGAAACACCGCCACTGAGCAACAGCACATCATAATCCAACAACAATTGTTTTAATTGTTTTACGGTATTGGCCTTATCGTCATTGATATGGACGACATTGGTTGGTATCCCCTGCTCTTTTAAAGCCGACTGTAGGGTGTAGGAGTTGGATTTTCTTATTTGATAGGGCGCCGGAACCTCTGCTACCCCAACCAACTCATCTCCCGTACTAACGATACAGGCTTTTGGCATTTTTTTCACCGTAACCATTGCTTTGCCCACGGAGGCCAGCACCCCTATTTCTGCTGAACCAATCTTAATTCCTGCTGCTAAAACCAATGACCCCTTAGGTTCATCACTTCCTTTGATGTGGATATTCTGTCCTTTTTTTACCTCCTTGATGATGCTGGCCGTGCCATCTTTGATATTCAGATGTTCGTACATAATAACCGTATCGGTTCCTTTGGGAAGCATGGCCCCTGTCATTACCTCAATACAGGCTGTTGCATTTAAAAGTGTTTTTTGTGGACTGCCCGCTGCGGCTATTTCTTGGATTGGAACGTCACGAACACCCAAATGATAAGCTTCAAAATTTATGGCAATTCCATCTTTGGTCACCCTATCAAAAGGAGGAAAATCCCTATCTGCCATAACCTGCTCTGCCAAGATACATCCATTGGCTTGTTCCAAAGAAATGGAAATGGTTCCAAATCCTTGCGAATGGGCCAATACCTTTTCCAAAGCTTCTTGATGTGTTATCATCTGTTTTTTATCATCCGTTACTTAGCAATATCCGCAAACCTACCAACAATACCAAACCAGCGGTAAGTAAGCGTATGGTTTTGGCAGAAAAGGATTTTATGCTCAGCCTTGTCCCTATCTGTCCACCCAATAAAACAGCCAATACCAGCAAAACGGTTTCCGGAACCAAGATCTTAAAGGTGTCCGCAAAAACCAGTCCGCCAAGGCCCGAAATGGAATTTACCAAAATAAAAAAACTAGATAGCGCGCCAATAACCAAGGGTTTGTCCCATTTTAAATAATGTAATATGGGTGCCAAAAAAATTCCTCCACCAATGCCCACTAGCCCAGACAACAACCCCACGGCGGCACCCAAGCCATAAGGCAAAACCTTCGGATACATTTTAGGGGTCTTAGCCGGCCTTTGCAGTAAGGTCTGCAGAATTAAAAGGAAGGCCGCCAAAACAAGCGCAATCCCAAGAAGGATAAAAAATGTCCGTTCGGTTAGCCGGAAAGCGGCTCCAATAAAGGCCATTGGAACACTGGTAAGAACAAATGGCAAAAACTTTTTAAACAGAAAATATCCCTCTCTAAATAGCAAATAGCAACTACCGGAAACCACTACGATATTACAGAGTAAGGCGGTACTACGAATAACAAAAAAACTGGATAAAAAGAGGGCTAACAGCGCAAGATAACTGGATCCCCCACCAAAACCTACAGAGGAATACAATAGCGCAATCCCAAAAAACAACAGGGCTACAAAAACTAATTCACCCATAGCTATGGACATAGCCTCATCATTTCATCCATTCCACCTTCCACCGAGGTGGCCTTAATGTTAGGATACCATTGTTTTAATAGCTGGCAAGCCATTTTACTACGCTTACCCGTTTGGCAAATAAGATACACTTCTTGGGCCACATCTAGTGCCTTGCTGTTTTGTTTCAATTCTGTAAGCGGAATGGATATGGCATTGGGCAGCCGATGCCCGGTATTAAATTCATCTGCATTCCGGACATCTATAAGTTGAACGTTGCCCTGTAACTGTGCAAAGATTTCCGGGGCTATGGTTGACACCGACTCGCAACCATTAAAACCATAATTCTCAGATAGTTTTGAGATTTTGGCGTATATGGGATTTCTTTTAAAATAGATTTGCCTGCTACGCTGGCTCCATCCATCATAGATCAACAGCTTCCCGGTTAATACTTCTCCAATACCGCAAAGCACTTTTACCACCTCTAAGGCCTGCAGGTTTCCCACGATACCGGGTAAGACCCCCAAAATACCATTATCATTGCAGTTGGGAATTTCGCGGACACTTGGCGCTTTGGGATACAAACAACGATAGGACGGACCATTTAAATAGTTAAAAACACTTACTTGGCCTTCAAAAGCGTGGAGGGCTCCGTAAACAAATGGTTTGTCCAAAAGCATACAAGCGTCGTTGATCAAATAACGCGTCGCAAAATTATCGGTCGCATCAACTACAACATCATATGCGGCAATAATATCCAAAGCATTTTCCACAGAAAGAAACATTTCGTAAACGGCGATGTCCGTTTCACTGTTTTGGGCGCTTAGCTTGGCTTTCGCAACCTTAACTTTTAGCTGCCCAACATCCAGTTCCGAATACAATACCTGCCGCTGTAGATTATTTAATTCAATTTGGTCCCCATCTACCAGACCCAGGCTGCCAACGCCCATAGCGTTAAGATATTGGGCGACGGGAACACCCAAACCACCTAGGCCCACGATTAAAACCTTGCCCACGGCTAGTTTTTCCTGCGCAGCCTGTCCAAAACCTTTGAGGTTTACGTGGCGTTTATACCGGCCCATCGTACTTATTGGGTTTTAGATTTTGCAAATTCATATTCTTCTAAGGAATTGGCATTGTACAAGGCTTCATCTTGTGTTGGAAATACCAATTTGGTATCGGAATGGATTAAAAATTTTCTTGGACAGGAGCTTTTGGCGGTTTTCATATAGGCCATTGCCTCTCGGAGCCCTTTTGGTTCCCAAATGGCGACCAATGGTTCTGGCAATCCGCTTTTTTTTGTAGCAAAGGCTGTAGCAGTGCCATTGGTAGAACGCGCAGCGACCAATTGTGCCACCTCTTTCCCTGTCAATAATGGCAGGTCACAGGCCAATACCAACCATGCAACCTCTTTGTGTGCTTTATGGGCACTAAGAATACTGTTGAGCGGCCCCCGGTATTCGTCTAAATCAACTATGGTTTGGGTAGCATCATCAAAAGCATGATGTTGTTCTGACCGGATACCGTAAAAGGTGCGTTCGCAATGTGTATCCGCTAGTTGGTAAAGGTATTCCCGTTGTGGAACACCATGATAATCCAACAGTCCCTTGTCCTTCCCCATTCTGGTGCTCTTTCCGCCCGCTAAAATAAGTCCGTATAAGCTGCTCAAATCTTATCTGTTTTAGTTTAAATATGATACTACATACATGGCTATCCGCCAATGGAAGTCATGGAACTATCAAAAACCTTGCTATGTTCCCCTTGCGCCTCAAAACCATTTTTAGCCCTTGAGCCCACCGCTCCTAAAATGGCTTGTTCCACCTCCCTACCGTCCGTACTATTTCTGACCAAATCACGTAGATTGGCTTTGGGCTTGCCATATAAACAAGTAATGACATCCCCAGTTGCCGTAATTCTGAGCCTATTACAGCTCCCGCAAAATGTTCTGCTGAACGAAGGGATCAAACCAAAGGTACTTTGGTGTCCCTTAATTCTATAATTGATGGAGGTCGATGTTATTGGCGATTTCAGCAAGGTATAGTCGGGAAAATGATTTGTAATGTGCTTTAAGATGGCTTTATAGTCCCATTTGATGGTCTGGAACGATTTACTGCCACCATTAAATGGCATTTCCTCCAAAAAGCGCACGGCCACCGGATAGTGTTTCATGACTTTTAGAATGGGTATGATATCCTGTTCGTTCTGTCCTTCCAAAACAATAAAATTAATGCGGACATTAAATCCTTCAGCAATTAAGCGTATGAGGTTTTCATGAACTGTATCATACTGGTTGCGCCTAGTGACACGCTCAAAAGTGGCCCGATCAATGGCATCTAGGCTAACATTGATATTTTTGATACCCAATACCTTTAACTCATCAATATAAGGCCCAATCAAGGTGGCATTAGTGGTTATGGAAATATCGTTCAAACCTTTTAGACTGGCCAAATGACGCAGCAATACCATCAAGTCTTTACGCACAAAAGGCTCGCCACCGGTAATCCTGATTTTGTCCACCCCTTGCCCCACTAAAATGGAGGCAACAGATTTAAGTTCCTCAATAGTCAGCAACTGATCATTTTTCACAAAATTGATTCCCTCTGCCGGCATGCAATAGTTACAGCGAAGATTGCAGCGGTCCGTGACCGCAAGCCTCACGTAATTTATAGTTCTGTTATGATTGTCTATTAGCATGGGTCATTGTGGTCTTATCCCCCACTTACCGGTGGAATTAACGCAATTTCATCGTATGAATTAATTTCAACATCATCCCCGGCATAGGTATTGTTCACGGCAATGGCCAAAGATGACAATTGATTCAGTTCTGGATATGATTTTCCTAAAAACGCACGTAGCTCCCTAACAGATTTTGGAATTTTCCTATTGGTAACACTTGCAGAAGGAATGGAAAGTGACGGGCTACCCACAATATCCTTGGTAACCCCAAACAATAAAATGGTCATAGTATTTAGCCAATTATAGGTTCTTCAATTATTTTTAACAGTTCGGGGTATTTTGCAAATGGCTGTTTATAGATACGCTGTCCTGTCGCGGCTTTTAAGGCATTGGCCACTGCTCCGCCGGCCGGCGGAAGGGTAGGTTCTCCCAAGCCAGTGGGCGAATGCTCATTTTGCATTAAGTGTACCTCTACTTTTGGGGCCTCTTTCATACGTATCAAACGGTATCGGTCATAATTAGAGGCTTTGGGCATTCCACCCTCAAAAGCTAGGTCGCCATACATGCTGTGACCAATCCCATCAATGACCCCGCCCTCAATTTGGTTTAATGCGCCCATAGGGTTTACCACAATTCCGCAATCCACAACACAGGTTACCTTTTTTACCACAGGTTTGCCATTTTCAATGACCACATCGGCCACCTCTGCCACATGCGTATTATGGCAATAGTAATTGGCAAAACCTTGGAACACCCCTTTGGGCTGTTGACCCCAACCAGATTTTTCTACTGCCTTTTTTATCACGGCAATCATTCTGTCCGGATCATATTGTATACGCTCATCCTTCTCTGGTTGTACTTTTTTCAACAAATCAATTCTAAATTGTACTTTATCCACGTTCATGGCTTCGGCCAATTCATCAAAAAAGCTCTGTTCGGCATAGGCAAGGAAATTGGTATACGGTGCACGCCATGCTCCTGTTGTAATGTTACTTTGATAATTTGCAGTATCCACCTGGTAATTTGCTATCGCTCCCGCAGGAAAGAAATTGGGGATAAGCCCATACATATTGTCGTTGATTGCTGCTTCTTTTAGATGATAGCCGGTTAGTTGACCATCCTTGATGGCAGCCTTTATCCTGTATTTGATCGCGGGCCGATACACCCCTGCGGACATATCATCTTCACGACTGTACACCAATTTTACCGGTTTACCAATGGCATCAGATATTTCAGCGGCCTCCAATACAAAATCCCCGTACAAACGCCTTCCAAAACCGCCACCCATCCGGGTCATTTCCAATAAAATATCCTCCGGTTCACGTTCCAACATTTTAGCCACCAACCCGGCCTTCCATTCCGGGGTTTGGATTGGTCCTACTAAATGCACTTTGGAAGCTGTGACATCCGCAAAGAAATTCATGGGTTCCATGCAGTTATGGGGTAGAAAAGGCGACTCATAGGTCCGTTCGATTACGGTATCCGCTTCCTTAAAGGCCTTATTGACATCACCATCCTTTCGCCGGTTTTCCCATTGGGTACCATCCAGCAAATCGGTCAACTTTTTATCATGGTCCGCGGTACTTTCCATAAATGTATCATCCTCCCATTCCGCTTTAATGACATTTTTTGCTTTCATCGCCTGCCAGGTACTTTTAGCAATGACCGCAATTTTATCGCTTGGGGAAATCTTGCTGCCAAAACTTGGATCAGCTTCCAATAGTCCCTGGACCTTCTTTCCAATTTTGATGACATCGATGACCCCTGGTATTTTTCTTGCCTCGCTATAGTCAAAGGATTTTAATTTTTGTCCGAATGCCGGTGGTCTCACCACTGCGGCAAACACCATTCCCTCCTTGGTATAATCCAGACCAAACAAGGGTTTTCCGGTAATGATGCCATCGATATCCACATTTACGGTTTCGGTACCTATGATGGTATAGTCCTTTGTCTCTTTTAGGCTTACTTCTTCTGGAACTTCCAACAGTGCCGCCTCATTCACCACCTCCCCGTAGCCCAGTGTATCTCCGGTGGGACTGGTAATCACGCCCTCACTTACCTTACAATCGTTGGCATCCACTCCCCAGCGGAGCGCCGCGGCATTGACTAACATTTGTTTTGCCGTGGCACCTGTTTGCCTTAAGGCATCCCAACCATGACGAATGGATTGGCTACCCCCGGCTACCTGACGGGTATAATATTTGGTGTCCAGAATGCCTTGTTTTACGAAAACATTCTTCCAAGCCACCTCTAATTCTTCTGCAATGATCATGGGCATTGCCGTTTTAACTCCCTGTCCAATTTCAGGGTTTGGGGAGAAAATGGTCACCGCTCCGTTGTTGGCTATTTTGATGAAAGCATTAAAATCATTGTAATCCAAGTTGGAAAGGTCAATCGGTGGTTTTACCGACGGTTTACATGCTTGGAACAAATTAAAGCCGATGAGCATTCCGCCACCTGCCAAAGACGAAGTACGCATAAACGACCTTCTACTGAATGTTATGGGCTTATCTGACATGGGTACTGTGCTTGTTAACTGCTTTTAGCAGCTTTTTCCACTGCCGTATATATTCTGTTGTATGCACCACAACGGCAAATATTACCGTGCATGGCGTTCTTGATTTCTATTTCGGAGGGATTTGGATGTTGCTCCAAAAAGGCCGATGCGGTCATAATTTGTCCAGCCTGGCAGTAGCCGCATTGTGGCACATCCACTTCCTTCCAAGCTTGTTGAACGGGATGGGTGCCATCTTTGGAAAGACCTTCTATAGTGGTAATCTCCTTTCCCTCTACCTGGCTTGGGGTCATGGAACAGGAACGCATGGCCATACCGTCCACATGGACCGTACAGGCCCCGCACTGACCAATACCACAGCCGTATTTGGTGCCTACAAGCCCCAGTTCATCACGTAATACCCACAACAAGGGGGTATCCGCATCTACCGTTACGGATTTTTGGGCACCGTTCACCTTTAGTTGATATGTTGACATATGCTTACATTTAGCTTTGATGAAATTAACCAATTTAAGAGGTCGACTGTGTTATTTTAACAAAAGGTATTTTTCTTTAACTTTTTTTTAATGGCAATACGTAGGAGCTTTATACTAGAATCCCAAAAGCAACGTTAAGCAGACAGAACCCATAAATAGAGGATAATGAAAAATACCTTTCTTGCCATATTTTCCCTAGTGATTACAGTTGTTTTGCATTCTTGTGGCAATGCAGATGATGATGTCAACTTTCAGCTCAACCAAGGAGAGTTGGGCAAGGGAGAACTTGCAGATGACTGTCTTGGTTTTGGCGATAATGACCTTTTACTCTCCATACAAGAGCAATTTAGGGAGCCACCAGGCAAGGTATCCATCCTATTTAAGGTGACCGATGTATCCGGAAACCCAGTTTCAGGATTGACCGCAGACCAGTTTCGAATTTTTGAACAAGGAAGGAATGATGACTGTTTTAACCCCATATCCTCATCGGAATCCTTTGCTAGAATATCACCAAACTCACAAGTATTTAGCAATAACACCCTTTTAGTGTTGGATTTGAGCAATTCGGTTTTAGAGGGCAGTTTGGAAGAACTAAAAGCGGCTTCAACCAGCTTCATTAACAATGTAATGCCCACCCCGGAGAACGAGTCTTCAAAGATGGCCATTTATTGGTTTGATGGCGAGGACAAATTGCATTTATTGAATCCATTGACCTCCTCCATTGCAGAACTTACCGCAGCAGTTGCCGCTATTGATGAGGATATTAGCAATGACCCATCTACAGATTTATACGGTGCCATCATTAAATCCACTGATATTGCGGAAAACTTTATCCGCACCAACATACAGAGTGAAACCATTGGAGCGGCATCTGTGGTCCTATTTACGGATGGAACGGACCAAGCATCAAGATTTACAGAGGAACGCGCCTTAAACGCCGTACAAAATGCCAACCCCAACATTTCTTTTTTTACCATAGGATTAGGGGCCGAAATAGACAGTGAGATTTTAGCAGAAGTTGGCAAAACAGCCAGCGTGGTTGCAGCCAATGCCTCTGAATTGGAAACTACCTTTAACCAAATATCCGCCCAAGTTTCCGAACAGGCCAATAGTTTTTACCTCTTTGAATATTGTACGCCAAAACGCGACGGCAGTGGCAGGAACAACTTGGTCATCCAATTGACCAATGGAGCCTTGCAAGGTGCTGTACAAACAGAATTTGACGCTACCGGATTCACAGGTGGATGCCAATAAATGTGCATCTAGCATTTTTGGAACATAGCATGTAGTGTACCCCTTAACCAAAACAACTCAAGATAGATTTAGGGGTATGACGCCATGAATGTTTTTTGGGTGTATACTAAAATTGCAATATTTTTTTTGGGAATAGAAACGGTGAGCAGCCAATTTCTTATCTTCAGCCTCCAGACCAGTGTTGGGTGACTGTTACTCTTATCTGCTGTTTGGGTCATTGGTTAGCTTGCATACGATCTCTAAATAAAGCTTATGAAGCAGTTCGCAATCCGTTTTCCCCTAATGTTTGCCCTACTGGCAACAATTAACTTTTTTTCCCAAGAAAAAAAAGACTACGAAGGTAGGTGGGACCTAGAAATGAATTTTGAAGGTAAGACCGTTCCATCCTGGTTGGAAATTAAACATTCTGGTCATGAAACCCTGGTAGGTCGGTTTGTTTTTGCCTTTGGCAGTGCAAGACCAATTTCAGAAATTAACTATATAGATGGTGCCATCTCTTTTGACATCCCACGGCAATGGGAACCCGTAGGTAATGATATGGGCTTTACGGCTAGACTCAAAGATGGTGTCTTACAAGGAACCATGACCTATGTTGATGGTAACAGCTATGTTTTTACAGGGACCAAAGCGCCTTTGTTGGTCCGTTCCCGCATACCGGAACCCACTGGTAAGATATCCCTTTTTAACGGTAAAGACCTTTCCGGTTGGCATGTGGACCGGGAAACCAGCCAATGGGTGGTGAACAATGGAATCTTGACCAGTCCGGAATCAGGGGCCAACCTCATTAGTGATGCCTCATTTGATGATTTTGTGTTGGAAGCGGAGTTCAAATATCCAAAAGATGGGAATAGTGGCATTTATCTACGTGGTCGTTATGAGGTACAAATTGCAGACAATAAAGGTCTGGAACCACTGGATATTTATTTTGGTGGAATCTATGGGTTTTTGGAGCCCAATGAAAACGCGGCCAAAAACGCTGGGGAATGGCAACACTTTAAAATCACCCTGATCGGTAGACGGGTTACGGTGGTAGCTAACGGGAAGGTGGTCATCAGTGACCAAACCATTCCTGGCATTACCGGCGGTGCCCTTGATAGCGCGGAAGGAGAAGCTGGGCCCATCATGATTCAAGGAGATCATGCCCCTATACAATTTAGGAAAATTGATATTACCCCGCTACGGTAAATATTAGGGCTTAGCTGGGCAATAGGTTGGATTTTAATGTGGCGGCATTTCACTTTTATCCTTTCTTCATCATTTATCTAGAGGGTAATGAACCCCTTGCCATTTGCTTTTTATCGTCTTGAATATCACCTAGTTGAATGCCATTCATTACGGTGATTTCCGTTTGCTCGCTTAGCTCAATTTTTGAGCTGTTCCAGTCTCACATGCGCAATACAGCCTTATAAGTTGTCCCCTTCCATAGGATGCGTACAATCCACTGGTATGTTTCTTTGGCACGTAGCTTTAACCGTATAGGTTTATACCATTGAACAAGGGAATGTGTTTTTAGGTAAACGTCCGCCAACGTGGAAAGGAACAAAAGCAAGAAGCGCAGTTTCATGTATTTAAATCGGCGGAATTTAGATATTCAATTTAATTTTTAACTACCAAAAAACAACCGATAAACAATAGGATACTTGTATGAATAAAATAAATTACGTTACCCTGTATCCTTACCCTTATGTAGGGTTTATTAGGTTTCAGTTGTTGTATCACTATCCAACCTTTGCAACGAACACCAACATGTACAAACCCTAATCGTTATTGGTATGGATGTTTTAAAAGATGTAATGAAATATGGGCCCATGGCCTCCCTATCCTATTGGACCCAAGGAATTATAGTGTCCATATTTTCCCTGATTGTTGTAACGCTATTTGCCATGTTGGTCTTGCTTTTTACCCATGGTATGTATGCCAACATCCAATTTGGGTATTAACGGTAAATAAGAGCATTTCTAAACTGTTGTGCTGTCCATGGCTTCCCCAGATCTAAAATAAAACCGTTGATAACAGCATGGGTAAGCTTTCCCTCCTTAGCTAGGAAAAAGGTCGCGTTTTTGCCCGGTTGCAGCTTAAATTCTGGTAATTGATAGGTCTGTGGAACCAGATGTATCGGTGATGGTGAAAAAGTAACCTTGGATGGTATTTTGGCAAGTCTGGTAAAGGCTTCACCATTTTTAAGGAGGGTTGCTGCATTGGACACCAAAAATCCGTCCTTAGTAGCCTCTACCATACCGTTTCCTATCTTTGGTGGCACTATGTTGTATCCTGTGGCATCAAAGGTTTCATAACCATAATAGGTGGATAAATCTCCCTGGTCTCCAATAATTCCGTTGATATGAAAATCTTGGTGTGTGGCATCATCTATTTCCGTTCTGAAAATACCTAAGTCCAAAATAAATTTTTTTCCTTCCAAACTATATGTAACGTTTTCGATTTTAAGATCTACCATCTTTCTATCATTACGCGGAATTTCCTCATATCGCTCAATGGGGATATCCTGAAAACTCTTATTGGCGATACTATACATAGCGGATAGGATGGAAACGTAGTTTAACTTGCGTATCTCTTGCTTTTCCAAATCATTTTGATACCCGCCTGACTCAATTAAAATGAGGCTAGTTCCCCATTTGGCCAAATTATCCCCAAAAGCTCTTGGTTCAAAATCGTCACTGTACCGCCCAACTTGGCCTGGAGCGTATTTTTGAATAATGTCGTTCATAAAAACAATGACCTTCATGGCATTGGAACGTACCTCGTTAATTTCTTTTTCGTAATTGTAGGCCGTGGCCAGATAAGAGATAGTGGCTGGTTTGTCCGTAAGCTCGGCATTGTAGTACCGGCTTTGGTCATGAAGGTTAAAACCAAAATCCGCTTCAAGGCTATCTCGCACCCTCTTTAAGGTTTGCCCTTCGGGCGATTGTAAACGAAGGGCATCACGGTTGATGTCTATTCCAAGGGCGTTCCTGCGCTGAAAAAGTTCCGCTCCATCCGGGTTTAACATGGGTAAAAAATGGAGCCTTAGCTCATTTAGGATGCGTTCCTTTTCGTCTTTAAAATCTGGGGATTCCAGAAAATGCAGTATGTCAAAAATCGCTTGCGTTGCCGTTGGTTCATCACCATGCATTTGTGACCATAGAAAAACATCAATATCCCCTTTTCCCACACTTATCAACTCCAAGGAACGACCTTCAATGGAAGTGCCTACCCTATTGACTTCAAATTTTGGATTGATACGGAACTGTTGTATCAACGGTTGGATATCTTGGTGCTTGATTCTTCTTTCCTTAAGAGAAGGTTCTTTGTACTTTTCGTAAGTTTCATACAAACGTTCTGTAAGTTCTTGGGCTTGGATAGCCATTAGGTTTAAAAACAAACAGCTTAACAATAAAAGATTTTTTCTCATTCTGTGGTCTTTGTAGGTATGGGTTTAAATTTAAACTTTTTTGTTGCTTTGCGAACTTTTTGCATAAAATCTTCACCAGGGTCGGTTTTTGTGGTTCTATAGCCCTCATCCACTTCCAACCAAAGCGGATGCTCTTGAAACCGGGTATACTCATAATGGCCAATAACATAATCTATGGCGTACTTTTTTGCCAGATATTTTACCAATTTAATGTTGGACCTTAATTGCGCTTTGGTGAGCGGTACCGCTTCCGTACCACCAACATTTTCTATACCAATGGCGCAATGGTTTAATCCAATAACATGCCTACCCATATAATTTTCTGGCATAAGTTGGTAAATTGTTCCGTCTTGGTCTACCAAAAAATGGGAAGAAACATTTAAGCCACTGACATTTTCGATATCTGGCCGCCAAGAAGGTAAGGTGCTTTCATAAAAGGCATCAAAAGAACCCTCAAAAGTTGGTATTGCCGTCCAGTGCAGGACAATCATTTTTGGGGTTATCAAAATAGTATCACTGGGAAGCTGGTAGCGCTGATTAAGATACTGCTTGGTAAGTTCCACACGTTGTTGGTCAAAGACAATAGGCTTTTTCACAAGTTTAATGGGAGCACTACAGGATAGAAAGAGGACCAATACTGTGGATAACATGACATATGTTTTCATCTTTTAGATTTTAATTCCTAAGGGTATCTGTTGGAACAGCATAGCAAATCATGAGTCTTTTCTTTCCCCATTGCTTGGCAGCTCGTACATCTTTGCCCATAAAGATATCAATTCGGTTACGCCATTTTTTGTTCATCTTATCTTTTACGTAAAAGGTATCTGGAAAGGTGTCTATTTTAACCATGGTATTGTAGGTTAGACCCTTGGCCAATAAATCACGGGAAACAGCAACGACCTTCATCCCTGTCTTTAAGGTATCTCCCCATGCCGCTATATTTGGGTTGGCATTAGTTTGCCAAGGAACGGAATTATAGGCAGAGGCCGTTACCTCATGGCCATACCAATCATATTCGGTACCCCTATGCTTGTCACCGGTGCAGCTTATGGCAAGGAAAAAGGGTAAAAGCACCAAAGCGGCATGGACTAATTTGGCTTTGGTTTTAAGGTAGGGGAACATAACTATTGTCGTTTGGCATCATGGGAAATGTCCTTGCTGCCCATTGCTGTTTTGCCTGTTCAATTTTTTCTTTGGAGGACGACACAAAATTCCAATAGATATGACGTTCTTCAGGAAACGGTTCCCCTCCAAACAACAACAAATGGGTATGTGGCGCTAAGGTAATATCGCAGGTATCTTCCACCTTGGAAACCAAGATATTTCCTTTAGCTACTTCTTGGCCACAGGCGTTTATAGCACCTTCAACAATGCAAATCCCTATCTCACCTTTAAGGTGGCCGTTAACGTTCAGTGCATAAGAATCGGTTGTCTTCACTTCAAGCATGAACATGGGAGAATATACGGGCACGGGGGATTTACGACCATATCCTTCTCCTGCTACCAAACAAATCTCGGCAGAACCATCTTTCCATTTGGGCAATTCAGTGTGCTTAATGTGATGAAAACTAGGTTCCATATCTTCCAATTCTTTGGGGAGGGCCACCCAAATTTGATAACCGTGAGCTGTGAACTCATTTCCGTTTCTTAATTCTTTTGGTGTCCTTTCAGTATGTGAAACCCCTTTTCCGGCGGTCATCCAGTTCACGGAACCTGGTTGTATGCGTTGTTTGGTGCCTAAACTATCTTGGTGCAAAATTTCACCCTCCAACATAAAGGTCAAGGTAGACAGACCAATGTGCGGATGTTGGTCCACATCCATGTATTTTTCTGGTCCCAGATTTGTTGGTCCCATATGGTCAATAAAAATAAATGGGCCAATCATCCGCTTTTTACGAAATGGAATTAAACGGCCCACTAAAAAATCTCCAATATCCCTACTTCTTTCCTCGATTATCAACCCTATATTTGACATGGTACCTATCTTTATATTTTCCACAGAAAGTTACAATAAAACTAGCGCTATTTTATGAAAACCTTTAAACGAATTCTTCTTTTCCTCCTTCTTGGCATAGGGGTTTTGGTGTACCTTAATTATCCAAAACTAAACATGATATCTGGGTATGCGGCCAAGTATATGGCATCTAGCGTACTTATTGGTGGACATGCCACTAAATATGTTGCCACAACAGATTTGGATATGCCATTGATAGATTTGGCAAGTACGGAATTCGATGAAAAAAACAAGGTGGCCAAGGCTTCTGTATATGGCCTGATGGAAAGAACCACGATAGACCGCCAAGGTTTGGGAACTGTTTTGACCAACGAGAAGTATCCTACAGACGCTAGCTATTTACAACCCAATCGAAATTTTAAAAAAGTGGACAAACCCTATCCATACGGCCATTTGCCACCAAAGGATACGGTTTTTAAGGAAATTGATTATGACCTGCTACAAAAAGCAGTGGCCTTGCCATTTTCCAAACCAAAACTACAAAAGACAAGAACCCTTGCCATATTGTACAAGGGCCATCTAATCCATGAAGAATATGTGGATGGTTTTGATAAGGATACCCCTATTTTAGGCTGGTCCATGACCAAGAGCGTTCTTGCTACCTGCTTTGGGATACTGGAAAAAAACGGGAAAATCCAAAGCCATTGGCCTGCACCCATACCAGAATGGCAAGATGATGAACGGAGTGCCATTACCTTAAACCATCTTTTACGCATGCAAAGCGGTTTGGAATGGAGTGAAGACTACACCCGTATTTCTGATGTGACCAAAATGTTGTTTCTAGACCCTGATATGACCCAAGCGCAACGGGTTAAAAAAGCGGTGGCCAAGCCAGGAGAAAAATGGAACTATTCTTCTGGCACCACCAACCTTTTGTCTGGAATATTACGGCAGCAGTTCCGTTCCCCGCAGGCCTACCTGGATTTTCTGTATGCACGTTTTATTGACAAGATAGGCGCGCACAGTATGCTGATTGAGGCCGATTTGGAAGGAAACTATGTGGGTTCCTCCTATGGATGGGCAAGTACAAGGGACTGGGGGCGTATTGGACAGTTATATCTAGACCGTGGACAATGGAACGGAGAGGAATTGTTTAAACCAGAGTGGGTAGATTACATTACCAGACCAACAGCATTGTCCAACGGTACCTATGGCGCGCACTTTTGGTTAAACGCCCAGGGGAAATACCCAGATGTTCCCAAGGACTTGTTCTCCATGAATGGATTCCAAGGGCAGTATGTGTTTATTGTCCCATCAAAAGACTTGGTGGTAGTTAGAACAGGTCTAGCGGAATATCCTGATTTTGACATCAATGGTTTTCTTTCCACTTTGGTAAGAGCAATTAACTAGCAATATGTTCACCAATGCTAACACAAAACGTTATTTTCCAAAGCCTTAGAAAACAACGTTTCTTTAGGGCACCCTGTGAACGGATATCCCAAAAAAGCCTTTTTCCAGTGTGAGCGTGCAGAAATATCAAAACTGACCATAACTATGGCTACGTTCAAAACTATTATTTCTATCTCCCTATAGCACCACCATAGTTTTAAAAGCTAGTAAAAAAGAAAGTGATTTTTTCATTTTCATACTGCTCTAGTTTACAGCCCTGTACAATCGGAGGCTTTATGGTTTATAAGCTATATGTCCCGTCCTTCGGCACCTTAAATTTCCCTGAAACTAAACGAATAGAAAAAAGCAAACAACAACCTAAGGCAGCTTTACCACAATATTACAGTCCTTTACAACAATGATTGGTGGTGCTCTTGGCAAGGTGGTACATTTACCATGTAATAATTCAACAACAAATTTTCATTTTCATATAGTGTTCTCGTAAAAGAGCCTTAGTCCAAAAGACAAGGCTCTTTTTAGTTTGGCCTTGTTTGGTTTCCAAAACTAGATTCCACCTTTACGTCAATTTCGCCTACGTACATAAGTTGTATTCCGCAATCCCTCTATAGTACACTAGGGCAACCACTTATCCTTCCCAAAATCGGGCTTTCGTTTTTCCAAAAAGGCATTACGCCCTTCTTTGGCCTCATCCGTCATATAGGCCAAACGTGTTGCCTCACCTGCAAAAACCTGTTGCCCAACCATACCATCATCCGTAAGGTTCATGGCAAATTTGAGCATTTTAATGGAGGTTGGTGATTTTTGCAATACCTCCTGCGCCCATTGGTAGGCTGTAGCCTCCAGTTGTTCATGCGGTACCACGGCATTCACCATGCCCATCTCAAAAGCCTCTTGTGCCGTATAATTCCTGCCCAAGAAAAAGATTTCACGTGCTTTTTTCTGTCCTACCATTTTGGCCAAATAGGCAGAGCCATAGCCACCATCAAAACTGGTCACATCTGCATCAGTCTGTTTAAAAATGGCGTGCTCTTTGCTTGCCAGGGTCATATCACAGACCACATGCAAGCTATGGCCACCTCCAACGGCCCAGCCCGGAACTACGGCAATGACCACTTTGGGCATAAAACGGATCATCCGTTGCACCTCCAAAATATTTAACCGGTGCTGTCCATCTTGGCCTACATAGCCTTGGTGACCCCTAGCCTTTTGGTCTCCCCCGCTACAGAACGACCAAACACCGTCTTTTGTGGATGGACCTTCTGCGGAAAGCAAAACCACACCAATGGAAGTATCTTCTTGGGCATCGTAAAAGGCTTTGATAAGTTCGCTGGTAGTATGTGGCCTAAAGGCATTGCGGACATTGGGGCGGTTAAAGGCAATACGTGCCACGCCATTGCTTTTTTTATAGGTAATATCTTCAAACTCTAGGGCGGTTTTCCAAGTGGGTGCTGACATTCGTTTACAGTTTTAACAAAGATACTGAGAAGTGGGGATGTTAAAAACTGTTTATAAGTACCGCTACTTTATTATTGAAAATGATTGTTTTTTCACTAAACTTCGGTATCGACCGCTAAAAGGAATTAAAACTCTCCTTAGCTGTTGGCTGGTAAAAATTATAGAAAATGACTAAGCGATTATTAATGAGTATGATATTATGCCTTATCGGGATAACTGTTTTAGCTCAAAGAACTGTACAGAACCTTTTTTTGTCAAATCAAAAAGAAAAAAAGTCAGATTGGTTTTTTGCTTATTCCAATGGAGATTATGCCAAGGCTTATCAACTTATGACCAAAAAAGATATAAGTCTACCCAAAAATCAGTTTCTAACGAATGCATTCCAGTACGCAAATCGAGAAACTACAATTATTGATTCTACACTTGAAATTTGGGGCGATAGTTTTTACAATCAATTTCCAAAAAGCAAAATTCATTTTACAAATGGAGACAAAGTAATTCTGCCCTTGGAGAGAAACCTATTTTTAGCTACAATCGGAAAAGACTCTCTTCGGGTTGTGCTGGATACAGGAGGACACGGAATTTCTATTTCAAAAAGATTAGTTGAAAAATACAATCTACCAACAGATACCAACATTACAGGGTCTTCTTATATGCCGGCCTTTAAAAGAGTCTCAAAAACAAGTCCTACCATTATCAAGACGATAAAATTTGGAAATCTTGAACTAAGCAACTTAAGAGCTGAATATACAGTGTCTGCAAAAGATAATGGCGAGTTCGATTCTAAGCAACAGTATGACATTTTTATGGGTATTGATATTTTGATTGGATTAATCGACTATGTGAGATTTGATTGGGAAAACAAAGAAATTATTTTTTCAAATCAAAAACTTCAAATGGAAAATACGCAACCTATTTTCTTTTTTGACTCAAAGCCAATTACCGTACTTCAATTAGGGGACAAAAACCTAACAACCGTTTTTGATACAGGCTCACCCATTGATATACTAAATAAAGAATACTACAAAGAGCTATACAAAAAGAAGGAAGAAAAGAAATACGGAAATTACGCCTATAACCTTTACACGGTACCAATTAATATTAGAAACGCAAAATTAAACTTGGGAATAGCGGACTATATGGAAGGTTTTAATCTAAAATTGGATAAAGAGATTATTGACTTAATCATTGGAACAACACATCAACGATTGACCATAGATTTAAAAAACAACAAGCTGGAAATAAAATAACCACTCCTAACTTTAACGATTATATACACAGGCCAATCAGGGTTTTATTCGGTGCTTTTGCTTCGCATCAAACTTTGTGTTTAACCGAAAAATCAGTGCTTAACATTCCACCACGCTTTTATAGGATACCAAAAACAAAACTTACAAAAATCATCCCCCAATACGTCCCAGTTCCACCCCTTCGGAATAGGCTACTTGAATATTATTTTGATGAAAGACCTGTTTAATGGTTTTATGGGATTCAAAGGTGGCGTCCCAGTAATTGTCCGGGTGTACATAGGGGCGGATGGCTAATATCACGTTGTGCGTATCAAAATTTTCTATACCAATTTCCGGGGCTGGCTCATCCAGCACCAGCGGGGTTTGCTTTAGGGCTTCTTGTATGAGCTGTTGCACCCTTGGGAAACTCTCCTCGTAAGGAATGTGGGCGTTCAACTCCAAGCGTACCAAACCCTTTTCAGAAAAATTGGTCACTACCCCATCCGTAATTTTGGCATTGGGCACAATTAGGGTTTTATTGCCAGGGGTGACCAAAATGGTGTTGAAGATGCCTATCTCCTCTACCTTGCCAAAGCTTTCGTCTACCTGAATCCAGTCATGCACCTTGTAAGGCTTTAAAAACAAAATCAGTATACCCGAGGCAAAGTTGCCCAAACTACCCTGTAGGGAAAGGCCTATGGCAAAACCCATAGCCGCCACAATGGTGACCAAGCCAGATAACTCCACGCCCAAAATGGAAACCGCTACCAGCAAAAGAACAATTTTTAAGGTGGTAGACACCAAGGAGGTGATAAAAGGTCTCATGGTATCTGACACCTTCATTTTGGTAAGGCTATTGTTTAAAACCTTGTCTACTTTTTTAAGCAGTTTAAAGCCAATCCACAACAACAAAATGGCCCCCAAAACCCTGGGCGCGTATGCAATGGCATTATCGCGAACCAACTCCGCATAATAGGTAATCTTATCCATGATTCTAATGATTAGTGGTGATAAAAATAAAGGTTTTGTTTGATGTGGACTGAAACTTCAAAAAAAACATGTGTCATCTAAACTTTGAATTTTGACCTTACATTTTTTTAAGTGCCCTCTAACTTGAACCAAGCCACAGGTTTTGTGGTTGCCATCCCTTTGAACAATGTGTTGCATGAAAAAAGTAGTATTCTTGTTACTTTTATCATTGTAACACCACCAACGCTAATCTGCATGAAATCCCGTTTGGGTTGCCGTTGTCCTGCTTTTAAATGAATCACCATGAAACTACTGTTTAAGCTGTTTGCTGCCCTCTTTTTTGCCATGTTTGGCTCCGAGTGTTTTCCCCAGCAAATTTTGGAAAATTACCTACCCGCCAAAAAAGACAGCCTAAGGGTAGGCCTAGGGGAAAACGACTTTTCACCCTTTATCCAACCTGGGTATACCCTCATGCTTCCTGAAACCAATGAAATTAAGGGGGTGCTCATTTTACTGGAAGATTCCAAATACGACCAAAAGAACCGGAGCGCTAAACAGCTGTATGCCCAAGCATCTGGAAAAGGCTTTGCGGTGCTGTCCGTCTCTACCGAGGTTCCGGTGGATTTCTACTTTTCCAACGCCTCCATGCTTTTGGCGCATCAGCTCATCAAAAAAGTATTTGAAACCTATGATTTGCCCAATCAAAATATTTTCTTTTTAGGTGCCAGTTTGGTTGGCCACAGAGCGATGCGTTATTTAAAATTTATTGCCGAAAGCAAGCCCGAATTTCGGCTGCATGTTAAGGGTATTGTCGCCTGTAATTTTACCATGGACTTTAGTAGGAAATGGCATCAGCATCAACGGGATATTAGGATTGGCAAAATTGACCTTTGGGAGCCAACATTTATCAACTATCTTTTGGAAACCAATTTGGGAGGAACACCAAAGACCCATCCAGAAAGCTATCAGCATTTTTCCGCGTATAGTTACCCCAGTGATACCAATAAAAACATCCATCTATACCAAGAATACGCCTTTAGAGTCTATGTAGAACCGGCCATCGAATATAAACTGGACAAACAACTAAGAACCCTCTATGAGAATAATACGACGGATATGGTTGGTTTTTTGGCAGAATTGAGATTGGTAGGGAACAAAAAAAACCAATTAATCGTAATAGCACCAGAGGACAATACAGCGCAGCCACGGAATACGCAATCCACTTGGGATGCAATCAATAAAGAAGACCTTCTGGATTGGATTTTAGAGCAAACCAAGGAGTAACTAAGCAATGATATAACTGGCCAAGGTGCACCCTTAATTAGGAAAAATCTGCAGTTTTAAGTATTTACCGTAATATTTCCTGCATTTTAGGTTCTGGGAAAACCGGACATAAACTTGCAGACAAACATCCAATCTAAATTTTTATTTTAATTTTGTTAATGACTGTTAAAGTAGGTTATCCTAAGCCTTAAAAATTTAATTACTTCTTTTAAATAATAGAAAATGACAATAAAACATGTGTTCCTCATCTGTGGATTATCCCTTTTCATTTGTTGTAATGAAACTGTTACAGAGAAACCTGCTACCATTTATTTTAACGGTGATATCATTACAATGTCTGGGGAATCCCCTGCCTATGTAGAATCGATTGTGGAGAAAGATGGAAAAATTAGTTATACCGGCTCCTTAAAAGAGGCCAAGAAAATTGCCGGGAATGCACACAAGTTATTTGATTTGGATGGCAACACAATGGTTCCCGGACTAATTGATGGTCACGCACATTTCGCCAATTTTGGAGCACAGGCCATAGGTGCCCAACTCTTGGCCTCCCCAGATGCAAATGTGAATGATATGCAAACCTTGATATCCGTTTTAAAAGCTTGGAACACACCGGAGAACCGGGCTTTAACAGGATGGATATTTGGAACGGGGTTCGATGATTCCATTTTAAAAGAAAAAAGATTTCCCACAAAACATGATTTGGATCAGGTAAGCACAGAGTTCCCCATAATGATAACCCACATATCTGGTCATTTTGCGGTGGTTAATTCCAAAGGATTGGAAACATTGGGTATTAATGAAAATAGCAAAGATCCTGAGGGTGGGTTAATAAGAAGGGAAGATAATTCTTCTGAACCAAACGGGGTTTTAGAGGAATTAGCTGCAATTCCATATATGCTAGAGGCCGTGGCGCCTAAATCCAAAGAGGCCATATTAAAATTCTTTGAAGCTGGCCAAGAGATGGCATTGTCCTATGGATATACCACCGCACAAGAAGGACGAGCCATGCAAAACCATGAAATGCTTGCAGCAATGGCAGAAAGCAATCTGTTTAAACTTGATGTCGTCAGTTATATAGATTACGCATTTGTAGATAAGTATATGGACAGTAAATGGAATGGTAAAGCATACAATAACGGTTACAGGATAGGTGGAATGAAAGTAACCTTGGATGGCTCTCCGCAAGGCAGGACTGCATGGAGAACGGAGCCATACCTAATTCCACCAAAAGGGATGCCCCATGATTATAGTGGTTATCCAGCCATACCCAATGATAGCGTGGTATCTTCAATATTTGAAAAAGGACTAAAAAACAATTGGCAAATCCTGGCGCACACCAATGGTGATGCTGCAATAGACCAATTCATAAGGACAATGAAGCCACTACAGGAAAAGTACGGGATTAACAATAGGCGCGATGTCATCATTCACGGTCAATATATAAGAGAGGACCAACTAAATGCCGCCAAGGAAATGCAAATGGTTGCTTCCTTATTTCCGCTTCATACGTTTTACTGGGGAGATTGGCATACGCAATTAATCGGAGATTCCTTGGTGCAAAATATAAGTCCTGTAAAGTCGGCATTGGACAAGGGTCTAAACATTACCATCCATACGGATGCTCCCGTAGCTTTACCTAATTTAATGCGTGTTTTGTGGACGGCGGTTGAACGTACCTCCCGATCAGGAAAAATTATTGGCGAGAAGGAAAGATTAACCCCTTATGAAGCGCTGCAGGCAATAACAATTTGGTCTGCCTATCAACATTTTGAGGAGGACACAAAAGGAAGTTTAGAAAAAGGGAAATTAGCAGATTTGGTCATTTTGGATGATAATCCCTTAAAAGTCCCTACTAATGAAATTAAGGACATTCAAGTATTAAAAACGATAAAGGAAGGCCAGATTGTTTTTGAAAAATGACCAATACCGCTTATAATCTGGCATTTAAAGTGATGTACATTTACTGCCTAGGGCTTTTCAACGACTAGGTGAAAATTGCTAGAAATAGGTGTTTTACCCGCGGACTTGTAAGTTTGGGTTTCTGTTAATTAGACCATACTTTACCCATTCAATCGCAATTGTTAAACGAATAAAGATGTTGCCCATTTCTGCTATCTATTCTTTTCCTCAATCCATTTGGCCATATACTTAGTACTGGCCATGGTCTGATGTTGCAACATGCTACCTATAAAATTGGCGGTTCGGTGCTCCCTAAGTATTTGGTAAAGCGTGTTTACTTTGGCAAAGAATGGGGTTAGAAGGGCCTTTTTATCATACTCCATATTAATAGCATTCACCCCTTCGGATTGCATCCGATACCACTCGTTTTCGTCTTGATATAGCGCTATCGCGGCCTGGGCAACGCTTTTGGCATCATTCCTCACCACAACGGGCAAATCCTCTCCTGTAAACATACCTTCTGCCCCAATGCTGGTTGTTATGGTAGGGGTGCCGTTTTGCAGGGCTTGGGTAAGTTTTCCCTTGATGCCGGCCCCAAACCGTAAAGGGGCCAAGTTAACTCTTGTCCCTTGTAATTCATGGTCTAAATCGTTAACCCAACCTTGCACATAAAACCCCGCTTTGGGCTGGTGCCACTCTTGCACCTGCTGCGGGAGATAGGCTCCAAAAATACACAGCTTGGCTTCTGGTAATTGCTGTCTAATTAGTGGCCAAATGTCCTTTTTCAAGTACGCAATGGCATCTATATTGGGGGCGTGCCTTCCGTTACCAAAACAAATAAAATCTTTGCGGTTTTTAAAAGATGGCCAAGTAGCGGGGCTTCCTTCATCAATAGTATCCAACAAAAATGGCAGATGGTAAAGCAAGTCTGGCGGGATAATGAGCTTGGTCTGCAAGATTTTCATTTCATAACTGGACACCAATAAAGTTAAATCTGAACGATAGATACTAGCCATTTCGCGCTTGGTCATCTCTTGTTGCATCCATGTTTCTAAGATAAACCCCTCCCCTTTTTGATGCGCCAATTGCCTCGTTTTCCTTAGGGAGTGTAAATCCTCTGTGTTCAATATCCGTAAGGCCCGCGGTGCATTTTCTGCTACCCGCCAACCAAACTGCTCTTCTACCATAAAACGGTCAAAAACCACTGCATGAGGCTGCAAATCTTGAATAAACACATCAAAACTCTCATGGTTTAAGGAAATAGTGGCCGTTTGGACACCCAAGGACGATAAATCATCCGAATATGGGGTTTTGGAAGCTGTGGTAACAAAGGTTACTTGATACCCCTCATGTATAAAAGCCTCCAGCAGTTGTAACATTCGTTGGCCCGCGGCCGTGGTTTTAGGCTCTGGCCAAACATATCCGATACATAGTGCCTTTTTCAATGGGTATTGGGTCTTGACTTTGGTTGTTTGGACAAATGGTGGGTTATTTTGGAAGCTTATGGGCAACGAGGATCTACATCATTTGGGCAAACTTTTTGGAAATGCTGGACCTTAGCTTACGCTCGTAATCTTCCTCTAGCCATTCCTTGTAATTTTTTGTGTTGTTCATGATACAATAGGAATACTGCCGTACCCGGTATGCAATTTCCTCTTTGAGTTCCTTGGCCAGAATACGTGCGTCAAACACGTCTTCACTGTTCTCCACACATATCTGGGCATGTTGCTCTATGCTGCGGTCCAACACAATTTTTGACTTTCCGCCTTCAGCAAATACCTTTTTGTACTCTGCTTTGATATCAAAATGGATGTTTTTGGACTTGCTAAATTTTGCTTTAAGCTCGTCTGGCATCTCATAAATAAACTCCCGTTCTATTTCCTCATCATTCTTGATGTTTTCCAAATAAAAATCCGGGAAATGGAATATTTCTTGCCAGTCAATGGGTTCGTCCCAGGGCCCAAATCTTGCAATATTGTTCCCTAAATCTATGACATTGAATTCCTTTTTGTTGGGCAGTACACGTGATCCACGCCCGATCATCTGAAAGTAAAGGGTAAGTGAACGGGTGGCCCTGTTTAGGATAATGTTTTCCACTGTAGGCTCATCAAACCCGGTAGTAAGGATACTAACGGAAGTAAGAATGGCATCCGGTGTATTGGAAAACCATTCCAATATGTCCCGCCGTTCCGTAGCGTTGTTCCTGTTGTCTAAATGACGTACGTTGTATCCTGCCTTTTTAAAGGTTTCATACACGTAATAAGAGGTGTTGATGCCATTATTGAAAATCAAGGTCTTTTTACCCTTGGCCAGCTCTTCGTAGGCATGCACCAACTTGCTCAGCATACTTTGGTTGCTGTAAAACTCGTCAGATGATTTCACGGTATAGTCCCCATGAATCCCCAATTTTAAACTTTTTAGGCTAACGTCATAATTGTAAAGGTTGGCCCTTGCCAAGAAATTATCCTCAATCAAGGATTTTATGGATTTGCCCACGATCAGCTTCTTGTAATGGTCTTTCATGGGCAGTTTAATATTGGAACTCAAAGGTGTTGCCGTCACGCCCAAAATAGTGGCCTTCTCAAAATACTTAAACAGTTTTCTAAAGGAATTGTAATGTGCCTCATCAATGATGACAAGGCCAATGTTCTTAATATTCACCTTCTCTTCCTGAAGCCGATTATTGAGTGTCTCCACCATCGCCACAAAACACATGAACTCATCTTGGTCGTCCAGTTCCTTGACCTCACTGTTGATGATTTTATTGGTGACCCCAAAACCATGTAACATGTTAGAAGTTTGGTGGCTCAATTCTATCCTATGGGTAAGCACCACCACCTTTTTTTGGGTTTGTTGGATATACCTTCTGGTGATTTCAGAAAAAACCACGGTCTTACCCCCACCAGTGGGTAATTGGTACAGCAGGTTGCTCCCTGCCGGCATCTTATCCAACTGGGCAAAAATGCGCTTTAAATCGTTAAGCTGGTAATCGTATAAATTCTTCTTGGGTATTTCTTTCTTCACTTCCAAATGGAATGCAATTTTTGGTAAACATTAGAACGACTTAGACTGATGAGATGTATCAATTAACAGTTTCGTCCTTAAAAAACCCTTCAAAATTACCAGATTTTTAAGTAGTGGTCATGCCTTATGGTGGGAAATGTTTCAAATACTATCAACAATTGCCATTTTAGCAGTTTTGTGCGTCTGTACGGCTTTGATAATAACTATTTTAAAATAATACGTGAACCTATTTGGAAATCTGATTCTAAAAATGTATCATGGGAGTATTAATTATATACTAAACGAGAATCATAAATGAGGCAGTTAAAAATCATCAAGCAGGTTACGAACCGCGAATCCAAGTCTTTGGACAAATACCTACAAGATATCAGTAAAATTGATTTAATAACCGCCCAAGAAGAAGTTGAACTAGCACAGCGCATTAAAAAGGGCGACCAAATAGCTTTGGAGAAACTGACCAACGCCAACCTTAGGTTTGTGGTTTCCGTAGCAAAACAATACCAAAACCAGGGGCTAAAATTACCAGATTTAATCAATGAAGGTAATGTTGGTTTAGTGAAGGCGGCCAAAAGGTTTGATGAGACACGGGGCTTTAAATTTATTTCCTACGCCGTTTGGTGGATCAGACAGTCTATTTTGCAAGCCTTGGCAGAACAGTCTCGGGTGGTGCGTTTGCCATTGAACAAAATTGGTTCCATCAACAAAATTAAAAAGACATTTTCTTATTTGGAGCAAGCCCATGAAAGGCCTCCATCTCCCGAGGAAATCGCCAAAGAGTTGGATATGACGGTCACTGAGGTAAAACAGTCGCTCAAGAATTCTGGCCGCCATGTTTCCATGGATGCCCCATTAAAGGAAGGGGAAACCTCTAATTTATACGATGTGATGCGTGCGGGGGAGTCTCCCAAACCAGACAGGGATTTACTGCACCAATCCCTTAACACAGAAATCAATAGGGCTTTGGACACCTTGTCCCCAAGGGAGGCAGACGTTGTGCGGCTGTATTACGGCATAGGGGAACAACCCTCAATGACCTTGGAAGAGATTGGGAGCACTTTTGACCTTACCAGGGAAAGAGTGCGGCAAATACGGGAAAAGGCCATACGTAAACTTCGCCATAGCTCTAAGAGCAAGATTTTAAAAACCTACTTGGGCTAGGCATTACTTTGGTTATGGATATAAAAAAAGGGCTTCATTACAAAGCCCTTTTTTTTGTTGATAAACACTATATACTTAAGAACAATTTAATTGTGATATATTGTAATTGGTCAAAATTTCATTCAGGTTTTGAATAAAACTGACATATGCGCCATTTTCTTGATTTCTATTTTCCATGGGACTAGTTTTTAGTGAGACATGTTATAGATAGTCTAATTCTGTCAATTCGTTTAAACTCAATATTTCATTTAACTCTTGTAGGAAGGCCAAGTATTCTTCGCCGTAGGTATCGTACAACATCTGGTCGGTTTTAAAATTCGGGTTATTAGTATAACGTAAACATATTCCCATTTGTTTTGTGGCACAATAAATTGTGGTGAACCCCTCAAATTTTGTTGTGAACTAAATTAGCCTTGGGGTTTGCTAAAATTTTAATTGATACTGAAACCCAATGGTGGCGGCAAAAAAGAAGTTGCCAGAATTAAATGCCAATTCTTGCCTAGTAAGTCCTACAAACGTATTGTAGACATGGTCATTCGCCCTATTGGTAAATTGGTATTCCAATCGCAAATTTTGGGCATCCAAGAAAACAAGGGTCTCTGAAAGGACTTGGTTCCCCACCACAAACTGACTAAATTCTGAGTCGAAACCATAGGTAAACTGTAGGCCAAAATAGTTTTCTGCCGTTTTTAGATATTTTCTGGCCAAAATGGTCCCGGATACGCTTACCTCCTTTCCCCTAGGCGCAAAATAAGGCCTTGCAGAGACATAATAATCGCCCCGGTACATTCCTAGGGAACCGGTAAAAATGGGCACCCTGTCTTCCTCAAACTGCAAATACCTAGCGCCAAGTGAGGCTTCAAACGCATTGGGGAGTTCCCGGAACACTTCCGCTGCGGCTCGGTGCCTAGGATAGGTTGGGGCATTGGAATAGCCATAATTGGCATAACCATGGTATTTTTCCGAAAAGGTGGGATAAGCGTCCAGCTCATACTGCGCACCTTGGATACCAAAACGTTGGCTAAGGTTTATCCTTGGGATGATTATGGTATGCGTTGTTTTAAGGTGATACTCCACAGTGGTATAATACATGGGCTCAAAAACCACGTCATACAATTCCATCCAACTAGCAAGGCCCACTTTATTCTTTTGTTGCTCTTTCTTTTTATCGGATTTCATACGGACTGCAATCTGCTGCTGGCCGCTGATGCCCTGTAGCGCTTTGTTTCTTAAGGCCTGTAGGCTTTTGGACTGTGGTAGGTGTTTTAGGCCCTTATTCGCCAATCCCAAGGCAATGTTCCAGTTCTGGGCATACAGTTCGTTCCTTACCGAAGCTTCCCAGATTGCCTCTTGGTCTTTCTCCTTTGAACTAATTCTATTGAAGCCTTTTCTGGCCAAATCATAGTTTCCCTCCCAGCTATGGGTCTTTGCAATCAATAAGGAAGCATCCGTATACCCGGGGTAGCTTTGGAGCAATTGGTTCAAAGAATCCCTTGCCGTTTGGTATTCTCCCTGAAATGCGATGTCCCTAATCTTTAAGAAATAGGCATCCGCATCTTCAATGCGTTGGGCCATAATGGATGGGCAAAACAACAGCAGACCCAGTAAAGCATATACAATATGGTTATTCCGTGCTCTCAAAATCCAGTTGGCTTAGTTGCGAATTTATTTTTTGTTCCAATACTTTTAGACGTTCTATTTTTTGGTCCAATTGGGCACTTTCAATGGCATTGCGTTCCATTTGCGCTGCTACCCAAACGTAATTGGTAACCTTCCCAGACCAGAAATACACGTCTAACAAAGCGGCGTAGGCGTCTTGGTAATGTGGATATTTTTTAACGGCTGCCTCCAAGGTGGCCAAGCTTTTGGCATACTCTTTGGACCAGGCGTAAATTCTACCCTGTAATATTTGGGCATCTATATGACCCGGAACCTCAGATAAAATGTAGGCACAAAGTAGCAAGGCCCTGTCCGCATTCCCCTTATGGGCCAGGCTTCTGGCCGTAGCATAGGCATTATCAAAATTACTGCCGTTAAAAACGCTCTGGATCCATACCTTCTCCTCATTGGTAAAACGCCTTTTGGAAACCTTAAAAAGGCTCAATGAGTCTGGCAACAATTTGTTTTGTTCCACCACATAGTGGTCTATGGCCTTAAACTGCTTAAAATATGCCTGTAAGCTATCCTTGGTTGCAGTACGTTTGCCGCTAAGTCCTAGTTCGTCATCTATGGCATATACCGTTCCGGAGCTAATGAAATGATTTTCTATGATAAAATCCTTGACTACCCCTTGATTGCGATATAAGGCAATTTTCTTTGGCTCTTTGGATATTAAATCGCCGCCAAGCCATGCCATTTGTTGGGGCATATCAAATTGAAAAGTATTGTGCAGCAAACTCAACAAACTTGGTGCAATATCCTGATGGGAAGCTTTGGTTTTAAACGTTGTATTAGAAGTCAGCAGCGGACTGTAGATAATAAAGGGAACGTGATAGGACGCAAGTCTTTGGGCATTGGGCCGTTGCAGGTTTTTATTTCCCGTGATCAAAAAAATCGTATTCTTAAACTGTTCCTCTTGTTTAAAGTCCATAAAAAACTGCCTTAAGGCATCATCACTGTACAACCTAGCGGCAAAAACGTCTTTATTTTTTTCTATAAAACGTGTAGATTCTCGTGAAAGGCCCAAATTGGTCATCTTATGTTCCAATATATCCAGGTAGGTGGATTTTTCAGGCAAAAGGTCCATATCTTGCAAGGAAGACAACATGAACACATCCAATCTAGGACTTTCCGTAGGACTAAAATCGGCCTTCCATTTTTTATAGACCTCTTTATCTGGATAGCCCGAGATGTTCCCAGCCTTATCTGCCCGTAAAAGTTGGTAACCAGCCCCAAAATCCGATTTATCATTCGTAAAGTCCACTTGTTCCTGTTCCAAAAATTTATCCAATTGTGTTAGTGAGGTATTACTACCGGAATAAAACGCTGTTCTGTAGCCATTTGCCTTAAGTAAACCAAATAAGGTATTCCTGTCCACGGGCGATTCCGCGCGCAAGAATCCTGATACCCCATTGGGCAAGGAACCAAGCACCGAGGGAATTGTACTTTCTAAATCCAAAGTGTTGCTTAAAAAGTGATCCCAACTTAGACTAACGGAAGTAAGTGAATCTAGAAATGGGGTAAATCCCCTGTATTTTCCTTTTTGATTTACAAAATCCGCTCCCAAATCTTCTAGTACGATCAGCACTACGTTAGGTTTTTTCTGGGTGAACTTAAAATAACCATCCAGCCCAGTGGTTGGACTCCACGGTCTAAGGAGAGGATATTCTTTTTGTCCGGTATACTCGTACACATCAAAAGCCTGAGCGATGGCGTCTGTCACCAAGTACTGTACTTTATTTTGATTAATAGGTTGTTCTTCCATGAAAAAAGTACCCAAAAACATCACAAAAAACACAATGGTCAATGGATACATACGACCAATGATACCGTGCCAAGATGTGGTGATTTTATAAGCCCCCCAAAACAGGCCCACGATGATTACGGCCAGGAAAACTCCCGAGAGCATGGAGGACATGGACATATTGATGTTTGGCAATCCGGTAAACGTACTATAATCCAACAATTCATACTGATGGATAAAATATTCTACCAACCATACCTCAGAAATAAGAATCATCGTGCAAAAGACAAGGGTTGTCCTAAAACCCAGTGCAGGTACTTTGGACTCCAAAAATCTAAAAACAAAAGCCAAGACCAAGCCTACAAAGGCAGTAAAACCTAATTGATGCAGTAGATAGAGCGCAGTAGCTTTTATGAAGACGCTATCAATTACACCTAATTGCCATAAGCGCATTTGCTGATAAAGGCAAAGCATAAATAGACACAGGCACAAGCCCAAAAGTAGACGCGTAAAGTCCTTGAGACCCCTTGATTTTTTTATGTTTCCTTTTACTTCCATCTTACGCTTTGGTAAATCCTTTCCTGGTCATGGCCCCCCAGCCGGATTTAATATTGAACAGTTTTTTATAATTGCCCTTTATGGCCGCCCAAACCACGATGGGATGAAAGGCAATGGGTTCCACCAAGGCGCAGAACATCAAAATTAAAATATCCTTGGTCCGGGTATATTGGTTATAGGAATAGACGTCCCATAAAATGGCATACAAGGAAAACATGAGGCTAAAACTGTATATGGCGGCTGTAATGGCAATAAAAAATTGCCAGTTGAGGATTCCCAAAAAATAGAACAGAACAATGGAAAAGAAGCCTACGAATTCCAAAATAGGGGCCAACCATTCATAAAAGAACCAGTAGGGATAACTCAACATTCCCAGCCTACCAAATTTTGGGTTAAAGAACATGTCCTTGTGTTTTTTTAAGGTTTCCAAGTTTCCACGGGACCAACGGTCTCGTTGTTTTACCAACACTTCCAAGTCTTCTGGAACCTCAGTCCAGCACAGGGGGTCCGGAATGTACTCAATGGTATAGGGTATTTTTTGCTCATGCATATATCTGCGCATCCTAAAGATGATTTCCATATCCTCGCCCACGGTACCGGTATCGTACCCATCAACGGCCAGGGCCACTTCCCTATCAAAAAAACCAAAGGCCCCTGAAATAATCAGCAAGCTATCTATGCGGCCCCATGCCATCCTGCCGAGCAAAAAAGAACGGGTGTATTCCAATAATTGAAAACGCGCCAACCAACTTTTGGGCAAATTGATCTTCTCCAAAGTACCGCCCTGTATGATGCAGGAATTGGCAACGCGGATAACCCCACCTACGGCAATCACCTTTTTTTTGCTGCGCTGGGTAAAGGACTTTACCACATGCAGCAATGCGTCTGGCAACAACAGGCAGTCTACATCTATACAGCCCACATATTTGCTTTCCGATAGTTGTACGCCCGTGTTCAGGGCATCTGATTTTCCGCCGTTCTCCTTATCGATCACCGTTAGTTTTGCGAAGGAGCTTTGCCTGGATTTATAAATGCCCCGTATGGGCTTTGATTTCCAATTGGGGTCTATTTTACGGTCTACCTTAACCAAGTTATAGGCGTTGATCATTTTTTGCAAGGTATCGTCCTTACTGCCATCGTTCACTACCATTACCTCATAGTTCACATACTTTAAAGACAACAAGGAGCGTATATTTTCCACAATGGTCATTCCCTCATTGTATGCAGGGGCAATAATGGTAATGGAAGGTGCCATGGGCGATGCCATTACCTTGGACAAATCGCCAAAACTATTTTTGTTCTTGTAATGGATGGAATTTCGGGTAGATAGATACCCCATAAAACTGAACAACGTAAACAGCACTACGGAAAACACCAAGAAAATGATGTTTATGTATTCTAAAACCACTTCAAATACGCCGTTGGACATGGTACGCTGTTATTGTATTGTTTTGTTTGCAAAAAATTCCTCCGATAGCTCAAAATCCAAAACCCTCGGTTTTTTGGTCCTTTCGTCCACTTCACCAATTCCGAATTCTTCATGCAGGAACATCAGTTCCATGGGCAGCTTATCTTTGGTCAACTTTTCCTGTGAAGTGCCTATGGTGTTGGTGGCCAATTCTTGAAGCTCTTGAAAATCTATCTCCAGTTCTTGTGGTACGGCTTTGGTTTCATTGTCCTTTAGTCCATCCCCTGTTGGTTTGGTATTGGATACTATTTCCCTTGTGTCTTGGCGGTCATGGATGGCCGCTATGGCTTTATTGGCCAATTGGCCAAAGTAGGCGTCTTCGGTTTCTGCTATCTTCGTAAGGAATGTCAGTTCATTCCCATCCCCAATTGCAGCGGCCTGCTGCAATAGCATCTTTTTAACCTGCCTATCCTCTGTCTTATCGTAAAGATGGGAAAAAACACTGCCGCCCAACAGGGTTTCTTGTGGTTTATCAGCAACACCGTCATTATCCGCCAAAGGAACGCTTTCGGTGCTATCCAGCTGCTGTGCACCATGATGTACCTTCACCATTTTTAAACAGTTAAAGGCCCTAAACCGTAATTCTGCATCTTTTTCGTTTTCTACAATAGCTTCAACCAGGGCTTTTTCCCGGTGGCTAAAGTTCTCCTCTAGCGCTGTTAAAATCCTATGACGTTCTTTATGGTCTGCTGACATATAATTGGCTAAAAAAACAGAATCCGAACTCCCTGTCATTTCCCCATCCCCATCGACCAAACCTAAAGAAGCATCTAAGGCAGCCGTTAAAGGGGCGTCCATTTCAGAAAAATCAAATTCAATATCCGATTCCCTTGAATTTTCCTCAGCACCATTTTTTTTAGGGGACATATGGTTTTCCTTGTCCCTGTCCGCAGCATCTGGACCAACAATATCATAAATTTCCACTTCCTCAATCTCTAGGGAATCTTGGTGATCCGTTCCTACCACCTCTTTCTTTTGGGGACTGTTGTCTTTAATTTCATCATCAATGGGTCCCCCTTCTTCAAAGGGCATAACTTCCACTATGTCTTTGGTAGGCAGTATGCTGTCCGGTAAGATGGCATCAAAGGCAGCTTGTGCCTTGCTCACTACAGAGAACTTGGTTTCTTTGGCCAATACCGTTTTCAGAAAAATAATATCTTCCTTTTGGGCAAAATCAGCTATAGCATTTAGTAGCTGTATTTTTACAAATTCCGTACAGGAAAAAAAGACCTGTTTCATTGTAGGCGATGCCTCCACAAAATGAAAGGACCTAATGCAGGAAATCGCCTCTTTTTTGATTTCATCATTTTTGTGCTTTAAGAGTTCTATGATGGCATTTTTTGCATCGTTCTGGTCGTAATGCAAAATAAGACGAAGCGCAAAAAGCACTACATCCCTGTTCTGTGACAATAACCATCCCTTAAATTTTGGTGGTTGGTAGTTCTGAATGGCGGACAGGGCTTCCATTAATTTTAATTGCTGCCATTCACTAATCCCGTAGCTGGTAGTATCCAACAGGTAATTAATACCTTCCCTGTTTAGGGAGACTATGGCCAGCTCTGCCTGTTTCCTTACGGTTGGCCTACGGTCGTTAATGTATTTTTGGATGAGTTGAAAGGACTCCCCTACCTGCATCTGGGCCAGTTCATCTATCCCTTGGGCAACGGTCTCCCAGCGCCAGCTATTTAACTTTTTGTAGCAATCATGATGTAGCCCCAATTCCCTAAAAAGTGTAAAAAGCCTAATTTTTGTGTTTCCAGCAACATCGCGCTGCAGGTCAAAAAGGATTTCTGCCAAAATTTTTCTAAAACGTTTGTCCTTTAAATATTCACGGATTTCAATTTTTAGGCCCACATATTCCTTTTGCTCTTCTTTTGGGTCATTGGAGCTATGGAACAAAAAATTACTGATAATGGGTGCCAATTCTTCCCTTTTTGCATTCTTTTTATAGAACCGTTTAGAGAGAAGGTTTCTAAAAAAGAAAACCCCTCCAAAGTATAACAGGCCCAAAACCCCAAAAAAAGCAGACAAGCCCCATAGAAGGCTTGTGTCAATTTTGGGGGAACCGATACCGGGTAAATTATAATATGTTGCTAATACTATGTACAATAATAACGGTTTATTTCCCTAGAGACACGGACCAACAGTTCCGCAGGACTCATGGGTTTTGCCAAAAAATCATTGGCACCCAGTTCCAACGCACTTACCACGTTTTCTTCATTGGATGCGGACGAAATGAGTATCATCGGGATATCGGATTTAAGGTGGTTCCGTAAATAATCCACCAACTCAATACCAGAAATATAGGGCATCATGATATCACAGATAATGGCATCCGGAAGCTGCTGCGTGATGGCTTTTTTCACCTGTTGACCATCTTCCATGACACTGACCAGATAGCCTTCCTTCTCTAAACGGTATTTGAGTAGGGATGCCAACATGGCGTCATCTTCTGCCAATAAAACGGTTCTTGGTTCCAATTTTATTTAATTAATTACGTATTTGTTTAATTTTTTTTTAATCGCTCCAATTGACTATCTATGGCCACTTCAACAGGTGGGTAAGCCTCTAGAAATTCATTGTACAATTCCTGCGCACGTTCCGCATCACCCTTTCTACAAGATTCATGTAAGGCAGCACAAATACCATGTAAAACTTTGGCGTTTAACATGGCCAAGGAGGATTTAATTTTGTGGGCCGCAAATCCAATCCCCTGTAAATTATTGGTTTGCAGATGGGTTTTGGACTTTCCTATAAACTCAAGAATATTTTGTTTAAACAAACGAATCAATTCCTCCATGAGGTCATGCTCCCCTAGGCATTCCTCATAAATTGGTGTCAAATCTACCCCAGAATAGCCATTTTCCTTGATATTGGGCTTAGGCGTTGCGTGGTTTTTAGATGTTTTTCCAGTGGTATGTTTTGTAAGCACTTGATATAGCTTGTTCGCATCATAGGGCTTTAAAATAAAATCGTTGATATCATAACTATCGCACTGCTCTTTATCCTGAACGGAAAAGTCTGCGGAAATGGCGATAATGGGAAGTTGCTTAATATGTTGTTTATGGTGAAGGCGAATCTTTTGGGTGATTTCAAACCCGTTCATTTTAGGCATTTTTAAATCCATCAGAATTAGGTCGAACGTTTGCTTATGCAAGAGTTCCAAACCATATTTTCCGTCTGCCGTCACAAAAACATCACAGCCCCAAGAACTGAGGCGGTTGTGCATTAATCGTTGATTGAGCACATTGTCCTCAAACACCAAAATCCGTTTGCCCATTAGCCCTGTATAGCTCTTTGGAGTAACGTTTGTTTTAGGACTTTTTACAGTTTCCTTTTTTATGTTATCCTCAATTGAAAAGGGCAAAATCACGTCAAAACAACTGCCCACTCCCACTTCACTGGTAACTCCTATGGTCCCACCCATCTTTTGCACCAATTCCTTAACAATACTGAGGCCTAGGCCTGAACCTCCGTAGCGTAGGTGGGTATCCTGTTCTGCTTGTTGGTAGGTTTCGAAGATGTGCTTTAATTTATTATTGGGTATCCCAATGCCACTATCCGTAATTTTACATTCCAAAAAACATAGGTTATCCTTGGTTTCTTTTAGGCTGATGTGCAGTTCAATAAAACCTTTTTCCACAAACTTTATGGAATTGCCCAAAAGATTTAGAAGGATTTGCGATAATTTGGAAGGGTCTCCCTTAACTTGGGTAGGAACGGTATCTTCTATATGGCAATGAAATTCTACTTTTTCATTGGTAATGAGTGTTCTGCACAAAAAGGCCACTTCATCCACCAAGTTTTGCAAATTAAAATTTACATGGGCAAAAGTTTCATTTCCCGATGCAATTTTAGAATAGTCCAACAGGGCATTAGTGCGGTCCAGCAAGTTATCAGATGCCGTATCTAGCGCATGAACCAACTCCCATTGGTATTTGGTCATCTTGGTTTCCTTTAACAAATCCAAAAAACCGATGATGCCATGTAAAGGCGTCCTAATCTCATGGCTAACGTTGGCGATAATGCCGTATTCTTCCTTTTCTGTTTTCCGCTTGGTGTTTTGTCTAGGGCTTTTGGGTGCTTGTTTAGGCTGCGGTCCTTCTTCCCCAAACACCTTTTGGTCCAATTCTTGTTTAAAACGGTCAAAGGCAGTTCTTAGCTGCTTGGCGGCTTTTGTGTTCAATTGTTCAAATGCAAAGCTATGCAGGTCCTCCTCCAACTTTATGACCTGCTTTAATAGCGAGCGTGTTTCTAGCATGTTTCGTTTGTTTGCGTTCTAGATTATTCCGTTTATCTAAATCACTGGGAATATTTGGTTTAAATCTCCTTATTTAAGGCGGTGCCAACAATTAAATGTTACCTATTACTTGTTTGTTGTTGTCAAAGTCCTTTATTTGTAGGTTTAAACCTTTTAATTATGAAAAACCTTATAATGCTGCTCATGGTGCTGAGCTTAGCTTCCTGTAAAACGGAATCCAAGAAAAAGGAGGAAACCATGGCCCAAAAAGTCGATAGGATACACCAAGAGGTCATTACGCTAGACACCCATGCAGACATCAATGTAAATAACTTCACAGATAGTATTAATTATAGTCAACGTCTTGATACACAGGTAGATTTACCTAAGATGATTGAAGGGGGACTTGATGTGGTCTGGCTCATTGTTTATACCGGGCAAGATTCCCTTACTGCCCAAGGATATGCCAAAGCAGAAGCCAATGCCATGGCCAAATTAGATGCTATCAGCAAATTGTGCACTACCTACGCCCCTGACCAAATAGCCTTGGCACGGAGCAGTGACGAGGTAAGAGCCATACAAAAAGAAGGAAAAAAGGTGGCTATGATCGGGGTGGAAAATGCCTACCCCATAGGGGAAGACCTTTCCAAATTTCAGGAGTATTATGACAAAGGGGCCAGATACATTTCATTAAGCCACAATGGGCATAGTCAGTTCTGTGATTCCAACACTGGCGAAGCGGATAACATATGGTTGCACAATGGTTTAAGTGAACTTGGCAAAGAAGCTGTAAATGAGATGAATAGACTTGGAATAATGATTGATGTTTCCCATCCTTCAAAAGAAGCCATGAAACAAATGATAGCCCTGTCCAAAGCACCGATAATTGCCTCACATTCCTCTGCCAGGGCACTCTGTGATCATAGCAGAAATTTAGATGATGAACAGTTATTGTTAATGAAGGAAAATGGCGGTGTGGTCCAAACTGTGGCTTTTAGTGCTTACCTGAATACCCAAAAGCATGAGGCTAGAGCTGCGTACATGAAAAATATATACCAAAAAGTGGCGGATTCCTTGGGGGTGCAATGGTATGAACGTTCCCAGTTCTCCAAGCTGAGCGATGCGGAACGTAGTGCTTTTATGGGCTATTACCAAAATGTGATGAAAATTGGCAAGCAATTAGTGGCAAGGGATGACAACGCACCACCGGCAGTGGACGTCAAAGACTTTGTAAACCATATAGACTATATGGTGGAAAAAATTGGTATAGAACACGTGGGTATCAGCTCGGATTTTGATGGTGGCGGTGGTATCCAAGGTTGGTCAGACGCCTCCGAAACCAAAAACGTTACCGCAGAATTGGTGGCACGTGGCTATACCCAGGAGCAAATAGCCCAACTCTGGAGCGGGAATTTATTGCGGGTTCTAGACCAAGTGCAACAAATAGCCCAAACCATACAGTCCGAAACGACGGATTAGGCTTGTTTAGGCCTGTTTGTCCACCAACCTGTCCTTTACATATTCTACCTTGGTCTTTCCATGCGGAAGAGGTTTTCCCTTTTCGTCCAGGTTGACCAGTATAACATTGTCCACGGTAAGGATGGTCTCCAAGGTCATTTTATTGCGCACCTCACAGTTTAGGGTCAATGAACTTTTGCCAAATTTGATGACTTCTATGCCTATTTCCACAATATCGCCTTGGACGGCGGAACTCATAAAATTGATTTCCGACATGTATTTGGTGACCACGCGCTTATTCTCTAATTGAATGATGCCATAAATTACGGCTTGTTCATCCAGCCATGCCAGTACCTTGCCCGCAAACAAGGTGCCGTTGGCATTTAAATCCTCTGGCTTTACCCATTTTCTCGTATGAAACCTCATCCACAAAATTTTTAACCAAAATTATAACTGATATACGTAGCAAACCCCATTAAAAGGCCATTCTGTAAAGATTTAGGGATTTTAGGATTAGACCCACTGTTTATGGTGAATTTGGTAATCCTGTGGCATGTAATTATAAAATGTCTCAAAAAATGCGGATTCATCCGTTGGTTAGGAAACCGCTTTTGGTTTCCCCTTTGTTCATAAAGCGTTGACAACTCCAATGCAAGGGTCACTATCCAACCAAAGCAAAGTGTATTTTTATACAAAAGTTAGTAAGCTATGGAGGAGCGATGCAGCAATCTGCTAAGGGCACGCCCAGAGATTAAAACCACCCAGATACACATTGGAATGAGCGATGATGAAAGGTTTCAGAACCAAACGCTTAGACCCATATTAAAGATGCAAAACGGGCTGTTCTTGGCCATGTTCAAAAATTACATTGCCAAGTACAAGAACACGTATTATGAACTATCCTTGGAAAAGCGACTGGCCTACATTGATAATGCGGTACAGCGCAACATGAAATTTAGGAATTCCTTAAAAGGAGTTATTATTGGTCAGTTCACGCTGGAAGAATATGAAACCTATATTGCAAACTCTTCTGCTTTGAACAAACGGATGATGGGTATGGTGATCAAACGACTAAAGGACCAGATGCAACTTTTTGAAAAAGCGCCCCTAGCCTATTAACGATTCCCCATTTAAATTGGTGGTCAAGATGGAGCCCATCAAATCAAAATAAGGTAAAACAGCTTTAAATGCCCCATCCACCTGGTGGATAAAGTCCTCTTCCAACACTTTGCTGTCCGTAAAATTCTTCACAAAGATAAATTGCTTTTGGCGAATGAGGGCTATGTCCGGATGATGCTTGTCAAACCCTTTTGGAGCGGTTTTCACGGCATCGCCCTTTAATTTCCCCCAGATAGCGGCAAAAGGTTTGGCTTCAACAACCCCTTTGAATTCGGAGGCATCCAAATCCAGTTCCTGTCTGATACGCAATAAGTCTTCCTTATTGGGATTCCAAAACCCCGCAGCGGCAAAGGAACCTCCCGGTTTAATACACAGGAACCGACCGCCACGGCGTTCCAAACCTAATCTGGAATATGAGGCCGCAAATTGGGTCTTATAGGGCGTTTTATCCTTGGAAAAACGAACATCCCTATAGATACGGAACATTTTGGTCTTTTCTATCTGGTCATAGGCCTCCATACGGGACGCTAGGGCTTCAAAGAAGGTTTTTACTTGGGCTTGGTGCACTTTAAAGGTGTCTTTATGGGCCTCAAACCAATCCCTATTGTTATTTGCCTCCAATTTTTTTAAAAACCGTAAGCTTGCGCCATCTATTGTTTCCATCACAAAAAATCTACTATTTAGGGTAAAGTTAACCAAATAGGGATAGTACCCTTTTTAAAGAATGGGTATTTTTAGCGCAGCAACAAAAAAGGCATGAATTCGGAAACCATCATCCAACAAATTAAACAGCACAAGAAACAGCCCCATCTGGATTTTAGGTTAAAGCAGCAAACGGAAACCTTTACGGACACGCTATTTTACACGCTGTTTGACAGTAATACCGATGTGGCCCAAAACTTAGGACTTTTGGCCAAACAGTTTGATGACCTGGTAACCCTTGCCTGTTGGGAAACCAATAAGCCCTGTGCCAAAGTATGGGAAAATTATGTGGCCCAGCTGCCGATTGTTTTGGAGGCCCTAAACTTGGATGCTGAGGCCATTTTAAATTGCGATCCCGCATCTCTTTCCATTCAAGAGGTGTACATGGCCTACCCTGGGTTTTATGCCATTGCCATTTATAGGTTGGCCCATGTTTTTTATAAAAAGGGCTTTCCCATGGTGCCCAGGCTCATGACGGAATATGCGCACAGGCAAACAGGGGTAGACATTAATCCCGGCGCTACCATTGGCAAATCTTTCTTTATAGACCATGCCACTGGGGTTGTCATTGGGGAGACGGCAATCATCAAAGATCATGTAAAGATTTACCAAGGGGTCACCCTGGGAGCTTTGTTCGTGGCCAAATCCCTAAAGGAAACCAAACGCCATCCTACGATTGAATCCAATGTTACGATCTATGCCAATGCCACCATTTTAGGGGGGGACACCATTATTGGCAAAAACTGTATTATTGGTGGTAATGCGTGGATTACCAAGTCCGTGCCGGCCAACTCCAAAGTATTTCATGTCCCGGAAATTAAAATTAAAACCACTCCAGATGCCTAATTCTGTCCTTGATTTAATTGGGAACACCCCATTGGTGCGTTCCAAAGTGTTGAACACCAATCCTAAGGTCCAGGTTTTCTTTAAGTTGGAGGGACATAACCCAGGGGGCAGCGTAAAAGACCGTCCTGCCCTAAATATGATAAAAACCGGGCTGGAACGTGGTGCGTATACCAAAGACACCAAGCTTATAGAGGCCACTAGCGGAAATACGGGAATAGGGCTTGCCATGGTAGCGGGAATCTACGGTTTGGATATAGAGCTGGTGATGCCAGAAAACGCAACCGTGGAACGGATACAGACCATGAGGGCCTATGGGGCAAAGGTTACCCTTACCCCTGCTGATATTGGTATTGAGGGTGCCCGCGATTATGCAGAGGCCAAAGTAAAGCAAGAAGGCTTTACAATGATCGACCAATTTGGCAATCCAGATAACTGGAAGGCCCACTACAACACCACGGGACCCGAGATTTGGCGAGACACCCAACAACAGCTCACCCATTTTGTATCCAGTATGGGCACTACGGGTACCATTACCGGCACCTCCAAGTACCTAAAGGAACAAAACAAAGGAATCAATATCATTGGTGTACAGCCCCAAGAGGGTTCGCGCATTCCGGGCATACGCAAGTGGTCTCCCGCCTATGTGCCCCGTATTTATGATGACAGCCACGTGGACGATATTTTCTACGTAAACGAAACGGAAGCCAAATCCATGGCAAGACGCTTGGCCAAAGAAGAAGGTATTTTTTCTGGGATGAGCAGCGGCGGTGCCGCTACGGTAGCCTTACGCCTGGCCAACCAACTTAAAGAAGGGGTGATTGTGTCCATTGTATGCGATCGTGGGGACCGGTATTTATCCTCCGGATTGTTTGGGTAGCCACTGGTAAAAACTTTTCTCCGCGCTTTTAAGCAGCATTTGTAATCGTTTGAGAAAAAGAACAATTTCATTATCAACTGCTAGAAAGAGTTGAAACATCACTTAGCTCAATAATCATGAGCTCCACTACTCCAACGCCCCTTCAATCGTATCTAAATATTCAGAAAACTGTGCCAGATTGTTATGCTCGCCCTTTGGTATGGTAATAAATTCCTTTGGTGCTTCTGCCACTTCAAATAAGCGTTGCCCAGATTTGTAATCCACCACACTATCCTCGGTACCATGATAGATGGTTATAGGGCAGTTAACCTGCTTAATGTATTGGTTTGAAGGAAACTCGTACTTCAACAATAGGTCCAGCGGTAAAAAAGCAAAGCGTTGCCTGGCCACATCTTTCAGATTATAAAATGGGGTTTCCAAAATAAGCTGGTAAGGCGTATTCTTTGATGCTACTTGCGTAGCGATGGCCGCCCCTAAAGAACGTCCATAGACCCGTATCAGGTCCTCATCATAATACTGCTTGGTATAGTCATAAAACAACTGGGCATCTGCAAATAAGTTGGCTTCACTTAGCTTTCCTGTGCTTTTACCATAGGTGCGATAGTCCATGATGACCAAATCATATTGCTTTTCCACAAAAAAAGTGGCAATCTGTCCCCATCTGGCAAGGTTTCCCGCGTTGCCGTGGAAATAAAGAATGACTCCTTTTGGCTTGGCTGCCTTAAAATGTAATCCGTTTAAACGGGCACCGTCTTTGGCCTTTAAAAAAAACTCTTCAAAAGGTTGGGAAAATTCATAGGCGTAGTCCTGTGGTAGTTCGGTCGGCAAAAAAATGAGTTTTTCTTGTAAAAAGTAAAGCATAATGATGAGGAACACATAAAATCCCAGAAGGAAATAGGTAATTTTTTTAAACTTTCGCATTGGTACGTTTACTGCTATGAATCACATCAATACTGGAACCGGTCAAATCTACCTCGGTACGTTTGCTATAGACAATATCCTCTAACATTTTATGATAGGATTCAAAAGTATTCAGATTTTTGTGTCCGCCACCAATTACTGTATGTAGCGTAGTCAGTTCTCTTTTTATTTTAGACAGTTTTACACTGGTTTTATAGGGTATCAATTGATCATCCGTACCATGGATAATGTGGATGGGGCAATTGACATATTTGAGCCATTTATAGGTGGGCATGGGAAATTTTATTAAAACGGACAGCGGCATAAAGGGCAAAAAACGCTTTCCCACCTTGCTTAGACTGTAGTAAGGAGCGTCCAAAACTAGCATTCTTGGGTTGTTCATAGAAGCCAACTTTGCGGCAAATCCGGAACCCAAGGACCTGCCGTATAGGATAATGTATTTCTCATCCACTTTCTCCTTTAACTTGTTGTAGACCACCTGCATGTCCCTTTTTATGGCCTTTTGGGAGCGCCTACCGGTACTCTTTCCAAAACCACGGTAATCTACCATGACCACGTCATAACCATGGCGGGTAAAATCTACTGCAAATTTGCCCCAACCTTTAATGCTTTTAGAATTTCCCTTGAGGTAAAAAACCACACCTTTTGGGTTTTTGGTCTTAAAGCGCAGGCCATTGATGATGGCACCGTCACGGGTCTCTATATTGTATTCCTCGGTTTCCTGATTTTCATAATAAAATTGAAAGTCCTTTGGCAGTTTTTCTGGTTTAAAGAGCAAATAATCCTGCAAAAAGTAGAGCAACACGCTAATGGCGATATAACTACCGATAATCAGAAAAATTGTATAAACCCAAGTGTCCAATCCCATTCTTTTGAGTAAAATACAAAAAACCAATTAGATGCCATTAAAAAAGGATGCCTCACGGCATCCTTTTTCATTGAACGAAACAAAATGAACTATTTGGAATTTTCCCTTTTCATTGTTCTATAGTCTTCTATTTTTAACTCTAGTCGTTTGCCATCGTTCATGGTGAACACATAAGCATCATTATTCTCCATTCCTTTTTCTTTTAGGATGGACATATTGTTTAGAATAGTAGTGCTCTCCCCTTTATCCACCGCGAGCACCAGCTTATCTGGGCTGGACATTAGGGTGAAATCCGTTTCGTCCTCCGTCATATAACTAAAGGAGATAAACTCATCATATTCAAAATCTTTATCTAAGTCTATCCAGACTTTTTTCACTACCACTTTTGGAGGAAAGATTCTATCCCCATTGACCTTATACTTGTCTTCCAATTCTGTCATTACCGCTTGGCGCACCACAGTATTTATTTTCACACTGTTTTCGTAGCTATTGCCGTCTACGGTAAAGGTGTACGTTTTCTCTTTAGTTTCATTTTGTAATTCGCTCTGGGCAGCCGTTTGCCCAAAGGTTCCTATGGCCAAAAATGATGCGACCACTGTAAAATATAATTGTTTGATTTTCATTCTTCTTGTGTTTTATGTGTTTTACGTATTGTTCGGACTTTCTGTATCAGGCTTTTAGGACGGATTGGCAAATTGCAATTTTTCGCTGTTCTTTTTACTCCATGCATTCAGCATCCAGCTGCTTTTCTCCAGCTCCCTAATGTAGGCACCTACCAAGTCTATGGTTCCCTCATCTTCCACCTTCTCAGCGGTGGTGATGACCTTTGCCATTTGTTTCAACAAAATGCCATGCGCAAACAACAGTTCTTCTACCATTTTGTGGTCATTGAGATGCACTGGGCTTTCATTGATGGAAGATTTTGCTAAAAACTCACTGTAATTGCTAATGGGATGGTACCTTAAAGTGAGGATACGTTCTGCAATCTCATCTATTTTTACCCTTGCATCCGTGTAAAGCTCTTCAAACTTTACATGTAGGTCAAAAAAGTTTTCACCGGTAACGTTCCAGTGGAAGTTTCGTAACTTTTGGTAGTATAAATGATAATCTGCCAAAAGAACGTTTAATTCCGTTACAATAGGTTGTACCTCGTTTTCTGTTAAATTCAAATAATTCATACGTCCATTTTATTGTACCAACACTCGGTCGGCACGTAGTTCATAATTTCGATTATTGTTGGTAGTGAAGAAAATTTAACGTCGCTAGGAAACTGCAACCACTTTGGCGAACGCCTTGTTACCAGAACGGTAAACCAACACCTGTAATATAAGTTTGTGAGGCAGTCTGTCAAGCACTTTAACAGGGTTTAACGGTAATGCCATAGCATTAACATAAGGCTATGTTAAAGCCAGTCCTTTTTCTTAAAGTAAATTAACAGGCCAAGGGCCATAAGGATAAAAGCTGCCCAAAGATAATAGTAGCCATACTCCCAACGCAACTCGGGCATGTGTTCAAAATTCATCCCATAAATGCCGGCAAAAAATGTCAAGGGAATAAAAATAGAGGCCATAACGGTAAGTACCTTCATGACCTCGTTCATTTTATTGCTCATATTGGTCATGTACATTTCCATTAAACTGGTAGACATCTCTCTATATAAGACCAAATCCTCATTGATTTCCAAGCAATGGTCAAAGGTGTCTTTAAAAAAGAGTTTGGTCTCTTTTGAAATTAAATGGTGTTCCGTATGGATCAATCTATTGACCAATTCCTTTACCGGAAAAACCCATTTTCGGATACGTAGAATTTCCTTTTTCAGGTATTGAATTTTTTTTGCCGACTCTTTCTGTGGGTCATTGTAGACTTCATCCTCTAAAACCTCCAGTTTTTCTTTAATATCCTCTAAAACCACAAAATAATGGTCTACGATGGCATCTAGGAGTGCAAAAAAGAGATAATCTGCCCCCCGGCTTCTAATTCTACCAAACTTCTTTTCAATGCGTTTGATTACCTCTCCAAAAACATCATCTTCATTTTCTTGGAACAACAACACGGTATCCTGAAACAAACAAAGGGCGACATGCTCTACAACCAACTTTTCATCACCGTCCAAATAAAGCATTTTAAATACACCAAAAACATAGTTTTCATACTCGTCTATTTTGGGCCTTTGCAGGGTATCCACCAAATCTTCCAGCAACAGGTTATTTAAATCATATATCCCTCCTATTTTAGCTATGGCGTCTTCATCCGTAAGTCCAACAACATCAACAAGAGAGGTGAACCCAGTATCCGATTTTGATTTAACTTCCTGAATTCCAATGACTTTTTTGCTATAATCCGTATCATTATACTTTAAAACGGAGATATAGGTGTCTTGTTTAGACCTATTCCCTATATAGGTTATTGCACCAGGAGCCTTTCCAAGTTTAGATTTGGACCTAAATTGCTTTGGTATTTTTATCTTAGGTGTTTTTGCCGTTTTTAGAGCCATATCCGGTAACTACTTGTTCAGTTAAATATACAGTTTAATTATTTCTGGTTAAAACTGTAACGATGCCAAGGGTTTTACCGTCTTATCATCATAGATATAAAATACAAGCATGACCACCGCAACCGCCCAAACCAATTCTTATAAACGAATTGAAATTATTGATGCCTTACGGGGCTTCTCCCTAGCAGGGATTGTCTTTTGCCATATGCTGGAAAATTTTGTGGCCTCACCAATGCCAACGGAGGCTATGGAAGCAATGAATCCTGGCCTAATAGATCAAATAGCAGATGGACTGGTGAGTTTCTTTTTTAGGGGTAAATTCTTTGCCCTGTTTTCATTTTTGTTTGGACTAAGCTTTTTTATTCAGATGGATAACGGTAGTAAAAGAGGTCATTATTTTGGTGGGCGCTTTCTATGGAGACTGTTGATTTTATTGGCTATTGGTTTTGTGCACAGTATGTTCTACCGCGGTGACATTTTAACCATTTATGCGCTTTTGGGAATTTTGCTAATTCCCTTTTACAAAGTGAATACCAAATGGGTCTTGTGCATAGCCGCATTGCTCTTTCTGGGATTGGGTAGGTTTATCGTTTTTTTTCTTACCCAGGGTGATGGTTTGTTTGTAACGCAACATATGGGCCCTGATGCCCCATGGGTGGCTTCATATTTTGATGTGCTCAAAAATGGCAGCATTGGAGCGGTGTTTGCCTCCAATGCCTTAGAAGGTAACCTACATAAAGCCGAATTTCAATTTGGGGTGTTCTCTAGGGGTTATCTCACCTTCGGTTTCTTTTTATTAGGTCTTTTTGCCGGCAGAATGGCATTTTTTAAACAATATTTGACCGAAAAGAAGTTTCTAAAAAAAGTATGGGTAGGGTCTTTGATCTTGCTTTTTAGTTCTATTGTTAGCATGATTGCCGTGTTTTCCAGCATGGGGGAAGGTATGGAGTTCAACTCTTGGAGGTCCATGTTGGGACTTACCTTTTATGACCTTATGAATTTGGCATTGACCTTATTGGTCATTGCCATTTTTGTAATTCTCTACACAAAGGTTAAACCACAACGTTTTCTGGAAAAATTTGTCCCCTATGGAAAATTGGCATTGACCAATTACGTTTTTCAAAGTCTTGTAGGCACGTTTATCTTCTTTGGCTGGGGATTAGGGTATTTGTCCAGCATACCCAACCGTTATGTGTTTTTAATGGCCATTGCCATAATAGCAGGCCAAATGTGGTTGAGCAAACTATGGCTCAAGCATTTTTACTATGGTCCATTGGAATGGCTTTGGAGAAGTCTTACGTATTTTAAGATGATGCCTTTTAAAAAGTAGTTAGGACATCTAGAAACGTCTAGATGCAATCAATAGCGAAATGATTTAGTAATCTTTTAAAATACATCAATACTCCATACAAAAACCCTTTCTGGCTTTCACTCTAACGGACATCACATGGGTCAAAAAAACAACCTAGGGTCGCTTCGGGTAGATTTTGAGCCTTTTTCGGGAACAAAATGTGTATCTAGAAGCTTTCTGTCGGAATATCCAAACGCCTGGCGAGAAGCTCAAGGTTTTTCCATGAACATACCTTTTATATCATAAATTAAATCCTAGCGCTGCAACAATCCTGAAGTTATTCATTTTCCAGGTTGTTATCATTACCTTAGATTATAGCTTTAAACCATATTTAGGTGTAAATGCTAAATGTGCCAGTTAAAGCCCACTAATATAGCTCCCGTACATATCCTTAAAACGAACACCATCCGACATGCGATACTTACTTAATTTGTTATGCGCCACCAGCCCCCACAAGACCAGCTCTTTTACAAAATAACCATCGCTTTTATCCAGTTCTGGTTGATGCTCGTTTAACAATTGTTGCAAAGGAGGCACGGAATCTAATTTTGACCGGTAGGTACTGTCATCATCTTCATCCAACAACTCCAGGGCCTCTTGGTCAAAAAACCATGAAACCAGTTCATCATATGGCGTTTCCGCATCTTTACGTTCTAATTTATTAATTGGTGGGAACAATTTTGGAAACAAGGTTTTAATGGCATCATCAATCAGGTTTTCTGCAACAAATGCGGCTCCTTCCTGTTCCCCTTCATACACCAACTCTATTTTACCCGTAATGGCAGGGACTACCCCCATAAAGTCACTGAGTCTTATCGTGGTTTGGTTTTCATTGGATTTTAAAATCCTACGTTCTGCGGTGCTTAACAAGTTTTCATAGGCCGTAATGCTCATCCGTGCACTTACGCCGCTTTTGGCATCCACATATTCACTATCCCTAGCCTCAAAACTAATTTGTTCCAACAAATCCATGGCCAATTCTGGCACATGGACCAAATCTGACTGCCGGGCATCAAGTTTTGCTTCCTGTTTGGTGATTCTTTTGGCAATGGAAATATCTTCTGGGTAATGCGTTAAAATTTGGGAACCAATTCTATCTTTTAGCGGGGTTACGATACTTCCCCTGTTGGTATAATCTTCTGGATTGGCAGTGAAGACAAACTGTAAATCCAACGGTAATCGTAGTTTAAACCCGCGTATCTGGATATCGCCTTCTTGTAAAATATTGAAGAGGGACACTTGGATTCGTGCTTGTAAATCAGGCAGTTCGTTGATGACAAAAATGCAACGGTTGGCCCTTGGTATCATTCCAAAATGAATTACACGATCGTCTGCATAGCTCAATTTCATGTTGGCCGCTTTAATAGGGTCTACATCCCCTATCAAATCTGCCACGGTTACATCCGGGGTGGCCAATTTTTCATAAAAACGATCATCCCGATGCAGCCAGGTGATTGGGGTAGCATCGCCCTTTTCCTTAATCAGTTCCTTGGCAAATCTGGACAACGGATTCATGGGGTCATCATGAATTTCAGAACCCTCCACAACAGGGATATATTCGTCCAAAAGTTTAACCATCAATCTAGCTAAACGTGTTTTTGCTTGCCCCCTTAACCCAAGAAGATTAATGTTATGTCTAGATAGGATAGCCCTTTCCAGCTCTGGGATTACCGAGTTTTCATAGCCCCAGACCCCCTGAAAAACATCCTCTCTGTTCTTAATTTTAGTGATTAGGTTATCACGCAGCTCGTTTTTAATGCTTTTTGATTGGTATCCTTCTTTTCTAAGTTGACCTAAGGTTGTAATATTCTGTATTTTCATTTTTTTTATTGATGCTTATCCGTTATTCGTTCTTGGCATATATCCACCAACAACTGTATACGAACAACTATTTTATTCTTTTTCTTCTATTGTTCTCGTAATCTTCAAAAATCATCTCGCCCAAACCCTTGAGTCCGGTATAAAATGCCTTGCCCTTGTTTGCCTGGGTAAATTCCCTGATAAACTGCATAAGATACGGGTCTTGGGCTATCATAAAGGTGGTGATGGGAATGTGCAATTTTCTGGCCTGCGCTGCCATGGCGTAACACTTTTCCACAATATAATCGTCTAGGCCAACACTGTTTTTGTAGTACGTACCGTCTGGCATTCTAAGACAGCTGGGCTTACCATCGGTAATCATAAAAATCTGTTTGTTGGTGTTTCTTTTCCTGCGAAGCATATCAAAGGCCAATTGCAGCCCGGCCACCGTATTGGTATGGTAAGGCCCTACCTTTAAATAGGGCAAGTCTTTTATGGGAATGGGCCATGCATCGTTACCAAAAACCAAAATATCCAAGGTGTCCTTGGGATATCTGGTGGTAATCAATTCTGCCAAGGCCATGGCTACCTTCTTTGCAGGAGTGATGCGGTCTTCCCCGTACAAAATCATACTATGGCTAATATCTATCATGAGCACCGTGCTCATTTGGGCCTTGTATTGGGTATCTTCCACCACCAAATCACCCTCATCCAGCATAAAATTGCCAATGCCATGGTTAATTTGGGCATTCTTAAGGCTTTCCGTCATGGAGATTCGGTCAAGGCCATCGCCATAGCGATACTCCCGAAACTCCCCAGTATGCTCATCTCCCCTGCCAGACTTTCCCGTTTTATGGTTACCGGAACCGCTACGTTTTATTTTTCCAAAAATCTGGTCCAATGCTCTTTGGCGGATCATCCGTTCCAATTTGGCGGTAATGGAAATGGTACCTTTTCCACCATCTTCATCTCCGTCTTGCCCTTCTTCGCCCATTTGACCACCGCCATCTTCAAACTCTTCACGGATATACCCTTTGGCCTTTAAATCTTCTATAAAATCTTCTATGGTGTAATCGGGTGTCGTAAGTTCATACTCCTTATCCAATTCCCTTAGCCAATCTATGGCCTCGTCAAAATCACCAGAGGTATGGGTGATGAGTTCTTGGAAGATTTCAAAAAGTTTATCAAAAGGAGATAAATTGGGTGCTTCGTAGGTTGTAAAACGAAAGCCTTTTCTCATGTTCATAGCCATACCCTAAAGTTACGGTATTCCTTTACTTGAAACGTTTTTTTTAGGAATTGTTAACGCTTCTGTTTAAGGTCACCCATCCACCAGAATATACCAACTGCATCATTTTGTTGCTTCTTGGTACTATTCTTTCATGTTCTTGTTCAATTCCACAACACTTCAGTATTCCAAAAAAACAGCTTAAAAGCGCTTGTGGGTTGTATGGAAATTTAGTGATAGTACAAGCCTAAAGTCCAGCAATGGTCTTTATTTGGCTAATGATGGTATCTGCCAGAACATCTGCCTCCTTTTGTGTTTTGGCCTCTGTATATATCCTAATGATAGGTTCCGTGTTGGACTTGCGTAAATGCACCCAATTTTCGGGAAAATCTATCTTTACCCCATCAATGGTGGTAATGTCTTCATTGTTATACCGTTCTGCCATACGGGCCAAAATGCCATCCACATCCAACCCTGGGGTAAGTTCTATTTTTTTCTTGCTCATAAAATAACTGGGATAGCTTGCCCTTAGTTCTGCAACCGTCCCGCCTTTTTCTGATAGTAGCATTAAAAATAAAGCGGTACCCACAAGGGAATCCCTGCCGTAATGACTTTCTGGATATATGATGCCTCCGTTGCCCTCACCACCAATGACGGCATTGGTTTCCTTCATTTTAATGACCACATTTACCTCGCCTACCGCAGCCGCGTTGTAGGTGCCGCCATGTTTTTCCGTAATATCCCTTAATGCCCGTGATGAGGACAAATTGGATACGGTATTTCCCTTGGTCTTGCCCAATACGTAATCTGCGCAGGCCACTAAGGTATACTCTTCGCCAAACATTTCCCCATCATTGCTAATAAAGGCCAAACGGTCCACATCTGGATCAACCACAATACCAAAATCGGCTTTTTCCTTGAGCACTAAATCACAGATATCGGCTAAATGCTCTTTCAGTGGTTCAGGATTATGCGGAAAATGGCCTGTAGGTTCACAATACAACTCTACCACGTCCACACCCAATTCACGCAATAATTTTGGGATGGCCAAACCGCCAGTGGAATTGACCCCATCTACTACTACCTTGAATTTTTTGGAACGGATCAAATCGGCATCTACCAAGGAAAGGTTCAACACTTCATCAATATGTATGTCTATGTAAGCATCGTTTTTGATGATTGTTCCCAAATGGTCCACAGAAGCAAAATTAAAATCCTCCTTTTCTGCCAACTCTAAAATCAATTTCCCCTGTGCTGCATCTAAAAACTCCCCTTTTTCGTTCAGTAATTTTAAGGCGTTCCATTGCTTGGGGTTATGGCTTGCGGTAAGGATAATGCCTCCGTCCGCTTTTTCCAACGGTACTGCAATTTCTACGGTTGGGGTGGTGGACAGGTCCAAAAGAACCACATCTATCCCTAGCCCTACCAAGGTAGAGACCACCAAACTTTGTATCATTTCTCCAGATAGGCGGGCATCCCTGCCTATGACCACTTTTAAGCGTTCCTTGCCAGCATAGCCCCTGAGCCATGTTCCATAGGCAGCTGCAAATTTTACGGTATCTATTGGAGTTAGGTTATCACCGGTGTTTCCACCAATGGTGCCCCGGATTCCAGAAATTGATTTAATTAAGGTCATGTGTTTAAAAGTTTTTGCAAATATAATTTGATGGTTCCATCCCTATGGTACTTCTTTGTATTTTTCCCCAATGAATTTTTTGGCCCACATCTACCTGTCTTTTGATGAACCTGAGGTGACACTGGGCAATTTCTTTGCAGACCATATTAGGGGCAATCATTACAAACATTTACCTAATACCGTACAAAAAGGCATTTTATTGCATAGGGAAATCGATACTTTTACGGATGCCCATGACTTGCACAAACAGAGTAGCAGAAGGCTTTACGCTAATTATGGCCATTACAGTAGGGTCATCGTAGATATCTATTATGATCATTTTTTGGCGAAAAATTGGACTTCTTATTCCCATATCCGTTTAGAGACCTATGTTTCCAATTTTTATGACCTTTTGCAACGGCACTATGACATCCTTCCAGAAAAAACCAAACATATGCTTCCCTACATGATCAAGGAGAATTGGTTATTGAATTATGCCAACCTCACTGGAATTTCCCGAGTGTTGGAGGGGATGAACCGGAGGACAAAGAACAAGTCCAAAATGAATTATGCCATTTTGGACCTAGAAAGGGGATATTCGGAATTTGAAAGCGAGTTTACCGCATTTTTTGAAGAATTGATTACCTTTTCCCAACTTAAATTTAAATTCATATGCGAAGACTGATTTTCTTGGGCTGTATGGTCATTTTAGCTGCATGTAGGCAGGCACCCGTGCTTCCCACCGGAGTGGTTGCGGACAATGCCATGGTAGTTTCTGCCCGGGTAGAAGCCTCTAGAATAGGGGTTGCTATCATGAAAAAGGGTGGAAATGCCTTTGATGCCATGGTCGCCACGGAAATGGCCCTTGCCGTGGCCTATCCGTTTGCGGGAAACCTTGGCGGTGGTGGCTTTATGGTCTATAGAAAGGCCTCGGGAGATATTGGCGGGCTAGATTATAGGGAGAAAGCACCGCTTACCGCACATGCGGACATGTACTTGGATTCCTTGGGCAACGTAATCCCGGATATGAGTACCGTTGGAGCCACTGCCGTGGGTGTTCCAGGCACCGTTGCTGGAATCATTGAGGTACACCAGAAATACGGTTCCCTTCCGTTAAATGAAATATTGCAGCCAGTGATAGATTTGGCCAACAAAGGTGTGGTGGTGACTGAAAAACAGGCAAAACGATTGGAAAGCTACAAGGAGCGTTTTATTGCCGTAAATGGGGACAGTACCAAGTTTGCACGGGAATTTAAAGCTGGGGACACCATCAAATATCCTGAACTTGCCACTACTCTTACCAAGATTATGGACCAGGGCAGGGATGGATTCTACAAAGGCGAAGTCGCACAAAAAATTGCGGCTTTTATCCAAGAAAACGGAGGGTTTATAACAGAAAAAGATTTGGAAAAATATGAAGCCGTATGGAGATATCCAGTAGTATTTACCTACAAAGACTTAAAAATCATTTCTATGAGCCCGCCCAGTAGCGGTGGGGTAACAATGAACCAGATATTTAAGATGATGGAACCCTATGATATAGGTTCTTTTGGCCATAATTCAGAAAAAGCCATCCAATTGTTTACAGAGGCTGCAAGACGTGCCTATGCAGACCGAAATTATTTTTTGGGCGATCCAGACTTTGTGGATATCCCTTTGGATGTGATCTTGACCCAAGAATACCTGACGCAGCGTATGGAAGGTTTTTCATTTGACGGGGCAACCCCTTCTTCTGATGTAAGCCATGGGCAGGTGGAAGTTTTGGAAAGCATGGAGACTACCCATTATTCCATTGTAGATGCAAAGGGCAATGCCATATCTGCCACAACTACCCTAAATGGAGGCTACGGCTCTAAACTCTACCATCCAGAATTAGGTATCTTTTTTAATAATGAAATGGACGATTTTAGTGCTAAACCGGGAGTTCCAAATATGTTTGGGCTTATTGGTGCAGAAGCAAACAGTATAGCACCGGAAAAAAGGATGCTCAGTTCTATGACACCCACCATAGTGGAAAAAGAGGGTGAATTATGGTTGGTGGTGGGTACCCCTGGAGGCTCAACCATTATCACGGCAGTTGCCCAGACCATTCTTAATAGCTATGAATTTAATATGAGCATGCAGCAAGCGGTAAATGCCCCCAGGTTTCACCATCAATGGCTCCCGGACGTGCTGATGTTTGAGGAGGAAGGTTTTTCCGGGGAATTAAAAGAAAACCTAAAAACCAAGGGCTATCAAATTATGGAAGGGCGAAGCCGGATCATAGGCAAGGTTGACGCCATAAAAATTTTGCCGGACGGACGCCTGGAAGGTGGTGCGGATAAACGCGGTGATGATACCGCGGTAGGATATTAATATCGGTCAGGTTCAAATTTTAGAGTCCAGTAGAACAACGGGATAACGAATTTTTTACATACCTTAAAGAGCGGGACATGCAAACCTATTTAAACAAACACTGATACTTTCACATGAAAAAGTTTTTAAAAATATTGGCCTTGGTTATTGGATCATTGGTTGTTGTAGCGGTTATTGCCGTTCTTGTGATTTCTGAGCCGTTACCGACGGGAAAAACCGGCGTAGAGGCAGATGTACTGGCCAAAAAAATGCTGAAAGCCCTAAATTATGAGGCTTACAAAAAAACACAATTCTTGGAATGGTCCTTTAGAAATGGGGCTTATAGTTATGTTTGGGACAAAAAAACAGGAAGGGTGAAAGTTACTTGGGACAATACTATTGTGGAGTTTGACCAGAACAACCCCGCGGCAAGTTTGGTGACGGTCAATACCAACAAAGTTACAGGTACTAAGAAAGAGGAACTCGTAAAAAAAGCGGTTTCCAGCTTTAACAACGATTCTTTCTGGCTGGTTGCGCCCTACAAGGTTTTTGACGCCGGAACAAAACGCAGTACGGTACGCTTGGAGGACGGCAGTAAAGCACTGCTCGTGACCTATACCACTGGTGGAGATACCCCAGGGGACAGTTATCTCTGGTTGTTGAACGATAATGGGTTTCCAAATAGTTTTAAGATGTGGGTAAAAATAGTGCCCATTGGGGGATTGGAAGCTACTTGGGACGATTGGCAGGTAATGGAAAGTGGGGCGTTTTTGCCAAAAAGTCACCAATTAGGTCCCATGACACTAAGTATGGGTGAGGTTCGCGGATATCCTTAAAACTCTGACAGACCGTATTCGCTCAACACAATCTGCCATTCTTGGCTCTCCGTAATCTCCAATATGCGCTGGGAAATTTGTTGTTCCAAGGAAATGGCGTCCTTTCGGATTCCAAAGGCATAGAACTGTACATCAAACTTTTGCGGCAGAATGTCCAAGGTATGTAAGTCTGTATTTTTTTGAATGATGTACCGTAAAATTGGTTCATCGTAGATAAAGGCATCGAGCTTGCTTTTTTCTAAATCCATTAAGCCCGGTAAAACTCGATCGTAGGTACTGATATCTTTAAAAAACCGTGCTTGTAAAAAGCTTTCCGCTTCCGAGTCTTTGACCGTACCCACTTTTCTTTTTTTATAGGTGTTAAAATCACCTTGGCTGCTCTCCAACTGATCAACCGTTAAACTAGATGCTATACTTGCGGTGAGCCCAGAAACAAATAGTAACCCACAGAACATAAGCCCTAGGGCAGCTATCTTTCCCAATCTGCTTTTTGGTGACTTATCTCCGTATCCCACAGTGGATAAAGTAACCATCGCCCACCAAAGACCATCCCAAACCCCACGAATACCCGGTCTAAAATCATTGGGATTCCTTTTGTGTTCCGCCAACCAAGTCAGACTACCGAAAAACAGCAGAATAACGAATAGCAGAACAAACCCTCTTAAAAAATTTATGTGAAAGAACGCACCAAAAAACTGTTTCACTTTCTCTAGGGAGGATTTTTCCGTAATGGCAATGGTAGAATGTGACGCAAAAAAAGAATGGGTAAACTCCATTTCCCTGCTACGTTCCCCGGTTATCGTCAGCGGGTTAATGGATACGTCTATTTCGCCACGTTTTAGCGCATTGAGCATACTGGAAAATTCCATGGGCTCCAAGGTGTATTCTAGATGAAGGTCTTCTGCCACCCGCTGCCAAAGCCATAGATTTATACCCTCTAAAAGCTCATTTTCCGCTATGACAAAAGGGGCAGCAGGGGTGTATGCAACCCTTAGGGTATCCGTTTTCCCCCGGGAAAATGCCATGGTGAAACAGGCAACGATAAAAAGGGTAACTAACACACGTTTTTTCTTCATGGGTCGTTTTTAGTTTTATAAGGCCTAATGTCTAAAATATACCATTAATTTTGAAGGCCGTAATCTAAGGACTATAACTTATGAACTTTAATGCAAGTACACCACTGGACCATATTCTTAAGGCCCTGTTTGAACCCTATAAAAACAATGTGCCGGATGTAGGCCTTATTGTCAGCGCCATGGTCTCAAAAAGCATGATAGCCAATGAAGATGACATCATAAATGATCACATTGCCTTTAGGACCTTGGGCGTGCCCAATTTAGGGATTGCCTCTCTGGAAAAGATTTTTTTAGCCTATGGATATGAGCGAAGGGATGCTTATGATTTCCCGGAAAAAAAATTGGATGCCTTTTGGTACGCCCCACCATCGCCAAAGTATCCTAGGATATTTATCAGTGAGCTACGGGTTGGGGAACTATCCCAACAAACACAGGAAATTATTTATAAATACACCAGTGGCATTGGTAAGGACCCGGTGGATTCCTTGGATTTTGACCATCCTAAAACAGTTGGGGATTTCTTTTACCGTCCGCTATGGCAGGTGCCGACAAAAGAGGAGTTTAATACCTTGGCGGAAGAAAGTGAATACGCAGCTTGGGTCATTTACAATCGGTATTACCTAAACCACTATACCATCAGCGTTCACGCCTTACCGGAGCCCTATGGTAAACTGGAAGCCTTTAATGAATTTTTAGAGGATAACGGCATTAAATTGAATACCTCTGGTGGCAAAATTAAAACCAGCGCAGATGGATTGTTAAGGCAAACCAGTTCTATTGCTAAAATGATTACCGCTACGTTTGCCCATAACGAACGTATGAAAATTGCCGGAAGTTATGTGGAATTTGCAGAGCGTTCTCCCCTGCCCCAGTTTTCCAAACTACCAAAGGACCAACTAAAGCCCATTCATTTAAGGGAGGGTTTTGAGGCCAACAATGCGGATAAAATATTTGAAAGCACCTATAAAGAGCAGACCCAACAGTAATTTTAGGTCACCTTCCCTTGACCTACCTGTCGTTTCAACTCCTCCATGGACTCTTGGAGCTGTCGTAACAGCCCGCGCTCTGTGGTGGCATCCACATTAAAGGTAAGCTTACTGGAAACTTCCCATATTTCCTGAATCTGAAAAGGTTTGATATCATAGGGTGGATAGGTCTCGTTTAAAGAAACTAAGGTGATATTGTTGGAATTGGGCCGTTTTTCAATTTTCTTGACCATGATGGAATCCTGTAGCACCACCACGTACATTTTATTGGCACTTACATGGTCTATATGTTCAATGGCGCGGGCCAATACCCACTCCCCCGGGGAAAGGTTGGGCAACATGCTATCCCCTTCCACCTGAAAACCACGGTAGGTGGCATTCCTAAATTCTGGTATAGGCATATCAAACGCAGGTAATTGTTGGTACCAGCTAGTATCCGCAATATTTTGTGGATAACCTGCTGCGGCCTTGGCATTGACCAAGACCATGTTTTCATTTTCCGCACTATCTACGGTGACCACCTTTGGAATAACGCTGGTATTAGACGTTTCCAAATGTTTTGGGGCGTTTTCACCAAACAGCCAAAGCGGATTTATCTTAAATTGTTTTAAGAGCTCTGTAACCACCTTGCCAGATAATTTGGTACGGCCACGCTCAATATCCGCCGTTGTATTGGATACCCCCAATAATTGCGCAAATTCTGCCTGCGTATACCCTAAATCCCGCCTAGTTTCTATAAAGCGTTTGAGCGTCAATTCATTTTCCATCGCTATTTCTAATTTTCATTCCTGCCTTGGTGGCTATGTCTTTTAGGGGACAGTACAACCAAAGTGGTACACTGAACAACCCAAAGATACACTATTAGGACTATATCCAAAAATAGTTTGGAATATTTCCATTTATTGGAATATTTCCATATTTTTGATAGGAATTATTCCAAATATGAACTATCAACGTATCAAAGAAAAATTGGATATCCTTGCAGACGCCGCAAAATACGATGTCTCGTGCTCTAGCAGTGGTAGCAAGCGAACCAACACCAAAAAGGGGTTGGGAGACAGCACCAGTATGGGAATTTGCCATAGTTATACGGAAGATGGCCGCTGTATTTCATTATTAAAAATACTACTGACCAATTATTGCATATTTGATTGTGCCTATTGTGTGACCCGTAAAAGCAATGACATAAAAAGGGCCGCATTTAAAATACAGGAAGTAGTAGACCTTACCATTAATTTTTACCGCAGAAATTATATAGAGGGGTTGTTTTTAAGTTCTGGAATATTTAAAAGTCCTGATTATACAATGGAACGCTTGATAGCTGTTGCCAAGAAGTTACGAACCCAAGAAAACTTCAATGGGTATATTCATTTAAAATCCATTCCCGGAGCAAGCGATGAATTGATGCATGAGGCCGGATTGTATGCAGACCGTTTATCGGTCAATATAGAGGTCCCCACCATCTCTGGCCTAAAATTATTGGCACCGGACAAAAAGCATGAAGACTTTACCAAACCCATGCGCAAGGTAAAGCAGGAGTTACTCCGCTATGCCAGTGAGCGTAAACGGATTAAAAGTACGCCAAAGTACGCTCCGGCAGGTCAAAGTACCCAAATGATCATTGGTGCCACCGGGGAAAGTGACAAGGACATTATGTTTTCTGCCACGCATTATTACCAACAATACCATATGAAACGGGTGTACTACTCTGGTTACGTTCCGGTTGCAGAAGATAAGCGCTTGCCCTCCATGGGGTCCCAAGTACCATTATTGCGGGAAAATAGGTTATACCAAACAGATTGGCTATTACGCTTTTATGGTTTTAAAGTAACCGAAATTGTAAACGACAGACACCCCAATCTAGATATGGAGATTGACCCCAAACTCTCTTGGGCATTACGTAACATGGAGTATTTTCCGGTAGATGTAAATACTGCGGACAAACGTATGTTGGCTAGAATCCCAGGTGTGGGCATGGGTTCCGTCTCCAAGATTATAGGAGCACGTAGGTTTAGAAAACTAAATTGGGAACATCTTAAAAAAATAGGGATAGCCCTTAACCGAGCCCAATACTTTATAGTATGTGATAGCAGACATTGGCAAAGGGCGAATTTAGATAGCTTAACTATCAAGGGAAAAATTTTACAAAATTCAAGGAGCAAGTTCAGGACCCAACATAGCAATCAACTAACGCTTTTCAACTAAGGGGTTTATGATGGTCGATAATATATACTATTCACTTAAAAAGTTAAAAAGATGGAAACATTAGGGAACAACAACTCCAAAGCAATGTTAGAACGCACCAGAAATGCCATGTTGGCGCTAGGTTATCACTATGTAGGTTACCGCATACGCGCCAAAAAGTCGTTTTTGATGATACAAAGAACCCTTACCTCCCATTACCTATAATTTCAACGCGATGATGAATAAAAAGACCTTAATTTATGACGGCAGTTTCAACGGTTTTTTGACCGCTGTTTTTAATGCCTTTGATGAAAAAATTTCCGTTGCCGATATTCAAAAAAACGGTCGGGTCCAAAACGGGCTATTCTCTGACTCGGAGACCATTTTCACCAATGTTGCAAAGGCCAAGCGCGTATGGTCTGGCGTGCGGACCAAAAGCTGTAATGCTATAAACACCATTTATTTTGCTTTTTTAAGTGAGACTGATGGAGTAGAGTTCATGTGCTATAGGTACATCCAAAAATTGATGGCCACCAAAGAAAGGAAACACGCTGATTTTTCTGATGAAACGGTATTGTATCTTTCACAGTTGGCAAGAAAAGTAAGTCGGGAAAAACACCGTATGGAAGCCTTTGTGAGGTTTCAATTAACCAAGGACAAGGTATATTTTGCCAATGTTGAACCAGATTTTGATGTGTTGCCCTTGATTTCCAAACACTTTAGAAATAGATATGCGGACCAACGTTGGTTAATTTATGATATTAGGCGCAAGTATGGCATTTTTTACAACTTGGAAGGAGTGGAATTGGTTTCCTTGGATTTGCATGAAATACATCATAACCGAACTGGAAAAAGCACTGCGTTCACCCAAAGGGAATATCAATACCAAGACCTATGGAGCAGTTATTTTAAAAGCACCCATATCACGTCCAGAATCAATAGAAAACTGCATGTGCAACATGTTCCCAAACGCTATTGGAAGTACTTGCCAGAAAAAAAAGAGGCGGTGTAATACTTGGTATGGATTATCCCATAGCTTTTGGTAGACTACCAAATTCTTGTAGCCTTTTTTTAGCCAATTATGGCTAGCGCTATATCCGTCACTTCTAGGGGTGTTTACATTTTGGAAACCAAAACATAGTACGGAGAACGGTGTACAGCCTAAAATTCTGAATCTAGACCTGCCAGCAAGCATGTACAAATTTTATTTTATAACCTGCTAGAATTCGCTTTCATCGACAAAACACATCAAAATGCAAAATGGGTTAAATTATGATTTCAACAATTGTGGACCCGATGAAGTACCTATTCTCTTTACCCCTAGGTCAATATACTTCCAAGCTGTTGTTTTGTCACGTATTCCACCACTTGCTTTAACGAGTGCTTTGCCCTGTACGGCAGTTATCATTAATTCTACGTCTTCTATAGTGGCACCTGCTGGGCCAAATCCCGTGGACGTTTTTACATAGTCTGCACCGGCTTCCACAGCAAGCTTGCAGGCAATTTGTTTTTCTTGGTCCGTTAAATAACAAGTTTCCAAAATAACCTTGAGTACCTTTTTGCCAATCCCTTTTTTAATGGCGCCAATTTCGGTTTTTACCCAATGATGCTTGCCACTTTTTAACCAGCCCAAATTGATGACCATATCTATTTCATCCGCACCATTAACAACCGCATTTTTGGCTTCAAACACTTTGGTATCCGTAGTCATGGCACCCAAGGGAAAACCAATCACCGTTGCAATCCGTACGTTAGAACCACTTAGCAACTTGCTTGCCAAGGCACTGTAACAGCCGTTAACACAAACTGCGGCAAAACCAAAACGCTTAGCCTCCGAACACAACTTTTCAATATCCGCAGTAGTGGCCTTGGGGCTTAGGTTGGTATGGTCTATATATTTGGTGAGGTCATTCATACTGAAGGAAATTTAAGCATTTAAAAAAGTAACACTTACACGAGGTATATTGCCAATGGCCCCCATAGTTTCCAGATAAACCAATGTCGTTATATTCTTATCCGCTTATTTTTTGCCACTTAAAAAAGTGCTTTCGCATAGAAATTTCCAGTTGTATTTCCCAATTTGCCACATGGGATGGCCATCGTGGACCCATGGCAACAACCATGTGTTATTTGCTTCGTTCTCCAACGAAATGGTCTCCCTTTGCCTTGAACAGTACATTAAAACTGGTTAATGATCCATAAATACGGGTTATGTATTGCTGAAGGTCTACTTTTTCTTGGTCGTCCAAATTTTTACTGCTATTAATTTTTTGTTCCATCACCCGAATTCTATCACGCACCATTACAATTTTATGGAAAAAGGTAGCTATGGGCATTTCCTTGGCAGCTCCAGAGTCTCCGGGTTCCAGTATCAATTTGCCGCCGCGCCACTTTTCTGCCAAGGCCACTTTTTCATGGGTGTCGCTCCACTTTTCAAGAATTTTAACCAGCGATCGTTCTACATCAAAAAAACTAACGCTATCCACATCGTCTTGGAGTGCTTCTATGACTTCAAATTCTGCATCGATGGAAACAGTTTCCAGCCCATACTCTAAAAACGTGACCCAATAATGCGCGGAGGATACGTTGGTGACTACCCCTTTGCCAAATTCTGGGTGGTCTATTCTAGAGCCTATTCCTAATAATTTCATATTTTTTGTTCTGCTATTTTCAAAATCAAAAATACCCTACTCGTGTTTAAAAGCCAATTCAGTTTTAAAAAAATACCATAAAACGCTTTAGTGCAGATAGAATAAGATTTTGCATTAAAACGGATTGTGCTCAATATCGGGGTTTTCCTTTAGGGAAAAAATCGGGTGGAAAGGCTAGGGCCCTTACCGTTCAATCTGTTGCATCGACCAAAGAATAAAGAGTACGAATTAAATTCAAGCAAGGGTCTGCTTCATATTTAGCATCGGTTTGTTTATTTTTACCGCTTGTGCTATGATCAACTACGAAGAAAATATTGAGGTACGCGGCGCTCGTGTGCACAATCTAAAAAATATTGATGTTACCATCCCTCGTGAAAAGCTTGTTGTCATTACGGGGCTTTCGGGCAGTGGTAAATCATCTTTGGCATTCGATACCATTTATGCAGAGGGGCAGCGTAGATATATAGAAACCTTTTCTGCTTATGCCAGACAGTTTTTAGGCGGTTTGGAACGGCCAGATGTGGATAAGATAGATGGGCTGTCCCCGGTAATCGCCATAGAACAGAAGACCACCTCAAAATCCCCACGCTCCACCGTTGGGACCATTACGGAGGTTTACGATTTTTTGCGGCTATTATTTGCCCGGGCTGGAGATGCCTACAGCTTCAATACTGGCGAAATGATGGTCAGCTACAGCGATGAACAAATCAAACGTTTGATCGTTGAAGCTTACGATGGAAAGAAAATCAGTGTTCTGGCTCCAATAGTCAAATCACGAAAGGGGCATTACCGCGAACTTTTTGAACAAATTGGCAAACAGGGCTTTGTAAAGGTGCGTGTGGACGGGGCCATCGTGGACATTACCAAAGGAATGAAGGTAGACCGCTACAAGACGCATGATATTGAGATTGTCATTGATCGCCTTAAAGTGGGTCAAGGTCAAGATTTTGACAAACGTTTATCAGAAACCATAAACACTGCCATGTACAGCGGTGACAATGTCCTTATGGTTTTGGAGGAAGGAAAGAAAACCCCCAGGTACTTTAGCCGAGACCTCATGTGCCCATCCTCCGGCATCTCCTATCCCACCCCAGAACCCAATACCTTTTCATTTAATTCACCCAAAGGTATGTGTCCCTCTTGTAACGGTCTAGGACATGTGTACGAAGTGAACGAAAACAAAATATTTCCTAACAAAAAAGTATCCATAAGGGCGGGAGGCATCGCCCCTTTGGGAGCCTACAAAAAGTCCTGGGCCTTTAAACAGCTGGAAACCATTGGTCAACGCTATGGTTTTTCCATGGACAGTACCATTGCCCAGATTTCTGATGAGGGACTCAATGTCATTCTCAACGGCGGGAAGGAGAGCTTTTCGGTCAACTCTAAAACATTGGGTGTTAAACGGGAGTATCGCATCGATTATGAAGGTATCTCCAATTTCATAAAATCACAGTTCCAAGAGGCCAACAGCACCTCCATTAAACGTTGGGCCAAAGAATACATGGATAAGGTGACGTGTCCTAATTGCCATGGGGCAAGGCTTAGAAAAGAATCGCTGTATTTTAAAATTGATGGCAAAAATATTGCGGAACTGGCCCATATGGACATTGCGGAATTGGCCAACTTCTTCGCACATTTTGAGCAAAAAATGGAAGGCAACCAAAAGAAGATTGCTGAGGAAATAGTAAAGGAAATACGCACAAGAATCCAATTCTTACTGGATGTAGGCCTAGATTACCTCTCTCTGAACAGAAGTTCAAAATCACTGTCTGGAGGTGAGGCCCAACGCATACGCTTGGCGACACAGATTGGCTCACAATTGGTAGGTGTACTTTATATTTTGGACGAACCTAGCATTGGCCTACACCAAAGGGACAACGAGCGGTTGATACAATCTTTGGCATCCTTGAGGGATATTGGCAATTCCGTAATTGTGGTAGAACATGACCGGGATATGATAGAGGCTGCGGACCATGTCATAGACATAGGTCCCCGGGCGGGAAAACACGGTGGTGAGATCATCTCCCAAGGTCCGCCCGGTGAGTTAGTCTCGCATCAAACGCTTACGGCGGACTATATTTCAGGGGCCAAAGGGATACGGGTGCCAGAAAACCGTAGAAAAGGGACGGGAAAAAAATTGGTCTTGTCCGGTTGCACGGGAAATAACCTTAAGAATGTTACCGTAGAATTTCCGTTGGGAAAAATGATTGGGGTTACGGGGGTATCCGGTAGTGGAAAGTCTACCCTGATCAATGAGACCCTCTACCCTATTATGAACGCACACTATTTTAACGGTGTAAAAACCCCCATGCCCTATAAAAAGATTAAAGGGTTGGAACATATTGACAAGGTCATAGATATTAACCAATCTCCCATTGGCAGAACACCTAGGTCCAATCCTGCGACCTACACCGGGGTCTTTAGTGAAATACGTTCACTTTTCTCAAAAACCACGGAAGCCACCATTCGGGGGTACAAACCGGGAAGGTTTAGTTTTAACGTGCAAGGTGGGCGGTGTGAAACTTGCCAAGGTGGCGGCTTAAAGGTGATAGAAATGAATTTTCTGCCCGATGTTTTTGTGGAGTGCGAAACCTGCAACGGAAAACGTTTTAATAGGGAGACTTTGGAAATTAGGTACAAAGGAAAGTCCATTGCAGACGTGTTGGAGATGACCATGGATGAAGCCGTCGGTTTTTTTGAAAATATCCCAAAAATACATCGGAAACTTAAAACCATAGTTGATGTGGGCTTGGGCTACATATCCCTAGGGCAGCAATCAACCACACTGTCCGGTGGGGAAGCACAACGGGTAAAGTTGGCAACTGAGCTATCAAAACGGGATACGGGCAATACCTTTTATATCTTGGACGAACCCACAACGGGACTACATTTTGAGGATATTAGGGTCTTAATGGAAGTTTTGGACAAATTAGTGGACAAAGGCAATACCGTTTTGGTCATAGAACACAATATGGATGTCATTAAAATGGTGGATCATATTATTGATATTGGCTATGAAGGTGGCCGCGGAGGCGGAATGGTCGTGGCAAAAGGAACGCCGGAACAAGTGTCCAAGGATACCAAAAGCTATACCGCCAAATTTTTAAGGAACGAATTAGAACAGGCCAAGGAAAATTTGGCAAAAGCATTTTAATACCATGAGAAAAGAACAGCATCCCAAAGGTTGGAACGAAATAAAAACAAATGACTCTTGGGCCATTTTTAAAATCATGGGCGAATTTGTCAATGGTTTTGAACGTATGAGCGCCATTGGGCCATGCGTTTCCATTTTTGGCTCTGCCCGTACAAAACCTGGAGAAAAATATTATGAGCTCGCCGTTACTGTTGCCGAGGCCATTGCCAATGCCGGATATGGGGTTATTACCGGAGGTGGGCCTGGAATCATGGAAGCTGGGAATAAGGGAGCAAACAAAGCTGGCGGCACTTCTGTTGGCCTTAATATAGACCTGCCCTTTGAGCAGCATGACAATCCTTTTATTGACCCGGACAAGAGTTTGGACTTTGATTATTTCTTTGTCCGTAAGGTCATGTTCGTGAAATATTCGCAGGGCTTTGTGGTTATGCCCGGAGGTTTTGGAACCTTGGACGAACTGTTTGAGGCCATGACCTTGATACAAACCCATAAAATTGGCCGCTTTCCCATTATTTTGGTTGGAAAGGAATTTTGGGGTGGACTTGTGGACTGGATAAGGAATACCATGTTGGAGGCTGGAAACATTAGTCCAGAAGACCTAGATTTACTTCACGTAGTGGAAACCAAAGAAGAAGTGGTTGATATTATTGATGGCTTTTATAAAGGACATACCATGAGTCCTAATTTTTAATCATGTTACTAAAACCGGGTACCATTAGTCCACTCTTGCCCTTGCTTTTGCTTTTTCTCGCAAATGTGAGCGCACAGCACATTAATAAAGTAGTGGCCAACCTGGACGGTGAATCCCATCAAATCGCTATAAAACAGGAATTTACGTATGTGAATTCTTCGGAAAGCACGTTGACACATCTTTATTTTAATGATTGGAACAACGCCTACGCCAACAATACCACTCCCTTATCCAAACATTTTGGGGAAGATTTTGACAGGAGCCTTCATTTGGCAAAAAATAGGGAGCGTGGCTTTACCATCATTAAAACCATTGTGGACAAAAATTACCTTGGTTTGGAATGGGAGCGCACCAAGGGACAGGATATTATTAAAATAGCCCTGTCCGAACCCCTGGAGCCAGGGCAAAGCGTTACCTTGTTCTTTACTTATACCCTGCAACTTCCAGATGATAAGTTTACCAAATACGGTTATGCTGCGGACGGTAGCTATTATTTAAAAGATTGGTATCTAAGTCCCGCGGTTTTTGATGGCGAATGGAAGTTATATTCCAATAAAGGCCTAGAAGATTTATATACCGGTGTGGCAGATACCGAAGTACAGATAAAATTTCCGACTGGATTGTACCCGGCATCAAATTTTGGAACCAAACGGTTTACCAATTTTTCCGTTGGCCAAGAAGCTTTCTTTGTTGGAAACAATAGGAAAAACTGCACCATTATCCTTACCCCAGAAAAAGTATTTACCAAACATGTTACCCCTTCTTTAACGGTTACCACAGATTTAGAGGCCGCTAGGTATGATGAGATTCGCCAAGGGATTTCCATAACAACGGTGGCAGAGTTTTTACAAGCCTATCTGGGAGAGTATCCACATGATAACCTTCTGGTAAGCAACATTGCCTATAACAAAAATCCCTTGTATGGATTAAACCAACTCCCTTCATTTATAAGGCCGTATGAGGAGCGTTTCCAGTTTGAAATGATGTTCCTCAAGACCGCCCTCAATGCCTATTTAAGGGAAACCTTGTACTTTGATCGCAGAAAGGAAAGATGGGTAAATGATGCCATTGCCAACTATTTGGCCATAAAGTATGTAGAGCAGTATTATCCCGATCAAAGACTCATAGGCAAACTGTCCAATATTTGGGGAGTACGTGGTTTTCATCTGGCTAAAATGGATTTTAATGAGCAGTATAACCTCCTCCAGATGTTGCCTTCCAGAAGTAATATTGACCAAGCCTTGTCCACATCCAACGATTCGCTCACCATTTTAAACCAACGCATAGCCAACCCTTACAAAGCAGGCCTTGGGCTTTCCTACTTGGCAGATTTTTTGGGAACCGAACGCGTAGATAGTACGATCATTGATTTTTACAAAGTGCACCAGCTCCAACCCAAAACCAAGGTTGCCGACTTTAAGCAAGTCCTGCAACAATGTTCCGATACAGAGATAGATTGGTTTTTTGACGAGTATGTGTCCACCAGAAAAAAAATTGACTTTAAAATAAAAAAACTCAAAAAAACAGAGGACGCCATCACTTTTACCTTAAAAAATAAAAGGGGCACCAATGTGCCCATCTCATTATTTGGGCTGCGGAATGATACAGTCATCTCCAAATACTGGCTTACGGATATTGATAGTACCAAAACCGTGACCATTCCTAGGAACGGGGAAGACCGGCTGGTGTTGAACTACGACCAAAAAATTCCAGAATTTAATCAAAGGGACAATTGGAAAACCTTAGATGGGTTTCTTGCCAGTAATAAGAAACTGAAGTTTACTTTTTTTAGGGATACGGAAGACCCTTATTACAATCAGGTGTTCTACGTGCCCATTGCCAACTTTAATATCTATGACGGTATTACACCGGGCCTAAGGCTTTACAATAAAACCTTTCTGGAAAGGCCCTTTACGTTTGACGTTAACCCGCAATATTCCTTTTTGGAACGCACTATTGTGGGCGGTGCCAGTGCCCGATATAGAAAGTACCATGAAAAGGGCTCCCTATTCGTGTCCAACTATAGCATTAGGGGCGGAACCAGTCATTTTCAAACCAATAGTAGGTTTTCTACCCTAACCCCTTCCATAAGTTTTGGTTGGCGGCCAAAAGACCTACGGTCCAATAAAAGACAGTTTTTATTGTTACGCCACCGTAACGTTTTTAGAAACATTGATGAAACGGTCTTAAATGATAATACCATAGACCTAGACTTGGAAAACAATCCGGACTATAGCGTGTTCAATGCCCGCTTTAGCAGCGTGGACAACAGTTTGATAGATTTTAAATCATCCTCTGTTGATTTTCAGCATTCCAGCGAATTTACCAAACTTTCCATGCAGTTGGAATACCGTAAACTCTATGAAAGCAACCGGCAGTTGAACCTGAGGTTTTATGCGGGCAAATTTTTACGAAACGATACCAACTCTGATTTTTTCAGCTTTGCCCTTGATCGCCCTACAGACTATATGTTTGATTTAGGTTACTTGGGACGTTCGGAAGAATCTGGCTTGGTCAGTCAGCAAATCATCATTGCGGAAGGCGGGTTTAAATCCCAGTTCGAAGACCAATTTGGAAGCGACTGGATTGCCACCACCAATGCGAGTTTTAATATTTGGCGCTGGATGGAGCTTTACGGAGATATTGGGTTCATTGGGGATAAGGGGGAAAGCGCTCGCTTTGTGTATGACTCGGGGGTACGCCTTAATTTGGTCACGGATTATTTTGAACTATATTTTCCCGTCTATTCCAATAATGGTTGGGAAATTGCACAGCCCGACTATTTGGAACGTGTACGTTTTATCGTCACCATTAGTCCCAAAACCTTGACTGGGCTTTTTACCAGAAGGTGGTTTTAATTATCATATTAATAAAATATTCCACTTTTTAGTTCGTTATTTTTTAATATTACAGTTTATAAACATGTTTTTTTATGATTTATTAAACAAAATCAAGTTAAACATAGAGAACTAACCCACTGTTTTTTCTTAATTTTGCAATAAATTTCAGGTACGTATGAAGACAGACGCCAAGCAAAACAGCGAAATTTCGTTTGATGACTTTCAATCCCAAATCTTAAATGATTATCGGGTTGCGGTCATGAGCAGGGAATGTAGCTTATTGGGGCGTCGGGAAGTACTTACGGGCAAGGCCAAATTTGGCATTTTTGGCGATGGAAAGGAATTACCGCAACTTGCTATGGCCAGGGCATTCCAGAATGGGGATTTTAGAAGTGGCTATTATCGGGACCAAACCTTTATGATGGCGCTTGGCCATTTAAATCCAAAGGGGTTTTTTCACGGACTCTACGCTACCACGGATATAGAAAAGGAGCCTATGAGCGCCGGCAGGCAAATGGGCGGTCATTTTGTGACCCATAGTATTAATGAGGATGGCACTTGGAAAGACTTGATCAAACAAAAAAACAGTAGCGCGGATATTTCGTGTACCGCAGGACAAATGCCCCGGTTATTGGGATTGGCGCAGGCGTCTAAAATATACCGTCATGTCCATGGAATGGATAGCTCAAAATTTTCGAACAATGGAAATGAAGTAGCTTGGGGCACTATAGGCAATGCCAGTACCAGTGAAGGACACTTTTTTGAAGCCCTCAATGCTGCCGGGGTAATGCAAGTTCCCATGGTGATTAGCGTCTGGGATGACGCTTATGGGATTTCCGTACCGGCCAAATACCACACCACCAAAAGCGATATTTCGGAAGTGCTCAAAGGTTTTCAAAGGGACGAAAAGCACGATGGTTACGAAATTTTTAAAGTTAAGGGTTGGGATTATACGGCGCTTATCCATGCCTATGAAAATGCGTCTGACATCGCAAGGGAAAAACATGTTCCCGTGCTTATCCATGTCACCGAACTTACCCAGCCACAAGGGCACTCAACCTCTGGTTCCCATGAACGTTACAAAAGTGCAGAGCGTTTGGAATGGGAGCGGGAACACGACTGCAATAAAAAATTCCGCGAATGGATTTTGGACAACAACATTGCTACGGAAGAAGTGCTAAAAGAAATCGAAAAAGGATGCAAACAAGAAGTACGGCACGCAAAAAAAGAGGCGTGGACAGAATTTCTTGCCCCACATAGAAAACATAAGACAGAACTGGTACAACTGCTGTCCAAACTTGCTGCTGCTACTCCAAACCGGGTGTTTGTGACCAAAATCATGAATGACCTTATTTCGATAGAAGAACCAATAAAACGGGATTTAGCGGCTAACGGTAGAAAGGCGTTACGCTATGTCATTGGAGAAGATTCCCCAGAAAAGCAGGCCCTACAACAATGGGTGAACACGTTTATGGCCAATAGCCAGCAAAAATACAGCTCTGAGCTTTACAGTACACAAGATAATAATGCCATCTCCATACCTATGGTGAAGCCTACCTATTTGGATGATGCAGCAATGGTAGATGGTAGGATGATTTTACGGGATAACTTTGACAAACTCTTTGAAAAATATCCCGAAGCATTAATTTTTGGCGAGGACACCGGAAACATTGGTGATGTAAACCAAGGTTTGGAAGGATTACAAGAAAAATATGGTGAGCTGCGTATTGCAGATACGGGCATTCGGGAGGCAACCATTGTTGGCCAAGGTATAGGATTGGCCATGCGCGGACTTAGGCCCATTGCAGAAATTCAGTATTTGGATTATATCATGTACGGATTACAAACCTTAAGCGATGACCTTGCCACCTTACGATACCGTACCGTTGGCAAACAAATAGCGCCCTTGATCATTAGAACAAGGGGGCATCGTTTAGAAGGTATCTGGCATTCTGGTTCCCAAATGGGTGGACTCATTCATTTTTTAAGGGGAATGTATATTTTGGCACCCCGAAACATGACGCAAGCCGCTGGTTTTTACAATAGTTTAATGAAAAGCCATGAACCCGCATTGGTGATAGAAAGTCTTAATGGATATAGGCTTAAAGAACGTAAACCGCAGAATCTAGGCGAATTTTGCACGCCTATTGGTGTTGTAGAAACCATAAAACCAGGAACGGACATTACGGTATTATCCTATGGGTCTACCTTAAGATTGGTGACCCAAGTGGCCAAGGAACTACAACAGGTGGGCATTGACGTTGAGGTAATTGATGCCCAAAGTCTTCTCCCGTTTGATATTAACCATGACGTGGTAAAAAGTGTACAAAAAACCAATAGGCTGCTCATCATTGATGAGGATGTTCCCGGTGGCTGCTCCTCTTATTTAATGCAGGAAATCATAGAAAAGCAAGGGGCTTACCAATATCTAGATAGTGAACCACAAACCTTAACGGCAAAACCGCATAGACCGGCATATGCCACCGATGGTGATTATTTCTCCAAACCCAGTGAGGAGGATATTTTTGAGAAAATTTATGACATCATGCATGAGTCCAACCCGGAAACGTACCCTGAATTGCGTTAGGGTATAAAATGCAGCTATCTACCGGAAGGCAGGTGTAGAAGCTAAATATTGGCTTTAAAGCCGTACTCAGTACCGTTTTTTCCTTGCTCAATATCAATAAATATCACATTTTGTTGGGTACGCAGCTTAAAATGCAAAACGGGTTTTATTACTTATGTTTATAATTTGTCGCGTTTATGCCTGCTGTTATTTAGTAAAACAGTGTTAAAATCTATGGTTTTTCTTCATAAAAATTGGGGTTTTACATTCGCATAAATTAATTATCTTCGAACTAGGTTACATTAGATGTTTAATTTACCCCCCTAAAATGAAAACAAAAGCGCTACAACAGCTAGGTTTGGCCTTGCTGAGAATCATCCCATCTTCATTTATGATTTTTGCACATGGGTTAGGAAAATTCCAAAAGTTAATTGCCGGAGACTTTACATTTGCAGATCCCATTGGCATAGGCCCGGCGCCCTCCCTATTTCTTGCGGTCGTTGGGGAAGTGGTGGCACCACTCTTAATCATTGTAGGGTTTAAGACTAGATTAGCGGCCATACCTGCATTTATTACCATGTTTGTAGCCGCTTTTATCACCCATGGTACGGACCCTTTTGGTAAAAAGGAATTGGCACTGCTCTATGCGGTTTTCTTTTTGGTTATCTTTCTGGTCGGTCCTGGAAAATACAGCATTGATAAAAAGTAACTAAAAAACGGCGGCAAGGAGTTCCTTGAGCAAATCATGCTCAGATATCCCGTGTGTACCCACCCCTTTTCCTTTTACATCCAACCCTCGGATGCTGGAAATGATGCGGCTCACCTCTTTCATTGGGTAGTTTTTTGCCGCAATTTGGTACTCGCCCACAAAAAACGGGCTAATACCCAAGGTAGAGGCCACACTGTTTTTAGAGCGGTCTTTTAATCCATGGTATTTTAATAGCTGTACAAAAAAACTGTACATACTACTTATGGTAACCACAAACGGATTGGCCTTGGGGTTTTGTGCAAAATAGTTGACAATTCTATTGGCCTTGACCACATCACGGGACCCTATGGCCTTGCGTAACTCAAAATTATTAAAGTCCTTGCTAATGCCAATATGCTTTTCTACCACCTCAGGGGAAATCTCCTCCCCTTTTTTCACCACCAAGAACAGTTTATTCAGTTCATTGTCTATTTTATTGAGGTCCATACCCAAGAACTCCACCAATAATGCAGAGGCCTTTGGGTGTATTTTATATCCTTTACCCAAGAGGACGCGTCTTATCCAATCTGCTATTTGATTTTCATAAAGCTTTTTACTTTCTAAGATTACCCCAGTTTTTTTAAGGGTTTTATATAATTTTTTGCGTTTATCAATGGTCTTGTACTTATAACAGACTACCAGGACCGTGGTAGGCTGCGGTTGCTCCGCATAAGCCACCAATTGTTCAATGGTACGCGATAAATGCTGGGCCTCCTTTACAATGATTACCTGGTGTTCTGCCATCATGGGGAATCTCTTGGCATTGGATACAATATCATCTACGGTGGCATCCTTCCCGTAAATGACCATTTGGTTAAAGCCCCTTTCGGCTTCCGTTAATACGGTTTTACCAATATAGTCCGATATTTTATCTATATAATAAGGTTCTTCCCCCATTAAAAAGTAAATGGGCTTTAGGATACCGTTATTTACATCCGTCACAATACGTTTGGCTTCTTCCATCAAAAAAAATTCATCAAATTTGTGCCATGCAGCGGCTTAATTTTCCGGTATATCATTTTCGGTTTAAAAATACCGAAAATACCCCCTATATTTTTGATGTGATCCGGAAAAAATTTGTAGTACTTCAACCAGAAGAATGGGTCCGCCAGCATGTTTTGCTTTACTTGATGCAGGAAAAAAAGTATCCAAAAAGCCTAATCAATGTTGAGAAACAACTCATGCTCAATGGGTTAAAAAAAAGGACGGATATTATTATTTTTCAACCAGATGGTCGTTTGGAGCTTTTGGTAGAATGTAAGGCGCCGCAAATTGCCATTACCCAAGACACATTTGACCAAATTGCCATGTATAACCTAAAATTAAAAGCCAACTACTTAATGGTGACCAATGGCCTTCAACATTATTGCTGTGAAATGGACTGGATAGCAGAAAAATATAGATTTCTGCCCGAAATTCCTGATTTTAGCCGTTAATTTGCCCCGTTTTGAAACTCGCTATTGTTATATTAAATTGGAATGGTGCGCAACTCCTAAAGGACTACCTCCCCGCTGTCCTCCGCTACTCGGGGAATGCGGAAGTCTATGTCATAGACAATGCCTCTACCGATGATTCTGTCTCCCAATTACGAGAGCATTTTCCAGATGTACATCTCATTAGGAACCCAAAAAATTTAGGCTTTGCCGGAGGTTATAACAGCGGACTACAAAAGGTTGATGCCGATGTTTTTTGTTTGTTAAATTCGGATGTGGAAGTTACCCCGGATTGGACATTGCCCATGATTTCCTTATTTAAGACAAGACCGGAGGTGGCCATTGCACAACCCAAAATCCTAGATCTTCGTAAAAAGGATTATTTTGAATATGCCGGTGCCGGAGGGGGGTTTATTGACAAGCTGGGCTATCCGTTTTGCCGGGGCCGCATTTTTCAGTCCATTGAAAAGGATGATGGTCAATATGACGATATCAAGGAAGTCTTTTGGGCAACAGGGGCATGTATGTTCATTAGAAAAGCAGTCTTTAACGCGCTAGACGGCTTTGATGCCGACTACTTTGCCCACCAAGAAGAAATAGATTTGTGTTGGCGGGCCAAAAACAATGGGTATAGCGTATACTATGTGGGCACTTCCAAAGTGTACCATTTGGGGGGATTTACCTTAAAAAATTCCAACCCTAACAAAACCTTCTTAAATTTCAGGAACTCCCTGTATTCCATTACCAAAAATCTACCACGGGCATTGGCTTTCCGTCTTATTTTTACCAGGTTAATTTTGGATGGCATCGCAGCGGTACATTTTGCGTTTCAGTTAAAATTTAGGCATAGTCTAGCCATTTTAAGGGCACATTTTAGCTTTTACCGTAACTTTTTACGGGTATACCAAAAACGCGAAAAATCTAATTTTTTGATAAATTATTCTCCGGTGAAATCCATTGTATGGTCTCATTTCGTACATGGAGTAAAGAATTTTAACACTTTGGGAAAATATTAACGACGCAGTAATCACGCCGATTTCCAATTGTTATAATTTTGAGGACTAATTTGATTGAAGTTAAACTGTATAAATAAAGAATATGAAAAAAATAGTGTTAGGAACATTGGGAGCGGCCATATTATTGAGCTCATGCGTATCGCAAAAAAAATACGCAGAATTGGAAGCAAAACATATGGAAACACAGGATTTGCTAAATTCTGCCACCGTTAAATTAAACGACTGCTTGGAAGAAAAAGCGGCAGCAACCTCTAAAATGGATGCGCTTGCCGAGCAAAATGCCTTTTTAAAGGCAAACAATCAAGAACTCATTAACAATATGGGGGATTTGACCACATTAACCGCCAAGGGAGCGGAAAATCTTGAAAAATCATTGGAGAGCCTACAAGAGAAGGATTTAACCATCAGAAGATTACAAGATGCCGTAACAAGACGTGATTCCGTAAACCTATCCTTGGTCCAAAGTTTAAAGGGTGTTTTAGGAAACTTGGATGATGAGGACATTGAGGTAAGTGTAGAAAAAGGTGTGGTCTTTGTATCCATCTCTGACAAATTATTGTTCAGGAGTGGAAGTTATAACGTTACCGCGGCAGCCAAAAATGTATTGAGCAAGGTGGCCAAAGTGGTGAACAACAAGCCAGATTTTGAGTTTATGGTTGAAGGCCACACGGACGATGTACCGTACAGGAAAGGGGTCTTAGTGGATAACTGGGACCTTAGCGCCAAAAGGGCGACGTCCATTGTGAGAATCCTTCAGAATGACTATGGGGTTGACCCAAAACGTATGACAGCCGCAGGACGAGCAGAATTTGTGCCCGTTTCCGCAACCGACAAATCCAAAAATAGAAGAACCCGTATTGTGGTACTGCCAAAAATAGACCAGTTCTACAGTATGATCGAGGACGGAATGAAAGATCCTGCCATCAACAAATAAACAGGTACAGACCTGTAGAGTAAGAGCGGCCCATGGCCGCTCTTTTTTTTATTTAGAAAACCATAGTGCATTTTGATGAAAATTCGTCAGTTCGAGTGATTTTTTGACACGAAGTATCGGAAAATAGTATGGAGAATCAGAATTTTAGCATTGCAACCTTCTTCCCGATACTTTTTCTTCCAGAAAAAACTCGAACTAACGGCTTTAAATCCAAAAAACATTCAAAATGCACAACGGGTTTAGAAAATATCCAAACTGCCTTTACCCTCCCTAACTATTTCCGGTTCATAGCCCGAAAGGTCTATCACCGTTGAGGCCATATTGTCCCCATAACCACCATCGATGACCACATCCACCACGTGCTGCCATTTCTCAAAAATCAATTCTGGGTCCGTGGTATATTCCAAAACATCATCATCATCACGGATAGAGGTAGATACAATAGGGTTTCCCAAGGTAGCCACTAAACGCTGCGCTATGGCATTGTCAGGAACCCTAATGCCTACGGTCTTTCTTTTCTTAAAGTCCTTTGGAAGGTTATTGTTGCCAGGAAGGATAAAGGTATATGGACCAGGTAAGGCTCTTTTTAAGATTTTAAATGTGGTGGAATCTATCTGCCGCACATAGTCGGACAAATTGCTCAAATCATGGCAAATAAAAGACCAGTTGGCCTTTTGGAGCTTAATACCTTTTAACCTGGCAATTTTCTCGAGTGCCTTAGATTTGGTGATATCGCACCCAAGCCCATAGACCGTATCCGTAGGATAAATGACCAGCCCCCCGTTACGGAGCACCTGCACTACCCTATCTATTTCTTTTTGGGAGGGGTTATCCTCATAAATCCGAATAAAATCTGCCACTTTTATGGGTTTAACTATGGTATTTTCAAGGTACAAAAACTAAAATTACCAACCATGCTATTTTTTATACTGGGTACTTAAAGTCTGATATACCTTTACTTGTATTTTTAAGCAAAAGGTACGCTAAATTGCTAAAAAAAGTAAAAGTCCTTTCGTTGTATTGCTTTAAAATTAGAATGCCTTCCACAAAGCCCTTTGATGGATGAATCCAACTTGCGGTTAGCTCTGTACGATGCCCCCTATTTACTCTTCTATTTTTTCATAATTCACAAGCGCCCTTGCAATGCCATCAGGATTGGGATCTAGGTAAAGTTCAGCACCTTTATTAAGTTTCACTTTTTTCAATTCCCCCTTTGCTATGTCTATTTCTTCAATAATTTTCCCGTCTTGTTGAATTCTGATAGAAAATGTTCTATTTCCTATATTTTCTACCAATGCATAGCAATCTTGTCCAAAAAAGGGATTTATTGTTCCGTCCTGCCCAGGTCCCTTTCCGGTCATTATCATACTCTGGGACGGTACCAATACAAGTTCTGTTTGGGCTGTCACCCGCAGTTGTAACAGAAATATAAGGCTGATAGTAAAAATTAGTGTTTTCATAATGGCCTCATTTTAAAGGTGTGGATAATAAAAAGGTAGCTATAGACGGTTGTCGTTTGTACGATGGATAGCTGTTACACTCATTTTTCATTATAAAAAATCCATACATACGGGAAGTCTATGCAATTAGATAAGTCCTAGTCACCAATTATTTCCCTTTTTAAGATAGTTACTGTTTCGCTATCCGTAACGAAGATAAATAGTATCGCAATGGTCTACAATTAAAATAGTATCCATCGCTTTTCTGCGATCTGCAGCCACTATTATACCAATAATGAAATGTTTGGCATACCTATTTTTTTAATATTTCCTTGTTGCGCTAACACCAACACAAATCCCAAGGGACTTCCTTAGCTATGTCAACTATATGGATGTGCGCAGGCCTTTATATAAAAACCAAAGGCACATTGGTTTGGAAATTTTGTGTTGAGCAGTGTTATGGATACAATTGGGGCTCCAAAATGCCTTTGTCTTGGAACATTGTTTTATTCATTTCAAAGTGCATTTCTGTCATTCCGTTATAATATTCCTTAAGACTTGGCAATGTAAAAGCGTTTCTTAGGCTATCTACCTTTGTACTGTCTATAAGTCCAATTTTTGGAATTGCCTGTCCTTTGCCATTATAGGTAACCTGCGTACCAAACCGCTGCGGTTTATTAAGGTTAATATTAACCCTATCTTCTAACATGGCATAGTGATATTTGTCCGCACTGCCCTTTTCAATTTCTTTTTTCAGGGCCTCCAGCATTTCTTGTTGAAAAGGGATATCATTATCTGCATGTTGTATCGGTAACCAAAAATTAGTGGCAGCCTCCTCTCCAATCTTTTTCTCCCCCAGATAACCATACGCTTTGTATAGTTTTTTTATGCTATTTTGATTCTCAATACCTACGCTATCCCTTTTTTGTTTAAAGATTTCCCATGCTTTTTTTGTTCCGTAGGTTTCAAATAATTCGGCTGGTGGAATTCCCGCATATTTTTGGTCAATGGCTTTAATTTTAGTCAATTCTGCAATTATTGTCTCTTTTTCTTTTTGGGTAATTTCCCGCTCTTTTTTACAGCCAAGGATTAAGGTACCCATTACAACAAATAAAATTATTCTTTTCATAGTACTAAACTTATGATTACCAATGTATTAAATGTTTCACAACAAATATATTTGATTGGTTATGGCAGATCATGGAAAACTCTTCTTTTTGGCTATTAAAGACTTGATCTTGTCCTCTTCCAAAAGTGTCTGGCTAAGGACACGCTCCTCAAGTGATAACCGTTTGTGCTTTTTTGTCTTCATACAACAAATCTAAAAATTGGATTCGTTGCGTTAAGTTATTGAACTTGCAAGGGATATTATAGCTTGTTGCCAACTGTCTCGGCAATGACCAGTTGCGTGGGTTAACACGGACTTTTTCAAGTACACGAAAAGCAAAAAATTCCTGCGGAATTTTCAGAATAAGCCTGTGGTAGCAATTGTAGCCAGTTTTTCTCGGTACTGTTGTTCCACAACCCTTGTAAATTCTGCTTTATCACGTCTTAATAATTCTATGCCACCTTCATTTACGATGTTTGGATTAAAGTCTCTTAAATGGTTGTCGCTCCAGACGCCCAACTCTACAATTATGGGTGTCATTGCCAGGCCCTTTTCGGTTAAAAGGTAGATGTTGGATTTATTATTGTTTGGAAGTTTTGTTTTAGTAATAATTCCAAACGCTTCAAGCTGTTTCAATTTTGTGGTCAGTATGTTGGTCGCAATGCCTTCATCACTCTCTGTAAAGTCCTTAAAGGTCTGCTTATTTTCCATAAGCATCTGTTTTACTATGACCAACATCCATTTATCACCCAAAATGTCAAGAGCCGTGGTAAACGGACAATTACAACGAAATTTTGTTTCCATTTTTTTCATTCTCATCAATTGTAAAGGTATTAAAAAATCATATCACTTGCATTTTGCAATTTATTATAGGATTACTTGCAAAATAAAAGTATTATTGTATTTTTGCTTGCATAACACAAGTAATAAAATCCCATTATATGAAAAAAATAGTAATCGTATTAATCCTCGCAAATGTATTTACCGGTTGTAATTCAAATAAAACAAATTCAAATCGCAACAAATCAACACCAACTTCTAACTCAAAAACAACAAAAATGAACAAAAAAGAAACCGCTGTGGCTTTTGTACAAGCCGTTACCTCGCAGGATGCAGATAAAGTAAGAGCACTGGCCAATCCAGATTATATTCAACACAATCCATTTTTGCCCACAGGATTAGAACCCTTTATTCAACTGTTTCCTATGCTAAAAGAAAATGGAACCAAAGCAGAAGCAGTTCGTGTCATCGAAGACGGAAATTTCGTAGTGCTACATCAATTATGGACAGGTGCCAAGCCTTTTGGTGCAGATAAAATGGTGTCTTTCGATATTTTACGATTTGATGAGAATGGTAAAATAGCCGAACATTGGGATGCCCTGCAACCTTTTGTAGCACAAACAGCAAGCGGAAGAACTCAAGTAGATGGTGCAACGCTGATTAAAGATTTAGACAAAACAGAAGCGAACAAAGCCTTGGCGAAGTCTATGGTAGAAGATATTTTAATGGGTAAAAATCCAGATAAAATTGCAGACTATATCAGTACCGAGCAATATGACCAACACAATTCTGCAATTAAAGATGGACTTAATGGTATTATGGAAGCGGTGCAGTACCTCACTTCGCAAAACAATATGTTTCAGTACACTAAAATCCATAAAGTATTAGGTGAAGGTAATTTTGTACTCACCGTGAGTGAAGGCAAATGGAATGGCACAAACAATGTGTTCTACGATTTGTTACGTTTTGAAAATGGAAAAGCCGTAGAGCATTGGGATGTTATACAAGAAATCCCAACCGAAAATTTAGCCAACGATAACGGAATGTTTGGATTTTAAAACAAAAATAATAAGAGCGTTACCACAAGGGTCGCGCTTTCCGCTGTATCTTTTTTTCACAAAAAAAGGATGCCGCTGCAATCCCTAACGCTAAAAACATCAATTAAAAATTAAAATATGAAAAAAGCACTCATTATAAATGCTCACCAAGAATATCCGTTCGCCAAAGGTGAATTGAACAGAGAAATCGCCAAGCGTATTGCAAACTATTTAAAAAGTATTGCCTATGAAATCAAAACCACCACGATGAAAGACGAATGGAATGCAGATGAAGAAGTGGACAAACATACTTGGGCTGATGTCGTTGTTCTACAATCGCCTACCAATTGGATGGGTTTTCCTTGGATTTTCAAGAAGTACATGGATGAAGTGTATACGGCCGGCATGTTTGGTAAAATGAGCCAAAACGACGGCAGAATAGCAGAAGCACCAAAGAAGAATTATGGTGCCGGTGGCTTAATGCAAGACACCAAATATATGTTGTCCTTAACGTTTAATGCACCAGAAGAGTCATTCAATGACCCAAGCGAATTTCTATTTGCAGGTAAATCGGTGGATGATTTGTACTTTGCACAGCATATGAATTTCAAGTTTTTTGGTATGCAACCATTGCCAACTTTCGCTTGCTTTGATGTCATGAAAAACCCAAATATTGAGAATGATTTTAAAAGGCTAGAAGCACATCTTAAGACTAATTTTACCGAGTAGTTACGACAAGGGTTATTCCAAAATATAAAATCACTAGGATAAGGCTCTTGTCGTTTTTTGTCCGAAATTTTTGTTCAAATATTTTACAACGCCTAAGCTAAAGGCAGTGCGATTTTGGAAAAGCATTTCCTATAGCGCAAAGTCCGGTAGCAAAAGCTTTTTACCTACTAGCCAGGAAACAGGAATACCTGAAATTCGACCAAAAACGGGTAAAAAACGGGGCGGGATGCTTGCTTTGGCAGCATTGGTAAAAAATACCTTTAAATTGCTTAACGGACCTTTCCTGAGGTATCAAAAATTGGGCTACAACTTTTGGGCCCACAATAAAAAAGTCCTGAAAAAGGGCTTATGTTTACCCGTTCCATGGTCGGTCAGGGGCTTGTGCAACGCTTACCAGTCTTAGGCAACGTTTTTATTTCCGTATTGTTTTATTTTGTCCAATTCCGCCTGTTTTACCTTACACTCCGCTTCGGTATCATAATCATCTTGAGGTCGGAGCCAGAATTTGGCCCAATTTCCGAAATACTTGCTTAACCTTAAGGCTGTGTCCGCAGTTATTCTGCGTCTCCCTTTTATAATTTCAGAAAATCTTGTTTGTGGTATTTTTAAGTCCTTTGAAAGTCGGTAAGCATAGATTTCAAGTGGTTCAAGAAATTCCAAGTTCAAGACTTCGCCAGGATGTACAATTGCCCACTTTTCCATGTTGTTCTTTTTTAGTGATAGTCGATTATTTTCACGTCGCTTGCGTTTCCGTTGTTCCATTCAAACATGATTCGCCATGGTTTGTTAATCCGAATACTGTTAAGGTCCTTTAGATTTCCAGAGAGTATTTCATAGGTTATTTAAGCTTATTGGTATCAGAAGCTTTAAAGGGATTCTTTTTTAAAAATGACATTTTTTATTCGTCCATTCTCCAAGTTTAAACCTTGTATGTTCCCACTCCCATCTCTGAATACTCTTATTCTGTAAGAGCTCATCATTCTTAGATAGTCTTTTGTTATTAGTTTTCCGTCTCTTCTTCTACCGTTTTTTATAATGTTGTAATTACCATCTTTGACGTGTTCAATGATGATTTCCGTGTCGGTTTCTTTATTGAAATAGGTTCCGTTTAAACTTGGGCCATATCCTTTTTCTATATTTTCTTTTGGTAACTTATGGTAAATGCTTGGTTTTTGAGTGGATAAATACAAAGTCAACTTTTGTTGTTCTGTACCTATATCTGAAAAATTCATTTTGAGTTTATCATTGGTTTCATAATGAAACAAGCTTTGTTTCTCGTTTATCATTTTTACTGGGTCTCTTTGGTAAATCTCTCTAAATAGTTCCCCTTCTTTTTCGCTAATCTTTATGATTGTTCCTTCATCGTTTTGATAATTACCTACCACACTTTTAAAATCTTTCAATCGTTCCGTTTTTTCGGGATTTGAGGGGTATATTTCATTTGTGATATCCTGTTCTAAAACAATAGCTGTCAATTGCTTTGCTAAATAGTTGGTAGGTACGTTACCATTATTTGACATGATGACTATGGCTAGATTTTTATCCAAAAACCTAAAAAATGTTGCATTATATGCTCCAGTACTACCATCATGATATGTGTAGTTTAAGCCTTTATATTTTCTAAACATTAATCCGTATCCGTAATTGTCAAAATCTACTTCATCTATGGCCGATTGACTTTTGCTGATTATTGAAGTTGATAGGTTTTTACCATTATTTTTTTGAATAATCTGTTCCCATTTCAATTGGTCTTCTAAAGTTGTGAATAAACCCCCATCTCCATTCAGTTCTGTTACCACTGGATATTCTTTCCAACCATTCCAATTACCGTATGGTCTTGCCTTATTTGGAATTATTGCCATATAATTGGTAAGAAATGATGTATTGGCCATTCCTATTTCCGCAAATAATGAATTGGAAAAATCCTTGAATGTAGTGTCGGTAACTTTTTCAATGATTTCTGTAAGAAGAATGTAGTTAGAGTTGCTGTATAAATACTCTTTGCCGGGCTCAAAATTCAATTCCGTTTGGGATTTTAAAAGTTCGATGGCATCCCCATTATCTATAAAAAGCTCATACCAATCCTTACCTTTCAATGCCCATAAACCGTATACGTCTCTAATTCCACTTGTATGTGTCAACAGATTTGCTACGGTAATTTTGTGTCCGATTTCTTTATATAATTCGGGTAAATATTTTCTTATATCGTCATCTAAGGCCAATTTGTCCTGCTCAAGTAATCTCAATATGCACAAAGCGGTAAATTGTTTGGCATTTGAGGCTATATTGAACCTTGTATTTTCGTCTATTTTTATGTGGTGTTCAAGGTTTGAATAACCAATATATTTTTCGAATACAGTGGCTCCATCCTTTACAATTCCGACTGCCATTCCGGGTGAAATCCCATCGATATATTTCTCAATCTGGCTGTCGAGCTTGTCAATTATTGGCTTTTCCAATTCTTGTGAATATGCGTTTATTCCAAGAAATAAGCATGTAAATATCAATGTTTGTTTCATTGTAGAATGTTGGTTTTGGCTTGCGTACAACGCCAGAGCTAAAGGTAGTGCGGTCTTAGGTAAGCGGTTGCCCATGGCGCAAGGTCCCTTGGCAAAAGCCTTGTTTTTTGTCTTATTTTTTTTCTCAGGACAAAAGCACAACGCCTTTGCCACCAACTAAAAATACGCAAACCTTTGGAAAGTACACCCTTGCCCGCATGACGTTTAGGTTTTGTTAGCGGTGGTAAGCACGTCCTGCGCGCTCCAACGGACGTGCCACAGATTTGTCACCCATGGGTTTTACCGTATTTTCCACACCGCGACAGGCCTTGGCGGACAAAAGCGCCTCAAAGGTTCTAGGGAAATGTATCAACCGATAATCGCAAAAGCAAAGAGTAAAAAACTGGCATTGATAGCAGTGTCCAACAAACTTTTAAAACAAGCGTTTGCCATTGCAAAATCAGGGATGCCCTATGATGAAAATTATGGGTCCAGATTATTTTAAGAGAATTTGTTTTTACTCAGTTCTTTGTTATACTGGGTTTTTTTACAGGATATCCCGTTTTGTTAAGTTCCGAGCTGAGTGATGGATGTAAGAATGTCCGCTCTATTTTCGTCTACGACTTTATAGATAATTCGATACCTCCCTTGAGTAAGCTGTCTCAAGTCCGTTCTTTCAAATTACGGCACCAAATTCCCGATAAGAATCTGGCGTTTTATAATCTCCGTCTTGGTTTTAATTCGGACAACTTGAAGTTTGGCATAATATTTTGAGTCCTTTCCTATATATTTGGCAATATTTTTTAAGTCCAATACTGATTGAGGAGTCCAGTTTATTTGAACCATTTTTCGATTTCCTTGTCCAGCTGTTCGTGTTCGATTACATCATTGTCTAAAGATTGTTTCTCGCCACGTTCAACTTTCTCCATGAAAATAAGCCTTTCCACCAACTCATCTATCGAAAACTCATCGGGAAAAAGCTCGATTTGTTCTTTTAATTTTTCTTTCGTGAGCATTTCTCAGAATTTAAATAAAGTTAAGTAAAATCTTGGAATTTCAGAATAGTTGGAAAATTAAGCCCAACGCCAGAGCTAAAGGTAGTGCGGTTTGGGGCAAGCATTTCCCATGGCGCAAGGCCCTTTAGCAAAAGCCTTGTTTTTTGTCTTATTTTTTTCTCAGGACAAAAGCACAACGCTTTCGCCACCAACTAAAAATACGCAAGCCTTTGGATAGAACACCCTTGCCCGCATAACGTTTAGGTTTTGTTAGGGGTGGTAAACGAGCCCTCCCCGTGCTCCAACGGACGTGCAACAGATTTGTCCCCCGTGGTTTTTGCCACGTTTTCCATAAGGCGACAAGCCATGGCGGACAAAAGCGCCTCAAGGGTTGTAGGAAATGTATCAACCGATAAGCGCAAAGGCACAGAGTAAAAAACTAGCATTGATAGCAGTGTCCAACAAACTTTTAAAACAAGCATTTGCCATTGCAAAATCAGGGATCACCTACGATGAAAATTATGTGGACAGATTAACTTAAAAGAACTTGTTTTTAACTCAGTTCTTTGTTGGCAATAGTTATTTTAGACCATATTCAACTATCAATTTTCCGTTATCCATAATCTCCCCTTTGCAGTTTTCTTTTGGCTCGGGTTTCTCCCAAGCGTTGATATTAAATGAAGTTAACCCTGAACTTTCAAGTTGGTCGGTATTTCCATCGTATAGATAGTTATTTTCATCATAATTTTTTAAGAGCAGTAAGTCGTAGTAAAAAATGTTTTTGATAATATGTGATAATCTTAAGAATGTATGAAAGTCGATATTTTCCTCAATGTACGCCTTAAACAATTTTCCAATTATCTCAGGTTTTCCGTCACTTTCAATTTTTTCTAAAAGTTCAAATAACATTTCTCCAACATTACTTTGGTATTTTTCAGAAGAATTAATTTCATCAATTTTTTTAATCCTTTTTTCCAAAGGGATAGACTGAAGTTCAAATAGAAATTTGTATAATTTTTTTGCAGATAAATGTTTATTCAAAGAGTTTCCAAATTTCATAACTCCAATAACCGTCCCAACTAAAGGAATATCTTTGAGAATTCCATCATCCATTAGTCCGTCAATTGCTAATTCAGTATAATCTTTTGCTAATGAGGGTAATTCTGAATTTTTGATTGCAATTTCTAGTTTTTCATTTGGGTTCTGAGGGTGCATTCAAGGCCTTAACGCAACAAACGTTGCTAATTGATTATGGTTCAATTTAATTTTTTCTTTCCAAAGAGCCTAGTTTTTTTGAAGGCTTTTCGGAAAGAAAAAATTATGTGGTGTTTTGGGCAATGACCTCCAATGGTGTTCTGTACCCCAACACCTTTCTTGGCCTGTTGTTCAGTTTTTGTTCAATGGTTTTGAGCTGTTTTTCGTTCATGTTCCCAAAGTCGGTCTTCTTGGGCAGGAAACGTCTGATGAGCCCATTGGTGTTTTCGTTGGTGCCACGTTCCCAAGACGCGTAGGGATTGGCAAAATAGATGTCCATTTTGGTTGATTCCGACAGCCATTTGTGGTCGGCCATTTCGGTACCGTTGTCGTAGGTCATTGTCTTTTTCAGTTGACTGTCAAAACGGTTCAGTTCTTTGGCAAAGGCTCTGGTCACGGATTTGGTCTTTCTGTTTTCAAGGCCGATGATAAGGGTATATCTGGACTTTCGCTCCACGATGGTTCCAATGGCGGATTTTTGGCCCTTGCCTATGACCAGGTCACCTTCCCAATGTCCGATTTCCTGTCTGTTTTCAATATGTTCGGGTCTTTGTGATATATTTATTTGGTCTTTGATCTTGGAACCTTTCTTACGCCTGGGTCTGGGTTTTCTACGCCTGGATTTTTGGTAGGGCAGCAGCTTTATGAGCTTTTTGTTAAGGCTGGCCTGTGGATGGGAATAGATGTGGGAGTAAATGGCCTCGTGGGATATGGTCATCACTGGGTCGTTGGGATAATCGATTTTGATTCTGCCTGAAATTTGCTCTGGTGACCAGTTTTTCAAAAGTGATTTATAGACATAGAACCGCAGTAGGGAATGTGTCCCTATTTTATCTAAATTACGCTTGTTCAGGTAGTCGTCCTTGGCCAGCCAATGGGCAAGAGAAGCATCATATTTATCGTTAGGGTCGGACACCCATTTGTTGACCTCCCTGGTGATGGTGGAACGTGAACGACCGAGCTTTTTTGCTATAAAGGATTTGGTCTTTTTCTCTTCCAAAAGTGTCTGGATAATGACACGCTCCTCAAGTGACAACCGTTTGTGCTTTTTTGTCTTCATACAACAAATCTAAAAATTGGATTTGTTGCGTTAAGTTATTGAACTCGCAGAGTCTTTTTCATAATTATTGCCAACGTTTAGTATATGCAAAGTAGGCGATTTCGAAGCACCAAACTTTCAACTAAGCACAAAGCTTGATATGAGCCACAAGCCTTGATTTTAGTACTAATTCGCCTATTTTTTATATACATTGTTCTCTGCTGGCTTTTATTCAGACCAGTATTCTATTTTATTTGGGTTTATTTTCAAATCTGAAATACGTTCTAAATTAAAGGTTCTATCTTCTTCACGCATATAACAATAACCGAAAACGCATACTGAATTATATTGCCCCATTACCTTAAACCCTTTTGGTTTGATTGTTCTAAGACTTTGAACACCTCCTTCAAATTGTTGTGATTTGTGGTAATTGAACTTTACATTAACATCAAAATCTACAGCTAATTGTATATACCCTTTTATTGTTTCTAAATCACTTGATTTTATACTTGTTTCCTTGGTTGTATAACTTTTTTCTAATGCAATCGTATATTGCTTTTTTAATGTTTGAGCATCTGCATTAGTAGGACTTTCTTTTAACTCCATATTTATATGGTGAAGTGCTTTGTAAAAGTGTCTTGATTTAAAATAGGCTTGGGATAACCAATAATTTACTGAATTACTATTTGGTTTTAATTTATTAAATGCCAACCAACTTTCTACAGCTTTATTGTAATCTTCTAAATCAAACTGTACACTACCACACCAATAATAAGCGTATGCGTTTGAACTGTCTTTGGAAATAGCTTTTTCGTAATTTATTAATGCGTTTTTTAAGTCTGATTTTTGTTCATAAGAACGACCTAAATAATAGTAAGAATTTGATTTACCTTCTTGTAACGATAAATACTTTTCAAAATACTCAATAGCTAATGTGAACTCTTCCTTTTTATAATATTCATCTGCTAAAACTTCAAAATCATTGGCTGTTATTTTTCTTGTGTAATTGCAATAATGACTGTTATTACAAGCATAGAAATAACCGAATTTACCATTCTTTTCAATTAATTTACCGTTATCACACCAATCGCATTGAAGTGCTGTTATTTTTTCATTTGCTTCAATTTCATCAATAAACTTTGATGTATAATCATTATTAACTAAAAAAGAAACGTGCTTCTTAGCTCTTGTCATTGCTACATAAAACAATCTTCTTTCCTCTCCATTAGGGAATTGGTCAGCTTTAGATAATAAAAAATTTAATAATGGGTCATCTGATATTTCGGAAGGAAAACCATAAGTACCGGAACTACAATTGGTAATAATTACATAATCATCCTCAAGACCTTTTGCCCTATGGGCTGTTAAGAACCTTATTTTTAGATTTGGAAACTCATTACAGATATACTCGTATTGATTACTACTTTTATTGTACCTCTCGATAAGAAAACTACCATTGAGGAAATTTTTTCTTTCAAAATCATATCGACCTAAAAGTAAAACCGAAACATCTTCATTATTGGTTTTTTCAGCTATATCAACCAAAGCACCTCTTAAAGCTAAATGCAGATTTTTACTCTTTCTATCTGGGTCTGAATGTTTAAATATAGAATATGGTACTTCTTCTGACTGATGATGGCTTTTTAGTTTTTTAGATATTTGATTTGGGTTCTTTAAAATAAAATTACTTGATAACTCGATTAGCTGATTATCAAACCTATAAGTATACTCAATAAATGATGTTTGAGTTACCCTACTATAGTCTTTGACTGTCGAGGATTTAAAATGATTTTCAAAGTTTGTAAATAAGCCAATATCACTACCTGCAAAACGATATATAGACTGCCAATCATCACCAACACAAAAAAGTTTTGTGCTTGGTTTTTGGTCTAATAATGATTTTATTAATTGAAACCTTGCTTTAGATATGTCTTGGTATTCATCAATAATAATATAGTCATATGGTGATTGATATAAATTGTCTTGTATTATATCTGTAGCGTTATTTATCATATCGCTAAAATCAATTTCTTCTTCCTCTAAAAGGTATTCTTGATACGAATTATATATTGGGTCAAATAATTCTAAAAACTTAATAGCACGGTCATTATCTTCTTCTAATGCCCTCTTTTGAAGATTTGATATATCTTCATTATTTGATTTTAATAAAACTAAAAATGTATCTAATAATTGAGTGAAGTCGCTAATATCTTTAGAAGCATTTTCTTTTAAATAAAGCCATAGTTTATCGTTTGATATAGGTTTAAAAATTACTCCAACATCTTCTAAGTTCTTTTTTAGTTCCGATAATAGAATCCCTTTTCTTTGTTGCCAAGAATAGGACTCTACTAATGTTGTTGAATTATTGTTATGCTCTTGACGCTTCCATTCAATACCCTCATTATAAACCTCTTTTGCAGACTTACCATCTTTACCATTAAACCAATCAGGTACGTTCCAATTTTCATCAACACCAAAATGCTCTATATAAACATTATAATCAGGTAAATAAAAATCTGGTTTGTATTGACCAAATTGCTTACTTGCTGTTTTGTATTGGTATTTTTCTTCATACTCGTAATTAATGCCATTTCTAAACAAAAAGTTAGCTATAAAAACTTCTTCTTGGCTCTTTAAACGTTCTCTGTATCTTATAACTTGACCATTGCTACGTCTTTTTTCAACCATTTTATAGCCCTCTAATTTTTGCTCATTTAAATAGTTGTTATGTTCAGCATCCGTCTCAAATTCTGCTATATCCTTGTAAGGTTTTAGATAGTAGGAAATAAAATCAATTAGTAAATTATAATACTCTTCGCTCTGCTTAGCGTGGTCAATAAAAGAAGATATACGTTCTAAATGTGGTTTGCCATTTGCATCATATATTGATGGTTTTAAGTTGTTTACCTGTGCTATTATATCTAAACCTAACTTATTAAAGGTTTTAACAGGTATGTCAATATTCATTTTATTATAAATCCTATCTCGCATTTCGTCTGCTGCTTTACGAGTGAATGAGATTAATAAAATAGATTGAGGATTTATATTTTGAATAGTTGTTAGATACTTTACTTTACCTGCAATTGTTGTAGTTTTTCCTGAACCTGCACCAGCAATAACTAATTGGTTGTCTTCATCTATGATTACTGCTTTACGTTGCTGAGTATCGAGTGATTTACCTTCTACATCACTTAATTGACTATCTGTGTTTATTATCTCAGATTCAATAAAATTTTCATTGCGAGAAGTTAAGATAGAGTCAATCCTTTCATAAGTGAATTTAAAAGAATTTATCTTTTTTATTGAGGTGTCAAAGTCAGGTAGGTGTTTGTATTTCTTAGACTTTATTGAATTGTAATAATGTGCGGTCTCTTTCTTAAAATTAAATATTTCGAAGTTTGATATGTATTTTGGTTGAGACTTAAACTTTTCAAACAACACATTAAACTCAACTATTTTTGCTAAAAAAGGACTTAATTCTTTTCGTTGTTTGTCGTGTAATAATGTGAGTTCTACAATGCGTTTTTTTTCTTCTGCAATACGCTGTCTTTCTTCCTCTTCTTTTTTTAATCTAAGTTTCTTTTTATATTTCAGATAAAGGATAATCCCGACTAAAAGTATTCCGATTATTATATATTCCATTAATTGTCTTCGAGGTTTTTTTAGCTTGCATAGAACAATTATACAAACGTAGTTTATGACTTTTATCGCTATTTTATATACAGCAGACTAAGACAGTACCTCCAGTTTTGCAAAACGTAACAAGAGCTTTTTAACGTCACCACGTTCAAATTGTATTTCTGCTTTCTTGTCCTGCCCTACCCCTTCAATCTTAAGCACTTTTCCCCGCCCAAAACGGCTGTGGTTTACCGCTGCGCCTTCTGCCAATGCTGGGTTTAAGGGGGTCGCTTTTTGTGGGCTGGACAAGCTTGGTTTTAATTTTCTGAGCTTTCTTAATTGGTTCTCATTGGGCCTCCCTACCACCGGCGGGGTTCCGTTGGCAGGTTTTACCTGCCTTAGTTTACTCTTGTCCACCTCACCAAAAATATTGGCATCTATCATGGATTTATAGCGGTAGCCATCATTCACCGGGGTCAGGTTTTCCACATAGGCTTCGTCAATCTCTTCCAAAAACCTGCTGGGTTCGGCATCAATGAGCTTGCCCCAACGGTAGCGGTTTTGTGTGTAGGTAAGATAGGCCTGCTTTTCTGCCCGGGTAAGGGCCACATAAAATAACCGCCGCTCTTCTTCCAGCTCACTGCGGGTGTTCATGCTCATTGCAGAGGGGAACAGGTCTTCTTCCATGCCCACAATGTAGACGTACGGGAACTCCAGGCCTTTGGCCAGGTGAATCGTCATTAGGGCTACCCGGTCATCATCCCCAGTATCTTTGTCCAAATCCGTTGCCAAGGCCACATCTTCCAAAAATTCTGAAATACTACCGGTAGCATCGGCCAATTCTTTTTGGCCCTCCACAAAATCCTTGATACCGTTAAGGAGTTCCTCAATATTTTCCATCCTCCCAATACCCTCTGGGGTGCCGTCCTTTTTAAATTCCAGTAACAAGCCCGTTTTCTTGGCCACATGTTCTGCCAAGGTAAAGGCATCCGTGCCTTGGTTCATGATCTGAAAACTTTTGACCATGGTCACAAAATCCTCCAGTTTTCGTTGGGTGCCCGCATTGATCTTTAATTGCAGTTTGGCAAGGTTTTCCATGACCTCAAAAATAGACCGTCCGTAGTGGTTTGCCGCTACCGTTAGCTTGTCTACCGTGGTCTGCCCAATTCCCCTAGAGGGAAAGTTAATGACCCGTTTTAGGGCCTCCTCATCCTTGGGATTGATCACCAGGCGTAAATAGGCCAGTACATCCTTAATTTCCTTACGCTGATAAAAAGAGAGCCCACCGTAGATACGATACGGGATATCCCGCTTTCTAAGGGCATCCTCAATGGCCCTGGATTGGGAATTGGTCCTGTAGAGTACGGCAAACTCGCCGTTGCCCATTTGGTGGTTCATTCTATTGTCCCAAATGGAGGAGGCTACATAACGGCCTTCCTCGGCATCGGTAACACTGCGGTGGATAATAATTTTATTTCCTTGGTCATTTGCGGTCCAAACCACTTTTTCCAATTGGTTCTTGTTTTTGGCGATAATGCTATTGGCCGCGTTAACGATATTTTTGGTAGACCTGTAGTTCTGTTCCAACCTATACATCCCTACATCCCCGTAATCCCGTTGAAAGTTTAAAATATTGCTGATGTTGGCCCCACGGAAGGAGTAGATACTCTGTGCATCATCCCCAACCACACAGATATTTTGGTACCTATCTGCCAAGGCCTTTACAATCAAATATTGGGAGTGGTTGGTATCCTGGTACTCATCTACCAAGATGTACCTAAAACGGTCTTGGTACTTCATCAGCACCTCTGGAAAGCGGGTCAGCAGTTCGTTGGTGCGTAAGAGCAGGTCGTCAAAATCCATCGCGCCAGCTTTAAAGCATCGGTCTACATAATTTTGGTAAATTTCGCCCAATCGGGGTCGTTTTGCCATGGCGTCCGCTTCCACCAGTTCCGGATTCTGGAAATAGGCCTTTACCGTGATCAAACTGTTTTTATAGGAAGAAATCCTATTTTGTATCTGCTTGTATTTGTAAATATCCTTGTCCAGGCCCATTTCCTTGATAATGGACGCGATGAGGCGCTGGGAGTCTTGGGTGTCGTAAATGGTAAAGTTACTGGGATAGCCTAGTTTATGGCCATCAAATCTAAGCAGTTTTGCAAAAACGGAGTGAAAGGTTCCCATCCATAGGTTCTTGGCCTCCGAGTTACCAACAATGTCCGCAATACGTTTTTTCATTTCCCGGGCCGCCTTGTTGGTAAAGGTCAGCGCTAGGATATTAAAGGAGTCCACCCCCAAATCCATTAAATGCGCAATACGGTAGGTAAGCACCCTGGTCTTCCCGGAACCTGCACCTGCAATGACCATTAGGGGGCCATCCTTGTGCAATACCGGTGCCCTTTGGGCTTCATTTAACTCATCTATATAAGACATAGCGTTTCTGAACATTAAAGAAGGTGAAATTAGCCATTCTACCCCTTATCCTAAAAGATAGCTTTAAATAGTTTTGAACAGTAAAATGGATTTTCCTTTGAATTTGAATATATTTAGCCCATATGAAAAAGGTACTCATCATTTTGGCCAGTTGCGGTGCCGTTTGGGGGAGCTTGGCGCAGGAAAAGAAGGCCGGCCCCATCATCCAGGATTACGGTAAGGTCTGGGAAATTGGGCACCAAGAGTATAAAATACGTCCAAATTCCGTTTTTAAGGTAGTTTTTGATATTATGGACAGCCCGGAAGACGTGCAACAGCGAAATGCCAGTATAGAGACCGCTGCCAGATTTTTAAATATGCACGGGCAAAATGGGGTTTCCCCAGAGCGGATGAAGGTGGCATTGGTGGTCCACAACAAAGCTTCCAAGGATATTATTACGGATAGTGCCTACCAAAAACGCTTTGGAACAAACAATCCAAACGCCAAGATGGTACAGCAACTCATGGATGCAGGGGTGGAATTTATCTTTTGTGGGCAGTCTTCCCTTTCCCGGGATTTTCCCAAAGAGGAAACCATTGCAGGGGTGCAGCTTTCCCTTTCTGCCATGACCGCATTGATACAATTACAAAACGAAGGCTACCGCCTGATAAAATTTTAAATACCGATACTATGAGAACGATATTATTATGCGCCTTTGGCCTATGTACTGCCGGACTTTTTGCACAGGGTCCCAATTTGGATAAAGACTATGCGGCCATTGAAAACAAGGTGATTGAGTGGCGGCATGACATTCACCAAAACCCAGAATTGGGAAATAGGGAGTTTAAGACTGCCGAAAAAATTGCCAACCATTTAAAATCTTTGGGGATAGACGTTACCACTGGTGTGGCCCATACCGGGGTGGTTGGCCTGCTTAAAGGCAATTTGCCAGGCAAGGTAGTTGCCCTGCGCGCAGATATTGATGCGCTTCCCGTTACCGAACGGAACGATTTACCCTTTAAATCTACCGTAACCACTGAGTTTTTAGGGGAAAAAGTAGGTGTGATGCACGCTTGCGGACATGATACCCATACCGCAATTTTGATGGGCGTGGCAGAAATTCTGTCCAAAAATAAGGACAAGATAAAGGGAACGGTGAAATTTATTTTCCAACCTGCGGAGGAAGGTCCACCACCTGGTGAGGAAGGTGGGGCATTGCTTATGGTCAAGGAAGGGGTAATGGAAAACCCCAAGGTGGATGCCATCTTTGGATTGCACATCAATTCACAGACCCCAGTAGGCATGATCAGGTACAAATCTGGAGGTACCATGGCAGCGGCCCAAAGCTTTACCATAAAGGTGAACGGAAAACAGAGCCACGGTTCACAACCTTGGGGCGGTGTGGACCCCATCTTGATCAGTGCAAAAATTATTGATGGACTACAGACCATTATCAGCCGTGAGACGGAGCTTACCAATGAAGCGGCGGTGATTACCGTTGGAAAGATCAAAAGCGGGGTTCGTTTTAACATCATCCCAGAAAGTGCAGAAATGATCGGTACCATCAGAACCTTGGATTATGACATGAAGGACAAGCTCAATAAGCGGATGGTAGAAATGGTGGAGACCATTGCCAAAGCTTATGGCGGTACCGCAACCTGTGAAATAAAGGACGCTACCGATATCACCTACAACGATCCCGCCTTGGTGACCCAAATGTTGCCCACCTTGGAACGGGTGGCGGGCAGCAAAAATGTGGTGACCCAAAAAGCGGTGACAGGAGCCGAGGATTTCTCCTATTTTCAGCGCGAAGCACCCGGTTTCTTCTTTTTTCTGGGTGGCATGACCCCGGGTACCACGGAATCCTTTCCGCACCACACCCCAGATTTTTTGATAGATGATACTGGGATGCAGTTGGGCGTTAAGGCGATGACGGAATTGACCTTGGATTATTTGAATGCTGGCTCTTAATGACTATTGTCATTCTAAGGGAAATTGAATAGAGCGAAGCATCTAAGAGGGATTCTTCACTGCGTTCAGAATGACCAATCCTAATCAATACTAACAAATTTTTAAAATGGAGTTTATTTTACCGTGGTGGTCTTGGATTCTTATTTTTTTGCTCATCGTGGTCATTTGGGACATCTTTATACAGCGGTCGCATACCATTAAACACAACTTTCCTGTGGTGGGGCATTTGCGATATTGGTTGGAAAGCATAGGCCCAGAAATGCGGCAATATTTTGTGGCCAACAACCGCGAAGAACTTCCGTTCAACAGGATTGAAAGGGGATGGATCTATGCATCGGCCAAGAAAGAGAACAATTATGAAGGCTTTGGAACGGACCGTGATATCTATGCCCATCAACATATTTTCGTTAAAAATGCCATGATCGGGTACCAACTGCCCGTGAAGCATCCCAACCAAACGGACCCTTATTTTTTGCCCTGCGCCAAGGTCATTGGGGCCTTTAACAAAAGAAAGAGGCCATTTAGGCCCGCCTCCATCATCAATGTCTCTGCCATGAGCTTTGGTTCATTATCTGCGGCCGCTGTGGAAGCCATGAACAAGGGGGTGCAAAAGGCCAATGCCTACCACAATACAGGGGAAGGTGGATTATCTCCCTACCACAAGCAAGGCGGGGACGTCGTCTTTCATTTTGGTACCGATTATTTTGGGGTTAGATCCAAAGAGGGTAATTTCTCCATGGAAAAAATGACGGATTTGGTACGTGCCAACCCCTGCATCAGGGCCATAGAAATTAAACTTTCCCAGGGGGCCAAACCTGGAAAGGGCGGCGTATTGCCCGGCGCCAAAATCACCAAGGAAATAGCGGAGATACGCGGGGTGGAGGTCGGGAAGGATGTGCTCTCCCCTGCCACGCATAAGGCGTTTAGCACTATTGAGGAACTTTTGGACCTTATTGAGGATATCGCCACGGCCACCGGTCTACCCGTGGGCATTAAGGCCGCCATTGGGAAATTGGACCAATGGGAGGCATTGGCAGACCTGATGAAACAACGGGGGAGCGGGCCAGATTTTATAACCATTGATGGTGGCGAAGGTGGAACCGGTGCGGCCCCACCCAGTTTTGCAGACCATGTTTCCCTTCCTTGGGTATACGGTTTTGCCAGTATCTATAAACTTTTTGTACAAAAAGGCTTAACGGAACGCATTGTGTTTATTGGAAGCGGTAAACTGGGTTTTCCGGCGAAAGCGGCTATGGCCTTTGCCATGGGGGTTGATGTGATCAACGTGGCGCGCGAAGCCATGATGAGCATTGGTTGCATCCAGGCCCAGGTTTGCCACACCAATCGCTGCCCTGCTGGGGTGGCCACCCAAAGCAAATGGTTGCAAAAAGGGATTAACGTTCCATTAAAATCGGACCGGTTGGCACAGTATTTTAAGACCTTTAGAAAGGAGTTCTTGGAAGTCACGCATGCGGCAGGATATGAACATCCTTGTCAATTTACCATGAACGATATCCAAGTTAATGTGGATGATGATTACCTTAGCAGCGACTTAAAAACGGTGTATGGCTATGACAAAACCCCAGTCCCGTTTGAATCCATGCAAAAACTATACGACTGTCACCACCTTGGTGGCGGCCCCAATACGTAACCTATGAAGACTAGAACCGTACTTGTGTTGCTAACCGGAATCTGCTGTTTTACCCTACAGGCGCAAAAAAAAAGTGAACTCATTGCCAAAGTGGGAGAACTGGAGAACACCGTAAGATTATTGAACGACTCCATATCCATTGCCCAACGCCAAATAAAATCGGCAAATGCGAAAGCCGAATTATTTGAAAAAGAAAATACAGACTTAAGGGCGGCAAACAATACCCTGTTGAGCAACCTGACCAACTTTTCCAAAATCTCAAAACAGAATACGGAATCTGTGAACTCCGCTTTGACCAGCCTTAAAAAGAAAGAGGAGCAGTTGCGGGTCATTACCGATACATTTTCTAAAAATGATTCCATAGCCATTGCCATTTTTACCCAGATTAAACAGACCATGGGTCCAGAAGTAAAAGCAGGGGTGTCTAATGGTAGTGTTATTGTTTCAGGAAGTTTTGACCAGTTGTTTGGTGGGGACAGCGCAGCAAAATTAACTGAGGACGGAACCAATTGGACCACCAAAATTGGGGAAATCATTAAAGCAAACCCAGACAGGGCCGTTGTGGTAGAGGGACTCAATATTACTGGGGAATTGGATATTACCTACGCCCAGGCCGCTGCAGTTGCCAATGGTCTATCAAAAACAGATGGCGTGGATGCTGGCCGTATACAGCTTGTGGTTAAAGACGGGAATTTTAAGGAAGGGATCAATGTAAAACTTGCCCCGGACCATCAGGCCTTTTATTCCATGGTTAAAAAGGAATTCCAGTAGCTTTTGATATAATTTTAGGGTTAAAACTGCGTTCTTAAGTCAATAAAATAAAACCGACCCATGACTGGAGATCAAATCTTTCAATTATTCGCTTATCTACTGCCATCTGTTGTAACGGGGGCCATTGCCTTTTACTTTTTTAGGATGCATACCAACAATGAAGAGGGACGTAGGCGGTTTTTGTTGCATAAAGATTCCCAAAAGGATACCTTACCCATTAGGCTACAGGCTTATGAGCGCATGGTTTTGTTTTTAGAGCGTATTGCCATCAATAATCTTGTGGTGCGCGTAGCGCCCCAGGGCCAGGACAAAACCAAATATGAAAACCTGCTCATCAAACAAATAGAACAGGAATTTGAGCACAACCTTTCCCAGCAGATTTACATGACGGACGAGTGTTGGAACGTGATCAAAGCGGCCAAAAGCACAACCATAAAAATCATCCGCTCCGCTGCCATGAGCCAATCCGAAACGGCGGACAAATTACGCGAGGATATCCTAAACCAAACCTTGGACAAACAATCTCCATCCGCTACGGCACTTTCCTACATCAAAAAAGAATTGAGTGCGCTTTGGTAAAAAGCCCTCTAAACCCCAAGTAGGTCAAAGGTTCCTTTTATCCAACTTAGCGTAATTAGTATTTAGGAACAGCGGAAAAACAAAAGGACAAAAGAGTTGTGCGTTTGGCACATTACCAGACAGGACAATTTTATGCAACCCTAAGTTGATGCTTCTTAAGCCAGCACGTCTTTATTCCTGCACGCCTGGATCTATAGGCATACTTTCTGCATTCTTGTTCTTGGCATAGAGATAGCCTTTTTTCCACCAGAGGGTCATTTTCTTTTTGTTGAAAACGAGGGAGTTTACCGTTAATATGGTGGGGGTATAATACAGGTTGATAATGGCATTTTTCTGATTCGCCACCAATTTTCCTATCCGGATATTTTGGTGTTCTATGCGATCCAAAATAAAGCTCAACATGCTGGTAAGGAGTTCAAACGGATTTCTTGAAGGAACCCTGTTCATATAGTTTACTTCTGTATGTAGAACAATGACATCTACTTCCGTTGCCCCACGCCGTATAGCCTCTTCAATGGGTACGATGCTTCCCAAACCACCATCAGCATATTCACAACCCTCTTTGCGAACCAAACTCATAAACGGAATGTAGTTGGCGGACACCCATATCCAGTCGCAAAAATCTTCATAGGTACAGTCTTTAATGGACTTGTATTCTACCTGGTTTAGACTAAGGTTGGACACTGTAATGACCACATCCGGACGTGCTGCCTTTAATTCTTGAAACTCGTTAAAAGTGAGACTGTCTTGTATATGTTGTCTAAGATTTTCACTTTCTCCAAACGTTTTTTTACCCCTAAAAAAGTTTTTGAGCACGTTCCAATGGTCAATGGAAATTTCATCTACCCCGTACTTTTTCTTTACGACGAAGGGACAATTATTAAAAATGGTCTTTTGGGTAACATTGCTATAGATTTCCTTGATTTTATCCAGTTTTCCCAGCGCAAGGTGAGAAATCAAAAGACTCCCGGTAGAGGTGCCCACAAAAATATCATAGTCATGCTTGGCCTCTTCAATCAAAAATTGTGCAACACCACCGGCAAAGGCCCCTTTACTGCCCCCACCGGAAATTACCAACGCTCTCATTGACCCATTATTTTTTGTAACACTTTTTGCTCCTTTTCGTTTAAGGAATCCTTAAGGGCTAAAAGTCGGTTTTTTAATTCGTTATTCGCCACTAAAGTGGTCAACAAATTTCTTGAAGACTTTTTAAACTGCCAAACATGATGGTCACAGGCCTTCACCAAATTCATTAATGCGGTATCGCTCAAGGCCTGTATTTGATAGAGATATTCAAAAGCCAACTGCCTTACTTCAAAATGTTCTGTTGTGCCCGTATAGCCATTCAATTCCTGATAAAAGGCCTGTTTATCCAAAGCTTGGTAATCTGGCGTGACCAAGGCCAAGGTGAGCCAAAGTAGGCGTATGTTCTTATTGGGCAAGCCATGGATATTTTTGGTTTTTTCCAAATATAGCGTCCGCTTTTCGGGGAAGTTAGACCATAGTTTAAGTAAAGCATGCTCCAAAGTGACGTAACTGGAATCATGAAGCAAGGATTCATACTTTGCGATCAGCGGCTCATTAAGGACTCTTGCGCCAGAAATTCCAAGCAAGGAAGTGGCAAGTGCTTGTCGCACTAGGATATCGTCGCTATCAAAGGCTTGGTTTAAAATACTATCAGGTAATATCCGGTGGTATTCCTTAATAAAACTCGCTTTAAATTGCGATGAACTAGAATCTTGCCAGTACCCCATATAATCGATATCATCGCTTTGGGCCTGTGCCAAATCCTCTTCCATTGTAAACAATCGGTCAATATGGGCAGACGCTGCCCTAAGTTTTGCTTTTACGGCCTCCCAGGGAAACTTGTCCGACGTTAGCCACTCCGTTTTAAAATTGGACAAATCTTTGTTGGATGCAGATTCCATGGCTTTTAGAAAATCATCAATGGTCACATTCTTAAATCCGTGCCTTTGCAAATAGGATTTTACCCCTTTTTTAAAAGCATCCCCTCCTACTTCATTTTTAAGCATCACCAAGGCCCAGGCCCCTTTTTCGTAGAAGGTTAAGCTACTGGCGTTAGGATCGGTCAATGCCTGCCCCTCTCCCATTTCAGAGCGGGCCTTGAGAGTTTTGGCCGTTTCAAAAAGCTTCCAGTAAAAATGTTCGTCCCCAAAGAGCATCCGCTCTGCCAAGTAGGCGTAATAGGTAGCGAAACCCTCATGAAGCCAATGGTGTTCACCGCTCACCTCGGTGACCAAATTGCCAAACCATTGGTGGGCCAGTTCATGGGCGTTGACATTCACATAGTTTTTATCCACGAAAGCCGTAGAATCAATCACATATTGATTGGAAAAAATGGTGCAACCCGTGTTTTCCATCCCCGCATACAAAAAGTCCTGAACCGGTACTTGTTTATAATTCTGCCAAGGATAAGGCACCCCAATTTCCGCTTCCAAAAAATCAAATATCTCCTTGGAATAACGATAGGTGGGTTCAAATTTCAAACTGTCTTTAGGTTCGTAATACAATTCCATGGGAACGCCCGATTTGGATTGAAGTACTTTTTTATCAAAATCACCAATCACAAAAGCTACCAGATAGCTGCTCATGGGGTTGCCCATATCAAACCTCCAATGGGTTAGTTGGTCTTTTGTTGTTTTTTCCACCAGTTTGCCGTTGGCAATGACCTGATATCCTGTATCCACCAAAAAGCCGACATCAAATTCTATCTTATCTGTCATATCATCAATGGATGGCAACCAATGACTGTTGTATTTTCCTTGGCCTTGGGTCCATAGTTGAAAAATAGGGTTTTCAAAACCAACATAGTCTATGTCACTTGCGGTGAAAGGGCCCTGTACTACGGTAGGTCTATTGATTGCTTTCCCTTGAATAAAATACACCGTCTGCCTGGGCTTGGCCTCATAGCGAATATACAGCTCATGATGGCCAATTTTTTTAGGCGCCCTAATTCCCAATCGCTTGCCTGAATTGGAAAATGCCACTTCTTTGCCATTCAAAACCACTTGTAAAAAAGTGATGTTAACGGCATCCAGAAAAATGGAATCGACCTTTTTACGCAATTCAAATTCATAAGTACCCTTCCCTTGTATTTGTTCTTCATCCATGACTGGAATAATGTCAACATTGATTCTTTTAAAATCAACCGATGCATCACTTTGCCCATGAAGCAGATGAACCAAAAAAAAGCATAGCATTAAGCATCTCATATAACCCGAATAACAAATGTCTATCCAAATGTAGCATTTTAGTTGCCCAAATTCAGCAAGCTATCAAGAATCCATCTTTGGGGGTTGGGCGGCTTTTTCGCTATTTTAGCCCTAATGAACGCCAATTACCTCCAAACGCCCATCGCCTACCTTAAAGGTGTTGGACCCCATAGGGCCGACCTCCTGAAATCCGAGTTGGGTATAGAGACGTTTGGTGACCTTCTACAATGGTATCCCAACCGGTATTTGGACAAAACCCAATACCACAAGATTGGGGAGTTAAAAGATAGCGGTGCCGATCTACAGGTATTGGGTAAAATAGTTCATTTAAAAACGGTGGAACAAAAACGGGGCAAGCGCTTGGTGGCCACCTTTGTTGATGATACCGGGCAAATGGAGCTGGTGTGGTTCCGGGCGCACAAATGGATACGGGAAAACATCAAACTTAACGAACCCTATGTGGTTTTTGGCCGGGTAAACCGGTATGGAAGTACCTTTTCCATGCCCCACCCAGAAATGGAGTTGCTCAAACAACACCAGGCAGGACTTAAAATCAGCATGCAACCCATTTACCCATCTACCGAAAAACTATCCAATGCTGGGGTAACCAACAAAGTGGTTTCTAAACTAATTCAGCAATTGTTTTTGGAAACCAAGGCCAATTTTGGGGAAACACTATCGCAAGAACTCTTAGGGGAGCTAAAAATGATTTCAAAGGCCGATGCGCTTCTTAACATCCATTTTCCCAAGAATCAGGAATTATTGGCCAAAGCCCGGTTTAGGTTAAAATTTGAAGAGCTTTTTTACGTACAACTACAATTATTGAACAAAAAGGCGATAAGAAAGCACAAAATCAAAGGTTTACCGTTTGACCAAGTGGGTGAAAAATTCAACCACTTTTTTAAAAATCATTTGCCGTTTGCATTGACCAATGCCCAAAAAAGGGTCATCAAGGAAATTAGAAACGATTTGGGCAGCAGCGCACAAATGAATCGCTTATTGCAAGGTGATGTAGGCTCCGGGAAAACCATTGTTGCATTAATGTGTATGTTATTGGCTATCGACAATGGTTTTCAGGCCTGTTTGATGGCCCCTACTGAGATTCTAGCCAATCAACATTTTAATGGTTTAAAAGAGTTACTGGCAGATATGGATGTTTCCATTGCGCTTTTAACAGGCTCTATAAAAAAATCTGCTCGGAAACCAATTCATGAACAATTGGAAAACGGAGAACTTGATATTCTAGTGGGCACCCATGCCGTTTTGGAGGACAAAGTACAATTTAACAATTTAGGTTTGGCCGTTATTGATGAGCAACATCGGTTTGGAGTAGCGCAACGTTCAAAATTATGGCATAAAAACAAGTTGCCACCCCATATTCTTGTTATGACCGCTACGCCCATTCCAAGAACCTTGGCAATGAGCCTCTATGGCGATTTGGACATTTCGGTGATTGATGAGCTACCACCTGGCCGTAAACCAATTAAAACGGTGCATCGGTATGATGCTAACCGGCTCAACGTTTTTCGATTTATAAAAGATGAAATAAAAAAAGGGCGACAGGTTTATGTGGTTTATCCTTTAATTCAAGAAAGTGAGGCTTTGGATTACAAGGATTTGATGGATGGATATGAAAGTCTTGCTCGGGAGTTTCCTTTACCGGAGTATCAAATTTCCATTGTACACGGACAGATGAAACCTCAGGACAAGGATTATGAAATGGAGCGTTTTGTCAAAGGGGAAACCCAGATCATGGTAGCTACCACCGTCATAGAGGTTGGGGTGAATGTACCCAACGCATCGGTAATGATCATTGAAAGTGCGGAACGTTTTGGGCTGTCGCAATTGCACCAGTTACGTGGGCGCGTGGGACGCGGTGCCAAACAAAGTTTTTGTATTCTAATGACAGGTCATAAACTATCCAGCGAGGCCAAAACCCGTTTGGAAACCATGGTACGCACCAATGACGGCTTTGAGCTGGCCGAAGTGGATCTAAAACTCCGTGGGCCCGGTGATTTAATGGGCACCCAACAAAGCGGTTTGCTAAATCTAAAGATAGCGGATATTGTCAAAGACAATCAGGTTTTAAAATCGGCCCGGTATTATGCCATGCAGCTTTTAAAAGCTGACCCCAAATTGGAACAACCTAACCATTTGGTCATAAGAAAGGCTTATGGCGATTTGGTCAAGGACAAAACAATTTGGGGGTATATAAGTTGAAAATAAATACGATGCATTAAACGAAACATTTACGATAAAATTACGTTCAATTATCTCATACAGAACTTCTAATAAATGACCAATAAATTACTCACCCTAGCTTCTATTTTCGTGCTACTGTTAAGTTGTGATGAGGAGAAGGTTTCCGTTCAGCCGGAAATAATGTCCGAAGAAATAGACACGACCCCACCAAAAGTGTCGATTCCAAATTTTGAAGAAGTATTGGGAAACAGTGTTGAAGTGGCAACAACCATTGCTGTTTCTATTGAAGAAGATTCGGAGATAGAAGAGGTTTCAGTTTTAGTGAATCAATCCGAAATTTTAAATACTAAGGAGAAAGTGTTTTCATTTGAGTTAAATCCTTTTAATTACCCGAACGGAGAAAATATACTTTCCATTGTTGCAAAAGATTCCGAAAACAATAGAACACAACAAAATGAAGTTTTTGAAGTAAATAAATTATTGGTATCTATTGCCGCACCAACGGTTCCTCCCGAATCTCAACTATTCTTTTCTGTAAATACAATGAATGGAGATTTGCTGGCTTTTGCACTAGTTACTAGACCTTTGGAAATTGTAAAATTGTATGCAGACGATGATTTTACTCCACAACCCATCATTGTTACCTCTTATGAAATGCAACCTGAAGCAATCTTTAAAGCTAATCTAAACTCCATAGCCAACATTGAACCGGGAACTGATTTAGTGGCATTTCAGGAAGCAGCAGGGGTAAATACGGAGAACACGTTTGAATCCAACCCAATAATCCAACCATTCACAATCAAAATAAATAGTATTCCCAATAATGTATTGGCAAATTCTTTCTTTGTGGTGAGTTATAACCACCTAGGACAGTCCACAGACGTTATAAACAGCTCTGAGGGACTGGAAACCCAAATGCGTTACGATTCTCTTGATACTACCATTGAAAATACCCTCATTTATACATCCAGTTCAATTGCAGAAGCAAAAGCAAATAACACTATAGCTCTAGAAGACTACAGATACCTTTTGTTGGAAAATCCAAAGGATACAACCCTTTCTTTCTCAGAATTCAAGTCACCGGAATCAACCATATCGTTTTCTGTTCCATCTAATTCAGAAACTTTTTCGCAACGACTTGTTGGCTACAAAGATTCAAATGGTTATCTAGATAATGAGTTTTTTTATTTATTTGACTCTAAAGGCACACCTGAAAACAATACTATTAGTTTACCTGTAATTCCAGAATTGTCAGTAGTAACAAACGAACTGACACTAGTATTGGATGATGGAAATACTTTTGAAGCAAATACCTTTGGAATAAAGGATGTTTCAATTCCAATTTGGTCAGCGGTAAGAACAGAAGACTTGGTAACAGTTTCAGGGGTTTATGACAAGGTTGAGATGTTATTACAAACAAACGATAATCCTGATGCTGTTATGTCGTGGAGTTTTACTGATAGACCAAATGACAACTACACATTGATATTCAATTCCTTTGAGTTGCCCAGTGAATTCATAGATTATGCCGCCATGAATAATTTGGATTTGAGCAATCTAATTTCAACCAGCAGAATTAGTATTAAACAATTTGCTTCTTCTAAACCTTATGAGTACGAAGAACTCCTTTTCTATCCATTTCTACCGTCCCGGCCAGATGATATTTATATTTTGACATCAAACCTGACCACCAATTAAAATGACTCGTATACTACGGGAGGAACGGTGTACACTATATGAAAAACTATTCGGAAACCTATTGACTAGCGCATTTGAAGCTTCCTTCTTGGATAATTACTACTCAAAATAATGGACCAAAGTATTCTGCACAAAACGCGCTTCACGACTTCCCGGTGCCGCATAGCTTTTAAACTTTTCATACACTTCAGAAGCGTAGGAATAGGTATCACCAACAGAGGCTTTTGCAAAAAGGTACCAATAGGCCGCTGTCATCCAATCCTGCCCACCTTCCTGTAAGCTTAATGCAGGCTCAACAATATCAATAGTTTCTTTAAAACGCTTTTGCATACAAAGCACATAGGCGTACATAATACGTGCCCTCCCAAACCCATTGAACATCTCAATGGCTTTTTTAAAGTAAGCCTCAGTAATAGACAATAATTTTGATGCTTCACTTGTGATGGATTCCCCCGAGTTTATTTTATCTAAGGCAGGCTCCATCATCATAGATAAAATCCTTCCAAAATTATAGATTTCGTTTGCGTCAGTCGGTGCTTCACTTAATCTACCATACACGGTTGAAACTTCCGCTTCCCGGGCCACATTAATTTCATTTTGTGCCCTTGCTTTGTCCATTAAACTGTTGTAAGAAGATAAGGGCGCAATTTCAAAAGGAGTTTCTTGCGGTAGATATGACATGGCAGCCGTCTGGCTCTCGTTGGTAGTATCATTTTCTAAGTCAATAGAAGCCCAAGCCATAATATTAGTGGCTGCCGTCTCATCAATTCCGGCCATTGCCGTTAGGGTCTTTGCATTACCAAGTGCTGCTATAGCTTGTTTTGTGGCGATACCCATGGCGCTCAATCTACTTAAATGCTCCGTACTTGCTCCCAAGGCATTAAGTACGATAGTATCCATTTCATTAAATGTTGACATAATTATGATTTCTTTAGTTCAAGGATTGTAATTATTTATTCGGTAGTTTTTAATGAAGCCAAAGATATCATGATTGCTTATCTCCTTATACCCCTGAATATTGGGAAAATTATCCCTTCTTGTGATAAACTAGAAATACAACGAAGTATTCCTTTTTTTCTTATTTAACTAGAAGTCTTATTTCAACACCATTTTAACCGTTAGTTACTAGTTGAACATCGTAATTCTGTACTGAACCAAAAGTGTTAAAAAGGGTGTTATTTCCTATTTTAGTAAGTTGAAAATTGAAAAGTATATAACATGAGTAATACACTCTTTGATAAGGTTTGGGATTCCCATGTGGTAAAGAAAATTGAAAATGGGCCAGACGTGTTCTTTATTGACCGTCATTTGGTTCATGAGGTAACGAGTCCCGTGGCATTTTTAGGGCTAAAAAACAGAAATATACCGGTTTTGTATCCTGAAAGAACGTTTGCAACCGCAGACCACAATACGCCAACCATTAACCAACATCTTCCTGTTAAAGACCCATTGTCTGCAAATCAACTAGAAGCCTTGGAAAAGAATGCGGCTGAACATGGTATTCCATATTGGGGATTAGGCCATGAAAAAAATGGTATTGTTCATGTGATTGGCCCAGAAAATGGTATCACCTTGCCTGGGGCAACCATCGTTTGTGGGGATTCCCATACGTCTACCCACGGGGCATTTGGCGCCATTGCATTTGGTATTGGCACCTCGGAAGTGGAGATGGTACTGGCCACCCAGTGCATAATGCAGCCAAAACCCAAGAGCATGCGAATTAACATCAATGGGGCATTAAGCTTTGGGGTTACCCCAAAAGATGTGGCACTTTACATCATTTCCAAACTCACTACCTCTGGTGCCACAGGCTATTTTGTGGAGTACGCGGGAGATGTGTTTAAAAACATGAGTATGGAAGGCCGTATGACTGTCTGCAACCTTAGTATAGAAATGGGTGCGCGAGGCGGAATGATTGCCCCGGACCAAAAGACCTTTGATTATGTAAAAGGCAGGGAGTTTGCCCCTAAGGGTGCTGCTTGGGACAGGGCCATGGCGTATTGGGAAACCTTGTATTCCGAGCCACATGCGGAATTTGACAAAGAATTGAACTTTGATGCCGCGGATATTGAGCCCATGATTACCTATGGCACCAATCCTGGTATGGGAACTGGAATCAGCAACGGAATTCCTATGGCCAATGCCGTTGAGGGCGGAGCAGCTACCTATCAAAAATCACTAGCTTATATGGATTTTAATGAAGGTGAGGCTATCAAGGGAAAACCTATTGATTTTGTATTCCTTGGTAGTTGTACCAATGGTAGGATAGAAGATTTTAGGGCATTTGCCTCTATTGTCAAAGGAAGAAAAAAAGCAGATAATGTAACGGCTTGGTTGGTTCCAGGATCCCACGGAGTTGAAGATGCCATTAAGGCAGAGGGTATTTTGGATATTTTACATGAGGCAGGTTTTGAGCTTCGTGAGCCAGGTTGTTCCGCCTGTTTGGCCATGAATGATGATAAAATTCCTGCGGGCAAATATGCGGTAAGCACTTCCAATAGAAATTTTGAAGGTAGACAAGGCCCAGGAGCACGTACATTATTGGCGAGCCCCCTAGTTGCGGCAGCGGCGGCAGTTACAGGCAAGGTAACCGATCCCAGGGAATTGATGAATGAAATGGTTATGGGTTGATTGTTGTTGGTTATCTGGAATTATATACAATTACGAACCATCAACGAACAACAACTAACGAACAACAAATAACACAGAAATGGCATACGATAAATTCAACATATTAACTTCATCAGCGGTTCCGCTACCTATAGAGAATGTAGATACCGATCAAATTATTCCTGCCCGTTTTTTAAAGGCCACCGAGCGTAAGGGTTTTGGAGATAATCTGTTCCGGGACTGGCGATATCACCAAGACAATACGCCTAAAGAGCAATTTGTCCTTAATAACCCTATGTACACCGGCAAAATATTGGTTGGGGGGAAAAACTTTGGCTCAGGCTCCTCAAGGGAGCATGCGGCCTGGGCCGTTTATGATTATGGGTTCCGTTGTGTGGTATCCAGTTTTTTTGCTGATATTTTCAGGAACAATTGTCTAAACATTGGGGTGCTTCCCGTTCAGGTTAGTCCCGAATTTTTAGAGCATATTTTTAGGGCCATTGAAGCCGACCCAAAAACGAAGTTGGAGGTAAACCTGCCCAAGCAAACCATCACCATATTGGCTACGGGCGCCTCAGAATCCTTTGACATTAACGACTATAAAAAGGATAATATGACCAACGGGTTTGATGACATTGATTATCTATTGAACATCAAGGAAGACATTAAGACCTTTGCGGAAAACAGACCGTTCTAATAAGCTTTCAGTTCCAGTGGTTATTTTAGGAACCATCGCATCCAAATCCAAAAAAGTTTAAAAGAACAGCATACGGTACCTAGTCCCTTTTAAGTAATAACCAAAACTGACGACAAGAATTAAAATTGATTTCCATTAAAATAACCCTCAAAAAGACTGGAACCTTTTCTAAATGAAAACGAGAACCCTAGAAATCATGGATACCACCTTAAGGGACGGAGAACAAACCTCCGGGGTATCCTTTACCGCATCGGAAAAACTAACACTGGCCAAACTATTATTGGGGGAGCTTAAGGTAGACCGTATTGAGGTGGCCTCGGCACGGGTATCCCAAGGGGAATTTATGGCCGTAAAGAACATCATTGATTGGGCATCAGAAAACGGTTGTACCGAAAATGTTGAGGTGCTCACTTTCGTTGATGGCGGAACTTCCATAACATGGATGAAAAAAGCTGGTGCCAAGGTTCAAAATTTGTTGACCAAAGGTTCTTTAAACCATTTGACCCATCAACTCAAAAAAACACCGGAACAACATTTTGCCACCATTGAAGAAGTTATACAATTGGCCAAAGATGCCGGTATTACCACTAACGTCTATTTAGAAGACTGGAGCAACGGAATGCGCAATTCACAGGAATATGTATTTCAGTTTCTTGATTTTTTAACCCAGCAACCCATAAAACGGATTTTACTGCCAGATACCCTAGGCATATTGACCCATACCGAAACTTTTGGGTATTTGGATACGATTATTAAACGATATCCAAAGACCCACTTTGATTTTCATGGGCATAATGACTATGACCTTGGAGTGGCCAACGTTATGGAGGCTGTAAAAGCGGGTTGTCACGGTCTACACCTTACCGTCAATGGTATGGGAGAACGTGCGGGAAATGCCCCCTTGGCGAGTGCCATTGCAGTTATCAATGATTTTTTACCGCAAGTGAGAACGCAGGTGAACGAAACCTCCTTATACAAGGTAAGTAAGTTGGTCTCTGCCTTCACCGGTTTTGGAATTCCCGCCAACAAACCCATAGTTGGGGACAATGTGTTTACCCAAACCGCTGGAATCCATGCAGACGGGGATAGTAAGCACAACCTATATTTTAGCGATTTAATGCCAGAAAGATTTGGTAGAAAACGCAAATATGCCCTAGGTAAAATGAGTGGCAAGGCCAACATTCAAAAAAACTTGGAAGAATTGGGACTTACCTTAAATGATGATGAGCTTAAAAAGGTGACGGCAAGAATAATTGAATTGGGGGACAAAAAGGAAAAGGTTACCAAAGAGGACCTCCCATATATTATTTCCGATGTTTTGGACAGTAGCTCCTTTCATCAAAAAGTATTCATCAAATCTTACGTGCTGACACATGCCAAGGGCTTGCAGCCCTCCACTACCCTATCTATGGAGTTTGATGGAAAGGTGTACGAAGAAAACGCCCAGGGAGACGGACAGTTTGATGCTTTTATGAACGCCTTGCATAAGGTGTACCACAAACTGGACGTAAAACTGCCTACATTGATAGACTATGCGGTAAGGATCCCCCCTGGAAGTAATTCCGATGCGCTATGCGAAACCATGATTACATGGAAAATTGGCAAAAAGGATTTTGTGACCACCGGATTGGATTCCGATCAAACCGTATCGGCTATCAAGGCCACAGAAAAAATGTTGAATATGATTTAAGGCTTTTAAGCTAAGGCCTCTCGCTGTTCGCAGAAAAAGTGCCATCGCAACTATGAAAAAATGTAAAAAACATACTTTTTGGGAATTGGGACATGTGTTAGGCTCGGATATTTGCCAATTGTCCAAAGTTTTTCCAAAGGAAGCGCATGGGTTGGCCTCTAAAACGGGGAGGACGGCATATGCAATACCTACCAATATCGTTAAAGCTTGTGGCCTTGGGTCTGATACAACATCTAAAAAATTCCCATTTTTTTCAGTGGGAACGGCTAGTAATTGGAAATATTTTACCACGCTATCTAGGAATTTGGGATACACAGCGGATATAAAATTTGGAATAATCCTAATCTAAATCAAAAGAAACCTTCATTAGTTAATAAACAACATATAACCAAAAGCGTACAACGCATAGCGTAAGGCGTTTTGAACAAAACAAAAAACATGAAACTAAATATCGCCCTTTTAGCAGGAGACGGAATAGGACCAGAAGTCATTGATCAGGCCGTAAAGGTTTGCGATGCAGTCGCGTCAAAATTCAACCATGACATTACTTGGAAACCGGCATTAACGGGTGCCGCTGCCATTGATGCGGTGGGGGAACCTTACCCGGATGAAACCCATGCCATTTGCGAGGCCGCAGATGCAGTATTGTTTGGTGCCATTGGTCACCCAAGATTTGATAACGACCCTTCGGCCAAGGTGCGTCCAGAACAGGGTTTATTAAAAATGCGCCAAAAGTTGGGCCTATTCGCCAATGTGAGACCTACGTTCACCTTTCCGTCCTTGATTGACAAATCGCCCTTAAAGAGGGAGCGTATTGAAGGTACTGACCTTGTTTTCTTTAGGGAGCTCACCAGCGGGGTATATTTTGGGGAACGGGGTAGAAAAGATGATGGGAATACCGCGTTTGATACCATGACCTACAAACGTTTTGAAATTCAACGTTTGGCTAAAAAAGGTTTTGAGGCGGCCATGACCCGGAGCAAAAGGCTTTGTTGTGTGGATAAGGCCAATGTTCTGGAATCTTCACGTTTGTGGAGGGAGACCGTACAAGCTATGGAAAAGGACTATCCGGAAGTTACCGTGTCCTATGAATTTGTTGATGCCGTGGCCATGCGCTTAGTGCAATGGCCAAGTGACTATGACGTTTTGATTACCGAAAATTTATTTGGTGATATCCTTACGGATGAGGCCTCCGTGATTTCTGGTTCCATGGGATTGATGCCTTCCGCCTCCTTAGGTGAAAAAGCGTCTTTATTTGAACCCATACACGGGTCTTATCCCCAAGCTGCTGGTAAGGATATTGCCAATCCGCTGGCCACCGTACTATCAGCGGCCATGATGTTTGAAACGGCCTTTGGGCTGCACGAAGAGGCAAAGACCATACGGGATGCCGTAAACAAATCCTTGGCAGAAGGTGTGGTTACGGAAGATTTAGCCGATGGTGCCAAAGCCTACAAAACCTCTGAAGTTGGGGATTGGTTGGCCGAGAATATATAATGTAGCCAGATCTTTTTTGATAATAAAAGAGCAAGCGCATCTTTACATAGTTGCCATTTTAGTTTTAAGAGCATTGTTTTGTCTGTATTCAAAGGTTGAAAAGGCTCCGATTATTCTTGCGCTTGGGGCCACGCTTATGGCCAGCTTGTGGAAACGTTTATTTCAAAAAAAGTAATTAGTAGCCCATTGTGCATTTTGATGATAATTCGTCAATTCGAGTGATTTTTTGATACGAAGTATCGGAAAATAGTATCGAGAATCAGAGTTATAGCATTGAAACCTTGTTCTCGATACTTTTCTTCCAGAAAAACTCGAACTGACGGTTTTAATCTAAAAAACATTCAAAATGTATGAGGGATTAACTATTTATTTGTTTATCACTGTCATCAAAGAATATAATCCGTACTCAAAAAATTACTGACTTTTGCTTCCAATAATTGTTCAATGGTCTCATTGTTCAACGCATTGTCCTTGAAGGCCACAAAGGTCCTAATACTAAAAGAACGCAATGCATCATGTACGCTTAAAGTGGCTTGGGCAGAATCTTTTCTTCCGGTAAACGGATAGACATCTGGCCCTCGTTGGCATGAACTGTTTAAATTCACCCGGCAGACCAAGTTGGCCAAGGTATCTATCAACGGCGATAGACTGTATACATCTTTACCAAACAAGCTTACCTGCTGTCCGTAGTTACTTTCCGCCATATCATCCAAGGGTTCGGATATATCTGTAAATGAAAGCACGGGTATTATGGGGCCAAATTGCTCTTCTTGATAGACGCGCATATCTTTGGTTACGGGGTACAACACTGCGGGCCAGATATAATTATCTGTTTGTTTCCCTCCTTTTGTATTCTTGATGCTTGCCCCTTTTGCCAATGCATCGTCCAATAATTCTTGAATATAGGCTGGTTTTCCTGGCTCTGGCAAAGGTGTTAATTGAACCCCCTGATCCCAGGGGTTACCAAACTTTAAACCATCGACCTTTGCAGAGAACCGTTTTAAGAATTCTGCTTTTATTTCTTCATGGACATAAACCACTTTTAAGGCCGTACAGCGTTGCCCATTAAAGGAAGTGGTTCCTGCAATGACTTCATCAATGGTTAAATCCAAATCTGCATCCGGTAAAATGATCGCCGGGTTTTTAGCTTCCAGTCCCAAAACCAGTCTTAAGCGATTGCTCTTTGGGTGTTGATCTTGTAGGGCGTTGGCCGATTTACTGTTCCCAATCAAGGCCAATACATCTACCTTTCCCGTCTTCATGATGGGAGCGGCTACCGCCCTGCCCCGTCCAAAGAGGATATTGACCACGCCTTTGGGGAAACTGGTCTGAAATGCCTCCAAAAGCGGCGTAATCAGCAATACCCCATGTTTTGCTGGCTTAAAAACCGTGGTGTTGCCCATGATAATCGCGGGAATCAATAAGGCAAAAGTCTCATTTAAAGGGTAATTGTAAGGTCCCAAACATAGTACCACGCCCAACGGGCCACGCCTAATATGGGCGTATACGCCCTGGTGCTTAATAAACTTGGCACTACTTCTATCCAGTTCCTTGTACTCTTCAATGGTATCCTCAATGTATTCTACGGTTCTGTCGAATTCCTTTTGGGAGTCGGGCAGGGACTTTCCTATCTCCCACATCAGTAATTTTACAATCGTACTGCGTTTTTCCTTCATCTTGCCAACAAAGGTTTCCATACATTCTATACGGTCTTTTACCTTCATGGTAGGCCATACACCCTGGCCTTGGTTATACGCCCCAAGGGCAGCCTGCAAGGCATCCATAGCCTCTGGCTCTCCCATATCCGGTATACTTCCCAACAAGGTGGGTTGGTACTGCGCCGTGGAAGATATGGTAGAATACACCTCTGTGGTATCACCAGACCATGATTTTAGTTGTCCGTTGACCAAGTACTTTCGCTGGTCTATGGTTTCCGTGATTTTAAACTCTTTTGGGATATTGTTCTTAGTGCTCATCAGTTTATATTTTATAAAACAAAAAATCCCTAATTACTTAGGGATTTGGTCATTATACAATTGGCTTCATTGCCGTCATGGACTCCCTAAGCCGTGCTCCCACGATCTCAACGGGATGTTCCCTTAAAGCTTTATTAACAGCAATCAGTTTTGCATTATCTACGCCATTATCTTCTGCGCTAAAAGCTTTACCAATGATATTGGTATCCACACGCTTCATAAAATCTGCCAACAACGGCTTACAGGCATGGTCAAAGAGATAACAACCATATTCCGCTGTATCGGAAATCACCCGGTTCATTTCAAACAACTTCTTCCTGGCAATGGTATTGGCTATCAAAGGGGTTTCGTGAAGTGATTCGTAATAAGCAGACTCCGCGATAATCCCAGATTCTGTCATGGATTCAAAGGCCAGCTCCACGCCCGCCCTTACCATTGCGACCATTAATACGCCATGATCATAAAATTCCTGTTCAGAAATTTCCATATCTCCGGCAGCGGTTTTTTCAAAAGCGGTTTCCCCGGTTGCAGCTCTCCAACTTAACAAATTTTTGTCATCATTGGCCCAGTCTTCCATCATGGTTTTTGAGAAATGTCCGGTCATGATATCATCCATATGTTTTTGAAACAAGGGGCGCATGATATCCTTTAATTCTTCGGATAGTTCAAAAGCCTTTATTTTGGCGGGATTGGACAACCTATCCATCATATTGGTGATACCGCCATACTTCATCCCCTCGGTAATGGTTTCCCAGCCGTACTGAATGAGTTTTGAGGCATACCCGGCATCAATACCCTTTTCCACCATTTTGTCAAAACACAAAATAGAACCTGTTTGCAACAGCCCACAGAGAATGGTTTGTTCCCCCATTAAATCAGATTTCACTTCTGCCACAAAGGAAGATTCCAGAACCCCTGCCCTATGTCCGCCCGTAGCGGCCGCATACGCTTTGGCTTGCGCCAGTCCGTGCCCTTGAGGGTCATTGTTTGGGTGTACCGCTATTAAGGTGGGTACACCAAAACCGCGTTTGTACTCCTCCCGAACTTCAGAACCTGGACATTTAGGGGCTACCATGATGACCGTGAGGTCTTCGCGAATCTGCATGCCCTCTTCCACAATATTGAAACCATGGGAATAGGAAAGCGTAGCCCCTTTTTTCATCATGGGCATAATAGTGCTCACCACGCTGGTATGCTGTTTGTCCGGGGTTAAATTGATAACCACATCGGCGTTGGGAATTAACTCCTTGTAGGTTCCAACGGTGAAATTATGCTCCGTGGCATTCTTGTAGGACTGACGCTGCTCTTTAATGGCGGCTTCCCGAAGGGTGTAAGAGATGTCCAAACCTGAATCCCGCATGTTTAACCCTTGGTTCAATCCCTGTGCGCCACAGCCCACAATCACTATTTTCTTTCCTTTTAAAGCACTTACCCCGTCTGAAAACTCTGAAGCTTCCATAAATCGGCATTTTCCCAATTGTTTCAGTTGGTCTCTTAAGGACAATGTGTTAAAATAATTTGTCATCTGTTTAGGTTCTATTCGTGTTTTATTTGATTGCTTGTTCTAGTATTTCGGTAATGGGCATAGCCTCTTTAGTGACCGCTATGCGACCTGATCGCACAAACTGTAAGATACCATAAGGTTCCAAAGCGTCATGCATTTCATCAATCTCATGCCGTCTACCGGTTTTCGCCAACACAAAAAAGTCTCGTGAAACGGTCACAATCTGGGAATTGCTCTCTTTGATGATATTCTGTATTTGACGTTCATCAAACAACAGTGCCGACTTTATCTTAAAAAGTGCGGATTCTTGATAGATGGTCTCATCATCGGTATGGTAAAAGGCCTTGATGACTTCAATCTGCTTTTCAATCTGCCCCACGATTTTACGGGTCCAATCTTCCGTGGTGTTTACCACGATGGTAAATTTTGAAACATTTTCAATCTCTGATTTAGAGACATTTAAACTTTCTATATTAATGTGTCGCTTTAAGAATATCCCCGATATCCTATTTAACAGTCCTACATTGTTTTCTGAGTAAACAGAAATGGTAAACCATTGTTTTTTCATAAGCCGCCCCCAGTGCCCTCCAAAGGAGAGGAAATTATGGGTTTTTAATTTATTTTAACCGTATATCCGAAACCGATGCCCCGGAAGGAATCATCGGAAACACATTGTCCTCTTTCTCCACCTTTACCTCAAGAAAATAAGGCTTGTCCGATGCTATCATCTCATCGATTGTGGATTGTAAATCTTTTCTTTCACTCACTCGTTTTGCTTCTATGTGGTAACCCTCAGCAATTTTTACAAAATCTGGATTCACCATCACCGTTGAGGCATACCTACTTTCAAAAAAGAGTTCCTGCCATTGACGTACCATTCCCAAATGATCATTGTTCAATACCACGATCTTTACCGGTATCTGGTGCTGAAAAATAACACCCAATTCCTGAATGGTCATTTGATAGCCCCCATCACCGATCACGGCAACTACCTCCCTATCCGGTGCACCTTGCTTGGCCCCTATGGCCGCAGGAAGCGCAAACCCCATAGTTCCCAATCCGCCAGAGGTAATATTGCTTTTGGATTGCTCAAATTTAGCATACCGGCACGCGATCATTTGATGTTGCCCTACGTCCGTAACGATTACCGCCCTATTTCCTGAGGCAATATTGATGGCCTCAATCACCTCCCCCATGGTCAACCCCGCTTTTGTGGGCTTGAGGTCGTTTTTGATGACCGTATCAAATTCTATTTCATCCTTTTTCTTAAATTCTTGATGCCAGTCCTCATGTGTATTTTTTTTCACAAGGGGAAGCAGTAGTGACAAGCTTTCCTTTGAATCCCCCAGTAAGGGAATATCGGCCTTCACATTTTTATTGATTTCTGCCGGGTCAATTTCAAAATGAATCACCTTGGCCTGTTTGGCATAAGTATCTAAACTACCTGTCACCCGGTCATCAAAACGCATTCCAACGGCCAAGAGGACATCACACTCATTGGTCAACACATTGGGCCCATAGTTGCCGTGCATGCCAACCATACCCACGTTCAGTGGGTGACTGGTAGGGATTGCAGATTCTCCCATAATGGTCCATGCGGCCGGAATCCCAGTTTTTTCGATAAACGCTTGCAATTCCTGTTCTGCCTGCCCTAGAATGACTCCTTGGCCCCAAACAATCAATGGTTTTTTTGCCTGGTTGATAAGTTCCGCTGCCTGCTCCAACGCCCTAGGGTCTATCTTGGGTACCGGAGTATAACTGCGTACGCTTGTACATTTTTTATATTCAAAGTCTAGCTCATCAAACTGAGCGTTTTTTGTAATATCCACCAATACCGGTCCTGGACGCCCAGATTTTGCGATAAAAAAAGCCTTGGCCAGTATTTCTGGTATTTCAGAGGCTTTGGTGATTTGATAGTTCCATTTGGTCACCGGTGTAGAAATACCCACAATATCCGTTTCTTGAAACGCATCGGAACCCAATAAATGGCGTGGTACCTGGCCCGTAATACAAACCATGGGAGTGGAATCTATTTGGGCATCTGCCAGACCTGTCACCAAATTGGTGGCGCCTGGTCCGGAAGTGGCCATAGCCACGCCAACCCTGCCCGAAACCCTGGCATAGCCTTGCGCAGCATGTGTTGCACCCTGTTCATGGCGAGTAAGGATGTGGGTGAGCCTATCTTGAAATTTATATAGTTCGTCATACACGGGCATAATGGCACCGCCCGGATAGCCATAAATTAAATCGACCCCCTCTGCCAATAGACAATGTACGATGGCTTCTGCCCCGCTAATACGCATGGGCTTTTTGGTCGTTGTTCTGGACTTTTTTTCTTTGAGTATTTCCATGGTTCCAATTTCAGGTTCAAGTATCAAGTTCAAAACCAAGTCCTGAACCATCCCCCATTGAACAATTATTATAGCATATCCGTTACGCAGCCCAATGAAGCCGAAGAAACTGTTTTTGCGTATTTGTACAAGCTACCCTTTCTCACCTTTAAATTAGGCTGCTTCCAGTTTTTCCTTCGATTTTGCAGTTCTTCATCCGACAGATCGACAGATATGGTATTTTTTTCGGCATCAATGGTGATCATATCACCATCTTCAATAAGGGCAATATTGCCCCCGTCCTGCGCTTCCGGAGAAATATGGCCTACCACAAAACCGTGGGTGCCACCGGAAAACCGACCATCTGTAATCAACGCGACGTCTTTTCCCAAGCCAGCACCCATAATGGCCGCCGTTGGCTTGAGCATTTCTGGCATCCCAGGACCTCCCTTTGGGCCTTCATACCGAATGACCACGACATCCCCTTTACTTACTTTGCCTTCGCGGATGCCATCATTGGCCAGAAACTCCCCTTCAAAAACTTTTGCCGGACCCGTAAAATGTAATCCTTCCTTACCGGTTATCTTGGCTACGGAACCATCTTTGGCAATGTTTCCAAATAGTATTCTAATGTGCCCGGTTTCCTTGATAGGGTTGTCAGTATCGTGAATAACGTGCTGTCCATCCGTCAAACTTGGCACTTCTGCCAAATTCTCTGCCACGGTTTTTCCAGTAATGGTCAAACAATCGCCATGAAGCATTCCTTTTTCCAGCATAAACTTCATGACCGCAGGAATACCCCCCACCCGATGCACATCTTCCATTAAATATTTTCCACTAGGTTTTAAATCTGCCAAAAAAGGTGTGGTATCACTTATTCTTTGAAAATCATCTAAGGTGAACTCAATTTCCGCTGCTTTGGCAATGGCCAAGAAATGTAGCACCGCATTGGTAGAACCCCCAAGAATCGTGATTAAACGCATCGCGTTTTCCAAAGACTTTCGGGTAATGATGTCCAAAGGTTTAATGTCCTTTTCTATCAATTGCCGCAGTGCCCTGCCAGAGGCAATACAATCTTCCTTTTTCTCCGGTCCCGTGGCCGGATTGGAAGAGTTGTAAGGCATGGCCATACCCAAGGCTTCAATTGCCGAGGCCATTGTGTTTGCCGTATACATTCCACCACAGGCCCCTGCCCCTGGGCATGCATTTTGAATCACAGCTTTATAATCCTCCTCGTTCAAAGTACCGGCAACTTTCTCTCCCCAAGCTTCAAAAGCGGAGACCACATCTAACTTTTTGTCCTTTAAGCAACCGGAAGCGATGGTACCTCCATACACCAAAACGGACGGCCTATTTAAACGAATCATGGCCATTAAGGCACCGGGCATATTTTTATCACAGCCCACCACTGTGGCCAGTCCGTCGTAGTTCATGGCCTGGACCACAGTTTCCATAGAATCTGCAATCACGTCCCTAGAAGGTAAGCTGTAGCGCATACCGTATGTTCCCATGGAAATGCCATCACTTACACCAATGGTGTTGAAAATGAGGCCCACCAAATCTTTTTCTTGGACACCCTGCTTTACATAGGTAGATAATTCATTTAAATGCATGTTACAGGGATTGCCTTCATAGCCCGTACTGCCTATACCAATAAATGGTTTCTTAAGGTCTTCTTCAGTAAGGCCAATGGCGTAAAGCATCGCCTGGGCTGCTGGTTGTGTTGGGTCCTGTGTAACGTTTTTGCTGTATTTGTTCAATTCCATTAAGGATATCTTTCTTATTTCAACTTTCTATTAAACACACTTTAACAATCAAAAATAATTGTTTCAGAAACCGAAAGATTTTAACGTGTGGAAATAGGCTAAATCCATCTAAAAAATTACTGTCTTATCTTTCTGAATATCAGTATTATAAATTATTTTAAAATACCATATCCATCTCTTTTTGAAAAGTGCGGAAATCAGCGAAAAAACCTGAGTTCTTCTATTTTTCATTTCCTAATTTTAGGGCCATGGAAAAAACAGTCTCCGAAGCTATAGGCTACCGCCGTTCCGTTAGGGTATTCAAGCAAGAGCCTTTAGAGGTCCAAAAAGTAACCCATTGCCTCAAAAATGCCACCTTGGCCCCAACGAGCAGCAATCTACAATTATGGGAGTTTTATCACATTACCAACCCTACGGTACTGCGTGAAATGACAACGGCCTGCCTAGGTCAGAATGCCGCCAAATATGCACAGCAACTCGTTGTTGTTGTGACCAGAAAGGATTTGTGGAAACAACGCACCAAGGCCAATATTGACTTTTTAAAAGCCCAAATAGGCCCTAAACCTCCTGAGGCGTATGGCCGAAGGGAAAAAATGGCCCTCAACTATTATCAAAAACTGATACCTACCATTTACACAGATTTCCTAGGAATTTTAGGCGGTTTAAAATATTTGTTTTTTCAGGTGGCAGGACTTTTTAGGCCCGTCTATAGGCAAGTAAGAAGTTCTGATATGCGCATTGTTGCACACAAAAGTGCTGCACTGGCAGCGCAAAATTTTATGATAAGTATGGCCGCAATAGGCTATGACACTTGCCCAATGGAAGGAAGCGACACCTTACGGGTAAAACAAATATTAAAATTGCCAAGGGGTGCCGAAATCAATATGGTGATCGGTTGCGGCATCCGGGATAAGAAGGGGGTTTATGGCGCACAATTTAGAGTGCCATTCAAGGAGGTCTACCGCCAAGTTTAATTCCTTAATTGAAAGGTAATGGAATCACCGGACTTCTTTTGGGCCAAAATAGCAATGGCCTCTTCTGTAAGTTGTAAGATTCTTGGATAACCGCCCGTGGTCTGCCCGTCCTTCATCAAAACAATCAACTTTCCCGCTGGGGTCAACTGCACGGTTCCCGGCATGGTTGCAGAGGTAAGCATTGAAAGGTTGTGGGCATCAATGGCCTCTTTTAATTGGTACGCCATTCTATTATTTTCTTTTGCCACCGTAAAGGATGCATCAAAAAGTTGCTTTTTTTGGTTTTGGGTAAGTAAGTCGTATTCCGGTGCCTTGGCCACATGCACCGTAAGGTCTTCAAAATAGGTGTCGATCTTAATTTTGGGGATTTTGGGTTGAAAATCTTTGGTTTCGGCATAGGAAATCTGCATACCATCCGTTAGGTGATTGTTCTTGGTTAGTGGAATGTATTGGGATTTGCTCCCCAATACCGAATCAAACTGCAAACCACCTTTTACCGCCAAGTAGGACCGAAAACCATTTTCTAACCGTCCGTAGGAAAGGATATCACCAGCCTTGATTTGGTATACCTGATAGTTTTCAATGGGCTCATTGTTTAAGGTGGCCGATAAGTTTGCCCCTGCAAGTGCTATGTAGGTATCCAATTCAAAAAGTAGCGTAGGACCCGTCATGGTCATCTCCAAAACAGCGGCATCTGGTGTGTTTTCCAAAAGGAAATTGGCTTTGGTATAGGCCTTATAATCCATAACACCGGATACCGGAACCCCAATATGCCTGTAGTGATATCTTCCGATATCTTGAACCGATGTAAAAAAACCAGACTTTAATACCTTAAGCATTCCACAACTTTTTTTCGGGTTGATAAATGCCTACCTCACCCTCAATCTTATGCAGATCATATTCCGCTTTGGATACCGCCTTAAACCTGATTTTATCCCCAATACTGGCAAAGAATGGTGGTGAAGCTTTGGTATTGAACAAAGGTATTGGGCATCTGCCAATGATATTCCAACCGCCCGGGGAATCTTGTGGGTAAATACCCGTTTGCTTCCCAGCGAGACCTACGGAACCCTTATCAACATGTAAGCGCGGTGTTTGTTTTCTGGGAATTTCGAGGTCTTTGGGCAGTCCACCAAGATACATGAAACCCGGTAAAAAACCGATGCCATACACCGTATATGCCGTAGCTGTGTGTTTGGTAATCAGCTCATCTACCGAAAAGGTGAGCGTACTGGCCACCTCTTGGATATCATGTCCAAATTCACTGTCATAACAGACCGGAAGCGTCCACTGGTACCGTTGCACCGCTTGTTTTGGTCCTAGTTGCTTGTACCAAGTTAAGAGTTGCCCATGAAACTTATTTTCGTCAATGGGAATACAGGTATTGACCAAGGTGAGCGAATTGTAGGCTGGGATTAATTCCCACCCGTCTTCCAATGCGTCCATCAAAAAATGTTTAAACTGCAAAATATCTTCCAAAACACCTTCATTGACTTGGTCTGGCCATGCTATCAATGCCGCATGTAGTCCAAAAGGTTTAATGGTAATGGGGTACTTTTTCACTTGCTTACTAGAACTTGGTGTTTTGGTAATTCTTTTGAAAGATACATTAATATTTTCAATGCCGATGGTGTATCGCCATGAACGCAAATAGTATCGGCCTTTATACTCCTTATAATGTTGCCAATGGTACTCACCTCTTCCTTTTGTATGATTGTTAAGACATGTAAGAGTACTTTTTTTGGCTCTTGAATCAAGGCATGGTCTAGCGATCGTGAAACCAGTTTTAAATTGGCATCGTAATTACGATCTGCAAAGGCCTCCAAATAAAACCGAAAGCCCCGCTTTAGGGCAGCCTTATGTATTTTGGACAGGTATGGGAGATAAATTGGCGTTTCCCTGTAGCCTTCCACGGCATCCAAAAAAACATGTGCCATATCCTCTTCATCGGCTATGAGATTGTAAAGCGCACCGTGCGGTTTCATATGGTGCATTTGGGCATTTTGCTGTTTTACGGCCGCTGCAAAGACGGCCAGCTGATCCTTAATGCTATCCTTTAATTCTTGATTTGTGATATCCAGTACCTTTCTTCCAAAATTTTCCCTATCCGGGTAACCTGGGTGTGCCCCTATTTTTACCTGGTTCCCTTGCGCCAATAGGATAACCCTTTTCATGGTTTCCAAGTCACCAGCGTGGCCACCACAAGCAATATTACAGGAACTGATGTAAGGCATCAAGGCAGACTCATTTTGGAGCCCTTCCCCTACATCGCAATTAATATCTATGTTAATTACCGCCATGAACCTACCAAGCTAACACTTTAAGAATACTTTTGACCCCAAGAAAAAACGTAAATCCCACAATAAGACAGCCTAGTACATTCTGCCATTTGGAATTCCTGTAGTTACCCATGACCTTCACCCTATTCACGGCCCAAAGCAAAATAACCGCAATTACGGGCAAAAGGATACCATTGGCAATTTGGGCAAATTTGATGATTTCAATAGGTTTTACATTAAAGGAAAGGGATAGTACCCCAGCAGCCAGAATACCAATCCATACTGCCCTAAAACGCCAATCTTTTAAAGTGGATGGCCATCCAAAACAGTTTCTTGCCACATAAGCCCCAGCCAAGGGAGCGGTAATACTAGAGGTTACGCCGGCGGCCAGTAGTCCTACCCCCATAAAATATTTGGCCCATTTTCCGTAAAGGGGCTCCAGTCCGGAAATTAAATCCATGACACCGGCAACCGATTGTGAGGGTATGGCAGAAGCGGCAACGATGATAGCCATGGATACCAGGCCACCAAGACCAATGGCCAAAATAGTATCCCATTTTGCGGTTTTTAAATCTTCTGTGCTTTTCCAACGTTCGTTCACCAAGGACGCATGTAAGAATAAATTATAGGGGACAACCGTGGTTCCCACCAATGCAATAACGTTTAAAAGGCTATTTTCTGGAAAGCTTGGCACTAACAATCCCCTAAGCAAGACCGCTATATCTGGCTTGGTGACCAAAGCGGTAATCATAAAAGAAAGGCTCATTAAACAAATGAGCCCTAAAAAGACCTTTTGCAGTAGTTTATAATTACCATACCATAGCAAGACAAATACAGCCATACCAATAATAAGCGGATACAAGGATTCCCAGCTAGTGGATACAATGGCTTGTAACCCTAAGGTGGCACCGCCTATGTTTCCGCCTTCATAGGCTGCGTTTCCTACGAGGATGGCCGCCAAAACCACGCTAAGCACAAAAAACCGGAGGGTTTTATGGTGCAACTGTTCCTTCAACACCTCTGTAAGGCCCTTTTTGGAAACCAGTCCCAAACGTGATGCCATTTCTTGAAGCACTATGGTAGCAAATACGGAAAATGCCAGGGCCCAAAGCAGGGCATAATTGAAATTTACCCCGGCAATGGTGCAAGCCGTAATGGTCCCTGGGCCTATGAACGCGGCGGCGATTAAAACTCCTGGGCCTATTTTTTTAAACATGCTTAAAATTTTCACCACACAAAATAAAGGTTTCGCAACAAGGCACGTTGCATTTTATCTAAAAAAATGCATTTCGTCTAAAAACAGGGTGTCATACATCGAACGGCTATACGAATTAAAAAATGTGGAGGTTATAATAGTCCCAAATTAACAATTTTACCAAACTGACCTACTTACATGGCATGTATCGATTGTAACAAGAAAATAGGCTATGAACAAGCTACACATTCTAAGGAGATTTTAGGTGTTGAATTATGCGAGCGGCATACCCGGATCATTAAAAAAGTAATATTAGAGCATAATACGGCTGTAGAAACCATCCAACTCTACTATGCCCTAAAGCAAGCAGGCGCCAACCCCATGTTAGAGTGGTGGGATGGTTCTAAATCTGTGGATATCGCAATTTCTAGAGTAAAGCTGAATATAGAAATTGATATGGGCCATGAATTGATTACCCACGAACAGGCCATACAGGATTTAGAGGAAGCGATGCATTCTTTTAAAAATGGGTTCACCACCATTAAGATTCCACATCTGGTAGTGAAGTACTACCTAAACGATACGGTAACCAACATCCTTGGTATCATTCAGGGACTTAAGGCAAATCTCAAGGTTATATAAACCGTTGGCTAGGGCTGGTGATACGCATACTAGATTAGTCACACCATCCCTTAGATGTAAACTATGGTTTAAGCTTAGAATAGGTACCTTACCTAGGCGAAGGATTACCATCTAACCAAGGGCTGATTCTTCACAAATCTGTGCAATCCAATGCCCAAGCGCAAACGGGGATTGTGGAAAAGGAAGGCCAGGAACACCTCCTTGCCATGGAAATACGCTATCATCAGATCATCAAGCCAGTCTGGTTAAGTGGATGAGCCCCTAGAGGGTTTACCTTGCAATAATTCAGGTTAAGGCCAATCACATGCTTTTTAATAAAAACAATCCACGCTCTAGTTGGGTATGGTTGATTTCCTACCTAGTACCTATGGATTTTATAGCATAATCTTAGGATTTAATTGTATTTTATGCCTTTAAATTTATTAGTATGAAAATCCTTAAATTTTGGACATTGGCCATGCTTGGTGTCCTTTGTATTACGGCTTGCACCCAAACCCCAAAAGAAGCAGCAACGCTTTTGATTTATGGGGGGCCAATCTACACCATGGATACCACCCAAGTGTTGGTTGAAGCCGTTGCGGTTAAGGACAACACCATCCTTTTTGCAGGTGGTTTAAAAGAGGCGGAAGCCTTTAAAACAGAAGAAACCGAACTGTTGAATTTAAAGGGCAAAACCATGACTCCCGGTCTTATTGAAGGACACGGCCATTTTATGGGACTTGGCTACAATGAACTCAATTTGGATTTAATAGAAACCACCAGTTACCAAGAAATTATTGACGCTGTTGCAGAAAAGGTAAAGACCGTTAAGCCGGGCGAATGGATTTTAGGTAGGGGATGGCACCAAAGCAAATGGACCAAAATGCCGGAAGAAACCGTAAATGGATTTCAGACGCATGAGTTGTTGAGCGCAGTATCCCCAGACAATCCTGTATATTTAGCCCATGCCAGTGGACACGCAGGATTTGCCAATGCCAAGGCCATGGAAATTGCAGGCCTTACTGTGGTGTCAAAGGAAGGCATAGATCAATTTAAAGTGGAAGGTGGCGAGGTAATGCGCGATGCTGCAGGCAACCCAACGGGAATTTTTAATGAAAGGGCCCAAACCCTAATTACAAAACATATTCCCGAAACCACCCCGGAGCGGGAGGCCAAAGCCTTTGAACTGGCCATTGAGGCATGCCATAGAAATGGTATCGTTGGTTTTCATGATGCCGGCATAGGAAGGGAAACCATTGCCCTTTATGACCAAATGAAAACAGGGGGTAAAATGGATGTGCGTTTATACTGCATGCTTACCGGATGGGATAAAGAATTACTGACCGAATGGTACAAAAAAGGCCCCATGATAGACCCAGACCACCGCTTTACCATACGATCGGTAAAACTTAACTGCGATGGTGCATTGGGCTCACGTGGCGCTTGGCTATTGGAAGAATATAGTGACAGACCTGGCCATTTTGGCCATGAAACCTTGCCCATGCCCTTTGTAAAGGAAACAGCTTTAAATGGTCTTAGAAACGGATTTCAGGTATGCTCCCATGCCATAGGGGATCGGGCAAATAAAGAAATCCTGGATAGGTATGAATACGCTTTTAACCAACTTCCCGATCTTACCAAAGACCACCGTTTTAGGATAGAACATGCACAGCACCTGCATCCGGATGATATTCCGCGCTTTGCCAGTTTGGGGGTTATCCCCGCTATGCAAGCGGTACACTTGTCATCGGACAGACCTTGGGCCATTGACCGTCTTGGGGAAAAACGCATTAAAGAAGGGGCATACATGTGGCAAACCTTATTAAAAAGTGGTGTGCCCATTGTCAATGGAACGGACGTACCCGTAGAGCCTTTAAACCCTATAGCAAGCCTATATGCAAGCTTTACCAGAAAAACGCTCAAAGGCCTTCCTGAAGAAGGATATGAACCAGAAGAACGAATGACACGGGAACAAGCTTTTAGGTCGTATACCTTAGATGCTGCCTACGGGGCTTTTGAAGAAAATATCAAAGGGTCCATAACCGCTGGAAAATTGGCAGATTTCACTATTTATGACCAAGATGTAATGACCGTTGCGGAGGATAAGTTTTTGGATACACAGGTGATGATGACCATTTTCAACGGGGAAATTGTTTACCGCAAAGAATAGTTGGCCCAGAGGAATTATGATTAAAGAGTTGGTTGGAAAATTGGATGTATAGCAACAACAAAACGGTACAGCGTATACAGCGCGGCCTCCCCTATAAAAATTGGATTCACTCACACAAATAGTTCTAGGTGCCGCTGTTGGCGAAGCGGTACTGGGTAAGAGAGTAGGTAACAAAGCCCCACTATGGGGGGCCATTGCGGGCACTATTCCAGATTTGGACGTGGTTACCAACTATATGGCGGATACCGTTACCGCCATAGAGGTGCATCGTGGTTTTAGCCATTCCCTTTTTTTTTCCATAGTATTTGCACCACTACTTGGCTGGTTGGTCTGGAACCTTTATCACAAAAAACAGGCAACATGGCGGGATTGGTCTACGCTGTTCTTTTGGGGACTGTTTACCCATCCCATACTAGATGCCTTTACCACCTGGGGCACTCAGTTATTTTGGCCATTGCAATGGCGATTGGCCTTTCAGTCCATATTTGTGATTGATCCTCTGTACACCTTGCCATTTTTAATTTTTTTGATACTGGCAATTCGGCAATCCCAAATCTCCCAAAAAAGGCGAAAACTCAATCGTTTGGGAATCATCATCAGTTCTTGTTACCTGCTCGCCACCTTAGGTCTAAAAGCCCTGGCCCACCAAAAATTCATCACTGCCCTTCAACAGCAGGGAATTAGCTACAGCGAACTGGACACAAGGCCGGCGCCTATGAACACCATTCTTTGGATGGCTAATATTGACACTAAAGACGCCTATTTGATTGGGGAATACTCCTTTTTTGACAGTCAGGAAATTACGTTTAGGACTATTCCCAAAAACCACGAATTATTGGAAGGTCTCCAACAGGAAGATAAGGTAAAGCGCTTGATAAAGATTACCCAAGGGTGGTATGCCATCCATGAAAAAGACGGGCAATTGTTTTTTAATGACTTAAGATTTGGTTTGTTAAGCTTGAATCCCAAAGAAACCCAATTCGCTTTTTCGTACCAACTACAACCAACCAAAAATGGGCTTCAAGTACATGAAGTGCCCAAATTACGATCAGATGGCAAAAAGCTCCTAAGTGCGCTATGGGAACGGATTTGGGGTAATTGATGCGTGTTCTAGTGTTATCAAAATTGATTTAAAACCATGCTATTTGTCAATGACATAATTGGTTGCCAACGGGGGTTATGGCGCTTGTAGCAATGGTCAAAAGCTGCAAACTGGCGCGTGCAAAGCCATTTAAAAAAAATGAAAGCTACCACCTATTTTAAACGACGGTTAAACACCAAAAAAAATGAATAAATAATAATACCTTTAAACCAAAACACCGCAGATGGCAGCACAGAATTTTAAAAATCATACCAAACTAGTTCTAGGATTTCATGGAATCTTATTTGTGGCGATACTCGCCTTATTGATTGGGTCCATTGTCAACCTTATGTATACGAGTCAAAGGAACCTTTATAGTGCGTCATTACTGGTACTCATCGCCTTTGTTTTCTTGATGATGGCGTGGTTTGTCCGCAGCTTTCCTTTAAAGGCACAAGACAGGGCCATCAAAGCGGAGGAAAATTTGCGGTATTACACCATGACTGGCAAGCTATTTCCTATGGAATTAAAAATGGCACAAATCATAGCGCTACGTTTTGCGAGTGATGAAGAATTTTTGCCCTTAGTGGAGCAAGCGTTAAAAGAAGACTTATCCAATAAAGAAATAAAAAGGCTGATAAAAAATTGGAGGCCAGATGTTTATAGGGTTTAAATGGTACTCATCAAGGATACAATCCGCCGCGCTTTTAAATTTCGAAAGTGTGGCTTTTTAATGTATAGGGTAGTTGACTTATAATGATCACCAGTTGCTAATTCGCGCGAATAGGGCATACATTGTAAAAGGTTGTTGATGCAGACTTACTCATGAATGCACGAGCGTGACGCTCGCGTTAGTGGGGGAATACCTTATTTCTACATGAAGAAACTTGAACACATTTTACTGAAAGAACTTAAATATTGTTCTACCTCCCATATCCTTTCAACTCTTATAAACTGTGTCTGCATCAGGCATCTAATTTTTACGAGAACTCTTCGTGATAATAATACGCTGTCAAATCCTCAAGCTTCTCATAAATTTCAGTAAGTATTGTATTTAAATTTTCTAAATCGACCTCAATGTTATCCCATTGTTTTGCATAAAAATGTTGCTCTTAATCATTTGAAATTGGATATCTAGAAAAGTCTATTTTGTTTTGGTCTGGATTCTCTTGAATTACCTCCTAAAGTTCCTCGATATTCTTTTTAAGTTCTGTAGTAACAGTATCAAAATGTTTTACTCCATTTGCCCCATGGAAGAGTTTAATTTTAGCTCTAGCATTTTCGTAAATCTGTTTGATATTGTGCTTGCCCTCTACTTTATTTGGTTTATCAAGAAGCCTATTGATTTTCTAAATCAGGGCTTTCAAGTACAGCTCTATTCCATGATTAACGTTATGGAAGATTGGGAAAATTAATTTATCTGCTTCTTTCCATTTGTTATTATCTAAGCACCTTTTAGTTAATTCTATTCCAGAACTTAAATAACCATCAGCCAATACAAGCATATTGCTAATATCATCCCCACCGTCCGTCCTCCAATTAACAAAGGATATTTTTTCAATAATTTGGTCATGCCTACTGAAAACCTTTTTCATAGATGCTCAAAGTTATATCTATATTTTATAATCAACACATATAGCTTGCTATTTGATTTTATATCTCGGATATTTGATTAACAATCGTATTCCTAAGTTAAACACCTTATTTAAAAATGAAATATGAAGACAATACTTATGTAACGAGGGATGGTGTTTACTACGAAGGGATAATCAGAGAAATAAAGCGCTCAAGAAATACTTTCCAACCAATTTATGAGGCCTTTACAAATGCCTTGGAAGCAATTAAAATCAGGGAGAAGGAAAATAACGGCTTTAATGGTAAAATTCTAATCAAAATACATTCTACTCAAAACACGGATGGCAGTCTTACATTTTCAAAAATGCATATCACGGATAATGGAATAGGCTTTAATGATGAAGAATTTGATAGATTTAATACATATAAAGATTTTACAAAAGGCTTTAAAAACCTAGGTTCGGGAAGAATACAGTATACCCATTTTTTCGACACTACAAGGATAAAAAGTATCTACGAAAGTAATGGAGGCTATCGTGAAAGAGAATTTGTAGTGTCCAAAAACAAAAATTTTCTTCAGCATAAATCAATTGTGTTTCATAAAAAAGATGTTGAAATTGAGGCGGAGGCTTCTAGCACCACATTGACATTTGAAGGCTTGCTAGATTCAAATTTGGCTAGTTACCATAACTTAAATGATGAAATTTTAAAAGATGCTTTACTACGAAGGTATATCCAATACTTTTGCTTGAACAAAAAGGAATTGCCGGAAATAACGATTGAACACTATGCTTTCAATGAACGAGAAAACATTTCGAAAATTACTGAATCAGATATACCCGAAATTGACAAATCCGAAGATTTCCAAATACATTATTCAAAAGTTTCGCCTGATGCTAGTAAAGTTGAAAGTGCAGATGAATTTGAAACCTTTACGCTTAATTCCTATAAGCTTGACAAGTCATTTTTAAAACATAACGATTTAAAGCTTACAAGCAAGAATGAAGTAGTCCAACAATTCGACATTAATTTGGTTTCGCTTGCCAAAAATGATGTTATCGAAGGTAGTCATTTCTTATTCTTGGTGTCCAGTGATTACTTAGACAACAAAGACACTAATGAGAGAGGTGAGTTCCACATCCCACGATTCGATGAATTCCAAGACCAATTAAACATGTTTTCTGATAGGGAAATTATTCTTGATGATTTGGAATACAAATTAGGTGAAACTGTATGGAGTCTGTACCCAGAAATAGAGAAAATTCAAGAGAAGCATCTTACCGACTTAAATAAGCTTAAAGAAATGTTCCTTTTACCTGATGACTTTGATTCAGATATAGATATTTCGATAAATGATAGTAGCAAAAAAATTCTTGAAAAATTCTATACCGTAGAAGCAAAGAAAAAAGCTGAATTAGATTCTAATATTAAAGACAGTATGGATAGGCTTAATCATTTGGACACAACATCTGATGATTACTCCGCCTTACTAAATGAAGAAATTGACAGAATCGTTCGAGTAATACCTCAACAAAACAGGGTTGAACTTACCCATTATGTGGCCCGAAGAAAGCTCGTTCTAGACCTTTTTTCATTGATTTTAAATAAAAAGTTGATAGTTCAAAATGATGGCTCAAGAAATAACAATGAAGAACTGTTACACAATCTAATTTTTGAACAAAAATCGACTATAACTAATAAAAGTGATTTATGGATTATCAATGAAGATTTCATCTACTTTCAAGGTGTATCAGAATTTCAATTGTCAGATATAAAATACAAAGGCAAAAACATCATACGTGAGGATTTATCAGATAAAGAAAGCGAGTACATTACTTCGCTGGGACAAAAACGCCTAGACAAAAGACCTGACATACTCTTATTCCCGAAAGAGGAAAAATGTATTATAATAGAGTTTAAAAGCTTAGATACAAATGTGTCCGATCACCTAAATCAAATAAATCATTATGCTACGCTTTTAAGGAATTTTTCCATACCCGAAATGAAACTGACAACTTTTTACGGCTATTTGATTGGAGAACAAATAGAGCCACATGATGTAAGATCGCACGATGCTGACTTTATACCATCTTATGAGTTCGATTATTTATTTAGACCTGCAAAAAAAATAGCTGGGATGTTCAATAATGAAGGAAAAGATGGTTCTTTATATACGGAGGTTTTAAAGTATTCTACACTTCTTGAACGAGCAAAAAATCGTAATGAAATTTTTATAAAAAAATTGACAGGCGAGAATACAGAAGAAGCAGAAGATGATGAAACTCTATTTTAATTACTTTTTAATCTCATCCATAAATGGGTTTTGCTTCTGTCTAAGTGGCATAAGTTCATAATACCGAGTGCAATTGAACCCATAACGAGGCAGCCTAAACTAGGGTGCGTTTAAATTGTACTAATCAATTATTTAATAATTGACTTGTCACGGCCACCAGTTGCAAATTGGCGGGCATGGGAATAAGGTGGAAAAGGTTGTTAATGCAGAGTTACGCCTGAATGCACGAGCGTGACGCTCGCGCTAGCAGGGACGTGTCAATTGAGCCAACTAAGGGCTTATGTGTTATTCATTATCCCAACCATCCTTCCCTGTCCAAACTTCGGTATTGAATGGCTTCTGAAATATGATTGCCATCAACTGCTTCACTCTGTGCCAAATCTGCAATGGTTCTGGCCACTTTTAGGATTCGGTCATAGGCGCGGGCAGAAAGGTTAAGGCGTTCCATGGCATTTTTGAGCAAGAGTTTTGAGGCCTCGTCCAATTTACAGTACTGCCGTATTTGTTTGGTATTCATTTGGGCGTTGTAATGCACGTTTTCCAGTGCTGTAAATCGTTTGGTCTGTATGTCTCGCGCTGCGGTCACCCGTTGTCTGATGGCCACACTGCCCTCCCCTTTCCTATCATCCGATAGTTTTTCAAACGGAACAGGGGTCACTTCTATATGGATGTCTATCCGGTCTAACAAGGGACCGGAAATCTTACTAAGGTACCGTTGCATCTCTGCCGGTGAGGAGGTCACAGGGGCATCCGGATCATTAAAATACCCACCGGGACTTGGATTCATACTGGCCACCAACATAAAACTGCTTGGATAGGTGACCGTAAACCGTGCACGGGAAATGGTGACCTCCCGATCCTCCAAAGGCTGGCGCATGACCTCTAAAACACCTCGTTTAAATTCTGGCAACTCGTCCAGAAACAACACCCCGTTATGGGACAAGGAAATTTCACCGGGCTGGGGATAGGCTCCCCCGCCCACGAGCGCTACATCAGAAATGGTGTGGTGTGGACTCCTAAAAGGGCGTTGGTTCATTAATCCCATATTTTTTACCTTGCCCACCACACTATGTATTTTGGTAGTCTCCAAAGCTTCATGCAAGGTCATGGGTGGCAAAATGGAAGGCAAACGTTTGGCCAGCATGGTTTTACCGGAACCTGGCGGACCAATTAAAATGATATTATGGCCACCGGCTGCTGCAATTTCCATACAGCGTTTGATGCTCTCCTGTCCTTTGACATCGGCAAAATCGAACTCCGGGAAATCCAAGGTTTTATAGAATTCCGCACGGGTGTCAATAATCGTTGGTTCCAAAGGCTTATCGGCATCAAAATAATCGATGACCTCTTTGATATTTTCTACCCCATACACGTCTAGCCCGTTTACGATGGCTGCTTCTTTGGCATTGTCCTTTGGCAAAATAAACCCCTTAAAACCTTCCTCTTTGGCTTTTATGGCAATGGGAAGTGCGCCTTTTATGGGTTGCACGCTACCATCCAAGGAAAGCTCGCCCATAATCAGGTACTTTTCTATGTGTTCCGATTTAATTTGGTTGGAGGCAGAAAGGATACCCAAGGCCAGCGTCAGGTCATAAGCGGAACCCTCTTTTCGTAAATCCGCAGGGGCCATGTTTATGGTAATCTTCTTTCCTGGAATCTTATACCCATTGTTCTGCAGGGCGGCAGCAATGCGGTAATTACTTTCTTTTATGGCGTTGTCGGGCAAACCAACCAAATGGTAGCCAATGCCTTTGTCTATGTTCACCTCTACCACAACAGTGGTGGCCTCTACCCCAAATACGGCACTGCCAAATACTTTTATCAGCATAATAAAAACAGGTTAGTGTGTAGCACTAAGATATGACAAGATGATTTAATTGGACTTGTCCGTGGTATCCAATACGGATATCATCTTTGTGATGGTAATGGGTTTTCCGTACGTGGTGAAACCATTTAAAACCACCTCAAACTCCCCGCTAACGTCCGAGGTAAAGAATTCATAATCATACCCATTGTTGTTCGCTATGACCACATGGGGCTTCCAGAACAACAAATAACGAAAATCTGGGATACGGCCGTACCCAAAGGTATCGCTATCATACCTTTGGTTATAGTAATTTTTGGTGGGTCTAGGTTTTGCCAAAGGCATCACTTTACTGTTAACGTAATTATGTGATTCCAAATAGTTGCCATCAAAGGTTTCAACAGATAAAATCCCTTGATAGTCTTTGCCTCCCAAACGAAATTGGTCGCGGATAAGACTGATTTTTTCAATGGTTCTGGCATCAAAATTACGAACGGCCTCATGATTGGGAATAAAAACACCATCAATGACCACAATGGCAGGATAGCTGTTGTAATCCTCATTATAGGTTTCAAAATCTTGCTGTACCTTCACGTAATCGTTACCTTTTCCACCATTTCTGTATCCCGCATTGGGAACAACCTCCACCAAGGTTTCCTCAAAGGTGGCAAAGCGCGTATAATCGTCCAGGGTAATGGTTTCCGGGGTACCGCCATCAAAGGGGTCAATGGCATCGCCTTGAAGGATACTGTCTGGTTTAATTTCAAAAAATTGATTTTCTATTTGGTTGTGAACGCTCCGATCAATTAAAATCTTTTTAAACTCTGGTCTTAATCTGTACTTTGAAAACTGCAGGGAAGAGATATCCAGTCTTCCCAAAACACCCTCTTTAATGGTATACTGGCTTTCCTCCTCCTCTACCTGTACTACGGCCCGCGGGGTCTTATAATCTTTTTTGAAATAGGCATAAAAGTTACCATCGTCATCCGTTTGTGAAAACTTCAATAAAAATTCCTTTCCCGGAACGGAAATAACGACTGGCTTGTTGGCTATGGGAGTATTGGAGGTATTTAAAACCTTGCCAAAGAACAGCTCACCCCGCTGTTCTGGAAGGAACAGACTGTCCCCCACGTTTTGGGGTATCACCTTATCCACATTAAAATAACCATTGGCATAGGCTGCGGCATCCATGGCCTTAAATGTTTCCAATTGGCTTTTTTTCCTGACTTCCAACGTGTAAGCGCCGTTACCCAAATATCCTTTATAATTACGGACGGATAGTTTTACCTTTTCCCTTTTAGCATACGTCATTTTATCCGTAGTAATGGAAACCGTGGATGAATCCAGTATCGCTTTTTTGGGTGTTGAGGTCAAAGCGTCAACGTCTTTGGAATCCCCAGCACCGGCCAATAGTGCTGCTTGATCTGCCAAATAGGGATTGATGATTACGATATCATCCTTAAAAACCTGTTTTAGGCCATTATTTTTCATCCATTGGGTATATCCCAACAACTTATAGGTTCCGGACGGAACTTGGGTTGTCACAAAAAAATCTCCTTGCCCCAGCCCTTTGGTCAATTTAATTTTATGTTCAAAAACATAGTTTTGGTTCTGGTCCACCAAGGCCACATAACCTACGGTACTAATATCCGTAAGCTTATTGGTTTGCGCGTTAAAGGTATACGTGGCATAGTACAGGTACTCCCCAGCAAGCACTACGGGTCCCGTATGGTCTATGTACATTTTTTCCTGCGGAAGTTTTTTAAGGTTCTCCAATTCCTCTTTTGACTTTATGATGTATTGGGATATAAGACCCACTGGAAATAACATCACCACCACAAAAACTAAAATTTGTTTCATCATTGTTCTTAATTTATTCTGTCCAAAAATCAGGGACCATATTACTGCCCAGTACGGTGCAATCCCCACAAGCACGGCGTCCCGTTAAATAGGGACCTGCCGGTGGCGCTACTTGGCCGTTATTATTGCCGGCGTATACAAAAAGTCCACTTTCAACAGCATCCCGTAAGGGCGACCCACCCCCTTCGTTAATGGTTTCGGGAGCTCCAAAAAAATTGCAATTTAAAATATACGGTGGCAATGGCTCATTGGGGAAAAAGTCTTGGTAATTAAAGAATAGGCGTTCCGTACTACTATGGGCAACTTCAAAATAGCCCAAAACTTTTTCGTCAGGGTCTTCAGGATTTGTAATATTCCCGGAAATAAAGCCGGGTTGTACCTCTGTAAAAATACTCTCGTTCCCCGCTTGTTCGTTCAGGGCGCGGTAAAAAGCGTGTGCATCTGGGGTCTGGCCAAGTTGGGTGACCAAAATGCTATAGCGATGTGAGATGATAAAATCATCCCTAGGAATAAACCGAATTAAATTCCGCTTCAACAACGCTCCAGATATCGTAAGGTTGGTAGGTTTAATGATTCGGTCAGAGGCCACGGTATTGTAACAAACCCGTTCTTCTTGCTCCCGTGGGGCCAGATCAAATGTAGGCAAAAACGGGTCTGTATTGGTGATGACGATATCAAAAGGCTGCCATAACGGGGCAATGATTTTGTACGTCTCCTCATAGGTATACCGTAAAAAGGGGGGCTGATTAGGTAGAATTTCTGCATCCACATAGATGGCAATGCCCTCCACACCTTGGGCATTTTCTACGCGTTGCGCGTAGAGATCTGCGATGCCACCAGAAGTAGGGGGTGTTACGGTTTCTGATTGGTAGAATGTTCCATCTTGGGTTTGTATTTGTAATTGATATGTAGTGTTTGGCAATACCGCAAAAGGTTCGGTAGCGATGTACCTGCCGGGCTCCGCTTCTACAAATACAAGGTTGTTCCCATTGCCATCCAGTATCCTGACATTGGCATTCCGTTCTGCGGGCTGGACGGTATCATTGGCAAAACTCCTGCCACGCCCCAGCAGTACCTCATGCTGTTTTTGTTCGTTCGTCAAGCTGGCCTCCACGACCAATATAGCATTGATATCCCCGGTCTGCAGCACCTCTTGGCCCAATTCAAACGGTTCTACGCAACCCAAAAGGCCAAACCAACAAAACATATAAAATAGGCTCTTTTTATTCATTCCTCTATCCAAAAATCTGGTACAACATTAGTTCCTACAACGTTACAATCCCCGCAAATGGTGGGTGTTACGATGTATGGTCCTTCACATTCACCAGGTTCATTACTGCTTACATACTCCAACAAACCTAGCTTTACCCCTGGCAACAAGGCAGGACAACTGGCATTTGGCGGAATTGGACCGTCCCGCTCTGGATTACCTAAAATAGGCGCTAAAATACGGTCACACCTAACAGTCCCAAAATAAGGCGGTAGCGGTTCATCCGGATAAAAGTCCACATAGTTAAAATACAGCCGCCTTTCCGTGGCATGGCTCACATCAAAAAAACCGATGACCGGTTGGTCTCCCGCTATATTAAAGACATTGCCTTCCAACGGTCCAGGCTGTACCTGGCTAAAGACCAGCTCACTTTGATTGAAGTTCCTCAAATTTTCATAAAACTGAAAAGCTTCAAAAGAAATGGCCATTTGTTTCACCAGAATGCTGTACCTGTGGGAAATGATAGGGTTGTCACTTTTTATAAATCGCAGCTGATTTTTAATGACGGGACCCCCGTTCAATGTGGTTCCATCAAACAATAGAATGTCTTGTGAGGCATCGGTCTTAAAACAGACCCTTTCTTCCCTTGCCCTTGGCACTAACCTCACGTCTGGATATAAAATATCTATCACATCACCGTTTGCATCGACCATCAACTCTTGGTTTTCCCTGATGATCTCAAACTCAAAGGGTGTCCAGTTTGGCGCGATGATTTTGTAGGTCTCCTCAAAGGTGTATCTGTAATAGGCTGCCTCGCCTAAAGCGGAATCCATGGAGCTATCCACAAAAATACCAACACCTGCCGCACCGCTGCCGGCAATGGTAGGTTCTGCATAAAGGCTATCTATGCTTGAAGTCCCTGCCATACGCATTTCGTTGGAGCGGTAGCGGTCCCCATTGGACGTGCTTACCGAAAGGGTGTAACCAACGTCAAAAGTGGGCCGAAAGTCCGCAGGCGACACGTAAATTCCTGGTTCACTTTCCATGAACACAAATTCCGGACCGCCATTGGTGCTTACGCGTACCGAGGCATTTTCCTCTGGCAATACGTCTAGCCCTTTGGGCGATATAAACGGGGAGTTTGGATTAAAGAGCACTTGTTCTGGCACGTTTACCGTACTATCACTTTCCACCTGTCTGGACCTACTGAGCAGGACCCTTTGTGGTTCACCGTTATCGGTAAGGTTGGCCTCTACCACCAAAATACCCTGACCATCTTGGGATACTGCCGACAAAGGCACCACCGAAATTTCCTCAACGCAGCTTGTCAGGCAGATGCAGAGTGTTAACAGTGATATGTGTATGGGTTTTCTCATTCTTCTATCCAAAATTCCGGTGGTTGGGTGCCCCCAAAAACAGTACAATCCACACAGCCCTTAGGTTTCACCAGAAATGGGGCCGCCCCTCCCAAACCCTCTGTTTGCAACCACTCTTCATAATCTTCATTTTCTGCATGATAGGCATACAAACCAGCCAAAATACCTTCTATCAAGGGGGAATTTCCATTGCCGTCCACTACAAAACCATCACCACTTGGGGCTGGTGTAATATGAAATCCCTCTGGGTACAAGGGAGGTAAACCCGTGCTGCAGTTAATCAAATATTCTGGTTTTTCCTCTCCCGGAAAAATATCATCATGATTAAAAAACAACCTTTTAACGCTTACCGAGCTCAATTCAAAATACCCAAATACTTGGGCTACGCTTGAATTTTGAACCCTAATATTACCTTCTAAACGCCCGGTTTGCACATTACTGAACACACTTTCCACACTAGAAAAATCCTGCAAGGACCCAAAAAAGGAGGCTGCATTACCATCATGGTGGTATTGCCTTACCAAAATACTATACCGATGGGAAAGGGCGTAATTGGTACTAGCTATAAAACGGACTTGAAAATCCTTTAAGGTATTGGTGGTAAGGCCTTCCGTTGAAGCTAAAACAATGGAATTGGAGCTGTTGTTTCCATAACAAATATGCACCAATCCATTCCGTGGGGCAACGGTCACCTCCCAACCATCCCCGTCATTAATGTCATAATCAATTTGATCCCAATCAAAAGGATTGGGGTCCGGAGCTATAATCCTATAGGTTTCCTCAAACTCGAATCTAAAGTAAGCTTGACCATCCAAAGGAACTTCAGTATCCACCAAGATGGCGACCCCATCGGTCTCAAAACCATTTAGACGACGCTCTGCACGAATGCCATTCATAGGTGCTTTTGGTGGCATTATGGTGGAATCCGAAAGATATTGTACCCCATCTTTGGTGATAATTTGCAATTGGTAGCTTTTGCCTGATTGTAAATCTAGCGGAACAACGGAGGTATAACGCCCATTTTCCTGTTCAGCAAATTCAATGGTTGCACCATCTGATGGCATCAGCTTTACAAGAGCCCCAGTTTCAGGTAGCGGACCTGAGTCGGACAAATTAAAGGTGCGTGTTAGAAAAATATCCTGTTCCATAGCGCCATCATGTAGCCTGGCGTCTACTACCAGCGCTCCGTCCAGCACGTCTACGATATCCACTGGGTCAAAGGCCTCCACACAACCAAAGAACCAAGAACAGCTTACGATATACAGAAATATTCTTTTCATTCTTCGGTCCAGAATTCAGGTTCACTATTACTTCCTAGTTGCGTACAATCCCCGCAAACAGTGGGTACAAACGTAAAAGGACCAGGGCAGGCCCCAATGTTAGAGCCGTTGTTCCCTGTAAAACTGATTAATCCAAGATTTACCCTTTCAATAATAGACTGTGGGCAATTGTTCATGGAAAACCCCTGAAAGCAATAAGAAACATGTGACTCCGGTGCAGAGGTAGGGTTACAATTAAAGGGGAAGGGCGGCAAGGGCTCATTCGGATAAAAATCCGTATAGTTAAAAAACAATCGTTTCTTGGTGCTGGAAACCACATCAAAAAAACCTAAAACCGTACCACCAGTTCCCTCTTCCGAGAGGATGTTACCCTCTAAAAAGCCTGGTTGGACCTGGGAAAATATATTTCCGGTCTGGCTAAAGTTGTTGAGTTGCTCATAGAAACCAAAAGATGCTAAACCGGCAACCAATTGCTCCACTTCAATACTGTACCTGTGCGAAATGGCAAAATTATCCTTGGATATAAAACGGACCATAAATCTTTTGATTCCGCTCCCATTATCACCGGCCAATTGCGCCTGCACGATCCTATTTGAAACTTCTGTTCTATAACAAACACGTTCTTCCCGTGAGCGCTCCACAATGTCCAAATCATAGGTTGGGACGGGCAGCGCACATGGATCGTAATTGGTCAATTGAAACTGAAAAGGAGTCCAATTAGGCGCTATAATCTTATACGTTTCTTCATATTTGAACCTAAAATTTTCGGATACGCCCATCTCGCTAACATTGTCAATGAAAATTCCTATCCCTTCTTCCCCATCGTTATTAACTACCTTTTCCGCGTAAACGTTTTCTAAATTGGAGAATCCTTCTATTTGCATTGGTGTAGAAAAAAAACGTTGTCCGTTTGCGCGGATAACACGTAATTGATAAGCTCTCCCTATTTCTGCGGCAAAGGGTTGGGCAGATTCATAAATTCCTGGCCCTATTTCATTAAAAGGGTAACGCAATCCTGCATCATCCTCTACCGTTACCTGTGCATTTTCCTCATAACGTACCAAATCCCTATCAATATCCCTAATTGGTGTAAAAGGATTGAACACGGAATCTATTTGGGTATCCAAAATAGTATCGATTTTAGAAAGCGTTATCCGCTGGTTCTTTAGTTCATTGGTGACCGTACCCTCAACAATTAAAATATTCTCAATATTGGTAACCACCTCGGTAATGCTAAGGTCTACCTCCTCCACGCAACTGCTTAGAAACAGTAGAAAACCAAAAACTAATCTATTTTTGCCAAACATACCTCTTAAACTTTAAGGCCTAAACCCTTTACACTTGGGTTCACGCACTAAAATCATTTAATTTCACTGTATCTATTTGCATAATTTTTTTTACGCCTTGCCATTTTTAATTCCAAATAAGCCACGGCAAGCGGTGTATCCCTCTGTTTTGGTCTAGGAAATCCATATGCTTAAAATTTAAAATTATAGGTTATGGAAGGAATAGGTATGGCAAATATGGAGCTCTGTAATGCTTTTACCTCCCCATTTTCCGTAACAAAAAATACAGAATACGGATTATTTCTTCCCAAAACATTGTATACTGAAATTGTGACAAAACTATGGGCCAATTTGTTCTTTTTGTGGTTTCCTTCAATATTTACCCCTAAATCAAGCCTATAGAAATCCGGTATCCTAAACGCATTGCGATCACTGAATGCGACAAAATCCGCATTATTAAATCTAAAAGTACCAATAGGATAGGTAACCGGCCGGCCTGTCTGGTACACAAAGTTGGCCGATACACTGTACCGTCTGCTAAACTTATAGTTGGTAATAAGGCTTACATCATGGGGCTTGTCAAAATTGGAGGCGAAAAAATCTCCATTATTGATACGGTTTTCACTAAACTCGCTATCAAATCTATAAAGCGATCGTGAATAGGTATAGCTTAACCAACCATTAAGGTCTCCCTTATTTTTCTTCAGCAAAAACTCCACGCCATAAGCTTTACCGTCACCTTGTAGTACCTCGGTCTCCACATTTTCGTTCAGAAACAGGTCTGCACCCGTTTTAAAATCGAGCACGTTGTCCATACGCTTGTAATAACCTTCCAAACTTAACTCATACTCGTTGTCCTTAAAATTTTTGTAGAACCCCAAGGAAGCTTGGTACCCTTGTTGTGGTTGTATATTTAAATCTGAGAGTTTCCAGGTATCTATTGGGGATACGGTGGTATTATTGGACAAAGTGTGCAGAAATTGGTACGAATTGTTGAAACTTGCCTTTACCGAAAAATCGGGAGCTAAAAGATACCGCCCAGCAACCCTAAATTCAGGCCCACCGTAGGTTTTCACCACTTCCCCAGCACTAAAATCCAAGGTGTCCAGAACGGTGGACTCATTTCTGGGCAACCCTTCTTGATAGGTCCTTTGGCTACCGGCACCCAAGGCTGCAAAAAAGGCATAGCGCACCCCTACATCCAATCGTAGTTTCTCATTGACATCAATTTGATCGCCAACAAATAGGGCACCTTCCAAGGCCTGTTCCCTGTCTATAAAAACAGGCGCAATATCAGAGTCCCCACCTATTGGCTCAATGCTCCCGGGATTAACGGAATATAGTTTTGCAGAAACCCCGTAATCCAAAGAATTTGTATCGTTCAGACGGGTACGGAGTTTGTATTTCACCTCCGTTTCATTAATGGCATAGGCCAAGTCAAAATCCGTATTGGCGGTTCCGTCAAAATCTATTCCAAACCGGTAATCGCTATTGGCAAGCATTAAGGCGCCATTTGTTTTTTGATTGTATTGATGGTCCCAACGGGCAGAAAAAAGCCTATTGCTATAATTGTATAGAGAGTCTGAGGTTATACTAAAAGCATCCCTACTAAAATAAGCTGTAGCCTTTACCTCATTGTCCTGGTCTATTTTGTCATGGTATTTAATGATTCCATCAAAAAAGGAGGCATTACTATTGTTCAAAGATTCCTCATCCAGCGATCGTAAAATCCAATCGGCATAAGCCCCACGGCCTCCAACCACTAGGGAGGACCGTTCTTTTTTGATTGGGATTTCCAATGCAAGATTACCGGTCACCGGTCCTATGGAACCCTCTCCTGAAAGTTCCTCAACATTGCCATTTTTAGTTCTAATATCGAATACGGATGATAAGCGCCCCCCAAACTCCATGGGAACGGCTCCTTTATATATCTCCACACCTTCCGTGGTAAAAGGGTTTAAGGCTTGGAAAATACCAAAAAAGTGTTGTGGATTATAAATAACGGCATCATCCAACAGTACCAAGTTTTGGTCTGTTTTACCCCCACGGACGTTGAGGCCGGTTGCTCCCTCCCCAGCGGAGGAAATACCGGGCAATGCTTTGGCTACCTGTAAAATATCGCGTTCACCGAGCACCAACGGTATGTTCTTGGATGCCTCCGAGTTTATCTCTTCGCTTCCCGTGGTGGTGTCCTCTACATTTTTTGCTGCATCTGCCTCTACCACCACCTCATCCAACTGTTGCAACCCTTCCTCTAGAATTAAATTTAATTGTCCATTATTATACATGAGCACTTCTCGTTCCGTGGAGGCTATCCCCATTGCCCTGGCCGTAATTATATTATATCCGGCAGGCAGTTCCATGGAAAAATTGCCATTGATATCACTCACCGTGACAATGGAAGTGTTCTTGACCCTTAGCGCCAAATCTTGGATAGGCTCCCCAGTCCTTGCATTTAGTGCCTTTCCTCTTAGCACATAGGTATTTTTAAGATTATTGGGGTCGCTCTTACCTATTTTTAAAACGCCATAATCCTTATTGGTGCGTCTTACATCATTATTGTAAAATGTTGGTGGTGGTAAACCAACAGACCGCTCCTCATTTTTGCCCACGGCCATCCCGCCATCCTCCCTACCAAAAAAGAACTGGGGCAGCTCCTTATAAATAATGGTATTCTCTAGAAGTACGATGCTATTCTCCGAGGTTTTAAAAAAATTGAGTTCTGTATTAGCAAGAATTTTAGTTAAGGCTTCATCCATGGTGATGTCCTTAAATTCAACGGTTATGGAATCCGATGCTATCCAATCCTCCAAAAAATAAAAACGGTATGGGGTTTTTGCCTCTAGGTCATTAAGCACGGTTTGCAGTGCGGTGGCGGTATAACTTCCTGAAATTTTTAAACTGTCCTGGCCGCGTACGTTTACGGAAAAAGAAAGAACCAAAATAAAGACGAATAGCGCCGGCCGACTGACTGAAAAGTTACCAGGCCTAAGTGGATTTAACAACTTTGGCCAATAGAAAGGATGGTACATAAAGAAGGTCTATTTAGTCCAAGAATATACAAAAGAATCTAGACCAACCGTAACTTTAAACTTTGAATTTGATTATTTAGGAGCAAATAGCAAAATATCTGTACTTTCCCTGATAATCTCTTCCTTGTTCATCATCATTTTTCTGAATTCCCCATTGACGTATAGCAGCGCTTGGTCTTTGTAATGCTTGCTCAACGGATTGCCAGATTGTCCCGTGGGTAAAATACTAATGCTATTTTCAATATCCGAAAAGTCGATAATTCTGCGGGTAGAAGGGCCAACGGTTACCTTATAAAATCCGGTATCATCATACCCAAAAGATAGGTTATTGATTACTTCCCTGCTTCCATGAATGGGAAAGGGTCCTACGTTAAAATAGGTTCGGAGACTTTCTACCTGCCCAATAGGGTGCTCATGTTCCACGGTATGGACTTTATCCCACGTCCATTCGTCAGGATTTGGCCCAAAATCCTCCACTAAAGACTCCCAAGCTTCCTTGAAGGATACGGTAGCGATGCTCGCTTTATCTTCCTTAACATCTGGAGTGTTGATGTTATCCCACCATGGAGAATGGTCCTTTTTAGCAATATGGGCAATCTGACGTTTGAATAGATGGGTTTTCAAAAAATCCTGAAAAAGCCCCTCACCCATTTCATCTTCAAAAATATTTTTGACCACCCGATATTCGGCACGGTGATACAAGGTTGCAGCGGTGCTGTTTAGTTGGTAACTACCGTCCCAATTTTTTAACAAGTCCATTTGTTTCGTTTGTTCTGGAGACAACTCCTTGATGTCTACCAAGCGAATCATTTCTGCTACCAGGCTTGGGTTTACAGATGATGTTACGTCCAAAATCATTTTAGCGGCCTCTGATTTATCCCATTTGTCTTTTCCTTCCAATAAGGACACAATACGCTTTGCCCTGTTTTCCGGCAGATAATATCCTGGCACCAATTTACCGTTAACGGAATCTGGCTGGTTGTTGGCGGAATAAACGTATTGCCATGGGGGATTTACGGCACTTGGGTTTTCCGAAAAATCCAGATAGTTCAAAGGTTGCTCGTTTGCTACAGCCCCATTGAGGATAAATTTGGTGGATAGGCTGTCCGGCATTTCAAAAAGCTTGGCCGTTGCCCACCATGCCACATTACCCTCGGCATCACCATACATGATATTAAGGCCAGGTGCATGTATTTTGGGCAAGGCCTTTTTAAACTCCTCCATATTGGTAGCATGGGTCATTCCATAGAGGGCATCCATAACCTGATTATCCAACTGTGTATAGACCCAGGATACAGCTATGGGACGCTCACTGTAAAGTTGTTTGGAGACCCCGTTTAAAAGGGGCCCGTTCTTTGTTTTTTTAAATTGAAACTCCACATCCTCCCCATCTTTTACCTTAATGGTTTTGGTCACAATTTCAAAAGAGGCATAACCAGCTGCGGTTTTGTATTTAGTACTATCGGATGGATGGTACTCCTCAAAATAAAAATTAATGTCGTCGTTTTGAAACATGGTCAACCCATAGGCCAAATTCCTATCGTGACCCAATAATGGAAAGGGAATCCCGGCAATATGGTAGCCGTATTTCTCATAATTTTTTGCAGTCACATGGGCCTCATACCAAACGGATGGTTGTGCAAAACCTATATGTGGGTCGTTAGCCAAGATTACCTTCCCATTTTTTGTTTTTTCTGGTGCCAGTACCCAACTATTACTGCCCACAAACTGTGGAACTGGCAATTTCTCAAGAAGTTGGGTAACCTGGGCAGTTACCGAGGCAGAAACAGAATCCCTTGATGGAAGTTTATAGTTTTTGATCCAGGTAGAGCTGGTATCCGAGGTAATGGCCAAATCTTGGATGTACCCATCACCAAGTTTATTTCGCAATTCGGTTAACAATGGATCGGTTTTATGGCCCATCGCAAAGCTAAAAGCCATATATCCAATGGTATTGTACACATCCTCTAGCTGAAATGGTGTCTTGTCCAGTCCCGTTAGGTAAAATTCCACTGGAGTGGGGCCTTTATCCACAAACGCGTTAATCCCATCTAAATAGGCCTGCGCCAGTTGCACCGTTTTACTATCCATATCCAAATGGGACATGGTTTTGTTGGTATGCTCATCGATGCCCAAGGTGAGCATAAACATGTCCGTTTCTACCAAATCTGCCCCAAAAACAGCAGATAACCGGCCCTTGGCAATACGCCTAAGTAGCTCCATCTGCCACAAACGATCTTGTGCATGCACGTAACCTAGAGCCCTAAGGGCATCTTCCTCTGTTTCCCCGTAAATATGGGGAATTCCGTAAGCATCAAAATATACGCTCACATCAGCAGTTAAATCCGTAAGTTCTTGCTCACCGGAGTAGGTAGGCGTAAGCGAGTTGATAAAAACCAAACCAATAAAAACAAACAAAACAACCGCTATAAGCAGACCTACAAGGATTTTTTTTAACAGCTTCATGAGGGAAAATTAGTTGTGTCCTAAAATTACGCCAATTCTACAGAAATTGCTTAGGTAAACCCAAATTCAATTTAAGTTTATGGAAGGCAATGGTATTGGAGCACTAAAACCAGTTCCATAGTATTTGCCTTAGAAGTCCAATGTTATTTCTTTGGCTCAAAAACTGCGAGCCCCTTACGCAGCCAAGCTCCATAGGTAGCTACATCCACATATTGCACGGCATGGTTCAAAATTTCCAAATCAGGACTCAGAAGTACGTAGTAGGGTTGTGAGGCGGCGTTAAAGTTTATGGTCTGGAAGGTGCCCCATTTCTGACCAATGGTTTCTATGCGCTTAATTCTTCCACTAGGATATTGAAACTGAAATTGATCGTCTTTGGCCAAAGGCTTTCTATCATCCACATAAAGTGAAATTAACACATAATCTTCATTGATCAAAGGAAAAATAGCCGGGTCACTCCAAACATTTTCCTCCATCCTACGGCAGTTTACACAGGCCCAACCGGTAAAATCCAATAAGATAGGTTTTTGGTTGGCCTTGGCGTAGGCAACCCCTTCTTCAAAATCCTTAAAGCAGTTAAGTCCAAGAGGGCAATCACTTTTAGATTGCTGATAACTATAAAAATCCGGGGGTGGAAAACCGCTTAAGACTTTTAAATCCAATACTTTGAACAATCCAAGGGAAAGATAGACCACTACCCCTATGCTTACTACTGCCATGGCTTTCCTTGCAACCGATAATTTTGCCCGGGGGCCATCATGCGGAAATCTTAATATGCCCAATAAGTACAGCGTTAGCAGTACAAAAAGAACTATCCAGATACCTAGGAAGAGTTCTCTCTTAAGAATTCCCCAGTTGCCCACCAAGTCTGCGTTGGAGAGAAATTTAAAGGCCAGCGCCAATTCCAAAAAGCCCAGAACTACCTTAACGGTGGTCATCCAGCCGCCAGATTTGGGCAGGCTGTTTAACCAAGCGGGAAACAGGGCAAACAACATAAACGGCAAGGCCAATGCCAGACCAAAACCTGTCATGCCCGCAGTAAGATTGGTAGCAACCTCACCCTCTGCCAAAGTAGTGCTCCCCAGTAATCCGCCCAATATGGGGCCAGTACAGGAGAAGGAAACTATGGCCAACGTGGTTGCCATAAAAAAGATGCCCAAGGCGCCACCAACCTTATTGGAAGCAGCATCCATCTTATTGGCCCAGGAACTGGGAAGGGTAAGCTCATAATACCCAAAAAAAGAAAATGCAAAAACAACAAAAATGACAAAGAACAATATGTTTAGCCAAATGTTGGTAGCAATGGTGTTGAGTATCTGTGAATCTACAGAATCAAACAAATGAAATGGAAGACTTAACAAAAAGTAGATTAAGGTGATAAAAAGACCGTAGAGCAGCGCATTGGCCACCCCTTTACCTTTGGTATGTGATTGTTTCGTAAAAAACGACACCGTTAACGGTATCATTGGAAACACGCAAGGGGTAAACAGAGCGATAAATCCTCCCAAGAAACCCAGGCTAAAAATCAACCATAACTGGGATGTCCCTTCTTGGTCATCCCTACTGCTTTCATTCAGGATTTCCTTATTTTTTAAATTGAGCTTTAACGCTTTGGTCATGGACAAGCTGCGTTCATCTAAAGTGCCCTTTGTTGGTGAAGCGTCAACAGTGGAACCGTCCAATGCTATGTTAAAAACCTCCTCTTTTAAAATACAGACTTCCTTGCAAATTTGGTAATACAAGACCACTTCTATTTGATTTACCTCTGGACGTAGGCGCTTGATGCGTTGTTTAAAAAGAGCCTTTTCCTTAAAAAAAGTTTCCTCTACATCAAATACCTCTGTATACTTTTTGTAGGTTTTCCCTTCTTCGGTGGGTCCCAACAAGGCATAATCCTCACCTGCCTTTTTAAACTCAAACTCACTTGGCATAGAGCCCCCTTCCGCAGTATAAAGCGAGTAAATAAACCATTCTTCCTTGATATCTGCCTCAAAGATGAGGTGGTATTCCTCGTTTCCCAGCGAGTTAACGCTATGTTTCCAACTGGCAGGCTGTTCTTCTGTTTGGGCAAAAACACCAAAACTGGTTAGCAAAGCAAAGCTTATGCCTAAAAACGTTATCACTCTTCCCATGTTATTTTCAGTATGTTTTTGGTTCCAAAGGTTACTTTAAAACGATTATCCGCCCTGCGGCCCACCAACCAGACCACTGCTCCGGCAGAGCAGAGTAACCATTGGTTCTTCTTTTCAAAACCATTTACTTTTTCGTCCTTTAAAAATTTGGAGACCTTTTTTTTTCCGTTCATCCCAAAGGGATAAAAATAGTCGCCTTTTTGTCGCTTTCTTAACACTAACGGATAACTCAACAAATCCTTATCCACATAGGCAACATTCCTATGGGTTTCCCCAATTTCGGATACCAAAGAAAATCGCATGGCCATCGGCCCCAAAAAATAAGCTTTACTGTCTTGGATGTGGTGTTCAATTTCCTTATCATCCTTAAGCTCTGCAAGTAATAGATGATTCCTATCCTTTAAAAGTCTATGGCTTTTGGATTGTATTACCTTTCCGGTGTCCGCATGTAACAAGGCGGTTACATCTTCCCAAGCGGTAAAGCCAAACTCTTTAAACAACAAATGCATATAAGCCTTGGCCGGCCTTAATTTTTGCAGCTCATTAACGGATATCCTTACCGCATTCCTTTCTGCAACAAAAAGGGAGGCTTGCAACCGCAGCCGTGTACTTTTAAGTACGTCCTGAGCTTCTTGCAAATGGTTGATGCTCTGTTGAAACGCCAACATAAAACTTGGGATTGAGCTTTTTAGCTGTGGAACAATATTATGCCGAATTCCATTTCGTAAATATTTGGTGTTGAGATTACTACTATCTTCCCGCCATTGGAGTTGTTTGCCCCTGGCAAATTTTTGAAGTTCCTCTTTACTAAATGGAAGTAAGGGCCTTATGATTTGGCCATTTTTTTCGGGGATTCCGGTTAAGCCCTTAAGACCCGATGCTCTGGAAAGATTAATTAGGAAAGTCTCCAAAACATCATCTGCATGGTGGGCGGTAAGCAGGTAACCATAGGATTCCTCTTGCATGATTTGGGCAAACCATTCATACCGTAACTTTCTGGCAATCATTTGAATGGAACCGTTATTTGCTTTTTTGGTTTCTCTGGTATTAAAAGATTTGCAATGTAGTTTCACTCCCTTTTCCGCAGCCCATTGTTTTACAAATGTCTCGTCCCCATCGCTCTCTGTCCCACGTAAATGGAAATTGCAATGGGCAAGGGCGATATTATAGCCAGAATAGAGACACAAAGCCGCAAGAACGGTGCTGTCCAAACCACCGCTGAAAGCTACCAATAAGGCATCTTCCTTAGTGACTTGAAAAGTCTTTTGCATATGTGCCTGAAATGCCTCTAGCATATTCCAAAATTAAGCATCTCCGGAAGATTCCAATGCCTCACGCATTGCTTTTGCCTTTAAAAGGCACTCTGCATACTCCTGTGAAGGTATAGCCTTGGCGGTAATTGCGCTCCCAACGGTAAAGGAAACATAGTTGCTATCGCTGTTGTAAAGTATGGTTCTAATGACCACATTAAAATCAAAATCATCGGTGGGTGTAAAATACCCTACGGCCCCACTATACACCCCTCTTTTGGTCTGCTCCATTTCCTCGATGATTTCCATGGCAGCAACTTTTGGCGCCCCGGTCATACTCCCCATGGGAAAGGAGGCCTTTATAATATCTATGCTATCCATCCCCTTGTCTACTTCGGCACTAACGGTGGAAATCATTTGGTGTACCTGTTTAAAGGAATAAACGGCGCAAAGTTCATCTACATCCACACTTCCAACCTTAGCCACACGAGAAAGGTCATTACGCACCAGATCAACGATCATTATATTTTCAGAACGTTCTTTTAAATCTTTCGCCAATTCCCCTTTTAAGTGTGCATCCACCTCTGGATTCCCAGATCTGGCAGCAGTGCCCTTAATGGGTTGGGAAATCACCCGAGTACCCTCCCTTTTAAGGTATCGTTCCGGTGATGCGCATAAAACATAATGGTCATGTTCCTTTAGAAAACAGCTAAATGGAGCTTCTGATATTTGGTTCAAATGCCAAAATGTTTTTAACACATCAATCGTGGTCCCTTCCGCGTAAAATTCTTGACAGATATTTACCTCATAAATATCGCCACGATAAATTTTTTCCAAAACTTTTTCCAAGGTATTTAGGTAGGCATCCCTAGTAACCCGCAATTTAATTTTGGGAGGTGGTGGGGTTGGGTCACCAGAGGAGGATAGGGATAAAAATGTTTGCCTACCTATCGCTTCAAAATCTGCATCGATACTATCTTTATACGCATTTAGATAAAGGAATTCCACCTTGGCTTCCCTAATGAGAATGATTTTTTTAGGTCTAAAAAAACTGAGTTGGTTAAAACCCAATCTATCGCAATTTTGGGACGATAGGTCTTCAATTTCGTTTTTTACATCATAGGAAATGTAGCCAAAAAGCCAATCTTGTGTTTTTTTCTTGAAGTCCCTGAGTAGTTGTAGCGCATTGGCTTCACTAACTGCCAAGACCTCCTCTGCTCCAACCGCACAAATAGCCTCAAAAGAAGAAGTATCCATACGGTGCGCATTGGTATCCAAAAAACTCACATGAGTATTTTGATGACTCCAATACAGCAGACGCTTTTTAAAGGTGGCTATGTCCTCAATGATAAAGGTCTTTGCTGTGCGCACTAACTATGACTTCAAGGAAACTAAGAATTTTTGCAGGGCATCTGCATGTGCTTTGGCAAGTTCCTCATCTTTGATTACAGAAGTGTCCCCAAGTTGTTCGGAGAAAGAAGGTAACGAGAACAGGGCAACGGTCTCGGCACCAAAACGGCTCAGTAGTTTTTCCGCGAGTTCCAAAGAAGTGCTGGCACCTCGTTTTCCGTTGGAAGTGGCCATTAAGAACAGCTTGGTATCTGCCATAAATTTACGGTCTAACCTTGAAAGCCAATCCATGGTATTCTTAAAATAGGCAGACATGTTGCCATTATGTTCATTTACGGAAATTATAAGTCCCTTTGCCTCTTGAAATTCCTTTTTTAGTTCTATGAGCGAGTTGGAAAAACCGTGTGTTTGTTCCGCATCCTCACTATACATTTCAAAAGGATATCGCGTCATATCCAGCACCTCAATATCATGTTCGCTAATTAGGGATGCGGTGAATTTTACTAATTTATGGTTGATGGAAGTGGAAGAATTACTACCAGCAAATGCTAAAATCTTTGCCATAATTATCTAAAGTTGTCTTTTCCGCTAAATTACCGCAAAATGTAAAGTACTGTTGGAATTTTATCTAATTTTGCGCCCAGAACATCCAAACGTACGCATTTACAAGTATATAGGATGAAATATAAGTCATGCAACAAGCGTCTTCCAGACTATATTTTTTAGATGCCATAAGGGCTTGGGCCATCCTTATGATGTTACAAGGGCATTTTATAGACGGCCTCTTGGACCCCCTTTTCCGGGATTCCGCGTCTTTGCCGTACCACATCTGGTTGTATTTTAGGGGCATTACCGCTCCCGTGTTCTTTACCGTTTCTGGCTTTGTGTTCACCTATCTATTAATAAAGAAACCTGGGAATTTTAAAGATAACCCTAGAATAAAAAAGGGAATCCGCCGCGGCTTACAATTGCTGATGATTGGCTACTTACTACGTCTCAATATTTTTGGTCTGTTCTCCGGAGAGTTGTACCAAAGTTTTTATTTGGTAGATGTCCTTCATTGCATAGGCTTATCCATTTTGGCCATTATTGGGCTATACAGTACTACCTGGGGCAAACAACCTTGGGTGTTTCCTACACTTTTATTGCTTACAACCTTGGTGCTGTTTCTTTTTGAACCCATATATAAAACATGGTCTTTTGAATTTTTACCTCCATTGGCGGCAAACTATTTTACCAAGGCCAACGGTTCTGTTTTCACTATTATCCCTTGGTTGGGCTACGCTACCATTGGTGCGTTCCTTTCCTATATTTTTAGTAAATCTAAAAATGTGAAACAGCTATATCCCATTTCCATTGCGCTTGGGGTAATCATGGGCCTGCTGCTTATTATTACTTCTTCTGATGCGTTCCTTGGATTGCATAGTATGACCGGGCTAGAATTGTTCAAGGCCATTGAGCAAAACAATTATTTATTTATCCGGTTGGGGGATGTGTTGGTGATTTTCTCCCTCTTTATGGCGGCCAGACAATTCCTTACCCATAAGATTATTTTGGACGTTGGAAGTTCTACCTTGGCAATTTATGTGATACATTTTATCATTCTCTATGGTAGTTTTACCGGGTTAGGTCTTTACCGATTTTTTCACAATGAACTCAGTCCTACCGTCGCCATTATCGGAGCATTATTATTTATGCTGGTGTGCACCTATCTAGCGCTGCGATATCATAAAAACGAAGCTTTGATAAAGGCGCAACTATCTAAAAACACCCATGAAGCAATCCATCATATTACATACCTAGGGAAACAACTAAAACCGCTGGGGGCAGACCTTGCCATGAAACTTAGGTTTGTACTGCAAAGACTGTTTAAGACCGTAAAAAGATAGCATTTTATTTAGCTAGACACGCTTTCCGCAATTTTGGGTTTTAGCCAAGGTACCTCTGGGCAACCTCTTTTCGTCTATGATAAGTTGCCAATTAACTACAACATTATTCCCTTGGCCGGTAAATCCCGCTCGCAGCAAACTTGCTTGTCTATATTTGTGTTGGAAATAACATCAAAACCACTTTATAAGATTCCCCAAATCTTAAAATGTTTCCCGAACCAACCAAATGCAAAAAGGCCGAATCTCAAATGATTCGGTCTTTTTTTTAGGGATAAGGTGAATGGATTATTGGCCTATGGACACACTCATTACAAGCCTAAAATCCAGTATCCCTTAAAACCATTGTAAATACCGCTTTCGATAAAGAAAATCATGGTTACTTTCAAATTAACTTTGCCAAAACCTAAATGGTTATTTCTCCGGACAGCAATAACGTTTCTATGGTGGGCTGCAATTCCGGAAAACTATTGCCTACCGTAATATCGGGATGGTAAAGGGTCTGGATAATGGCTCTATCAAAGTCCGAATAGTTGGGGGCAAGCCCGGAGCACATAAAACTTCTGGTATTCGCAGACTCAGAACCACAATAGGTTTGGCTACCGTGACCAAATCCAAGAATGTGACCCAACTCATGTCTAAAAATGGGCATCCCGTTAGTTCTGACCCAAATCCTTCCCGTGGTAATCTGGTAATTGGCATTAAAACTATAGCTGGCATAGCCAGAAAATGAGCTATTGGATACAATACCGAAAAAATCTGGCCATAGGTTTTCTATTTCAGAAGAGGGACCTAAATATAAATGCACATCGGCATCTGCCAAACTGTTTGCCAAGCGCACATTGGTGCCATCGGTAAGCCAAGTGTTGATGGCATTCAATTCCTGGACAATTTCATTTTGATATGCTGGGGTAATGCCTCCATCAAGAAATACCCTAACCTCATTGGCCCATTTTTCACTAAGGGGAGCACCAAAGGAAGTTGGATCCAGTTTAAAGGTAACATATTCATATTCAGCTATAAAATCCACTTCCTCTGATGTGAGCTCCGTTCTTATCGCATCTTCATTGTCCTCACTACATGAGACCAAAACAATCAATGCAACAACCCACAATGTTCTAAGGCGCATCGGTCTTAATTTAAATATGTAGGGCACGATCTTCAGTTGCCGCCAAAGCAGCTTCCTTAACGGCCTCAGCGTAGGTTGGGTGGGCATGGCTCATCCTTGCCAAATCTTCTGCAGAGGCCCTAAACTCCATGGCCGTTACCGCCTCCGTAATCAAATCTGCACATCGGGCCCCTATCATATGGACCCCTAGGATCTCATCCGTTTTGGCGTCGGCCAATATTTTTACAAAGCCATCAATATCTGTACTTGCCCTTGCCCTCCCTAAGGCACGCATTGGAAACTGGCCAACTTTGTAGCTAATACCTGCATCTTTTAATTCTTCTTCAGTCTTGCCCACTGCGGCTACCTCGGGCCAGGTATATACCACTCCGGGGATTAGGTTATAATCAATATGAGGTTTCTGGCCGGCCAAAATTTCGGCGACCATGGTTCCCTCCTCCTCTGCCTTATGGGCCAACATGGCACCTTTGACCACATCACCAATAGCATAAATGTTTGCCGTACTAGTCTGTAGATGTGCATTTACCGCTATCCTTCCACGGTCATCTAACTCTACTCCAGCAGCATCGGCATTTAATCCATCGGTAAAGGGCCGTCTGCCTACGGAAACCAAACAATAATCACCCGTAAAGACCACTTCTTCCCCTTTTTTATTATCTGCTTTAATAATGACTTCGTTGCCTTTTCGTTCAACGGACTTTACCTTGTGTGAGAGGTGGAATTTTACTTTCTGCTTTTTCATCACCTTCATCAATTCTTTAGAAAGTGCTGCATCCATTCCGGGGATAATCCGATCCATATACTCCACAACGGACACCTCTGCCCCCAATCGTTTATAGACTTGGCCCAGCTCCAAACCAATGACCCCACCACCTATGATAACCATATGTTTTGGAATTTCCTTGAGCTTTAAGGCCTCGGTAGAAGTAATTACCCGTTCCTTGTCAATTTTGATAAAGGGCAAGGTAGACGGTTTGGATCCCGTTGCAATAATGGTATATTTTGCTTCAAGAACGGCTTCGGTGCCATCTGCTTTCTTTACCAAAATATGGGTAGCATCCTTAAAACTTCCAACACCCTCAAACACCGTAATATCATTCTTGGACATTAGGAACTCAATCCCTTTGGTAGTTTGGTCTACTACGGCCTGTTTCCTACCTATCATTTTTTCTAGATTCACCTTTACCTCACCAGGAAGCTCAATGCCGTGCTCCTCAAAATGCTTTACTGCATCCTCATAATGGTGGGAAGAATCCAAAAGCGCCTTTGAGGGAATACAACCAACATTTAAACAAGTTCCCCCCAACGTACTGTATTTTTCTACGATAGCAGTTTTCATTCCCAATTGTGCACAACGAATTGCCGCTACATACCCACCGGGACCAGAACCTATTACCACTACATCAAATTGACTCATATCTTATTTTTTATCTCGCATTTTAAAGCACAAAAATACAAATGTTTTTAACGACAAAAATTGCCGTTTTCCACTTCTTAAAAATATACCGCGGTAGATTTTTTGATGGCATTAATGACAAATGAACTCTGTGTGCTCCCAATTTGATCTATTGCCGTTAATTTGTTGACCATAAATAAGCGGTAAGCATTCATATCTGCCACATTGATGGTTAAAATATAGTCATAATCACCGCTAACGTGATGACATTCAGAAACTTCATCAAGTTGTTGCACTTGTTTTTCAAAACGTAGAATATTGTCTTTAGTATGTTGGATCAACCGCACATGGCACAGCACCGTAAAGTCCCGTCCTACTTTTTTCTTGTCCACCAACGCCACATAGTTGGTAATGACCCCCTCCCGTTCCAATCTTTTGATGCGCTCATAAACGGCGGTAGTGGAAAGCCCAAGTGCATGGGCATATTCTTTAGTGGTCTTTTTACAGTCTGCTTGTAAGAGTCCTAGCAATTTTTTATCCAATGCATCCATAAGAATAGTGTTCTGGTTTAGTTGAAATTATAGAACATTTTTAAACTATTTACCTAAAATAATGTATAAATTTAGTTTTATTATCTATATAATAAATTATTAATTGATAAATTGTTTAAATAAATTTATTTTTAAAGAATAAATATAAAGCTATGCACCAGAATAAAGCTGCAGAAGGGATTCAGGCCTTACAGTACTTTGGGGAGTTTGGAGGGGTTAACCCATCCATATCCGACTCTTCTACCTACACTTTTTTATCGGCAAAGACCATGTTTGATACTTTTGAGGGAAATACAGAGGGATGTTACCTTTACAGCCGGCACTCTTCCCCTTCCAATTTATACCTTGGCGAAGCCCTTGCTGCTTTGGAAGGAACAGAAAGTGCTAACGTTTTCGCCAGCGGTATGGGTGCTATAAGTGCGGTATTGATGCAACTTTGCAATGCCGGAGATCATATAATCAGCAGTAGGACCATTTACGGAGGCACCTATGCTTTTATGAAAAATTTTCTCAAAAACTATAACATACATACTTCGTTTGTAGACATTACCAAGGTAGAGAACGTTGCTGCGCAGATTACGGAAAATACCAAATGCATCTATTGTGAGGCCGTGAGCAATCCATTGCTTGAAGTTGCGGATATCCAAGCACTCTCCCGTTTGGCAAAAAAGCATGGTATCCCGCTGGTAGTGGACAATACCTTCTCTCCCCTAAGCATAAGTGCTGCTAAATTGGGTGCGGACATTGTGATACATAGCTTAACTAAATTTATCAACGGGACCAGTGACACGGTAGCGGGAGCAGTCTGTGCCAGTACCGATTTTTGTCTGGCCCTAAAGGATGTCAACGATGGCGCAGGAATGTTATTTGGAAGCACCTTGGACAGCCTTAGGGCTGCCTCCATTTTAAAAAATATGCGAACCCTGCATATCCGTATAAAAAAGCATAGCGAAAACACCCTATACCTTGCTACCCAATTTGAGAAAGATGGCCTAAAAGTCGTTTACCCTGGTTTAACATCGCATCCTAGCCACCATATTTTCCAAAAACAGATGGATACCAATTATGGTTTTGGGGGACTTATGACCTTGGATGTAGGGTCTTTGAAGAAAGCCAATTCTCTTATGGAACTCATGCAAAAAAAGAGACTTGGGTATTTGGCCGTAAGCCTTGGTTTTTACAAGACACTGTTTAGTGCTCCGGGTTCCTCCACATCTTCCGAAATACCAGAAGTGGAGCAAAGGGAAATGGGATTAACGGACGGATTAATTCGCTTTAGTATTGGACTTGATCATGACATTCACCAAACCTATCTTTCCATGAGGCAATGTATGGAACAACTGGGTATTTTACGGGAAGTAGGCGTTCCTGCATGACCAATTGGCCCGTTGGCTTGCAGATCATGGGGCAAAATCGTAATATTACCTTTTTGCTAAACCCAGCCAAATGTCACAAAAGCCAAACAAGCCTAGATACAGAGAAAATGAAGAGGTTGTTGAAAACCAGGAATTAAGCATTTGGGAGGCTTTGTTGCCCGTATTTGTATTGGTGGGTATGTTGGCCTATAACGTATACGTCTTTGGTGACGATGCACTCAGTGGCTCCAATCAGTTTATTTTACTTCTAGGCGGGGCCGTGGCCGCTGTTGTCGGATTTTTTAATAAGGTATCCTACAAACAAATGATTGCGGAGGTTGGTGAGAATGTGCGTTCCACCACAGGGGCCTTATTGATTTTACTCATGGTGGGTGCCCTTTCCGGAACATGGCTCATTAGTGGCATTATTCCTGCCATGATCTATTATGGACTTCAAATTCTAAACCCAACCATTTTTTTGGCGGCCTGCGTTATTATCTGCGCCATTATTTCCATAGCTACGGGCAGCAGTTGGACAACCGCAGCTACGGTTGGCATTGCACTGGTAGGTATTGGGGAGGCCCTTGGGATTTCTATGGGAATGACCGCTGGTGCGGTTTTGTCAGGCGCTTACTTTGGGGATAAACTATCGCCTCTGAGCGACACCACTAACTTAGCACCGGCCATGGCGGGAGGAGAACTGTTTAGCCACATTAAATATATGACCTGGACCACCGTTCCTACCATTACCGTTACCTTGATCGTCTTTATTATTCTTGGTTTCACCATAGATACTTCCGGTGTGGCGGATACAGAGGCCATTTTACAAACTATTGATGGCACTTTTAACATTAATGGCTGGTTATTTTTGGTTCCTTTGGGTGTCATTTTTATGATTGTAAAAAAAGCACCACCTCTTTTGGCCTTATTGATTGGGACCCTATTGGGAGCTGTTTTCGCCTTAATTTTTCAGCCGGACATTGTCACTTCCATAGGCGGTGGGGGCCATTTGGATTTTGAATCCAGCTACAAGGGTATTCTAAACGCCATAACTATAGATACCGCCATAGAAACCACCGACCCCGCGCTTAACGATCTTTTTTCTTCCGGAGGAATGGCGGGAATGCTTGGTACCATTTGGCTCATAGTATGCGCCATGGTTTTTGGGGGTATTATGGACGGTATTGGTGCATTGGCCAGAATTACAAAATCACTCTTAAATATGGTGACCTCTGACGTAGGTCTTTTTGCAAGCACAGGAGTAAGTTGTGTGGTACTGAACGGGACCGCTTCCGATCAGTATCTGGCCATTGTGGTTCCTGGGAAAATGTTTTCAAAAGCCTATGCGGAACGTGGGCTTGCCCCCGAAAATCTAAGTAGGACCCTTGAGGATACCGGAACGGTCACCTCCGTATTGGTACCTTGGAATACCTGTGGTGCCTATCATAGCGGGGTTCTAGGTGTTGGCGTGGGCGAATATTTTATCTACGCTATTTTTAATTGGCTCAGTCCTATCATGACCATGATATTTGCGGCCCTGAAGATTAAGATAAAAAAATTGGCTTAAACGGCAACTGTTAATTTTAGGTCAACTCTTATTGGTTTTGCCACGGTACTTTTATACCTTCACACCTGATAAAAAATCCCATAATATGGCAACAGTAACCTTAAAAGGAAACAGCATCAATACCCTTGGTGAACTCCCCAAAGTGGGCAACCAAGCACCTAATTTTTCACTGGTCAAAAACGACTTGTCCACAGCTTCCCTTGACGATTATAAAGGACAGAAAGTAGTGCTCAACATTTTTCCAAGTATAGACACAGGTACTTGTGCCCAATCCGTCAGACAGTTCAACCAAGAAGCGGCGGCCTTGGAAAACACCAAAATCTTATGCATTTCTAAGGACCTACCTTTTGCGCAAGCTAGGTTTTGTGGCGCAGAAGGTTTGAACGAGGTGGAAACCTTATCGGACTTTAGGGACGGTAACTTTGGCAAGGCCTATAACGTCACGTTTGTGGATGGGCCCCTACAAGGCCTTCATTCTCGTGCAGTAGTGGTACTTAATGGTAAAGGAGAGGTAGTTTACAACGAGCAGGTAGGTGAAATTGTGGATGAACCAAACTACAAAGCGGCCTTAGTTGCCTTGATGGATGCCTAAGGAACCCTTTCTCATAAATCGTCTAAAAAGTATCGGGTACGCCTTTAAGGGACTGTTTATACTCCTGCGCACCGAGGCAAGTATTCAAATTCAGCTGTGCATTGGCACTATGGTCACCGCTCTAGGCCTTTATTTTAATATTTCTACAACAGAATGGGCACTACAGTGCCTTTCCATTGGTTTGGTGATGGGTATTGAAGGGCTCAATACCGCGGTTGAAAAGATAGCGGACTACATACAGCCCAATTTTGATAAAAAAATTGGGCTTATCAAGGATATTTCTGCGGGGGCCGTGATGCTCGCCTCAATTATTGCCGTTATTGTAGGCCTGCTGATTTATTTGCCAAAATTTGTTTAATTTGATTTCCGTGCAAGCCGCCTAGTAAATTTGTACTTTTACCGCTTTGTAACGACCACCATGGCCAAAAAAAGGAGAACATCAAAAGCTGGGACAAAAACCGCACCTAAAAAGGTATCCCTAAAGCTTAGCAAAAAGAATAAAATCATCATTGGTGCCTTTTTTATGGCCCTTAGCGTAGCGTTGTTCATTTCTTTTATCTCCTACTTTTTTACCTGGCAAGAAGACCAAAGCCGACTTAGCGCATTTAGTGACCGCAATGCGGAAACTACCAACCTTTTGCGAAAATTTGGGGCCTCTGTTGGCCATTTTTTTATTTACAAGGGGTTTGGGCTTTCTGCATTTATATTTCCCATTTTAATCTCCCTTACCGGGCTTTATCTATTCTTTGGACTAGACAAGTTAAAGCTTTGGAGCAAATGGATTTGGGGTTTGATCATGCTAATTTGGATATCTATCGCCCTTGGCTTTTTTGCTGATGAACGACCCTTGCTTGGAGGGCTTGTGGGTTATGAGATGAATGATTTCTTGCAGGATTACATCGGAAATATTGGAATTCTATTGGTACTGGCCTTTGCGCTCATTACCATCCTGGTACGTCTTTTTAATTTTTCACCAGAGGCTATTGGGAAATTTTTCAGTGACAAGAGAAAACAACTACAGACGGAATTTAAATCCGAGGATACCCCTTTACAACCTGCGGCAAACAATGGGAGTATAACATTACAGACCGATAGTGCTTTGGAAGAAGAGGAAGAATTAAAATTGGACACCTACACGCATAAAAAGGACATCCCCCCCCTAAACCCAGAATCGGGATTGGATGTCAACCTACCACAAGAGGAGGAACATATAGATTTAGAGGTAAGCGAGGTGGCAGAGGAAAAGGAAGAGGGAACCTTAAAGGCGGAACAGTTGGTGAAGGATTTTGGAGAGTTTGACCCAAGGTTGGAATTGGGCAACTACAAATTCCCTACCCTAGATCTTTTAGACCCCCATGGCGTAACTGGTGGCATCACCATCAACCAAGCAGAGCTGGAAGAGAACAAGGACCGTATTGTCAATACCCTAAAAAATTACAAAATTGGGATTGCACAGATCAAAGCCACTATTGGACCCACCGTCACCTTATATGAAATTGTACCAGAAGCAGGTATCCGCATTTCAAAAATCAAAAACCTGGAGGATGACATTGCACTTTCCTTGGCAGCCCTAGGGATTAGAATCATTGCCCCAATTCCCGGAAAAGGGACCATAGGTATTGAAGTTCCCAATAAAAATGCGACCATTGTTTCCATGCGTTCCGTCATAGCGTCCAAGAAGTTTCAAGAGGCCGAAATGCAACTGCCCATAGCCTTTGGCAAGACCATAAGCAATGAGACCTTTGTGGTAGATTTGGCCAAGATGCCGCATTTATTGATGGCGGGTGCCACCGGACAGGGAAAATCCGTTGGTCTTAACGCTGTTATCACCTCGCTGTTGTACAAAAAGCATCCTGCTGAAATAAAATTTGTGTTGGTAGACCCTAAGAAGGTAGAACTCACATTATTCAATAAGATAGAGCGGCACTTTCTGGCGAAGCTACCAGATTCAGAAGAAGCTATTATTACGGACAATACCAAGGTCATCAATACCTTAAATTCCCTATGTATTGAAATGGACAATCGCTATGAACTTCTGAAATTGGCAATGGTCCGTAATCTAAAGGAATACAATACTAAATTTAAGGCAAGAAAACTTAACCCAAATGATGGTCATAAATTTTTGCCCTACATTATCTTAGTGGTGGATGAGTTTGCAGATTTGATCATGACGGCTGGAAAGGAAGTTGAAGCGCCCATTGCCAGATTGGCACAATTGGCCAGGGCCATAGGAATTCATTTGATCATCGCCACCCAACGGCCATCGGTAAACGTGATTACCGGACTTATTAAAGCAAATTTTCCTGCGCGCATCGCATTCAGGGTCACCTCTAAGATAGATTCCAGAACCATTTTGGATGCACAGGGCGCAGACCAATTGATAGGACGTGGCGATATGCTCTATACCCAAGGAAATGACGTAACCCGGATACAGTGTGCTTTTGTGGACACTCCAGAAGTTGCTAAGATCACGGAATTTATTGGGTCTCAACGCGCCTATCCAAGTGCGCACGAACTACCGGAATATGTAGGCGAGGATTCTGGCACGAGTGTTGATTACAATATATCGGATAGGGATGGCCTTTTTAAGGAAGCCGCAGAGGTTATTGTAATCGCACAACAAGGCTCCGCGTCACTTATCCAAAGAAAATTAAAACTGGGATACAATAGGGCCGGCAGAATCATTGATCAACTAGAGGCGGCAGGCATTGTAGGTCCGTTTGAAGGAAGTAAGGCCAGACAGGTCTTGGTACCGGATTTAATGGCCTTGGAACAATTGTTAGAGAACGAAAAAAACACACCATAATGATGAGCAAAAAAATAGGAATAGGGTTCTTGGCGCTAATGACCACGGCGTTTTCCCTAAACGCACAGAATGCACAAAAAGCAAAAGCACTACTGGATGAGGTATATAGTAAAGTGATTAGCTATGACAACATTGAAATCGCGTTCAACTATACCTTGGAAAACGCTGAAACCAATACCAAAAGTGAGGTGCAGGGTAAAGCCTTCCTAAATGGGGATAAATACTTGGTAGACCTTTTTGGGGCTCAGGCCATGTTTGATGGCTCTAAAGTGTATACCATCGTGCCGGACAATGAAGAGGTTACCATTGAAAACCCAAGTGAAGGGGAAAACACGGTAACCCCCTCCAAAATGTTAACGTTTTACAAGGAAGGACACCGCTATGCCTGGGATATTTTGCAGAATGTCCAAGGCAGGAAAATCCAGTTCGTTAAACTTACCCCTATTGATACCAATACGGAAATAGCTAGCATTTTACTGGGTATTGATGCGGAGACCAAACATATCCACAAACTGATAGAAACGGGTAAAAGCGGTACAAAAACCACCATTACAGTTAATTCTTTCAAAACCAACCAGCCCCTATCAAAAAGCTTATTTACCTTTGATGAGGCCAAATACAAATCAGAGGGCTATTACATTATTAGGAACTGATGTAATTGCACCACCTCCCATCTGGGATAAAGTAGGTTTTAACCATAAGACGCACTAAAGGCATTGAAGCTTCTCGACCGTTACATCTTAAGCCGCTTTCTTTATAATTTTGTCGCTTCGTTCGTGATTTTAATGGTCATCTTCATTTTTCAGACCGTATGGCTGTTTATTGATGATTTGGCGGGCAAAGACCTAGACCCCATTATTATTGGAAAGTTTCTTTTCTATCTGTTGCCCAACCTCACGGAAAAAGTGCTTCCCCTAACCGTGCTGTTATCCAGCATTTTAACCTTTGGGACATTTGCGGAGAACTACGAATTTGCCGCTATGAAAGCCTCCGGAATTTCGCTTCAGCGTGCCATGCGTTATTTAATTGTCTTTGTAATCTTATTGGGGGGCGTCACCTTTTTCTTTGCCAACAATGTTATCCCCGCATCAGAACAGAAAATCTTTAACATGCGGCGCAATATTGCCAAAGTGAAACCGGCAGCGGTCATTGTGGAAGGGGTTTTTAGTGATATTGAGGGGACGGACATGAATATGAAAGTTGCCAAAAAATATGGAGAGAACGATAGGTTTTTGGAAGATGTAATTATCCACCAAAAGGGTCGTAACGGGCAAAATACCACCGTGATCAAAGCGGAAAAAGGAGAACTCATCAGCAGTGAGGCGTCTAATATTATACAATTGGTATTGTACGACGGTTATTATTATGAGGAAATGCAGCCTAAATCCAATAAAGATAGGGCTAAGCAACCTTTTACCAGGGCTAAGTTTGGGGTCTACGAAAATAATATTGATATCTCCTCACTCAACGATCAAAATATTGAGGAAGAATCCGATATCACCACGGATAAAATGAAAAATGTGGTTAGGTTAATAAAGGATATAGATTCACTGGAACAAAACAACATCAAGCAAGTCAGGGCGTTTTCAAAAAACATTACGGCACGGATGGGTGCCTTTCTCATGAAGAAAAAGGATAGCACCAAGGGTACAAATGCAGCCAAAACAGCGGAAACAAAAGAGGAAATGGACACTACCCTCAATAAGGCAAATATTGCATCCTGGGTTCCGGAATGGCAGCAAAGCCAGCTGTTTAGCAATGCCAAAAATGCGGTAAGCAATATCATAAATACGGTTTCCAGTAAAAAAGTGGAATTGAACAAAAGGTATGAGATTTACAACAGGCATATTTTATCCCTACATAAAAAATTTGCACTGGCTTTCTCCTGCATTATTCTGTTTTTTGTTGGGGCGCCCTTAGGTGCCATCATTAGAAAGGGAGGATTGGGCTTACCCATGGTCATTGCTATTGTATTGTTTCTGGTGTATTATTTTATTGGGGTATTTGCGGACAATTACGCCAAAAAAGGGGCCTGGCACCCAATTTTGGGAGCATGGTTGTCCACATTGATCATGTTGCCTTTGGGAATATCGTTGACCAAAAGGGCAACTGCGGACAGGGGGTTGATGAGTTTTGCCGTTGTCACCGATAAAATCACAAGATTTTTCAAAAGTCGAAAAAGTAAAAAAGAACCTAAATAACCTTATGAACACAAGCATACAGTTGGACACTATTGAAGAAGCCATAGCCGATATCAAAGCAGGAAAAGTCATTATCGTGGTGGATGATGAAAATCGGGAAAATGAAGGCGACTTCCTAGCGGCAGCTGAGTTGATTACCCCGGAGACCATCAACTTTATGGCCACCCATGGAAGGGGATTGATCTGTGCGCCCTTGACCGAGGGCAGATGTGAAAGCCTTGGCCTTCATAAAATGGTCAGCCACAATACCGATCCCTTGGAGACGGCTTTTACGGTTTCCGTGGACCTGAGGGGAAATGGGGTGACCACCGGGATTTCCGCAGCCGACCGTGCCAAAACCGTTCTTGCACTTACGGATAAAGCGACCAAACCCCATGAACTTGCCAGGCCTGGGCATGTGTTCCCGTTAATTGCCAAAGAAGGCGGGGTACTGCGCCGGACAGGACATACAGAGGCGGCCATTGATTTTGCGCGTCTTGCCGGATTGCAACCGGCTGGTGTTATCGTGGAAATTATGAATGAGGACGGTTCTATGGCGCGTTTACCACAATTGATGGAGGTGGCCAAAAAGTTTGATTTGAAAATTGTCTCCATTGAGGACTTAGTGGCCTACAGAATGGAACATGATAGTCTTATTGAAAAAAAGGAGGACTTTAACGTACATACCCGTTTCGGGAAATTTAGGTTACGTGCCTATAAACAGACCACAAATGACTTGGTTCATTTGGCCCTTACCAAAGGATCTTGGAAAAAAGAAGAATTGGTGCTCACCAGAATTAATTCCACGCTAGTAAACAATGATATTCTGGGTACCTTAACCAATAACGCAGAGGACAAACTCCATGATATGTTCCAAGCGATAAATACCGAAGAGAAAGGGGCTATCGTGTTTATCAACCAGGAAAGTAACGCAATGAACCTTTTGGGCAGGCTACAGGAGCTTAAAAAATTACAAGGTACTGGTGTCATCAAAGCCCCAAAAATTGATATGGATGCCAAGGACTTTGGTGTAGGGGCACAAATCTTGCATGATTTAAACATCTCTAAAATAAGACTACTATCCAACTCTGAACATACCAAACGCGTAGGTATTGTAGGATATGGTTTGGAAATTGTGGAGTATGTGGGCTATTAGACCCAATTCAAATGGATGTTTAATCTGTATGGATCTCCATCCCGTCAATTAAGGGTAGAGCGAATTATTTTAACCATATTACTGGCTCGCTGCTGTACTTCTTCCGCCGTCCAACTAAGCTTCACCAAGCTAGAGATTGTTCTTCCCATCCAATGGTCCGACGCGGAAAAATTGGCTCGGGTATAATCCGGCATTCCACTTAGCACCTCTTCCGGAAGTTTGCCCAAGGCTTTCTTCTCTATAAGATGTTGCCATTTTTTGTAATAATGCCAATTGTTATCATACCAATAAAAGCAAGCAGCTACCCCTGCCTCTCCCAAAGCTAGATGGGCTTTACGTGCCAGCTCCTCCGTGGGTAAAAAGAAATTTAAAAAGGAATAGTTTTCCACTCCCCCTTCAGGAACCCGTCTAAACGTAATTTCGGGGATTTCACTAAGTGCATTTCTAAGTATGGAATAGTGCTTTTGTTGTATGGCCACAAACTCATCCAAACGTTGAATCTGAGCACAACCCACGGCAGCATTCAATTCCGAAATCCTAAAATTATAGCCTAAAAATGGATGGCCTTCCGCTCCCCTATCCATACCGTAATGATCATGTCCATGATCGGAATAATGGTCTGCATTTTTGGCATAGGTTTCATTATTGGTAATCATGGCTCCCCCTTCACCACAGGTAATGGTCTTGACAAAATCGAACGAAAAACAGCCCAAATCCCCGATACTTCCCAGGGGTTTGCCTTGATAACTACCGCCAATGGCCTGGCAGGCATCTTCCAACAATAAAAGACCGTGTTCCTTACAAATAGAACGCAAGGCATTTAAATCTGCCATGGAGCCGCACATATGTACGGGCATCACTACTTTGGTCTTGGGCCCTATGGCCTTTTGTACGGCTTTAGGGTCTAGCGTGAGGGTATCATCCACATCAACCAAAACAGGAATGGCCCCAAGGGCTAAAATAGATTCAAAACTTGCCACAAAGGTGAAGGTGGGCATAATAACCTCATCCCCTGCCCCTATACCAGCACTTGCCAAAGCAACGGTTAATGCGGCCGTTCCACTGCTTAAAACTTGCGCAAAATTGGTCTGCATGCGTTTGGCCACTGCAGCCTCTAGTTGTTTGGCCTTCCAATGGCCGTTTCGCATACCATCAAACCCGTATCGCATTAAAACGCCATTATCCAGCACATCCTGTACGTGACGCTTCTCCTCCGCTCCAAAAAACTCAAATCCTGGCATATCATTTAAGGTGTTAATTGATGGTTGATGGCAAAAAATAACATTCGATAAAAATACAAACCGCTGAACAAATAAAAAACATGGTTTTGTTACGACCCTTATTTCTTTTTAATCCACGGCCTAGAATGTACCCATCTATACTGGTCTAAGGTGTGCTTTTCTAACCCATCCCATCCTTGACCTAACATATGTATTTCTAAATCATTACGACTGATTCTTGGTCAAAATCCTCCACGTTTGTGACATATTTAGGTAAAAAACCAGAGCTTAATGGCCATGATCAGTACCATGACAATTAAAAATGACTTAATAAAGCCATCTCCCCTTTTGACCGAAAACCTGCTGGCAACCCAAGCACCAGTACCGTTTCCAATGGCCAGAACCAAACCTATCCACCAATCTACCTTATCATTATACGCAAAAACCGCTAAGGCGGACAACATATAGATAAAAACTACAACTACCTTGGTAGCATTAGCTCTTACCAGACTTAAATTATTTACAAAATGAAGGAACAGTAACATTAAAAAACCCAAGCCGGCATTAATAAAACCTCCATAAATTCCAAAAAAAAAGAATACTGTGATACCTAACCATAGGTGTTTTCCGGTAAGTCTTTCCTGTAATTGGGTGAGCTTTATTTTTGGTTTAAAAACAATGACCAGCACCACAGCAACCATGACCATGGCCAAAATACGGTTAAAAACCTCCCCATCTACATCCACAGCAATCCGTGCCCCAATGATAGCTCCAAAAAAGGCGGAAATCCCCAGATAGATGTTGAACGGAAAAGTGCTGACACCCTTACTTTTAAATCCAGCGGTAGCCATCGCCGTCTGCACAATAATTGCGACACGATTAGTGCCGTTGGCCACCGCAGGGGGCAATCCCAAAAAAATAAGTGTCGGTAAAGATATCAAGGATGCACCACCCGCCACGGTATTAATGAACCCCACTATAAAGCCAACCACTATCAATAACAGGTGGTGATACCATTCTTGCATGGGTTAAAAATACCTATTAAACCTAATTAATTAAGGGCATTCTAAAAAAGAAACAAAAGGTTTTACAAAACTAAAAAGGTTGCTATATTTGCAGCCGCATTGGAGGAATGGCAGAGTGGTCGAATGCGGCAGTCTTGAAAACTGTTGAGGGTCACACCTCCGGGGGTTCGAATCCCTCTTCCTCCGCTTAAGGCCTACAACTACTGTTGTGGGCTTTTTTGTTCGTATCTTAACACTTCTCTTAGTTCTTAAATTGAAAGAAACACGTATCAACAAATATTTAAGCGAAGTAGGCCATTGTTCAAGGAGGGCCGCAGATAAGCTTATTGAACAAGGGCGTGTGACCATTAACGGGAAGGTTCCGGAGATGGGAACCAAAATTGTGGAAGGTGATACCGTTAGGGTGGATGGTGAATTGGTGTCTCCACCCAAGGGAAAATCCGTTTATATTGCCTTTAACAAACCTAGGGGCATTGTGTGTACCACGGATACTAGGGTTGAAAAAGACAATATTATCGACTTTATCAATTATCCGACTCGTATTTTTCCTATCGGCAGATTGGATAAACCTAGTGAAGGACTTATTTTCCTAACCAACGACGGGGATATTGTAAATAAAATCCTAAGGGCACGTAATGGGCACGAAAAGGAGTACAATGTTTGGGTAAATAAGCCAGTAACACCAGATTTTATTGCCGCCATGGGCAAGGGAGTACCTATTTTGGATACGGTAACCTGTCCTTGTGAAATAAGCCAATTAGGGGAAAAACAGTTTAAAATCGTACTCACCCAAGGCCTTAACAGACAAATCAGAAGAATGTGTGAACATTTGGGATATAGGGTAAAAAGGCTAAAACGGGTGCGCATCATGAATGTTGAACTGGATGTACCGCTGGGCAAATGGCGCGACCTCACTAAAAACGAACTAGCTGAAATTAATAAGCTGGTGGCTACCTCTTCCAAAACACATTATTGACCATACCAGTCTGTCTATTTTAAGTCGATTTATCTCCGTTTAACAGCTTATTTCTACGTTAAAATGCAAAACCTATGAATTTTTCATAAGTATTTGCTTAAAAACTCTATGGATATTTGTAAGGTATTAACATCATAAACATTTATGCTATGAAAACTTCCCCTATCTTTTCCTTAACTCTTAGCAGTGCACTTTTATTGTTTTGCATCACGATGAATGCACAGCAACTGACCAGCGAACACACAAAACGTGTGGATGACTATTTGGAACTCCTTCAACAAGGGTATTCAGAAATTGAAATCTTCCAAGACTTAGGAAATGTAAATTTTCTAACGGAAAACTATGAGAGTGCCGCATTTTGGTATGAGAAATTATTTAAGGCCGCACGGAGAGAAAGCTTGGGTAGCGCAATAAAAGAACGGTATGCATTTGCCATGGCCATGGCCACAGGTGTGGCACCACCTTCGGAAAAACAGCAACAATGGGTTGCGTCCATCGCCGCAGAATACCAAAAGAACCAATCTGCACTTGCCTTAACCATGGCCCCACCATCGCTGCCCAAGGGAATGGAGGAGCAATTTACCCCAGATGTTGCACTATCCGCAGACGGTACCGTAGCTTACTTTAGCCAAGCAATTCAACGAAAACCGGATACAGGAATTTTTTCCAAAAAAGAAACTGTTTACGAAATCTACAGCGCCGAACGTATAGGCAACGCATGGAGAAATATCAAAAAATTGGACGTTTGCCCAAAATACGCCTCTGCTAAGCACCCAACGCTCTCCAAAGATGGTAAGCGCTTGTTTTTTGCCTCAAATATGAGAGGCTCCTATGGCGACTATGATATTTATGTCTCGGATATTTTACCAGACGGTACCGTAGGCGTAGCAAAGAATCTAGGCCCTAAGGTAAATACCAGGAAGGACGACCTCTACCCCAACCTAACCGATAATTCCGTGTTGGTTTTTGCCTCTTCGGGTAGGGAAGGTTACGGTGGGCTTGACCTCTACGCTGCTGAAATTAAAGATGACAAGGTAGGTAAGGCCTTTAATCTAGGTAATAAAATAAATAGTAAACATGATGAATATGCCCTGTCTTTTGTACCCGAGAAAAAAATGGGCTATGTGATGAGCAATAGGGAAAATGCCCAAAAACCGACCCAAATTGCCTTTACCTATAGCATTACAACTGATTATAAAACCGTGGAAAAAGATGAGTCAAAACTCTTAAAAGTACTCAATGACTCCAATGAAACAGATTACTCCGCCACTGTTTTTGAACATTGAAATAAAATGGGCTAATCACCAAGGTGACTTTTCCATGGTCCTAATTTTTAATAGAGAAGGTAGGCGCTTTAACTACCTAAGCCCTTGCCTTGGCAAATGAATCTTTTGACATTGGAAAAGACCTTAAAAAAAAATGACTTGTAAAGATGCTTGGTAAAAAATTCCCTTGAAGACACCACTGAACCCATTCTTGTTGTCATAGGTTTCTTTTTCAACAGCATACATCTCTTTAAACACAATATATCGAAAATAAAAATACCCCTACCCTTAAACCCCGAGACAATGAAACATGTTAAATTACATATATACTCTTGCCATCTATTACTGGCGCTATCTATATTGGGATACGGCAACGCCAACGCCCAGCAAGTGGAAAATCAATACAGAATTTCCAGTCCATTTCACAACCAGTTATTTTTTAACCGGTTTTTGATCAACCCCACGTATTCCTTGGTACGTGAAAACAAATCGTACCTCAATGTTCTAATGCGAAACCAAGCTTCCACGTTCCAAGATAACAATCAAAATTACTTTTTGGGTTTTAGCAATAAATTAAATGAAAACACTGCTATGGGGATAGGGATTTATGGCAATTGGTCTGGGGTAGTCCAAGAATTTGGATTCAATGCAAACTATGCCACTGCGGTACAATTAGGAGAAAAAAGTGCCCTCTCCTTTGGGGCCAACATAGGTTATGTAAGCCAAGGATTGGACCAAAATAGAATCGTCATTAATGAGAATGACCCCGTTATTGAGGATGTACAAAAAGAAAATATTATTTCCATTGCACCTGGCATTAACCTGTCCTTGGGCAATTTTGACTTTGGGATACATCTGGATGATGTGGTGCGTTACAACCAGACAACGGAGGAGCTATTAACCAGTTTCAATGAGACTGGCATAAAGACAACCCTGCAGTACAGCCATAAATTTAAAAATAGCTATGGTTTGTTTGAAGGAGGGAGACTAATGCCCTTGGTACAATTAGGCCTTGATGAAAACAAATTTCTAGAATATACAGGCTCCTTATTGATGGAACTCCCAAAATTTGGTTGGCTACAAACAACCTATGACACCAATTTTGGTTTTTCCTCTGGAATTGGGTTCAACCTTAGTAAAAAACTATCCCTAGGGTACTTAATGGAAAAAAATACTTCTGATTCCAATGCCAATCTTGGTTGGAACCATGAACTATCACTAGGGTACTCCTTTAACGACGACTTAAGGGGAATTGGTGTAGATGTGAATATTGCAAGTTCTGAAGATGCGCGGGTAGACCAAATAGTTCGTAATTATGAGGAGCAAATACTTGCATTAAAAGAAGAAATGAAGAAAACTTCTATACTCCCAACAGACAAAGAGTCCTTGGCCTATGAAAACAGATTGGTGCTGGATGAACTCATGCTCAGGCAAGATTCTATTGAAAGAGCTAGGGATAAAATGCTGGAAAGGCGCTTTGAAACCATGGTACGGCTGTTACGGCATGAAATACGCGCAGAACAAAAGGCCCTTCCAAAGGAACGCGTTGCCAATAGGTACCACCAAACCGGAATCGCGATGGATACAAAGACTTCTAAGGTGAAGGATAATGCAGATGGTAGGTTTAAGGAAATTAAATTTAAAGGGCAGGCAGCTTCTGCCGCCATTGGAGTAAAATCCGGGTACTACATGATAGCCAATGTTTTTAAAAACAAAAATTACCTAAACGCATTTTTAGCAGACCTTGAGGATAGAGGTGTAAAGGGCCAACATTTTTACAATAAAGAAAACGGATTGTATTACGTGTATTTGGCAGATTTTAAAACCAAGAATGACGCATCTCTAGCTTATGTTAATAACTTAAATGGCAATTATAAGGACGAAAAATGGATTATGGAAGTATATAATCCTATGGCAACAGCCGATATTAGTTTTGACAATTAAAAACAAAAGCTGTCTGAAATCGGGGTTGATTTTTGGGTCATTATGAAGTAATGCACCGGATGCTTTTGATAAAAGGCTGTTCTTATTGGAACGGCCTTTTTTAATTGACCAAAAATTGGTACCGCATCATTAGGTTGCCTCATATTAAAAACCAATGGCTTGGCACCATCTGGGATATGTACTATCCGCAGATTTGGTCTTGGAATATTTCTTCATCATTAAAAATCCATGCAATTGAACGAAAAAACCTACGAATATTTTTGACGCTATACCAAAAAAGATATATTGCCCAATAGAATATCTAGTACTAGATACCTTACTAAAACCCCGAATTATGACAGTTTACAAACGCCCCAACATCAATTGTTTTTTCAACAAGGTGATTCACCGCATTACCCACGGACGGGCCGGTTCATAACCTAAAACTCCAGCCAACCCGTATTACGGAACATCTAAGGATTGTATATGTAATTTCACGTTACCTACTAACGTGCAAACTAACAACTGACTATAATTAACTACAAGGGTGGCAGCCAGTCACCTAACTCAAAAGTGTAACCCCAAATCTATTTCATAATGAAAAATGTAGAACTCAAAGCTATGGTTATTGACAGTGATTTCCAGATGCATCAAACCTATGGTAACTATTTTCAGGATATTGAAAATATTCAGCTGGTAGGCTGTTGCCAAACCATTCCCGAGGCACTAAAAATGATTGGTTCTTGCAATCCAGACATCATTGTTACGGAAGTTTCCTTACTCGGAATTTCCGGTATTGACGGTATTAAACTTTTAAGTAAGAGGGATGGACAGGTTAAGATTATCGTGGTAAGCTCAGAAAACGATTTTGAACTTATCAAACGAGCGTTTAAAGCTGGTGCCAATGGCTATCTTACCAAACCCATTACCAAAGACCGTTTAGTGGATGCCCTAAAAGCAGTGGAAGATCAAGGTGCTGCCCTAAGTTATGATGTGGCCAAGAAGGTTGTTACGATGTTTCAGAAAAAACGGTACCCACAATTGTCCAACCGAGAGAATCAAATTGCAGAATACCTTGGACAAGGAGAAACCTATAAAAGTATTGCCAAAAAGCTTTTTGTTACCACAAGTACGGTGAACTTTCACATTCAGAATATCTATTTAAAACTTAACGTCAATTCCAAATCGGAGGCTTTGGAAAAACTTCGGTTGTTAATGGCCTCGTAAGAATAGAAAAAAGTCCTAGGCAGGGTACCTAGGACTTTTTCAATTAACTCCCCGACAGTAAAATGACATAGGTAGCGATATCACCATCAGATGCAAACAAAATACCCCTGGACAATGTTTGTTTGGTAAAAGGTTTCCATACCTATAAACTTAGGGAATAAAAAAACCCTGGGTTGTTACACCAGGGTCTTTTTAGCTTTATATGCTTCCCAAGGTCGCTAGGCTTCCCTTGGTATCAGCTTGATGCATTTCTGCTTTTACAAAAAGGGATCTGCTTACTTCACTTCTTCAAAATCAACATCTTCAACATTATCGCCTTCAGCGGCACCACCTGAATTCGCGTCCCCAGTGGCATTTGCCGTTGCATCACCCCCGGCCTGTTGGGCGGCTGCCTGTGCTTTGTACATTTCTTCAGACGCCACTTTCCAAGCTTCGTTAATTTTGTCCAAAGCTGGTGTAATAACCGCCAAATCCTTGGTTTCGTAAGCCGTTTTCAATTCTGCCAAAGCTTCTTCAATTGGTTTTTTCTTATCATCGGATAATTTATCACCAAATTCCTTAAGCTGCTTTTCGGTCTGGAAAATCATCCCGTCTGCCTCGTTTAGTTTATCAGCGGTTTCCTTTGCTTTTGCATCTGCCTCCGCATTGACCTCGGCCTCAGCTTTCATTTTCTGGATTTCCTCGTCAGTAAGACCAGATGAGGCTTCAATACGGATATCCTGTGATTTACCTGTTGCTTTATCCGTAGCGGAAACCTTGATGATACCGTTGGCATCAATATCAAAGGTTACTTCAATTTGAGGCGTACCCCTTGGCGCTGGTGGTATTCCGTCTAAATGGAACTTACCTATGGTTTTATTATCGGCCGCCATAGGACGCTCCCCTTGAAGCACGTGAATCTCTACGGATGGCTGGTTATCCGCCGCGGTGGAGAACACTTGGGATTTCTTAGTGGGTATGGTAGTGTTGGCCTCTATCAATTTAGTGGAAACTCCGCCCATGGTCTCAATACCCAAAGACAGTGGGGTCACATCCAACAATAGTACGTCCTTAACATCTCCTGTCAATACACCGCCCTGGATAGCAGCACCTACGGCTACCACCTCATCAGGATTCACTCCTTTGGAAGGTTTTTTTCCAAAGAATTTTTCAACGGCCTCTTGCACCGCCGGAATTCTGGTGGAACCACCTACCAAAATAATTTCATCAATATCGCTTTTGGACAAACCTGCCGATTTTAAGGCAGTTTGGCAAGGCTCTATTGTTCTTGCTACCAAATCCGCAATTAACTGCTCAAACTTGGAACGGGTCAACGTGCGTACCAAGTGCTTTGGCCCGGATGCCGTGGCGGTTACGTAGGGAAGGTTAATCTCTGTTTGCGCAGAGGACGAAAGCTCGATTTTTGCCTTCTCTGCTGCTTCCCGCAACCGTTGTAGTGCCATGGCATCTTCACGTAGGTCCATGGACTCATCTTTTTTAAACTCTTCTGCCAACCAATCAATGATTTTTTGATCAACGTCATCACCACCTAGGTGGGTATCACCGTCGGTAGAAAGAACCTCAAAGACCCCATCTCCCAATTCTAGAATGGAAACATCATGCGTACCACCACCAAAATCAAAGACCACGATTTTTTGGTCCGTGTCCTTTTTATCAAGTCCGTATGCCAACGAGGCTGCTGTTGGCTCATTTATAATACGTTCTACGGTTAACCCGGCAATCTCCCCAGCTTCTTTGGTAGCTTGGCGTTGCGAATCGTTAAAATATGCAGGTACTGTAATTACGGCTCTGGTTACGTCCTGTCCCAAATAGTCCTCCGCAGTTTTCTTCATTTTTTGAAGAATCATTGCAGACAATTCCTGAGGGGAATACAGGCGTCCATCGATATCTACCCGTGGGGTATCATTATCTCCTTTCAACACTTTATAGGGTACCCGATCTACTTCTTTGGCAGACTCCGAGAACTTGTTTCCCATAAACCTTTTAATGGAATAAATGGTTTTATGCGGATTGGTAACCGCTTGGCGTTTTGCAGGATCACCCACTTTAATTTCTCCACCCTCCACAAAGGCGATTACGGATGGGGTTGTTCTTTTTCCTTCTGCGTTAGGTATCACCACTGGCTCGTTACCTTCCATTACGGAAACGCAAGAGTTGGTTGTCCCTAAATCAATTCCGATTATTTTACTCATGTGTATGTTATTATGCTTTCTATTTATATGCTATTATACTCGCCCTACATTGGTCAATCACTATGCCATGACAAAAATTATGACAAGGTGACAGACCAATGGCCGTAATAGTGGTCCGTAAACTTTAAAACCAACAAGTTACTGACAGCCGTAATAGGAAAAATGGCGGATATTCCAATATTCTTATAACCCGTTGTGTATTTTAAAAAAATCATCAAGTAGAAGGATTTATTCTGATGTAAGGGATAAAATTCGTTTTGAAAATCAAAATACGTAAAGGGATACCTACAATTTAGCAGGATACACCACCCTGTGGTGAGGGAAGTGTTTTTATCTGCACCAAACATCTAACATACGTAGATACCAAAATCAACATTTTGTATTGAACTAACTCATGTTCCTTTAACTGATTTTTTATTTGATTTACATGAAAATAAGACTAGGATTAATTCTTATAATGAAGTAACATTGGGGCATGGAATGTATCAGTGTTTTTGACATGCTTAAGATTGGGGTGGGTCCGTCCAGTTCCCATACCCTAGGGCCTTGGCGTGCAGCAGAAAGATGGATAGCAGAGTTAAAGGATGCACATATTTTTAATCAAGTAGTAGAGGTCAATGTACATTTATATGGTTCCTTATCCTTGACAGGAAAAGGCCATGCAACAGATACAGCCATAATTTTGGGATTACTGGGTACAGATCCTGTTCATGTCCCAATTGAAGCTATTACATCCCTATTGGAAGAAGTTGAAACCACACGGACGTTGTTATTTGGTGGTATCATTCCCATACCGTTTGATAAAGCAAAGGCGATTACATTTAAACGTGAGTTTTTACCGTTTCATGCCAATGGTATGAAGTTCATTGCTACGCTTGCCAATGGTGAGTTCGCACAAGAAACTTATTATTCCATAGGAGGAGGTTTTGTAGTAATAGAAGAAAGACCCAACTCCAAAATAAATAAGGCCGTTTTTAAATCCTTCCCCTATCCAATTACAACAGGCAATGAACTATTACAGTATTGCAAACAAGAACAGACCTCTATTTCTGATGTAGTATTGCGCAATGAGCGGTCCTTAAGAGGGGATGCCGAAATAGATACTGAAATACGCCATATATGGCACACCATGCTGGATTGTATGTACACCGGCTGCCATACCAAGGGAACTTTACCAGGCGGATTGAACGTTAAGCGGCGAGCCTTTGAAATACACGAAAAATTACATGGGAATGCGCCTTACAGCAATCCACAAGAGTGGTTAGAAAGTATTAGAAACACTACAGTTAGATTCCGACAAATCATTAAGTGGGTAAGTTGTTTTGCACTTGCCGTAAATGAGGTGAACGCATCCTTGGGACGTGTGGTAACGGCACCCACCAATGGCAGTGCTGGTGTTATACCAGCGGTGTTAATGTATTATTTAGTCATTGAAAACCATGATGGTGATTTTGATGATATCAAGAAATTTTTGTTGGTAGCCGGTGAAATTGGGAGCATTTTTAAAAAAGGGGCAACCATTTCTGCTGCTATGGGTGGGTGCCAAGCGGAAATTGGGGTATCTTCTTCCATGGCCGCAGGAGCACTTACAGAACTTATGGGCGGAACACCGGACCAAGTATTGATGGCCGCTGAAATTGCCATGGAACATCATCTAGGGCTTACCTGTGACCCTATTGGGGGATTGGTGCAGGTTCCCTGTATTGAGCGTAATGCCATGGGGGCCATAAAAGCAATCAATGCGGCAGAACTTGCCATGGACGCAGACCCAAAAGATGCTAAAGTTCCCCTTGATAAGGTAGTGAATACCATGTGGGAAACCGCCAAGGATATGAATAGTAAATACAAAGAAACTTCTGAGGGTGGATTGGCCGTAGGGGTTTTTCTGAGTGATTGTTAAAAGCTCTCCCGTCCGATAAAACAAAAAAGACCATAGTGCCGGAAGCAGCAACGATTTACTTTGGTTTTTACTCCTCAATGCCATTGCATCCTTCCCTCCCCCTGGTGTCAATGAGATAGACAATTTTCCAATCCCCATTGAAATTGACGAGCTGAAACGAATTAATGCCGCAATGGCTTAAGACATTGTTATACCAGAATTCATAACCCACCCAAGCGTTGGCCATGGTCCGGTCTTGTTGAATAGACCAGCTCGTTAATTTTTCCTGAAATTGAACGGAATCGGGAATACCAGTGATGGATACCATTAGTCTTTGGATGGGCATGGAAGAAAATGTTGTTTTTCCTGCACTGTCCCTGCCCGTTGTTTGGAGAAGTACATTATCTGCCAAAACCGACTTCATCAACACGGAATCTTGATTGTGAAAGCCCTCAAAAAACGTTTCTATGGTTGCTTTGATAGATTTGAATGAGGTTTGGCCGTTTACGTTAGCAGACATGACAAGGCATATCAAGAGAAAAATAACCTTCTTCATCATCCATATAATTTTTAATCCTTTATACATTTTGACTTGTTTAAACCACAATATCCCAGACTGACAGAATTTTAGTTACCAAAATAGAATTGAGAACGGTTTCTCTAGTTGAAATTTTGATTTTCGATACAAATTTCAATGCGTATGTGAGTTTAAATGACTTAAATCTGTAAAATTCATCAAAATGCCGAAAGCGTATATTTAAGTGAAATTTAAACAAAACTACTTACATTTAGGCCACAAAAATCCAATACATGTCTACTGCCAAAAAAGAATATAAAAGGGTCACGGTAAAATCCTTGGTTGAAATGAAACAGAACGGGGAGAAAATTTCCATGCTAACCGCTTACGACTATTCCATGGCCAAGATCGTAGATGCGGCAAATGTGGACGTGATTCTCGTTGGGGATTCCGCAAGCAATGTCATGGCCGGTCATGAAACCACCTTACCCATTACCCTCGATCAAATGATCTATCACGCTAGCTCCGTGGTGCGGGCGGCCAACAGGGCACTCATTGTTGTTGATATTCCCTTTGGAAGTTACCAAAGTGACTCCAAAGAAGCCTTGCGGTCTGCCATACGCATCATGAAGGAAAGTGGCGGTCATGCAGTAAAGGTAGAAGGTGGCGCGGAAATCAAGGATTCCGTTAAACGTATCATTGGTGCGGGCATTCCCGTAATGGGCCATCTGGGATTAACGCCCCAATCCATTTATAAATTTGGCACCTACACCGTTAGGGCCAAAGAAGTGGCCGAGGCAGAAAAATTAAAGGAAGACGCCAAAATGTTGGAAAAAATGGGGTGCTTTGGGCTGGTTTTGGAAAAAATACCTGCCAAACTGGCAAAAGAGGTTGCTGAAAGTGTCGCTATCCCTGTTATTGGTATTGGTGCAGGAAATGGGGTTGATGGGCAAGTACTTGTAGTGCATGACCTTTTGGGAATGACCCATGAATTTAACCCAAGGTTTCTAAGGCGCTATATGAGTCTCTATGATGATATGAGCGCCGCCATCGGTCAGTATGTAGCTGATGTAAAAGAAAAGGACTTCCCAAATAAAAATGAGCAGTATTAGCTCGGCAACAAATACCCACCTCTATGCTTTCACAACACTCCAATAAGGAGAACCTGCAGGTTCTCCATGAAGATAACCATATCATTGTGGTAAATAAAAGGCCCGGAGATATTGTTCAAGGAGACAAAACTGGGGATGTTCCACTGAGTGAAACAGTTAAAGACTATTTAAAATATCAATACAACAAACCTGGGAACGTGTATTTAGGGGTAGTACATCGGCTGGATAGACCAACTTCCGGTATTCTGGTTTTTGCAAAAACATCCAAAGCACTGCCCAGATTAAATGCCTTATTCGCGGAGGGTAAAACAAAAAAAACCTACTGGGCCGTGGTCAAAAATAGGCCAAACAAAGAAACGGAAACTCTTGAGCATTGGTTGGTACGCAACCCTAAACAAAACAAATCTTACGCCCACACAAAGCAGGTTCCAGACAGTAAAAAAGCCATTTTAAGCTACCGTATCCTTAAAACCATGGACAACTATACGTTATTGGAAATAGATTTAAAAACTGGGAGACACCACCAAATTAGGGCACAACTGGCTGCCATAGGTTGTGCTATTAAAGGCGATTTAAAATACGGTGCACAACGCAGTAATAAAAATGGAAGTATCCATTTACACGCAAGGCAGCTAACGTTTACACACCCTGTTAAAAAAGAAGACATACATTTTTCCGCGCCGCCACCAAAGGACCCCATTTGGGACGCTTGCCTTCAAGGTTAACGTGATTTGCCTATTTTTACAAAAACACTACCCTCATGAAATATTTCTTCGTCACTATCGCCTTTATGTTACCTTTTGGTTGCGGCAGCTACAACACAATCGATAGCTTTTATGAAATCCATAAAAATGATGACCAAGTAACGGCGGTAAGGGTGCCTAAGTTTATGTTTAGTTTATTGTCCAAAATGTCACCGGAAATGCAAAGTTTGATTGGAAATACCCGAGACCTAAGATATATGAAGTTTCCAAGCGTTACGCCCTCACAAACCAATTTCTTGAACGACCAAATGAACGCTTTTGGCTCCGGTTCGTTTATTGAGGTGTTCCGAAAAAATGACGAGAGTAAAAGAAACGTGGTTTCCATCCGTGAAAGGCGAGATGTAGTAAAAGAAATCCTTATTTACAACAATGACAATGTTTTTGGTTCCTTTCTATATTTCAACGGCAACTTTGACCCGAACCAAGTTAGAAAATTAGCCAATAACAACAACTTTCAAGAATTATCCAATACCCTAGTCCCCCAATTAAACCTAAACCAACCCGTAATAGAGGACTAACGTTTTAATACATCAACTTACTATCTTCTTTGCTGTTGGTACAAGGTTAAAAATCATCGTTTAATTGGTGTACGATCTTGCACTTTCTATTACTACGGAACCTAAAATTAACATCCCGCCTACAAGGGTCATAGGTTCTGGAATTTCATTTAAAAAAATGGCGGCAATGATAATCCCAAAAACAGGCTGAATGCTGCTTAAGATACTTGCAGTGGTAATGGTAAAGTGTTTAAAGCTATTTAGAAACAGCGTGTGGCCAATGGCCGTGGTAAGGATGGCGAGGGTAAATAAACCGTGCCATTGTGCTTTTAAAGGGGTTAAATCATAATAAAAAAACACCGGCGATAAGACAAGTGTAATTACCCCAAGTTGTACACACATTAAGGTAGATCCGTTATGCTGTTTCACTTGCTTTTTTAACAAGATATTTCTTAAGGCGTAAAAAAGTGCGGACATCAGCCCTATACCTACGGCAATGGTATTGGAATCATCCAAATTAAAACTTGGCACTAAAAAATATATCCCAGCCAAAACCAAGCCACCCAAAAGCAAATGAATATTCTCAAACTTGGTCTTGAGCAACAACGGCTCCAGAAAAGATGTTAAAATGGGGTAGGTAAATAGGGAAAGCATACCTATGGCCACATTAGAAAGCTTTAAGGCATAGAAATACGTAATCCAATGCAAGCCTAAAAAAAGACCGCTTGTCACCACAGGAAAAATGGATTCTTTTTTCAACAAAAAGGAAAAACCACGGTAGCGGCAATAAGCAAACAGAACAAGGCCTGCCAAAAGTGATCTCCCTGCAATCGTAAGTGGTACCGGTAAATCAATAAACCTGCCCAATGCACCCGAGGTGCTGACGAATACCATCGCAAGATTTATTTGTAGCAGATGGGTTAATGAGGTCTTATTAGCTTTCAACATTTATCGGGTTATGGCCTGCGCCTTTAGTCTAATAACCTCTTTTACAGGTTTTCCCGTCAAATGGCTCTCTAACCAAGACAGGACGTCCAGATAAAGAAAGGCCCTTTTTTCGTAGGGATGGTGTTCATACTTTTTAAGTTCATCATATAATTTCCGAAATTCATTTTTTAGATCCGTGGGATAAATATCCCCCAAACCTCTCAGGAATTTGATCATCTCTTTCTGCACCGCTTGCAAGTCATTCATTTTTAACAAGAATTTGTAGGTGCTCTTTAGCTGAACCTCAAGATGGTAGTCCATACCGGCCTCATAGTGGGCCACCAGACTTAAGACCCTGGCAAAACACATGAGATCCTCTCGCATTTTTAAGTTCTTATTGCTTATGATTCGTTTTAGGTAGGCTATACAATTCTTGTTATCCCCGTTTCCAAAATACAGGCACGCAATCTTATAATAGAGCAGCATAATATGGTGCTCGTCTATGCGGTCTTTATGTTTCTTGATACCATACTCCACAATGTTCACCAAGTACAGCCCCTTCTCAAAGGTACCTTCCAGAAAATGGAGGTTTAACCTGTTGGAGTTGATATAAAGAAAGGCTAAGGAAGTGATGTTGTCATTTTTTGGGAAGGACTTATCCTTACTCCAATTTTCCAATCGCTCTAGGGTATCCTTGAATTGGGAAGGGTATTTCACGTAAAACAAAGACTCCAATAAATAGTGGTTTCCTTTTAAAAAGAATACGGGATTTAACCCTATCATCTCTTCATTTTCATAAAACAGGTCTACCCATTTTGTTGCATATTTATAAGAGGATAGGAAGTCTTGGGTTAAGAAACTATACCATAAATGTGCTTTGTACAACCACAATTTTTCCCTAAAACCAAGGTCTTCCATCCGGTAATTGGGCAATTGTTTCTCAAAATAATTGCGCACCTGTTGTAAATCCTCATCATTCCGCACATATCCTACCTTGAGCATCATACCGTAAAGCTGTAAAGACAGGTTGGATAATTTACTGGTCATGGCATTTTGGGAAGAAAGTGTTTTTGCCTGCACCGCCAGTTCATCTGCCCTAGCCGGTATGCTTCTTGTAATGTACTGCGTTTCTATAATCTTCTCCAGCTCCACGATTTCGTAGGCCACATTTTTTTCTTCATGCTCTATAGCAACACTCTTGACCTTGTCCAAAATCTTTAAGGCCTGTTTGTAAAGTCCTTTTTGATACAATATCGTTGCAAAATCCAATTGCTCCCTAATTTGTACCCGGATGTTCTGATTCACAGGATTTAGACGAAGACTTACTAAGATTTGTTTATACAGGTGTGCCTTTAAATTGGACAGTTGTGATTTTTTTACGATTCCGCTGTCCAAAATCTGCTTTTCATGATACCCCTTCATTTTATCCAAAAGATTGAACAAGGCCAAGAATTTGGCATCGGTGTTTACCCCTAGGCGACCCACATACAGCTTAAATTGCCGTTTTTCCGATTTAGAAAGGGATTTTACCAATATGAACAAAGCGTCCTTCTGGGTATTTGTCATCGTAAAAATTATTATTTATAACGTTGATTAACAATGCTTTATCTATTCCTAAAAACTATTTAACGTTGTAATGGCACACAAGGCACCACTACACCTGAAAAGGGGTACTTTATCTTCGTAAGTGCCCGTGAAAATTTCAAAAAATAATGAGTAAAGATAAGGTACAAATATTTGATACAACACTAAGGGACGGTGAGCAAGTACCCGGCTGTAAACTTGACACCAAGCAAAAACTAGTGATTGCTGAGAGACTGGATTCCTTAGGTGTTGATGTCATAGAGGCAGGCTTTCCCATTTCCAGCCCTGGAGATTTTAAATCCGTACAAGAAATTGCCGCTCTTGTAAATAATGCTACCGTTTGCGGGCTTACGCGCTCTGTAAAAAAAGATATTGAAGTAGCTGCGGAGGCCATAAAAGGTGCTAAAAGACCTAGAATACATACGGGTATTGGGACATCTGAATCGCACATCAAACATAAATTTAAATCAACCCAAGAAGATATTATAGAGCGCGCTGTTGCTGCCGTTGCCTATGCCAAGACATTTGTGGAAGATGTAGAATTTTATGCTGAGGATGCTGGGCGTACGGATAACGAATATTTGGCACGTGTTTGCGAAGCCGTTATAAAGGCAGGTGCCACGGTACTCAATATCCCGGATACCACAGGCTATTGCCTTCCGGAGGAATACGGGACAAAAATAAAATACCTTAAAGAAAATGTGACGGGGATTGATAAGGCCATTTTGTCCTGTCATTGCCACAACGATCTGGGTTTGGCCACAGCAAACTCCATTGCAGGGGTAATTAACGGGGCTAGGCAGATAGAGTGTACCATCAATGGTATAGGGGAACGTGCGGGAAACACTTCTTTGGAGGAAGTGGTCATGATACTTAGACAGCATCCTGATTTAAATTTGGATACCAACATCAACAGTAAATTGCTATACGATACCAGCCTTATGGTGTCCGATAAAATGGGCATGGTGGTACAGCCCAACAAAGCCATTGTAGGCTCCAATGCATTTGCCCATAGCTCCGGGATACACCAAGATGGGGTAATCAAAAACAGGGAAACCTATGAGATCATTGACCCAAAAGATGTGGGTGTGAGTGAATCTTCCATTGTGCTTACAGCTAGGAGCGGAAGGGCAGCACTAGCCTATCGTGCCAAAAATGTAGGCTATGAACTTACCAAGCTTCAACTGGATGCGGTATATGATAACTTTCTAAAATTTGCCGATCGCAAAAAAGAAATTGTTGATGCAGATATCCACGAAATTATAGAGACAAGTCAAATAGATATGTCTAATTTGGCTTAAAATGTGGTTATGAATTTAAAAATTGCGGTATTGCCAGGGGACGGAATTGGTCCAGAGGTCATACAACAAGCCATACGTTGCCTAGAGGCCATTGAGGAAAGCTTTGACCATACCTTTAGCTATAAGGAAGCGGCCGTGGGCGCACTTGGTATAGAAACCGTAAATGACCCCCTACCCCAAAAAACCCTTGAACTTTGTAAAAATTCTGACGCCATTCTTTTTGGGGCTATTGGCAACCGGCAATTTGATCATAATTTAGACACTAGACTACGTCCAGAGCATGGCTTATTAAAATTAAGAAAGGAGCTTGATCTTTTTGCCAATATTAGACCGGTAAAGGCCTATAAGCCACTTTATGACCGGTCCCCTCTTAAAAAACATATTGTTGAGAATACCGACTTTATTATATACCGGGAGCTTACCGGGGGCATTTATTTTGGGGAGAAAAAAACTTGGGACCAGGGCAGAAAAGCTTCGGATGTTTGTGAATACAGTGAAAAGGAAATTAGCCGGATTGCGCACTTAGCTTTTAAATCCGCTAGAAACAGAAGAAAAAAACTAACCCTTATCGACAAGGCCAATGTCCTGGAATCGTCCTTGCTATGGCGGCGTGTGGTTAGCGCTATTGGCGAAAGCTATCCGGAGGTAAACTTGGAATTTTGCTATGTAGACCATGCGGCCATGCGCCTGGTATTGCAACCCAATTCCTTTGACGTGATTTTAACAGATAACATGTTTGGCGATATTTTATCTGATGAGGCCAGTGTAATTAGTGGAACCATCGGTCTTTTACCTTCGGCGTCCATAGGTGCAAAAAATGTATTGTTCGAGCCTATTCACGGTAGTTTCTCAACAGCTAAAGGAAAGAACATAGCCAACCCTATAGCCGCCATATTATCGGCTGCTATGTTGTTGGAACATTTTTCCCTTTTTGAGGAGGCCATGGTGATTCGTGAGGGGGTAGACAGGGCTCTGACCAAAGGAATTGTAACTCCAGATGTAAATAACAAAACCAAATACGGTACCTCCCATGTTGGTGACTTTATTGCAGATTTCATCGTGGACCATCATGATGAGGTCACCATGAACGATGAAAATATTGGATTGGGCAGATCTACCATTATCTAGCACCTTATGGGGTCCCGCGCTAATTGTAAGCGATAAAATCTAACTGCCCACCATAGTGGACCCTGCACGCTATTCTGCAAGCAGCATATTTATGGTCTTGGAAAATTCTAGCTTAAATTGCTCATATTTTTCTCCCGTAGCAGGACCGTTGAAGCCGGTGTGAATCTTTCGTACGCGTCCTTTTTTATCGATATAAATAGTGGTTGGATAGGATAGTACTGCGTTGAGCATGGGCAATTTTTCATTGGCCTTGGTTTTACTTGTTGTTCCATATTGTGCCAGCAGCACGGGATAGGGCACTCCCACCCTTTTAACAAGACGGTCAATGGCAGCAAAGGCCTTTTCCTTGGTCTTGGCAGACTCAAACGCCAAGGCTACCATTTTTAAATCGGCATTTTTTTGTTGTCTAAGGTAGTCCACATAAAACTTAGTTTCGTCCAAACAGTTTGGGCACCAAGTTCCCATAATTTGGACCAAGACCACCTTATTTTCAAAATATTCATCTTTAAGGCCCACCAGCGCTCCATCCTGATGTGGAAAAGTGAATTCAAACGCATCAAACCCATCTTTTAAATAAGTTAGGGAATCTGCATCGGGCAGTTCAAAAGCTTCGTTTCGTTTTGCTACAAATGGTTCTATCCAATGATTATCAGAATAAAATGTTCCAAAAAGCGCTTCACCATCCAAAGTTGCCGTAAACAAAAAAGCATGGGCACCATCAAAGGCCGAAAGCTTTACCTCATTACCGTCAACCACCCCTTGCAAAAATCTGTAATCCCCTGTTTTTGTTCTAAATGTTCCGGTTACTTCATTATCCTTCTGATAAAAAATTCCTTTGGCCACATAGGCACTGTCCGTACCCTGGCTAAAAGTGGTTTCCCACACGCCAGAAATATTGAATTTTGCTTGGTCAATGCTGGCAAACCTTTCAGCCTCCCCAAAACTTGCGGTAAAGGGCATTGTCCTGTCCAAACTCTCCTTAGTAAAAACCCCGGAAATCTTTTCTGATGTAAATGCGCCGGTTATTCGCCCTTCAAAAACCGGCATTTGTATAAAGATGGAATCTCCTTGTACGTTGATTTCTTCAACCAGTATACGCTCCTCTGCATTCCTTATTTCTAGGGTCCATTGGGTATTATCAATTTTGGTAAGTTCAAAATTAAAGGGCAGCTCCTGCCCATCCCCAACTTCTATGACAGCCCGCCACATGCCAGCTTTTAACTGTGTTTTGGGACTTTGGGTACAACCCAAAAAAAGAAAACATAGACCAAAAAAGTAAAATAGTTTTAACATTGCCTCGTATTAATCGGTAAAGGAGATAAAGTTAAGCGTTAAGTTGGAAACTGTCGTTAAAATGTTTGATACCTAACTGCGTTGAATGTCAGAAAGCATTGTTTTATATTTGCTGCCTTAAAACTAACCGATGAATATTTCGTACAACTGGCTAAGGCAATTTATCACTATTGACTGGCCTGCTGAGAAAACTGGGGAGCTGCTTACCGATTTAGGCTTAGAAGTTGAAGGGATATCCGAATTTGAATCGGTCAAGGGCAGACTCCAAGGGGTGGTCGTGGGCCACGTACAAACCTGTATTCAACATCCCAATGCAGATCGATTAAAATTAACCACCGTAGATATTGGCCAGGGAGCGCCATTACAAATTGTTTGTGGCGCACCAAACGTAGCGGCCGGTCAAAAGGTCCCCGTGGCCACGGTAGGAACTACCCTGTATGCCGAAGATGGACAACCTTGGGCCATTAAAAAAGGTAAAATCCGGGGAGAGTTCAGTCATGGAATGATATGTGCAGAAGATGAATTGGGATTGGGCAAAAGCCATGACGGCATTATGGTCCTTGATGATACGTTAACTCCGGGAACACCATTGTCCGAGATTTATAAAGTTGAAAAAGACCAGGTTTTTGAAATAGGCCTAACCCCAAACCGCTCCGATGCCATGAGCCATTTTGGAGTGGCTAGGGACCTTAAGGCGGGGCTAGAGCAGCAAGAGGTAAGCCTTAAGCTAATCACACCATCTACCAGTAATTTTCTCATAGACAACCGCTCACTAAAAATAGACATTGAAGTAGATGATTACGATTTAGCACCCAGATACTGTGGGGTAACCATTTCCAAGCTCATTGTCCAAGAATCACCAGATTGGTTAAAGGTACGGTTGCAAGCCATAGGTCTTACGCCCATAAACAATATTGTGGACGTTACCAACTATGTTCTGCATGAACTTGGGCAGCCATTGCACGCTTTTGATGCCGCAAAAATTAAAGGCAGTAAGGTAAAGGTAAAAACATTGCCTAAGGGCACTAAGTTTGTTACTCTAGATGGGGTGGAACGCAAGTTGCATGAAGAAGACCTTATGATTTGTGATAGCGATAAACCCATGTGTATCGCTGGGGTATTTGGTGGTGAACATTCCGCCGTTACAGAAAATACGACTAGTATCTTTTTGGAAAGTGCTTATTTTGACCCCATAAGCATAAGGAAAACCGCAAAACGTCATGGATTAAATACCGATGCGTCATTCCGTTTTGAGAGGGGAATAGATATTAACCTCTGTGAATACGCCCTGATTAGAGCGGCACAGTTGATCAAAGAAATTGCCGGAGGGGAAATTAGCTCTGACGTCATGGACTTTTATCCAAATAAGAAAAAAGATTTTCAGGTTTTCCTGACATTTGATAAGATAAACAAACTAATCGGGGAAGAAATTCCATCGGATACCATAAAATCCATTCTTGCTTCCTTGGAAATTAAGGTAAATAATGTCACTGAGTCCGGTTTGGGATTGACCATTCCTTCCTACAGGTCAGATGTACAGCGGGAGGTTGATGTCATTGAAGAGATTTTGCGTGTATACGGGTATAATAAAATCAAGTTTGGTTCTAAGTTTACAGCCTCGGTAGCCGGCACCACCACCCATGAAAATCATAAACTTCAAGATACCATTGGTGATTTTTTAGTATCTAGAGGTTTCTATGAAATCATGACCAATAGCTTAGAGGCAGAGAAGAATCTGGCGGCTTTGAGCGAAGATCATGCAACCAAAGCAGTTAAAATGCTAAATCCATTAAGCCAAGATCTATCCGTGATGCGCACCTCCATGCTCTTGTCTGGGATGCAGGCGGTGGCTCACAACCAAAACAGAAGAAAACAAGATCTAAAACTCTTTGAATTTGGAAAAACGTATGTGACAAAGGCTAATGGCCACGGCGAAAACGCACATTTGAGCCTATGGGTCACCGGTAACAAAACCAAGGACCATTGGTTGGAAAAGTCGATAGTCGCTGAGTTTTTCTTTTTAAAAGGTGTAGTGAGCGCCATATTAGATCGTTTGGGCATTCACCAAAGGCAAGAACAGGCGATTAGCAGCAAGGAAATGAGCGATGGGATAAGCATAACCAGCAAAAACAGGGAATTGGTTACTATTGGAATGGTTTCCACAGGTATAACCTCCAAATTTGGTATAAAAACGGAGGTGTTTTTTGCGGATATGAATTGGGACAATATCCAAAAATCAATCACAAAAACAGCAATTGTATACCAAGAGGTACCTAAATATCCAGCGGTCAACCGGGATCTGGCACTGTTGATACATGAGGATATTTCCTATCAAGACATTGAACAATTGGCCTATCAAACAGAGCGTAAATTACTTAAGGAAGTTAACCTGTTTGATGTATACCGAGGGAACAAGCTGCCAGAAGGAAAAAAATCTTATGCAATTAGCTTAACCTTCCAGGATGACCGTAAAACCTTAACGGATAAACAGGTAGAAAAAATCATGTCAAAAATTCAACATCAGTTAACGGAAAAATTAGGGGCGGAATTACGTTAATGAGATTGGTCTAAAAGTTAGAAGGAAAAACAAGATGATCTACCTTGTGGATAATGCCATTGGAGCGGTTCAAATCTGCCTTGACGATTTTAGCGCAATTACCAAAACCATCCTGTATTAGGATCTCCCCGTCTTTGAAAACCGCATAAATTTTAGTTCCGTGTAGTGTTTCATAAGTGACAGCTCCGCCGTTATTAGTCAATTGTTTTAACATCTGGGCAGCACTCAACTGCCCTTTAATGATGTGATGGGAGAGAATGGCTTTAAGTTTAGGAAGATTTTCTTCCATGAGCAAATCCTCTAATCCTATATGAATCAAATGTTTAAAAGCATTGTTATTTGGTGTAAAGAACGTAAACGGACCTTCTTCTTCCAATAAAGAGGATAGGTTCACTTTTTCCAATGTCGTATACAGGGTTCGCAAGTCGTTGGTATTGGCAGTGGTCTGCAGCAGGTTTTCATCTTTCTCCAAGGCAAACGCCATGGGTGTTAGGGCAACCAAGTTTTTTGTCTGCGCAGCACAATAAGAGATAGAAAAATAGCATAGAAGCGATACCAGCGCTTGTTGGGGGAATTTCATAAGTGTTCTAATTTATTTGGAGCAAAAACAAGGGCTTACATCCGGTTCTCGACGAACGGCCTTATTTCATCGCCAAGATAACTTTTTTCTTAAACCATCTCATGAAATTATGCCATGTCGTATTATTATTAACATTTTTTTAACTTTTGAAATTAGTGCTGTGCTTTTTTTTGATATTCAACATTCCTTAACTTTGGGTAATTGCTAAAAAAGAAAATATGATATTCCGTAACACGAACATTGAGCGTGCACTACAACGCGTATCCAATTCCCATGATTCTGATGTTGTTTTAAAAGAAGTGCACTCTATTTTAAAACAGGACGACATGAAGGAGGAGTTGATAGCCAAACGTCTTGGCTCCCCCTCCAAAGTTACCTCCAATCCTTTTGAGTTTGACCTGTTGGAAACGGATAAGATTTACCATATTAACGACATAAAGAAAATTTGTGTTGATTACAGATTACGCTTTTTGGATTCCAAATATTTTAAGGGAGAAATTCCACAGGAAGGTATCCAAAAGGTAAAGCAATTGGAAAGGGCACACAATATTGAGCTTAAAGGATTTAAAATCATGGCCCCTTCCAAACTCTTTAAATTGGAGGATAAGGACGATCCGCTTTTGTTTGCGCCTATAGGCAATGGGTATTACTATTTAATCCACAAATGGGGCAACGACCTACACCCATTGAGAAGAATTATGGTATGGCCCTTTAAAAATGTGGTCAATTTAGCCTTAGTAACCCTAGTTATAAGTTACTTTGCTACCTTATTGGTGCCCAGTGGGCTTTTTTCCAAAACGGCCAGTGCTGCGGAATTTTGGATTATTTTCTTTTTTATGTTTAAATCCATTGCCGCGGTGGTCATCTTCTATGGTTTTGCTTTGGGTAAAAACTTTAACCCGATAATTTGGGACAGCAAGTATTTTAATGCCTAAACAAAGTAAAATTTGTTAAACGGACACGGTATATAGCTTTTCACGATGGGCTTTGATGGATTTGTCAGACATATATTCATCAAAGCTCAAATACCTATCAATAGTTCCATTGGGTGTAAGTTCAATAACGCGGTTGGTCACAGTCTGCACAAATTCATGGTCGTGCGTGGTTAATAGGACAGTACCCTTAAAATTCTTTAAGGAGTTATTAAAAGCAGTTATACTTTCCAAATCTAAGTGGTTGGTAGGTTCGTCCAACATCAGGACATTGGCTCGCAAGAGCATCATGCGGCTTAACATGCACCTTACCTTTTCCCCACCAGAAAGTACGGTGCATTTCTTTAACGCTTCCTCTCCACTAAAAAGCATTTTGCCCAAAAATCCACGAACATAAACCTCTTCCCTTTCCTCTTCCGTTTTGGTCCATTGCCGCAACCAATCCACCAGGTTCATATCGTCCTGAAAATATGTATCGTTATCCGCAGGAAGGTAAGACTGTGTTGTGGTAACTCCCCATTGAAAACTACCCCCATTTTGGTTTTTGGCACCTGAAACAATTTGATAAAATGCCGTTGTTGCCCTAGAATCCTTGGAAATCAATGCCACCTTGTCCCCTTTTGCTAGATTTATGCTAACGTCCTTAAAAAGTAGCTCTCCCTCTTCCGTGGTCGCAGTCAGTTTTTCCACGTTAAGTATTTGGTCTCCCGCCTCGCGCTCGCGGTCAAAGATAATGGCAGGATAACGCCGGCTAGAGGGCTTAATGTCGTCAATCTTTAACTTGTCCAGCATTTTGCGCCTAGATGTAGCCTGTTTGCTTTTTGCAACATTTGCACTAAAACGTTGTATAAACTCTTGAAGTTCCTTGGCTTTTTCCTCTGATTTTTTATTTTGCTGGGCACGTTGGCGTGCAGCCAGTTGGCTACTTTCGTACCAAAATGTATAATTTCCGGAATAAAGATTGATTTTACCAAAATCAATATCTGCAATATGGGTGCATACGGCATCTAGAAAATGCCTATCATGGGAAACCACAATGACCGTATTATCATAATTGGCCAAAAAATTCTCTAACCAACTAATAGTATCATAATCCAAATCATTCGTAGGCTCATCCATTACCAATACATCAGGATTACCAAAAAGCGCCTGTGCCAATAGCACACGCACCTTTAATTTACTGTCCAAATCTGCCATGATGGTATAGTGTAGGTCTTCCGTAATACCCAGGTTAGATAACAATGCTGCGGCATTACTCTCGGCGTTCCAACCATCCATCTCTTCAAATTGTACCTGCAATTCCCCTATCTTTTCTGCATTTTCATCAGTATAGTCCGCATAAAGCGCATCAATTTGGTTCTTGATTTCAAAAAGGGGGGTGTTGCCCATCACAACGGACTCCAAAACGGTATTGGCATCATACGCATTATGGTTCTGTTCCAAAACGGACATACGCTTTCCAGGTTCCAAATGCACGTGCCCAGAGGTGGGATCTTGTTTCTTTGCCAGAATCTTTAAAAAAGTAGATTTTCCAGCGCCATTGGCACCTATGATGCCATAGCAGTTGCCGTGGGTAAAAGCTACGTTTACTTCATCAAAAAGAACCCTTTTCCCAAACTGAACCGATAAATTTGAAACTGATAACATATCCCTCTAATATTTTTGCAAAAGTACGGAAAACCTAAGGCTAGCACAACAGCATAGCGCAAATCCTAAACAAGAAATGCTTAACATTATTTAACTAGGCCTTAACAGCAATAGGGTTGACCGATTCATAGATTTGTTGATGGATTGTTTTATATGATAAGATTTTTACCCTTAATTTTTTTCCTGGTATTTCTGAGTTGTCAATCTGAACGAAGCAGTTCCGAAGCTGTAATACTTTCTGGGCAAATCGTAAACCCAACCAACGAATATGTGGTATTGTACAAAAACGACCAAGTTGTAGATTCTGCCCGTTTGGATGAAAACAACAGGTTCAATTTTACCCTTTTGGATATTGATGAAGGTCTGCATCATTTTGACCATAATCCAGAACAACAATACGTCTTTCTTGAAAAAGGTGATAGCATGCTGATTCGTTTAAATACCATGGCTTTTGATGAATCATTGGTGTTTTCTGGTACCAACGAGCAAGTGAATAACTTTATGATAGAGATGTTCTTGAATTATGAAGATGAGGAGCAATTGATTCAATCCTTTTACAAATTGTCCCCCAAAGAATTTGATTTTAAAATAGACTCCCTACGGGAACAAAAAATTGAAGAGTTGCACAACCTGATTATAGGAGAAGATTTGTCTTCCAACGCATATGCCATGGCCAGGGCAACAATAGACTACAACAGCTACATTTACAAAGAAAAATACCCATTTTACCATAAAAAAAGTAGTAATGAGTCTATTCTACACGCTTTAGATTCCTCTTTTTATGATTATCGATCAAAACTTGATTTTAATAATGCGGAGTTGGCTTTTTTTAGACCGTATTATGAATTTATGATCAACCATTTTGGCAATCTTTCTTATATGAGTTGCCAAAATAATTGTAAATCGATGATTAAAGGTGGGGAAAACAAACATTTACACCTTAACAAGCATAAAATACAGCTCATTGATAGCCTAGTAGAAAATAAGGATTTAAGGGACAATCTTTTTAGAAATGTGGCCGTAGATTATTTATTGAACATCCACAAGATTGATGGAGATACCTATACCTTCATAGATAAGTTCCATAAGCTTTCAAATAATTCAGGCCATAAAAATGAAATTGTACAGCTTTTTACAGCCATTGAAGAACTTCAGGAAAATAAAAGTTTGCCCAATATCATTGTTCAAAACGCAGAAGGACAAAGTGTAACGCTTAAAAGTATCTCCAAGCAACATACTACGGTTTTTTATTTTTGGACGGCATCTAGGAAAAGACATTTTAGAAACGTTACCAGGCGCCTTTCTAAATTAAAGCAGGATTATCCAGACCACCAATTTGTAGGCATCAGCTTAAAAACAGGCAAAAAACAATGGGCGTCTTTGATAAAGGAGCAAGGCTTAAATGAACATGAACAATTTTGGGGCGGTGATTTTGACAAAATCCAACAAACGCTCCTTATCGATAATTTAAACAAATGTGTAATTGCCAAAGACTCCATTATAGTAGATGGCTTTGCAAACATTTTTAAATCATTCCAACCAAAAACCCAAAAAGCCCTGGCCGTAAATTGACCAAGGCTTATTTAATGGATAAACCTAGCTTTTGGGTGCTATTGATTCCCTTTTCTATAATCTGCTAAAAATTTCTCTAAACCAATATCCGTAAGTGGATGTTTTAATAGTCCTTCAATAGATGATAAGGGCCCTGTCATGACGTCAGCGCCTAACTTGGCACAGTCTATAACGTGCATTGTATGTCTTATGGAGGCGGCCAATATTTGGGTATTGAACGCATAATTGTCATAGATTAAACGAATTTCAGCAATTAGGTTAAGGCCGTCTGTTGAAATATCGTCCAACCTCCCCAAAAAGGGAGATACATAGGTTGCTCCCGCTTTAGCCGCCAAGAGGGCTTGGCCCGCGGAAAAAATAAGGGTACAATTGGTACGTATACCTTTATCTGAAAAATATTTAAGTGCTTTAACACCATCACGAATCATGGGAATCTTTACAACAATTTGATCGTGTAGTTTGGCCAACGCCTCTCCCTCTTTCACCATCCCATCAAAATCTGTGGAAACCACCTCCGCGGAAACATCCCCATCAACAATGGTACAGATATCCACATAATGTTTTAAAATATTCTCGGTTCCCGTAATACCTTCCTTGGCCATTAGGGAAGGATTGGTGGTTACGCCATCCAGTACCCCTAAATCTTGGGCTTCTTTGATTTGAGCAAGATTTGCAGTATCAATAAAAAATTTCATAGGCTATTGGTTTTTCGTTTAAGAGTTAATTGATTGAACTACGTTCAACAAACAAATATTCGGGGTTAAAAAGTCCTTATACGTGTAACTCTTTTACCCACCGTTTTAAGACGTAAAACTACAACTTATAATGGTTAAGCAATAGTCTTTCATATAGTTTATCGGGCAATAAACGTTTTAAAATCAACGAAAAGCGTTGCGTAAAATCTCCAACCCTGTAGTGTACCTTAACTTTTTTAGTATTGATGATGTGATATATTTTTTGCGCCACCAAAATAGGATCGGCCGCACTAGAAACATGCTCATTGATGAGACGTAACGACTTTTCATAATTGGTGTATGGAGAAGTTTCGAGAATAGGGGCATGATAACGGCCCGCACTGATATTGGTGGCAAAATCACCTGGTGCCAAAGAGGTCATCTGAATCCCAAATTCTTTTAATTCCATGCGCATGGCCTCCGTAACAATATTCAATGCCCCTTTGGTGGCAGAGTAAATACCCCTATATGGCAGGCCCATATACCCTGCAATGGAGGTAATATTAATGATAAGACCATAGTTTGCAGCACGCATATGTGGCATAACTGCATTGGCCACACGGATAGGGCCATTTAAGTTTACGTTAAAAGCATTATTAATTTCGGTTATTGGGGTTTCCTCAACGGGACCTGTAATGCCCACTCCTGCATTATTCACCAAAACATCTATGCGGCCTTCCTTGGCTATGACATGCTCAACAGCCTTGACAATACTATTGGCATCAGTTACATTTAGTTGTACAAGTTCAAAATGAGAAAAATTGGGATATTTAGATGGTTCTCGGGTTGTCCCATATACCTTGTATCCCTTGGATTTCAAATACATTCCCGTTGCCTTGCCAATTCCGGAAGAACCACCAGTGATAAATACTATTTTCTTGCCCATCGTACAAAAATAAACAAAGCCATATTAAAGGATGATATGCATGGAACAATTGTTGGCACATATGAGGTATTGAGCTCCTAAGCAAAGTAGGTATTGGTTCTTCTCACCAAAAAAGGGTTAAGGGGAAACAGTCATTGAAAGTGGCAAGCATGGCAATACCAAACAACCTAGAAGCTAGGGAAAATACATCATTATTCCAACCCCTCTTTCAAATGTTCTGCGGATTTACACCCTTGGATTTAGGGCATAAAAAAAGGCAAGCTACCTACATCGCACCGCTACGACCGCATACCCTTGCTGCGTTCCCACCCTGGGGGATTTTGCAGGAGCTGGTCGTGTAGGACTTGCCAATGGCAAATATACAATCTTTTAAATTTGTTGCAATCAAATGACATCCTTAATTTGGCTATCTAAACTATTGAACATCCCATGAAAACAATGAAATATTCCTGTATCCTATTTCTTTTCTTTTTAATGAAATCTTGCGGGGAAAATTTACCGCCCTCCCAATTGTTTGAAATTCAGCTTCAAAACAAAAAAAGTAGTATTAAAAATGGGGAGACCATAGGCATTACCATCCTTAACAAAAAACAAAAAGAAATGGGCACGGTAACCTATACGTTGGACGGCGAAACCCTGCCCATAAGCAATAATAAAATCACCATTAACACCAAAGGATTGGGAAGAAAATCATTGAAGGCAAATTTTAGCTACAATGATGCCATTATTGAAATTAGCAAAGATATTATCGTACTCTCCAATAAGGCCCCAGAGGTGTATACCTATTCCATTGTCAACACCTATCCGCACGATACAAAAGCCTACACCCAGGGTTTGGAATTCAATGAAGGGTTTTTGTACGAAAGCACAGGCAAAGTAGGTGCATCCACATTGAGGAAAGTAGATTTTGAAACCGGAGAAATCTTACAGAAGATAGACTTGGACCCAAAGGTATTTGGGGAAGGGCTTACCATACTTGATGACAAGATTTTTCTTTTAACCTGGCAAAGTGGCGTCGGCTATGTGTATGACAAAGACAGTTTTGAGCAAACCAGCACGTTTAACTACGGAGAAAGCAAGCAAGGTTGGGGCTTGGCCAATGACGGACAAAAACTTTTTAAAAGTGATGGAACAGAGAAAATATGGTTTCTTGACCCTACAACCTTGGCAGAGGAGGGGCATTTGGAAATCGCCACCAACACCTCTTTATTCAATAGGGCCAATGAGCTGGAATTTGTGGATGGAAAGCTTTATGCCAATGTGTATGGAAAAGAGAGCATGATGATTTTGGACGCCAACAGTGGTGCCATAGAAGGAGTAATCAATTTTGGTGGATTAAAGGATAAGGTGAAAAAAGATGGGAATTGGGACGATGCCAACTCCGTATTGAACGGCGTTGCCTACCATCCAGAACGGGACACCTTTTTTGTAACAGGAAAAAACTGGGATACCCTTTTTGAAGTGAACATCATCAAAAAAATGCCCTAATGTTCCACACCAAAAAAATAACGGTAAGCAGTACCGATTTGGATGATCTAGGGCATGTAAACAACGTAAGGTATGTGGAATGGATTCAGGAAATTTCCAAAGAGCATTGGCAAAGCGTAGTAAATGGCAATTCCATTGCTTCCTATATTTGGGTGGTGCGTAACCATAACATTACCTATTACAGTCCAGCTTATTTGGGGGATGTCTTGGAATTGACCACTAAGATACTTTCCACAAAAGGGGCATTGTCCAATAGGCAGGTAGAGATGAAAAATCTAAACACCCAAGAAAAGGTGGTTACATCCCTGACCTCGTGGTGCCTTTTGCACCCAGAAACCTTGCTGCCTACCAGGGTGCCCAATGAAATTCAGAATCTATTCAACAATTGAGACCAAAAGCATACATCCTAATTCCGCCGCTGTTCCTCTTAATCTTAGGACTAGGGTCTTGTAGAAAAGACTTTGATTTTAACCCAAGTCCTGGAAATTTAATTTTTTCCAAGGATACGGTGTATTTGGATACGGTATTCACCAATATAGGGAGCAGTACCTACAGTTTAAAAGTGTTCAATCCTGATGATGAAGACATTTATATACCTTCCATTAGGTTAGAAAATGGAGAATCCAGTGGGTATCGACTAAATGTTGATGGAGAAGCTGGACGGAATTTTGAAAACATTCCACTATTGGCAAAGGATAGCCTGTTTATTTTTATTGAAGTGACTTTTGATGTGTCCACACAGGAACAAACTAATTTTTTATACACGGATGCCCTTGTTTTCCAAGGCACCACCAACACCCAACAGATTCCTTTGGTTACCTTGATAAAGGATGCCATATTTCTGTATCCTGAGCGGGATAGCTTTGGGGTAACGGAAACCTTAGTTTTAGGAAACGATGCACAAGGAAACGAACTGCGTTTAGAGGGGTTTTTCTTGGATGACCAGGAGCTTGAATTTACGAATGAAAAGCCCTACGTAATTTATGGTTATGCCGCTGTTCCTCCCAATAGCACCCTCAATATTGAGGCGGGCACAAGGGTACATTTTCATGAAAATTCGGGCTTGTTGGTGGGTAACCAAGCTCGTGTCACCATTAACGGAGCGTTGAGCGAAGACCCCGAACTACTGGAAAATGAGGTAATTTTTGAAGGAGACCGTTTAGAACCAGAATTTAATGATGTGCCAGGGCAATGGGGAACAGTATGGCTGGCTGCCGGTAGCGAAAATAATTCAATCGCTTATTTAACCCTCAAAAATGCTACATTAGGTTTGTTCGTGGAAGGAGGTACTGATACTGATACTGACGTTATAAACCTCACCATTTCTAATTCACAAATTTTGAACAGCAGCCTTCACAACCTTTGGAGCCTTAGCAGCATGGTTGAGGCCACTAATTGCGTATTTGGCAATGCTGGGGACGCCTCCGTGTATGGGAATCTAGGGGGAGCTTATCATTTTAAACATTGTACCATTGCCAACTACTGGGTGAACGGATTTAGAAGTGCCCCTGCCCTAAAGCTTGATAATTTTTTAGCTTTGGACGACACCACCATTTTGGTTGAGGATTTGGCACTGGCTAGTTTTGCCAATTGTATCATAGACGGAAACCGTAACCGTGAAATAAGTCTGTTGGGCAACCCAGAGGCCGGATTCCAAATTTCATTTGTAAACTGTTCCATTAAGTATGATACGGATGGTGTGGATACCGGTACTACTCCACTATTGGACTTTAACGGTAATCCTTCCTTTGTCAACCCATTTTTGAACCGTAACATTGGTTTTGTACAACCCACATCTGGAGACTTTCGCTTGGATGACACCTCCCAAATCCTAGGTCTTGGGGATATGGATACGGCTACTTCCGTACCTTTGGATATCTTGGGAAACAACAGAACGGAGCGACCGGATTTAGGGGCATATCAATTTCTTTTGCAAGAATAAGGCCATAACTCTTTGGCATTTTTATACATGTTTTCACCTAGGATGAATTTTTATACAAGCAAAGATTGGTATCAAGAACCCGTGCGTGTTGCAAAGGTTCTGGATACAATTTCCCCTTTGCATCGCTTGTGGAAAATTAAATCCAAGGGATATTTTGTTGGTTGCGGAAATCAACATATACAGCGGATAACGGAACGTATTTTTATAGAAAACCCATAGTTTTTTTGTGGTAAACGTTTAACCCATTCTCAATAAGCATTAGTAATTTGGTAATGAGGTATTTAAAGGTATGGATTACACATTTACCATTATTGATTCCAATGCAACAAGTGCGTTACAGCTCCAAGCAATTCTTGAGCCGTACACTGATTTTAGCTGTGTTACCACCGCAGCGCATGCGGAAGATGGGCTTAACCAAATCTTAAAGTTCCTACCGGACGTAGTGATCGTCCATTTAAATGAACATACGGCAAGCCTCTTAAAAATGGTATCGGAACTGCACCAATACATGCAGCGCTTACCTGTATTAATTGCGGTATCAAAAACAAAGACGCATAGCTATGACGCCATAAAACATGGATTCTTTGATTACTGGTTAAGTCCCTACAATGAGTTTGAAGTCCGTAAGACCATCTTTAAACTAAGAAAGCAAATGCCCAAGGAAAGTGTCCCCGCTACACTTTGTTTAAAAACCTACCGGGATTACCATTATTTGGATACCAATGAAATTTTATACCTAAAAGCGGACAATAACACCACAGACTTTGTAATGAAGAACGGTTCCAAGATAAGCGCCTACAAAACCTTAAAAACCTTTGAAGAGCAGCTGCCCAATAACTTTATCCGTATCCATCAAAGTTATATTCTAAATATAAAATACGTCTCTAGGATAGACTATGGAAAGTCTACCTGTACCCTTCGCGACCAAGAGCATAAACTTCCCTTTTCCAAATCTTACAAAGACCGTATAGACAATCTTAAACAGCTACTTTCCAAAAATGCCTTAAACCAATAGGCATTCTTAAATTCTTGCAGAACTAGACCATTTACTCATACTTCTAGGAAAAATACTACAACATGCTCTAGTTCATTCCGTAAAATGCCAAATGACTTTAGCTTGCAGCTATAATAAAGAACAAATTAATTCACCTAAAAATTAAAATCATGAAAAAAGTAGTTAGTATAGTAGCAGTAGCCGTAATGACCTTAGGATTCTTTTCTTGCACCAATGATACCGCAGCGGAAGATGAGCAGTTGTACATCAACGCAAGTGATGATGACATGACGGATAATAGCCGAGACTAAACGGATAACGATAACCACGAATATGAACCCCTAAATTAAAGGTTAGGGGTTTTTTTGTATCTTGTATGTAAGTAAAACGTTACATTCGTATTTATTTGGGTATGAGATTTGGGGTCTATTTACTTGTTTTGCTGTTGGCTAATGGGGAGCTTACAACCATCTATGGCCAAGATGGGGCAGCCAAGAACCCCAAAAATACGGAGCCAGAAAGTCTATTACAGGCTTTGCGTGCCCCAGATTCCTTAAAAACTTTGGATAAAGCCAACATTGCCAGCGAACTTTGGGAATTTTACCAAAGCAGCTCCCCAGAACAACTGCATCTATTATCCTCCGCAACCTTACGTTCTGGCGATTCCGCTCTTTTTAGAACCTATAACAGAAGGGTGCTAGACCTGCCCATTAACCAAACTACAGCCTATGCCAAAGGTGTGGCCCATTGGGATTTGGCCGATTTTTTAAAACGTAGCTTGCCGGACAGCGCCTTTTACCACTACCAAAAAGCCTACGGAATATTTACGGAAATTCCACTTGAAGACACCGCTACCCACTACCCAGGCGTGGTTTTGCTGGACATTGCCAATCTTAAAAATGGCATCAAGGATTACTTTGGGGCGGAACGAGACCAAGTGGAAGCCATCAATTATTTTGAAACAACCCAACGAACAGACCGGCTTTTTAATGCCTATAATTCCTTGGCCATCACCCAAAAAGACCTGAACCGCTTTGATAAATCCTTGGCGTATCACCAAAAGGCAAAATCTTTTATTTCCAAATCCCAGAAGTCCAAACAAGCTTTGCACGCATTTATCAATGCCAACAACATGGCATCGGTTTACCTCAGTAAAAAAGAATATCATACCGCATTCATCCAATTTGATTCCTTGGTAAATGAGAAAAGCTTTTTGCAAACTAAAACCCTAAGGTATGCAAAACTATTAGCAAGCCGAGGATATGCTGGATATTTGAGCGGAGCCCTATCTAAAGAGGAAGCCTTGATTGATCTCCGTACGTCCAATCAAATTCTTGACAGTATTGAAAACAACTATGCAAAAGCTAGGAACTATGAATACTTGGCGCGGATATGGGCCAAAGAAGGGGATACGATAAATAGTATAGCAGCGGCCTCCCAGGCAAAAAGCATCGCACAAACCACACAAAACAATGAACGGCTGTTGAGTTCGCTACAGTTTTTAACATTAATGGATAAAGAGCACAGTACAGCGCATGCAAAAGATTATTTTAGGCTGGCCAAAGAAATTGCCCAAAAGGAGAGTGACATCCAAGAAAAATTTGCGTTGATACGTATGGAGACGGATGATGTCATTGCCAACAATGCCAAGCTAAAAAAACGTAATGAACTTTATGCCGGCTTAGTGCTGGCCATAATCGTGGCCGGTCTGGGGGTGGTTACCATTGTGGTGCAACGCATCAAAAACCAAAAACTACTATTTAAACAAAAACAGCAGGAAAGCAACCAGGAGATATACAAATTACTGTTGAGCCAAAAAGAGAAACTGGAGGAAGGTAAAAAATCCGAACAAAAAAGAATGTCCGAAGAGTTGCACGATGGTATTTTAGGGCAGATGTTGGGAATACGGTTAATTATGAGCGGCCTAAATGATAGAACGGATGAGGACTCTATACAGCAACGTGCGGGGCTTATTGACAAATTGCAGGAAGTAGAAGAGGAAATCAGGACCATTTCCCATGAACTTAACGAGGCATCCTATGGAAAAGTAGATAATTTCATGCGTTCCATCCAAGAATTGATAGACAATACCAAAACTGCCTCCAAGGATATCAGCATTGCTTTTGACCATAGTGAGGATTTTAATTGGGACGGTCTGCCCAGCGAAACAAAAATAAATAGCTACCGTATTATTCAAGAAGGGTTGAGCAACTGCATAAAGCACTCAAACTGCAAAAATATCAGCGTAGGTTTCCATAGTGAGAAAAAAAACTTAACTTTAACAATAACAGATGACGGTATCGGTTTTAATAGCAAAGCCAATAAAACAGGGATAGGGTTCAAAAACATCCATTCCAGAACAAAAAAATTATCAGGACTATTACATATCACCTCCCTACCGAGTAAAGGGACGCAAATAAAAGTCACCTTTAAAAAACCAAGCGAAACCAGCATCGTTTATCCCCAAACCAGCAAACAGCCTGCTTAGCACCAAAACAAAGCACATGAAAACATTACGAATTTTAGCCGTTGACGATCACGAAATGACCATGTTGGGTTATAAGTTCATTCTGGAACGTATTGTATTTGATGATTACAACATTTTGGTAGATACGGCAAACACCTATGAAGGTGGAAAGGATAAAATTGAAGAATCCGTATACTCATTCAGGTATGATATCATCTTTTTAGATGTACAACTGTTTCCGCCTAATGAGCAACAACCACATACCGGCGAGGACTTGGGCCTGCTGGCAAGGAAATTATCCCCTTCCTCAAAGATTGTCTTTATGTCTTCCTTTAGTGATAATTACCGAATCAATAGCATCTTAAAATCCGTGGATCCTGACGGCTACATGGTAAAGACGGACATAGACCCCAGATCTTTGGAAGAGGCAGTGAAAACAGTGGTGTATGAACCCCCATACTATTCTGCAAAGGCCCTTGCCGCAATCAGAAAAAAAATGGCAAATACGATTGAGTTGGACGAGAACGACAGGAAAATCCTCTACCATATATCCACAGGCACCAAAACCAAAGATTTGGAGCAATATGTTGGTTTATCCTCCTCTTCAATAGAAAACAGGAAACGCCACTTAAAGTCACTTTTTGGAATCGAAAAGGAAAACGACCTATCGCTTATTGTGGCGGCCAAAAAGAGAGGTTTTATTTAGTATTTACCATTCATTTCTTTTTAAAAGCAGTTCACAAACCTTAGAAATCAATTCATTTTATTTTTATTTAACATTTTTTTAACTTAAAAAGGCTGATTTTGGGTAAAAACCCCAGAATTTTTAAGGTTATTATGTAGGGGTAAACCTGAATAAGATTTTAAATTCGTCCTAAACTAAAATAGCTGCTAATGGCTGGTTATGACGATTTTGATTATGGTTCTAAGAAACATAGTACATCTGCCAACTCCATCAACGGACTTTATGGGTTTAAGAAGGCATTGGAACGTCTTTTTTTTGCGGATGCAAACATACATGCAACACCAAATAGGGAAAAAATTGATTTGGTAATTACCCTGCGAAGTAATCTTTGCTTAACCGAGAGCCTGTTCCATCTTAATAATGGCAATTGGGGTAATTGTAATGATTCCCAGGAGGCGACGTCCTCCCTGGCGTCAGAGCTGTTGAAATTAGCAAATGAAAATACTTTTCCTGTGGATATTAAGGAAATAACCATTTGTCTTAGAGACACCTCCATTATCATCACAAGAATTTTTGACTATAGCATACCTGATGAATTTTGCAAGCTGTTGGGAACCATTAGTGCTAACTATGTGTATCTAACCAAAGGCCTATCCGAATTGCCTTATGAGATTTATGTTCCAATTTTTGAAGATGGTGGGCATTACGGAAACGACCATAAATTCTCGCCTGACAAAGCAGAAAACGATTATATGCGCTTTTGGGAATTGTACTTCCCCTCAAAACAAGATTCTTACGTTTACGATGTGGAGAATAAGGTCATTTTAGAAGCGAAGGACGCCTCACTCTACCTTTTAAACGACTAAATAGAATAAAGCTAAAAATCGTTAATCGTTCCATAAGGTCCGAAGATACTGCCCATCTGGTTTAACCAAAAAGTAAAACGTTCCGTTTAAGTCTGGTTAAGCGTTGAACAGTGGCCTATTTGCCATAAGCTGATTCACTTTATGCTTTACCGCTACAATTTGTTTTTCGTCTTGCGCAGCTTTGATGATTTCATCAATATACCCCACTATGGTTTCCATATCACGCTCTTTAAGACCCCTTGTGGTAATTGCCGGGGTTCCAAAACGAATACCTGAGGTTACAAATGGTGACTGGTCATCAAAAGGAACCATATTTTTGTTTGCTGTAATATCGGCCAGCTCCAAGGCCTTTTCGGCATCTTTACCGGTGATGTTTTTATTTCTAAGGTCTATCAACATCATATGATTGTCCGTACCTCCTGAAATCACCTGGTAATCCCTATCCATAAAAGCCTTTGCCATGGCCGATGCATTATCTTTCACCTGTTGCATGTAGGCAAGGAATTGGTCACTTAATGCTTCCCCGAAAGCCACCGCTTTGGCTGCGATAATATGTTCCAACGGCCCACCCTGATTTCCAGGAAAAACGGCCAAATCCAACAGTCCAGACATTTTTCTAAGATTGCCATTCTTAAGCCGAATACCAAAAGGGTTTTCAAAATTCTCCCCCATCATAATTAAGCCACCTCTAGGTCCTCTTAGTGTCTTGTGTGTGGTTGTGGTAACAATATGGCAATGTGGTATGGGATTATTGAGCAAACCCTTGGCAATTAGTCCGGATGGATGTGAGATATCGGCCAACAATAATGCGCCTACACTATCGGCAATTTCCCTAAACCTTTTAAAATCTATGTCCCTGGAATAGGCAGAGGCTCCGGCAATAATCATTTTAGGCTTCTCACGGTTGGCAATCTCCTCAATGGCCTCGTAATCCAACCTTCCCGTTTCCCTATCAACCCCATAAAATGTTGGCCTGTATAACCTGCCCGAAAAATTAACCGGAGATCCATGGGTTAAGTGCCCTCCATGGGATAAATCAAACCCTAAAATAGTGTCTCCTGGTTTCAGACATGCGTGATATACGGAGGCATTGGCCTGTGATCCTGAGTGCGGTTGCACATTGGCATAAACGGCACCAAATAGTTCTTTGGCGCGGTCTATGGCCAATTGCTCTACCTCATCTACTACGGCACAACCTCCATAATACCTTTTTCCGGGATAACCTTCCGCATATTTATTGGTTAGCACGGAACCTGCGGCCTCCATTACCTGTGGGCTTGCAAAATTCTCCGAGGCAATTAGTTCAATACCGTTTGTCTGTCTTTCCCTTTCCTTCTCTATCAGGTCAAATACCAAAGTATCCCGTTGCATACGAATTTGAATTTTAGATTGCAAAAATACAAATACCCTATCAACGCAGAGCTACCAATGCTTCTAAATTCGGTGATTTTATCAAATAACAATTAACAATGGTACTAAGGTGTTGGGTACCTTAATTCAATTAATTCATAGGAATTATACTACGGTTCATCGTTTTTCGTTAACCCATTGAAACGATTTGGCATACCAATTGAAAGTTACACCAATAAATAGCAGCATCATGATAAAAAAATACACGACCATTTTAGCGGTTATTTTCCTGATTTCCTGTGGAGGAGTAAAAAGAACCCAAGAGGCTTTAAACAGCGGGGACTATGACAACGCCATTAATCGTTCCATAAAACAGTTGCGGGATAACAAAACCAAACGTGGCCACCAAGATTTTGTGTATTTATTGGAAGAGGCCTTTGAAAAGAAAGTGGAGCGGGAATTACAACAAATCAACTTTTGGAAAAAGGACGGAAACCCAGCCCATTTGGAAAAAATTTATGTAACCTATGTGGGCCTGAACAAGGTTCAAGAACGCATAAAGCCCCTACTCCCACTTCCCGTATATGCAGAAGATAGGAATGCACGGTTTAATTTTAAAAATTACGATGTCCCTATTTTAACATCTAAAGATAAATTATCGGATTTTTTATATCAGAATGCCACGGCAATCTTAGAAAATGCGCAAACCAAGCTAGATTATAGAAAGGCCTATGATGATTTAAAATACCTTTCTGAAATCAACCCAGGGTATGGCAGCCTTAATGGTAAAATGGAGGAGGCCTATCAAAAAGGGCTTTCCTTTGTAAAGGTGGCCGTAACCAATGCCACGGACAAAGTAATTCCCGCACGCTTGGAAGCAGAATTGTTGGACTTTAATGCTTTTGGAATCAATGATTTATGGACAGAATACCACACGAATCCACTCGAAGATATAGTATATGACTATGAAATGCAGCTAGATTTTCAACAAATCAATATTTCCCCTGAACGTGTTAACGAAACCCAGTTAATTAAGGAAAAACTCATAAAAGATGGCTTTGAATATGTGCTTGATGCCAACGGTAACGTGGCAAAAGATAGTTTGGGAAATGATATTAAGGTAGATAAAATGCGAAAAGTGCGCTGTAACTTTTATCGCTTTGCCCAAATTAAAACGGCAGATGTAGGAGCCAAAGTGCGCTTCCTAGATTTACAGAACGGTCAAGTCTTAAATGCTTATCCTATAAACACCCAGTTTATTTTTGAGCATATGTATGCCAATGTGGATGGTGACCGCAGGGCACTGGACAATGATTTGGTTGCCTTATTGGACCTGGCAGCAGTTCCCTTTCCTACAGATGAACAGATGGTCTATAATGCAGGTGAAGACATCAAAAACAAGCTAAAGGGTATTTTAAGCCGAAACAGGTTTGATTAATCATGGTGAAAACCCTTAAACGTAAGTTTCCAAGTTTACTTCTGGAATAGCCCCGTGAGAAGTGTGGAAAACTACCGCTCCATTTCGTATAATAATGAGTTGTGGTGACTGATGAATCACATTAAATTTTGCGGCAACCGTATTAGATACCTTCCTAAAAGCATGTAAGTCCAAAAAATACATGGTTGCCAGATTGGGTGCCAAACTAAAGTTGGCCGTAAACCTATTAAGTGCCATTCTACTAATGCCACAGGTTGTGGAGTGTTTAAAAATTACTTGTGTCTTGGTTTTAGAGTCCCGTAAAATGGTTTCCAGTTGGCTTTCATTCTCTAAAACTGTCCAAGCAATCTTAGCGTTAGGGGCATCATCTCCATTACCTCCAGAAAACAAGTTGTTAAATAATCCCATAGGACAAAGTTAAGACTTCCCAATCACTTGTCAAGACCTCAATAACCTGACTAAATGTCGTGAAAAACAACTGATTACCGGACATTTTGCCAGTATAACAGTTTTGGTGAAATTCTTGCTTTTTAAAGGAAAAACAAAAACATGAATTTTAATAATTATACCATAAAATCACAGGAGGCCATACAGCAAGGGCAGCAAATTGCCCAGGGCTTTGGTCATCAACAAATAGAAAATGAACACTTATTTAAAGGCATCACACAAGTAGACGAGAATGTTTTACCATTTCTACTGAAAAAAATGGGTGTCAATACATCTTTGATGTATCAAATTTTGGACAAGGAATTGGAGCGTTTTCCCAAGGTCTCTGGAGCGGATATCATGCTCTCTAGGGAAGCCGGGAAAACACTGGGAGAAGCCAGCAACATTGCAAAAAAAATGGGTGATGAGTTTGTCTCCATTGAGCATTTGGTTCTGGCCATTTTACAATCTAAAAGTAAAATTGGTCAAATCCTAAAAGATCAGGGGATTAAAGTGGATACGCTAAAAGCGGCTATTAATGAATTGCGAAAGGGGGACAAGGTAACATCGGCGAGTGCCGAGGAAACCTACAATTCTTTGGAGAAATATGCCAAAAACCTGAATCAGCTTGCAGACTCCGGTAAACTGGACCCCGTCATTGGACGCGATGAGGAAATAAGGCGAATCTTGCAAATTCTATCCAGAAGGACAAAAAACAATCCCATGTTAGTTGGTGAGCCCGGTGTTGGCAAAACTGCCATCGCAGAGGGCCTCGCCCACCGTATCGTTCAAGGAGACGTTCCAGAAAACTTAAAGGACAAAACTATTTATTCTTTGGACATGGGCGCACTTATCGCGGGTGCCAAATACAAAGGCGAGTTTGAAGAACGATTAAAAGCGGTTATCAAGGAGGTCACCACCTCTGACGGAGACATTGTATTGTTTATAGACGAAATCCACACTTTGGTGGGTGCCGGCGGTGGGCAAGGTGCCATGGATGCAGCAAACATCCTAAAGCCGGCCCTTGCAAGGGGCGAGTTAAGGGCCATTGGGGCAACTACTTTGGATGAGTATCAAAAGTATTTTGAAAAGGATAAAGCCTTGGAAAGAAGATTCCAGAAAGTAGTGGTGGATGAACCAGATACGGAAAGTGCCATTTCCATCCTAAGGGGCATCAAAGAAAAATATGAGGCACACCACAAGGTAAGGATAAAGGATGAGGCGGTCATATCTGCCGTTACCCTATCCCAGCGGTATATTACCAACAGGTTCTTGCCGGACAAAGCCATTGACCTCATTGATGAGGCCGCATCAAAATTACGGATGGAAATCAACTCCAAACCAGAAGAGCTGGATGTCCTTGATCGAAAGATAATGCAACTGGAAATTGAAATTGAAGCTATCAAAAGGGAAAATGACGAAACCAAATTAAAATCGTTGAATTTAGAGCTCGCCAATCTTAAAGAGGAGCGCCATGGTGTTTTTGCCCAATGGGAAAGTGAAAAATCCGTGGTGGATAACATCCAAAAAATAAAACAGGATATTGAGCAGTTTAAATTAGAAGCAGAACGTGCAGAACGTAATGGTGATTATGGCAAGGTCGCGGAGCTGCGCTATGGAAAAATTAAAGAAGCCCAAGAATCCCTGGAACAATTGAATGTTACCTTACAAGAACAACAGCAGACCAATACATTAATAAAAGAGGAAGTCACCAATGATGATATTGCCGAGGTGGTTGCCAAATGGACGGGAATCCCGGTGACCAAAATGCTACAGAGCGAAAAGGATAAGCTGTTAAAACTGGAAAACGTGCTCCACAAACGCGTTGTAGGGCAAGAAGAGGCCATAGAAGCCGTGTCCGATGCCATAAGACGCAGTAGGGCGGGATTACAGGATGCCAAAAGGCCCATAGGTTCCTTCTTATTTTTAGGAACCACGGGGGTAGGCAAAACGGAACTCGCCAAAACCTTGGCCGCTTATTTGTTTGATGATGAAAATGCGATGACCAGAATTGATATGAGCGAGTATCAAGAAAAACATGCAGCCAGTAGGCTTGTTGGTGCCCCTCCAGGATATGTAGGCTATGATGAAGGAGGACAACTAACAGAAGCGGTAAGAAGAAAACCTTATTCGGTGGTGCTTTTGGATGAAATTGAAAAAGCACACCCCGATACTTTTAATATTTTATTACAAGTATTGGATGAGGGCAGGCTAACGGACAATAAAGGAAGGGTTGCAGATTTTAAGAATACCATCATTATCATGACCAGTAATTTAGGCAGTACCATCATCCAAGAAAAATTTGATAACAACCCAGATGTTTATAGCGCATCAGAGTCCGCCAGAATAGAAATCATGGCATTGCTCAGAAAAACCATTAGACCAGAGTTTTTAAATCGTATAGATGACATCATTATGTTTACCCCACTGAGCAAAAAAGATATTTTTAAAATAGTGGGATTACAGATAGACCAGCTAAAGCGACAACTGTCCAAACAGCAGATTACCTTGGACGCAACGGATGAAGCCCTTAAATACCTATCCAACAAAGGGTATGACCCGCAATACGGAGCAAGGCCAATTAAACGCCTAGTACAAAAAGAGGTGCTTAACCAGCTATCCAAGGACCTACTATCCGGAAAGGTAAAGCGGGACAGTATTGTCTTACTGGATTGTTTTGACAATCAACTTGTTTTTAGAAACCAAAATGAACTGGTAGGCTAAAACCACCTAAGATAGGCTCCAGCAAACCAGATAGCGTAGCTATAGTTTTAGAACTGTAAGTTGTGTAAAGGTGTAAAAGGTGTCCATGTATATATGGACACCTTTTTTTTCATACCATACAGTATATATTTTTTATATCTTAGCCCCCAGGGGATACTTTATACCCCATCACTGTAACAGAAATCTATACCTTATATATTGAAATTACAAATAGGATAGAAATAATTGGAGATATGCTTTGCCCTTAACTAGCGAGACCATCAGATATGAGTACAAAAGCCGAAAGAACCACAAGATTTATCATTGAGACGGTGGCCCCCATCTTTAATAAACATGGGTATATAGGAACCAGTATGAGCCATTTAACGGAAGCTACCGGGTTGACCAAAGGTGCCATTTACGGGAACTTTGAAAACAAGGAAGCTTTGGCACTCGCTGCGTTTGAATACAACAAAAATTTATTATTGGCCAAAATTGATGAAGTGCTATCCGTTGACGGGTCTGCTATGGCCAAAATTGAAGCTTTATTATTGTTTTATAAGCAATATGACGTTTTTACCTTAAACCTGGGGGGGTGCCCCATATTAAATACAGGCGTAGATGCACATCATAACAATCCATTGCTGTCCGCTGCGGTTAAGGAAACAGCAAAAGAAATTGAAGGAAAAATTGCACTGGTCCTGGAAAATGGGGCAAAGGCAGCGGAAATAAAGCTACCCGTACCACCGCTTCAGTTTGCCAAACAACTATATACTATTTTGCAGGGTGCTGTGGCCATGGGCACCATGACAAGGGATAGAAAGTATTTAATGAACACCACCACTTACTTATCTTACTTGGTAGGCCAAGAAATTAAAAAATAGTGCTTATTCTCCCCTTACCCTAAAAATCCACAAGGCGTCTTTGTATTTGCCACCAAACTTGCTGGCACGTGCAGCCCTAGCCTCGTCAATGGTCTCATACCTGGCCAAATAAACATAATTAAATTTGTTAACGCTCCTATAGAAGGATTTGGGTAGCAAGCCTTGTGCCTCTAATTTACTCTTAAAGTTTTCAAGATATTTTTTAGTGCCAAAAACATTGGCGATTAAATAGAACCCAGGCTGCAGTCCTTCTGCGGAATTTACCTCTTGGTATTTTTCATTGGGCATGATTTCCACTTCCTTGGTCCTTGCTACTTTGGCAATACTATCTTGCCGTAGTTGTTCTTTCACTGCGGCCAGTTCCTCTGCCCGCCTTTTTGACATAGCTTCTTTCTCTAATTGGGCAAGACGTGCTTCTTCGGCCAAGCGTAGTCTTTCTTTTTCAGCCTCTTCTTGCTGGCGTTGCTTTTCAATTTCCTCCATTTTTTCCTCAGGAGATAGTTTTTCTTCCTTTTCTTTTGGCTCATACATTTGCTCGCCAAAGTGATACGCCAAGACCAACTCAAATGTAGGGTCTTCATTCTGGATGGCCTCATTTAGGCCACTTTCCACCAAGGCACCAAGGGACAATTTTTTAAAAAAGGTTGCCCCTACCCCTCCAGATACACCATAAAAGCTGTTATAACCGCCTTGCACCCAAAATTTTGGGGTGGTAAAAAGGGTAGCCAGCCCGTACTGAAAATCTTGATTTGGTATGGAACGGGCATATAGTATAGGCCTTACATAACTCAGTTCATCAAAAAGATACACCGGAAAGTCATTGCTAATACTTCCTGAAAAAATACGCTCGGTTTCCAAGCGCTCGCTATTGGTGAAATCAAAATTTAAAGCATTCTCAACGGACATGCCCATACTAAAACTTTTTGCCTGCAGTCTAAGACCTGGAGCCAGCTCTGCAATAAAACGTGGGTCATCATTGTTTGGAAACGGTAAGGGTTGATTACCCAATATAACTCTTGTATCTGCAAGTTCTTGCTGATATCCCAGCACATTGGCACCAAATATTAAATTCACCTCCTCACCCAAGGGTATCGCAAAGGCATAATTCAATACCCCACCCCTATTTAAAAACAACCCGGTATTATTCTGAAAAAAACCAATACCACCAGAAGATTGTGCCCCAAAACGCTGGGTATAGTTAAAAAACATCGTAGACGGATCTGTATCAATGGTTTGCCACTGCCAACGGGACCAAAGCGCCACAGAACGCGGTTTATTGCGGTCAAAAGAAAAGGCCGGGTTAAACAAACTTGCATTAAACTGTGTGAGGTTATGCTGCCTAATGTCTGGTGGCAATGCCCCGTCCTGTGCATTGGAGGAAAATATTAGCAGTACAATAAACGTTGTAGTAAGTAACTTAGCCATTAGGTTGATTAAAATTAGTGGTACTTTTAACTTAAATCTGATAATAAAATATGGGGGCGTCGCATCTAACTATTACAAAATTTTTCTTGAAACCTTTGGTAATTCTAACCGTAATTGGTGTAGGACTAATCTCATGTAATGACAAGAAAAATAGTGGGAATAAAGATATAGAAATAAACAAGGAACCCACAATTTCTACTTTTTATTTAATTAGACATGCAGAAAAGGATAGAACGGATCCCAATAACGCAGATCCGGAGTTGAACCAAGATGGTTTGGGCAGGGCAATGAACTGGGCCAATATATTTGATAACATTCCTCTTGATGCGCTGTATTCGACAAATTTTGAACGCACAAGGATGACCGCGGCACCAGTTTCCGTGAAACAAGACCTGGACATAGATTATTATGACCCTAGCACTATGGACATTGAAACCTTTAAAAAAGATAATTCAGGGCTTCAAGTTTTAATTGTGGGACATAGTAATACCACTCCAAATATGGTCAACAAACTATTGGGTGAAGAAAAATATAGCCCTATGGACGATACCAACAATGGGGCATTGTTCATCGTCCAGATTGTGGATGGCGTTGCCACGGATATCAGGCTACAGATCAACTAGTCGTTACCAATTACCTGGATGTTTTCTATTTCAATTTTAGAAAGCAACTCCAAGCTGTCCGCTTCAAACCACTGGCCAACTTTTACAACGTCTTTTAAAGGACTTTTTGGGCGGTAGTTGTTATAATCTACAAAGCGTATACCATTCACGTAGCGCTCGTTTACCGCCTCCCGAAAACGAATCCCACCGCCATTGACCTGAAAGGTATAGGCAAGGTATTTTGGTTTAAACGTTTTTACGTCAAACCAGTATACATAGACATCATCAAAATCGTCGCCTCCATTATCCTTGCTAAAGGTTACTTGTAGCTTAAAATAAGTAACATCCTTAATGGCTTCCTTACCCAGTAATTTTTTGTGCACCGCGGGGTCATTAAGACCATAGGGCAATCTTGAAAAATAGTGAACGGAATTCACGGAATTGGAATACCCGTTGGCCAAGGAATCCGTTAGTGGAACCACAGAATCATTCACAAAGCGCTGAAAACTGTCTCCCAACCTTACATCAGTGGTTTCAACACCCTTAACCATGGTAATGCGCTTTAACAGTTTTTTGCCTTGCTTTAACTCACTTTCGTAATACGCATCCCTAAACTTAAAACGCACCTTGGAAGTGGCATACTGTTCCCCTCCACTGACCGCAATTCCCTTATCTACGATAAATTTGGCGGTAATAGGCTCCTTTTGCTCCGTACATGAAAAAAAGAGCATTAGCATCATAAATGCTAACATATCATATTTCATTCTCATAGAATTCAAGTAAAAACAGGCCAATTAGTTTATTTTTGTCGTGTATGCAAGCAAACATTAACATTAAAAACAAAAGAGCTCGTTTTGATTACGAGATTTTAGAAACCTTTACCGCTGGTATTGTGCTAGGTGGAACGGAAATTAAGTCCATAAGACTGGGCAAGGCCTCCATTTCACAAAGTTTTTGCGAATTTAATGACAATGGAGAGCTTTTTGTCATTAATATGCAAATAGATGAATACAGCCATGGTGGTCACTACAACCACAAACCAAAGGCAGAACGTAAATTACTCTTGAACAAAAGGGAGCTTAAAAAACTACGTAAGGAAGTAGCCACAAGCGGCCTTACCATTGTACCCTTAAAAATGTTCATAAATGATCGTGGGTTGGCCAAGGTAAACATAGGATTGGCCAAAGGGAAAAAACTTTACGACAAACGTGAGACCATTAAGGATAGGGACAACAAGAAGAATTTGGCACGTATTAAAAAAAGTTTCAACAACTAATTTATTTAACATTTACTAAACTTGAACCGTTTTACGATTGATGTAATATTGTTCTATGCTTCGTACCAATCTTTTTCGTCTGCTTTATTTTTTCTTTTGTTTCCTCTTTTTTCATCATACTTCCAATGGGCAAATCAAAGGACAGGTAACGGATGGGGAAAACAACCCCTTACCATTTGTCAGTATCTATTATGAAGGTAGCATTAACGGAACCATCTCCAATGATAATGGGTTCTATGAGTTGGAGGTTGCCTCACCTGGGACATATACCATTGTCTTTAAATACTTAGGGTTCACGACTAAAAAAAAGCAAATTACGGTAACTGGTACAGCATTCACTTTAAACATTAGCTTAGAACCAGAAAACATAACCCTCAATGAGGTTGCTATTACGGCCAAGGAAAATCCGGCGAACAGGGTGATACAAAATGCGATAGAAAGCCGTAAAAAATATCAAAAGGAACTTCAAAATTTTACCGCTAGCTTTTATTCCAAAGGACTGATAAAAATTAAGGACGCGCCAGAAAGAATTTTGGGCCAGGATGTTGGGGACTTGGGCGGAGGGTTGGACTCTACCCGGTCAGGCATTGTGTATCTGTCCGAGACTATTTCGGACATATCAAAAAGGAATAACGACTTTAAGGAAAAAATCATAGCGTCCAAGGTAAGCGGGGATGATAACGGATTCAGCTTCAACACATCCACAGATGTCAACTTTTCATTTTATGAAAATACCGTGGAACTGGGCAACCAACTGATTTCTCCTATCGCGGACAATGCCTTCAACTACTACAGGTACCGTCTGTTGGGAACATTTTATGACGACCTGGGCAATTTGGTGAATCAAATCCAAGTGATACCACGAAGACCTAAGGACCGTGTTTTTAATGGAACTATCTATATCATTGAAGATAATTGGGCCATCTACGCCGTAGAACTTGCGGTGACCGGCGAACAGGCCAAAATAATACCCGTGGACACTTTTTTTATAAAACAGAGTTTTAACTACCTTAAAAGCGCGGACACATGGCTAAAAACATTGCAAAGTTTTGATTTTAAGTACAATATCTTTGGTTTTAAAGGTGAGGGGCGTTTTACCGCAGGATACAAGAACTATGAACTACAACCCAATTTTACAAAAAAAACGTTTGGGAACGAAGTTTTAAGTTTTGTGGACAATGCGAATAAAAAAGACTCCATTTTTTGGAATACGGTAAGGCCTGTTCCCCTAACCCAAGAAGAACGTTCGGATTATGTGGTCAAGGATAGCCTTCAAGTTATAAGAGAATCCCAACAATATCTGGATTCGGTTGATGCAAAAGGCAATAAGTTTGGGATAGGTTCGCTTTTTTTTGGATACACCCATAGCAATACGTTTAAAGAAAAGTATTTTACGGTATCTTCCCTAATTTCCGCTTTACAGTTCAATACCGTCCAAGGATGGCATACGGGCCTAAATTTTGACTATACAAAATTGAACGAAGAAAAAGGGACCCGCTTAAATTTGGGAATTGATTTCGATTATGGTTTTTCTGATAGGCGCTTTAGACCGGTTGGCTCGGTTTCCTACAGATTCAATACGTTTTCTCGGCCATTCTTAAGGCTAAGGGTGGGCAACCAGGCGTTGCAGTTTAACAATGAGGAACCCATTAAGCCTTTGGGGAACACCTTTGCCAGCTTATTCTTTGAAGATAACCTAGCCAAATTCTATGACAAAACATTTGCCGAAGTGTACTATCAACAGGAAATAGTCAATGGAATATACACTTTTTTGAATGTTGGGTTTGAGAAAAGGCAACCGCTTTTTAATACCGCTGACTATGTTCTCATTGATGATGAGGACGACGTCTACACTTCCAACAATCCTCTACAACCAGACAATTTTGTGGACCCCGCCATTGCGACCCATGAAATTATAAAGCTAAGCCTTACCACCAGGATACGTTTTGGTCAAAAATACCAAAACTACCCGGACGGAAAATTTAACCTAACGAATGATAGTTATCCTACGCTATACTTGGGCTATGAAACCGGTTTTGCCAGTAGCAATCCATCCAATAATTATAGCCAATTTAAAGCTCGTTTGGCCCAAGATTTCCCTGTAGGTGATAAGGGCCGTTTTTTCTACAACCTAAAAGCGGGAACATTCATAAATGCGGACAATATTTCCTTTGTGGACTTCCAACATTTTAACGGGAATAGAACAAGGGTAACAAGATTGAATTACCTAAACTCCTTTTTCTTTTTGCCATACTATGACTTTAGCACCAATGGGCAATATTTTGAGGGACATGCGGAGCATAACTTTCAGGGGTTTATCATGAACAAGATTCCATTGCTTAAAAAGTTGGGCAGCCATTTGATTATCAGCGGAAAAGTGCTGTCCACAGAAAATACCAGTGCATACACAGAGTTTGGTGTTGCGTTGGGCAATTTGGGCTGGAAAAAGTTCAGATTCCTAAGGGTGGGCTTCGTTCAAGGACACTTTCAAGGCATCACAGAACGTGGGGTAAACTTTGGCATTCAATTTTAGTTTTTATCCTCTAATAAGGGAACAAACCTAAAATCACCATATTCCGTCTTCTTAAATTCCTTTTCGGAGGTCCTTTCAAACAAGGTCATTACTTGGCTATCGGCACCGACTGGTATTACCAATCTCCCTCCAATTTTTAATTGGGACAGCAGCGCCTTTGGCACCTCAGGTGCACCGGCCGTAACAATAATACCATCAAAAGGTGCGTGTTCCGGTAAACCTTTGTATCCATCGCCAAAAACGGTTTTTTTTGGCCTGTAGCCCATTTTACCAAAGAAAAGCTTGGTTCTTTTAAATAGGGCGCCTTGTCGCTCCACCGTAAACACCTTGGCCTTAAGTTCCAATAACACCGCGGTTTGATAGCCACAACCAGTCCCTATTTCCAATATTTTTTGTTGAGGTTTTACATGTAACAACTGGGTCTGGAAAGCTACGGTATACGGTTGTGAAATAGTTTGGTCCGCCCCAATGGGAAAAGCCTTGTCTTGGTACGCATGTGCTTCAAAACCGCTATCCAAAAACAAATGTCTGGGCACTTGTCTTATAGCATGGAGCACCTGAAGGTCCACAATCCCTTTTGTACTTAATAATTCTGCCAGTTGATTGCGCAGTCCTTGGTGCCTAAGTGTATCCTGCATAGTCTAGTTTGGTTTACGAAATTATGAAACTTCGGCAATTCTGGGCACCACTTGGGGCATACAATTCTGTGGTTATCCCTATTTTTGGAAAAACTTACGAATTATGCTGAAAGCTGGCGTTTTAGGGGCTGGACATCTGGGGAAAATACACCTGCGACTTTTGAATGAATCCGAAAAATATGAATTGGTAGGATTCCACGACCCAGATGAAATTAGCGCAAAAAAAGTAGTGGACGAATTTGGATACCGCTATTTTGAAAACATCAACGATTTAATTGCAGCTGTTGATGTGGTAGACATTGTGACCCCTACCCTTTCCCATTTTGATTGTGCCAAAAAGGCCATGGAAAATGGGAAACATATCTTTATTGAAAAACCTATCACCAATACCTTGGAAGAGGCCGAACAACTAGTTGGTTTTCAGAAAAAGTTTGGGGTAAAGGGGCAGGTTGGGCATGTGGAAAGGTTTAATCCCGCATTCACCGCTGTTAAGGACAAAATTCAACAACCAATGTTCATTGAAACCCACCGATTGGCAGAATTTAATCCACGTGGTACGGATGTTCCCGTAGTCCTGGACCTGATGATTCATGATATAGATGCCATTCTAAGCGTGGTACATTCTAACGTTAGACAAATCAATGCCAGTGGTGTTTCTGTCATAAGCAGTTCCCCAGACATTGCCAATGCAAGAATTGCTTTTGAAAATGGTTGCGTTGCCAACTTAACAGCAAGTAGGATATCCCTAAAAAATATGCGGAAATCACGATTTTTCCAAAAAGATGCCTATATCTCGGTAGATTTTCTGGAAAAAAAGGTGGAAGTGGTGAAAATGAAGGAGGCTCCGGAAACCCCAGGGGATTTTGATATGATACTGCAAAACGCCGAGGGAATAAAAAAACAAATTTATTTTGAAAACCCGGACATAGCCCCAAACAATGCCATTTTGGATGAGCTCAACAGCTTTGCAGATGCCATACAAAACAACACTACGCCCATAGTAACTTTGGAACAAGGAACAAAGGCGCTGCGGGTAGCACTACAAATCATACAAGAATTTAATTAACTAATAAATGAAAAATATAGCGGTAATAGGCGCGGGAACCATGGGAAATGGAATAGCCCATGTTTTCGCCCAGCATGGGTACAAGGTGAAGCTCATAGATGTGAACCAAGCCTCTTTGAACAAAGGCTTAGCCACTATTGCCTCCAACCTAGATAGAATGGTGGCAAAAGAAAAAATCACTCAGCAAATCAAAAACAATACCCTTTCCCAGATTAGGACCTTCACGGAAATCAAGGATGGGGTGGCCGAGGTTGATTTGGTGGTGGAAGCTGCCACAGAAAACCTTGACATTAAACTGGACATCTTTAAAACCCTTGATGAGCACTGTGAGACATCCACCATTTTGGCTTCCAACACATCCTCCATATCCATCACCCAGATTGGTGCCGCAACCAACAGACCGGACAAGGTAATAGGCATGCACTTCATGAATCCCGTTCCAATAATGCGATTGGTTGAAATTATTAGGGGATACAGTACTTCTGACGAAGTCACCAATACTATCATGGAGCTTTCAAAAAATTTAGGCAAAACAGCTACCGAGGTTAACGATTATCCGGGTTTTGTGGCCAATCGTATTCTCATGCCCATGATCAATGAAGCCATAGAGACACTATACCACCAAGTGGCGGGGGTTCAAGAAATTGATACGGTGATGAAATTAGGTATGGCGCATCCTATGGGGCCACTACAACTTGCAGACTTTATTGGGCTGGATGTATGCCTGTCTATTCTTAAAGTGATGTACCAGGGGTTCAAAAACCCTAAATATGCACCCTGTCCCTTATTGGTAAATATGGTCATGGCGGGTAAACTCGGCGTAAAGTCTGGCGAAGGTTTTTATGACTATTCCCAGGGTAAAAAAGCGGAAAAGGTGTCCGCACAATTTGCTTAGAATGGCGATAGTCAAACCTTTTAAGGCCATACGCCCAACAAGGGATAAGGTGGTGCACGTAGCTTCTAAATCCTATGAAGCCTATGACCCCGTAGAACGTGACGCCATCTTAACGTATAACCCATTTTCGTTTTTACATATCATCAATCCGGGATATAAGTTCCATCAAGACGTTGGGGGCAAAGAACGTTTTAGACTGGTGCATAACCGCTATTTGGAATTTCTGGAAGACCAAATTTTTATCCAAGAAGAAACACCGTCTTTCTATCTCTATCAAATAGAGGACCAAGGGCATAAAAGTTTAGGTTTTTTCTGTGCCACCAGCGTAAAAGATTATGAAACCGGTATCATAAAAAAACATGAGGACACCCTAGAGGACCGTGAAGTGCTTTTTGCGGACTACCTGAACACGGTTGGCTTTAATGCAGAACCTGTATTGATGGCCCACAAGGATGATAAACGCCTTGCAGCAATTTGGGCCAGAAAGATTAAGGAGCAACCACTTTATGATTTCACGACCACGGACCGGGCCAAACACCAAATCTGGCGTATTGATGCACCCAAGATAGTTACGGAAATAGAGAATATCTTTAGTGAGATGCCATCGCTGTACATTGCAGATGGCCATCACAGAAGTGCATCATCCTATTTGCTCTCCGAGGAAAGAAAATCCAATAATCCCAACCATATGGGAACGGAGGCCTATAATTATTTTATGTCTTATCTAATCCCTGAATCGGAAATAAGGATTTATGAATACAATCGCCTCATTAGGGGCCTGAACGGCCTCTCAAAAGAAGAGTTTTTGATACAGCTCGACACTTTTTATCGGATTGAAGAAAAAAAAGATGATCCCTATAATCCATCACAAAAACATCATTTTAGCATGTACTTGGATGGTCAATACTATTCGCTGTACCTAAGAAAAAAGGTGTACGATATGGATGACCCTTTAAGTGCTTTGGATACACAAATATTGTTCAAAACCATTTTAGAACCAATTTTGGGGATACAAGATCTGCGGAATGATAAACGCATTGCCTACCGCCATGGCAAATACAACATTTTAAAAATGAAGGATGCCATAGACCAAGGGGAATTTACGGTAGGTTTTGGATTACTGCCCCTAACCATTGAAGAAATCATGGCCGTTGCGGATGCGGATTTGGTAATGCCGCCTAAAAGCACTTATATAGAACCCAAATTACGCAGCGGGCTAGCTATTTATGAACTCTAGGAATTTTGATATGTCCATAGCAGAAAAACTACATTCCATTAAAAACACCCTTCCCGGAAACGTTGTACTTGTCGCCGTTTCCAAAACCAAGCCCACAGAAGACCTCTTGGTAGCCTATGAGGCAGGGCAACGAGTATTTGGGGAAAATAAAATTCAGGAAATGACCCAAAAATGGGAGGTATTGCCCAAAGATATTCAATGGCATATGATTGGGCACGTGCAACGCAACAAAGTAAAATATATGGCCGAGTATGTGGATTTGATCCATGGGGTGGATAGCCTTAAACTCCTAAAGGAAATAAATAAACAAGCCCTTAAGCACAACCGCACCATCTCCTGTCTGCTTCAAATGCATATTGCCGAAGAGGATACTAAATTTGGGCTGGACCAAGATGAATTGATAGCACTGGTTAATGATGATGAATTTAAATCGCTCCAAAACATAAAAATTGAAGGATTAATGGGAATGGCAACATTTACCAAGGATTTGGAACAGGTGCGTAGGGAATTCAAAGGACTTAAAACTACCTTTGAAGGGCTAAAAGAACAACTGCCAGAAATTCATGTACTTTCCATGGGTATGAGCGGGGATTATACCATTGCCGTTGACGAAGGTAGTACCATGGTGCGTATTGGAAGCAGTATCTTTGGTGCAAGAAATTACAACTAAAAGCAGCGTAGGATTGATATATGCCATATTAGACATAGAAAGTACGGGGGGAAAGTACAATGAAGAAGGAATTATGGAAATTGCCATACACCGGTTCAATGGACTACAAGTAGAAGATAAATTTATTGGTTTAATAAATCCTGAAAGGAAAATACAACCTTTTGTGGCAAACCTCACGGGAATAAACAATAAAATGTTGCAATCTGCACCAAAATTCCATGAAGTGGCCAAGCGCATTATTGAGATTACTGACAATGCTGTAATTGTGGCCCATAACGCCCAGTTTGATTACCGTATATTAAGAACAGAATTTAGACGACTGGGATATGACTATAAGCGAAAAACACTCTGTACCGTAGATCTTTCCAAAAAACTATTACCAGATGCAGAATCACACAGTCTGGGCAAGTTGGTGCGCTCCCTTGGCATTCCCGTTACAGATAGGCACCGTGCCAATGGGGACGCTTTGGCCACCTTAAAACTTTTTAAACTATTGCTTACCAAAGATAGCGGTAAGACAATCATCACAGAGGTCATACGGGAAGAAAGTTCGGGGGAACTCTCCCACAAACAGCTAGATATGGTAGAACAGCTGCCCTCTGAGACCGGCGTCTATTACCTCTACAGTAAAAAAGGGGAACTACTATATATTGGCAAGACAAAAAACATAAAAAAAAGGGTGAACCAACATTTTACCAATGTGGGGGATTTAGCCAGAAAACTGCAAAAAGAAACCAAGGAAGTAACGTTTGAAATCACGGGAAGTGATGTAATAGCCCTATTAAAGGAACAGTTTGAAAAAGAAAATAACCGCCCAAAACTTCAACCCGATAAGGTAAAAACAGGATTTCAATACGGAGTTTATTTAACAGGAGGTTCCGCAGGGGAGGGCTTTTTTCGGGTAGAAAAAAATTATGGACAGCCCAATAGGCTAAGTAGTTTCGCCTCCAAAAAAGCGGCAGCGGATTTTGCCCAGAAAATAAACATGGAACTTAGGGGATATAGTAACAAAACAACAGAGGAACAACAAAACGCGCTACAAGCGCTATTTTTAAGGTACAGTATAGACGGTAGAAACGCCATCCTAATCGACAAGGGAAGAGCCCAAGGAGAAAAAGGTGTGGTTTTAATCCAAAAAGGGAGGTTTAGAGGCTATGGATTCACGGAATTAAATCACCAACTAAATAATATTAGTATCTTAGAAAATCTGATTACGCCTATCAATGGCAATGATTACGCTACGTTTATAATAGAATCGGTTTTACGAAGAAAGCATAGGCTTAAGGTAGTGGACCTAAATTAATTTTTTGGAAAGAGAGGAAGTTCATTCTGGTTGGCGACATGAGTTGCATACAATTATCTACGAAGCAGATACACCTGCGGGCAAGATTTTTGATATTACCTTGGTTGTCTTGATAGTGCTTAGTGTGATGCTGGTCATGTTGGAAAGCATTAAAGGTATAGACGCCAAATTCCACCAACCGCTTTTGATACTGGAATGGGTGGTCACCATATTTTTCACTTTTGAGTATTTCGCAAGAATCATAAGCATTAAAAAACCTTTTAAGTATATTTTTAGTTTTTATGGTATGGTTGATTTGCTGTCTACCCTACCATTGTATTTGTCTTATTTTTTTGTGGGTTCCCAAGCGCTAATTGCCGTTAGGGCACTGCGTTTGTTAAGGATATTCAGAATTTTAAAATTGGTGAAGTTTTTGGGAGAGGCCTCACAGTTGCGCGCTGCCTTAAAGGCGAGTAGGGCCAAAATAGCTGTTTTTATCTACGTTGTGGTGATTCTATCCATAATTATGGGCACGATAATGTACCTAATTGAAGGAGATGAAGCGGGCTTTACGAGTATTCCAAGAAGTATTTATTGGACCATAGTAACCTTAACCACGGTAGGCTACGGGGATATAGCACCACAGACCAATTTGGGACAGTTTATTGCCACCGTTATTATGATATTGGGTTATGGTATCATCGCCGTTCCAACAGGCATAGTAACCGTAGAGTTTTCCAAATACGGAAAAAATAGAAATTCAGGCAATGCAATAGTACATACCAATACACAATGCTGCCCATCATGTGCCGCCGAAGGCCACCGGGATGGCGCCAAATATTGTTACAATTGCGGAGACCATTTATGAATACTAAAACGGTAATTGCAGTTGTTGGGCCAACCGCTATTGGTAAAACCGCAAGGGCAATTGATTTGGCAAATACATTTGATACAGAGATATTATCCGCAGACTCTAGGCAATTCTATAAAGAAATGCATATAGGTACGGCAGTACCCTCCAAAGAAGAGTTGAACGCAACCAAACATCATTTTATTCAACATAAAAGCATTTTTGACGCGTATAGTGTTGGTCATTTTGAGTCCGATGCCCTAAGGCTATTGGAACAACTGTTTGAGCATAAAGGCATTGTTATTTTGGTGGGTGGCAGCGGACTTTATGTAGATGCTGTCATCAACGGTTTGGATGTCTTTCCAAAAGTAGCTCCCAGTATACGTGAAAATCTAAACATGGAATGGAAGGCTCAAGGTCTTCCTTACCTACAGCAACAATTAAAACAACTGGACCCCAACTATTACCAAAAAGTAGACCTCAATAATCCTTACCGCGTAATCAGGGCATTGGAAATATGTGTTGGAACCAAAAGGCCCTACAGTTCCTATCTATCACAAAAAAAGAAAGAACGACCTTTTAAAACCATTTATTTGGGACTACAAGCGGAACGTACCATGGTTTACGACCGCATCAATGCACGTGTAGATCAAATGTTACAGGCAGGTTTGGTGGAAGAGGCTAAAACCTTACTGCCCCATAAGAACCTGAACGCATTACAAACCGTTGGTTATCAAGAGCTTTTCAAATACTTTGAGGGTGTCATTAATTTGGATACCGCTATCGAAGAAATTAAAAAAAACACCCGTAGATTCGCAAAAAGACAGCTGACTTGGTTAAGAAAAAACAAGGAAATTCAATGGTTTCCGCACGACCTGCCCATTGAGGATGTCCTAAAGCAATTAAATGTCTAACCAACTGAAGATGAGAAAAACCGTCTATTTTATTATGGGGGTTTCTGGAACCGGAAAGACCACCATTGGCCAGGCATGGGCAAAAATACTGGATATACCCTTTTATGACGGGGATGATTATCACCCTACAACCAATGTGGAGAAAATGACCTCTGGAAAACCCTTGAATGATAGCGATAGACAGGAATGGCTGTTGGCCCTCAATAACCTAGCCCTAATGCAGCGGGACGGAGCGGTCATTGCCTGCTCTGCCCTTAAACAAAAATACAGGGAAACCTTGAAGATGCGCATGGAAGGCCAAGTTATGTTCATCTTTTTACAAGCCTCGTTCAAAACCATAAAATCCCGATTGCAGCACAGAAAAGGCCATTTTATGCCTTTAAGCCTCTTGGAATCCCAGTTTGCAACCTTAGAACCACCCACTGCCCCGGAAGCTATTACCGTATCTGTGGAAGATGATGTTGAAACGGTACTCACCCAGCTTTCCCAACAATTAAAAACATTGGACTAATGGATGTACAACTTATCATGGCGGTTCTGGGAGGTATTGCACTGTTATTGTTCCTAATCTTACGATTAAAGATTAATGCCTTTATCGCACTATTAATGGCCAGTATTGCCGTGGGATTACTGGCAGGGCTTGATGCTAATCAAATAATAGCAACCATTGAAAAGGGCATGGGGAATACCCTTGGTTTTGTGGCTACCGTGGTAGGTCTAGGGGCTATGTTCGGGGCTATTTTGGAAGCCTCAGGAGGAGCCAAGACCATTGCGGATTTTATGGTGAAAAAATTTGGACTAAAAAATGCGCCTGCGGCTATGGTGATTTCCGGTTTTTTAATTGCCATTCCCGTATTTTTTGATGTTGCCTTTATTATACTTGTTCCCATGGTGTACGCATTACAGCGTAAAACAGGAAAGTCTTTATTGCTCTATGCCATTCCTTTGCTAGCGGGGTTGGCCATAACCCACGCCTTTATTCCCCCTACTCCTGGCCCAATAGCCGTTGCGGACATAATTGGTGCGGAATTGGGATGGGTCATAGTGGTGGGGTTTACGGTTGGTATCCCTACGGCCTTGGTCAGTGGGCTGTTATTTGGTAAGATTATTTCAAAAAAAATTCATGTGATCGCACCAGAGCAGGTAACCCAAGACCAACATCAAGCGCAACCAAATATCGGGCTGACCCTAAGCGTTATTTGTGTTCCAATATTTCTTATCGTGTTAAATACCGTAACCAAATCAGGGGCTTTTGGCATCACGCATCCATTGGTGCTAGACATTATCGCTTTACTTGGGCACCCTTTTAGTGCCTTATTGTTGGCCAACTTTTTGGCTTGGTATTTTTTTGGAATAAGGCGTGGGTATACCAAGAATCAATTGTTTAAGATTACTGGTAAGTCTTTGGCTCCGGCAGGGTCCATTATTTTATTGACAGGTGCTGGTGGTGTCTTTAAACAGGTGCTTACCAATACGGGGGCCGGTGAACTATTGGCTGTCTCTTTAAGTAACATAGGGTTCCCCATTCTCTTATTTGCATTTATAAGCGCGGCAATCGTAAGGATTATCCAGGGGTCCTCCACAGTGGCCATGATTACCGCTGCGGGACTCATTTCGCCATTATTGGAAAATGCACCATTGAGCGATTGGAAATTAGCTTGCCTTGTTATTGCCATTGCATCCGGTGCCAGTATTTTTTCCCATGTAAATGATAGTGGATTTTGGCTCGTAGGACAGTATTGTGGCATCAGCGAGAAGCAAACTTTTAGGTCATGGACCATGATGACAACGCTGTTGGCCCTTACTGGCATGCTAAGCGTTTCCCTCCTTTATTTTATTGCATAAAAAAAGCCCTCATAGCTTATAACTAAGAGGGCTGTCTCTTATGTTTGGATAAGGACTAACTTTCGCTATCTGTCTTCACGACCAAACGAAAACCTTCCCCATGGATATTCAAAATTTCTACTACGTCATCCCGTTTTAAATATTTTCTTAATTTGGCGATATACACGTCCATACTTCTGGAGGTGAAGTAATTATCATCTCTCCATATCTTGGTGAGTGCCAGTTCCCTTGGCATTAAATCATTTTCATGCAAAGCCAATAGACGGAGTAGTTCATTTTCTTTTGGGGATAGTTTTATCGGCTCCTCATCCTTGTATTTTAAAAACCGTAGTTTTGAATTTAAATGGAAGTTCCCAATTTCAAACTCAAACTGTTTGCTATCCGCCAAGGTATTGGATGCCTTGCGTTGCATCAAGGCCTTTAATTTTAATAAAAGTACCTCAGAATCAAAAGGCTTGTTCAAGTAATCATCCGCCCCTGCCTTATATCCCTTTAAAACGTCTTCCTTCATTGTTTTGGCCGTCAAAAAAATGATAGGGACATTTTCATTCTTTTCCCTAATTTCCTTAGCAAGGGTAAAGCCGTCTTTGTAAGGCATCATAACGTCCAATATACAGACATCGTAATTGTCTTTTTTGAATTTTTCAAAACCTTCCATTCCATTCTTTGCCAGAACGACATCAAAATCATTCATCTGCAAATAATCCTTAAGTACGATTCCAAAGTTGGGATCGTCCTCTACCAATAATATTTTTTTGTTTTCTGTTTCCATAATCTTTTAAATTAAAGGCAACTTAATGTAGAAAGTACTTCCTTTACCCTTTTCACTTTCTGCATATACTTCACCCTGATGATCATCTACTATTTTCTTCACATATGCCAGACCTAAACCGTGACCTTTGACATTGTGTAAATTTCCCGTGTGTTCCCTGTAGAACTTTTCAAATACTTTCTTTAAGACCGCCTTGCTCATGCCAGCTCCATGGTCCTCTACTTTAATGACAATGGAATTCTTTACCACCTCCGTCATTACGTTAATTTTTGGTGCTTCTGGAGAATACTTAACGGCATTGTCCAAAATATTTACGATGACATTGGTAAAGTGCATTTCGTTGGCCAATACCTCACTACGCTCTGCCATTAAATCTGTATGTATATATCCCCCCCTGTCCTCAACAATAAGCTCCACGTGCGCTATGGCATCCGTTATAATGTCGTGCAGGTCTACCCTGTCCTTACTGATATCAAGCTGATTTTTTTCCAATTTAGATATCCGTAGTACATTTTCCACCTGGGCGTGCATGCGTTTGTTCTCATCGCGTATCATTCCCAAGTAACGCAACACCTTGTCCTTGTCCTCAATGGACTTGGGGTTTCTAATGGCCTCAACGGCCAAGTTTATGGTGGCAATTGGCGTCTTAAACTCGTGTGTCATATTATTGATAAAATCAGACTTAATTTCAGAAATCTGTTTCTGCTGTATCAATTGATAAATGGCACTAGAATATGCGATTACGATGACTAAGGTGAACAACAGGGAGAGCACCGCCATGGTCATCACGCTATTGAACAAAAACTTCTTTTTCTTTGGAAAGGAAACCAGTAATGAAAAGTCTGTTTTGCCCTCACTATCCCTAAAAATGGGGGTTTCATAAATGGAAGTCTCTGCAAACTTAAATTTCTTGGACTTCACCTTAGTGGGAAAACCTTGACTATAGATACCATATTCAAAATCTATACCAACCCCTCTATTTTGAAGTTCATCTCCCAACAACAATTCTATCTCCGCATTGGATATACGTTCATGTATGGGTTTCTTTTTGGCCATTTCCCGAAACAAATCGTCATACTGGGCCTTTTCAATGGAAGATAGGTTTCCTATTCTTTCAATCTTTTCTATTGGTGTAAGCCCGTACCGTTTGCCGTCCAATCCAAAATCTTCCTTAAAAATCGTAGTGGTCCGCTTACTGGTAAAACTTTTAATCAAGGTGGAATCATTTCCACTGTCACTGTCAAAGAACATGGAGGAAACTCCGTAATCCTCCTCTAGGATACCATGCTGATAAAACTTTATTTCATCCGAACTAATATCCCTATCTACGAAAAAGATATTGTTATACTGTGAACTCTTTGGTTTGCCTACACTGTCTATGAGCTCCGCTAACTTATCTGAATAATCCTTACGTTCCCTTGCTTCTACCCTAAGGGCAACCTTATCAAGAACGTCCTCAACGGCACTGGAGAATTGTTCTCTTTTATCATCAACAGATTGTTGAATCCAGTACACCTGAACAGAAATGATACCAATGAGCGACAAACTCATTAAAACCACTAGAAGAACAAACCGTTTTTTGTTCATTGAAGTAAAATTAGAGATTTAACATTTAGGCAAATCAGCGTTTAACCTAACCTTAACAAAAATGTTAAAATTTAGATTTTATGACTAAATTTTAATAACTGGGCGTGAATTTCAAGAACGGTTTTTTTTGTTATTTCCAAGTCTGTGTTGGTAATCACAAAATTGGCCAAAGGCATTTTCTCCGCGTCTAAAAGTTGATGCGACATCCGTTCCAATACCATCTCTTTTTGCACCCCATCCCTCTCCATAACCCGCTTTATTCTTGTTTCTAAAGGCGATACCACGAGGATTACGGCATCGTAGCGTTCTTGAGCGTTATTTTCGAAAATCAAGGCGGTTTCTTGGATAACATAGGCAAACTGCTGCTTTTTTGCCCATGCTTCAAAATGGCTCCTAACGGCAGGATGTACTATTGCATTGAGTTTATCCAGTTGCTCGTCATCTGCAAAAACCACCGAGGCCAGATACTTTTTGTTCAATGTTTGGCCATGGTACGCTTGTTCACCAAATAAGGAAACGATGCGCTTCCGTAGATGTTTTGAGGTATTCATCAACCGCTTTGCTTCTGAATCGGAATCATAAACTGGGACACCTAAATCCATGAAAAAACGTGCCACCGTGCTTTTTCCACTACCAATACCTCCAGTAAGCCCTACTATCATAATTTTTCCAATACAAATTCCACGTTGTCGTGCAACAAACGTACCGAATATACTTCTTTTGGAGACTTTGCAAGATGTAAGGGCAATATGTTGCTTCCAGCTTGCATGGCCCCCAAATTAACCACTACCTTAAAATCACCAGAAGACAATACCTTTAACCTATCCATACTGGCTTTGCAAATTAACTTTACGGTACTGGGAAAAATACGCGCCCGATACCCTTCTGGCACTTCTAACGGTATAATCCTTAGTTCAAACTCTTTTTCTGAAAAGCTTTCAACTATCCCAGAAATTTCTGTGGTAGCCTCCAAAAGTTCACTTTTTACAAAACCTTCGGGAGCAACTAATTGCACATTTTTAGAGAAATTGGCCGTTACATTTTCCAGTTTCGATGGTTCAGTCTCAATACTTTGGATACCTGACAACTCTGCCACCGGACCTTTTATGGTAACGCTATCCGGTCTTAGCGATAATTTTTCCCTCAATATATAGTTTGGAGCCAATTGTAGCTCCAATCTAGGCTTTACCGGAACCCTTTTCACCATGACCTTGTCTAGGTTGAGCATATATCGCCTTTGATCGAGCGGCAAGAGGGATACATTATTTGGTAGTTGTCTTTCTAGTTGGGGTTTTAACTGTTCATCCGTTAAGTAAAAATTACCGTCAACCTCTTTAACCTTCTGAACATCTACCACTAGGGTTTTACTCCAAAGTGCGTATCTTAAAAATTGAAATCCACTGCTTCTTAGTTTAGTACTCAACATGGGAGTAACCTCAGCATCTAACAACAAACTATCTGGAAGGTGTTGCATCTGTACGGGAAATACGGCCCTAGCTTCGTAGGTTTCGGACAGTTGACTAATGGTCCAAGCCAGGGAGGATGCAGCTAAAAAAACTAGAAACATCTTAAACTTACGTTTATTGATTTGCCTAAAGAATGACCTCACTAGCTTTGATTTTTGGTGAAAAACAATTCAGGAAATAGCTGTTCTGCTGGCTTATTTCCTACCATAAGGTAAACCGTGGACGTAAGAAATCCTATACCATACCCAAATAATTGAACCATAGTGGCAAATACTGCAAGAACTCCAATAAGAACACTCTTATTCTGCGTGGTTGCGTGTAACAGCACGGCCAAAAAATACAGTATATAAGCCCATATTAAAAAACTGTTCCCTAAGAGCAATAAAATAAGGCCCAAACAAAAAACTAAAAAGAAAACCGTGGGCAACCAGTAGGTAATCCTACGAGTGCCAGGATGCCAAGTGTTCAAAATTGGTCTTACTTTTCCAAACTTATGTACCTGTGTGAAAAACTTGTTCCAATTGACACGTCTTTTGTGATAGACATAGGCCTTGGAAAACAGCCGGGTTTCAAATCCGGAATCCCAGATTCTAAATGTAAGGTCAGGGTCTTCACCTGGATGGATATTTCCAAATCCGCCTGTAGCCTCAAAGGCTTTTTTAGAAATACCCATATTAAAGCTACGGGGCTGAAACTTGTCCAGTTGGGCTTTTCCTCCCCTAATACCGCCCGTGGTAAAAAAAGAGGTCATGCTATAATTAATAGCCTTTTGGGTTAACGTAAAAGACTCGTGCGCCGCATCTGGCCCGCCAAAACAATCCACGTATTTGGTAGAAAGCTCTTTTTCTACTTCTTTCAAATAGTTTTCCGGTAGCAAACAATCAGAATCAAGAATGATGAAGTAATTGCCCTTAGCCCTTTTCATACCAAAGTTTCTAGAATCACCTGGGCCAGTATTTTCCTTTCTAAAATAGGATATATCTAATTGTTTTTTGAAAGATTCCACAACGTCATATGATGCGATGCCAGAACCATCCTCAACAATAACAACTTCAAAAGGTGTTTGGTAATTTAAACGGAGTATGCTATCCAAAAGCTCTTTAATCTCTTGAGGACGATTGTAAACAGGAATGATAAAAGAAAAATACTGCTCCATCAATTTTTATTCACCAAACCAACAAGGGTTGATTAGCATTTAAAACAACAAAAAGCAACCGAGCAAAGGATGCTGTAAAAAAACCATCCCTTCACGGGGATGGCCTGTTTGTTATTGCTTTCCTATCACCTAAGACGCCATCTGGACCCAAATTCCATTAAAAGCGGCTACTCGGTAAAAACATCTATAACTTCCTGACTCACGCCGGTATTGGAAAATCCGCCATCATGAAATAAGTTTTGCATGGTCACCTTACGGGTTAGGTCTGAAAACAAGGATACCGTATAATCCGCACAATCGGCAGCAGTGGCGTTGCCCAAGGGCGACATTTTTTCAGCATAGGCAATAAAACCATCAAAACCTTTAACCCCTTGTCCCGCGGTTGTTGGGGTTGGCGATTGGGATATGGTATTGACACGTACTTTCTTTTCCTTTCCAAAGAAATAACCAAAACTACGGGCAACAGACTCCAAATAGGCTTTATTGTCTGCCATATCATTGTAATCTGGGAAGGTCCGTTGGGCAGCCATATATGTTAATGCCACAATACTGCCCCACTCATTCATAGCATCTGCCTTGTACAAAGACTGCATCACTTTATGGAAGGAAAGTGCAGATACATCCCAGCCTTTAGCCGTAAAATCATATTTCTCATCCGTATAGGCCCTACCTTTTCTCACATTAACGGACATCCCAATGGAATGCAACACAAAATCCAGTTTTCCCCCTAAAATTTCCATGGATTTGGTCACCAAGTTTTCCAAATCTTCCTCATTGGTGGCATCGGCAGGGATAATCTCCGAGCCTGTTTTCTCTGCCAAAGTTTTTATTTGCCCCATGCGCATTGCAATGGGAGCGTTAGTTAAAACAAAGGTTCCCCCTTCTTCATGAATTCTTTCCGCTGTTTTCCAAGCTATGGAGTTTTCATCCAAGGCTCCAAAAATAATCCCGCGTTTTCCTTTTAATAAATTATATGCCATGTAGTTTAAAATTGGTTTATCAACAAAGATATTTAAAAAAGAATGCTTTAGCCCAAAAGCTGTTTTGCATGTGCAAGGGCAGAATCTGTTAAGTTTTTACCCCCGAGCATTTCGGCCAGTTCTTGGACGCGTTCTTCTTTGGTCAAAAGCCTCATTCCCGTTGCTGTAGTATTTCCCTCCACTGTTTTGAACACTTTGAACTGTGAAGCGCCCTTGGCGGCTACTTGTGGCAAATGTGTTATTGAGAAAACCTGCATGGATTCCCCCATTTCCTGCATAATATCCCCCATTTTATTCGAAATTTCGCCAGAGACCCCAGTATCAATCTCATCGAACATTAAGGTGGGCAATTGTTCATACTTGGCCAAAATGGATTTTATGGTCAACATGATCCTGGACAACTCCCCTCCAGAGGCCACTTTTTTAAGCGCTCCAAAAGAAGACCCCTTATTGGCCGAAAACAAAAAACTTAAGTTATCCTTTCCGTTTGGTTTAAAATCACTGGCCTCTTGAATTTCCACCTTAAATTGGGCCGCAGCCATCCCCAAGGAGGACATACGTTCATGAAGCGATTTTTTAAGTTCAGGAATAACGGCTTTCCTCCTGCTTCTAATCTCGCTAGCCAATTTTTCTAATTGTAGCCTAATTTTTTCTTGTTGTTGCTCATGGGCCTCAATATCAGAATCAATGGTTATCGAGATTGCTACCTTGTCCGATAAGGTTTCCTTAATGGCCATAAGGCCCTCCACACTATCGGTCTGATGTTTTTTAAATAAATCGTTTAGTTGTTGCAACACGCCATTGACCTCTTCAAGTCTTTGTGGATCGGCCTCAACCCCGTCTTTTAATGTATCCAACTCACCTCTTATGTCATCCAACTCAATACGAACAGCCTGTATGCGCTCGTTCAAGGAAGCATAGGACTGGCCAAAACCTTTTAATCTTTGAAAAGCTTGTTGCAAGCCATTTAAACTGGCCAGCAACCCAATTTGCTCTTCATTGAGCAACTGATCACTTTGGCTCAACAGTAACATAATATCTTCTACGTTACTTAATTGTTCCTGCTCCTCCTCCAAGGCTTCCAGCATGCCACTTCTTAACGTTACCTTTTCCAATTCTTCTAGGAGAAAGGTATTATAATCCAACTCTTTTAAGGTATTTGCTTTTTTGTCCAGTAAGGAATTTAAGGATTTTTCCACCTTTTTAAATTCTTGCAGGTTAATGGTGTAATCTTGCAGCAGCTTGCCGTTGTCAGCGAGGGCATCTAACACCCTAAACTGAAACTCATTCTCCGTAAGCTGCATGGTTTGGTGCTGGGAGTGTACATCCACCAACCGTGACCCTAAACTGGATAATATCTGCAAGGTTACCGGAGTATCGTTGATAAAGGCCCTAGACTTGCCGCTTGGTAAAATCTCCCTTCTAAGTATGGTCTGTGGCTCGTAGTCCAGATCATTGACTTTAAAAAACGGTTGCAGCCCATAACCCGCAATACCAAACTGGGCTTCAATGACGCATTTTCTTGAATTTTCCTTTAGGGCGGATAGGTCTGCACGTTTACCCAAGACCAAGGACAGGCCGCCTAGCAGTATAGACTTTCCAGCACCTGTTTCCCCCGTGATGGTGGTAAAACCTTGATTAAAATGCACCTCAAGGGCATCAATTAAGGCATAATTCTGTATGGAAAGTTGGTTTAGCACTACCTATCGCATTTAAGTGCGCAAAGATAGTTGATAGACGGGAAATATATCAATACTTGATTTTATTCCAGGTATTGGAATAAAACGGTGCCACCTTGTTTAGGCTTTCTTTTAATTTTACGATATCCACCTTTGGTCCATCGGAAAAAATATTCTGGATTTCTTCGGCTTTGGCATCAAAAAAAGTTTGTATCAAAAAGGCGTTTGGCCTACGTTTTATCAAAGTTTCAAATAGGCGCAAACTGCCAGCGATGACCTGTTTGCCATTACTATTGTTATCTCCCAAAATATCCAGTCCCTTGCGGTGGTAATTGTACATGGCGATGCGGTATTCCCTAAAGGTGTTGGACATGAGGTTGTCCACCAGTTCAAACCTGGTCCGTTCCCCGGTTTCCTGTGCCCAACCAGAGAAATTGGTGCCCTGTGCTTGCGTAACGATATTCTGCGCCTCCCTAAAGAAGTCATCACCTCCTTGCAATGCGAATGTATCGGCATCCAAACCTAGAATAATGTAAACATAGAAGGCCAACACGCCAACAAGGTTAGAGTCGAACGAATTTGGATTATAGACCAAAGGCTCAAATTCCTGATACTGAAAATTAAAGGCATTGTCCTTATAATTAAAAACAGAGGTGTCATAAGCGGTGTTAAATACCGGTCTAGAGGATTGTACCTGCAGGGTAGCCTCAAACCTATCGGAATCAAACTCCGTTATGGTGATAAAAATCCGGGCATTTACACGTTCATTCTCCTCATAAATCCTGTTGGTCCATTTGCTTTTATTGACAAAATCCGCAATTTCGCGTTCCAAGGTCTCAAATACCTGTTGGTTAGTCTGTGCAATCTGATCTGCATTTACGGTGACCTCACAATTAAGTTCCTGCCCGTAGTTTATGGCATTCACACACATCAACACTAATAAGAGAATTGTTTTACGCATCTATCCGCTGAATAATTTCTGCCCAAATGTCGGAAGCTACTTCTGACTTCGCCTTCAAATTAAACGCTTTAACCACCAAATTCTTGTCTATAAAAGTGACTTTGTTAGTGTTGCTACCAAAACCGGCCCCTGAATCCTCTAGGGAATTTAACACAATGGCATCAAGGTTTTTCTTTTGAAGTTTGATTTTGGCGTTTTTTAGACCATCTTGGGATTCCAGGGCAAACCCCACCACATACTGGTGTACTTTTTGCTTGCCCATATCGGCCAAAATATCCTTGGTACGTTCCAATGCCAGAGTCAGTGGTGCATCGCTCTTTTTTTTAATTTTTTGGACCGCAATTTCTTTAGGCCGATAATCTGCTACCGCTGCCGCACCAATAGCGATATTTACCGTAGCGAAACGCTGGTGCACCGCTTGGTACATTTCTTCGGCAGAGGTCACACGGATAAGCGAAATAGAATGGTGTGCAACGGTAAGGGCGGTAGGACCAGCAATTAGAAACACCTGAGCCCCAAGATCAGCAGCCTTCTTGGCCAGTTCAAAACCCATGGTACCCGTGGATTTATTACCTAAATACCGCACAGGGTCAATAGCTTCATGCGTTGGACCCGCGGTAATTAAAACCTTTTTACCGTTTAGGGGCAACCCCGCCGCCAAGGACCTTTTTAAAAAAAGGAGGATGTTTTCTGGTTCTGCCATCCTGCCTTCGCCGCTAAGACCACTGGCCAATTCGCCAGTCTCCGCGGGAATCATGGTATTGCCAAAACTTAACAATTGCCTAAATGATTGTTTGGTAGAAGGATGTTTGTACATATCCAAATCCATTGCCGGAGCAAAAAATACCGGACATTTAGCGGAAAGGTAGGTGGCCATGAGCAAATTATCACAATTGCCAGTGGCCATTTTAGAAAGTGTGTTTGCCGTGGCAGGGGCAATGAGGAAAATATCTGCCCACAGGCCAAGGTCTACATGGTTGTTCCAAGACAAACTCCCATCCTCTTCCTTAACAAAATCCATAAGTACGGGATTTTTGGACAGGGTAGAGAGCGTTAAGGGAGAAACAAAAGAGCTGGCACTTTGGGTAAGGATTACCTTGACCTCAGCACCAGCTTTTATCAATAATCGGACTAAAAACGTTGTTTTATAAGCAGCGATTCCCCCGGTAATCCCTAAGAGAACATTTTTTCCGCTTAACATTTATGAGTCTTTCTCCGTATTTCTGTGGTAGATTTTGTCATCTAACCATTCCTGCACCGCCAAGGCGTGTGGCTTTGGCAGTTTTTCGTAAAATTTGGAAACCTCTATCTGTTCTTTATTCTCAAAAACCTCTTCTAGGCTATCACTGTACGTAGCAAACTCCTCCAACTTTTCCAACAGTTCCTTCTTGATTTCAGAATTTATTTGGACTGCACGTTTTGCCGCAATGGAAATGGCCTCGTAGATATTTTCTGTGGGCGCATCAAACTCGTTCTTATTATGGGTAATGGTTGAAACCGGCGCCTTGGTGTTTTTTAAATCGTTCATAGAATTACAACTAGGTTATTTGGACAGGGCTTTGTCCCTGTTCAGGTTTTTTTCAATTTTTTTAAGCAAACTGGAAGCTTCTTTTTCAAACTTAGTATCTGGATAAGCCTTTATTAAATCCTCATAAAAGTCTTTAGCCTCTTGAAAACGTTCTGGTTGTCTGGAGAAAATACTATTCTCTGCCCAAAATGTGGCCGCTTTTAATCGATAATAAAGGGCATCCTCTTTGTAGATGGATCCAGGATTTTCACTAATAAAATTATTAAGGGCCGCAACAGCGGAAACCAACCTTGGCAAATCAAATTCACCAATCTTTTCATACTGTTTGGCAATTTCAATTTCCTTCTTTTGTTTTTTTCTGGTAAGTTCCTGTGCCATGGTATTGGCCTCCTCAAAATATTCCGAATCTGGATAGGTATTTATAAAGTTCTGTAACTTGGCAAGTGCCTTGTTGGTATCCGTCTGGTCCAATGAGTATTTTGGGGAAACCATATAATAACTCTTGGCTTCCAAAAACAGGGCTTCTTGTAACTTTTCGCTTTGAGGGTAGGATTTGATGAATCGCTCAAATTGATATCCAGAGAGATAGTAATCCCCATCCTTAAAATAGGAATCCGCGAAAAAGAACATGACCCGCTCACCTTGCGGCTTGCCCACATACTTTGGCATAATTTGCTCAAATAACCGTTTGGCGCGCATATAGTCCCCATCATTATAAAACTTCTCGGCCATATCATACTTTGGCTTCACCTCGGTATTCTTGAGCACCTTTTGGTACTCATTGCACGAAAGAAGAAATAAAGAGAAGCAAACCATTGCGGTAAACTGCCTTGCCATTTTTAAAAACATCCTGCAAAATTAATGATTCTAAGTAGAAATCAAAGTTTTATAGCGATTAAAGTAACACCATATGTTTATGGCATGCCTGCTTTTAGCAAACTTTAACGTGCGGCAGCAATGGTAGGCTGAAACGCCTTTAGAAAAGACGCAATCCGTTTTCTTAAATCCACGGAAACTTTCACCAGTGGAAGACGCACCGCGGAATTCATAAAACCAAGTTCTGCAAAAACGCTTTTTATTCCCGCGGGATTGCCTTCTTCAAAAATTAAGTGCATACCGTTTAGCAGGCTTTGGTGGATTTCATAAGCCTGCTCAGATTCACCTTGCAATCCCAGCTGGATCATCTTAGAGAATGGACCGGGCAACCCTTGGCCCAGTACTGAAATGACCCCGCTCCCACCCGCAAGAACAGTGGCCAATGCCGTAAAATCATCACCAGAAATAATATGGAAACCATCAGGTTTGTGTTTAAGTAGCATATCCAATTGCGGCATATTGCCACAAGCCTCTTTAATCCCAATGATGTTGTCAAAATCCCTTGCCAAGCGCAGGGTAGTTTCCGGTAGCATATTACTACCCGTTCTTGAGGGCACATTATAAAGGATGATAGGCAATTTAGACGCTTCAGAGAGCGCCTTAAAATGTTGGTAAATGCCTTCTTGGGTTGGCTTGTTGTAGGCTGGGGAAACGGATAAAACAGCCTCAAAATCCATATAGTCCATGGTGGCCAATTCCTCTACCACTGCAAGGGTATTGTTCCCTCCTACCCCAACCACCAAGGGCAATCTTCCGGCATTGATCAAGGAAACATGGGCCATGATCTTTTTTTTCTCCTCTGTCGTCAAGGTTACGGATTCTCCCGTTGTTCCCAATACAACCAAGTAGTCTACTCCATTGGCAATTTGATATTCCACAATTTTGGTCAAGGCGTCAAAATCAACCCCACCTTTAACGTCAAACGGGGTAACCAATGCTACGCCAGTACCTATTACATTGTCCATCAATCAATCTCTTTAAAAATCCTTAAATACTTTTTTAGTTCTGATGTAAAGGTGGTAAAGTCATTTAGGTCCGTTTTGAACATTAAATCATTGATATTGTTCGCTACCCCGGAAAAACCAACGCGCAACCTTGCGTTTACCTTTACGGTCAATAGCTTAAGCATCAATAGGTCTTCCGCATAATAATTGATGAGTAGATCATAGTCCCTACTGGTAAATTCTGCCACATGGCTGTTTTCAATGGAACCGTTCCAGCCAAGATCTCTATCGGTATAAAATTGAATGGAGAACGGTGTATTTTTATCCTGTCCCCTTCTGTAACCAATGATCTGGATGGCATTTGGCGGCAACCCAAATTCCTTTTTAAGCGCATTAAACTTCTCTGCGTTTGGAAAATGGTCCATATCTACAATACAGGCTATGGAACGTATGCCCTTTTGCCTGTTTTCCGGCACTTTTCTTTTGGGCAACTCATCTTCTAAATATTTAAGACCTGACTTAACCTTAAATTTATCCTGGATAGCACGAAATATCATCTACGAATTATGCATTTTTGCAAATGTAGGTAATATCCCAACGATCCGAATACGAAGATACTTTAGCTAATGGGTTTAAAAATAAAACATTTTGTTATATTTATAACTTTTTTATCTGTAGGTTGCCAACGACATCCCCAACAACTGACTAAAGTTGAAGCCTCAAGAATAACCGTTTCCGATAGCATTATAGGGAATGATTCCATCACATTTTTTATAGCTCCCTATAAAAAGCGAATTGATGCCGTTTTAGACAGTACCTTGGCGTATGTTCCCAAGGACCTGGTCAAAAACGACGGTGAACGCAATACGTCGGCGGGAAACTTTTTGGCAGATGCCATTTTGGAACAGGCCAATCCCATTTTTACATCTAGAACAGGGAAACAGATAGATTTTGTGGTGCTTAACCATGGTGGAATCCGCTCCATCATCTCCAAAGGAAACGTCAATGCACGCACAGCCTATCAATTTATGCCCTTTGAGAATACGATTGTGGTCGTGGAAATGAGCGGGACTTCGGTAAAAGACCTCTTTACGTTTTTAGCGAATTCTGGAAGGGCCCACCCAGTGGCCAATACCAAGTTGATTGTAGAGGGCTCCAATACTTTTACCAAAATGGAAATCAACGGCAAACCGTTTGATGAAAACCAAACCTACTTTGTGGCTACCAATGACTATTTAGTGCAAGGTGGGGATGATATGGGGTTTTTTAAGAACCGTAGTGGCATTACCAATCTTGATTACCTGGTGCGTAATGCCATCATAGATTATTTTAAAAAAATGGATACCATTACGGCCAATGTTGACGACCGTTTTATACAAATACCATGAAAAGACGTTCCTTTATTACCAAAACAACAGCTACAGGTGCTTTTTTGGGCCTTGCAGGAATGCAACTTGGCTCTTGCAAGCCTAACGGAACAAAAAAAATAACCATTTTGCACACCAATGATGTGCATAGCCATATCGACCCCTTTCCAAGTGACCATGCCCGCTATGCCAATCTTGGCGGTTTGGCCAGACGGGCCAACTTGGTGACACAACTTAGGCGGGAAAACCCAAATACCCTCCTATTTGATGCAGGCGACATCTTCCAAGGTACACCCTACTTCAATTTTTACGGTGGTGAATTGGAATTCAAGCTCATGAGCCTACTAAAGTATGATGCAGCAACCATTGGTAACCATGATTTTGATAATGGCATTGATGGGCTCTATGCCCAAACACCACATGCCAAATTTGAACTTCTTTCCGCTAATTATGACTTCAAAAACACCGTGATGGATGGGGTGGTCAAACCTTACAAAATCTTTACGGTTGATGGGGTTAAGGTTGGAGTTTACGGCCTTGGCATTGCCTTGGATGGATTGGTAACCCCAAAACTTTATAAAGAGACTAAGTATGAAGATCCGTATGAAGTGGCTTTGGACATGGAACGGATCTTAAAAGAAGATGAGGGATGTGACCTAATTATATGCCTATCCCACCTAGGATATGATTATGAAGGTAACCCTAACCGCCCGGATGACGTCCGTCTAGCGAGTGCCACGTACCATACCAATTTAATCATTGGAGGACATACCCATACTTTTCTGGATAAGCCAGATGTAAGGACTAACGCGGTGGGCAAGCCCGTTTTGGTGAATCAAGTAGGGTGCTATGGGCTCCATTTGGGGAAAATTGATTTTTATTTTGATAAACAGAACAACAGCAACACAGAAGGCGTCAGCATACAAATATAATGGCAGCATGTAATATCCTAGCAGAGGGAAACCTGTTTCAGGTTTTCGTATTTTTAATGTAAATAATTTTTTTATGAAACTAAGAACATGGTACACCCTTTTAATAGTGTTGGTCACCATCAACACTTTTGGACAGGGAGCTTCTGAAGCCAGACCTATATTTAAAGACGGTGAAGCACAAATTGTAGCAGCTTTTTCAAAACCTTCAGAATGGCTGCGCCACGATCTTTTTGTAGAAACAGAATTTGATACGGATGGTGATGGTAAATTGGACAGGATGCACGTATCCGTTACCCGCCCAAAACAAACCGAAACCCAAGGATTAAAGCTGCCAATAATTTATGTGTCAAGCCCTTATTTTGCGGGAGTGGCCCCAAATGTTGATGGGCTCTTTTGGGACGTAAAGCATGAGCTTGGGGAAATGCCAAACCCCAGAGTACATCCAGAGGTGAAACGGCTGGGCGAACGTCCTATCATCTCCAACTCCCATATTAAAAAATGGGTTCCCCGGGGTTACATTGTGGTACATTCCTCCTCTCCCGGAACAGGATTATCCCAAGGCTCCCCAACCGTTGGGGGAGATAATGAATCCCTTGCGCCAAAAGCCGTTATCGATTGGTTAAACGGACGTGCAAAGGGCTACACGGAGCCTTATGGTGATGAAACCGTTGAAGCGTTTTGGTCCACTGGTAAGGTGGGTATGACGGGTACCTCATACAACGGAACCATACCATTGGCAGCAGCAACCACTGGTGTGGACGGATTGGAGGCCATTATCCCAATTGCTCCAAACACCTCTTATTACCACTATTACCGCTCCAATGGTTTGGTACGCTCCCCTGGTGGATACTTAGGGGAAGATATAGATGTGCTGTATGATTTTATCCATAGCGGTGAGGAATCCAAACGTCCCTACAACAACAAAACCGTAAGGGATACGGAAATGAAAAATGGGATGGATAGAATTACGGGGGATTATAATGAATTTTGGGCCGGCAGGGATTATCTCAACGACATGGGACCCATGAAGGCAGCCTTGTTGATGTCCCATGGGTTTAACGACTGGAACGTAATGCCAGAACATAGTTACCGCATCTACAAAGCCGCCAAAGAAAAAGGATTGCCCGTGCAAATCTACTACCACCAAAACGGACATGGCGGACCGCCACCATTACGCTTAATGAACCGTTGGTTCACCAAGTATCTGCATGGAGAGGACAATGGGGTGGAACAAGACCCAAAAGCATATATCGTTAGGGAAAATGATGCACAAGACCAACCCACCGCATATCCGGACTATCCACATCCCAATGCGGAAATGGTAAAGCTTTACCCCACCAATGGCGGAAACACCCTAGGCGGCCTAAGTCTAAAGAAAACTAAAAAACAAGGCAAGGAAACTGCGATTGATGACTACAAGGTTAGCGGTAGCCAATTAGCATCTTCGCCATCCTCCGAGCATCGGTTGTTATATGTTACCCCAAGACTACAACAGGATATAAACATCTCCGGAACACCAAAAATAGCAATTAAAGTAGCTAGCAGTAAACCAGCGGTAAACCTTTCCGTTTGGTTGGTGTCCTTACCGTGGAATGGTGATGCAAAAGCAAAAATTACCGATAACGTAATTACCCGTGGGTGGGCGGACCCTCAAAACTACAAATCGTTAACTGAGAGCAAACCACTTCAACCCGGAAAATTTTATGAGATGAAGTTTGAACTGATGCCGGATGACCAGATTATCCCTGCGGGGCAGCAAATTGGGGTCATGATATTTTGTAGCGACCAGGAATATACGCTCCATCCTAAACCAGGCACGGAACTAACGGTAGATTTAGATGAAACTACCCTAACGTTACCCGTAATTGATGGTAAGGAATCATTTAAATTTTAAACTACCCTATGGTTTGATGGTTTTAAAAACTAAAACAACCCTTATCCGTATTCCATTACTTTATTTTACCGTATTGGTTATCAACCTTTTGGGCTGTAAGACTTATGGACCTGTCAATGTGTTTAACGACCAAAATCCAAAACGGATAAATTATGGGGAGCTAAGAAACTGGGCAGCACATCCGGATAAACGGGATAATGCAGATTTGATTCCTGATTCTGATGGCACTGCCAAAAGCAATTTGCCTGCGGATGTATTCTTTATTCACCCCACCATTTATAACGACAAGGGCAAGGATTTACCATGGAATCCCAGTATCGATGACACGGAGCTAAATCAACGTGTGGACAATTCTACCATTAAATTTCAAGCCAGCGCATTTAATGCTGCAGGACGTGTGTTTGCCCCAAGGTATAGACAGGCACACTTGGTCAGTTATAGCAGTACAGATACGCTTTCTGCAAAAAAAGCCTTTGCTTTGGCATATGCCGATGTGAAAAATGCTTTTGAACATTATTTGAAATATTACAATAACGGCAGGCCAATAATCATTGCAAGCCACAGTCAAGGCACCACCCATGCAGGTCCTTTAATCAAAGAGTTCTTTGATGGCAGCAGAATTCAACAGCAGTTGGTCGCCGCCTATCTTGTGGGGATGCCAATATCCAAAGACTACTTTGAGCGAATTTTTCCATGCGAGTCACCAACTGATTTAAATTGCTTTACGTCATGGCGTACTTTTAGAAAGGGATACGTCCCCACCGACAGGCCTGTTGGTGACGCTATTTTGGTTACCAATCCGTTGAGCTGGACAACGGATACCACCTACGTTTCGGCCAATAAAAACGAAGGTGCCGTTCTACGTAATTTCAATAAAATCCTGACAAAACGGGTGGATGCCCAAATTCACGAGGGTGTTCTTTGGGCAAATAAACCCAGATTCCCTTGGAGTTTTTTATTGAGACGTAAGAATTATCATATCGCAGATATCAATTTCTACTATGTGGACATTAGGAATAATGCCAAATTAAGGGTGCAAAAATGGTTGGAAGCCAGAAATTAAACCATCCTTTTAGCCAGCTTATTCCTCTATTGGGCTACCAATATTTTAAGCTCAACTTTTATAATTACATCCACAGGAGCATAGGATATAAAATGGCCCGTTTTGTCCACGGAGAATCGTCCATGGCAACCGGCTTACAGCAGTTGGAATCTAGTCCGTAACAAAATCACAGCATGCCCAAAAAATCTTGTTCCGTAATAATGGGAACTCCCAAATCCGTTGCTTTGGTGCGCTTGCTAGGCCCCATTTTATCTCCGGCCACGAGGTAGGAGGTTTTTGAAGATATGGAAGACCCCACCTTTCCCCCATTATCTTCAATTAACTTCTTGAGCTCGGTTCGGCCAAGGCTCTCAAAAACACCGGAAACCACAAAGGTCTTCCCTTTAAAGGTGTCCGACTGGTTCTGCAATTCTTCCTCTGATAATGAAAAGCTTAGTCCGTAAGACTTTAAACGCGCTATAATTTCTTGGTTAACCGGATTGGAAAAAAACTGTACCACACTTTCTGCAATGCGTTCACCAATTTCATCCACGCGCACCAAATCTTCCTGCGTGGCCACCATTAAAGCATCAATATTCTTATAAGCTTTTGCCAACTTTTTTGCTACGGTCTCGCCCACATACCGTATCCCCAATGCAAAAAGGACACGCTCAAAAGGAATTGCCTTTGATGCCGCAACACCGTTCACCAAATTTTCCGCGGACTTCTCTGCCATCCGTTCCAACGGCATGATCTGTTCCTTGGTCAATGTATACAAATCCGCATAATTGGCAATGAGCCCCTCTTTAAACAGTAACTCAACCGTTTCCGCCCCCAAACCTTCAATATCCATTGCCTTTCTGGAAATAAAATGTTGGATACGGCCAGTTATCTGCGTGGGGCAACCTGTATCATTGGGACAAAAATGCTGTGCTTCCCCATCCTTTCTTTCCAAGGGCGTGTTACATTCCGGGCATAGGCTAATGTAAACTGTTGGCTGGGAATCTGAGGTTCGTTTCGTGAAATCCACGGCAATGATCTTTGGAATAATCTCACCTCCTTTTTCAACAAAAACCGTATCCCCTTCACGAATGTCCAATTTGGCTATTTGGTCTGCATTATGCAAAGAGGCACGTTTTACCGTGGTACCTGCCAACAAAACAGGCTCTAAATTAGCAACTGGAGTAATGGCTCCCGTACGGCCAACCTGGTAGGTGATTTTATGCAAAACCGTGGAGACCTGTTCCGCCTTAAACTTGTAGGCCATGGCCCAACGCGGTGCCTTGGACGTAAAGCCCAGTTCCTCTTGATGCCGCAACCTGTTTACCTTTACCACCACGCCATCAGTCTCATAAGGTAGGGAATGCCGTTTTACGTCCCACTCTTCCACAAAATGCACAACCTCATCCATGTTTTTGCAAAGTTTTGCCACTGTGGGCACTTTAAAGCCCCAGGAACGTGCCTTTTGGAGCATGTCAAACTGGGTGCTAAAATTTAAATCCTTTCCGACGATGCTGTACAACAAACATTCCAGCGGACGTTTGGCCACCTCTGCGCTATCTTGTAGTTTTAAACTGCCAGAGGCTGTGTTTCTGGGATTCATGTACGCTTCTTCCCCCTTGGCCAAGCGCTCTCGGTTCATTTTAGCAAAGCCTTCCAGGGTTAAAATAATTTCTCCCCTTATATCAAATTTCTCTGGATAGTCTCCTGTTAATTGTAAAGGAACGGATTTTATGGTCTTTATATTATTGGTCACATCATCTCCTTGAAAACCATCGCCACGTGTTACCGCCCGAAGTAGTTGTCCTCTTTCATAAGTAAGGCTAATGGATGCTCCGTCATATTTTAACTCGCAGGTAAATGCAATGGGCACATCGCCCAAATTACGTTGTATCCTTTTTTCCCAATCCTGTAAATCCTCTTTGGAATAGGAATTGTCAAGGGAATACATTCTGGTTTCATGCTTTACCGTTTCAAAATTTTTAGTGATGGCCCCGCCAACCCTAAGCGTAGGCGAGTTGGCATCATAAAATTCCGGATGTTTGGCCTCCATTTCCTGTAACTCTTTGAGCTTTACATCAAATTCAAAGTCAGAAATCGTAGGGGCATCTAGGACATAATAGTTGTGGTTATGTTCCCTAAGTTCTTTTCGTAAGGCTTCAATCCTCGATTTTATTTCCATAACAAAAAAATTCAACTTACGTTTGGTCCTTGGTCATCCACTGTGGAAGGGGAATGGGTTGGTAGGTTGCCATTTTTTGGAGAACCCCATCAATACTATTGGACACCAAAAGCATACTGTAATTTATTTCTTTCACAAACCCCTGGCTTACCATATGTTGAAGCATATTTAGCAGGGCATCATAAAACCCGTTGGTGTTTAATATACCAATGGGATAGCTGTGCAAGCCCAACTGTCCCCATGTGAGCATTTCAAAAAACTCTTCCAAGGTGCCATAGCCTCCTGGCAACATTAGAATTCCATCGGATAGTTCGTGCATTTTCATTTTTCGCTCGTGCATATCTTGGGTAACGATGAGTTCTGTAAGATTAGGGTGGTAGACCTCTTTTTTCTTCAAAAACGCTGGAATCACTCCGATGACTTCACCACCTTGATCTAAAACTCCAGTTGCCAAGGCGCCCATAACCCCAATTTTAGCACCTCCATAAACCAATGTAAGCTGTTTATTTGCCATGGTTTTTCCCAAGGCATAAGCCTCCTTGGCATACATTGGCTCCACACCAAGACTACTCCCGCAAAAAACCACAATCCGCTTCATTCTGCTATTTTTTTACATCTCAAGAAACGATAATTACCAAAAATATCCTTTTTTAACCGGTTTTCCTGAAACAAATGTGCTTCAAAAAGTGTTTTGGTCTCCGTACTGAGGTACTGGTTAATTTCCAAATAAAGAAGTCCATCTGGCCTTAGGCATTTTTGGGCACATTCTGCAATGGCCCTATAATACCTAAGGGCATCATTATCAGGCACAAAAAGTGCGGTACCTGGCTCGTAGGATGTAACGTTCTCATGCATTTGCACTTTTTCCATTTCACGGACATAGGGCGGATTGGAAACAATGATATCAAATTCCATGTCCCATTTCATATGGAACACATCGGCCTCCATAAAATTAACCTTTACCTTGTTTTCTTGCGCATTTTGTTGTGCCAACTCTAAAGCTCCAGGTGCTATATCCAGCGCAAAAACCTGGGCATTGGACAGTTCTTTTGCCAAAGCAATGGCGATACAACCACTACCTGTACCAATATCCAAAATCTTGATATCGTTTACCGTTGCATGCCTAACATCATCGATCACCCATTGCACCAGTTCTTCGGTCTCAGGTCTAGGTATTAGGGTATGTTCATTCACGGATAGTATCAAATCCCTAAAATAGGCTTTACCTAAAATGTATTGGATTGGTTCGTTGGTTTTTAATCTGCTTAGGGCTTGAAACAACGGGGTTTCTTCCTCATGGGTTAGGGTGTAACCGGGCTGCATTACAAGGGTAAATTGTCCAAGACCTAGAAAATGTTCAATACAGAGGGAAAAAAAGCTATCTATCTCCCCTTTTGGGTATTGGGGAAATAATTCTTTATGAAAGATATCTTTAATTGCCCTGAGCTGCATCCCCTACAACTTTTTGAGCATATACACTGGGCAGGCATTATGTCCTGTACATCCCATGGGGGCATCAATATACTCAAACCCATTTTTCTTATACAGTGCTTGGGCAGATTCCATGTAGGGCATGGTTTCTAAATAACAATGGTCATAACCATATGATCTTGCCTGATCTAAGCAAATGGCTATCAACTGGCTACCTAGCCCCCTACCACGTGCCACGGGGTCAAAATACATTTTTTGCAATTCGCAAATATTTTCACCTTGGTTGGCCAAAGGGGCAACGCCTGCACAACCTATGATATTTCCTTCTTCCTCTATTACATAATAGCTTGCCCTCGGAATAGCTTTAAAGGCTTGGAACATCCTATCCAACTCTTTGTCTTGGTAAGCGGTTCCTACCTTTGGAATTCCCAACTCATCAAAAACGCTGCGGATAAGGGTTGCTACCTGCAGATTATCCCTAGCTTCTATTTCACGGATTACTGGCCCTGTCATCTTGCCGATTTATTATACTATTTTTACGGTGTGAATATAGACGAATTCTACCTTTTACGTTGCATTCAATTAGCTAAAAATGGACTTGGTACTACGGCACCAAATCCTATGGTAGGTGCCGTATTGGTCCAAAATGGCAAAATTATTGGAGAAGGCTACACCAGTGCCTACGGCGGCCCACATGCAGAGGTCAATGCCATTGAAAGTGTGTCCAAAACATCCTTGCTTCCATCGGCTACCCTTTACGTCACTTTGGAACCTTGTTCCCATTTTGGCAAGACTCCGCCTTGTGCGGATGTCATTATAAAACATAAGATTCCCAAGGTAGTTATTGGCATTCAAGACCCACATGATAAAGTTGCCGGAAAGGGTATTAAAAAGTTGACCGAGGCCGGAATTGAGGTTCATGTAGGAGTACTTAAAAAAAATTGCGAAGAGCACCATCAAAGGTTCTTAACGTACCAAACCAAAAACCGTCCCTATATCATTTTAAAATGGGCAGAAAGTGCGGATGGTTATCTTGCACCCGATACTTCCAAACGTCATTTAAGACCAGAACCCTACTGGATTACCAATGCCTACTCTAGACAACTGGTCCATCAATGGCGGAGCCAGGAACAGGCTATTCTGGTTGGCACCAACACAGTAATTAAGGACAATCCTTCATTGACCGCCCGGGATTGGAAAGGAAAATCGCCCATCCGAATTATATTGGATAGGCAACTACGCCTTAAACCGCATCAACGTATTTTTAAACCTGATGCACCCACTATTGTTGTTCATGATATACAAAATACCCCTTTAGGTTTTAATGGTATTGACTATGAGGCTTTGGATTTTAACAACGATCCAATACCCCAACTTTGCACGATGATGCACCGCCGCCAAATCACCAGCGTCATTGTAGAAGGGGGGGCAAAAACCTTACAAAGCTTTATAGATAACAACCTATGGGACGAAGCCCGAATATTTAAAAATGATGTTGTCTTTAAAACAGGGTTAAAAGCTCCTGTAAGGCTAGGCAAAGTTATAAGCAAAGTACAAGTGTTGAACGACACCTTAACCATCCTTAAAAATGATTAAAAACATAATTCTTGATTTTGGTGATATTTTTATCAATTTGGACAAAACAGCCACAGCAAGGGAGATGACAAAGTATGGGTTTAAGCAAACTACCCCAAAACTTGAAACACTCTTTAACACCTATGAAAAGGGAGGGATTTCCTCTGAGGAATTTCTTGAAACAACGGGAGCATTGTTTCCTAAGGCCACTAAACAAAACCTGACGGATTCTTGGAATGCCATTCTCTTGGATTTTCCGGACTATCGTTTGGAATTTTTGGAAAAACTGGCATTGGAAAATAAATACAGGCTGTTTTTGTTGAGCAATACCAATGACATCCATATTGAATATGTGAAAGCAACGATGGGAGAGGAAAAATTCAATCGTTTTAAAAACCCTTTTGAGGTGTTTTATCTTTCTTATGAAATGGGAATGCGCAAACCGGACACAGAGATATTCCAATTTGTTTTAAGGAAAAATAAACTAAAAGCTTCAGAAACGCTTTTTGTGGACGATACCAAAGAGAATACAGATTCAGCAGCGGCTTTAGGTATAAAAGTCTGGAACTTACAAGTAGGGAAAGAAGATATTACCGATTTAAAGGCGCACCTATAATGATAGATTTAGGTTTTAGTGTTCTTTGTTCCTCACTGATATTTGTGGTTTTTAAGCTATTTGACACCTACAAGGTACAGACACTTTTTGCCATAATCACCAATTATGTGGTTGCTTGCGCTACAGGTTTGTTTTTTTATGAAAGTGGGGTTAATTTGGCAACCATTCCTGCTAAACCTTGGTTTTTTGGAACCTTAGTGTTAGGGGTTTTATTTATTGTCATCTTCAATATAATGGCTAAAACGGCGCAGACAGTGGGTGTTTCCGTAGCTTCGGTGGCCACAAAAATGTCATTGGTCATCCCTGTACTTGTTGGAGTGATTGCTTACGAAGAGCAATTATCTTTTTTAAAGGTCATTGGAATTTTATTGGCCATGGCCGCGGTGTATTTTGCCTCCATGAAAGAAAGGGACTTCAAATTTTCAAAAAATACTTTGATTCTGCCTATTTTGGTTTTTTTGGGCTCTGGAATCATAGATGCCAGTATTAACTATTTTAGGCAAACGGCATTAACGGAAGATGAGTTTCCTTTATTTTCTGCTACCGTTTTTGGGGCAGCAGCCATTAGCGGCTTTGTATTTATTGGTTTAAAAGCAATGAAACAGTCTTTAAAAATAAATGTAAAAAACATCTTAGGTGGTTTGGCACTGGGCATCCCTAATTATTTCTCTATTTTCTTTTTATTAAGAGCCTTACAAAATAATGTATTGAACAGTGCCTCTGTCTTTACCCTAAACAATGTGGCCATAGTCATGTTTTCTACCCTGCTTGGGATTCTCTTATTTAAGGAGAAATTGGGAACGAAGAACTGGCTTGGCATAGGGATGGCAATAGCCAGCATACTGCTGGTGGCATTATTCTAAAATAAGCTATGGAGAAGGATAGTTACAGGACCATTGCGCAAGCTTCCCAAGAGATTTTATACAAAAATCGTAAAAGTAAATTCTATGGGTATGCCTATCCCATAACCAAAGAGCATCAAGTTAAACCCATCATTGAGGATTTGCGTAAACGACATCCCACAGCCGGACATGTTTGTTTTGCCTGGCAATTAGGGGTGAATACGGTAACCTATCGTACCAATGATGATGGCGAACCCAATAACTCCGCAGGGATGCCTATATACGGCCAAATAAAAGCTTTTGGGTACACCAATATTCTAGTTGCCGTACCCAGAATTTATGGTGGAACAAAACTTGGGGTTGGCGGCCTTATCCAAGCGTACAAGACAGCCGCGCAACTTGCCCTGGACCAAGGGGTGCCAATTGAAAGGTACATCAAAGCACAATTTAAACTTTCCTTTGATTATGCGCTAATGGATAAGGTAATGCGATTAATAAAACAATTGAATCTAACCATTGACCAGCAGAAGTTGGAACTTTCCTGCGAGTTATTGGTGGGAACCAGAAAGCGCAACGAGGAAAAAGTTATGGCCGCGTTTAGAGAACTTCATGGGGTAAATTGCAAAAAAGTCGCAGACTAAGCCAATTTTTTCAAGAGTTCGTCAGGGCATTTTAGCGGTTTATTTTTCTTTTTGTCCATGAAGGCCAAAACAGTATTTGCGGTAGCCAGCAATTCCTTTCCTTCATTGTAGATTGCGTAATCAAATTCAATTTTCACCAAAGGCATTTTTGCCAATGTTGTTTCTACGGTAATGAGATCATCGTAAACCGCAGATTTTCTGTACGCTATCTGTAAGTTAATTACCGGTAAGATAATTCCTTCTTCTTCCATACTTTTATAGCTAACCCCCAGATTCCTAAGCCACTCTACCCTTCCCATCTCTAGAAATTGCGCATAGTTGCCGTGATAGACCACTCCCATCTGGTCCGTTTCCCCATATCTTACCCTAAAAGAAATTTGGTGTGAATTCATATTTATTGGTGAAAAAGTATATATTTATAGGCTTGATTATTTCAAAGGGAACATGGGGAAAAAAAACTAATAATTCAATGGTACAATGATTTTTTTTTTACCTTTTTTGTTCACATATTTGTCGCCCGTTTGATGGTAAGCTTATCCCCTGTAAACCATCAAAAAAAAATTAAAATACTAACCAAATAACAAAGGACTTTCTTTTATGAGTGCTACTGCCATTTCCGTTTGGAACAACTGTCTGACCTTTATTGAGGACAACATTCAACCGCAGGCATTCAAAACATGGTTTCTTCCCATTCAACCCGTTAGATTACAAGATAATGCCCTGAGCATCCAAGTACCCAGTAAGTTTTTTTACGAATGGCTAGAAGAGCATTATGTAAAACTCCTAAAAGTAGCTTTACGGAGAGAACTTGGATCCAATGCCAAACTGGTCTACATCATAAAGATGGAGAACAAATATGGTAACAATGAACCATTTACCGAGAAGATTCCAAGTAGCAATAGGGCCACAATGGCCCCACAAGAATTAGATGTTCCCATTACCTCTAAGAACCCGGAACTTAAAAATCCCTTTGTCATTCCTGGGATTAGAAACATAAAGATTGAATCCCAGCTCAATCCCAATTATAACTTTGAGAATTTCTTGGAAGGGGATTCCAACAGGTTGGCCCGTTCGGCAGGGATGGCCGTAGCAAACAAACCAGGAGGCACCTCCTTTAATCCATTATTGGTGTTTGGCGGGGTTGGATTGGGCAAAACGCACTTGGCACATGCCATTGGCGTTGAGATAAAAGATAAATACCCGGAAAGAACGGTGCTTTATATTTCCGCGGAAAAGTTCACGCAGCAGTATATAGAATCCGTAAAGAAAAATACCAGAAACGATTTTATACATTTCTACCAATTGATAGATGTCCTCATTATTGATGACGTGCAATTTCTGTCCGGTAAATCTGGAACACAGGATGTCTTCTTTCATATCTTTAACCATTTACACCAAAATGGCAAACAGGTCATCCTAACCTCAGACAAAGCACCTGTGGATATGCAGGACATTGAACAACGCTTACTTTCTAGATTTAAATGGGGATTGTCCGCAGAACTGCACACCCCGGATTTTGAAACACGGATTTCCATATTAAAGAACAAGCTCTATAGGGACGGGGTAGAAATGCCGGAAGAAATCATAGAACATGTAGCTAGGCACATCAAAACAAACATCCGCGAGTTGGAAGGTGCAATAATCTCCCTCATTGCGCAGTCTTCTTTCAACAAAAAAGAGGTCACTTTGGAATTGGCACAGCAAGTGGTAGAAAAATTTGTTAAAAATACCAAGCGTGAAGTCTCTATAGATTACATCCAAAAAGTGGTTTCTGATTATTTTGAAATGGATGTGGCCACACTGCAATCAAAAACCAGAAAACGACACATCGTACAAGCAAGGCAATTGGCAATGTTCTTTGCGAAAAAGTTTACCAAAGCCTCCTTGGCAAGTATTGGATCACAAATTGGCAAAAGAGACCATGCCACTGTGCTCCACGCCTGCAAAACCGTTGACAATCTCGCAGAAACGGACAAGCAGTTTAGAAAGTATATAGAGGACCTTACCAAAAAACTCACTTAACCCCTTTTGCGGCCATGACCAAAATCCTAATGGTTTGTCTTGGCAATATTTGCAGGTCCCCCCTAGCAGAAGGCATCCTTAAATCTAAGATTGATGCAACCAAGGTATATGTGGACTCTGCAGGAACCGCTGGATACCATGTTGGGAACCCCCCAGACCCAAGATCTATAAATACCGCGATGAACCATGGCATAAACATTGCAAACCAGCGGTGCCGACAATTTGCCCAGGAAGATTTTGAAAAGTTTGACGCTATATATGTTATGGATAATAACAACTTCATAGACCTAATGGCACAAGCTAATAGCCGTAAAGCAAAATCCAAAGTAAAACTTTTACTTGAGGAAACTACGCTAACTAACAAAGAGGTCCCCGATCCTTATTATGGGGGTGAAGATGGCTTTGAGACCGTTTTTCAACTAATCTCCATCGCCTGCGAAAACATTGCAACCAAAACAAACGGGGATGGAACATAAGGGCATTACAGATTTAGGAAAACTCTATATGATTCCTACCACCCTTGGGGATACTGCACCACTGGAAGTATTGCCAATTTCCATAAAACGAACCATTGAAGAGGTCAATCACTATATCGTCGAAAATGAAAAAACCGCAAGAAGGTTCATTAAAAGTATAAAACCAAGCAAGTCACAACCAGACCTGCATATAGAACTCCTTAACAAGTTTACAGAACCATTAGCACTTTCCGAATATTTAAATCCGTGTTTGGAAGGTAAATCTGTTGGTTTGCTATCCGAGGCTGGATGTCCCGGTATTGCCGATCCAGGAGCGGATATCGTCAAAATAGCACATGAAAAAAGAATCCAAGTGGTTCCTTTGGTAGGTCCTTCCGCTATATTGATGGCGATGATGGCCAGTGGAATGAACGGACAAAGTTTTGCTTTCAATGGCTATTTGCCCATTGATAAAACAGAACGTAGAAACACCATTAAGCGTTTGGAGAAATTATCCCAAAATTTAGGGCAATCACAAATTTTTATAGAAACGCCTTACAGGAACAACAAACTAAAAGAGGAACTAATCCAAACACTGCGCCCCAACACTCTTTTGTGCATTGCATCAGATATTACATTGTCATCGGAATTCATAAAAACAATGAGTGCTGCACAATGGGTAAATAACAAGGAGGATTTTCATAAACGCCCTGCCATCTTCATCATTCAGGCTTAGATGCTCGGATTCTTAACGGCACTAACACAGCTGGTATCGTATCCTGAAAATGTTTGGATGTAATTTGCTATGGACGTTCCGTACGCATCGGAGAAATCTGAATGGCCATAAGACCTCAGGTACTTTTTTACATTGCCGGCACCAGCAAGATGGGCAGCCGCTAGTATACCGGATTCTGAAATTACCACATGGTTGATTCGTTTTCCAACAAATCTTTTGATATCCCTCCTTAAAATCCATTTATTCCTAGAAAGGTTCATTTCAAAAATACGTTCTTGCAATAGTGGTGACTGCAAAAATTCACTGGAACTGTAGACGCCCATTAAATTTAACGTATTGATGCCAAACTGGTATTTCCCCAAATAACCCAAGGTATTAACAGATGTATAATTTCCTTGGGATTCCTTAAAACCAATGGCTTCTTTGAATCCCACAAAGGTATCTCCCAAAAAGATGGTACGGGACAACGCTTTTTCTTTTGTAAGGTCTTCTTTAAGCGGAACCCTATGTTTTGAATTCGCTTCCGTTCTTAAAATTTCCGGTAGCCCGGATAATACCTTAGTGCTTATGGAGTAGGTCCCAAAACTAGCGAAAATGATAACTATGGCAAGATGTAGTAAAAAACCAATCCATCTTTTCATTGTGTTCTAATTTAAAGCTCCATCGTCTGGAACTATAATTATGATCGGCAAATATAAAGGGGGAATATGTGCTTTCGGTTAAGGAACTACTAAGAGTTTCACAAAACAGTACTAAATTACGTTAAACTGTCTTTTACCATCGGTGAATTAACCTTATCTATTGATTTGCTGTTGGTTAAGCCATCGGACATACTGCACTTTATTCCGGTTGTGCTGTGCCAATGACTTTGCAAAGATATGGTAACCAAAGTTAGAAACGTCCGCTACGAAGTATAAATAATCATGCTTTTCCGCATTCAACACTGCTTTAATTGAAGAAATATCTGGCATCGTAATAGGTCCTGGGGGTATACCCGCATATTTATAGGTATTGTATGGCGAATTAATTTCCAAATCGCGGTACAGCACCCGTTTAATAATAGTGTCAAAATTTCCGGTTTCCTTTTTTATGGCATAGATAACCGTTGGATCGGCCTGTAAAAGCATCCCTCTTTTTATCCGGTTAAGGTAAACTCCCGCCACCCGTGGCCGTTCATCTACTTTGACCGTTTCTTTCTGGACTATGGATGCAAGTGCAATTATTTCTGCAGGTTCCAACCCTAGCTGTTCTGCTTTATCACGTCTGTCATCGTTCCAAAACTTATGGTATTCCTTTAGCATTTTGTCCCTAAAACCCTCAGCGGTGGTGTTCCAAAAAAATTCATAGGTGTTGGGAAGGTACATTCCTAGCTTGTTGTCCGCATCAAAACCATTTGAAGATAAAAAAGAGGCATCATTAAATGCTTTACATAGACTTAGGCTATCTGGCTCTATTTGTTCTGATATCCTTCCGGCCAGCGCATTCAACGTTTCTTGATTATTAAAGGAAACCCGTACCGGAATATTTTTACTCCTTAAGGTATTTACGATATCGTTATTGTTCATCCCTCTTTTAAGCACATATTTCCCTCCCTTTATATTACTGGCATATCCCTTGCGCATTGCCACGGCTTCAAATAAACCCATGTCCTTTAACAAAGGTTCCAATTGGGTCTTTACCTCTTCAAAAGAACTGTCTGAGTTAATATACACGAAAGCTTCCTTATTCTGGAACGCAGTATTGGGCAAAAAAACCGCTTGGTAAATATTATAGGCGATAATTGCACATATTACCAGTCCTAGCAAGGCAGTTGCCCAAAGTACTTTCTTTAGATTTTTCAAGATTTTATTTTTTGATAAAGAATTTCATTTTTAAAGGTTCCGTTATAGCGTACCCAGTCTTTTTTTATTCCAACACGCTCAAAACCCACCTTTTCAAATAAATGGATACTTGCTTGGTTCTCCTCCAAAATATTGGCATGGACTTGGTGTACATCCAACATATTAAAGACATAATTGCAGCATAAATTTACCACCTCCGTGCCCAATCCTTGGTTACGCTTATCTTGTGAAGCTATTATAAGCCCTAACCCTACCCTTTTGTTCTTAGGGTCAAAATCAAACAAATCCACCAAACCCACCACTTCATCTTTTAAGGTACAAATGCATAAGCGTAATTGTTTTACATCATAAATATCCCGGTAACTATTGTCTAGATACCTGCCTAGTACACTTTTGGAATATGGGGTTATGGTATTGCTGATTTCCCAAACGTTTGTATCGTTTTCCAATCGATACAAAAAATCCAGATCGGAAGGTTCTATGGCCCGCAAATAAGATTGTGTTCCTTGTAAAATCATACCGCTATTTCGCCTTGAAAAACAAAAGTTGCTGGCCCGGACAGGACAATATTTTTGAAACCCTCAAGATCATGGTCAAACGATACGGTTAGTTCCCCTCCTGGTGTCTCAATTTCTATGATGTTAGTCTTGGCCATTTCTGCATGGAACATAGCCAATGCCACGGCAGTAACACCAGTTCCGCAGGACAGTGTTTCATCTTCCACACCTCTCTCATACGTTCTTACAGAAAACCGGTTGCCTTCCACTGGAGCCACAAAATTGATATTACTGCCCACCTCCCCATAAAGTCCATACCTTAGTTTTGCTCCCTCTTTCACCACATTAAAATCGGTTAGGGAATCCACCAACTGCACGTGGTGTGGCGATCCAGTATTTAAAAAATATGCTTTTGCACGTTGGGTTACTTCCTTAACCTCCATCATGTCCAAAGAAACCACTTTATCCTTTATGGTAGCACGATGCAATCCGTCAATAGCATTAAAACAGGCTTTATCCTTCACAATCCCCAATTGGTTTGCAAATGCAACAATACAACGTCCTCCGTTTCCGCACATACTGCTTTGGTTTCCATCGGCATTGTAATACACCATCTTAAAATCTGACAGCTTGTCATTTTCAAGTAAGATAAAACCATCTGCTCCTATGCCAAATTTTCTATCACATAAAAACCGAATGTATTTGGTATCGTTTTTGGGGAATTGCAGATGGCGGTTATCCACAAGAATAAAGTCGTTACCTGTGCCTTGGTACTTATAGAACGGTATTGTTTTGGTATCATCCATCGGGTAAAGATACTTAATTCTTTAAGGATTTTTTGGCAGTTAAAGCGTCGTTAAAGGCCAAATTTAGCTGCTTTTTTTAAACTAATTTCAAGTAGAATTAAATATTATTATTTATGAGAAAAACTGCAAATCTGTTTGTAATTGCATTGTTTTCCGGAGCAATTACCTTGGGAGCATACAAGCTTTTGTTTGAGAATGACGCTAACATCAGCTTTGAAAAAGAGGAAACCCCATTTGTGAATACAAGTTTGGCAACCTCTGCAAAAGGTGCTGGCATTAATGAAGTTGATTTCACCATAGCAGCGGAAAAAACGGTAAATGCCGTTGTACATGTTAAGAATATGACCCTAAGCAAGGGAAGTCCATTTGGTAGTTTCCTGTTTGGTTATGAGGCAAGTCCAAGACCCCAATTAGGTACGGGTTCTGGGGTAATCATTTCCCCAGATGGGTATATCGTTACCAACAACCACGTGATTGAAAGATCACAAGAGCTGGAAGTAACCTTGAACAACAACAAAACCTACAAAGCCGAAATAATTGGGGCAGACGCCAACACGGATATTGCCTTACTCAAAATTAATGCGGAGGAGACCTTACCTTATTTAGCTTTTGGTGACTCTGATGATACAAAAATTGGGGAATGGGTTTTGGCGGTAGGCAACCCCTTTAACCTTACTTCTACGGTGACCGCAGGAATCGTAAGTGCTAAGGCACGTTCCATTTCATCAAGAAGCAGCCAATCATTTATCCAAACAGACGCAGCGGTTAACCCAGGAAACTCGGGTGGAGCCTTGGTCAATACCAACGGGGACCTAATTGGAATCAACACGGCCATAACCTCCCAAACAGGTTCTTATGTAGGTTATTCTTTTGCAGTTCCCAGTAATATAGCGAACAAAATTGTAAACGATTTACTGGAATTTGGTAACGTACAAAAAGGAATTTTAGGTATTAGGGGTGGTGATATTACCCCAGGCTTAATGGAAGAGGTAGGCATTGAGGTGAGTGCGGGAGTATACGTAGGATTTGTGGAAGAAGAAACTGGGGCCTATGAAGCAGGTATCAAGGAAGGGGACGTGATTACCATGGTTGACGATATTAAAGTGACCAAATTCTCTGAACTTACGGGTTATCTTTCCGCCAAAAGGCCAGGAGACAAAGTAAAGGTTGGCGTCATTAGAAATGGGGAAACAAAAGAAATCCCAGTGGTTCTCAAAAAAAGACTGACCGATATTTTACCGATAATGGGACTCACAGTAAAAAACTTGTCCAAAGAGGATCAAAAACGTTACGGGACCAAAAAAGGGGTTAAAATCGTAAGCGTACCAGAATTTTATAAAGATTATGGCCTTGAAAATAAGGTAATCGTAGAAGTTTATGATGATGAAATCGAAGATATTGACAAGGCACGCTCCGTCTTTGGGAAAATATCCAAATATGACCGCATTAGTCTTACCACACTTAATGAAAAGGGAGAACGGGAACGTCTCATCTTCAGATAAAGGATAAAGCTAACTGTTTTCAATCAGCAAAAAAATGCCCATTTAAGAGTGGGCATTTTTTGTTTAACAATATACAGTTCGAAAACGATTGAAATTCCTAATTTTGCAAACAAAATAAATAATGCCCTTAAGCTTATACAGAAGTTATCGGGGATGCATACATCTATTTTGCAAAATGCTTGGCATGAAATTCCTTGCCATTAAAACCAAAACAACCGAACCAAGATTATGAACGATAAGGTTTACGAAAAAGAACTCGCTTTCCAAGCAGATCGGAGAAAAGCCACAACTGAGTTTATTAAAATTATAAGTGACCTCTGGTATGACAAGGCTATTGAGGTAGTTCTCTTCAAAAATCAAGTCATAGACAAAAATGTAAGTGATATTATTAATTTACACCAATATGCAGGGGAATTTGTACAAAAGCCCATTTCTATTTTTGATTCTGTTGAGCTTTTACGTGCCATTGGAGATATCAACCTACCTCCTGCGAAACTGGATATTGGTAAACTAACCTATGAATACCACTCCCAAGAAAACGAGCATCTGAATGTTAAAGCATTTGTTTTAGATAAACTAAAAAATGCCAATGATGCAGAGGAGATTAAGCCCCAAGATGTTGTACTGTACGGCTTTGGGCGTATTGGAAGACTTGTGGCCAGGGAGCTCATGGCCAAAACTGGAAAGGGTAACCAGCTAAGACTGCGCGCCATTGTAACACGTGGGGAAATTACGGCTGAAATTTTGGAGAAACGAGCCGCCCTGCTCCAAACCGATTCTGTTCACGGTCAATTTAGTGGCACCGTGGATATCGATTTGGAGAAGAAGGCCCTAATGATTAATGGGACCACCGTTTATATTATTTCTGCCAACCAGCCAGAAGATATTGACTATACTACATTTGGAATTTACCATGCTTTGGTGATTGATAATACGGGCGTCTTCCGGGATAAAAAAGCCCTCTCCCGTCATTTAAAATCCAAGGGCGTTATGCGGGTACTGCTCACCGCCCCAGGTAAGGAGGTTCCCAATATTGTACACGGGGTAAACCATGAAGCTTACCATCCGGACAAAACCAAGATTTATTCAGCAGCCTCCTGTACTACCAATGCCATTACGCCCATTCTTAAGGTTATAGAGGATTCCCTAGGAATCCAAAAAGGACATCTGGAAACCATACACGCTTATACCAATGACCAAAACCTTGTGGACAATATGCACAGTAAATACAGACGTGGCAGGGCTGCGGGCCTTAACATGGTCATTACGGAAACCGGTGCCGGCAAGGCAGTTTCCAAAGCGCTACCCGCCTTGGAGGGGAAACTGACCTCTAATGCCATACGTGTTCCCGTTCCCAACGGTTCTTTGGCAATCTTAAATTTAGAAATAGCGACGACCACCTCTGTTGAAGCTATTAACACCATTGTCAAAAAATATGCCTTGGAAGGAGATTTGGTGGAGCAAATAAAATATTCCTTGAGCAATGAACTCGTCTCATCGGATATTGTGGGTACTACAGCACCTGCTATTTATGATAGCAAGGCCACCATTGTATCCCCAGACGGAAAAAACATTATCCTTTACATTTGGTATGATAATGAATATGGCTACTCACATCAAGTCATCCGCTTGGCTAAATACATTTCCAAGGTGAGAAGATATACCTATTATTAGAAATCCATCACTATTTTTGGGCATTTGGTAGAATGGTGTACCTTCGTTTTCTCCAAATTAATTCTTATCGTGACTAACATGAAAAATTCATTTTTATTAGTGGCTGCACTATTATTTAGCTGCGGCCTTATAATTGCACAGGAAGAAAGCGCTGAAACCGAGGATATGTCCATAAAAGGACAGTACGAAACCTTAATCAGAAAATCTACCAATTACCGCCAGCAAGGAAAACGGTACGAAGTGGTTCGCCTACTAGAACTGGAAGCCTTTCAGAAAAATGTTACGGACAGTTTAAAGGCGGCCAACGCCAATATTGCAGAGCTTCAGGGTACCATAGCAAAACAAGAGGCAAGTAACTCTTCCTTAACAGCAGCATTGGAGAAAACAAGTAAGGACCTGAAGGCGGTTTCAGAAGAGAAAGATAGTATGTCCTTTCTTGGCAAATTAATTTCCAAAGGCACCTATAACCTTATTGTATGGTCCATTATTTTTGCACTATTAATTTTCTTGCTGCTTTTCATTTACAAGTTCAAAAATAGTAACTCCCTTACCCAACAGGCAAAGCTTGCATTATCTGATTTAGAAAAAGAATTTGAGGAACATCGCCGCAGGGCTTTGGAAAGGGAGCAAAAAATAAGCAGAAAGCTGCAGGACGAAATCAACAAAAATAAAAAGGGAGGTTGATGCCCAAGTTGGCCCTGGCACAATTACTGTTTTAGAATGGGTAACGACCCCATTTGTCTAATTACCGATGATTTAAGTACATGCGAATTGATATTATTACCGTACTCCCAGAACTTCTAAAAAGTCCGTTTGAAGCTTCCATTTTAAAGCGGGCCATAGAAAAGGGATTGGTTGAGGTCCACCTCCATAACCTACGGGATTTTTCTATTGGAAATTATAATCAAGTAGACGATTATCAATTTGGAGGGGGCGCCGGGATGGTATTGATGATAGAACCTATTGATAATTGTATTGCCAAATTAAAGTCTGAACGGAACTATGATGAGGTCATTTATATGACCCCAGACGGGGATACCTTAAACCAAAAAATGGCCAACGAACTTTCCTTAAAAGGCAACCTTATTATTTTATGCGGGCATTACAAAGGTGTGGACCAACGTGTAAGGGACCGCTTAATCACACGTGAAATTTCCATAGGCGATTACGTACTCTCTGGTGGTGAACTGGCGGCGGCTGTGTTGTCCGATAGTATCATTAGATTGATTCCTGGTGTGTTGAACAATGAAACCTCTGCATTGACCGATACCTTCCAAGATAACTTGTTGGCGCCACCGGTCTACACCAGACCATCTGAATACAAAGGTGATAAGGTGCCCAATGTTTTATTGAGCGGTAATTTCCCTAAAATCGAGCAGTGGCGGGAGGAACAGGCTTACGAACGTACGGAAAAAAGAAGGCCTGACCTGCTCAAGTAATTTCCAGCTGAGCCTGCCTGTGATGTATCCCAGGGAAACACCGATCAAATTTGCAAGCAAACCTATGCTAATCACAAACATGGGCTTCCAATAAAAACCATAAAACTTCTTGCGTTTCACAAAATAAAAATTAATTTTGCACCTCATTAAAAGTAACCTCTGACGATAATCGTGAATGTTGTTTTTAAGCAATCCATAAATAGATTAAAATGGAGTCCTTAATAAAGTTTGTAGAAGACGAATTTGTAACAAAGAAAGAATTTCCAGATTTCTCTGCCGGAGATACGGTTACCGTATATTACGAAATCAAGGAGGGAGAGAAAACAAGGACGCAGTTCTTTAAAGGTGTGGTCATCCAAAGAAGAGGTAGTGGTGCCACAGAAACCTTTACCATCAGAAAAATGTCTGGCACCATAGGAGTTGAACGTATTTTTCCCGTGAACATGCCTGCACTTCAAAAAATTGAAGTGAATAAAAAAGGTAAGGTACGTAGGGCTAGAATTTTCTACTTCAGGGAACTTACCGGTAAAAAAGCTAGAATTAAGGAAATACGTTCCTAAACAGAACTATTTACTGCACAACAAAGCGTCTATCCAAAGGTTAGGCGCTTTTTTAGTTTTTACAATACTTATAAAAAACATTTTGGACAATTTCAGCTTAATGTAGTGTGCAAAGCCTTAAACATATATAAAGTATTCCCTATTTTTATAAGGAATATACGAAATGTACCTAATGTGCCTGTCTCCACTTTCCAATGGCTAACGCCAAGTAATTTTTAAACATGATCAAAAAGAAAGTTTTAACCATCCTAGCATTGATTTTTATTAATGTAATGGCACATGGGCAGGAGCGGTTTACGTTGAGTGGAACTGTTTCTGAAGCTGCCAGCAACGAGAGTTTAATTGGCGTTTCCATCATCATAGAAAACCTAAAAACGGGCACTGTAACCAATGAATACGGTTTTTATAGCATTACTTTGCCCAAAGGGAAATACCGGGTTATCGTTAGTTATTTAGGATTTCAGGATGTGGAACAAAACATCACCCTTGACCAAAATCAGAAAATTAATTTTAACCTTAGGGAAGCTGCACAACAATTGGATGAGGTTGTGGTCTCGGAAAATAAGGAACGCTTGGATATACGTAAACCCCAGATGAGCGTTAATACCGTATCTGTCCAGACCATCAAAAAAATACCTGTAGTACTTGGCGAGGCAGACGTAATCAAATCCCTACTCCTACTTCCAGGGGTCACCAGTGCGGGGGAGGCCTCATCAGGGTTTAATGTTAGGGGCGGTGCCGCGGACCAAAATCTAATCCTGCTGGATGAGGCCATTATTTTTAACTCCTCCCATTTATTTGGTTTCTTTTCTGTTTTTAACCCTGACGCCATTAAAGATGTAAAACTATTTAAAGGGGGCATTCCTGCACGTTATGGAGGTAGGGTCTCCTCGGTTCTTGAAATCTTTCAAAAAGAAGGAAACAGTAAGGAAGTAAAGGTCAACGGAGGTATTGGGGCCGTGGCGAGCAGGCTGCTCATAGAGGGTCCCATAAAACAGGATAAAACTTCTTTTTTGGTTGGAGGTCGTGGCTCCTACGCCCATCTTTTTTTACCCTTGTTCGACATTAACAACAGTGCCTATTTTTATGATTTAAATACCAAAATCAGCCATAAAATCAATGAAAACAACAGCATTTATCTCTCCGGATACTTCGGTAGGGACTTGTTTAGCATAGATGATAGCTTTGTAAACGTCTACGGTAATGCAGTAGGCAATTTTAGATGGAATCACTTATTCTCGGATAAATTATTTTCTAATCTTTCCTTAATTTACTCCGACTATTTTTATGGGCTTGAACTGGATTTCGTTGGATTTGAATGGGAATCTGGAATCCAAAATTTTAATTTTAAATATGATTTGAAGCATTATATCAACGACAAGCTTCAAATTAATTATGGTCTAAATAATATTTACTACAGTTTTAACCCTGGGCGTATTCAGCCAAATCGCGATGATTCCGGAATTGTAGAGGCCCAACTTACCAAGAAATATGCCAACGAGGCCGCAGCCTATATAGATGTTGAGCAACAACTAACAAACAAGCTTAGTGTTAACTACGGACTGCGGGTAAGCAATTTTAACCGTTTGGGGCAGGATGAGTTATTTGTATATGAAAATAACCGTCCGGTGCTTTTTGATCCCTTTCAATTGGTATACAGAGAGGCAACCCCTGTGGACACCATCAACCCCGGCAGGAACACCAATCTTTCCACATTTACCAATTTGGAACCGCGTATCTCTGCTTCGTACACCCTAAATGATAATACTTCCCTCAAAGGCAGTTATACACGTTTGGCCCAATATTTACATTTGTTGTCCAATACAAGCTCACCCACACCTTTAGACGTTTGGGCGCCAAGTGGACCCTTTATTGAGCCACAATTACTGGACCAGTTTGCGTTGGGATATTTCAAAAATATTAATGAAGGAGCGTACTCTTTGGAGGTTGAAGGCTTCTATAAGGATATCCAAAACAGAATAGACTATATAGACGGTGCCAACCTCATTGCAAACGACGCCATAGAACAGGTAATTTTAAACGGGGAAGCAAGGGCCTATGGTCTAGAACTGCTTTTCAGAAAAAATGAGGGTAGATTCCAAGGCTGGTTGGCCTATACCTTGTCACGTTCCGAACAGCGCACCCCTGGAAGGGCACCGGTAGTGGACAATGGCCGTTCCAATTTGGAAACGGGAATCAATTTTGGAGAATGGTACAGCACCCCTTTTGACAAAACCCATGACCTTTCCCTATTTGGTAATTTTGAACTCAATGAGCAATGGAATTTTAACGCTAACTTTATTTACCAAACTGGACAGCCCACAAATTTTCCTGTAGGCCAGTTTGAATTTGAAGATGTGGTGGTACCATTTTTTGGGCTACGCAACCAAACAAGACTTCCAAATTTTCATAGACTGGATGTAGCTGCCACCTATGTTCCGTCAAAAAATAAAGGACGTTCCTTTCAATCAGAATGGGTTTTTGGTATTTACAATGTATACAATAGGATGAATGCAGCATCAATCAACTTTCGACAAAACCAGGATACCGGCAGAAACGAAGCCGTAAGAACGGCGATTTTTGGAGTTGTCCCGTCCATAACCTATAATTTTAAGTTTTAAATCATGAAACAGTTGATATTTCTGGTTTTAACGATACTTCTCTTAACTTCTTGCCAAGATGTAATTGATGTTGAATTGCAAGAAACTGAGACAAGACTTGTGGTTAATGGTTTGATTAGGGTAGATATGAGCCAAGAGTTTGCACCCATACAAATTAAGGTTTCAGAAACTACCAATTTTTTTAATGACAATGTTCCTACTTCCTTAGATGATAACGCCACAATAATTTATGGGAGATTTAATCCTGATTCCCCGGAGAATTTAGAACTTGACCCTAATAATTTTTCATCCTCATTAACTGAATTGGAGCCCGGTAGCGGCATTTACGTCCCTGATTTGAGCTTTGATGCAGACCAAAGAATCCGCACGAGTAACATTTTCCCCAACACGGTATTCATTTTGTTTTTAGAGCACAAAGGAAGAAGATACGCTGCAAGAACGCCTTTTTCACCCACAGTGCCCATAGATACTATAACCCAAGGTGTTAACACCTTATTTGGTGAAGACGATATTGAATTAAAAATCACCATCACAGATGTTTTGGACTCAGAAGATTTTTATGTTTTTGATTTTGGTAATGGTGATTTTCTAACTCTGGAAGATGAATTCATTGATGGCCAAGAGTTTGAATTTTCATATTTCCCAGAAAGAGATATTTCATCTGGAGAATCCTTGGAGGTAAGCATTTTAGGGGCAGATCAAGATTTTTTTAATTATATGGATTTACTGGTCGAACAAACCTTGAATGACGGCGGTATTTTTGAGACCCCGGCGGCCACCGTTAGGGGCAATGTATTTGATGTCACTGGGCTGGATAATGATATTTTATTTGACAACGTAAACCGGCCAGACAATTTTCCCTTGGGCTATTTCGCCGTAGTACAGGAATTTAAAGAAACCATTGATGTTAATTAAAAAAATAGTTTGGCGGCGGTTAATCATTGCCCTCCCAGTTGTCCTTCCTTTTTCATCCTGTGAAGATGTAATAGAAGTAAACTTACTGGAACCTGAGACCAGACTGGTGGTGAACGGAATTGTTAGGGTAGACATGGCAGAAGAATTCGTAGATGTCCAAATCCGGGTTAAGGAGTCCTCCATTTTTTTTGAAGAAAACACTATTACCCAGCTGGAAAGCGCGGTAATCCTTATAGGACAAGCTAATGAAGAAGATCCTTTTGACCTTAATTTTGGGACCTCGGTATTAGTGGAAACGAATCCAGGCTCTGGCATTTACGTTCCAAGTTATATCCCCGGAACGGACACGGACGATCGTATCAGGACAGAATTCTTGAATGAAAATACAGAATTTTTTCTGGTGATTGAGCATAAAGGTAATAGATATGCAGCTCAAACCCTTTTCTCCCCAACAGTACCAATTGACGGTATAACACAGGGAAATGAGACTTTATTTAATCAAGAAGAAACGGAGGTAGTAGTTACATTTACTGATATTCCCGAACAAGAAAACTACTATGTCTTTGATTTTGGATTTGGGAATTTTTTGGAAGTAAATGATGAATTTACAGATGGACAACAATTCACCTTCTCCTACTTTTACGATGAACGTTTACAGCCTGGTACACGTTTGGAAATAAGCATTCTTGGTGCGGACCAACAGTTCTTTAATTACATAGACCTGTTGTTGGAACAGACAGAAAATAACGGTGGTGTTTTTCAAACTCCCGCAGCAACCGTCAGGGGCAATATCTTTGATGTTACTGGACTGGATAATGTAAACATATTTGATAACGTGCAACGTCCAAATGACTTTGCCCTTGGCTATTTTGCAGTGGTCCAAGAATTTAAACAAACGATTATCATTGAATAATCATACCAGAAAACTTAAAATAACAATCAATACCAGTGCGGTAACACCCTGAAAAAAGGTAGCTATGGTATGCCCCAATAGCGAATTTTTTAAATCCATATTGGACAATTGGGAAACCACCCAAAAATAGCTATCATTAATATGGGATACCGTCATGGCACCTGCACCAATAGCCAATACCAATAGTGCCTTTTGTGGCACAAGTACCAACCCAAAGTTTTCCATCAAGGGAGCCAAAATAGCTGCGGTGGTTATGATGGCAACGGTGGATGACCCTTGCGCAGATTTTACAAGCGCAGCAATAATGAAGGCCGTTACCAAGCCTCCTACAACAGAGTTTACCGCGGTTGGAATCATACTGGCCATGTCCACGGTTCTCAAAACAGCGCCAAAGGCGCCGCCTGCACCCGTAATCAGGACTATTAATCCCGCAGAACGTAAAGCTTCAATAATCCATTGGCTTTGCTTTGATTTTTCTATACCACGGGCCAAAGGTAGACAACATAAAACCCCTATCAGCAATGCTATAATAGGGTTGCCAAATAAGGACAACATGTTTAAAACAACACCTTCCCCAAAAGGATAGGTAGGATATTCCGCAGCCGACTTTAATCCGATTAAAACCAATGGGAGCACTAAAGGCAAAAAGGCTTTTAGCGAGGTTGTTTTTGTCTTTTTGGTTTGTTCCAAGTTTGCTGTCCTTAATTGGGCAACTTCCAACTCTTGAAGTTTTGGGCCTATGATTTTGCCCCAATAACAACCTACCAAAGAAACTGGAATGGCCACCACTAGACCCAAAATTAAAACAAGTCCCAAATCTGCCTCCAAAATGGCAGCCGCGGCCAAGGGGCCGGGTGTAGGAGGAACAAACACATGCGCCGCATACAATCCACTGGCCAAGGCAATGGCAAATACCAACTTTGGAATGTTGGATTTTTTACTGAGAGAAGAAGTCAAAGAGGATAAAATCACAAAACCAGAGTCACAATACACCGGTATGCTCACCACAAATCCCGCAAGGTTCAATGCCATAGGTGAATGTTTCAATCCAACAAGTTTTAGGATAGATGTGGCTAAGACATTGGTAGCACCGGTCTTTTCTAAATAGGCACCAATGACAGTGCCAAAAGCAATAACCAAACCAATACTACCCAATGTTTTCCCAAAACCGTCTGCTATGGTATCCATTAAGGCTTTAGGTTGCATCCCAAAGGAAAAACCAGCAATAATAGCTGCCAAAACCAAACTAAAAATAGGGTGCATTTTAAGTCTAACAGTTGCAAAAACAATGAAGCCAACGGCCACTAATAAGATAAGTATTTCCATGCTAGGGATTCTTTAAATAATCACTTACCGTATCCGACAACAATCTATGGGCATTTTCCATATTGTAAGTAAGGCTCTTTGTGCCATCCCCAATTTCAACAAGCTGTAGTCCAGGATGATTTCGTAGTACATCTTCTTCCAAATCTACCTTACCACAAAAGGCAACTACAGGGACGCCATATCTTAGGCCCAAACGGTACACTCCGGCAATTAATTTTCCATTAAGGGTCTGTTCATCCATACGCCCCTCCCCGGTAAAAATATAATCGAATTGCTTGGTTTCTAGCAAATCTTGCACTTTCATTACATTAAACATAAATTCTATTCCACTTAAAAATTCTGCATTAAAAAAGGCTTTTAATCCAAATGCCGCTCCCCCTGCTGCACCAGCTCCTGGAATATTACCATAATCGGTTCCAGTTCTTTTCTCAACCAAAGCACTTAAGCCGGTTAAGCCCTCTTCTAGCTGCAATACTGCTTTTGGCGTTGCCCCCTTTTGTGGTCCATAGATTACTGAAGCTCCATTATCTCCACATAGCGGATTGTCAACGTCATTAACGGCATAAAATGAAATCTCTTTAAATGGTTTAGGGGGTTTAAAATCCGTCACCGCACCCAACTGTTTCCCCATTGGCCGCACTAATGCCCCGTTTGAATCAAAAAATTTATATCCTAAAGCATGCGCAATTCCCAAACCACCATCGTTAGTGGCACTACCGCCTAAACCAACATAAATGGTTTTAGCTCCCATTGCTATAGCTTTTTTTATTTGCAACCCAGTTCCAAAAGTAGACGTAATTAATGGGTTACGTTTGTGCACTGGAAGCTGTGCAAGACCAGATGCGCTTGCCAATTCTATATATGCGGATTTACTTTTCCCATCAAATAAAAAGGAGGAGTAAATGGGTTGGCCCAATGCATTTACCGTTTCGCAGTCAATTGCCGTTACCTTAAGATATTTAGAAATGGCAGCCTGAAAACCATCGCCCCCATCAGAGGCAATACGACTAGAAATTTTAGCCCTAGGAAAGACAGTGCTAATACCTTCTTCCATGGCAGAAATGACTTCCTCTGCCGTTAATGAGCCTTTAAACTTATCCGGAAGTAGTAAAAATTTATCTAACATTGCCCTTTAGGTTTCTGCAAAAGATATTCAATTGGTTCAATGTCTTAAACATAACGGTAAAGAACTTATTTGGACACAGCTTGTCTTAGCCATAATACTTTAGTTTAAATGCGTGCCTAAAAAGTCTCTCAACCCTAAATACGAATACCAAGTTACACTAAAATAAAAACCTAAAAATTATTGTACCCTACCTTCTTTCAACGATAGCTTTTGAATTTTTCCGAGCAATTACAAGAAAGCTATTGGTATCTATCGATTCTGATATAGTAAAATTCAACTGCACCACTTATTTTTGAAGGATGAAAAGAACGGACAAGGACCTATTGGTTAAGGGGATTAAATCATTTTTATATACCACATTAGCTATGTTCGCAGCGCCTCTTGTGCTATATCAAGCTTTTAAAAATACGGACAAACCCCTTTTTGTACCTGTTTTGGTCGTGGGTGTATTTTTAGCTGGCTTGGCCATTTACCTAGGGTTCCGTTCTGTAAAAATTGTGATGACAGCTGTTTTTGGAGAGAAAAAAAAATAGGGTACCGTTACTTTTTACCCGGTTTCCATTTATTGACCAAAGTTGCGTAATCATAATCCAAAACGGATTTTTGCCGCTCCAACCTATCGGAGGCAAAAGCGCGTTGCAAGATATCCTCAATAAGATAATCCTCATGCACCTCGGTAGGCACAAATTCTTCCTTTAAACTTATATTAAAAGCGCTTGCGGTGGTATTGTACCAGAATGCCCGCCACCCACTTCTTAGGTTTTTAACCAAATCAAAGGCCGTATCTCCAGTTTGTCTGTGAATCAGTTTAACCAGAATCTGCCCCTCTGTTCTAGTCAACTTTTTTAATTCATCCGAAAACTCACCTTCAATATACTTTTGAACTTTTTTGGTATATTTTTTTTGCTTTCTCTTCTTTGTGATCAAAGCAATACTGTCATTCAACTCCACCAGACGTTCCGCGGCCAACTTGGCATAAGGATACACCTTTAGGGTTTTCCTTCGCAGAATATAGTACCTAAGTTTCTCCTCCTTACTGTCAAACTCTAGTTTTCCAAAAAGATAAACATCCTCCAACTCTATGGATTTCATCAATACCGAATCCCCAGACATACGAACATAGTAGACGTCCGTGGTATCCACTTTTTGTAACTCTTGGCTACCCACCCTCATCGCCAAGCAGCATACCAGATAAAAAATAACAGTTTTAAACATGGTTTTCAATTGGTCATAAACCATACCAAAAGTAACGATAAAGGCCAGCTTATATTATTAAATAAAAGTGAATATTGCTATGTTTGTACCCTAAAAGAAATACATGGCTACTAAGAAAATTATTACTTCCAAATCCCTTAAATTTTTTGAAAAATACCTAAATAATGCCTCTCCTACGGGGTATGAATGGGAGGGTCAAAAAATATGGATGGAATACCTTAAACCATATGTGGACGAATTTATCACGGACACCTATGGAACGGCCGTGGCTGTCATAAATCCTAAGGCAACATACAAAGTAGTTATTGAGGGACATTCTGATGAGATTTCTTGGTACGTTAATTATATCACGGATAATGGACTAATTTATGTCATTAGAAATGGTGGTAGTGACCATCAGATAGCTCCTTCTAAATGGGTGAATATCCATACCAAAAATGGCATCGTCAAAGGGGTTTTTGGTTGGCCAGCAATCCACACCCGTAGAAGTGGAAAAGAGGAAGCACCAAAGCTTGATAATATCTTTATTGACATAGGGGCCACAGATAAGGAAGAGGTGGAAAAGATGGGGGTGCACGTGGGCTGTGTCATCACCTACCCAGATGAATTCCAGGTGTTGAACAAAAATAAGTATGTATGCCGCGCCCTAGACAACAGGGCCGGTGGATTTATGATAGCGGAAGTGGCCCGTCTATTGCATGAAAATAAAAAGACTTTACCTTTTGGACTGTACATCACCAACTCTGTACAAGAGGAAATTGGTCTACGTGGTGCGGAAATGATTACCCAACGTTTAAAACCCAATGTAGCCATAGTTACAGATGTTACCCATGACACCACTACTCCCATGATCAACAAGAAAACAGAAGGGGACACCGCAATAGGCAAGGGCCCGGTTATTGCCTATGCCCCGGCCGTTCAGCAAAAACTTAGGGACCGCATCATAGAAACAGCAGAAAAAAACAACATCCAATTCCAACGTGCCGCCAGCTCGCGCTCCAGCGGAACGGACACGGACGCTTTTGCCTACAGTAACGGTGGGGTGGCCTCTGCATTGATATCATTACCCCTGCGCTATATGCACACTACGGTAGAAACGGTACATAAAGATGATGTTGAAAATGTGATTAGGTTGATATACGAAACCTTATTGACCATAAAAGCTGGGGAAACCTTTAGTTATTTTGAGTAAGACCAGCGATTTAACTTAAGATCACAAGAGATTTTCTTTAATACTTGAAACATAACCAAACCATGTGAAGTCCTGGGGCGCTTTTGAAAAAGACGTTTAATTTGACTACACCCCTAAAAGACACGTTGCCCGTTAACCGAGCTAATAATCTAGAACGACCTAACTTGGATGAATTAATTGATATTCTTGACGATAAAGGCAACTATACGGGGCAAACGGCATTAAAGTCCGTGGCACATGCCAAGGGGCTTTTTCATCCTACCATCCATGTTTGGTGCTATACTGATGACGGTCGCCTTTTGCTGCAGCAACGAGGGAAACATAAGGAAACCTACCCTCTAAAATGGGATGTTTCCGTGGCTGGGCATATTGGCGCCGGAGAAACCCCGGAGTTAGGCGCATTCCGGGAATGCCAAGAAGAACTGGGCGTAACCATTGTCAAGGACCAGCTAGTTAAATTACAGGTATACAAAAAGGAAAAAAAACACCCCAATGGTATTTTTGATAGGGAGTTTACACATGTATTTCTTTATCGATTGGATAAAAGTACGCCCCTCATAAAACAAGAAAGCGAGGTTGAGGCCTTACAATGGATTTCGATAACCGAATTTAAATCATGGATTGCAGAAAAACACCAAGGTCTAATCCCAAATTCAGAGGAGCGTTTTGGTTTTGTGCTATCGGCTATTAAAAAGAGATTAACACCCTAGATTATCCTAATAAAAACGCTGGGATATCATTTATTTTAAAGGTGGTTTGCTCTCCCGAGGCCATGTCCTTTAAAATATAGCAGTTTTCCTCTAATTCCTTAGCTCCTAGTAAAATCACGTATGGCACGTTTCGTTTGTCGGCGTATTTAAACTGTTTTTGCACCTTAGTGGCAGCGGGGTACATATCTGCCTTTATTCCCTTTGTACGCATTTGAGATACCAATTTTAACGCGGCCAAACCCTCCTCCGTTCCAAAATTAAGACATAACACCTGCAACGATTGGCCTATGGATTTAGGAAATAAGTCCAGTTCCTCCAAGACCAAATAAATTCTATCCAGTCCAAATGAAATTCCCACACCACTTACATCGTTAAGCCCAAAAATACCAGTAAGGTCATCATATCGACCGCCACCGCCTATGGATCCCATAGCAACGCCTTCCGGTGCAGAAACCTCAAAAATGGCACCTGTATAATAGTTTAAACCGCGGGCCAACGTAACATCCAGCTCCAGCTTGGCAGACCGCAGGCCAAGAGTGTTCACCGCGCTGATAATTTCTTCCATCTCCTGAATGCCCTGAAGGCCAATTACAGAATCTTCCAATAATTCCCTTAACTGCTCTAGCTGGCTTGCCGCATTACCCCGCATTTGAAATAGTGGATTTGCTTTCTGTATCGCAGCTGTTGAAATACCTTTGGACAACATTTCTTCCTTGACCTTCCCCTCCCCTATTTTATCCAATTTATCCAAGGCCACGGTAAAATCTACCAGCAAATGTTGCGCACCAATTACCTCTGCAATTCCAGAAAGCACTTTGCGGTTGTTCATTTTTATGGTGGTTCCCGTTAATCCTAAATCCGTAAAAACCGCGTCGTACAATTGTATGAACTCTACCTCCTGTAAAAGTGAATTTGCGCCAACTACATCAGCATCGCACTGGTAGAACTCCCTAAACCTTCCTTTTTGCGGTCTATCGGCACGCCAAACGGGCTGTATTTGATACCGTTTAAAAGGAAAATCAATCTCGTTTTGGTGCATCACCACATATCTCGCAAAGGGTACCGTTAAATCATACCTAAGGGCTTTATCCGTAATTTTAGGGGCTAAGGAACTGGAATTCTTGGAACTGTAGGTAACATCGTCCACCTTGGATATAAAATCGCCCGAGTTTAAAATCTTAAAAATTAAGCGGTCTCCCTCTTCACCGTATTTTCCCAATAGCGTTTCAGAATTCTCAAAACTAGGGGTCTCTATGGGTTGGAACCCAAACCGCTGGAATTGCCCTTTTATGGTATTTAGAATATGATTGCGCTTGGCAATTTCCGCAGGTGAAAAATCTCTTGTCCCCTTTGGTATCGAAGGTTTGTGTGCCATGAACTAGTAATTATCAAACAAATATAACGGTTTGTGCATCTTAGGTTTTACAGTAGAAACAAATTTGCTATCCAATCATCTCATCGAACCATCTGTAAAGTTCGCCTTTGGTGATTACGGCGCCTTGCTGAATTAATCCAAACTTATCTGCATTTTTATCCTCACCATAAGCTTTTGACGCTGTTAGGTATTCCACAAAATCCGATTGGAAATTACGTTTAAACCATCCAAAGCCCACTTTGGTCCGTAAATCAATCTCTGGATTCAGCACCTTTACGGAAATCAATTTCATTTCTTTCTCGGCAAGTTCAAACAGGTGCATGTGCCGCTCAGAAATATTCTCTAAATAGGTTACTTTACTTAATACGCCTTCCCATATTAAATCACTGAACACATCCAATTCCTGTTCTGCGACCTCTGGCTTGTTGGCCTTGATGTCTTTCCATTCTTGGGCAGTGATGGACTGTGTGGCCAAAAAATTGATAAATTCTTGGTGCAACTCTAAAAACTGTTCTTTTGATAGCCTTTTATACTTCATGACAATAACAAAAAAAAGAGCTATGCAGGCATAGCTCTTTAAAGTTAATCGATAGGTAATTAATTACTTTGCCTCCGCTACTACTTCAAAAGGGAATTCTACAATTACCTCTCTGTGAAGCCTAATTTTAGCATTGTAAGGACCCGTTCTCTTGACCGTCCCACCTTGAATGGTGATGAATTTACGATCAACACTTTCGCCAGCTTTTTCCAGAGCGGCGGCTAGGTCTACGTTGGACACAGAACCGAACAGTTTATCTCCGGCCCCTACCTTTGCAGGTATCTTAATCTCCAAAGCTTTTAGGTTTTCCGCTACTTTCTGCGCAGCGTCAACCACCTTTTTTTCCTTATGTGCCCTTTGCTTTAAATTCTCAGCAAGCACTTTTTTTGCAGACGGGGTAGCCAACGTGGCCATACCTTGAGGGATTAAGTAGTTTCTTCCGTAACCATTCTTAACGGTAACGACGTCATCCTTAAAACCTAAATCTTGTACATCTTGTTTTAAAATAAGTTCCATTTATCCGTCTTTTATTATTTTAACATATCACCTACATAAGGCATCAAAGCCAAATGACGCGCGCGCTTTACCGCTTGTGCAACTTTTCTCTGATACTTCAGGGAAGTACCTGTTAACCTACGCGGTAACAATTTACCTTGCTCGTTCACAAGTTTCATTAAAAAATCAGGATCCTTATAATCAATGTACTTGATTCCTGATTTCTTAAAACGGCAATACTTTTTTTGCTTATTGGTCTCAATGTTCAACGGGGTTAAATATCTGATTTCCCCATCTTTTTTTGATTTTGCTTGTTGTTCTATAGAGGACATACCTTACGCTTTTGATTTTAATTTTGTTCTTCTTCTCTCTGCCCAAGCCACGGCGTGCTTGTCCAATTTCACGGTTAAAAATCGCATGATGCGTTCATCTCTCCTGAACTCTAGCTCGTAAGGACCAATGGCCTCACCTGGAGCTGCAAATTCAAATAAGTGGTAGAAACCACTTTTCTTGTTCTGGATTGGGTAAGCCAATTTCTTAAGCCCCCAGTTTTCTTTTGCCACCATTTTGGCACCATTCTTAATTAAGAAATCCTCAAACTTCTTAACTGTTTCCTCTATCTGTGTATCAGACAGAACGGGATTCAAAATGAAAACAGTTTCGTAATGATTCATATTATGTATTTGTTTTTAAGGTGCGCAAAAGTAAACATAATTAGCGCCTTTCACAAGAATTTTAAAAAATGTTCGTTTATCGTAAAAGAAGTTATTAACACCTATAAACTTAAAATGACCCTACATCGTGCTAAAAGCTACCTACACAACATAAACGACCATGTTTACATCTTTTGTTGCAGTTTATCGTTGTTTTTGTGTAATTTGCCGATGATTTAACCCCACAAATCACCCCAATTTATGAAACTTAAATGTATTATTGTAGATGACTCTTCGATGCAGCGGATGGCTGTTGCGAAGTTAGTCAACAATCACCCACATCTTGCTTTGGTTGCCGAATATAGCAATGCTATAGAGGCTAAAAATGGACTCAAAAACCATGAGGTAGACGTTATCTTCCTAGACGTTGAAATGCCTATTATCAGTGGTTTTGACTTGTTAGAAGCACTTGACAATCCACCACAGGTGATTCTTATTACCGGTAAGCCAGACTATGCGCTCAAGGCTTTTGACTATGACGTAACGGATTACCTTCACAAACCCATTACGCTGGCTAGATTTGAGGCCTCAGTCAAAAGGGCGGTTGCCAAATACGAGCAAATCAACAGGATTGATGAGGATGAAGAGCATATTTTTGTGAAGAGTAACCTTAAAAAACGTAAGGTTATCCTTAATGACATCAAATGGATCGAGGCTTTGGGAGATTATATTAAGTTGGTGACAGATGAAGCCAATATTGTGATTTTATCTACCATGAAATCTTTTGAAAAGCAGTTGCCCGCAGAAAAATTCTTAAGAATACACAAGTCCTACATTGTAAATCTTGAGAAGATAGAAAAATTCAACAGTAAAAATGTAGAGGTCAGTGGAAGACAAATACCCTTGAGCCGAAACAAAAAGACAGAATTGGCAGAGGCTTTGGCCAACGTTTAACCGCATCATACATGGTCCACATCAAAGGCCAAACGGATGCTACGATACTTAGAAATAGCATTGAAAGAGTTTTGAACCCTTTTAATGCTTTTTTTTATGCCCTCTGTTTGGTTGGCTTTTTTCACTTTTATGATAACATGTTTGTGGTACTGGTTGCGTATTCTGGCAATGGCAGGATACTCAGGTCCCAAGACTTGGGCATTAAGGACATTCCTTAACGAACCACAGAACCAATCCGAAGCTTCATTGAGTTTGTTGTAGTCTTTGTCCTTTAAGGTTAGTTTTATGATTTTATTGGTGGGTGGATATTTAAACTGTTCGCGTTCGTACAATTGTTCCGCGAACATATGATCATAATCATAGTTGGAAACTTGTTGTAGGATGGAATGATAGGGATTATAGGTCTGTATGAGCACTTTGCCCCTTTTTTCCGTACGCCCTGCCCTACCTGCCACTTGGGTAAGTAGCTGAAAACTGCGTTCATGGGCACGATAATCTGGAAAATTCAATAAATTATCCGCATTCATTACACCAACAAGACCCACGTTTCTGAAATCCAATCCCTTGGTTACCATTTGGGTACCAACCAAAATATCCATTTCATGCTGTTCAAAGGCATTAATGATTTTGGCATATGCAAACTTACCCCTTGTGGAATCCAAATCCATACGGCCAATAGTGCGGTCCGGGAAGAGCCCGATCAATTCTTCCTGGACCTGTTCCGTCCCAAAACCTTTGGTGTCCAGGGTGGCATTCCCACACGCTTGACATGTTTTTAATATGGCCGAATGATAGCCACAATAGTGGCACCTTAGTTGATTCCTGTTTTGATGAAAGGTTAAACTAACGTCGCAATTGGGACATTGCGAGGCATGGCCACAACTGGTACATTCCACAATAGGGGCAAACCCACGCCGATTTTGAAAAATGATGACCTGTTCCCCGGCGTCAAGGGTTTCTGTTATTTCATTCCAAAGACGATCAGAAAAACGGCCTTTCATCCTTTTTTTTCGGGTAGCCTCTTTAATATCTACCAACTCTATCTGCGGCATTAATACGTTGCCATAACGTTGGGTGATTTTTGCCAAGGTATACTTGCCGGTCATGGTGTTTTGGTAAGACTCCAAACTGGGCGTGGCAGAACCTAGCAAACACTTGGCATCATGGAGTTTTGCAAGAACAACTGCGGCATCCCTCCCATGGTACCTTGGTGCAGGATCAAATTGCTTAAAACTATTTTCATGCTCTTCATCCACCACAACCAATCCTAAATTGCAAAATGGAAGAAAAATGGAGGACCGGGCACCAATCACGATTTGGGCACTTGATTTACCTTGCAGTACCCCATTCCATACCTCTACCCTTTCGTTAAGGCTGTATTTTGAATGGAAAACCGCAATCTTATTTCCAAAGTAGGCTTTTAACCTGGCAATAAGCTGGGTGGTTAGGGCAATTTCCGGCAGCAGGTATAACACTTGTTTTCCCGTGGATATGACCTCTGAAATTAAGTTAACATATACCTCTGTTTTACCAGAGGAGGTTACCCCATGCAGTAAACATGGCTTTTTAATTTTAAAGCTTTTCTTTATGCTGCCCAAGGCCGTCAATTGTTCTTCATTAAAAACAAGGTCGCTTACCATCTTGGAGTTGGGCTCAAACGTAACCCTATCCGTCTGCATTTCGTAAAACTCAAAAATACCTTTGTCCACAAGGCCTTTTATAGTGGCATAAGCAGCCTTACTCTTGGCCTCCAATTCTTTTAGCCTAAGTGGCTTTTTTGTTTGGGAAGTTAGTTGAAAATACGTTAACACAGCATCCATTTGTTTGGGTGCTCTTTTTAATCCATCCAAAACCGTTTGTAGGTTTTCTTCGAACTCATAGTGCTGTTGAAGTTTTACGTACTTCACCATTTTTGGTTGGTACTGCTGAAACAATTGTTCTTTGGTATGTATCAGTTTTTTATTGACCAGACCGTTGATTAAAGGGATAACGTTTTTACGTTCTACAATACTTACCAATTCATCCACTTTTAATGACGACTGGTGCTGCAGGGCCTCTAGTACCAAATACTCTTCATCGGACAAGTCAAGGGACTCTATATCATCAAACTTATTTGCATAAATGATGGTTTCACTTTCCAACAAAAATGCACTTGGCACAGCGGAACGAAATACCTCTCCCAACGTACATAGATAATAGGTAGAAATCCAACGCCAATGCTGTAATTGTTTTGGCAGTACCATGGGAACGGTATCCAAGATTTGGTGAATGGGCTTGGCCTCGTATGCAGTAGGTGGGTTCTGGTGCACCTTAATGGCTAGGCCGGTATAAATCTTTGATTTTCCGAAAGGCACTGATATGCGCATTCCGGGCTGTATGTCTGTCGCGTCACTGGCATCAATGCTATAGGTAAATAGCCTTTCCAAAGGTATGGGTAGTAAAATGTCTACAAAAAAACCCATGTCCACGTTTAATCTTTTACCCTTAACCAAGTCTGGGTTCTGTACAAAAATGCAAGATAGCCACGAACCTTAAGTTTATCGCTATCCTCTGGGTCCAACCAAACTTTGCCCTTAAAGGTCATGGCCTGCTCCGGATCAAATAGTTTTTTACCCCTATAAACCCCTTTTTCCGTTTCTTCAAAGGAATAAATGATTTGCATCCCGTTTATGGGTTGGTTTTTTAACTCCCCCTCACATTTTACACACAGCATATCTTCCTTACCCTTTTCCATGATCTTAAGCACCTTTCCCTGCATTTTGCCGTCCTCCTCATAAAGTTCTACTATGGCCTTTACCACGCCATTACGGTCATCAACCGTTTTCCATTTTCCAAAAATGGACTGTGACCGCGCAGCGGTTATACAAAGTAAAAAAACTACCAAGGTTGCTAGCTGCGTATATCTAATCATGTTCCTTTCTCTTTATAACGCTCTTTTTTAGTGATTGTAGGGTTGCGTTCAGCTCAAACCCTAGAAGCAAGATATTGCTATTTAACCATATAAACACCATAAAAATAAGTAATCCACCCAAGGCTCCGTACAACTCGTTGTAACGGGCAAACTTTTCTACATAAACCCCAAATAGATAAGAAGTGAGCACAAATAGTAAGGTGGTCATGAGCGCTCCGGGGGAGAAAAAACGGACCTTTCTACCTTCGGCAGTGCCAAAATAGTACAAAATGGCAGTGGTAAGATAAGACAGTAACATAAAGAACAGGATCTTTGCCATTTGAAGACCAATAGCATCACTCTTTTCCACGTCATAACCTAGGGTTTTTCCTAGATATTCTGTCGTATATTCTATGATATAAAACTCAAAATAGACATAAACCACTGCCCCTAAAATCAATAGCACGGATAAAATCATCCCCACCATAAGTGCATAGGCATATTGACGGAAAAAATTACGGGTCAATTCTATATGGTATGAATTTTCAAAAGCACTGAAAATGGAATTTACCCCATTGGCCACAAGAAAAATTGAAATCAAAAATGCCGAAGACAGCAGTCCTCCCCGTTTTTGATCTTTAATTTGTTGATAGACCTCGCTAAAGTAATCACTGGTGGCACTAGGTAAAAAGGATTCCAAAAATAATAGGAACTGGCTATCAAAATCTTCACTCCCCACGCTTACATAAGGGATGACAAAAGGAATTAATGTGACCAAAAAAATCAATAAAGGAAATAAGGCCATAAACAGACTAAAGGCAATAGAACTGGCTCTACTGGATAGGGCTCCCTTAACAATACCAAAGATGTATATCTCAATTAGGTCGTAAATAGAGAGACCCTCAAAACCTGGTAAGCGTATGGTTTTTAGGATATTAACCAACCAATTGACGACAGGTATCCGCTGTAGTCTTTCTTCAATGGCCTTGGACATTATACCGCCTTTAAACTAAGGTCCATATTGTAGACAGAATGGGTAAGCGCCCCAGAAGAAATATAGTCCACCCCACATTCTGCATATTCCCTTATCGTAGCTTCATTAATGCCCCCAGAAGATTCCGTTAAGCACTGCCCCCCAATCATTTCAACGGCTTTTCTGGTATCCTCAAAATTAAAATTGTCAATAAGGATTCGATACACCCCGTCCGACTTTAAAATTTCTGCTATCTCATCCAGGTTTCTGGCCTCCACAATGATCTTTAAATCACGGTTGGTGCGTTCCAAATACGCATGTGTTTTGGCAATGGCCTTGGTGATACCGCCTGCAAAATCGATATGGTTGTCCTTGAGCATAATCATATCATACAGGGCAAAACGATGATTTTCCCCGCCACCAAGGGTAACGGCCCATTTTTCTAGTGCACGGATTCCGGGCGTAGTCTTTCTGGTATCCAATATTTTGGTTGTAGTACCCTCCAACAAATCAACAAAAGTCTTTGTTTTGGTGGCAATGGCACTCATCCGTTGCATAGCGTTAAGCACCAACCGCTCTGCCTTTAAAATACTTTGGGAGCTCCCCTGAACGTAAAACACAATATCGCCATGATTTACTTGACTACCATCGTTGATCAAAACCTCCACGCTTAAATTCTTGTCAACATAAGCAAAAACCTGCTCGGCAAATGCCACGCCAGCAATAACACCGGTATCCTTTACTAGTAGCTTTGCTTTTCCTGTCGCAGTTTCCGGTATGCAAGCCAATGAACTATGATCGCCATCCCCTACATCTTCACGTATGGCATTGGCGATAATTAATTGTAGTTCTTGTTGAAATTTATCGGCGGATATCATGGTAAAAATGGAATTTACGCTAAAATAAGAAAAGCTTCGCCTTTAACATACCTTCTAGCATTTAAACATAGACCATCATAATACTGTCATTTGCGTTGTATAGGACGCGGTAGGCACAACGTTTGGCAAATCGTATTTTTGAAAAAAGCAAAGGCAATATGCGCATTACTCTTATCACCATAGGAAAAACGGACAGTGGGGAGCTTAAATCACTTATACAGAAGTACGGTAGACGGTTAGGGCATTATATTAAATTTGATGTATTGATGCTTCCAGATATTAAGAAAAGTAAGCATCTGTCCGAGGAGGAGCAACGCAAAAAAGAAGGTGAGGTATTGCTTAAACAGCTAGATTCAGGCGACTTTTTGGTGCTCTTGGATGAAAGGGGCACACAGTTCAGTAGTATGGGTTTCTCCAAGGAATTACAAAAAAGGATGAACAGTGGCATAAAGCATCTAGTTTTTGCCATTGGGGGACCATATGGGTTCCATGATAGCGTGTACCAAAGGGCCAATCAACAAATCAGTTTTTCAAAACTGACCTTTTCACATCAAATGATTCGGCTTTTTGCCGTAGAACAGATATACCGGGCATTTACCATCCTTAAGAATGAACCTTATCATCATCAGTAACGGATGATTGATTCTTTGAGCGTTTGGCCAAAAGCTGCTCCATCTTTGCCATAATCTGGTGGTGTGGATTTTTATGGGAACCATCTTTGGATAATGCCCTTAACATAGCGTCCGACACTCCCTTTAATTTATCTATTTCTTCACTGATAAAAGCAAGAATTTCGTCACGCCGTTCCTGACGCTTCTCCACTTTGAGCACATACTGTAAATCCGCTATATTTTTCATGTGAGAGCTAAACACATGGCTCTGGTGCCAAGCTATTTCCTCTAACTTTTTCTTCTGACTGAATATTCTATTGATAATGGGGTTGACGATAAAAAAGATTTCAAACAAGACAATGACTACAGAAAAAATGGCCAGTTCCAACTCTACGATACGGATGCCCTTTATATCGTTTTCCGATTTCTTTTGAAATTGTAAAACAATATCGTCCATAAGCTCTATAAACCTGTTGGTCCTATACCTTATATCATTTTGGTGTACCTGTGTCATCTCTTCCACATTGCCCAAGTTCCATCGCAGCCAGTTTACGTGCGAATCAAGTTTTGCAAATTGGGCCAAAATGCGCTCATCATCCAATTTGGGTATCCCTAAACGTTTGTCTCCCGTTTGTAGCATGGTATGCATTTCTACTAACTTGTTCAAGGTAATTTTAAATTCTGCAAAATTGCAATTATCATATCTGCATGTGTAGCTTTCTGCCAATAGGCGTACACTTAACATCCGTTGCCTTCCTGCCAAATTCACCAACATGGCGGTTCCGCGCTGTTTATTTAAGGAATATTGGGTTATGGACTGTATTGCAATGGTCAAAATAATGATAGAAACCACCAACAAGTAATACGCCCTAAAGCCCTTTTTGAAAAAACGTGAATTATTCAACTTAACTAAATTTGTAGCTTAATACCTACAATTTAGAGTGAAAATATTGCATTAAATCAAAATTGTTGTGAAAAGGGAAAACAAAAGGGGTGGGATGCCATAGAAATGTGGTTAGCCATTATCTGTTGGAACCATTACGAGAAATCCATTTCCTATTCACTTGCCGCCAGAATGCGTTCACCTTGCTATAAAATCCTAAAGAAAAAAGGAATAGTAGAAGATTAGTAAAGTACCCGGAAACGAATGGTACCCTTTATCGCTTTTAACTCCCTGAATACATCATCGTTATAATCCTTGTCCAAATCCGTAATAACATAACCCACCTCACTATCCGTAGAAAGATATTGTCCAGAAATATTCAATTCGTACTTGGCAAGCACCTCATTTATTTTTGCCATGATGCCTGGTACATTGTCATGTATATGTAAAAATCTGTGGGCATTTTGCTGTTTGGGCAGTCTTATATTGGGAAAATTTACGGCATCCACGGTATTGCCGGAATTAATGTAATCCATGATTTTATTGGGTACAAAATCTGCAATATCCCGCTGGGCCTCCTCCGTACTCCCCCCTATATGCGGGGTTAGGATAACGTTTTCCAAGCCTTGTAGCTCCGTTTTAAATGCTCCATTGCTTCTAGGTTCCTCGGGATACACATCTACGGCTGCACCACTTAACTTTTTACTTTGCAATGCCGCTACCAATGCTTTTATGTCTACCACAAATCCACGGGAAAGATTTACAAAAACTGCACCATCCCTCATTTGGGAAAACTGTTGTTCCCCAATAAAATTTTTATTTGCCTTATTATCGTCAATATGCAAGGTAACCACATCCGATATTGCCAGTAGTTCTTCCAAGGTCTTACATTTTGTGGCATTGCCCAGGGCCAAACGATCGGCGATATCATAATAATAGACCCTCATCCCCATGGCTTCTGCCAATACAGAAAGTTGTTTTCCAATATTGCCATAGCCAATGATACCAAGGTTTTTTCCCCTAACCTCTTGTGAGTTTAAGGCTGTTTTAAACCATTTTCCTTGATGAATCTCCGTACTTCGGGCAAAAATGCTTCTTTTAAGCATTATAATCTGCCCAATGGCAAGCTCTACTACAGACCGTGTGTTGCTGTAAGGCGCATTAAAAACGACCACCCCATTTTTCTTTGCCGTCTCCAAATCTATCTGCGTGGTTCCTATACAAAAAGCCCCAACGACCAAAAGCCTATCCGCGGCCTCCAACACCTTTTTGGTGACCTGTGTTTTGGAACGGATTCCCAGTACGTGCACCCCTTTGATGCGTTCCATCAATTCCTCCTCCGGAAGGGCATGCTTTAAAAGCTCCACCGAAAATCCTTCTTCAGAAAGGTGTTCAAAAGCATCCGGATGCACATTTTCCAGCAACAATATTTTAATTCTATTTTTTGGGTACGATATTTTCCTGGGCAAATTGTTCACGTATAAAAATTCATTAAGGTTGGGCGTAATATAATCGGCATTGTCCGCGGCTTTGGTCCTGTGCACATTCTCCGTGTAGGCAAAAAACTTATCTGCAATGCCCGCTTCCCGCATCACATAATCACTGTATCCATCTCCTATGACTTGCACCTCCCCCTCCAAATCCAAGTTCTTTAAACAATCTATCTTACCATTATGCTTGGAGAGTACGTTGGTCTCGTCAAACCCAATAATATTTCCTGCGGCATCAAATTTAAACGTATTGGCAAAAACCCGTTCCGAAGGAATATCATATTCTGCCACAATGGGGTCTATAAACTCCTTAAAACCACAAGAAATGACATAAATATCCTCTGCGTTGTTCCTAAAAAACTCTTTGTTTTCCTCTATAGATTTGGAAATCTTTTGTTTTAGTTGCTGTACCAAGGGTACCAAATCCCCTTTGGTTGCGCGCAAAAGTTGTATTCTTCGTTCCAAGGACTCCGTAAAAGAAATATCACCGTCTATACCTAAATTTGTAATGTGTTGGATTTCTTCCAAAACCTTGGCTTTGGAACTGCCATCCTTTAAAGTGATTTCCGCAAGGACATCAAGGGCCTCTACCCTTGTTAGGGTGCTATCAAAATCAAAAATGTATTTTCTGTTTGTTTCAACCATGCAATAAAATAATTGCTAAAAGTACAGATTAATATACATGGAGCAGGTGTGACCAAAAAAAAAGTGATTTTTCCATTGCCACCGCAATTTCATCCATAATTTTTTACCAAATTGCCAGATATTTTTGGAATATGCCAACCCAAAACCCTAAAACCACCTTCTAACCGCTTTACAGTAAAGGGTATAGTCCTTTCCAAACAAGGCAGTCAATACTTTTTCCTCTGGTTTTATTTGGTATTCATTCATGTAATAAACAAATAGTGCCGCAATTATTGTATTAAAGGCGTTGCCCAGATATAGCCCAAAACCAATTAAAATAAACAACATGGCCAGATACATGGGATTTCTAGTATAGCTGTAAACTCCAGAAATCACCAGTTGTGACGTCTTTTGTGGATTACGCGGATCAACCGTCGTTTTTTGCCGGTAAAAGGTGAGGACAGAAATACAGATTAGCACAAAGGAAAGGCCCCACACCGCATACATAAGACCTGTACGTCCAAAAAAATCAAAAGCCCCAAAAGGTAAAAAGCTGGCCAAGATGTACATGGCAAAAGCAAATAGTAATAAGACAAATACAGGTGGTATTTTTAAAGCCATACTACAAAGCTATCAAAATATAATGGTCATTTCGTTCATCAAAACCTTAGCTTTTATCCAGAGGGCATTTAAATTTAATGTAACTTTCAATCCAACGAGAACCTTATAAACCATACTTCTCAAGAATTGGTTGCATAGCTTTAGCCCACAGTGGGTATGCTTCGCTCGTTAAATGGGTATTGCCATCTTCAACATATTTTTTTTCTATATCACCGTCTTTGCATAAAAATGGTCTCAAGTCTAAAAAATCGTATCCCTTGGTTTTGCAGTACAATTCCATTTGAGCATTGATGGAGTCAAATATCCTGTTTCGGTCCAAGGCGCCGTGTTGATAAAGCGTTGTAGTATACACTGGATGTGTGCCTGTACTTTTAATGGAGTCCATGACTAGTGTCATATTTTTGTACACCCGCTCAGGAGCCACGCCTAAGGTGATATCATTGGTGCCTGCCTTAAAAAAGCAAAGCCTTGGTTTATATGGCGAAACAAAATGTTTTATAACCCAAGACAACTGCTCTGATGTCCAACCGCGTTTACCACCGTTAAAAATATCATTTCTTTTGAGCAAAGTACTCCAATCACCTTTGTAGGTTAAGGAATTTCCCAACATAACAATATTTACCTTTTCTAAGGTATTACCCTTTTCATCTATAATGGCCGTGGTTTCCAAGATAGGCTCCTTACCCATTGATGGGTTTTTAACCACAAAAAGTATTAAAAAAAACAAGTTCGCCAATAATGAAATAGCTAAAACTACTTTTCTCATAACGCCATAAAGGTACTACTTTAGTCGAATGAAATTAGTCTTTGCCACCCACAATCAAAACAAATACGAAGAGGTAAAACAATTAATGCCTGCGCACATAGAATTATTTTCCCTGGAAATGATAGGATGTTTTGATGACATTGAGGAAACTGGTGCCACCTTGGAGGAAAATGCCAGAATCAAAGCAGATTTTGTAACCAAAAACTACAATTTACCTAGCTTTTCCGATGATACCGGGCTACTGGTCAATGCCTTAAATGGTGCGCCGGGCGTGTACACCGCAAGATTTGGAGGTGAAGAAAAGAATGCCGAAAAAAACATGAACAAGTTGCTAACGGAATTAGAAGGAAAACAGGATAGAAATGCCCATTTTAAAACTGCCATTGCCTTAAATATTTATGGTTCTTGCCATATGTTTACCGGTACTGTTAATGGAAAAATCATCACAAAAAAAAGGGGAGACCAAGGTTTTGGCTATGATCCTATTTTTGTGCCAGACGGCTTTGACGAGACCTTTGCACAATTACCGCTATCCATAAAAAATAAGATTGGCCACAGAGGGCGGGCAATACAGAAACTGATTAGTTTCCTGAATGAAACAAATCCCTCTAAATCTTAACCGTTATTAACCTAAACCTTGATGGGACAGTTGTGTTTTAAGCGCATAAACCTTAAGATAGGTGAGGTCAATAAAATTAGCAGTATCTTTGCCGCTTTATTAACGCCGCCGGTATGGCAGGTGTTGCTCTGGGCAGTAGGTTAATAAGTAACAATTCGCACTATGCAACACACATATTTGCGAATACTTATACATACATGTCAAAATTTGAAAGTCTAGGGCTTAACGAGTCCTTATTAGCTGCAATCAATGATTTAGGATTTGAAAATCCTTCTGAAGTTCAAGAAAAAGCAATTCCCATTTTATTGGAAGGAGAAACGGATTTGGTGGCACTGGCCCAGACCGGTACCGGAAAAACAGCCGCTTTTGGTTTCCCCCTGATCCAAAAAATTGAGCTCAACAGCAGAACTACCCAAGGCTTAATCCTTAGCCCTACCCGTGAGCTTTGTTTACAGATCACCAATGAAATGAAGCTTTATTCCAAATATGAAAAAGGAATGAACATTGTGGCCATTTATGGTGGGGCAAGCATCACGGACCAGGCCCGGCAGATTAAAAAAGGGGCACAGATTGTGGTGGCAACCCCAGGCCGTATGAAAGATATGATCAACAGGGGCATTGTTGATATTTCAAAAATAGATTACTGTATTCTGGACGAGGCCGACGAAATGTTGAACATGGGGTTCTTTGAGGACATCAAGGATATCCTATCCAATACGCCCAAGGAAAAATCCACTTGGTTATTTTCCGCCACCATGCCCAAAGAGGTTTCTACCATTGCCAAAAAATTTATGCACAGCCCACAGGAAATTACGGTAGGTGCCAAGAATGCCGGTGCAAGTACGGTACAACATGAATATTACGTTGTTGGAGGCAGGGATAGGTACCCAGCCCTTAAAAGGTTGGCGGATGCAAATCCAGGTATCTTTTCTGTTATTTTCTGCAGGACCAAAAGAGATACACAACGTGTGGCAGAAAAACTTATTGAAGATGGTTACAATGCAGGGGCGCTACATGGCGATTTAAGTCAAAACCAGCGTGATTTGGTGATGAACTCCTTTAGAAAAAAGCAAATTCAAATGCTTGTTGCGACAGATGTTGCCGCTAGGGGTATTGATGTGGATGATATAACCCATGTCATCAATTACCAATTACCCGATGAAATTGAAACCTATACCCACCGTAGTGGTAGAACCGGAAGGGCAGGAAAATCTGGTATTTCCATGGTTATTGTCACCAAAAGCGAATTGCGTAAGATCAGTGCCATAGAACGGAAGATCAAACAAGACTTTATAGAAGTTAAAATTCCAACGGGAATCCAAATATGTGAGATTCAGTTGTATCATTTAGTGAACAAGATAAAGGACACTAAAATAAATGAGGAAATAGATGTGTATCTGCCAGCCATCAATAAGATACTGGAAGGCATAGATCGGGAAGAGCTTATAAAAAAAATGGTCTCTGTGGAGTTTACCAGGTTTTTTACCTATTACAACCGCAGTAAGGACCTTAATACTGGTTCCGGTGATAGGGAACGCAACCGTGGTGGCGATGCAGGCCAAATGCCCAAAGACGGGTCGGTACGCTATTTTATCAACGTCGGGGAGCGAGATGGCTATGATTGGATGTCCTTAAAAGATTTTCTTAGGGACAAACTGGGCGTGGATAAAGACGATATTTACAAAGTAGATACCAAGGATACCTTTTCTTTTTTCAATACCGATGCACAATTTACCCCATTAATCCTGGAAACATTCTCTGAGTTTAAGGTAGACGGAAGGTTTGTAAATGTGGAAGTGTCCAAAAACCCGGGATCAAGCCGTGGCGGTGGTCATCGTGGCGGTGGCGGAAAGCGCAAGGACAGGGACCGTAATCGTGGTGGCCGCAGAGACCGTAATTCCTCCTTTAAAGGCGGTAAGGGCGGTTCCAAAAAATCCAAGGGAAAAAGAAACAGCGGTTTCTATTAGTTAATAGCATCCTAAATTTGGTTTTTGTTACGGTTATTTTGTTTCTTTTATGTTAATTGCCAATTATGTGGTCATTAAAAAAAATCATGCTGTGTATTGGTTTCACCGGTTGTTTTATGGCATTTGGCCAGCAAACGGATGTCATACCCATGGAAGATGAAATTAGGGCCACTGTAATCAATGCCCAAACCAACTTTCCGTTGGAGAGCGTACACGTTATTAATTTAAACAAGGTAAAAGGAACCGTAACGGACCCGGATGGGAAATTTACCATTATGGCATCGGTCAACGATACACTTTACCTCACCTATCTAGGTTTTAAACCCCAAAAAGTACGGGTCACCAATGATATGTTCAAATTTGAGGATACCAAGATTTCCCTTACGGAACTGGCCTATGCCCTTGAAGAGGTTACCATACGGCCTTATGCCCTAACTGGGTATTTGGACATTGATGTTAAAAACCTACCTGTAAACACCTCTTATCAATACAGTATTTCTGGGCTCAATAAAAGTTATGAAGCTGGGAGGAGTGGCTCTAGTGCGGTCAGTAAAGTTTTGGGTTCGATCATGAACCCTGCGGACTTATTGCGCAATCTTTTTGGTAAAAAGCCGCAGCAAATGAAAAAATTGAGACAGATGAAACAAGATAAGGATATTAGGGACCTCTTGGCCTCCAAATTTGACAGAGAGACCCTGACCCAGCTTTTGCAATTAGAAAAAATGGATATTGATGATATTTTAAATAATTGCAGCTATTCCAAATCCTTTATACAAACCGCCAACGACCTGCAAATCCTAGATGCCATTAGCAGTTGTTATGAGGAATACAAAGTCCTCAATAGAAGGTAGTTAAAACTAACCCCCTCTCTCGGGCCTTGGAAAGTACAAGGCAAGGAAACACCGTCCCCCAAATAAATTTTATAATTACGGATGCATTTTATAGCTTTAGGCAAAATCCTCAAACATGAAAAAACCGCTTATCGCCTTGGCAATTATTTGTTTAGTTCTAAGTTGTAAAGACAAACAAAAAAAACCGATAAGCGAACCCCAATCCCAAACAATAGAAGAAAAACCTGTGGAGAATACCAGTAACAACCCTTTTTTCTGGGAAGCTGCCAATGTTTATTTTCTCCTCACGGACAGGTTTAATAATGGCAAGCCCGAAAATGACATCACCCTAGGTAGAACGGATTCTACTGCTGTACTTAGGGGTTTTGAAGGAGGGGATATCCAAGGAATAACGGATAAAATCGAAGCTGGTTATTTTAATGACCTAGGTGTTAATGCCATCTGGTTTACCCCTGTCGTGGAACAGGTTCACGGCAGTACCAACGAAGGAACCGGCAACACCTATGCCTACCACGGGTATTGGGCAAAAGACTGGACGGCTATAGACCCTAATTTTGGAACCAAACAAGATTTGGCAAAACTCGTTGAAAGCGCCCATCAAAAAGGCATACGGGTTATCTTGGATGTGGTGTTAAACCACACTGGTCCCGTTACGGATATAGATCCCGTGTGGCCAGAAGAATGGGTGCGTACCGGTCCTACTTGCGAATTTACTTCCTATGAAAACACCACGGCCTGTACCTTGGTTAAGAATCTTCCAGACATATTAACGGAATCTGATAAAGCTGTTGAACTACCAGATGCACTTTTGGCAAAATGGAAAGAAGAGGGCAGATTAAGGCAGGAGTTGGAGGAACTTAATCTGTTTTTTGAACGCACTGGCTACCCAAGGGCACCGCGTTTTTATATTATTAAATGGCTTACGGATTATATCCATGAATTTGGGGTGGACGGGTTTAGGGTAGACACCGTAAAGCATGTCAATGAAAATACCTGGACGGAACTCAAAAAGGAAGCGGCGTATGCGTTTACTACCTGGAAAAAGAAACATCCCGAAAAAGTGATGGACGACCAGCCTTTTTATATGGTCGGAGAGGTGTATAACTACGGTATTACCGGAGGAAGGGAATTTGACTTTGGGGACAAAAAGGTGGACTATTTTGCCCACGGATTTTCAAGTTTAATCAATTTTGATCTTAAAAGGGATGCCGAAAAGGATTATGAAACCGTTTTTAAAAAATATAACACCCTTTTGCATAGTAAGTTGAAAGGCAAAAGCGTACTCAATTATTTAACCTCCCATGACGATGGCAGTCCTTTTGATAGAGAACGTAAGAAACCCTACATCGCAGCAAACATGTTGTTGTTGACCCCGGGTGCTTCACAGATATATTACGGGGATGAAACCTTAAGGCCACTCACCGTGGAAGGCGCGGAGGGAGACGCCCACCTGCGGTCATTTATGAATTGGGAAGATTTAGACAGCATACCATCTGTAAAAAAAGTGCATGAGCATTGGCAAAAATTAGGTCAATTTAGGACCAATCACCCAGCCGTGGGGGCCGGCAGACATAAAAGGCTCTCCAAGACACCCTATGTATTCTCAAGAACCTTTGTAAAGGACGACTTTAAAGATAAGGTAGTAATCGCCCTTGACCTGCCCAAAGGAAAAAAGTACTTAAAGGTGAAAGGATTCTTTGGGGACGGCACCAGGTTGTTCGATACCTATTCCCAAACTGAGGTGCTAGTTGAAAAAGGAAAGGTAGTTTTGGAAAATGACTTTGATACCGCGCTGTTGGAACTGGCAGAATAGTCACTCCAACAGATGACCTTAATGCTTACATCAAAAACCCATGAGACTATTTTTTATTTTGACCGTTGCCGTGTTTCCTGGTCTATTTTGTCTGGGCCAGACCAATACATACACCATTTCCTTTAACAATGCCGTTCATCATGAAGGAAGGTTTCAGCTACATTTTCCAAAGATTGAGGTTGATACCCTTGTGCTCCGTATGGCAAACAGCTCTCCCGGAAGGTATGCTTTCCATTCTTTTGCTAAAAATATATATAGTGTAACTGCTACAAACATAAATGGGGACACCTTAACCCTTCATAGACCCAATCCTTACGAATGGCGAGTGCCTGGACATCAAGGGGAGGTTACCATAAGCTATACCCTTTTTGCCAACAGGGGTGATGGCACCTTTTCCCAGATAGATGAAACCCATGCGCACCTAAACATTCCCGCGAGCTTTATGTATGCGCCTAGCCTGTCCAACAGGCCCATAGAAGTTAAGGTAGAGGTTCCGGAAAATTCTAATTGGCAGGTGGCCACCCAATTAAAGCAACTTAAAGATAACACCTTTTGGGCGCCCAATCTTTATTACTTTATGGACAGCCCCATGGAAATCAGCAATTTTCAAATCCGTGAATTTCCAGTAGATAACCAAACGATACGCTTTGCACTGCACCATCAAGGAACACAAGAGGAATTGGATGTGTATTTTAAAAAAATCCAAAAAATTGTTCTGGAACAAAAAACCATCTTTGGTGAACTTCCAAAGTTTGATTTTGGCACTTATACTTTTCTCGCATGCTATATGCCACAAGTGAACGGCGATGGAATGGAGCATCGGAATTCTACCATTTTAACCAATACACGCAGTCTTGCTGGCGAGGGTATGGAACGGAATTTAGGAACGGTCTCCCATGAATTTTTTCATGCATGGAACGTAGAACGCATCAGACCCAAATCTTTGGAGCCGTTTGATTTTGAGCAGGTAGACATGAGCGGGGAATTATGGTTTGCGGAAGGATTTACCTCCTACTACACCAACTTGGTGTTATGCAGGGCAGGACTTATGACTCCAGAAGCCTATATCAAGTCCCTTAATGGCACCTTTAACTATGTTTGGAACAGCCCAGGAACACAGTTCTACAATCCCATTGAGATGAGCTACCAGGCTCCCTTTGTGGATGCCGCTACCTCTCTGGACCCACAAAACAGAAACAATACGTTTATCAGTTACTATTCCTACGGTAGTGTTTTAGGATTGGCATTAGATTTAACCCTACGACAAAAAGGGCTTAATCTCGATGATTTTTTTAAACAAGTTTGGTTGCGATATGGTAAGACAGAAAAACCATATACCGTTTCCAATTTGGAAGAGGAATTGCAGTTGTATGCAGGCAAGGAACTGGCTACTGATTTTTTCGGCCGTTACATCTACGATAGTCAAATGCCGGATTATGGTGCGTTGTTGGCGTCTGTTGGTTTGGTATTGGGGCAAGGGCAAAACACTGGATATTTTGGTGCTTCTGTCAATGAAAATATAATCAGCGGGAATACGATAATCCATGGCCCCGCTTATCAGGCTGGTTTGGAAAAAGGGGATAGATTGTTAAGCGTGAACAATAAGCCCCTTAGCAGTGGATTTACATTTTCCGATTATCTTACGGGTACAGCTGCAGATGAGGTTGTAACGCTCACCTTTGAGCGCTTTGGCAAAGAACGCCAGACTATGGTCACCTTGGCCAAAGACCCTACTTATACCATTGAAATTGGTGAAAAAATCGATAAAAAGACACTAGAGGCCAGAAAACAATGGTTAAAACAATAAGGCTTTTAAGGTTGTTTAAACCGTCTTCAAAATCCTTTCCAACCATGTTGTCCATGCTCATAATCAACATGAAAATAGACATGGGAAACTTGCTATTCGCTTAGAAACCCCAGGTAACCATGGTATGCCAAAAAGCTAGCTCATCAGCAAGAAAATAGCGGTTAGACTGGAATTTAAACAGTTACCTAAAATGAAGTTGGCCTTCAATACGGTGCCCATCTCCTATGCTGGTGATTTCCTGTTCCCCGTCACCAACGTCCTTGTTGCCCAACCAGTAACCCATAGAACCAACGTCACCGTCCACCCCCTTTATTCCCGCCTCATGTTAGGGTCTTTTTTTGCCCATGGCGACCATTGGTCTTGAAATTTTAGGGAACGTAGTTTGTAAAAACTTCGGCTTTAGGTTTTTCAATTAGGATAGTTCTGGATACCTCATAAGATTTGGGGCTATCAGGGATAAAAAGAGAATAATTACAAGAAGGCCGACAAAAAATACAGTACAGTAAACATCTTGTTCAAAATCTTGTTTGGATTCAAGAACCGATAAAGATGCAAACAAGCTTCGCCACCAATAATGACATGCCTTATCCCTGTTGGTATTTAGCAATGATACCCTCCACGTTTTTAATGGATTTTTTGGTCCATTCCAATCGTTTTTGCTGCCGTTCGGCTTCAGGTAAAGACCAGGGCAAGTCACTTTTCCTTAAACGTTCCGTTAAATCCTGTAAGATAATGGCGGCAGCTACGGAAACGTTTAGGCTTTCCGTAAAACCAACCATTGGCAGGGTCAAAAACCCATCTGCCTGTTGTAATACCGTTTCGCTAATGCCTTCCTTTTCCGTACCAAATACCAAGGCTGTAGGTTGCGTAAGTGTAAATTCGGACAACGTTTTGCTAGTAAGGTGTGGGGTGGTTGCGATGATTTGATACCCCATTGCTTTTAATGACCGTAAACAGCTTTTGGTATCATCATATCTATGGATATCCACCCATTGCTCGGCACCTTTGGCAATTTTTTTCTCCAAGCGGTTCTTGTAGGCATCTTCAATTACGTGAAGTGTTTGTACACCAAAAGCATCACAGCTACGAATAACCGCACTGGTATTGTGCAAGTGGTATACATCTTCCATCGCCACAGTAAGAAAATTAGTCCTATTGGCCAACACCTCTAAAAACCTTTGTTTCCGGTTTTGGGTGAGGATTCCTTCCAAATAGTGCAATAAATCCGCATCAAACATAGGGTTAAGATAATCAAAATGTTAAATTTGAAAAGATGCAAAAGCTATGGCAAAGAAAAAAATTGTGGTACTTACCGGAGCGGGAATGAGTGCGGAAAGCGGCTTAAAAACCTTTAGGGATGCCAATGGCTTATGGGAAGGTCATGATGTGATGCAGGTGGCCTCCCCGGAAGGTTTTGCAAATGATCCAGAGCTGGTGCTTGAGTTTTACAACCAACGTAGAAGGCAATTATTAGAGGTAGCACCCAATAAAGGACATCATGACCTAGCAGCCATGGAAACCGATTTTGACGTTCATATCATCACCCAAAATGTTGACAACCTGCATGAACAAGCGGGAAGTAGCAAGGTGCTGCATCTTCATGGCGAATTGCTAAAAGTACGCAGCACAGAAAATGAAAATGATATACGGTATTGGGAAAAAGATTTGATAGTGGGCGATGTAGACCAAAATGGCCATCAGTTAAGACCACACATTGTCTGGTTTGGTGAAATGGTGCCACAGCTTGATAATGCCATCGCCATTACCAAAAAAGCAGAGGTATTGCTCATCATTGGCACATCCATGCAAGTATACCCGGCCGCAAGTTTAATACATTACGTGCGCATGGGAACCCCAATCTATTTTATTGACCCAAAATCCAAAGTAGGGGCCAGTGATTTCCCAAACCTTCAGATTATTTCCAAAACAGCTTCGGAAGGCGTCTCAGAGGTCATCCGCATGCTACAAAAAACCTAGGATGACAAAGGAAGAACTTCATATTGCTTTAAATTCAGGTAGGCTTTCAAAAGTTAAAATAGACCTTCTTGTCGCAAAGCTTAAAACACGGCCAGATGTAATACAACCATTGTTGACAGCGATTTTTGAGCAAGATAAGAACAATGAGTTCAATGCTAGTTGGGTTTTTGACCATCTGATGAGGGAAAAGCTTCATTTTTTAATTCCCCATGTTTCCTACTTTATCCGTGGCACCTCAACATTGACCTCAGAATCCTGTATGCGGCCAATGGCGCATACTTGCCAATTATTAACGGAAGCATATTTTAAGGAAGCACAGCCAGCATTTACAGATAGGGTTAAAGTAAAGGAGTTGGAACCTTTGGTAAGTATATGTTTTGATTGGCTCATTGGAACGCATAAAGCAGCCACCAAGGTCTTTGCCATGACCTCCCTTTATTATTTAGGCAAGGGATTTCCTTGGATTCATCCAGAACTAAAACAGTATCTGGAAAACACCTTTTCCGAGGGCACACCAGGATATAAAAACCGGGCCGGGAAATTGTTGGAACTACTAAAGAAAAAAACTAATTTTTAGATTGGCATACCTTACGACACGGGGTCTTAACCCAAACGCTTGACAACCTAATTCTAAACCCTATCTTTGCGATTCTAAAAAAAATATGATGTCATTACACCCATTGAACGCCATTTCACCCATAGACGGACGTTACCGAGACAAAACGGCCGCTCTAGGCAATTATTTTTCCGAGGAAGCCTTGATAAAATACCGCGTTCAGGTAGAGATTGAATATTTTATTGCCCTTTGTGAAATTCCATTGCCACAATTAAGAAGCGTGGACCCTGGGATATTTGCGTCCCTAAGAAAGCTTTACCTTGATTTTTCTTCAGCAGATGCCAGTGCCATAAAGGATATCGAAAAAATAACCAACCATGATGTAAAGGCCGTGGAGTATTTTATCAAGGAAAAATTTGATGCTCTTGGCCTTGAAGCTTATAAGGAATTTATCCATTTTGGCCTCACCTCGCAGGATATCAATAACACAGCTATCCCTTATTCCATGAAGGCGGCCATGAACGATGTCTACGTTCCCTTATATTTTGAGGTGTATGAAAAACTAAAGGAGCTGGCTACAACTTGGGCAGATATTCCCATGCTGGCGCGTACCCATGGACAACCGGCATCCCCTACCCGTTTAGGCAAAGAATTGGATGTTTTTGTCGAAAGATTAAAACAGCAATTTGATTTACTGAACGATATTCCTTCTGCTGCAAAATTTGGCGGTGCCACAGGTAATTACAACGCCCATAAAGTGGCATATCCAAACATTGACTGGAAAGCCTTTGGACAGCAATTTGTTCAGGAAAAATTGGGACTATACCATTCGTTTCCAACCACCCAAATAGAACATTATGACCACATGGCAGCGTTGTTTGACTGTTTAAAGCGCATCAATACCATATTGATTGATTTAAACCGTGATTTATGGACGTATATCTCCATGGATTATTTTAAGCAAAAAATCAAGAAAGGTGAGGTAGGCTCATCGGCAATGCCGCATAAGGTAAACCCAATAGACTTTGAAAATTCTGAGGGAAATCTAGGACTTGCCAATGCCATATTGGAACACTTATCTGCAAAACTCCCTATTTCTAGATTACAACGGGATTTGACGGACAGTACCGTTTTACGCAACCTTGGGGTACCCTTTGGGCATATGGTGGTCGCGTTTAAATCCACTTTAAAAGGGCTGAACAAATTGGTGTTGAACCGAGAAAAGTTTGAAGCCGACCTAGAAAATAACTGGGCCGTAGTTGCAGAGGCCATACAGACCATTCTACGAAGGGAAGGGTATCCAAACCCGTACGAAGCGCTTAAAGGGCTTACTAGGACTAATGAGAAAATTGATCAGGCCTCTATTGCACAGTTCATTGAGACCTTGGAAGTGACAGCTGCCGTAAAAACAGAACTAAAAAAAATAACCCCAGCGAATTACACTGGGGTCTAATTAAAAAGCCATGTTTTTAATATTATCCTTCCTTGTGGATTTCCACTTGATGGGGATAAGGAATTTCGATACCGGCTTTGTCCAAGGCCAATTTACAATTCTCGTAGGTGGCAAAGTAAACATCCCAATAATGCTCTGGCTTACAGAAAGGGCGTACGGCAAAATTCACCGAGCTATCTGCCAATTCGGCCACATTTACAGAGGGTGCTGGATCTTGCAATACCAACGGGTTAGAGGTAAGTACCTCTAGTAACACCTCTTTGGTCTTTTTGATATCTTCCCCATACCCTACACCTATGGTGGTATCTACCCTAATTTTTCCTTCTGCCGTATAGTTTACAATATTGCCATTGGCCATAGCCCCATTGGGCACAATAATCAGTTTGTTTTCTGGGGAAACCAATTTAGTGGTGAAAATCTCAATTTCCTTGACTACTCCTAAAGCTCCTTGCGCCTCAACCAAGTCCCCGATTTTGTAAGGCTTAAAAATCATGATCAATACCCCACCGGCAAAGTTGGAAAGTGACCCCTGCAAGGCTAAACCAACCGCTAGACCCGCAGCTGCAATGACCGCTGCCAAACTTGTAGTTTCTACCCCCAAGGTCCCAATAACCGTTATGATCAGAAATATTTTTAACGCCCAACTTACCAAGTTCATTAAAAATCGCTGTAGGGACTCATCATAACTGCCCTTTGCCATTACTTTGCGCAGTACCCCAACTAGCTTCTTGATGATCCAAGAACCGATAATGTAAATAAGAATGGCCTTTAAGACCGGAATACCATATGTTTCTACGTAACCCATTATGGTATCCATTGATAAATTTTCCATTTGTTGCTATTTAAATTAGTAGTGTTTCTAAAAACTATGACACCAAGATAAGGAATGAGTCACTTTTTACCCTGAAAAATAATTGAAGGATAAAAAAAATCCCGACTCTTTTGGAACCGGGACCTATCATTAGTTTGGTTTAAGGACTATCCTTTTAGAAATTCACCAATTTCACCAAGGCCCTCCCCGTCAAAGTCAGATTGTTGTAGGGCCTGGATAAGCTGGACAATATGGGCCGGGTTCATATCCCTGCCTAGGACTCGTATCAATGCAAAACCCTTGTCATCACTATCCCCATAAATAATTACCTCGTCTATGGCATTGTCCTCACCCAGGTATTTTATTACTCCTTTACCATATTGGGTGTTAATCTTCATGAGTTCCACAAAGTCATCATCACGCAGTATTTGCTTTACCTTAGCGCGTTCCAAGGTATACTCCTCTTTGTTGGCATCCGTCATTTTAAATGCCAAAAGATTAAATTTTCTTAACGATTCCAACGCTTCCTGCTGGGTAGCGTTAAGCTGGTTGCTTTCAATTTTTAAAATACTGGCAGGAACATCGAGTGAAATAAAGTTAGAATTCTCTTTGTTGTCGATATAATACTCCTGTAAACTCTGCTGTGAGGCACAAGCTCCTAAACACAGGAGTACGGTGAGGAGCACAATTTTTATACTATTCTTCATGGTTTGTTGCTATTTTTTGTTTGTTGCATAGGTAGGCGGTTTAGCATACATGTTACATGAATTACCACAATAAAGATTGTTGTAAAAACGATAACTAAGTATAAAGTGACCTATTTTGCCACTTATTATTTGCCTTTTTCTATTTGATTCAACTCTTTGGGAAGGTTCATTTTGTTCACCAAGGAACCTACTTTGTCCAATTCTATATTTCCCGTCATGGTTAGCAGTACGGTCTCAATAGAACTATCGTTACCATCATTATCTTTTTTGTCAATTCCGGTAACGAACATCAACAATTCTTTTACCCTATTGGCGTTTCTACCTGTTTTAACGTAAAAACGAACATTGGTTTCACCGTCCCTAACCCGCATTAACTCTTCTAGGTTTTTCTGACGTACGTATTTTTTCATGGTCAAGGCCATATCCGCGGAAGCATTACCATTTTCTGATATAAATACCTTTATGCCATCTATGTGCTTCACCATCTCCAAAAACTCCTTGGTTTCCGCATCTTGGTCATCTGAGGACATATTGGCCACCAGTTCCAACAACCCCTTGTTAATGCTCAACGAAGCTACGTTTTCACTGTTTTCATACTTGTCAAACACGGTTTGGGAATACCCTGTGTAAGACAATAAGCTAATGGATAAGATTACAAATACTCTTCTCATGATTTTTGTTTTTTGATTGTTTTTGATTGATAAAATTGGTTGCCAGCCGGTTATTGGAGCAACAACCGGCCACCTTACCTTACTATTGTTTTTTGCCGGCCTCGTTCAAGGCTTCGGGCAAGTTCATTTTTTTTGTCAGTGAATTAATTTTGTTGAGGTCAATATCCCCGGTCAGGGACAGTAAGACGGTTTCAAACTTTCTACCATCGGCCTCTACCTCCTTTAAGCCAGTGATAAACATCAATAACTCACTAACATGGTCATCATCTTTACCTTCTTTGATATAGAACTTAACATTGGCATCTTTGTCCTTGATGCGCATTAATTCCGTTAGGGAGGATTTTTTAAGGTACCCGCTTACGGAAGACTTCATTTCTGCACCAATACGCTCATTATCCGTGGTAAAGACTTTTAAACTTTTTAAACTTGTGGCGATATCCACAAAGTCTTGGGCCTCTGGATCATCTACTTCAACATCTATTTTGGCCAACAGCCTAAACATACTCTCATTTACCACAATGGCGGTAACATCATCCAATTCCTCATATTTATCGAACAAGGATTGTGAAAAGCCCAATAAGGGGGCAACGGTCATAACTAGGATTACAATATTCTTTCTCATTTTTTTACTGATTTTCATTATTTAGAACTTTTTGTTTGGCCACTTCAAATTCTTGCAAATAGGCAATTTTTTCGGTGCCCTTTGCAAAGTTGGCCGCAATAAGGCTTAAGGCCTCTTTTGTTTGTTCATAGGCCAAACGCGCCTGTTTTTGCTCTTGGTAGTTGTTATAGGTGTCCGTACCAAAATACACCCCAAAGGACAGTACCACCGCAGCTGCTACGGAGACCCATCTGAAATTTAGCTTTCGTCTAGGTTTTATGGGTTCCGATCGTAAGTTGCCCTGTTCATACTGAACGGTTTTGGCTTGTTTAAAATAGTTGAACATGGGTCTGTATTGCTCCAGATGTGCCGCAACGGCATCTTGCTCAAAATACATGCGCAACTTTTTCTCTTCTGCTACCGTGGTGGTAGCTTCAAAATATTTTTCTAATAGCTCTTCTATATTGTTATGCGATTCCATAGCGGTGTTTTTGCATTAATTTTTCCCTTACCGTTTTTCTTGCCCTTGATAACGTAACCCTTACGGCGGTTGGTTTCATATCTAATAGTTCACAGATTTCGTCAAAATCATAATCCTCAACATCCCGTAATTGTAACACCATCTTTTGCTGTTCTGGCAGTTGGTCCATAATACGTTCTACCCAATTGACACTATCTTTTGCCTCTAATTGCCTTTGCAAAGCGGTTTGTTCATCCTTATAGTTGCTATGTACCAATTTTAAATTACCGGCCTGTTTGGACTTTAACCGGTCCAAACAAAAATTCTTGGTCATGGTCATGGCAAACGCTTCAACGCTTTTATAGGTAGACATGCTTTCACTTTTGGACCAGAGCTTCAATAAAATTTCCTGGGTGGCATCCTCCGCCTCTTCTTTGGAAATCAATAGCCTTTTGGCCATTCGGTACAGCTTGTCCCTAAAAGGCATTACCAAGTTTAAAAACTCCTTCTGTTGCATTTTTGGTTGTTCGTTGTATGTACATCCCAATGAGATGTACACTAGCATGACGATGTATGACGAATATTGTTACAAAAATTATTAAATATTAATTGTTGTAAGTATTTTAGGGGTTTTGGTACTATAATTGTTAATAGAACAAGGGTATTAGAAAGAGTTTCTTAAAAAAAAAGATGATGAAAAAGTTAATTTTTACGCTGGTTGCGCTGAGTTTATTGATTTCATGTAACAAGGATGATGATAACGTCATAGACAACCCCAACCAAAATTTACCTGAAAATTCGCCCGAAGTTGCCAACTTCCCAGTTCAAAATTTTATGTGGCGTGCCATGAACCTATGGTATTTCTGGCAAGAATCAGTTCCTAACCTGGCAGATGATAGGTTTTCTACAAATGCGGAGTATGCCACATTTTTAGCTTCTGCTGCGAGCCCCGCAGAATTCTACACAAGCTTACAATTTAATGAGGACCGTTTTAGTTTTGCTAATGAAGACTACACCACATTAGTGAACAATCTTGTTGGCATTTCTAAAAGTAATGGATTGGAATTTGGATTGGTAAGATTTGGTGAAGGAGAAGACATTTTTGGTTTTGTTCGCTACATTGTCGCCGGTTCTGACGCCTCTACTAAAAACATTAAAAGAGGCGATATTTTCACCAGAGTAGATGGACAACAGTTAAACCTTGATAATTATAGGAATCTGCTCTTTGGAGCAAATGATACGTATACCCTAGGGTTGGCAGAAATTGTAAACAATACCATAAACGATATTGAAACTGAAGTTAGCTTAACCAAAACGGAAGGTTTACAAGAAAATCCAGTACTGCTAAGTTCAGTATTGGAAGTCAACGGTGTTAAAATTGCCTATTTAATGTACAATGGTTTCAATAGGAACTTTAATGATGAACTAAATGAAGCTTTCGCCGGTTTTAATGCCGAGGGAGCATCTGAACTTATAGTAGATTTAAGGTATAACCCTGGAGGTTCCGTTAACACCTCAAGGTTGTTGGCCAGCATGATTTATGGCCCCAATACCAATGACCTATACATTAGACAGCGCTATAACGATAAAATTCAAGAGCAGCTTTCTGCGGCCCAGGTAGAAGACTTCTTTGCCAATAACGTAGATGGAGATGCATTAAATTCAATGAACTTGAGCAAAGTTTATGTCATTACCACCAATAGTTCTGCTTCTGCCAGTGAATTATTGATCAATGGGTTAGATCCGTATATTGAAGTCATCCAAATTGGAGAAACTACCAGAGGTAAAAATGAATTCTCGATTACCATGGTCGATGATCCCGAAAATAGTTTTATCTATAGCGAATCCAGGGAAAACCAAATAAATCCTGAGAACAGCTGGGCTATCCAGCCCCTTATTGGCAGGAATGAAAATGCCGCAGGTTTTTCCGATTATACATCGGGTCTTTTACCGGATGTATTTCTTGAAGAAGATATTACGAACCTTGGGGTTTTGGGAGATATCAATGAGCCGCTTCTGGCCAGGACGTTAGAACTGATTACGAGTTCCACGGGCAAGCGGAACTTTGAGGTGAAAATGCCTGCAAAATTGGTGAGCGAGTCCAAACTATTTACTCCGGTTAAAGATAATATGTGGCTAGATAAGCCCCTATCGTTTAAGTGATTCCTTTAAATAAAGAATCCCCATTTTAAAATAGAAAAGCGGCCAATGCCGCTTTTCCTTTTAAAGGCGCAAGTTCATCCCCAGCCGTACATTTCTCCCACGGGTGGTAAAGTTGCTTATTTCCAGATAATCTGCATTAAACAGGTTATCTATGGCAAAAAACAACCCTACACGGTCTGTAACGTCGTGTTTTGCGTAACAATTGACCAGACCAAATGCAGACAGCTCAACCGGGGAAAAGGTAGCAAAATCAATATCTGATCGGCTTGAAACATATTGGTAGGCCACGCTAAAAAAGCTGTCTTCATTTAAGGTATAGCCCATTTGGGCATTGATTTTACTTTGCGGTATCCTTAAGGCCAAATCGCTATCACTACTGGTAAACGTATAGTTGGCAGTAAGTTTAAAATCGTCCAAAAAATTAGCCTGTAATTCAACCTCAATACCCTCAAAATTCAAGGTTTCGGTTAAATTTTGATATTGACTCTCAAAAGTGTCCGGGTTAATGGTCACAAAATCAATGCGTCCCTCCTCTGCCCTATTAAAATACAACCCACTTATCCTAAACGCCTCTGATGGCCTGTACTCCACACCCGCTTCAATAGTGGTGTTTTCCTCTGGCCGCAAATCTGGATTTGGGCCAAAGGGACCAAATAACTGCGACAGGTTGGGAGCAATAAAAGAGGTAGCATAAGAGCTCAAAAATTTTAAATATCCATTTTCTGTTGGTAAGGTAAAGGAAGGGTTTAGATTATAAATGACAGTGCTGCCATACTCGCTATGGTTATTTAAGCGGGCACCAGCGTTAAGGTTAAGTCCAAAATCGCTCACATAAACTACATTGGCGTAAGGGTCTACCGTGGTCATATTTTGGATTTCTGAGAATAAGGTAACATTCTCAATAAGGTTTAATCCTACAATGGTATACCAGCTGTTGTTAAACGTATATTTATTAAATACATCAATGACCAGGGTCTCTGAATCAAAAGCTGACGGAAAGCTAGACTCAAAGCTTCTGGAAATCTGATTAAAAGCCATATTCAAATTGATACTGCCCTTGTTGTGGGTATAGACGGAATTGAGACCAAAGCGTGTCTGTTCACTGTCAAACCTAAAATCGGCATCCTCAACGGGAAAACCGTTATCAAAGTCGGAATCCAACTTATTATAAAAGGCCGAAGCCGTCATTTTAAATTTCCTACTAAACTGGTATCCCAGTTTTAGATTGCCGTCCAAACGAGAAAAAGCATCTTCCTCGCTACCAATGGCAGCGGAAAGGCCATTGGTAAACTGATGCCCAGCAGAGGCCAGTACCGTTAATTTGTCTTCTTTGGCCTGCAGGGTGACGGTATTGGAGAAATCTGAAAGATTGTAATTCTGGTCGTTTTGGGATTGGTTGGTTCCCATGCTAGAACTTAGCTGAAGGGAAATCCCCTCCTGCTCGGCAGACTTGGTGGTAATGTTAATGACCGCCGTTGCGGCAGAATTGCCATAGAGCGTACTGGCGGCACCTTTTAAAATTTCGATACGCTCTATTTGATTGATATTGAGTAGCCTTAAGTCATACTCTGCGTTGACACTTGAAGGATCTAGCACCTGAATGCCATCAATAATGACCAAAACCTGCCTATTGTTACCGCCCCGCGCAAAAACCGTCTGGTTCTGCCCTGCAAAACTCCGTGTACCGTTGACCTCAATACCGCTCTTGGTATTGATAACTTCTGCAACCGTCCTTCCTTGGTTTGCTGCCAGTTCCTCTGCACTAATGGTAATGACCGTTTTACCGCTGTTTTCCCTCTTAAGGGCAAAACGGGAATCGCTTACCACAACTTCATCAAGTTGCCTAACCATCGTGCTGTCTTTTGCTTGTTGTTGCGCACCCAATACCGCACAAGAACAGGTAGCGGCCCATAGGCCAAATCGTAATTTGTTCATGAATACATTGTTTCCTCGGAAAAATCCATAGGCTTCCCTATGTAAACTTTTATCCCGAAAGTTTAACATTTATTGTTTGAACCTGGCAGGTCTCCTGGCTTGTGATTTGCGCTTTACCTTCCCACCCCATGAAAGCTTCATGATACGGGCAGTGGTTTGAAGAAAGAGCAACCCGCTTTGAAAACGGGATACTGAAAAATGCTCAGTATATCTTTACAGTTGCGGGAACAGCTCCGGATTTTCACCGGATTCCCTTTTAATTGCATGCATCACCCATGCAAACCAAAATTCGAAGGCGAAGCTACGCATTTTGTTTACGCCATTCACCAATTTTAGCTAAATGATTTTTGTTTCTTTGCAGGGTTAGAAACCCAAAGGTATTATTGAAAACAACCATGAAAAAAATCTGGTCATTACTAGTGTTGATATTGATGGTGTTCTTTTCCTGCAAAGAGTCCAGCACAAAAAAAGAAGCCCAGAAACCTTTATCAAATCAAGTATCCCATGCACAGGGTTTTAGTATAGACCATAGGGAGACGTTTACCGTAATTACCGTGACCGATCCTTGGCCAAATGCCCAAAAATCCTTTTCCTACGCCTTTGTCCCAAAAGACGTCACTCTTCCGGTTTCCATCGATAGCACCAAATTTGATGCCGTGATCAGCACCCCCGTAGCGCATCTCGTAGTCACCTCTACCACCCACATACCGGCTTTGGAGGCTCTAGATGGCCTAGGTGCTCTAAAAGGTTTTCCAGACACAAAATACATTTCTTCCATGCCCGCAAGACAGTTGATCTCCAAGAATAAAATAAAGGAACTGGGCAATAATGAAAATTTGAACACGGAACTTGTACTGGAAATGCAACCAGAAGCTATTGTAGGCTTTGCCATCAACAATGATAACAGTACCTACCATTTGCTCCAAAAAGCAGGTATCCCTGTTTTGTTCAATGGAGATTGGACGGAACGCACACCTCTGGGCAAGGCGGAATGGATTAAGTTTTTTGGAGTTCTTCTGGGTCAGGAAAAAAAGGCGGACAGTATCTTTAACACTATTGCCAATGACTATAACAAAATTAAGGACCTAGCGGCTAAGGCATCCAAAAAGCCACAGGTACTTAGTGGTGCGCTTTACAAAGATGTTTGGTATGCCCCTGCAGGTAACAGTTGGGCGGCCAAATTTCTTGCAGATGCCAATGCAGATTACCTTTGGGCCAATACCAATGGGACCGGAAGTTTGTCCTTAAGTTTGGAAAGCGCACTGGATCAAGGAAAACAAACCGATTTTTGGATTTCACCCGCACAGTTCACTAGCTATAAGGACATGGAGGCCGCCAACAAACATTACGCACAGTTTAAGGCCTATAAGACCAAACAGGTATACAGCTTTGCCAAGACCGTTGGCCCTACTGGAGGGATGTTGTACTATGAACTGGCACCCCAGCGGCCAGATTTGGTATTAAAAGACTTAGTCCATATCCTGCACCCTGAACTCTTACCAAATTATGAACCGTATTTCTTTAGACCATTGGAATGAGTACGAGTAAAACGGCATATGGTTTTGAGTTTGGTCTGCTTATTTTGGTGCTACTGTCCTCATTTCTTTTAAGTGTAAGTTTGGGAAGCGTAAGTATCCCTTTTTCGGATACGATAAAAATACTTGTTGGCGGCACGGTGGAAAATACCTCATGGCGTTATATCCTAATGGACTATAGGTTACCTAAGGCGTTTACCGCAATTTTGGTAGGTGGCGGTTTGGCGGTAAGTGGTCTGGTGATGCAGACCTTATTTAGAAACCCTTTGGCAGGTCCGTTTGTATTGGGTATCAGCTCTGGGGCAAGCCTTGGGGCGGCAATGCTACTCATGGGTTCCGCCTTGTTTACTCGCTATATCTTCATGGAGACCGCCAATGATATTAGTATGTCCGTTGCCGCGAGCCTAGGCAGTTTTTTGGTGTTGTCCATTGTTGTGACCATGGCCAATAAAGTACGTGACACCATGACCTTACTCATTATCGGATTAATGTTTGGCAGTATTACGGCGGCATTGGTAAGCGTGCTTGCTTATTTTTCTGACGCCGCCCAGTTGCAACGCTTCATATTTTGGTCCTTTGGGTCTGTGGGAAGTTTGTCCTGGTCCCAAGTGGGCGTCCTTGCATGTACTGTGGCTGCTGGTTTAGTATGCGCAGTGCTTGCTATTAAAAGCTTAAACGCCTTGCTCATGGGAGAGCTTTATGCTAAAAGTCTTGGAGTACCTTTAAAAAAGTTCAAAACCTTAATTATTGTGGCCACAGGGCTTTTGGCTGGCGGGATAACGGCATTCGCGGGACCAATTGCCTTTGTAGGGCTTGCCGTTCCTCATTTAACGCGACAGCTCATTACCACTATGGACCATCGTATTTTAATTCCAGCGGTGTTTTTATATGGGGCAATTCTAATGCTCTTATGTGATACGGTTTCACAACTGCCCAACTCAGCAAAAGTATTGCCCATCAACGCCATCACATCCCTTATTGGGGCACCAGTGGTCATTTGGTTATTGGTCAGAAAAAGAAAACTTTTATTTTGATATGGATAAGCCTGTAAACGTTGTAACCAGTAAAGCCCTTGAAATTGGCTATGGCAAGACCACGGTGGCCAAAAATATCAATTTTAGTGTGGCAGCCGGGGAACTATGTGCCATTGTGGGTATCAATGGTATCGGAAAGTCCACCTTGCTCAGAACCTTGGGTCATTTACAACCTAAAATCAGTGGCGAAATTTGGCAAGATGCAGAACAAATAGAAGCGTTAAAACCAGAAGCATTGGCCAGGAAAATAAGTGTGGTGCTTACGGAACCCCTTGCCAGCAAAAACCTCTCCGTTGCAGAACTGATTGGCCTGGGCAGGCAACCATATACCAACTGGATCGGCAGCTTAACGGAAAAGGACAAACAGCACGTCCAAGCTAGTATGGCAGCCTTGGAATTAACTGGATTAAAAGAACGCAAATGTCATGAACTAAGTGATGGGCAATTGCAACGGGCGCTAATTGCGCGGGCCATGGCCCAGGATACACCTACCATCTTGCTGGACGAACCCACCTCCCATTTAGATTTACACCACAAGGTGCAGATTTTAAAACTTTTAAAGGAGTTGGCAGATAACCACCATAAGACCATAGTATTTACCACCCATGAAATAGATTTGGCCATTCAGTTATGCGATAAGATTTTGGTGCTTAATGGAAAGTCCAACCCTTTTGGAAAGCCCCATGAATTAATAGCCCAGGGTGCTTTTGATGCCATTTTCCCCTCAGAAACCATTCAATTTGATGCACAATCGGGTTCCTTCCGAATTAGAAAATAAACTGCTATTCCAAAAGGAACCAATAAAACATATTATGGTTTTTACATGCCCCACCATGGTGTTACCACACTTCATAGTATCTTTATCCAAGAAATACAGCGTATGAATCCTGAATTAATTTATTTATTGATTGCCCTGTTGGCGATGGCAGTTGGTGCGTTTTTGGGCATTTATATCCAAAAACTAAAAACAAAATCAACCGAAAGTGTTTGGGCAGAACGTGAGCAACAGCTACATACGTCCATTAAAGATTTAAACACCAAGTTATTACAGGTTGATGGGGAAAAACAACAGCTCATTTTGGAGCGGGAGCAAAAAAGCAACCAACTAGTGCGATATGAAGCGGAATTGGCTAACCTGCGGTTAAAAAATGAGGAATCCAAAGCAGAGGTAGAAAAATTACAAGAAAAATTCACCAAGGAATTTGAAAACCTAGCCAACAAAATATTGGATGAAAAAAGCAACAAGTTTACCGAGCAGAACCAAAAGAACATCAAGCAGATATTAAGTCCTTTACAGGAAAAGATTCAACTTTTTGAAAAAAAGGTAGAAGACACCCAAAAGGAAAATATCACCATACATTCCGCCTTAAAAGAGCAACTGCACCAACTACAAAACCAAAACCTGAAAATTACCCAAGAGGCGGAAAACCTGACCAAAGCCCTTAAAGGGGATAGTAAAATGCAAGGAAATTGGGGGGAACTGGTGCTGGAACGTGTTCTGGAAAAATCCGGATTGGAAAAGGACAGGGAGTATAACGTTCAACAGAGTTTTCAACGGGAAGATGGTTCACGGGTGCTCCCAGATGTGATCATTAATTTACCTGATGGCAAAAAAATGATAGTGGACTCCAAGGTCTCTTTAACGGATTACGAAAGATTTGTTAATGCAGATGAAGATACCAAAGAACAACACCTTAAAAATCACATCAATTCCCTTAGAAAACATGTAGAACAACTTTCTGCCAAGAAATACGAGGATTTGTATGAAATGGAAAGCCCTGATTTTGTATTGCTCTTCGTTCCCATAGAACCAGCCTTTGCCGTTGCCATTAACCAAGATAATTCCCTCTACAACAAGGCATTTGAAAAAAACATCGTTATTGTCACACCTGCGACGCTCTTGGCCACGTTAAGGACCATAGACACCATGTGGAACAATGAAAAGCAACAAAAGAATGCCCTTGAAATTGCAAGACAAGCTGGAGCTTTATACGATAAGTTTGAAGGGTTTGTGACAGACCTCACCAAGGTTGGCAAAAAAATGGACGAGGCAAAAACAGAGTACCGTGGCGCCATGAACAAATTGGTGGAAGGCCGCGGCAATATTGTTACCAGTATTGAAAAACTGAAAAAAATGGGGGCTAAAGCTAAAAAATCCCTTCCTGAACCCATTTTAAAACGGGCAGAGCCCCAGGATACCATAGAAGAACCTAAATTGAAATTATAGAATAAATGCGCAAGGTTATATTTTTATTGTTATCGGCGGCACTGCTGGGAATGGCAGGGTATTTTGCCTTTATTTATTATGTCCCTTTCAGCGAGGGCTACCGTTCTGGGGAATTGATCAAATTTAGCCGTAAAGGAGTTTTGGCCAAAACATGGGAAGGAGAGATCAGTAAGGGTATATCCGGGGCACAGATATTTCATTTTTCTGTTGAAGATGGAGAAAAGGAAGTGATTCAAGAGCTCAAAAAGCTACAAGGACAGTACGTAAAAGTGACGTACAAGGAACGTTATGGAACCTTCTTTTGGCTTGGGGACACTAAACATTTTATTATTGAAGTAACTCCAGAAAAATCTCCACATTTTGGAAACCGATAAAAAGCTATTTAAATCCCCAGAGGAATCACGGGTCTCCATCACCGAATTAATGCAACCTTCGCACTCTAATTTTGGGGGCAAGGTACATGGAGGGTATATCCTAAGCCTCATGGATCAAATAGCGTTTGCTTGCGCCTCCAAACATTCACAGCGATACTGCGTTACGGCTTCGGTCAACCGTGTAGATTTTCTAAATCCTGTGGAGGTAGGGGATTTACTCACCCTAAAGGCATCCATCAATTATACGGGAAAAACCTCTATGGTCGTTGGGGTGCGGGTAGAATCTGAAAATGTCATCACGGGGAAAAAGACCCACTGCAACTCCTCTTATTTGACTATGGTGGCAAAAGCGGAAAATGGCGGGAACAGCCCAATTCCGGGACTTTTAATTACCACAAAAAATGAAATGCGACGCTTTGCCAGAAGTAAGGAACGTAAGCAATCTGCCTTTGACCGTGATTCTAAGTATGACAACAATAATTTCCGACCCCAAGATTACCTGCAGTTCTTGGAAGGTGAAAACCTTAAGCTGGACCTACTATAGTTGGGAAGCGGCAGCCTTATCCATAAACCAACTTAGTCTACCGGATTTTGGCTGTACCAAACTGGCTGGATAGCGCTCGTATCCCTTCGCTTTCTTTTGGATGATGCGCGCTTTTTCCGCCTTTGCCCCGCCTGTAACCAAAAACACCACCTCTTTGGCCCGGTTGATTACGGTACCGGTGATACTAATCCTTTTTTGAGCGGTTTCCGGATGTCTGGCCACAACACAATGGTCTGCAGCCTCCCACAGGCTTATTTCATCGGGAAAAATGGAGGCGGTGTGCCCGTCATCTCCCATACCCAAGATAACCATGTCAAATTGGGGAACGCCATCCACGCGGTCCAAATTAATTTCCAACAGATTGGCATAGCGCATGGCCTCTCCTTTAGCATCATTCTCTCCCAGAATTCTATGGATGTTTTCCCTAGGGACCTCAATTTTGGAAAACAAGTGGTCCATGGTCATTTTATAATTGCTCTGTTCATCGGTAGGAGGCACACAACGCTCATCTCCCCAATAGAAATGGATGGTGCTCCAGTCTATTTTTTCTCCGTACTCTTTGGCCAACACATCAAAAATGAGCTTTGGCGTACTTCCGCCAGAGAGCGCGAGATGAAATTCTTTCCTTCCCTTGACCGCATGGGCAAAATAGGAAGCAAATTCTTGGGCAACGTCTTGCCTATCCGGATATATATTTACTTTCATCTCTCTTTAATTTTAATATGGTTAGATGGGTATGCCATCATCCGATCATGACCTTTGAACAGACATGGAAAAGCCTACCATTACATAGGCCAGAATCATTTTTTTGCATAGTTCACCTTGTATCGCCATAGGCTCAAACCGCCCAACACCAAAACACCTAATACAGCATACCAAACAAATGAAGGAGTAATTACCTGATCACCACTGGCATAACTGTGTAATCCAACAAGGTAGAAATTTACCCCAAAATAGGTCATCATAATGCTGGCAAAGGCTACCACACTGGCAAAATTGAACAACCAACTACTTCTCATACCGGGTACCAAGCGCATATGGAGTACAAAAGCGTAGATCATAATGGATATCAATGCCCAAGTTTCCTTAGGGTCCCAGCCCCAATAACGCCCCCAGCTTTCATTGGCCCATTGCCCGCCCAAGAAGTTCCCTATGGTCAACATAATCAAGCCAACCGTCAACGAAAGTTCATTAATAATGGTCAGTTCTTTTAGGTTGAGTTCCATACGCTTTTTATTCTTCTTATTGGTCAATAAAATAAGAATAAGACAGACCACCCCTAAAATCATCCCTACGGTAAGCGGACCATAACTCCCTACAATTACGGCAACGTGGATCATTAACCAATAACTATCCAGAACGGGTTGCAAATTGGCTATGGAAGGATCTACCCAACTCTGGTGGGCTATCCATAATAACATGGAAGTGACAAAGGCGCTGGCGGCAATGGTCATCTCACTCTTGCGCCCAAAGGCAAGGCCCATGGCCATGGTGGCCCAGGAGACGTATAAGATACTTTCATAAGCATCGCTCCAAGGAGCGTGGCCAGAAATATACCAACGTAAGATCAATCCCGCTGTATGCCAGATAAACATCAGGATAATGGTCCCTTTTAAGAAGTAACTGCCCACGCTCCAAATTTCCCGATCCTTAAAAATCTTGAATACCAAAATAAAGAACAACAAGGCCCCAACAAGAACATAATATTGGTATAAGCGGTTAAAAATATCCAACTTGTTGTAAATAATTTCAGTGGCTATTTTTTTGTCCGATGGGAGTACCTCCGACCCATGGTTCTTTTGGTTCTGTTTAAAGGCCTCCAATAATTTATCGGCTTCCGTGTAATCGTTGGTTACTATGGCCTTACGTACCGTATTTAAATAATATGGAAGGCCATTGTTCATGAAATTGGCGTAAAGGGAATCTGAGACCTGAAAGTCCCCACTCCTAAATTCCAGGGGTGAAATCCATTTGTTGTTCTCATCATTTAACAAGGGAAATATCTTAACAATACCACCGCTCAACGCCAAGTTTAAAAGTGCCAAACGTTCGTTGACCTTTTTAAAATCCTTCTGAAAATTATTGGGATTGTTGGTAGACGTAGCCTCCTCCATATAAGGCTTTAGCTTGTACATTCCTGTGGCATCAAAGAAATCCGTTGCCTTCACAAATTTCTGTTTGGCGGGCACACCCACAATTTCCCGGATACTGTCATTTTCCTTTTTGCCCAAGTATATGAACTCGGTATTGTACCAAGCGGGCGGATTTAACATCATGGAGATGAACACTTGATCTGGGTTCATTCCCTTAAATTCGTTCTTACCGCTTAATTTTCGCAACAGCTCAGAAGAGAAGGTGTGTATGGGTTTCATCCTGCCGCCTTCGTCTTGTATGACCAAGGCACCAAACTTATCTGAGTGTTCTTTGCTGACCGTTGTGGACGCCAATACGGAATCTATTTGGGCCTTTGTTGGCAAGCGACTATCATGCTCATGATTCTCTTGGGCCTGCAAGCCTAACAAGCCAAATAAAAGCAATCCGGAACTTAACGCCGCTTTTTTCTTTTTTACTTTTCCAAGGGATTTGGCAAGTTCTTTAAACCTTGTTTTTCCAAAGAACATGATACCCATTAAACCTGCATAGAGTAAAAAGTAGCCAACATACGTTATCCAGGTCCCCCATTGGTCATGGTTTACAGATAGTACGGTACCCTTCTCATCTGGGTCAAAGCTAGCCTGAAAAAAACGATAGCCCCTGTGGTCAAGCACATGATTCATAAAAATATCGTAGTCAAAGGGTTGCTCATCCTCAACGGTAACCTTGCTCATGAACGATTTGTAGCTAGCCTCTGTACCTGGATATTTTTCGGCGATGAAATCATTAAGTTTCATGTGAAAAGGCAGTTCGTAAATTTTTGAACCATAAGCCAATGCAAAATCCAACCCTCCAACTTGAAACTTATCACTGAACTCAGCCGTACCCTTACTGCCCAATAATCTCTTTTCAATGGTCTCCCCATTAGAGGTCACGGAAACCACCAGGGCATCCAAGGTTTGTTTTGTAATTTCCGCTTCCGGCACCTTAACTACACCATACTTGCCTTTTATCAGTGGTTCCGGAATCACAAATTGCATGTTGGCCATGTTGTACAGCGATCGCAACTGCAATTGTTGTAAACTGTCCTTGGCAACCTGTCCTTTAAACTGATCGGCCATACGCATAAAATCGCCCTCAAATGGGGTAGAAATCATGTAGGTACTGTCTGAGGTAAAAATATTGATGGCGCCGTCCGTTTGTGCATTTAGTGCAAACAGCACATTATGAATGCTTGCCACTTCGCCGTCTTCCAAATAATGCTCATGCCGCTGTCCGTCTCCAGCCTCCACTATTTTTAGATAGTTCTTGCCATTTTCATCCGGAATCAAGCCTTCTTTTGCCCCCCTAATAAAACCTTTATAGGCAATGGTGAACGGTTGTCCGTTAAAATCCTCTTGCCACGGCAGGTTACTTCGCTTGCCTTCCGGAGTTACCAAAATTGGATGCTGCAAGGTCTTTCGCATCATCTGTCCATTTAAATCCCCATCTACATAAGCCGTCAGGTAGGTCTTATCAGAATAAAAGACATTTTCTGATGCCCCTTCCCTAATGGGCATCATGCCTTCATAACTGATGTATCTGGTCACAAATGCACCAACAATAATGAGTATCCAAGATAAGTGTAAGGTTAATACCGGCCATTTTTTCCATTGCAACAATTTGTACCTGTAAATGTTGCCCACAAAATTTATGACAAAGAATACCATGATCACTTCAAACCATCTGGCATTGTAAATATAAATTCTCGCGGTATCGGTACTGTAGGCACTTTCAACAAAGGTGCCCACTCCCATAGCGGCTGCAAAAACCAAGAAGAGCACGGCCATTAACTTTGTGGAGAAAAGGGACTTTTTAAGTAACTCTAACATAGGCGTGGGTCTTTGGCTTGCAAAAATAGTGCCTTTAAAGTGATTTCCATGGCCTTAGACAGCAAGAAAAGATTGAACAAAATTGTTAATTATTTATAAATGACACTCACATCAAGTTTGTACTTTTGGGTATGCTTTCAGTAGTGATTTTAGGCACCGGGAATGTGGCTTTTCATTTAGCCAAAGTTTTGAGCTCCAATAATAGCGTGGAATTGCTCCAGGTTTATGGCAGAAACAAGACCAAGCTCCAGGCATTTGAGCCCTTTTGCGATACTACGGACAACCTTGGTAAACTAGCGGCCGCAGCGATATACCTGGTTGCCGTAAGCGATGGGGCCATTACAGCGCTTACACAACAATTGGCCGGTTTGGATGGTGTCGTGGCACATACCTCTGGAGCGGTATCCCTAGAAGTAATTGATCATCCGCGGCCCGGGGTATTTTATCCCTTACAAACGTTTACCAGGGACAAAAAAATACCATTTGCAGAGGTCCCCATTTGTTTAGAGGCAAGGCATCCCAATGACCTTAGGCTACTTGCCCAATTGGCGGGGAAGCTTTCTGGGGCAGTTCACCGCATAGATTCCGCTCAAAGAAGGCAGTTACATCTTGCCGCTATTTGGGTAAATAATTTTACCAACCATTTGCTGTACATTGGGCAACAACTGTGCGAGGAAAAAGGACTTTCGTTTTCCCTTCTACAGCCATTAATTCAAGAAACCGTGGATAAAATACAGCAATTATCCCCAAAAGAGGCACAGACGGGGCCGGCTCGCAGACGGGATGTCCAGACGATACAAACACATTTGGATATCTTGGAAGCACCCCTACAAAAAAAAATATATCAATTGTTAAGCGAATCCATCAAATCAACCTATGAAAAAGAGTTATAAAGAATTTTTAAGCCAGATAGACACCTTTATTTTTGACGTGGACGGTGTATTTACAGATGGTTCCGTGCTTATAGATACCAAAGGTGAAATGCTTAGAAAGATGAACGTTAAGGATGGCTATGCCCTAAAAACTGCATTGGACAAAGGGTATCGCGTCTGTATTATCTCTGGCGGAACCAACGAAGGGGTTAGGCAGCGTTTTAAGGGATTGGGGGTGACGGATATTTACTTGGGGGCGCACCATAAAATGGATGCCCTGGAGGAATATATGGATATTTACAACATTACACACGGGCAGATGCTGTATATGGGTGACGATCTCCCAGATATACCTCCCATGCAACATGTTGCCTTGGCCTGCTGTCCCCAAAACGCCGTGCCAGAGGTAAAAGCGGTGAGCGATTACATTAGCCATAAAAACGGGGGCGAAGGCTGCGTTAGGGATGTGTTGGAGCAGGTATTAAAAGTGCGCGGCGACTGGAATTCTAATTTTAGTGCTGCAAATGATTAAAAATCCACTGGCAGATAAATTAACAGGCTACCAATTGGTCCTGGCATCTGGCTCCCCAAGGAGACAACAATTTTTTAGGGACTTGGGGATAGACTTTATCATCAGGATCAAGGAAGTGGATGAGGTATACCCGCCGAATCTCAAAGGAGGTGATATTGCCGATTATCTCGCTATTCTCAAAGCTGCCCCACAAATTGATGGTTTGGAAGGAAACGAAATTTTAATCACCTCGGATACCGTGGTCTGGCATGACAATGCCTCTTTGGCCAAAGCACAAGACAGAACCGAAGCCATAAAAATGCTTCAAAAACTATCGGGTACTTGGCATCAGGTCATTACATCGGTCTGCTTTACTACCCATCACCTTCAAAAAATAATCCGGGACACCACATGGGTAAAGTTTAATCCCATCAGCGAGACGGAAATATCCTTTTACGTAGATAAATACCAACCGTATGACAAAGCCGGTGCCTATGGCATCCAAGACTGGCTGGGCGCCGTTGCCATCGAACGGATAGAAGGCTCCTATAATACAGTGGTCGGGCTACCTACCCATCAGGTTTATAAAACGTTAATGGATATGGTCAGCCAAGGATAATGGACTAATTTTATAAAAAAATCACATGAAAAGTCACATAAACATCATATCCATAGTCTTTTGTTTCTTCTTTATCCTTGGCAACCTTTTTAGTTGTAAAGAGCAACCAAAAAAGTTGGAATCCAAAGAGATGGCATTACATACCGCGGCAAACGTTGCGAATATCCCTCCAAAACGGAACTTGAGCCAAGAGTTTAAAAAATATTGGTATTCAGGTGATGCAGAAATCACCTCCTACACTTTAGAACAAGAACGTTACGGAGAATTGCGTAACGGTACCGCGGTATTGATTTATGTTACGGAACCTTTTTTGCCGGAGGAACAGGTTAAAGCGGATGGTAACCACCAAGATAACGTTCCCGTACTGAAACTTAATGCCACAAAAAATTACCTTACCGGTATTTACCCCTACTCCATCATGAGCAGTACTTTTTACCCTGTGCATGATAACCAACATGCCTTAAAGAGTAGCTTATCGGTTCAAGAATGGTGCGGACATGTTTATGCCCAGCTCAATAACCGTGATAAATTTGAGTTTATCCAACACTCCTACTTTGAAGGCGAGGCGGATGAAACATATTCCATGGATAAAGCCTGGCTTGAAAATGAAATCTGGACCAAAATCAGGATACATCCTAAAGGATTGCCTACTGGAACGATAACCATGGTCCCTTCATTGGAGTATTTTAGGGTAAAACATGCAGATGTGCAGGCCATGGAAGCCATAGCCACATTAGAGGTTAATGGGGACATTAGCACATATACCGTAGCTTACACCAATGACTCCAGAAAATTGACCATTAATTTTAGTACCGATTTTCCGCATTCCATTGAAAGTTGGACCGAGGCATATAATTCCAGAGACAAAAAAATGATTTCCAGGGGCGTAAAAATGAAATCCCTTAAAACACCGTATTGGGGTCAAAACTCCAATGCATTCCTTCATTTAAGAGATAGTCTTGGTCTATGAACAATGCAGCAGAGGCATTAAGGGAACACCAATATGAGCTTTGGGCAACCGTGGTTGTTCTATTGGTTTTCTTGCTATTACGGTTTATTGTACTAAAAACCATTAGAAGAATTGGATCTCGATCCTTGATCAATGTGGCCAGAACTAAATTAATCAGCAGATACCTGTCTTTTGGCCTGGCGATGCTCCTAGGTATTGCCCTTGTTTTTATTTGGGGGGTAAATATCCGTGATATTGCGTTGGTGGTCTCCTCCATTTTTGCTGTGTTGGGGGTGGCACTCTTTGCCACCTGGTCCATTCTAAGTAATTTAACATCGGGTATTATTCTTTTTTTCTATTTCCCGTATAAAATTGGTGACCGAATCCGTATACAAGACAAAGATTTTCCTGATGAAGCCTTGATTTTAGATATACAGGCCTTTAATATCAATCTGCTAAAAGACAATGGGGAGCTGTTGACCTACCCCAATAATCTGTTATTGCAAAAGGGGGTTGTACTAGTGGAAAAGCAAACGGAAACCTTGTCAGCGGCAGAGCAAGACGCTTAAGCTGTTAAACAAAGTTTAATTCCGTTTTGCTAGGGGTGAATCTTGTTATCTTTGGTACTAGTGCCATGCACTATATCACTAACTAAAAAACCACCTAAAATGCAGAATATACGTGCATTCGCATGCTTGTTGCTCCTTGCCTGCACCATCTCTACAGCGCAAAAGCCAAAACAGTTAGGGGCCTCAGAGATTTACCACGAAATTAAAAAGTTGAATTTTTTGGGTTCTGCCCTTTTTGTAGCTGCGCATCCAGATGATGAAAACACCAGACTTATCGCCTACCTATCCAATGAGGTAAAAGCCAATACCACCTATTTATCCCTAACCCGAGGGGATGGAGGCCAAAACCTTATTGGCCCTGAACTTCGTGAACTTTTGGGTATGTTAAGGACACAAGAATTGTTGGCGGCCAGAAGGGTAGACGGCGGACAGCAAAGGTTTACGAGGGCCAACGATTTTGGATTTTCCAAACATCCAAAAGAAACCTTTACCATTTGGGATAAGGAGAAGGTTTTAGCAGATGTGGTCTGGGCGATTAGGCAATTAAAGCCGGATGTCATCATCAATAGATTTGACCATAGAAGCGCAGGGTCTACCCATGGGCACCACACCGCATCTGCCATGCTTGGGTTTGAGGCATTTGATTTGGCCAATGACCCAAATTCCTATCCGGAACAATTGGTGAACGTAGAAACCTGGCAACCCAAACGATTGTTTTTTAACACCTCTTGGTGGTTTTATGGGAGTAGGGAAAAATTTGAGGCGGCAGATAAAAGTAATCTTACCAAATTGGATGTAGGTGTTTTTTATCCAGAATTAGGTATCTCCAATAATGAAATTGCCTCATTGGCAAGCAGCCAACATCTATGTCAAGGTTTTGGCAGGATAACCACCAGAGGCAGCCAGGATGATTATGTGGAATTTCTAAAAGGAGAACCGCTTAATGGTAGCACCAACCTTTTTGAAGGCATTAATACGAGCTGGTCCAGAATAGAGGGCGGAAAGAAAATTGGGAATATTCTTCACCAGATAGAGGCCAACTTTAATTTTAAAGACCCATCTGCCCACGTAAAAGATTTGGTAAGCGCCTACATCTTACTGCAACAGGTTAAGGACGAACACTGGAAAAATAGAAAATCGGCTCATCTCAAGGATATTATTTTAGCGTGCTCCGGATTATTTTTGGAGGCAAATGCCAGCCAAGCTTCCGCAACCCCAGGAGAAACCTTGGACATTGATTTTGAGCTTTTAAATAGAAGTGCCGCGGATATCACATTAAAGAGCATTGCCATCACCAATTCCAAAAGTAAGCTGCAGCCTAAAATAAGCTTGGTGAACAATGATAAACAAAACCTGAAGTTATCGTTTTCCATTCCAAAGGACACGCCTTACACCAATCCCTATTGGTTAAATACTAGCGGTAGTTTGGGTCTGTATGAGGTAGAAGATACAAATTTAATCGGATTACCGGAAACCCCTGAAGCATTTACGGCAACATTCTTACTATCTTTCTATGGAACCGATATTTCTTTTGAAAAGCCGGTTTACCATAAGTATTCCAAACCAGATAAAGGAGAGCTATTTGAACCCTTTGTAGTGCTGCCCAAAGTCACGGCCAACTTTGTGGACGATGTACTTATTTTTGCCAACGGCGAACCAAAACAGGTAGCACTGGCCATCAATGCAGGCAAAAATGACGTTACGGGCATGGCGGCATTGCAAATACCAAAAGGCTGGGAGGTGCATCCTGCGGCCATCAATTTTTCAATTTCCCAAAAAGGAGAAACGCAGACCGTATATTTTGAGGTGACCCCTCCTTCCGGTGAAAGTGAGGGTTTTTTATATCCAAAATTGACCGCGGAAGGGAAACTTTTTGATAAGGCACTAATAGAAATCACTTATGACCACATTCCAAAACAATCTATTTTATTGCCTGCAAAGGCCAAAGTAGTGCGGCTAAACATCCAAAAAAGTGGGGAAAATATTGGGTACATTGTAGGTGCAGGGGATAAAGTACCAGAAAGCTTACAACAAATTGGTTATAACGTACAGACCATTAACGTTTCAGAAATTGAGGCGGGAAGTTTGGACAAATATGACGGGATTGTTTTAGGGATTAGGGCTTATAACGTCATTGAGGAGTTAAAATATAAACAAAGCCTGCTTTTTGAGTACGTTAAGAACGGTGGTAATATGATCGTGCAGTATAATACCGCTAACCGATGGAGAAATCAGTTCGAAAATATTGCACCCTACCCCCTCACCCTGTCAAGGGACCGGGTAACCAATGAAGAGGCCACGGTCACCATCCTTGCCAAGGACCATCCGGTCGTGAATTTTCCAAATGTGATAGGCAGTAAGGATTTTGAGGGTTGGGTACAAGAACGTGGGCTTTACTTTCCCAACGCCTGGGATGCCAACTTTACCCCAATCTTGTCCATGAATGATGAGGGAGAGTCCCCTAAGCAAGGTAGTTTACTCATTGCACCCTATGGGCAGGGTAACTACATCTATACTGGCCTGAGTTTTTTTAGGGAACTTCCCGCTGGGGTATCCGGGGCTTACAAACTCTTCGCAAATATGCTATCTTTAGGCAAAGCAAAAATTGAGCATGAAGAAAATATCAAAGGATAACAAATTAGGTTCCCCATATACTTGGAAAAAGGAATACACCTTGGTCATTGTCTTGAACACCCTCTACATTTTAATTTTTGCCTACATCATGAAAGCTAATATTTAAACATGGCCCTATTAGACTGGATTATTTTAGGTGGCACCTTATTTTTTATTGTTGCCTTTGGGGTTTGGAAAACCAAAGGTAGCGCCAATGTGGATGACTATGTAAAAGGAGGGAGCGATGCACAGTGGTGGACCATAGGCTTGTCGGTCATGGCCACCCAGGCAAGTGCCATCACCTTTTTGTCCACTCCTGGCCAAGCTTTTCATGACGGTATGGGTTTTGTCCAGTTTTATTTTGGACTCCCACTGGCCATGATCGTCATTTGTTTGGTCTTTATCCCCATCTACCATAAACAAAAGGTCTTTACGGCATACGAACTATTGGAAAATAGGTTTGACCTTAAGACAAGGACCCTAACGGCCATCCTGTTTTTAATTCAACGTGGACTTGCAGCGGGCATCACAATTTTTGCACCTTCCATAATTCTATCCGCTATTTTGGGATGGAACTTATGGACCCTAAATATCATTATTGGCGTTCTGGTTATCATATACACCGTTTCAGGAGGTACAAAGGCGGTAAGTGTTACCCAAAAGCAACAAATGTTCATAATCATGGTAGGCATGTTTTTTGCTTTCTTTTTTATCCTCGGTAGTCTGCCTACGGACATTACATTTGGCGAGGCATTAAAGATTGCCGGTGCCAATGATAAACTGAATATTTTAAACTTTGAGCTAGACCCAACAAACCGCTACACCTTTTGGAGTGGCATCACCGGTGGGTTTTTCTTGGCATTGGCCTATTTTGGCACTGATCAAAGCCAGGTACAACGCTATTTATCTGGACGTTCCATTAGGGAAAGTCAATTAGGCCTCATATTTAACGGTATTCTTAAAATACCTATGCAGTTTTTTATCTTATTGGTAGGTGTAATGGTCTTTGTTTTTTACCAGTATAACGCCGCCCCCTTAAATTTTAATCCTGCTGCTACCGAAGCAGTCATGGATTCCAAATTGGCAGAAGACTATGAGCTTCTTGTCAAGGGCCACGAAAAATTGGAGCAACAAAAAAGAATGGCACAGAACGATTATTCGGAAGCCTTAAAATTAAAAGATTACAATGCAATTGAGCAGGCAAAATTAAATGTGGTTGCTGTTAATAAAGAGGAACGCATCAACAGGGAAGCTGCAAAAGCCTTGATCAGCGAGGCCAATGAAATTGTGGAGACCAATGATAAAGATTACGTTTTTATCCACTTTATCTTAAACAACCTGCCTCGGGGGCTTATTGGGTTATTACTGGCCGTAATCCTTTCTGCAGCCATGTCTTCCACAGCGTCCGAATTAAATGCATTGGGCACTATTACCGCTTTAGATTTGTACAAAAGAAACAAGAAAGGGGAATTTACCCAAAAGCATTATGTAAGCGCCACCAAATGGTTTACCCTTATTTGGGGAATAGTAGCCATAGGCATTGCCTGCGTGGCCAACCTCTTTGATAATTTAATTCAACTAGTAAATATCATAGGTTCCATTTTTTATGGAAATGTGCTTGGTATTTTTTTATTGGCTTTTTTCTTTACCTATGTAAAAGGGAATGCCGTATTTATTGCAGCGATCATTACACAAATCATCATCCTGATTCTTTATTTTACCTTGATTTTTCCCTACGACAGTGGTGAAGAAAAGCTGGGATACCTTTGGTTGAACCTGATAGGCTGTTTGTTGGCCATTGTCATTGCCCTGTTCATGGAATCTTTTGATAGGACCTTACGAAATCCTCCAGTAGACGTATAATACAACATAGCAAGTGCTATACTTTTTTGCCAGGTGCTTTTATTGAGCTGCCATTCTGCTGTTGGGACTACCCTAAACAAAGACATTACATGACTTTATCACACATTCCCTTAACTACGCCCTAGCTCGTTTTTTGCCTATGCCACGTTCACTAAAAAGGGGATATTGGGTCTAACATATTAAAACCACGGTTTACAGGGATTCCGTATGCAGCTTAGCATGCTACTTTAGCCAAAAAAAGACATGGTAAGATGTTGTTTGGTAATTATGGTAATTCTGTTGGGAGCTTGTGAAACCGTTTCCAAAAAACCCAAAACAAAACCCGCGGTAAAAAATCTTACGTCCTTTGATAAGGTGGACGTTATTCCCAAACCTGCAATTCTTAACGATTCCTTGAGTGCAAGTTTCGTGAAGCTCATCAATAGGCATCAAGACCAATTTGTGGTTTCAAAAGTGGTCATCACTAGCCCAGACTGGTCCAATAGTTTTAATGAGCATGGTCATGTCGAGTCAAGATATAGGACGGTATCTGCCTTTAGCACATCGGCCAATAACCAGTGCCTCCTTAAAGAACTTGTTTTACAAGAGGAGTATCAGCAGGGAGCTTTTAAGGCCCCAAAGGTAATAGAGGAAAAACCTTGGAAGCTTTTTGACTGCAGATTGCGTCAAAAAAGAAACCCCGGCACAGTGGCCGGGGTCAATCTTAAAGAGTAAATGCCAATTACTTGGCGCCCCACTCCTTTAACGAATCGTTGTTCATTTTAACATAGTCCATATTACCGGCCTCCGTAGCACCCGCCAAAGACTTTTTGGCAGCGGCAATAGCTCCTTTTTTGTCCCCAGCTTTTGCCAATATCAAAGACTGCTGCCTTAATTGCCAATATCTTGGTGATTCCGTCATGGACATGGCCTTATCCATCCATTCTTTGGCTTTGTTGATGTCTTTTCCAGCATCAGCGTAATACACCGCAGCAGCGTAATAATCTCCCGCACCTGGCCCTGACATAACACGATCGATATTTTTGGTAACCTCAGCGTCAGTACCTACCGTAAAAGGAACTGCGACGTAAGTGTTTTCCCAAAGAATACCTAGATGCGCACTGGAATTGGTTAACTCATCAATGGTAATGGTAAAGGTCTCTACGGGCATTTCCATCTTCATTACAGGAACGGTAGTTGTAGCCACGATTTTACTTTCATCCCAATTGCTGGGCACACCGCCTCCTTGGGTATCTGTATAGAAGAATACTTCCCAATTAGCGGCATTTGGCTTCGTGAAAATAGAATAGGTTCCGGCTTTTACGTCTTGTCCTGCAATCTGGACGTCCTTGTCAAATGAAATTTTAGTGTAGGCATTAGCTCCTGTTCTCCAAAGTTTTCCGAAGGGCACTAAATCTCCAAATATTGTACGACCTCGCATAGAAGGTCTTGAATAATCTACCATGACCTCTGTAAGGCCAACGGTCTGCCAGATTTTGGCTGCTGGACTTGGTTGTGGCGTTGTAAGCTGTGCTTGGCCTGCCATACTCACTAATACGGCACAAACCAACAAAGTTAATTTTCTCATTTTCAATGTGTTGTTTAAGAATTTGTTCAATGGCAAAGCTAGCAAGAAACCACGATGACAAATGTTAACAAATGTTTAAAGCAATAGGCGGGATTTAATCCTTAAAAAACGGTGCGGAAATAATACCATCCCCAACCAAAAAGAAACTTAGAAAATACAAGGATTGTTGCAAGTAGGAAATGTCCAAAGGTGTTTGGGTGATATCTTCTAGGGGAACATAGGTGATTAGTTTACCGCTATTGGTAAACACCCCCATCCCGGTTATTGGCGTGTCTATGTTTAGATTGTAGTTTAACTGTTGGGCCCCAAAGCTTTTATAGACAATTAAACCCTCGGGGAATTCCCCAGGAGGCAAAGGGTTCTCCTCCCCCTCTTCTACCACCTCACGGTCCAACGGGAATTTAAATACCCTTGCCAAGGAATTGACCAAAGGTGGATTGGTAAACTGCTCCGAACTGATATAAAACTGTCCCTCCGAATCTTGTGCAATGGCCTCTACTTGGGCAAAACCAATGTTTAGATTGGTTTTTGTCTGAATTCCTGAAAATATTGAGGTGGAACCCACATCAGTGACCTGAACAAAAAATGGGGCTAAAAATTGTGAGTAGCCTACTAAAAATAAGGTATTCGTTGACTCATTAAACGTGGCACCTGTGACCAAGCCATCTACCTGATAGCTATCCAAACGCTCTGCTAGGAAGGCACCAGGAAGCTTTGGTATCTTATAAGCTACGGTACCCTGTTGTTGCCACTGCTTGGTAAGGATAATGAGATCATCACCTAAACTAAAAAATGCTTCCGCATCAAAATCACTGTCTTGCTGGGTCTCAAAAGAAGTTTGGTCCTCATAAAGGAATACAATTTCCTCTGCGCTAACCTCATCGGAGATATCATAATCTGCCTTTGCTATTCTCAGCACCCTTAAATCTTGCCGATCACCGTTATTGTTGCCAAAATCCCCTATATAAATAAAACTCTCGTCCTGCGCCAAGTCTTCCCAGTCCTTATTACTATGATTTGTGATGCGGACCGTTCTGGTAATGGCCAGAGTAAGGGTATCCAGCTCATACAACTCTGGCAGGTTACCAGAATCATTATGGGTAATTAATTTGCCGTTGTAAACAAGTAACCCAGATGTCTCCATTAGGGACTGCGGCAGGGTGCCAATTTCCAAAACCTCTGTTTGTGAGTGGCCCAAAAACATGTGCAAACCAAAAAATATCACCAATACATGCCTCACTGGATATTTAATTTATAGGGTAAAACTACAACAACCTAGGCTTATTCCCGAGGATTATAGGGTATGGGGCACAAATTATCGGCTAAGCAGAATATTGGGGCAGTCCCTTAATTTTTGTTTAACTTATTTAATTTTTTATTCAACATTATTGCAAGTATCTTTGTTAAAACGACTAGATGCAGTTATACCAATTAAACTCCAAACAGGGATTGGCCATCGGCAAAAAAGAAGCGTGGGAGTTTCTGAGCAGTCCAAAAAACCTGAAGGAAATAACACCGGAACACATGGGGTTCCATATTTTGTCCGGTGCGGAAAGACCGATGTTTCCCGGCCAGATCATCCAATATAAAGTAAGTCCTTTCCCAGGTTTTACCACAAAATGGGTGTCGGAAATTACCCATGTAGATTATGGCAACTATTTTGTTGACGTTCAACTGTTTGGACCTTATGCCCTTTGGCACCACAAACATTTCATAAACGAAATAGATGGAGGGGTAGAAATGGAAGATGTGATCGATTACAAAATTCCATTTGGCCTTCTTGGTCAATTGGCCCATCCACTCATCGTTAAAAAACAATTGAATCAAATATTTGCATTTAGGGAAGCCAAACTCAGCGAGCGTTTTGGTGACCTGCCGGGCTACAAAAATTCCTTAGAAATAAAATCCATTACATAATGAAAAAAAATATCCTTTTGATTGGAGGGTCTCACGGCATTGGTTTTGAAATGGCAAAAGTCCTACAAAACGACTTTGAGGTATACATTGCCTCCAGAACACAAGAAGAATTACATCAATTGAACGTAACGCATATTCCCTTTGATGCTACAACAGACGAATTGGACACCGCCTTGCTACCTGAAGAGCTGCACGGTTTTGCATACTGTCCAGGAAGCATCAACCTAAAGCCTTTAAAAATGCTTTCCATGGAGGTGTTTAGACAAGAGATGGAACTAAATTTTTTCTCCTTGGTGAATGTGGTGAAAACCATCATCCCAAAAATGGTCGAGGGGTCTAGCATGGTATTTTTTAGCACGGTCGCCGTAGGTACCGGTATGCCGTTCCATACCAGCGTGGCCGCGGCCAAAGGAGCAATTGAGGGCTTTGCCAAGTCGTTGGCTGCAGAATATGCACCAAAAGTACGCGTAAACTGTATTGCTCCCTCCTTGGTGGATACCACATTGGCAGGTCGTTTATTGAACAATGACAAGAAAAAAGAGATGATGTCTAGCCGCCACCCTCTGAAACGCGTTGGTGAAGCACAGGACATCGCCAATTTGGCCGTCTTTTTACTAAGTGATAAAAGCAGCTGGGTCACAGGGCAAATTATGGGTGTTGATGGTGGAATGTCTACCTTAAACGTATCCTAAGTGATGGCAAGAACGGTTTCCATTTTTTGGTTTAGACGGGACTTGCGATTAGACGACAACGTGGGCCTATATCACGCCCTAAAGGGAAAACATCCCGTAATTCCCATTTTTATATTTGATAAGGATATTTTGGACAAACTGCCCAAAAATGATGCAAGGGTAAGTTTTTTGCATACACAGCTTAGTGACCTGAGCCAAGAACTACAGACCATGAATATGTGCGGAATAGCAGGATTTCATGGGAGGCCAAAAAGCGTTTTTGGGCAATTGCTCACGCAGTATGATATTGACACGGTATACACCAATCATGATTATGAACCGTACGCAAGGGAACGGGACAAGGAAATACAGCAATTACTGGACTCCAAGGGAATTGCCTTTAAAACATTTAAGGATCAAGTCATCTTTGAAAAAAACGATATCGTCAAAAACGATGGTAATCCTTATGTAGTCTACACTCCTTTTAAAAACAAGTGGAAGGAGTTATTTAACCCGGCCACGGATTTGGTGATGCACGACCCCAATCTAAAAAATGTTTACCAAGAAGGTACTTTTACGTTACCCAGCCTTGCGGCTATGGGGTTTGAACCTTCAGAAATTAAAGTGCCAGACTACAGCGTTACCAGGGAACTGATTCAAAATTATGAGGCTACGCGTAATTTTCCAGCCAAAGAGCAGGGTACCTCCAGATTGGGGCCACACCTTAGGTTTGGTACCGTTTCCGTTCGTAAAATGGTTAAAAAGGCCATTCAAGAAAAGAATGAGGTATTTTGGAGCGAACTTATTTGGCGCGAATTTTTTATGCAAATCCTTTGGCATTTTCCACACACTAGAGAAAGGGCCTTTAAACCCAAATATGACCGTATTGAATGGCGAAACAACGAAGCCGAGTTCGAGAAATGGAAAAATGGCCAAACTGGTTACGCCTTGGTAGACGCTGGTATGCGGGAGCTCAACACAACCGGGTATATGCACAACAGGGTTCGGATGTTGGTGGCGAGTTTTTTGTGCAAGCACCTGCTCATAGATTGGCGCTGGGGTGAGGCTTACTTTGCTGAAAAATTATTGGACTATGATATGAGTGCTAACGTTGGGAATTGGCAATGGGCCGCCGGCAGTGGTGTTGATGCGGCTCCTTACTTCAGGATTTTTAACCCAATGACCCAGATCGATAAGTTTGACAAACAAAAAGAGTACATTCATAAATGGGTTCCAGAGCTCCAGGAACTCACCTATCCCGCTAAAATGGTAGACCATAAAATGGCCCGCGAACGCTGTTTGGACACCTACAAGAAAGCACTGGCCTAATGGTTGTAGTTTGGTTAAAAAGGGACCTAAGGTTGTTGGATCATGAGCCGTTGATACATGCCATTTCTTCTGGGCAAAAGATTCTTCTACTGTACAATTTTGAGCCTCTTTGGACCACAGATTCCCATTATAGCCCAAGGCACATCCGGTTTATCAAACAAAGTTTGGCAGATATGCAGCGCCAATTGGCACCCTACAACACCAAAATACTCATTGTTGGCCAGGAGATGGTTACCGTATGGAAGAAGCTTCATCAACTCCGTACGATCAAGCTGTTACTTTCCTATCAAGAAACCGGAATGAAAATCACTTACGACCGAGACAAAGCCGTAGCCAAATGGTGCAGGACAAATGGGGTACAATGGAAGCAGAGCGTCCAAAATGGGGTGTTTAGGGGCCTTAGTAACCGTAGCAAATGGAAGGATAACTGGGTAGCCTTTATCAACGAACCTGTTGGGGTTCCCAAGATGAAAGATGGAAACTTTATCCCATTACAGGAAATCCAAACCTTTTTTGAACCTGAATTTAACAGGCCATCCCTAGCGGTGACATCCAATAAAAATATGCAGCACGGCGGAACTGCCTACGCGGTTAAATATTTAAATTCCTTTTTGACCGAACGCATCACAGGATATAATACTTATTATTCAAAACCTGCAACTTCGCGTTTGTACAGTAGCAGATTGTCTCCGTACATTGCTTGGGGAAACCTGTCTGTACGTCAAGTCTGTCAATATGCCGCACAGCATAAGGCCAAAGTCAACAAACGTAATTTAAGCTCATTTTTGTCCCGTATGCGCTGGCAGGCACATTTCATCCAAAAATTTGAAATGGAAGGGGACATGGAATTTAAAAGTGTCAACAAGGGCTACCATAAGCTTGTAAAACCAAAAAATCCAGCGCTGCAAAAAGCTTGGCGCCAAGGCAATACGGGTTTGCCCTTGGTAGATGCGGCCATGCGTTGTTTGCTTACAACAGGCTTTGTTAATTTTAGGCTTAGGGCCATGCTGGCCTCCTTTTTTACCCATCTGCTCTGGCAGCCGTGGCAGGATTGTACCGAACATCTGGCCCAAAATTTCCTTGATTTTGAACCGGGAATCCATTTTCCACAGTTGAATATGCAATCTGGGGAAACAGGTGTCAATACCATACGAATCTATAATCCCATTAAAAATGGTAAGGAGCACGACCCAGAAGGAACTTTTATCAAAAAATGGGTTCCAGAACTGGAAAAACTGCCTTTAAAATACATCCATGAACCTTGGAAGATACCAGCCATGGAAAAAACATTTCTCAATTTTGAACTAGGGCGGGACTATCCCGGGCCCATCGTAGACATAGCGTCCATGAGAAAGTACGCAAGTGATACATTGTACGCCTACAAAAAAAATCCTTTGAGTAAAACGGAAAGCATTAGAATTGTACATACCCATACCCTTCCAGGCAGGCCAGTTTGGGACCAGCATGATTAGGGATTATCCGACCAAGAAAAAACGGTATTCCCCGATCGTGTAAGTTTGGCTATATTTAAGGAATAATACCAACGCAAAAAGCACATAAAATGAAAAAAACATGCCTTTTCTTCCTCCTTGCCCTTATCGGCTTCACGGTAAGTGCACAAAAAATGACCAAGAACAAAAATGCCGTTGTTGCCTCTGTTGAAAAACACAAAGAAGCCTTGATAAAAATAAGTGACTCTATTTGGGCATTGGCGGAAACCGCTTTCAACGAAAGTGAATCTTCAAGAATTTTGGCAGATTATGCAGAAAAAAATGGCCTAAAGGTAACCCGGGGCGTGGCAGATATACCAACGGCCTTTACGGCAACTTATGGTTCCGGTAGCCCCGTCATCAGTATTTTGGGAGAGTTTGATGCACTCCCAGGGATTTCCCAAAAGGCCACGCCCGTAAAAGAACCCCTAAAGCCAGGTGCTGCTGGCCACGGCTGCGGACATAATATGTTCGGCACGGCAAGTTTAGGGTCTGCCATAGCTATAAAGGAATTGATGGATGCAGGTAAGATAAAGGGAACGGTAAAGTTTTTGGGAACCCCTGCGGAAGAAAAATATTTTGCCAAAGTTTGGATGGTAAAAGCGGGCCTTTGGGACGATGTTGACGTAAACATCAGTTGGCACCCCGGTTCCAGTATAGAGGCGGACGTCCAGAGTGGATTGTCCCTTATAGATTTTATCGTGGAGTTCTATGGCCAGACCGCCCATGCCTCCGCAGACCCATGGAATGGTAGAAGCGCCTCTGACGCGCTTGAACTTTATACTACGGGCATTAATTACTACCGTGAGCATATTTTACCAAGTTCAAGGATACATTACCATATCCAAGATGGCGGTCAGGTGGTTAATGTGGTTCCGGACTATGCCAAATTATGGGTACGGGTGAGAGACCCAAAAAGAAAGGTGATGTTACCTACCTACGAGCGGGTGAAAGCCATGGCAGAAGGTGCTGCGATCATGGCAAATGTTGATTATAAAATTTCGTTGGTTTCAGGCATTTATGAAACCTTGGTCAATAGAACGGGAGGAGCCATTATGCAGAAGAATTTAGAATTGCTGGGGCCTATCTCGTATACGGAGGAAGAAACCATTTTTGGCAAGGCAATACAAAAAGCCACTGGAAAACCAGAGATTGGAATGGACAGCAATATCTATCCGTTAAGGGAAACCTTAGATACCCCAGGAGGAGGTTCAACCGATGTGGGCGATGTGAGCTGGAACGTACCCAATATAAATTTAGGGGTCACGGTTGCACCAAAAGACACGCCATGGCACTCTTGGGCCGTTGTTGCCTGTGGTGGGATGAGCATAGGACATAAAGGTATGGTATATGCCTCCAAGGCCATGGCTATGACCATGGTAGACTTATTTGAAAACCAAAAATTGATTGATGAGGTTACCAAAGAGTTTAAGACCAGAAAAGGGGACGAAGTCTATGAACCAATGATTGACGGCCCTCCACCGATTGGAGACAATTAACGGATAATGCCTGCTAAGAACTCCATTGTGCTGTTCTTCAAGGTCTTGGCGCATCCATTTAACCCAAAACAAAAACAAATTGCTATGTTCGGATTATTTAAAAAGAAAACAGAGGTAGAAAAACTACAAGAAAAATACCAAAAACTGATGAAAGAGGCTTTTGACCTTTCTAAGGTGAACCGCAGTGAAGGTGATAAAAAGTATGCCGAAGCGGATGCAGTTCAGAAAAAAATTGAAGAATTGACCGGAAAGTAAGCGCATGAAAGCGGCAATACGTCAAATTTTTGAACTTGGTTTTCCTTGGCAAACCCAAGACCCATTTCTTTTTTGTGTCTATCATTTGGACCATTATCCAAAAGGTAACGGCCAACTTGGTCCAGACGCAGCACTGTTAAAGGGGCGAAACCTTGGCAATGACTTCACCAAGAAAGAGGGTTGGCGTATGTACCATGGCAGTGCCATTCCCGGTTTTCCCTGCCATCCACATCGCGGTTTCGAAACCATTACCGCGGTCAATAAAGGTTATTGTGACCATTCTGATTCGTTGGGTGCAGCGGGAAGGTTTGGAGAAGGTGATGTGCAATGGATGACGGCAGGCCGCGGCGTGCAGCATTCAGAAATGTTTCCATTGATACATGAACATAAAGACAACACCTTGGAGCTATTCCAGATTTGGCTCAACTTACCCAAGCAAGCCAAATTTGTGGAACCCCATTTTAAGATGCTGTGGCATGAGGATATTCCCCTTGTGACCAAGGGGCAAGCAAGGGTTAAGATCATCGCTGGAAATTATGGTGGTTACCAAGGTGTGGCCCCAGCCCCAAATTCCTGGGCGGCCCAACCCAAAAACAACGTGGCTATCTGGAATATCAAAATAGCGCCATATGGTAAATTTCTGCTGCCAAAAACAGACATGGAAGTAGATAGAACCCTATATTTTTATGAAGGTTCCCATATTGAGATAGCAGATGAGCCCATAGTCCCCAACCATGGTATAGATTTGAATGCTGCGATGGACACCGAGATAAGGGCAGGTGAAACAGAAGCGCATATACTCCTATTACAGGGTAGGCCCATAAAGGAACCCGTAGCAAAATACGGGCCTTTTGTCATGAACACGGAGTTAGAAATCCAGCAAGCTATGGATGAGTATAAACTAACCCAGTTTGGAGGTTGGCCTTGGCCCTACCCAGATAACGTTCATCAAAAGGAAAAAGGAAGGTTTGCAAAATATCCGGATGGTACCGTTGTGGTTAAATGATATGTGTTTAACATGAAATATAAAAACCACATTCACAGCAACCAATATAGCCTTAGAACCCTATGGTTATTTTTGGGGATGCTCGGCTTTGTAGCTGTGGTCATAGGGCAGAACCCCCAACACTATAATGGGCGTATTTCTGTCTTTTTAGATACCCTACAACAACAAAACTTTAACGGCACCATACTGGTGGCCCATAACGACTCCGTTATCCAAAACCGCGCCTATGGATTTTCAAATTTTGAACATGCCGTAAGCATTAAACCGGAAACCAAATTCAATCTCGCCTCCATTACCAAGATGTTTACCGCTGTGGGCATCCTTAAGCTGGTAGATACGGGAAAATTAAAACTAAATGATACGGTTGGTATGTACCTTCCCCAATATGCCAATGACACCATACGCAATTCATGTACCATACATCATTTACTTACCCATACCAGTGGGCTCGGAAATTTTTACGTCGACAAAGCTTTTACCTCATTTGATAAATCTAAACTGAACACCACGGCAGATTTTCTTGCCCTTTTTGAACAGCTCCCCTTGCAATTTTTTCCGGGCAGCAAGTATGCCTATGGAGCCAGCGGATTTGTGGTATTGGGTTTAATTATAGAGGCAGTTACCGGCCTGCCTTATGACGAATATATGCAAGAAGAAGTGTTTCAGATAGCAGAAATGACCAATACCAAAGCTTTTCCCATTGACAAGGTGGTAGCCAATAAAGCGGATGGCTACACCAGCTTGTTTGGGGACAATGAAGAATTTACCCACAATACTGGGTATTTATCCAAAGCATCACCTGGTGGTTTTTATTATTCCACTGCCAAGGATTTATTTGAATTTTCCAAACACCTAAGAAACAATACTTTTTTTTCAAAGGAAATTTTAAATGCAATGTGTACACCTCATATACAGGGGTATTATACGCAGCTTGGGTATGCTGTTTCTGTTGATACTAGATTTAACCAAACCATTATAGGGCATAGTGGAGGCTGGTATGGGGTGCAAACAGAACTAATGGATTTTACAAAAGATCATTATACTGTAATTATTTTATCTAATGTGGATACGGCAGAATCAAAAGGTACGGTGATGGTGTCCCAGTTTTTTAAAAATTTAATTGCGGGAAAACCACTTTAACCCATTGTGCATTTTGATGAAAATTCGTCAATTCGAATGATTTTTTGATACAAAGTATCGGAAAAAAGTATCGAGAATCAGAATTTTAGCATTAAACCTTGTTCTCGATACTTTTTCTTCCAGAAAAAACTCGAACTGACGGTTTTAAATCTAAAAAGCATTCAAAATGCACAACGGGTTAATTCTAAATTTTAATAAAGCGCACACTCATGCCAGCTTCTCATTTATGGCCATAAATAGCTTGAGAAAATAATAAAGTGATCGCATAAAAACCGAGTTAATTTAGGCATATAAAACTTTGCCCCTAATAGTGCTGCAGATAGGAAAACGTGATAGGAAAATCCCAAGAAAACCATAGTTTTTACTTCGTGTATCGGTTTAGGCGACAAATTTTAACCCGCGTTTGTTTTAATAAATTTTCGAGTATCAAAATCTTTGGTTTCAATGTAAATGGTATCAGCAATAATGGTTGCCCTATAGGTCCGTTTCCCTTTGAGCGGTACAATATCCCAAATTTCGTTTTCCTGTGGTGAGATACCGGGAGCGTCTTGTACCGTATAAAATTCCAGCTTGGAAGCATCTAACATAAATGTAAATCCTTTAGAATCAATTTTTAAATCTTCTACTATGGAATGAAAATAGCCCGGCAGGTATCCTTCACGAGCCTCATCAAAATCATCAGTTGTACCAATGAAATATAATTTACTATTATAAAAACTAAGATACTGGTTTTCGGTTACCATGTTTTTCTGCATGTAGTAGTTAGCGTTTTTAGGCAGTTGTATCAAAACTGAATCGTCAACTTTCTCGTTTCTTTCATGCATCTGCGTCGCTGTTCCTGCTTTGGTATTTATTGTTTTTTTGACGGTGTCCTTTTGTATTATTTCACAAGAAATAAAGAGTAAGCAAAAAAGGGAGGTACTGGATAAAAATATCTTTTTAAATGTATTCATTTTGTGAAAATTCTGGTTTTGGATAAAGATAGTATCCAAAATAACCAACACTTGCACGGAATACAGGGAACTTTTGCAAAACCTAAGGAAAATAACCTCTTTTTACCTCACCCTAGCCAACGTAATCAAAAAAGTTATGATTATTCATGGTTAAGGTCATTTGTTCCACATAGGGAAAGGAACAGTTGATCAGGCTGTAGGTTAAATACCGTTTTTGACGAAGATTTATAAAAAATATAAATCCTTTTAGGCAATGGCCAGCAGTTAGCCCAAAACAAACTAATTTTACATATGATGCAGTTAAATGAATTAAGTGGACATCCATTATGAAAACAACACTACAGCTCGCGGCAATTTATAATATACTTTGGGGTGCTTGGGTTGTCTTATTCCCAAATCACTTTTTTGATTTAGTTGGCATGGAGCCCTTAAACCATCCCATGGTTTGGCAGGGAATGGGGATGGTCATTGGTGTTTACGGTCTTGGCTATTGGTGGGCATCTTATAACCCGTTAAAACATTGGCCCATTGTGGCTGTTGGCTTTCTGGGAAAGCTGTTTGGACCCATAGGCTTTATTCTAAATTACATCAATGGAGACGTACCCTTTGAGTTTATTTATACGCTAATTACCAATGATTTTATCTGGTGGGTGCCATTCTTCCTTATTCTCAGGAATGTCCATCAGAAAACAAAATGGAAACTGTGACGCTAAAAAAATACCTGAGGGCTATTTTGGCTGGCTTTATGGTCATTGCTGGTGTCAACCATTTTTTGCAACCCGAATTCTATATCCCCTTAATTCCGGATTACCTGCCATTTCCTGGTGCCATAAATAGTGTTTCCGGTAGCTTGGAATTCTTATTTGGATGCCTTTTGATATGGGAACGCTACAGACTGTTCGCTGCGTACGGCCTTATCGCTTTACTGCTATTATTCATTCCCTCCCATACCTATTTTATCTCTTTGGGCAGTTGTATTCCCCAAGGGTTATGTACGGCAGCTTGGGTAAGCTGGACAAGATTGATATTAGTACATCCCCTTTTGCTATTTTGGGTCTGGTATGTTCGCGAGTAAATCCCAACCAAGCCACCTCCATAAACCTTACATAACCGTATGATGTAAACTATAAACAGGGTACCTAAAACCTAGATTGTTGTATACGTCTTATGGCTTGGCACTCTGTTTTAAAAATAATTTGTTTAATAGTTTTACTACTTCAATTAAACTTGAGTCTTAAAAACACCCTTTATAAAAGCCCAATATTATTGATTTTCTAAAAGGACAATAGGATTTCAAATATCTTTTGTCGTTTTTTTAGCATTAAACAAAATTTGATTTATATTTAGTCACAAACAAAATCAACTTTAAATTTATGCATTCGCTCGTTTACCGTTCGGTTGCCGATACTGCCTTTATTTTACCTGAAATCTACAGCATGCTGAGCAAGGCAAAAGAGTATAATTCCGAACATCAAATTACTGGCTGTCTTTTATACCACAATTCTAGTTTTTTACAGCTTTTGGAAGGAGAGGAGCAAGAGGTTCATCAGCTTTTTGACAAAATTTCCAAAGACGCTAGACACCATAACGTGACTATTATCCAAGAAGAAGCGAGGGAAAAACGTTTATTTGAGAGGTGGAGTATGGCTTTTCATGATTACGGTCAAAACGGAATGTCTGCACATTTAAAAATGCAGCAAATAGATTCTTTTGTTACCAACTCTAAGGTCTTTACAGTGAAAAATGGACTGGTCTTGCCATTCTTTTCTAACGCCAAGGAAATTTTGTTTTCAAACTAACCCCATTGCTTACGCATCTCCCACTATTGTTCGATTTTGGTACTTTGGTATTGATTTGGCTGGTACAACTGGTCATATACCCAAGTTTTGGCCACTATCAAGTCCCTAATTTAAAGCGGTGGCACACCACCTATACCTTGCGGGTAACGTTTATTGTTTTGCCCTTGCTTTTTGGCCAGCTTATTTGCACAGGATACTTAATCTATCAAGAATATACCTTGCTTTTGTTGTTAAAAATGTTAGGGATTATTGGGGCATGGGCACTCACTTTTGGGATATTTGTACCACTTCACGGAAAAGTAGAGGGCAGCGGTGACCAAGTAATTAAGACCATCACAAAACAATTGGTGATTAAAAATTGGTGGAGAACCACCTTATGGACCTTAGCTTTTATTTTGGAACTTTTAAGGCAACTTATACCCGGTCTATCTTAGCTCCTATGGCCCTTAACCGTCCATCTATATTTTCATAGCCTCGATCAATCTGTTCAATATTATGGATGGTGGATGTTCCTCTTGCCGAAAGTGCCGCTATCAACAAGGACACCCCGGCGCGAATATCCGGTGAGGTCATTACCGTTGCTTTAAGGGTAGATTGAAAATTGTGGCCAATGACCGTAGCACGGTGCGGATCGCACAATATTATCTTCGCCCCCATATCCAGCAATTTATCCACAAAGAACAGTCGGCTTTCAAACATTTTTTGGTGAATCACCACCTCGCCTTTTGCTTGTGTTGCCACAACCAACAGTATACTGAGGAGGTCTGGTGTGAGCCCTGGCCATGGCGCATCTGCAATGGTTAAAATACTGCCGTCAATATAATTCTGTACTTGGTACCCTTTGTCATGCCTTGGGATGTGGATATCATCATTCTGCCGTTCCACGGTAATGCCCAGTTTTTCAAAGGCAAGGGGAATTTGCCCCAAATCGTCCCAACTCACATTTTTAATGGTAAGCTCGCTTTTGGTCATTGCGGCCAGACCGATCCAACTGCCAATTTCAATCATATCAGGAAGCATTGTATGCTCGGTCCCACCAAGGCTGTCCACCCCTTCTATGTGTAAAAGGTTGGAGCCAATACCCGAAATCTTTGCGCCCATACGCACGAGCATCTTGCAAAGTTGTTGCAAATAAGGTTCACACGCTGCATTGTAAATGGTGGTCTTCCCTTCTGCAAGCACGGCGGCCATTACAATATTGGCAGTTCCGGTTACGGAAGCTTCATCCAAAAGCATATACGTACCCACCAATTTTTTGGCTTCCACACCATAGAAATACTCTTCCCTATTGTATCTAAATGTTGCACCTAGTTTTATAAAACCTTCAAAATGGGTATCCAACCTACGGCGACCTATTTTATCACCGCCGGGCTTAGGGATATACCCTTTGCCAAAACGGGACAATAGCGGCCCTACCAGCATTATAGAACCTCTTAACCCACGGCCATCCTGTTTAAACTGATCGGATTGTAGGTAATCCAGGTTCACATCATCTGCCTTAAAGGTGTAAGAACCAGGGCCTTTTTTTTGGATTTTAACCCCTAAATCTTCCAATAAATCAATCAATTTATTGACATCAACAATATCAGGGATGTTGTTAATGGTCACTTTTTCTGGCGTTAACAAAACTGCACAAAGTATTTGCAGGGCTTCGTTCTTTGCCCCTTGTGGAGTGATTTCACCTGTTAATTGATGGCCTCCCTCTATTCTAAATGTTCCCATGAAAAAATGGTCAGGTATTAATATCGCTTCTTACCACGATTTTGGTTGCGATTGTTCTTTTTACCGTTATTGTTACCGGTGCGGTTACCCTTTTGGATACGATTCTTTAAAAACTGATTACTATCGGTAAGGGATTCACCATCCGGTGCCAAATCAATTTCACCGTTACTCAATTCCTTGAGGTGTTTAAAGATGGCGCTATCCTCAACGGTATCCTTGTTCCAGTTCAGGTAACACTTTTTCATGTGGTTGGCAATGGCATATTCCAGACCGTCCCGTAAATCACCCTTTTCCCATTTAATGGCAACATCGATCATTCTTTTAATGTTGTTCCCATAGAATCTATACTTGGGAAAGTTTTGGGGGTACTCCAATGGTTCCGGCCGTTGGCGCAATACCTCCTTGGATGTAATGGGGAAAGGAGAGTCTACATCCAACTTAAAATCGGACATGATAAACAATTGATCCCAAAGTTTATGCTGAAAATCTGGCACGTCCCGTAAATGGGGTTGTAAATTGCCCATTACACTAATAATTGCCTGGGCCACTTTATTGCGTTCTTCCCTATCCTCAATGGAAACCGCATGGTCTACCATTTTTTGGAAGTGCCTCCCGTATTCAGGGATAATAAGTTGTGGTCTTTCTGTATTGTACTCTAAATGTTCTACTAAATTCAATCTGGAAAGTTTATGATTACTGTAAACAAGAAGTAGTTGTTTAACGACCGCAAAATACTAAAATTATACCAGTATGCAGATACTCGGGTTTCAAAATACGTGAAAAAACCATAAAAACAAGCTATTCCATGCTTTCATAGGTTCGTCAGGGAACCTTAAAACAAAACTATAAGGATATTACCCCATCTATGTGAGAAACCTGCTTATACTTTGCGATTACCGCATCAGGGTCCGACATGCTTACAGTTATGGAAACGCTGGTATAGGTGCCCTTTTTGGATTGCTTGGATTCTATGACCGCACCAGCGGTATCAAAAATAGACTTTATCTCTGCAATCTTATCCTTGTCCGTAGGTACAATAAATTTATACAAATAGTTTGATGGCCATGAACTATGTTCCAAAAGTTGGTCCTTTAAACGACTATAAAATACATCTGATTGTTTTTTATCCATCCTGCTGTTTTTCTGCAAAGATACACGCTCAGATTTCATTTTTTAGAGCGGTAGGTATTTCATTACTTTGCAGGATATTCCTAGAATACATGCTGCAAAAACGGATAGTGATTACTGGAGCACCTGGCACGGGAAAAACGGCTGTGATAGACCAGTTAGAAACAGATGGTTTTTTCTGTTTTCATGAGGTGATACGAAAAATGACAGCGGCCGCCAAGGCAGAGGACAACCAAAAGAACCAAGTGACCAACCCCTTGCTTTTTGTGGAAGACCCCATGTTGTTCAACACCAATTTATTAGCCCTTAGAAAGGAAGATTTCCATAAGGCAAAGGAGTATAAGGAACAATCCCTGTTTTTTTATGATCGTGGAATGCCAGATGTTATGGCCTATATGGATTATTTTGGCCAATCCTATCCTCATTGGTTTAGGGAGGTTTGTGAGAAACATTCCTATGATAAAGTGTATGTTATGCCACCATGGTCCGATATTTATAGGAACGACAATGAACGATTGGAAACCTTTGAAGAAGCCAAGGCATTAGATACGTATTTGACCAAAACCTACCAGGCTTTGGGATACCAAGTGATAGTGGTCCCTAAAACCACTATTGAAAAGCGGGTGGAATTTATTCTGAACACTTTGATTGGTAATCCATGACCAAACGGCCAAAAGAGATTTTACAACAATACTGGGGACATTCCTCCTTTAGAGGCTCGCAACAGGAAGTCATTGATGCTGTATTGGAAGGTAAGGACGTGTTGGCCCTGATGCCAACGGGCGGCGGCAAATCCTTATGCTACCAAATTCCGAGCTTGGTCTCCGATGGTATTTGCATTGTGGTATCTCCGTTAGTGGCACTGATACAAAACCAAGTGGCCGAACTTAAGTCCAAGGGCATCAAGGCCATTGCCCTGACAGGAGGCATTAAACCCCATGAAATAAATGACCTTTTGGACAATTGCATGTATGGCAACTACAAGTTTCTCTACCTTTCACCAGAACGGCTGCAACAGCCGGTAATCCAAGAAAGAATTAGGCAGATGCAGGTTAACCTTTTTGCGATTGATGAAGCCCATTGTATCTCCCAATGGGGGCATGATTTTAGGCCTGCTTATTTAAACTGCGCTATTTTACGGGAAATCCATCCAGAAATACCTATGTTGGCCTTAACGGCAACGGCAACACCCCAGGTAAGCAAGGAAATAGAGGATAATTTAGGATTAAGATCTTTGCTTTTAGTAAAAGATTCGTTTGAGCGGAAAAACATTGGACTTAGCGTAGTACAAACAGAGGATAAAAACTATGGCTTACACCAATTGTTCAAAACGGAGGCCGTTAGTGGCATTGTTTATGTAAAAAGCAGGAGAAAAACCTTGGAGCTTGCTTCATTTTTAAATGCAAGGGGAATTAGCGCAGCTGCTTACCATGGTGGAATGTCCAAAAAAGATAAAGAAGAACGTCTAAATGACTGGCTTGCCGAACGGACTCTGGTCATGGTGGCCACAAACGCCTTTGGTATGGGCATAGATAAGCCAAATGTTAGACTGGTGGTACATTTTGAAATACCGGATAGTATAGAGCATTATTTTCAAGAGGCTGGTCGTGCTGGGAGGGACGGGGCGCCTTCCAAAGCCATATTGCTGACCAACGACCATGATACAAAACATACTAAAAGACGGTTTTTGGCATCCTTGCCCAGTATTGGGTTTTTAAAGAAAACCTACCGCCACCTTACCAGTTATTTACAGATTGCCTACGGAGAAGGTAGTGGGGAGATGTACAGTCTAAATTTTAATAAATTCTGCCACAGATATGGGCTAGATGCCTTACTGACCTACAATACCCTGCAAATCTTTGACCGCCAAGGCCTGTTGCAGTTAAACGAGACCTTTCACAAACGCACCACTGTGCATTTTACCATCACCAAAGAAACGTTATTTGGCTATCTGGAAAAAAACAAGGCCATTGCACCCACTGTTTTGGTCCTACTCCGCACCTATGGCGGTGTTTTTGATTTTGAGACCAAAATAGATACGTATTTACTTGCAAAAAAAGTAGGCTGTCCGGAGCTCAACATCCATCAGACCTTGCAAAAACTCTCCGATGATTCCCTAATTGCTTATGAAACAAGTACCAATGATATCAGCTTAACTTTTCTGGTGCCCAGGGAAGATGAAAAGAGTATTTATGTTTTTGCGAAAACCATAACTAACTTTCATCAATTGAAAGTAAAAAAACTGGAGTCCGTATTGGATTACCTTGCGAATACCAAAGAATGCCGTAGCCGCAGCCTGCTGCACTATTTTGGGGAAACTACCAACCACCGTTGTGGTATCTGCGATGTATGCACACGGAAAAGTAAAAATACCGCTACATCAACCGGTCTAAAAGCCATAATTTTACAGCAATTAAAAACAGGGGCAAAGACTTCCCGCATACTCACAGAACTCATAAAACAGCCGCCACAAGTAATAGTTGCAGAATTACAGGGGCTATTGGAGGAGGAAATCATCGCCATCAACCATAAAAACGAATATGTCATCATTGGTAAAAGATAAAGAGTTAAGAATAGTGTACATGGGCACTCCAGACTTTGCGGTTGCAGGCCTAAAGTCACTATTAGCTCACGATTATAAGGTGGTTGGGGTAGTCACCGCAGCAGATAAACCTGCTGGCCGTGGAAGGAAAATTCAGGAATCCGCTATAAAAACCTATGCAAAATCAAAAAAGTTACAGATACTTCAACCTACCAACCTAAAAGATGACGGGTTTTTAGATCAGCTACAAAAGTTAAGGGCCAATCTATTTATCGTTGTAGCTTTTAGAATGCTGCCCAAGGTGGTCTGGCAAATTCCCGAACACGGAACCTTTAACCTACATGCCTCCCTCTTACCGGAATACCGGGGAGCGGCCCCAATCAATTGGGCCATCATCAACGGGGAAAAAGAAACTGGGGTCACCACCTTTTTTATTGATGAAAAAATAGATACCGGCAACATTATCCTACAAAAAAAAGCTCCTATTGCCAGTGATGAAACGGCAGGCAGCCTACACGACAGATTGATGGCCCTTGGGGCGGAAACCATAGTAGAAACGGTAAGACAGATTGACAATGGCAGCGTTTCCGTAACGGAGCAAAGACATTCCAAAGGTTTAAAAAAGGCACCAAAAATCTTTAGGGATACCTGTGCCATAGATTGGCATGCGCCCATGGAGAACATCCATAACCTTATCCGGGGACTGAGTCCTTATCCCGCAGCCTGGTCCACGCTCATACAGGGCAGTTCCCAAATCCATTTTAAATTGTTTAGTGCCGCCAAGTTACCGGCCACGCATGAACATGAAATTGGTAAAGTAATCGTAAAAGACAAAAGCTTAAAGGTTGCAGTAAAAAACGGGTATATAGAATTACTGGAAATTCAACTTGCGGGCAAACGGCGTACCATGGTCAAAGACTTGCTTAACGGGTATCGTATTTCTGAAGGTGCCTATGTACGCTCAACCCAATCACAGTAAAGGCTTGCGTAAAATATAGCTTTGGCGCTGCCTTTATCAACAAACTGCCCAAGTTATCAACAAAACAGCCGTTTTCCCTTGGTTTTACTTGCCTCGCGACGAAATCCGTATAAATTTGTTCAGCATTAAAATATTAACAACAATTAATTTAATTCCATTATGAACAAAACAGAATTAATCGATGCAATGGCAGCTGATGCAGGCATCACAAAGGCAGCAGCTAAAAAGTCATTGGAATCTTTCTTAGGAAATGTTGAAGGTTCTCTTAAAAAAGGAAACAGGGTCTCCTTAGTAGGTTTCGGATCTTGGTCTGTTTCTAAAAGAAACGCAAGAGAAGGTAGAAATCCACAAACTGGCCAGACCATTAAGATTGCAGCAAAAAATGTTGTTAAGTTTAAAGCAGGTACCGAACTAGGTAATGCAGTAAACTAATTGCCCTACATGGTAATGATTATTAAAAGCACCTTTTTTAAGGTGCTTTTATTGTTTAGGGAGTTTTTGAAATGAAACCATAAAAGCTTACATTTAAGAACAGTTTAGTATTAATCATCAAAAGGATATGCCAAAAAAAGGAAAACTTTTAATTGCAGAGCCCAACCTAACAGGTGATGTTTCCTTTAATCGTTCCGTTGTATTGTTAGCGGAACATAATGATGAAGGTTCCGTTGGCTTTATACTGAACAAACCTCTAGAATATGATATCTGTGATTTGGTCACTGAAATTAAAATTCCTTTTAAGGTTTATAACGGAGGGCCAGTGGAGCAAGATAACCTGTATTTTATCCACAAGGTTCCTGAGCTTATTGAGGGTAGCGTAGAGATTTCCGATGGCATTTATTGGGGTGGGGATTTTGAAAAAACCATTGAGTTGATCAATAGCCAGACCATTACAGAAGCAGATATTAGGTTTTTTCTGGGATATTCTGGTTGGGATTCCCTTCAGTTAGACCAAGAATTATCATCTAATTCATGGGTTGTGGTCCAAAACGAGTATCAAAGTGGGATTATAGAAAAATCCTCAACTGCGTTTTGGCGGGAAAAAATGATAGAACTGGGCGGTGATTACCTTATTTGGTCCAATGCCCCTGAAAACCCAGCACTGAACTAGCTGTTGGACCCATTAGCCTAACCTTGCCCTTGCATTTAATTTACCAATTAGGTTTTTACTGGTTTGCGCACCAAAGGTTTTTTTTCGATACTTTGTGATAGGAATTATCCCTGAAACTGTATTTGTGACAAACAACTCATCTGCCTTTTGAAGCTCAAATGGTGAAATGGAATCTACCATGACCTCCATACCCTCCAAACTTTCAAGGATGGCCAGCAATTCCTTGCGGACAATGCCATTTAAACAACCATCCGATAGCGGAGGCGTTTTTATGGTTTTACCCTTGACCAAAAATAAATTTCCGTTTGTAGTTTCTACCACTTGCTTTTTGGCATTCAGCAACAGGCAATTGTGGTAGCCATTCTCTTTTGCAAATACGGAGGCTACCACATTTAGAATTTTATTGGTAGTCTTTAAATTGGACAACATATCCGCATTGAGGTAATAATCTTTGAACAGCTCCACTTCATAAGCTTCCTCCGATAAAGTATAGAAGGGACTTTCCAAACCACCAACGGTAATAACATAGTCTATCTCATTTTGCGCCGGACGGTAAAGTCCGCCGGGTTTTCTGAAGACTAAAAGTTTGGCTTTGGCCGGGCGCTCCGTTAATCCAGAGCTTTCAATAGTATCTAAAATGGAAGACTCCAAAAACTCCATGGTAAAATCCATAGGGATTTCCATCCGTAGGATACGCATACTGGACATGAGTCTAAAGTAGTGTTCTTCCCAAAAAAAAACCTTACCATGCACCACCCTGATGGTTTCAAAAAGACCATCTCCGTACTGCACTGCCCTATTGTTGGCATTTAAAAAATCAACATTGTCCTGTAGCAGTTTACCATTAAAATTTACCATAAAAAAAGTCCCGATTTTTAACGGGACCAAAGATACGTTATCAATGCTTTACATCTATTTGGACCCCAACACTTGTTTAAGGTCTGATATTTGATTGTTCCAAAGCATCTTTGCCTCATCTACTTCATCTTCTTCCGCAAAGTCGCTAATGAACAAGGAAACATCTTTGGTGATTTCATCCACAATGATTTTCATCTCAAAGTAGGTGTCATCATCATTCTCCTCCCAGGCAAACCTCACAAAATCATCACTCTTACGTTTAAGAAGTTTGGCACTCTCCTCTGCACCATCCCAGATAAAAATAAAAATTTCCCCTCTGGAGTTCACGTTGTCCGCAAACCATTCTGAAAGACCGGAAGGGGTAGATATGTAGTTATAGAGCAATTGTGGTGATGATTGTATCACATACTCTATCTCAAATTTGATTTTCTCGCTCATGTTTCAATATTAACCAATACTAATGGCATACAAGTTGGAAATATAAAAAATTTAATACCAATACATAAATTATTTGTGAATTTTGATTCAGCAAAAAAATACGTTTATATTTGCAGCCGCTTAGGAGCAACTTGGCGAGGTAGCTCAGCTGGTTAGAGCGTCGGATTCATAACCCGGAGGCCGAGGGTTCAAGTCCCTCTCTCGCTACAACTAATCCGTTGAAATTGAATGATTTACATTCAGTATCAACGGATTTTTTTTTGAAGCTCACGGTATACGGTAGCGTATGCGGTTACTAATTAAATCATATAAAATACTGTTATTCTGTACTTTAAAAATCTAAAACCGTCGGGTTTATAATATTTAAGCTAAATCTAAATTTACTATTATTTACTATTCTGTAAATGAGGAAGGGGTTAAGCGTCTTTTTAGTACCAAATAGTCACCCAAACGTAAACACTTTATGTGATATTAGTGATATCAAATGGGTTCCTTAAACACAAAAAGGCAATGATTCCAAAAAAATCCAACCCTTTAATGATTGGATTTTCTCGGTCGGGGTGGCAGAATTGCAACTTTTCATTATAATTAATTATATATCAATCATTTATACAGAATCCTAATTTTATCTGCTTCTTTAGGTTGTGTATAAGCGAATGCTACAATCAACAACAATAGCAGACTTAAACACCTTTTTTTATAGTTCATTATCATACTAGATTTGATTTTTAATAGGCTTAGTAATTTCATTAACAACCTCTCCTGTATGCAATGTTGATTTATTTTCAATAAGCATTATATGGCATTCGTTTTTAGAACTTACCTTATGACTGATTCCCTTTTTCACAATAAACAAGTCTCCCTTTTTCATGGTAAACGGTTCTTGATTTTCTATTTCAAACAGAAGCGCTCCTTTGATAATAAGAAATAATTCATCTTCATTTTTATGATGATGCCAAGGAACTTTATTACCCTGTATTTTCACCAGTTTTATAAAAACATCATTTACTTCACCAATTATTTTTGGAGCATAGTAGTCATTAATGGTGTTTAGTTGTTCGGTTATATTCATCTCAAAATTTGATTATAATAATAGTACTCTATTCTTTGATTATCATGAATATCCACAAGCTCAATATCAGATAGTAAAATCCCGAAATAAATAGGGTGCCAATAATTTTACTTATGTCTACTATAATGAAATATTGTTCTATTGCATTTTATAGTAAGCCCGCAAATTAAATAGATTGTATCTCAAAGTTTTATGGCGTTTTTAATTGCAATCAGCATTTAGCTCTTGATAATCTGATTTAGAAATCTGTGGTATACTTTGTCCATCAAGAACTTTAATGCATGACAGATTTGGATTTCTATCTACTTTTAAATCAATAAGGTTTTGATTAAAACTCACGTTTAACCTATCCAGTGAATTACTGGTGATATAAAGATGCGTTAAATCATTATTTTCTAAGAGATTAATAGTTTGCAGCTCATTATCAGAAACCAGTAATGTTTCTAACTTTTTATTTGAAATCACCTCTAAACTTTGCAATTTATTTGATGTTAAAAGTAGGTTTTTTAGATTTGGATCTGAACTAATGTCGAGTGAATACAAATCATTATTACTCATATGTAAAACCTCTAACGACTCGCTAGAAATACTAAAAGTTTCAAAATAATTCCAAGACAAATCCAAGTCTTTTAATTCACCTAATTCTGATAATCCAACTACTGAATTCATTTCATTAGCAGTCAAATCAAGTAAAACTAGTTTACTGTTGTTGCTAATATCAATACTTAACAATTTATTACCCGCAAGATTTAACGTATCCAAATTTAAATTATCACTTAAATCAATTTGTGCTATATCATGCTGGGTGGCAATTAATTTCCTTAAACTAGTGAAGCCTTCTATTCCTGTTAAATCAGTAATAGCTCCATAATCTAGATTGCTTAAATCAAGGGTAGCTATTCCTTCAGCATCACTGCTTAGCATTTGCTGATTTATAATACCATCAGAATCTACACCTGTTTTTATAAGTATCGCTTCAAAACTTGAATCGGGTATGCTTACATAAGCACGATTAAAACCTGCAATATTATCACCATTTGAGCATGAAACTGTACTACCCATCAATACTATTATGCAAAAATATGTTAGTGAAATTTGGTTGGCTTTTTTCATTTTATTGACTGATTTCTCGATTATTTAAATTTTCGATTATTTTTAATGCTACATCTTTAGATGATAAATAATTTTGACCTGTAATTACATTTCCTTGTACCTCTACATGTACCGAGTTTCTAGGAGAATATTTAAATATTCCACCTCTTTCTTCTATGGTCTTTTGAATTAAAAAAGGGAATTGCTTAAAATATTCGGCACCCTCTTTTTCATAAGCTTCTGGGTATCCACTAATTATTTTATTATTTACCAAGTACTTCCCATCTTTTGTTTTTAAATCAACAATACCAGCCGTTCCATGACATACTGAAGAGACAATACCATTATATTCTTCAAAAATGGTCATTGTTATTTTTTGAATTTCTTTATTCTTAGGCACATCATACATTGCACTTCCACCTCCGATATAATGAACCGCTTTATAATCTTTTGCAATAATTTCTTTAGGCTTTTTGGTGTGTTTTAAAGCATACATAAAGTATTCACTGTAAAGCAGTTTTTTTTGGAGTGCGTCAGATGTATTAATATAAGCTAGTGGAATACTACCTCCATATGGACTAACGAAGTCCACAGTAAACCCTTCCTTTTTAAACGTATCATAAGCATTAACAATTTCAGAGAAGCTATTACCCGTTGGAAGTTTAGATGTTCCATGGAATGAGGCATTGGATACTATAAATAATATTTTATCACCATTTTGGTTACTTTTTTCACTGCTAGCAGTTTTGCTAATAATTTTCCACTCGTTTTCAATTTTTTTTAAAAGAAACAAATCAATGTATCTTAAACCACTCTTAGGGATAATAATTTCTGCTTTTGCAGTAGCAACACCTTCAAAGTTGTCAATCGATAAAATGTTACCTATTCTTCCCGTAAATTCTCCTTCTTTTTTATTTTTATATCAACTTGCATATTCTTTGACAGGAACGGTCCAAAGTGTTTTGTTACTTTTTTCTAAATACAGGTTTGCATTGGTATAAAATGCTTTTTCAATAAGTGCAGATTTATTGTAAGAAGTACCATTTATATAATTTAAAAGCGTGTTTTCTATTTTAGATACTTCCGTTTGTGCAAAAACTGAAGCGTTTAACATTAGGAATCCGATGAATAAAAGAAAATGTTTCATACGTATTTTTAGTATTGTTAATTAAATGGATTCAAAAATTAAGGCTTGTCTATAGTCTCAAACAAATTCTGCTCCTTCTCTATAAAATACCATTCTTGTTTCCATTTCTTTTTTAACCATTAAATTTTGCCAACCATTTTAAAATCGATTCATTTGTTTCATGTGGTAACTCTTGTTGAATGTGATGGCCACACTCTAGACAAATCACATCCAGATTCGGAACAAAATCCTGTAGCCTTTCAAATTTTGGAATCATATCTAGATTACCATAGATCATAAGTGTAGGCTGTTTGATGATTGGGTCTATATCTGCTAATACGTGCCAGTTTCGGTCAAGGTTTCTATACCAATTAATAGCGCCATTAAACCCAGAATTTTTAAAGGCCGTTACAAATACAGACAAATCAACGTCGTTCATAATAGGCTCACCAAAAGGCTTTTCCGCTTTTGCAAGATTCATCATTAACATTCCTGGTTCTGGTGGTGCAAGAGGCACATTCTTACGAAATAAATTACGAAGAAAGTTTTCTGCATGATTCTCTAACACAGCATCTGCTACTCCTGGTTTTTTATTAAAATGAACAAAATAGAAATCTTCACCAAAAATCTCTTCCATAAACTGAATCCATGGTTTTTCACCTCGTTCTTGATAAGGTAATGCAAGATTTAGTATTTTATTGACACGCTCTGGATGCAAGAGTGCAAGGTTCCAAACTACATTTGCGCCCCAATCATGCCCCACAAAAACAGCATCTCTGTAGTTGTAATAATCAAGTAAGGCCACTAAATCATCTGTTAAATGGGTTATATCATATGCCGTTACTTCTTTAGGGCGCGATGAATTGCCATATCCTCTTTGATTTGGAACAATGACATGATAACCAGCTTTAGCAAGCGCTGGTATTTGATAACGCCAAGAAAAGGCATGTTCGGGAAAGCCATGACAGAGTACAATTGGATTGCCAATATTTTCTTTACCCGCTTCAAATACTTCTAACTCAATTCCATTTATTGAAATTATATTGGATTTGGGAAATTTTAAAGATTTAATTTCTTGTATCATTTCAGTGCCTGTTTTTATCAATAATTAAATCTTCTATTTTTTTAAAATCCTTTGAATTTGGTACGTGTTTAGCATCTTCAATCAAAACAACTTCTTCTATAGAAGAAAATATTCGTTTTGCTCTTTTAATCATTTTTTTTCCGGGAAACATGATATCCTTTTCACAGGCAAAAATGGTAATCGGTGTTTTTATTCTATTTGCATCATTTTTAGATAGTATTGGTAAAGGAGAAAAATCCATATTGCAGTGTTGAAACGTAGAAGACATAAACTCTAATGCAAAATCATCGTATTCAGAAAAAAGTACGTTCATTACCTTTTTAATGTGCTTTTGATTGTTAGTTTTTATAAACTTTTTTAATGGTAGGAACATTTTAAACAAACCTACAAGAGGATTACCATTAACAATATAGACTGGTGCAATTAAGAATACCTGTTTTATAGTCGTTTCATTAAACACTAGTGCTTTTAAGCTAATGAAACCTCCAAAGGAAAAGCCTACCAGGGTCACGTCTTTCAGTCTTAGTTTTATGATTACTTCAATAAGCCATTTTCCATAATCTAAAGATTTCATGTCTAATCGATTCTCTGCACTTTTATTGGGTTGTGCTAACACATCTACTGCATAGACACAATATTTTGAAGCTAGATTGGGGAAAGAATCTAAAATTTGTGGTGCACAACCTCCTGTGCCGTGAATCAGTACTAATGGAGGGTTTTTAGTGTCGCCAGTAATGATAACATTAGTGACTCCAAACTTTGTTTCTATAAATTTTTCTGAATATTCAATATTCAGCTCATTCAACTTTTGATTGTAAAGGGATAAGATTTTTTCTTTTCCTTCTTTTGATTTGAAAAACATGTACTGTTCGTTTTTTGATTGATGATTATGATTGATGATTATGATTGATGTATTTTGAATGTTATGACGAGCGATGATAGGTATTTGTTACACTTTAATTTTTATTATTAATAGCTCAATTTTTGTTTCTACAAATATCTATCAAGAAGCAATATGCTTCTAACCACTTATGAAGCCTTATGTATAAAGTTTGATGATAGATTGAAAATTATGACGCAGTTCTATAAATTATGATGCAAACAAGCCTTTCTATTAAATCTTATTTTAATTTTTCTGATTTCATATACATTTTTACCAGTAGTTTATTTTTCAATGATTAAGTTTTCCAAATACCTCAGAGCAGTAGCTATTAAATTCTTTCGATTTTTTGCCTTTTCATTAAAAGAATCCAAAGTCGCTCTGTCCAATTTTCGCCCCTTCACAAAAACATAGGTGGGTTTTTTAAGCGAAGACAACTTAAAAAGCGGGTTTTCATCCACTAATAACAAATTAGCAATCTTGCCCTCTTCAATAGTTCCAAGTTGATTCATCATTGAATGCGTTCGAGAAGCATTGACAGTAGCTGTTTTCAACACTTCATAATTAGAAAGGCCAGCTTCTTTGTAAAAGGCCAGTTCTGTATGAATTGAAAACCCTGGAAGCGTAACTCCAATACCACCATCAGTGCCACAAATTATAGGTACTCCAGCTTCATGCAGTTTATTAACGATGTTCATGTGAAAATCATGCTGTTTTTTTATCCGCTCAACGGTCGTAGGATCTTCTTGCTTGGCATTATACCAACGCTCAAATTGTCTTTTGCTATCATCCATTTTAATGAGTGGATTCATATACTTCAATGATTCTGAATCTAAAATGTCATCATCCATCATCATTTGATAAATATTATGAAACACCGTAAGTGTAGGACTATAACTTGTATGTTTAGACGCGGAAATAGAATCAATAACAGCCTGAAGCTTAAGGGTATCTAAATCAAACTGCAAAGGTTGCTGCACAATTTCTTCAGCATGTTCAATGGATTTGATTTGTGGGTTTAAATGATATGAAAATGGTACTTTTTGAGAAGGGTGAGCAACAATGTCCATTTCAGAAATCTTGGCTTGTTCAATCACTGCATCAAAAACTTCCTTATCCAATCCATAATACGTTTTGATGAAATCGTAACCTCTGTCTTTATATTCTACAACCTTGTCTTTAGCTTCACTCGGATTACTTAGATTTAAATTGTCATCACCAATGAATTCAGAGCCTGTTAGTTTTGGTCCTGTTGTAAAAAACGATGGTGAAAAAATATTTTCTTCCATTACATCTTCTTTAATTCTTAAATGCATTGGCATACCCCAAAGATTTCTAACTGCTGTTACACCGTTGGATAGGTAGAGTCCGAGTTCATATCTATCCCACACATGCACATGCATATCTATAAGTCCTGGTGTTAGGTATTTGTTCTTTGCATTAATAATTTCAATCCCTTTGACCTCAATAGTGTCTGCAATCTTTTCAATAACTCCTTTTTTTATATACACCATTTTATCAACTAAAACAGTGTCCTGATTCATTGGGATGACATTGACTTTTTTTATCAGGTAAGAATTATTAGATGCAGTTTCATTCTTATTAATCTCAAGGTAATTTGTTCCTGATGAATCAACCCAAAGTGTAATGATTCCTATTAGCACAAGCAGGCCAATGAGAGCGAATACAATTTTTAAAAGTCGTTTTACTATTTTCATTTGGTTAAATTTAAACATCAGATTATATCAGTCAGAAATAAGTGGTAGTTGTGGTTATATTTTTTCTTTTCCTTCTTTTGATTTGACAAAAATACACTGTTCGTTTTTTGATGCTTCGACTGGGCTCAGCACGAGTTGATGATTTATAAATTGGGAAAATCCATAGCGAGCTAAATAGTGATGACCACATTTCCTCTTTTATGACCCATCTCCACATATTTATGAGCTTCGGCCATTTTTTCTAAAGAATATACTCTATCAATAACAGGTCTTAGTTTCTCTTGTTCTGCTAACCTTTTTAAATTAAAAAAAGCTTCTTTTGGTGTTAATGGAGTGCCATGATCTATGGATATGTATTTGCCATTCAAAGCCAATACTTTTTTGCTCTTTTCTTTTAGTATCGATGATTTTGAGTTGCCTACGGCATCAATCACATATTTATACCTTTCCAATTGTTTTTCAGCATTTTCTATCGTGTAGTCAATCACCTTATCACTTCCTAAAGAAGTTACTAATTCGAAGTTTCTACCACTACAAACACTAGTGACATGAGCACCCAAATGCTTCGCCAATTGAATGACCATTGTGCCTATACTTCCTGACGCTCCATAAATTAAAACATTGTCGCCCTTGTTTATGCTCGTCTTTTTTAATAAATGAGTAGCAAGCAAGCCACCATAAGGTATCGCTGCAGCTTCCTCAAAACTAAGATTTACAGGTTTTAGGGCTAGATTCCAATCTTCTGGTAAACAAATATATTCTGCATAAGAACCAAAACGAAGTTTGGTAGGCGAGATTGAACCATACGCAAAAACCTCATCCCCAATTTCGAACAATGTTACATCTTTACCTTTACGCTCAACAATACCAGCTGTTACCATCCCCAATACAGGGTTTCTTGGACGGCCAAAACCAAATATGAGTTGGAGTATAAGTTTAGGAATGAAAGGTTCATTCATTCTCCGAATTAGAACATCGCTTGTGGTAACTGAAGTTGCATGTATCTTTATTAGTACTTCATTAGCTTTTGGTGATGGTTTTTTTACATGACTTAGCACCAGATTATCTACCTCCCCATATTTTAGACATTCTATTGCTTTCATAATTGTTTTTGTTGATAGCAAAGTTGGTTAAAATGTGGGGTACAAAAGTTCGCATTTTGAAATTGGAACAAACCTTTCCTTTTCATTATTCCTTTTTAAGAGCATAGATAACTTTTGCATCTACCCAAAAAACATCTACATTTTCAAAATCGTCTGATCCAACATTTCTACTAAAGAAAAGGTACTTGCCATCTGGCGTTATACTTGCTGAAGCTTCCCAGGCGTTGGTGTTTATTTTATCTCCCAAATTAATTCCATTACCCCAAGTACCATCTTTTTGTTTAAAACTGATGTAAATATCTGAATCTCCATAACCATCTTCTCTTTGAGCATCAAATAACAAATACGATTCATCTGGTGCTATAAAAGGATGGCTCAAAAAGGTTCCTTTATTTATTGCTTTGGGTAAGGCCTTGGGCTCTTCATGTTTACCGTTAATTAAACGCGAATAGCGAATTGGAAACGTTGAATCATTCTCTTTATAGGTGTCAAAATAGTACGTCCCATTTGAAGATGATGAGAGGCGCATAATATACATAGAATCATTACTTACAGTTGGAGGTTCTAGTTTTTGTAATTCTGACCATCCAGATTCCGTTCTTTTTAAATATCTGTCACCTAAATGCATGGTTTGTCCATCTGGGGATATTACCGGTCTTCCTATCCATGGAGATGCTATTTCAGATTTCTTCCATTCCCCATTAATTTCGCTGTATTTGTATTCGTAAAAAGCTGATTTTTTATTTTCTTCTCCTCTTCTAATAAAATAAAACGCTTTCATATCTGGGGTGAATGCACTATTGACTTCATACAAATCCGTAGACACAAGACCTGGAGCAAATGGTAAAGGTCTTAATCCTGGTGGTTTTTGTCCCAGATATGGGTTTTTAATGGTTGGTATATTATTATCTTTAGTTTTTTGTTTTTTTGCATCACAAGATTGCAAAGAAAGTATTCCAGCGATAAGTAGTGTTATGAAGGTCTTTTCCATTTTGATATTCAAATTATTATTGTTTTTGCTAAAACCTATATCCTATACGCAAGTGCATATTTAATTCCATTTCACTTTTGTTGTTTAAATAACCAGCACGTTTAGCAAATGTGTAACTAAATCCTGCACCAAGACCTGCTTCATAATTAAAGTGTTTACCTAAATTTCTTCTAATTCCCCAAGTGGGTATAATAGAAAAATCACTTACCACAGGAGCATCGTCAGTATTGAATAAGACAAACCAATCTGGATGATAACCCATTTTTAAAGCAATAAAGTTGCCACTATTCCCATCAATTCTTTTTGAGTTTTTTGAACGTTTTTCGAGGTTATAATAAAATCTTGGCTCCACAACTATTACAGGTGTTAGTAGAAATGGAGAATCATAATCATCATAATACGTAGATTCCCAAATACCAAAATCAAAACCAATCTCTGTTCTCAGTGCTAGGGTATTTGATAGTTTTGCTTCATTATATGCCCAGATTCCTAGAACTCCAGTTTGTAATCCGAATGTTGATTTTTCTACACTTGTGTTTTGAGCTTTGGCGATTAATGTTAGTCCGCACAAAGTCAAGGTAATTAAAGTTTTTTTCATGATGATGTTTTTTGATTAATGATGATTATTGATTGATTGATATTTGTATGAAGTTTACCTTCTTGAAAAAGTAGAATTAAGTAATGGTTTTAGTTATTTTGTTTTTTTGAAATGCTTCCGTTCGCTTTATTTGTTCTTCGAGATTCCATTCAAAATCAAATCTATTCTTTCAAAATAAAAAGATTGAATCGAGTCCGATTTCAGTTCTTTGCTGGATGTAGTGCTATTATATTTTCATATTCATTGCCTCAGTGACTTCACTCAACGTTCCAATAGCTGTTTCTCTCGCTTTACTTATACCTTTAAGCAAAATATCCCTGACATAATCTTTATTTTTTTCAAGCTCTATTCTTTTTTTTCTAATAGGCTCAAAATATGTGTTTATGGCTTCTTCTGTTAGCTGTTTAAGTTTTCCTGAACCTTGGTCGCCAATTTTATCAGCAATATCTGTTGGACTTTTATCTGAACATAAGGAAGCTAACTTAAGTAAGTTGGAAACCTCTGGTCTGTTTTCGGGGTCGTAAGATATGTAACGACTTGAATCAGTTTTGGCAGATTTTATTAGTTTTGCTGTTTCGTCAGCTGTTGACTTTATCATAATTGAATTGTTGCGACTTTTACTCATTTTTTGAATACCGTCTAACCCAAGAATAGTAGGGGTATCAGTAAAAAATGCAACTGGTTCTGTAAAAATATTTTTATTGAATTTGGTATTAAAGCGCTTTGCAATTTTCCGAGTTAATTCTATATGAGGTAATTGATCTTTTCCAACAGGAACCACATTACTTTTACAAAACAAAATGTCAGCAGCTTGATGAACTGGATAGATATACATTCCTGCATTAATATTACTCAGTCCTGAAGCAGTAATTTCTTCTTTAACAGTTGGATTTTTGTTTAATTCTGAACTGGAAACTAATGTCAGAAATGGAATAGTTAGTTGATTTAATTCAGGAATATGACTATGTGGAAAAATATGAGTTTTATAATTTTCAGGGTCTAATCCACAGGCTAAATAGTCCAAAGTTAGTTCATAGGTGAATTTTGAAATTTCATTAAAAACATTTCTATCTGTCAACACTTGATAATCAGCAATTAAAATATAAGTCTCAATTCCCAAGCTTTGTAATTTTAATCGGTTTATAATAGAGCCAAAATAGTGTCCAAGATGCAAATTACCTGTAGGTCTATCTCCCGTTAATACGCGGTACTTTTGAGGATTCTTATACAAATCATTTTCTAATAATTTACTTTGCTCTTTTGCTTTTTCAAAACTTTTATTTATCATTTAGCTTGTTTGAATGAAACCTAACAATTAGTTAGGAATAATTAAAAATTTTTGTTCGCATATTAACTTGATTCCTTGTGAGCAAACGATTTATGTGGTTTACGAATCATTGCTATTCCAATCCATACAAACCAAACAATCTGACTAATCCCAAAAATTTCTTTGAATACGACGAAAGGTAAAATGGTTAGAATGCCTGCAAGCGCAACAAGTAGGCCTAAAAAGTTCAATGGTTTTGAGAAAAACGAATATTTTAAAGCTGCTATACTTAAAAGTAATACCCAAATTGCTCCAACAATTTCATTTCCTCCACCAAGTCCTTCTGAAACAATACCAGTACTTGTCCAGATTGATATAGCTTTTTGTGGCTCCTCAATTCCAATTTTAATGACAGAATTAAGTCCAATATTTGCAATCATTCCACTGGCTATAACTAAGCCAACCCAGATTACTCCAAAAACAGAAGCGAGTATCGAAAAATTTGGCAAATTATCTTTTATTTTTTGGTGTATTGAAACAACTAATACAGCAAGTAAAATTCCAAATAAAACATAACTTATTAAGTTTGTTGTTGAAAGCATTACATAGTTTTCAGACAAGAAGTTTACTCTTTCAATATCCGTTGCGTCTGCCTTTGGATACGCTAATATTCCACCATAAACTATAAACGCTATGATGTAGATTAATCCAAGTGAAATTGAGCAAAATCCACCAAGTTTTTGTAATGTTTTTGTATTCATAATTATAAAAAGTTTCTTTTTAATAGGGTTGTGAATAGGGGATAACTCACTATTTATGTTAAAGCTTATAACCAGCTAAAGCCTAACCCTATATTAAAGATTACTGCATCTCTGTGTGCATCTCCTTCTAAAGACGCACGACCCAAAACTAGTTTTGACTGCACATTAAGTGCGAAGTTTTTCTTTTTGTAAATTTCGTAACCTGTACTTGCCATAACAGCGCAACCAAAATTCCAATCGTCATTTACATTGTCTTTAATATCATATAATGCTGGCGAATCTATTGCTAAACCAATTCCACCGTGAATCCACCAACGATCTTTTACCCAATATTGTAGCGATGGAATAAAACCTCCGAAATGCCTGTCATTATCCTGAAATTCATAAATATTTCCTGGCATTGCGGCAGTAATGGCTAGTTTTTCATTTAACATATAGCCCAACTTTAAATCTGGTAAAACAAACGTTCCTTGAGATGTGTCGAACGTTTGAATACCTTCACTATCTTCTAAACTGATTAGACCTCCACCTACTGAAAATTCAATAATAAAGCCATCTCGCTGTGTTGTTGTTGTTTCTGGATTTGCGTTTTGAGCGTATGTTATACTTGATACTAATGCAAAGGCTACGCAAGCCATTCTTGATACCATTTGTTTTTTGATTGTTTTCATTTTAATTGATTTCATGATTGTTCGCTTTTTGATTTTTTGATTTTTGTTTCTGATGTTACAAGCATTAATAGCTAATGCTTAAAAAAAAGTGGAATGTGTAATGAGTGATTTTTATTTTTTATGATTTTTTTTGGCACCATATTCTAATGCTGAACCTATGGCAATCCCTAAAACAAACCACAATTGCATATTTGAGGTCAAGTAACCAACTATAGCACCTAGTATAATCCCTATTCCTAATTTTAGACCCTTTCCACTTTTTTCAATTTTCATTTTTGTTATAATTATTAGATTTTTGATAAAATTAAATAGACTTTGCAACCAAAAAGTTCTACTTTAAAAACCAGAACCAAATCTTTTAATCAGCAAACAGCATTCTAATTAATTGATTTTGAATTTTTAGAATAACTGTTCCGATTTGATGGTACAAAGATGCGATGAACCTTGAAGCAACAGTAAACAGTTATGAAGCAAGAGTTAATAAGTTTAGCGCAGTACTATAAATTATGAGGCAAGACTATAAATTATGACGCATTTTTAAATATTACCAAAGAAAACAACAAGCGGTCTATTATTGTTAATAATTTATGAGGTAAAATTAATTGTCAACTTTAAAGAAAAGTTCTAGTTTAAAAATCAAAACTAATTTCAAGCCCCTAAAAGGATTTAAAAATTTTAGGGTGATTATTGGAAACAAACTTTTGGAAGCTTTCATTAGATATCGAGTTAGGGTACGTCATAACCAATAAATCAATTTTACGATCATCAATACTTGATGGGACCTTATATTCGTGTAAGTTTAACTTAAACCCAAGTCGCTCATAAAATCGAATTCTTCTATTATTGATTGAGCTATCTGGTAATTCAACCTCTAATAAAGTGGGATTAGAATTTCCCTTTATAAAATCTTCCAATATTTTGGCTCCATAACCTTTACTTCTTAGAGATTTTGTTACGGCAAAGTGATCTATGTATTGAAAATCTTCAAAATCCCACCACATAACGAAACCGATGAACACATTCTTTTCAATGAATACATCAAACTTGTAAATAGGGTTTTCCAGTAAACATGATTGTGCCTCCAATGTTCTTCTCTCATAAACTGGAAAGGCTTCTTCATAAAGCCCCCAAGCTGAAGCGAAGTAGTCATCATCAATATTATTTAAATTGAGTTGTATCATAAACTAAAAGGACATTAATTATTTGTTTCCGATAAATGATTCATTTCCTGTTTTCACATGTATTAATCGGCAAACTGCACGCGTATTAAAGGACTGTTCAGTAAGCTTACAAAAGTTTTTACATTCATATGAAAACTACCAGCAGCCGTTTCTGTAAACGCCTTTAGTTCTCTGAGTTTTTCTTCATCATAATACACACCGTTTAACAGTACTCCATTGATGCTTTTTGTATTATTTATATCCTGTAAGGGATTTTTATCCAGTAAAACCAAGTCTGCTTTTTTGCCTATTTCAATGGTTCCATAATCCTCGATTGCATTTGAGTAGGTGGCTGGAACCATAGTTGCACTTTGTAAAGCTTCAAGGTTGGTCAACCCAGCAGAAGTCAATTCGTATAATTCATCGTGCAAACTAAATCCGGCAAACACATAAGAGTCCATAACATCTGTTCCTGCCATAATGGGCACCCCCATTCTATGTGCCATGGATAGTTGATTTTTCGAAGCTTCAAAAAATTGTTCACTTACATTTTCACCTTTTCTTTCTAGATTTTTTTCTTTGTTATGGTCTGTATCATATTTCCACCATAACCGCTTTCTAATGTTGGTTACATATTTTAGATTTTCATTGTTGGTAAACTCATTTTTATGCGCATTGGCCTCAAACTTCAAGGTCTGTAAGGTAGGTGTCCAATAAGCTTTTTTTTGCTGCATTAAACGCATCAATGCTTTTGCTTGAACACTGTCAAACTGGTGTACAATCTTTGCTTTTGATTTAGAAAAATAGGCTTTCCAATTCGTTGAATGCTTTAAACTATCCGTTTCCGGGAAACATTCGTACATGAATATTCGTCCGTGTTCAAAACTTCTTTGTCCTAGGTTAACCGCATCTTCCAAACTTAGAAACATGGGTTTATGACCTGCTAGATGCAACCCATATTCTGGTGCTTTTAATGCTAATGTTTTATAGGTGTCCTTTGGTAGCTGTTGGTACACCTTAATAAAATCCACCTTTTCATTTTTATAGAATTGTAGCAATGAATCTACTTGGGATGGATTTTGCAGTTTAAAAAAGTCTGGTGCATCTTCAGGAATGGCTTTTACACCATCCATTTGGTAACTGCTTTGTAATACGTATCTAGGTGTAACCCTGGTGTTAAGTTCTAAATCTTTATTCCATTGCAAACGTTCCTTACTACCCACCCAATAACTATCCTTTTCATTCAATTGACCAGACATATCTCTTACCCCAGTAATGCCATTTGCGATGTACAGTGGATGATGCAACCATTCTGAATGTTGATCGGAATGGGTATGCATATCCCATAAACCTGGAATTAGGAATTTATCGGTGCCATCGATTATTAAAGCATCATCGGAAACTATGATATTTGTACTATCAATTTTTGTAATACGAGAGTGCTCAATTAAAACAAACTGATGCTTAGCTATTTTACCTGTTTTAACATCGACAATACTTACATTTTTAATGATAGTTTCTTCGAAAGATTTTGGTGGTTGTAATGTATTCGTTGGCCATATATAAGCTGTTGCCATAACTATAACTACTATAGAAATTAATGCGCAACTAACTTTTAAAAAAAATAAAACTTTTTTCTTCATTATTTAGCTTTTAGTAATCCCATTAAGTAACGTTGTAGCTTCCTCTTTTAAAAGATTTTTTTCAATTAGCTCTTCAAGTGTTTTTTTTTGCTTGTTCTGTGTTTTGAAGATTCAGCTGTGTTTTTGCTACTAATAACTGAAAGTTTTCATTGAAAAAATAAGGTTTACCAAAAGTGATTAAACGCATCCCTTTTTCTAACTTCTCTTTACTATCCTTAGCTCTTTGCACAGGCTTCACTCCTAAAGCATTCACCACAGCTTCCGCCGAAACTTTTGTGGAAGCTGGATTCTGCCCTGTTATAAACTTGCCAGAAATGACCACGTTTTCTAGCATAAAACTACTTTTTTGATATTTTGCACCTCTAGACTTTACGGCATCTTCCAATAAAAATGGGAATTCATCTATCCATTTACTCTTAAAAATTTTTTCTTCCTCATTAGAAAATCCTGTAATCCTTTCATTATCTAAAATATAATTGTTTTGGTGTTTCACATTAATAAAGGCAGAAGTACCATGACAAACAGAAGCCAAAACTGTACCTTTTCGATTGTATAGATTTAGTATTATATCTTGTAATGAAGGGTCATATGGAACATCGAACATTGCACCCTTACCACCAATAATATAGATAGCATCATAGTCATCTGCGTCTACCTGTGAAGTGGCTACTGTTTGTGAAAGTATGGAAGCTGTATTCTTATTTGTAAAAAAAGCATTATTTTTTTCTTTGGTTGCGTCAAATTTATCTGCCACAACACTACCACCTTTAGGACTAGCCACGGTAACCTTACTATTATTTGAAGTAAAAATATTGTAGGCATCTACAAACTCTTCAAACTCAAATCCTGGTCGTGTTTTACCATTATCTTTACCGTAACTACTTACAATTATGAGCACATTCTTTTGATTTTTGGAAGCAGACTGTGCAAAAGTTATCATTGTAAACAATAACAGAACTACAGTTATATATTTTCTCATGATTTAAAATTTATTATTAGACAAAACTAAGTTTAAGCCATTCTTAAACCATTCTGTTTTATGAATCCGAACGAATTAATTTACATGCTCTAATATCCAACTCGAAATTTCTTTTAATGCTATTGGGGAAAACGTTTGCTCTATCTTTTGATATTCGTCCATCTTTCCAGTTTCACACTCTTGAAAAAAGTGGTTTAAGTTTTCTAATTCTATGATTTTATAATCTTGATTACCTCCTTTAATCAAAGCTTGACGTATTCCATTTTGATTTATTTTGGCTTTTACTTGGGTATCTTTACTACCATTTAAGGACAATACAGGAATTTTTAATTTTTCGATTTCAGTAGCAGGATTGTAATTATAAAAATAGCGAACCCAAGGTGTAGTTCTTGTTTCGATTAAACCTTCAATAATTTCATTCACTTTGGCATCATTACCAACTAATGGTTCTAATATAGGAGCAATCGTTTTGTTGTAATGATTTGTCAATTCTTTTTTAATTATTGATAATTCGTTGTCTGAAGACGCAATTTTAATTGCTTTTCTAATGGCTCGTTCATATTCTGCTTCATTTGGTACAGGAAAAGGCCTCATTGATATAGACTGCATTAATGATATTTCACTCCCAGGAATTCCTGTAGAAGCCAATAAAACCATAAAAGACACGCCTTTTGTTTGATTTGCTGCTAAAGGAGCAATAATACCACCTTCGCTATGACCTATTAATCCGATATCATTAGCATCAATATCTGCTCTTGATTTTAGATACTTTACAGCACTTACTACATCTGTTGAAAAATCTTTTGTAGTAGCATTACTAAAATTACCTGTCGATTTTCCTACACCACGATCATCAAAACGCAAAACTGCAATACCTTGGCGAGTTAAATGATCTGCAATTATCCAAAAAGGTTTGTGATTTGCAAATGTTTCGTCTCTATCTTGTGGACCACTACCACTTATTAAAATAACAGCTGGAGATTTTCCAGATTTTTTAGGTATGGTTAATGTTCCAACAAGTGATACATTAGCTTCCTTATTCTCAAAAACTACTTCTTCTTCATTATAGGGATACGGTTTAACAGGTTCTTGAGGTCTATTATTTTTAGCTTCCAATTTTAGCTTTCCTTTTTTCAAGTTTAAAGGAAGTTGATTCACACCTTCGGTAAATGTGCCTTCAAACTGTTTTAATGTTTGATTGAATTTACCTTCGTACTTTACACCTAAGTTTGCACCATCTATAAGTAATACACCATTTTCAAAAGTCGTTTTTTGAGGTTTTAGAGCAGTAACACGTTGCTTGGGTATTGAAAACTCCGTAACATATTCATTTTCAATGTTTTTAATATTAAAAATAAAACTGATTTCTTTGTCTTCTCCTAATTTTGCTGTTCCGTTCCATATGCCTGTAATGTCTTGAGAAAAACTCAAAACCGAGTACATAAGTATAGCGCATGTGATGTGTATTTTTTTCATTTTATGAAGTTTAAATGTGTTAGAATTTGAACGTATTTTTCCTATCCGAATAACATTCAGAATTAAAATAAATACGTTACCTAGTTATGATTATTAGATTATGATAGGGCTAGTCTTCTAGTTCCTGCAATATGGTATTTGCTGACTCTGTTGCCTTCTTGTATTTTTTTAGTACCCATTGTGAGAATATAAACAAGACCCCAATACCAGAAGGGACTAACCAATTTAGCTTTTCTGTCATTGTAAATACATCGATATCTTTTATGATTTTACCAAATACAATAACCAAAGCTACCAGTACTAAAAAGCTGGTGTAAAAACTTATTTTTTGAATTTGCATAAACTTTGATTTACCTTTTGCATATGCTTCTACAGTTTCTTTAAAAGTGCTTTTAGATATATGCACAGACTTCATTTTTTGAATTGATTTTAAAGACAGCACAGGTAGTACCAAACAAGCAATAATTGCAAATACACCTGAAAGCTTTAAGTACCATACATCTAATGAATTAAAATTGCTAATAATAAACAGTACAGCAGCAAAACACATGAGTGCTGATATTGATTCTGGGACAGATATAGCCCGCATTTTAGTATTAAAACGTTCCTTGGTTAAATCTATAATCAATTGATCTGTCAATATTTTTTGTTGGTCAACTTTGTGACTCATATCTACCCATTGGGATTTCATTTCTTCTAGTTCCATTATTCTATTATTTCTTAATTTGAGATTTTAATTTGCTTTTAATCCTACCTAAACGTGTACCAATATTGGTATTTGTAAAACCAGTTATTGTAGCAATTTCATCATAGTTTTTACCTTCCAAATAAAGTAGTATAATTCCTCTTTCTACAATGCTGAGTTTTTTTATATGCGCATATAACAGTGTTACCCGTTCTTCCATAACCGTGTCAACATGGTCTATTTTATTTAAAAGAAAATCGTCAATGGATATTCGAGTTCCTTTTCTTTTTTCTTTTTTCAAATTGTTGATTGCGGTATTTAGTGCAATACGATACATCCAAGTACTTATTTTAGAATGCTCTTTAAAAGAATCGTAAGATTTCCAGAGTTGATACACAATTTCTTGGTATAGGTCCTTTTGATCTTCAGTATTATTTGAATAAATTCTAGAAGTTTTATAAATAATACCTTCGTTTTCTTTTATATCCTGAATGAATTTCTTTTTTGAATGCATTTAAAGATTATTACACTCTATTAGTTTATGAAGTGTCTAAAAAATCACAAAAAATGTGGTTTTAATTTTATAAAATATCCGTAAGGCATTGTTTTTCAAATATATACTATTTTAAAAAACTAACTAAAATTATATCGATAGAGAGCTTATAAAAGTAAAGTAAGAAATATAAGACTACTTTTTTTGGACACTTTTTAGGTAAGTGTTTGGTGTTGTGCCTTCTATTTTTTTAAAAAACGTATTAAATACGGTTTTAGAATTAAAACCACTATCGTATGCCACAGCCATTATGGTTAATCCTTTGTTTTCTTCTAGAAGAACGCGCTCTTTAAATTCGTTAACCCTAAAGGTATTGATATACTCAGAGAAGTTTTTTTGAAACCCCAAGTTTAATAATTGCGAGACATAATTGGCAGGAAGTTCCAAGTAAGAAGCTAAATCTTTTAAGGATAGGTCTGGATTTAAATACAGTTTGTAGTCTATCATTATTTGCTCTAGTTCCTTGCAGTACTTTTTGATTTCGTTGGAATCTAGTAAAGCCTGTTTATACTTCTTTTTCTGTTTATAATTTAAATTATCTGGAATGGCTTTTAGCATGATGTCTTTAAACCTTTTGTGATTTTTAACAGGTTTAAGAATTGGTGATGGATTAAGTAATAAAATTACGGGCAAACGATTATTGTATGCTTGAGTTATTAAATCAATTACCTTTTCGTTATTACCTAACAAGGCATTTACTAATATCAAAAACGTAAATGCCTTATCTACAAGATCAGTATTTAAATACGTCTCTAATTCTTTTAATCCATCATTACACTTTTCCGTTTCATTGAGTTTTGCATAGCACATGGTTTCACCTCCTAATTTGGTGAGGTCTTTCACAGAAACTCCTTCAAGTGAACCGAAATATGTCAAAGCTTCATTTGGTTTGCCTGACATCAATAAACAAATCCCTATATAAATTGGTGGAAAGGGTAACTTAGGGTCTAAATCTAATGCCTTTTTTAGATAAGGTATCGCAGTTTTATAATCTTCCTTCAAGTAGTATAAAAAACCCTTGTAATGATGATTTATAGCGGCATAAGGATCTAACTGTAAGGCTTTGTCAAGATAATTACTTGCCGCATCTAATTTTCCTTCTACGGTCAAAAAATTAGAAATGGTTAAGTAAATATCGTCTGCTTGTTGCATCTCCAAAGCCTTATTGGCATGTTCGTAAGCTTTCTTAAGATTCCAGTTTTGCCAGCATTCTATCCAAGCCAAATTCAATTGTGACCTTGATGAGTTTGGGTCTAGCTCTAATGCCTTTAACAAATAAGGTTGGGCCTTCTCGTATGCTTCAAATGCGGGCAAAAGCCCCATAGTTCCCATATTAACATAGGCTAGATTTATATCTAAATAGGGATTTGAAAAATTGGGTGATTTATGTATTACTTCTTTTAAGATATTGATACCCTTTATAGAGTTTTTATAATCTAGTTTCATGATGTAGTACCTTCCTTTCAAATATTCTCTATAAATAGCTACAGGTACATCAATAGCTTCTACTAGCTTATCTTCGATTTCGAGATGCCCTATGTGTTCGCGTAATTTTTCAGCGATAAACAGACTAATTTCATCTTGAATTTCAAAAATATTTTCAGGATTTCTATCAAAAGTTTCTGACCAGAAATGAAAGTCATCCAAAGCATCTATCATTTGCACAGTAATGCGCATTTTATTTTTGGATGTCCTTACACTGCCTTCTATAAATGTAGCTACCTTTAGTTTTTCCCTTATTTCTTTAGAGGTTGCTTTTTTGTTTTTAAAATAGAAGGAAGAAGTACGAGAGGTCACTAATAATACCTTTATAGATGCTAAGGCGTTAATTATTTCTTCGGTTAAGCCATCGCAGAAATATTCATTGTTAATATCATTACTCAAATTAACAAATGGCAAGACAGCTATTGATTTCTTATCGATTACAGGCATTATTCAAAGCTAAATTTACAAAAACCATATAGTTTATTTAACGATATATGGGAGAACCTTGCAAATACTTCTAAAGCTTGAAATGCCATAGAAACAAGTAACCAATTTGGATTCCATATTTACTTCTATGTATATCAATGATACCCCTTTTCAAAATAACTTTTTCAGGGCCTTAAACCTAGATACCGAAAAACAGGAAGTAAAGGTCATGGACTTCACTCTATTCCATAACTATTTGTGAGATGATACCAAATCCATTAAATTAGCCTATGGGGCTCGTTTTCTCAAATATCTTTACAATGGGACTCACCGCATCGTTACTTTTGCTTTGATCAATAGGTGCAACCCTGCAGCCCCTGTCCACGGAAAAAAATAGCCAAAAGGAGAATCGAATAGGCCTTTTTTGCCAATGATATACTAATAAGAATTTGGTTATTCCTTTAGGGAATACCAAACCGGTAAGGAAATACTACTATTACCTGAAAATATAATTTTTAACGGGACTTCTGCATCTTTAATATTTTCTTCATTCACATCCTTCCCCGTTCCATAATTAAGTTGTGCATTATTGTTTTTATTCACATTGACCACAGCTACCATCCTACTTCCTTTTTGTAGCTTTTTACTGATTAGTTTAGAATTGTCGAAAGACACTTGCGTTTTTTGATTCGGTGTCAATAAATTTCTTTGTTCTCGATCTGTAGCATAACTCGCTCTACCAATATAATAGCTTAAATGAAAGTAGTTCCCTTCTGGCGTTAAGTGATATAGGATAACGGAATAATCCACATCTTTTTTATTGATAGTAAATTCAAGATTTCCGAGGAAGGATCCATTTATAATCACATCCTCCTCTAAGGGTTCCGATTTAAAAAGCAATCCATCCTTTATATTGATGTTTTCTTTTTCTAAAGGCCAAGGATAATACCCTGTGTTATTCATGCTTTCTCTATCTTTAAAATCAACGGTTAAGTTAATTTTGGAAGCATTCGATTTCGATTTAAGCGCATAAAATTCATCCGATTTAGCATCACTTAAATGAAAAGTCAAGGTATCGTTGGTCATGGCACTTAAACTCGGTTTGTGCATCCATGTATTGGTTCCCATTACCTGAAAATTCACTTTATCCTTTAGAATACTTGGTTTTTCTTTACCTTTTAAGATGTAATCGAACCATTGATAAACCAAGTCATATCTAATGTCAATTAAGGCGGTTTTATCTAATTTGTAATTCCTTAAGAACTCCTGAGGTTGGGTTTGTGCCGTCCAATGATCGTAAGGTCCAACCAATACATAGTGATTTGGATTTTTTACATACTTAGTATGCTGGTCATAATAATATAGGGCTCCTCTTTGAGAATCGTCATAATAGCCTGTTATGGTCAAAATTGGAATGTTGATTTTTGAAAATTCTTGTTTATAAGGAATCATTTTCTTCCAATAAGCATCATAACTAGGATGCTGCATATAGGTATTCCATAATCTATTTACGTGTCCATCCAAGCTATCTAATCTATTAAAGGCAACTCCAGAGGTATACCACGTATTTTTTAAGGTATTCCATCGAGTAAAATCTTGGGAGGCTTTAAAATCCAAAAACTTAGTATTGGTTACATAAAAATTCCAAGAATAGGAATAATTATGTAGTATATTATTTTCCATTGGGTAATCAATTCCTGGTGCAATGGCTACCATGGGAACAATGGTTTTTAAAGCTGGATGCACTTTATATTTCATGGATGCCCATTGGGTAAATCCGTTATAACTACCACCGTACATTCCTACTTTTTGATTGGACCAAGGCTGCTTGCTAATCCAATCAATCACTTCATAAACATCTGTATTTTCATGTTCTAGAGGCTTTACCGCTCCTTTGCTTAATCGTTTCCCCCTTGTATTGGCGATTACTCCAACATAGCCTTTTGAGGCGGATAACATTGCCCCAGTCTCATTGGTACCTGCATAAATAGAAGCAATTAAGATGGCCGGTTTCTTCGCTTTAACAGATTCTTTTCTTTCAACCACTACTACGGAAACCTCTGCCCCATCTTTCATGGGCACTATTATACTGTCATTTATACGATATCTGCGTTTATGGTCTTGTTTTATTGCTTCAAAAAACAGATCTCTTGTGGATTCATAAACCATTTTCAAGAAATATTTGTGGATTAAATTTTGTGCAGTATCATTCGAAATCGTTTCAGTAGTTAAATTTTCATAAGTACGTTCAAAATCAGCAATAAAATAGTCCGTACCATCTCTCGCAATTAATGTGTCATCTAAATTCAGTGCCTGAAAATCATCGGCCTTTGTCACATAGGATTTATATAATTCTCTAAAGGCCACTTGAAAGTTAGGTGTGAGTTTTGCTTTGGCATACTGGTGATATAAATCTAAATAGATCTGTTCCGTTTTTGGCTTGTCCTTAGTTTCTTTCTCGATAGTTGCTATGGCATCGTCATATTTTTCACTTACGATTTGAACCTTGATTAAGTCCAATCCTGCCAATTCTTTTAGCGGATAGGATACAGCCAAAGCTTGCATTTGATTGGCAAGCGCCTTAGCATTGGACTTTGGTACCGTTTTAAATTCAAATCCTTGTCCAAAAGAAGTAAGATGAATTAGAAATAATATCAGCAATATTCTTTTCATGGTTTCCTTTTTAAAAGTGCAATTGAAAAATGCTCAATTTTCATTTTAGTTTGAATACAGTTTTAACTCCTCTTCGTATAAAAAATCATCTTGGGTTTGGATAAGTTTTATGAAATTTTTTATAGCCGGAGCATACAACCACACTTCATCCGTTTTGGCATTATACCCTCTCGAATTTGTAATTACACCTTTGTATTGAATCGTATAGGCCATGAATGTTCCTGCTTCTACTGTTTCTTCCTTAAAGGATAAAACCTCTACATCTTGACTTTGCTTTCCTGTGGTACCATCTTGACTTGTCCAATTTTTTTCATATTTCCACTTTTTACCCACTTCCAAAGGCCAGTCATATCTTGGCGTTTCGCTTTCTTCCGGTTTTACAATGTCTGTTATTGGAATCGTATCATTACCCATTGTCATCCCCAAAACACCATCTGCAATAACTACTTCTCTTGTATCTTCTCCCTCTGAACGTACCTCGCCTTCGGTAGTAACACCTTTATACTTCCAGATCCATTTTTCTCCAACGGAATAATCGGATAAAGTAGGTTGCGCAGCGATTTTTAAGGTGTCATTGGTGCATGAATATAGTCCCATAATGATCAAAACAATTAGAATTACAGGTAGGTGATAATTATTTTTGAAGTTACACATCGTTCTATTTTTTTAATTAAAATTTTATTTCTGAAGCAAAGAAATGATGAATATATACATGTGTAAAGGGAAAGTACAGGAACGTGAATAAAAGAAAATAAGCGTAAAATTAATTTACAAACCAATCAATTATAAGCTATTCCAGTTTTTAAACTTAACAGACTGTCGGCTTGAAACTTCAATCTTTTCACCAGAAATCAAGATGATGTGTAGCTTATTATTAAAATGCGGGTGAATTTCTTTAATAAAATGTGTGTTGATAATTTGACTCCTATTGGCTCTAAAAAACACGGTGGTATCTAACTTTTTTTCAAGTAGATTTAATGAACGTTTGATCATAGCCTTTTTACCACCAAAGTATAGGCGCGCATAATTATCCATCGATTCAATATAGTAGATATCAGAAATTGGAATGAAATAACATTTTTCGCCGTCTTTAATAAAAATCTTTTTATGCATGGGCAAAACATCTTGTGACACCTTTGCCTTCTCTGCCAACTCCTGTTTTACTTTTTCTATGGTTTTTGCAAAGCGTTCTTCCCGTAAAGGTTTAACCAAATAGTCCAATGCGTTTAATTCGAAAGCTTTTACAGCGTATTGGTCATACGCAGTTGTAAAAACAACTTCTGGAACGGTGGTTAATTCTTCTAATAAATCAAATCCTGACTTTTCAGGCATGTGTATGTCCAAAAACAATAGGTCTGGATCTTCGTCCGCTACTAATTTTATAGCCGCATCCACATTGTTTGCCTCTCCAACCACGATAAATTCCGGATATTTTTTTAAAGCACGTTTTACCTCTTCTCGCGCTAAACGTTCATCATCGATAATAACCGCTTTATATGTTTTCATCTGCTCTGTAGGGTACTAGTATAGTCGCTTGTACTATATTATTAGCTATTTCTTCTAAAGTAAAAGAAGCCTCTTTATTATATTGAAGCTCCAAGCGCTTCTTTAAGTTCATTAAACCTAAACCATTTGCAGATTTAGTATCATTTAATTTTCCTGGATTTTGAACTTGTATATAGACTTGATCTCCGTTCTTATCAATTTTCAAAGTTATTAACCCACCTTCAATAACTTTGTCAATTCCGTGTTTAATGGCATTTTCTATCAATAATTGGATGCTCAAGGTTGGAATTTTAAAATGGGCTAACGTCTTATCAAGAGTGATGTCTATTTCCAATCGTTCTTCAAAACGAAGTTTTTCCAACTCTATGTAATCATTTACTAAAGCTAATTCGTTTTTTACTGAAATTAAGTCTTTATCTTTTTCATATAAAGAGGAACGTAATAAGTCGGACAATAAGTCTATCCCACGTCTGGCTACATTAGGGTTCTCAACAATTAAGGACTTTATGGAATTCAAGGAATTAAATAAAAAATGTGGGTTTAGTTGAGCCGATAAATTATCTAATTGTGCTTGTTTCGCCACTAAGGAAAGTTGAGCATATTCTCTTGCCGTTACAACTTCTTTTTGATAATAATGATACAGATGATACGCTAAAATCCAGATAGACATTAACCGTAAACCGGTAAGTAATATGGGATCCCAATAAAGAAGCGATACCCATATATTCTTATCTTCTTCCGCTATCAAGGTCCAATAGCCATACCACTTCAAATTGTTTAAAAGCACATATAAAAAAGCCAATAAAAGTATACTGGGAATTACACGAACAAGCAGCTTTTTAATGGGTAATTGACTCCAATTTGCCTTTAAAGCATATGTTCTGTACATGTGGGTCAGGAAAATTCCAATGGCAACATCTAAAACATAATTACAGAAAGTGTAAAACACCCCATAGTCATCTCTTGTGTATACCGTGTATGCCCAATAAACAGAAACAGTACACCATCCTAGTAATTGGCACTTCCAATAAAGGGCGTTTGTTCTATTACTTTTGAGTGTTTTTGTACTGATATTCATTCATATACAAAGAAACACATTGATTTTAAATTCGGAAAGGAAAAATACATAGACGCACGATTGAAGGTTTAAACGTAATTCGAAATAAATTTTTCTCCCATACCTATTACCCTCCCCTCCCCCTATAGCTATTGGGCCAGGGCCTATAATTAGTGTTTACTCGGGTCATTACTTTTTTTAAAATAATACTTATCTGACTTTCCGCTGCAGCATATTCATTGTTAGTTATTTAGTTTGGTATTCATGGCCCTCGTAATAAACTATAATTTTTATAAGATGTTCAAACTTAATTTCGCAACCTGGTAAAGTGCCATAAGCCAAGAAATTACAATTCTACAGGCTTAACACTTTCAAATTGATCAACTAGTATATGCTGTAACGAATCTGGTGTAACCGCTCTAAAATAGCCTAACAAGTCTTGACTGGTGGCATAGCGATTGGTTTTCATTTTAAGCTTACCGTTAGTGGTATTCCAATTTTCCAAAAAGCGTCTTAAAGCTTTATTGACCTGCTCCTCGCCTATTGCCTTTTGAAATTGATACATGTTAATGGCACCTTTAGCATAATAAATATAGTCTTGATTATCTACTAATGCTAGCGTTGGTTCTGCTCCAGATTCTCTGAGTTTGCCTTCTTCGTATTTCTCTAATTGCAACTCTAAAAATTGATGAACCTTTTCTTTTGGATAGTGCGCTTTTAAAACCATCATGGCTGCATATTGAGAAAGTGTTTCCAAAATAAAGTATTGCCCTTTTACATTTGCCGCTTCCACTTGCATAGCAAACCATTGGTGGGCAATTTCGTGTGCGGTCACATAAAATGCCATATCAACATCGGTTTCATCATCAATATCCAATACAAAACCTATAGACTCTGAGAATGGAACAGTGCCCGGAAATGATTGTGCAAATTGCGCATAACGCGGAAACTCCATGATACGTAACTGTTCATATTGATACGGACTGAAATTTGTGCTATAGTAATCCAAAGAAGCTTTCATAGACTTCATCATCCTATCTATGTTATACTCATGACCTTTATGATAGTAAATTTCCAGATCTACTTGTTTTGAAATTGAATCAGATTTTGAAATCCATTTGTCTTTTTTTATGTCATACCTTGCTGAAACAATTGAGTAAAAATCAATCATTGGAATTTCCATTTTATAATGAAAATAATTACGATTATTTTCTGTCCATTCCTTCAATAAATTCCCAGGAACCAATGCTGTTTGATCAATTTCTGTTCCAATGACCATTTCAAAATGAATACCGTCAGAATCACTACCAGATCTTGCATTAACTAATTCTTTAGGGTCATTTCTATGAGCTCTATTCGTTCTTTCAGGCAAATTATATTCTGAACGTTCATCCCTATCACTTAGCTCATATTTTCTGTTGTAACCTAATGTTGGAAAGTCTTTATTGTTAAAGAATGTTCCATTTTCAACAATATTAGCATTTGAATTACCTGCTTCAAATCCATTCGTAGTGAATGATTGCTTAAAGTTCATTTTAATTGAATCTCCAGGATTCAAAGGGCTATGCAACTGATGGATGGTATAATCGTAGGTAGCGTATGTATTATTTTCTGTTGCGCCTCCATCAAAAGTGACAGCATCTAATGTGATATTCTCTTCAATTAGTTTCTGAATATGAATCTCATGAATGGGTTGCGCATTGGTGTTTTTTAATATATAATACCCTTCCGCAGTATAATCTCTTAATGAAGGATACAATTCCACTTTTAAATTCACATCTACTATTTTGGGCTGTGGTATATATTCAAACTGTTTGAGTTCCTTTTCATAAGCTACTCTAAATTCAGTTGCTTTAGTATTGGTCCAATAGGTGTTTAAAATATTCGTATTGTAAAAGATTAAACTTCCCATGAGTATAAATACTAAAAAGACCATAGAAGCAACTTTAAAAAGCGGCTTGCTCAATCTGTTTTTGCTAGCTCTTATGCGTTGCATCAAATTGGTTTCAGTACCTCTTACATTTACCAAAGACCCAATAATTAGTAATAGTATTCCGAAGAGAAACCAATACGATTTAATGAACAGATAGGGTTTTAAAAAATGACCATAACCATTCATATCAGAATACGTTCCTAAAGCACTGCCTCCGAAAAAATATAATTCGTGATCAAACCCGAATAAACCTAAAGCAACATTGGCTATAAAAAATAAAATCACCAACATTATGCCTACAAACTTATGGTTTACCACAGATTGAATAAAAAATGCAATGCATGTATACAGTGCTAAAAACGGTAAAATCTCTAAGAAGAAACCATAAAAATAGACTTGGAATTCATATTTGTAATACCCACTTAATGTTTGAAATAGAATTCCTGAACCAATTAATGCGAGCATTAATACTACATACACTACGTTTAATCCAATGTATTTACCCATTAGTTTTATAAAACTAGACATTGGTGTTGCGTCATAGATTAAATCTAACTTAGCACCTCGCTCTTTCCATACCAATTCACCTGAATAAAACACTAAAATTATTATGAAGAAATAAATAGATGTTTCTTTGAGTTCTTCAACAATAAAATAGGTTGCTGGATAGCTATCCACACCATACACAGTTCCAAGATTTACGGAATTAATGAGAATGATAATCATCCCACAAATAACAATTCCCCAAAATGATGCTTGCTTGCAAATACTGATAAAGTAAAACCAAGAAAATTGTTTTAATTGATTCCATTTTGAAAGTAATCCATATTGCTTTGTAGCTTCAGGAATTTCTATATCACTAACAACACTAGTGCTTTTAGCAACTAATTTTTCAACTTGCTTTCGCTTTGATCGCTTTTCTTTAATGATATTAAAATTGAATTTTTTATAACCATAGATCAAAGCAAGTATTCCTAGAGAAACCCAAAACAGTTTGTTATAAAGTATGGCTCCAATAAAGGGTAGCTCTTGGATACTTTTTTCTAAAGCTGACCAAGACTTTGTAGCAAAAGTGGTTGTTGTTAGCGAAAATGGATCTAGAATGGCTTGCCAAAATTCATTAGTGATAGCTTTGGTTAGCATAAAAATCACAAATAAAATAATACCTTGGGTATATACGACTACTAAGTTTCTGCTTAAAGCACCTGTTACAAAAAACAACGAAGCTCCAAAAAACAACGTTGGTAACGATACCATTAAAAATATCTTTATATAAACAAAGGCATTAAACCCTAATAGATCTTCTGGATTATGCCATGGCATAAATTCGCTTAGCATCATGCCAAATAAAATACCTGTAAATGCAAATAGCAAAACTGCAAACGATCCTAAAAATCGACCTAGTAAATAATCTCTTTTGTTGATTGGTGCAGAAAATAGCAATGATTCTATATTGTATTCAAAATCTCTTAGTACAGAAACGCCCATTATCATTGAGGCTAATATCATAAATATACCTGTAATAGCTCCCATTGTTTTTGCAATCACTATGGGTGAGTTTTTTTTCATAAGACCCATTTCTGAACCTTGAAAAATAAAGTCAACACCAACAATTGAAAATAGAAATAGAAAAAGGAAGAATACATAGGTGTCCGGTCGTTTAATACGGTATTGTATTTCGAACTTAAAAATAGTATACCACATAACTAATTAGATTTAAGTTTAGTATTATTGAATATTTCCGAAAAATAGACATCCTCTAATTCGGCATTAATAAGCGAAAAGCCGTCTCCTGGATTCGTATCACTTACGATATGAATGGTTGGTTTTCCAAGAAATAATCGTTCACTGATGACCTGATAATTTTCTTTATATAGGTTCAATTCTGATTTTTCGATTGTTTTTTTATAGACTTTATCTTTTAGGCCTTCCAGTATTTGTAACGGCTGCCCTTTTAAGCATACTTGACCTTGGTTAATAATGGCCATATTTGTGCAGAGTTCTTTGACATCGTCAACAATGTGTGTGGATAAAATAACCACAGTATGTTCCCCAAGCTCGCTTAAAACATTGTAAAATCGATTGCGTTCTACAGGATCCAATCCTGCTGTTGGTTCATCTACAATAAGTAACTTCGGATTGTTAAGCAACGCTTGTGCAATACCAAAACGTTGCTTCATCCCACCAGAAAATCCTTTAAGATTTTGTTGTCGCACCTCATATAAATTGGTTTTATATAACAGTGCCTTCACCAATTCTTTACGTTCGTTTTTATTAGTGATGCCTTTAAGCACTGCGAAATGATTAAGTAATACCTCGGCAGATATTTTTGGGTACAAACCAAATTGTTGTGGCAAATAACCTAATACCTGCCGCAATTCATTTTTTTGTTTTAAGACATCGATGTCTCCAAGGTCAATGGAACCAGCATCGGCTTCTTGCAGTGTTGCAATAGTTCGCATTAACGTAGACTTGCCTGCACCATTTGGGCCTAATAGACCAAACATGCCTGTTGGTATATCTAGTGAAATGTTTTGTAAAGCTTTAATCCCGTTTGAATACGTTTTTGATAGATTGTCAATTCTAAGTTCCATACTGTTCGTTTTTTGATTGATTGAGGCAAACTTATGGTGGGCCTTAATTGTAAAAAACAAAAAGTGACACATCTCATTTTAGGCGTGATACAAGACCTTAAGACTGGTGCAAACGTACTTTATCCCTGCTAAGCAGGTGTTTATTCCTCTGTATCTATTGTTTGTCAACTAATTTGTAGGAGGAATTTTATTTAATTAATCTTGACCTATGAAGTTGAAAATATCAGATGGGAAAAAGAAAATTATAAACAGTGTTTATAAAATATCCCTTGTAATTATAGGATTGGTCATTGTATTATTTAATGACACTTTTGGCAAGTTGGAAGGATTTGTAGAGTTTATTGTCCTGTACTTTACTCTTTTATTTATCACCATTGCCCACTGGGTTTTTAAACAGATCAAATCAATTATTAGATTAAAGAATGAAAAAGAAAAAACAGAACTACTGCATTTAAAAAGTCAGGTAAACCCACATTTCTTCTTCAATACACTCAACAATTTGTATGGATTAATGGAAAAAGATTCTAAGGAAAGGGAAATGGTACTTAAACTTTCTGATATGATGCGATATAGTATTTATGAGGGCCAAAAAGATTGGGTTAGCCTCAAACAAGAATTAGATTATTTAAAAAACTATATTGAACTTCAAGGAATACGCTATCATAAAAAGTCTGATGTTCAATTGAATTCTGAAATTGAGCATCCGCAAGCTAAAATTATGCCTTTACTATTTATTATTCTAGTAGAGAATGCTTTTAAGCATGGCTTGGAAAATTTAGAAAAAGACGCGTATATCCATATTAACTTAACTGAAAAGGATAATAAGGTAAATTTCATAATTGAAAATAATTTTGAATTACAACAAGCACCCAATACAGAAGGTATTGGTTTAAAAAACTTAAAGAGAAGATTAGAGCTAGTTTACTCCAATAAGCATGCTCTTTCTTTTGACGTTACCGCCAATAGTTATAAAGTTAAACTATCTCTAAAATTAAAATAATGAGGTATCTAATCATAGATGATGAACATATAGCCCACAAGATTATCATGGAATATTGTGAAATGCTTCCGCATATGAAGTTGCAGAAAAACTGTTATAGCTCTTTGGAAGCCCTTGAGTATTTGAATACACATCAAGTTGACTTAATCTTTTTAGATATAAATATGCCCAAATTAAAAGGATTTGAATTTTTAAGAACCTTATCATCACCTCCTAAAGTTATTGTCACGACCGCCTACAGTGAATTCGCAATTGAAGGCTACGAATTAAACGTTGTAGATTACTTGTTAAAACCTTTTAGTTTAGAACGTTTTTTGAGTGCTATTAATAAAGTGACGTCTTCAGCCATTAGTACAATAAGTATGGGAAGACAACAGAATATAAAGCCTGAAGGAAAGCATATTTTTTTAAAGCAAAATAATAGTCATGTTCAGGTAGCTATAGATTCCATACTATTTATTGAAGCTTCTGGCAACTATACCAAAGTTATTACTACTGATGGCATCATCAGCATTCGAGAAAAAATATCGGATACGATACAATTATTTTCAGACAATGATTTTCTTCAAGTTCATAAGTCTTTTGCAGTTGCAAAAAAGTATATACGTAGTGTAGAAGGCAATAGAATTCATATTGGAGATCATATTGTGCCTATTGGTAAACTGTATAAAACAAATATCAATAAACTATTATTAGGTTAACCGTTGTGAAGGAATCCTAGTCAGTTTTAGGTCTAAGCGTTTCAATAATCTGAGCATCAACCCAAAAGATATCGGCATAACTTTCGTCTAAAGTATCACCCAATTTTATTATGGCTGCTTTTGAAAGCGAAATGTCTTTAGTCTTTTGTAATTTAAAGATGTATGATGTCGTTTTTTATATCAGGCGCTTCTACCTTACTTAGAATTAAGGCAAATCGAAATTTTCAAGCGTTTCAAGGAATTCTGTTTTCCCAACCTTTCCAACAGCGTATTCAATTACGTTTCCCTCAGGATCAATAAAAACTGTGGTTGGGGTAGCGCCAATGTTATAGTGCTTTACGAGTTCTTCAACATTAGGGTCATCAATATTAATTTCTACGGGTATAACTTTCGCATTAATGGCATTCATGGCTTCTTTGTCTACAAAAATTTCACGCTTCATAATGCGACAAGGCGAACACCATTCCCCGGTAAAAAATAACATAATATTTTTGTCAGAACTGTCAGCAAGCTTTTGAGCAGATACCATGTCATCATTCCAAACCATATCATTAGAAGGTACATAGAATGAATACCATGCATACCCAAGAGAAACAATAAGGAAAGTGAGCCAGAACCAGCGCCAAAAAGGATGAGATTTAGTTTTCATGCGCTTTGAGACTTGTTTGATGCATTTGTTTCTAGAGTATCTGTTTTTTTCATTGCGTATATTAGTTTTAAGGTATTGGTTACTTTCTCCTTTTCAGGATTTTTACAATTCTATTATTAATTTTTTCTGATACGTTCCAAGAGTATCCGCCACTGGTATTTACAAATTGAACAACAACAGCATCAATATCCTTGTGATACTTGGCAATACTGCTGTAACCTGGTAATAATCCTGTATGTTCATATACATAGATTGACGAATAGATAGCTTGTTCCTTATCATTGAGCAAGGAGCCGTCGTTCAACGCCCTCAAGAATATACCCACATCCTCTGCTGTAGCCACCATGGAGCCGGCAGGGCTTACAAAATCATTTGGCTTTAGGTCTGGCTCATAATCCACGGCATATCCGCTCATTACATCGTCTAAATTCACTTCACTTAGCAAACTGTAGGTGTGGTTGAGCCCAAGGGGCATTAAAATTTCTTTTTTGATAAATTGGTGATGACTATATCCCAATGTTTTATCCAAGATTTCGCCAATCAACAGGTAATTGGTATTTGAGTACCTATATTTTTTATCCGGTTTAAAATCGGCTGGGGTATCGAGGACCAAATCGAGCGATTCTTTGGTGTTTTTCGAATAATCGTTTATCCAAAAACCCGGAAAGTCAGTATAGTTCGGAATACCACTCCGATGTTGCACCATCATTCTCAAGGTGATTTTATCCGCATTTTCAATTCGTCCCACCAGTTCCGGCATATAATCAGCGAGCGTTTTGTCTAAAGACAACTGATTGTCATTAACTAATTTTGCTACGGCAACAGCAACATACAACTTGCTAATGCTGGCAATCCGGAATAAAGCTTTTGGGTTGGCAGGAATCTTATTTTTTCGATTCTGCCAGCCAGCGGCATAAAATTGAGGTGGCTTGCCAGCTTGGTCTACATAAACAATCATGCCGTCCAATCCGTATACAATAGCATCATTGACCTGTTCCTGAACCGTATCAGGTAATGGTGTTAACAGTAATCTTAGCAAAATCCATGGTACAAAGAATAGTGAGCTGATGCTTGCCATAATTAATATGATTTTGAGTATTCGTTTTGATTGTTTCTTTGCCATAATACGGTTGTTTGTTTTTTCATTTTATTGTCTTAAAACCTATAGTTTCTCAACTTTCGCCTTTCGCCAAAAATAGATGGCAAATAGCGTCGTAATAATCGGTAGCATGAGTCCGTATTCATCTATCCAAAAAGTCGTGCAGTTATTTGTTATCGTCAACGGCGTGAAAATCTTCTGTATGAATATATTGTGTACGGAATGAAATAGGGCCGCAGGCCACAAGCTGTTGGATTTAAAAGTATAGTAGGCCAAAATGACCGAAATTGCAACTATCATTACGGTAAAAGCTGTAATGTGTAGCAACAGGTTTCCACTTCCCTTGTATATCAAAAAGATAATTGGCCAATGCCATATCGCCCAAATCAATCCGCTAATCATGGAAACACCACCAAAGGAAAATAGTTTCCGAAGTTCGTAGTTGAAGAATCCCCGCCATCCTATTTCCTCGCCCAATGTCGAACCAATGTTCTTTACAACACCAACAATAGATAAGAGAACAATCATAGTCAATAGTATAATTGTACTACTGAAACCTTCCATGCCTAATTCTTGCGACCACTCGGTGATAGTTTCCTGATTGAGCACATTTCCAAAACCGAAAACCCAAATCAATACATAGGCAATCATAATATAGGCTACCGGAATCACATAGGATAGGCGCAAATTTTTCAAACTTTTCAGACCCCAAGGAAGACTTGAAATCGGTCTTTTCAGTAGCTTCAATGTAATAAAGGCGGATAATGCGGGGCTCATCATTAAAGCCCCGACATAGATGCTTGTAGGGTTCAGCTTGAGTATTGCGTAATAACAGATAGTACTTAGCAAGGTCAAAATACCCAAAAACAACAGTATCGTTTTCCGGACTTCTTTGGGATGGCTTAATTTTTCCGACATTTTAATATTTTTAAAGAACACTTAATAAACCGAGGCTTGTTACATTTCAACTTTCAAGACTATCAAAAAAGTAACATTAAAGTATCTTAAAAAGTGTGACCAATCGTTCGGTTTTTTAAATTGGAACTAATTTGAAGAGTCCTTAATTTTTAGATGATACATTTTCATGAGCTTTTTTGCTTTATTGGATTTCCATTTAAGTCCAAACAATGGCTTTAAGAATCCAATCCTTTTAATAATAAATTCATAAATGAGATAGCAGGCTAAACCTGTAAAAGCTACAATACCTACGAATTTCAATAAGATAGGTATTTCCAATGGCAATATGAACATAGCCCCTGCGTACAAAACAAACATGTGTATGATATAAACAGGATACGCTGCTTGGCTCAAATAACTCAGGATTTTACTTGGTTTGTTCAAGTACTTATATCCGAGGCCGAAAACGCCGAAAATCCAACAATTGGATTCGATAGCCGTAAGATAACCGGGTGCTTCCGTCGCGTAATTAAAATATCTTATGCCGAACAGCACGGCGGCCAAACCAATATATAACCAGCGCCATTTTAAAACGGTCTGCCAGAATGTTTTACCACTGTACACGAAAAGAAAGCCGAAAAAGAAGGCCAAAAATCCAATAAAAAAGCCATGCCAAGTCTCCGCATATAGGGCGAATAGCTGGGGTTTTACCAGTAATGCTTCAAGCACAAAAAATATAGAAATCGACAAAGGCCCAACAGGATTACCCATGAATTTGGACAAGCCGTTTTTAAATCTTCCATTCTCGTTCTTTTTCAGATAGAAAAATAAGGGCAGTAACAGCAGGACGTATGCAAAAATATTCCCTAGAAACCATAAATGCCCTACATGCGGATAATAGCCCAACGGCATATCATAATACGTCTGAAAAATATACATGTGTAAGGTGGTTATGGCTATAAAGCCAAAGACGAAGGGTAAAAGAATACGCTTTGTCCGTTCCAGAAGCAATTGTTTCCAGTTTCTCTTGCGCATGGCAAAATAGAGCCCCATTCCCGAGACGTAGAACAAAAGTGGAATCCGCCAGACGTTTAACATGGTCATTGGTTTCCATAAACCTTCTAGAAATTCATCGCTTCTGATAAAGCCAATGAACATGGCCCAAGGTTGAAATACAATGGCGATGTGATAAATGAGCAGCAAGCCAATGGCAATAACCCTTAACCAATCAATATCATATCTTCTTTCAGTTTTCATCATGTTTAATTTTAAAATCGATTATTGCAACATCATTGCTATGACCGGGCGGGTTTTTTCGATTTCGGTCAACTCAATTTGTAAACCTATCGGCCCTAATTGCTGCTGTAGCATTTCATAAATGGGTTTTATTTCTGCAAATGGCCCCATAACACTTTCCCTTGGTGTCATACCAAAGTTGTTTTTAGCGGTCTTATCGGCTTTGGCATCAATAAGTGACTGTACGACTTCGACTCTACAAAAGAATGCGGCCGTATGCAAAGCTGTTGCACCATCGTTATTTTTAGCCGATAAATCCGCACCGGCATCAATAAGGGCTTGCGCAATTTTATGCTTTCCAAAGCTCGCGGCAGTGATTAGTGGTGTGGCCCCGGTCATAGGGTCTTTTTTGTTCAAATCTGTTCCTGCCGAAATATGCTGTTTAACGGCTTCAAGATTGTCCGATAGTATCGCTGTTTGAATATCCATTTCTGGTGCATCAACTACCGACTTGGTTTCGGTACTGGTGGTTACTTCGGTTTTTGATTTACTGCTTGTTTGACCACATGCGGTCGTAAGTAAAAGAAGGCCTAATGACATGTATCCCAAGGTTCTTAATGTGTTAATTCTAAATGGTTTATTCATGATTATGTTATTTAATTTTAATAGGTATTCGTGAATCTTTGATTTCATGATTATATTTTTTTGATTATTGCTATTATTTTTTCTTTAGTAAACGACCTCGGGGCAAGCCCGCAATGCATTCGTAGGAAACGGACTTTTAATTTCGAGGCAAGCCTTGGGATATTATACCCTTTGGCGGTGCAAATGATTAAAACCAGCTAAAGCCAATTCCTAAACTAAATTGCACCACCTCTCTGTCATTATTATTATCTAGCTTTACACCACCCAGGAGTAATTTGGATTGGACGTTTAAGGCAAATTTGTTTTTTCTGTACACTTCGTAACCCGTGCTCGCCATAACAGCTAAACCCGTATTCCAATCTTCATTTATGTTATCTTCAATATCATATAATGCAGGGCCATCTATGGCTAAACCGGCACCACCATGTATCCACCACCGGTCTTTTACCCAGTACTGAACAGAAGGTATAATGCCTCCAAAGTGCCTGTCGTTATCATTAAGCGTGTAAATCATTCCAGGTGCAGAAACGGTAACGGCTAAACGGTTGTTCAGCATATAGCCAAACTTTAATTCAGGAAAAGTGCCACCGCCTTGGGTATCATCAAAACTTTGGGTTCCAGCACTATCTTCTATACTGATTATACCGCCACCTAGACCAAATTCGAAGATAAAACCATCTCGGTTAAAGCTGTTTTGAGTGTTAGAAATGTTTTGTGCAAATGCTAGTGCAGATATTAAAGTAAAGGCAGCACACGCCACTTTTAACTTAGCTTGTTTTTTGATTGTTTTACTCATGTCTTTGTTATTTAATTTTAATAGGTATTCGTGAATCTTTGATTTCATAATTACATTTTTAATTATTGTTATAATTTTGTTATGGTAAGGGATAGACTTTGATTAGGGCCTACCCCTTTTTTCAAACCAACAAACTAGGCTTCTAAATGAAGGTAAGGTCTGGAATGTGACCAACGGATTCTCTTGCTGTCCTCAAAATGGGTAAAGAAAGTGAACCTTCTAGATTCCGTTGGCGATTGATTGATGCCCGTTTTACTCATGGCTTTGTTATTTAATTTTTATAGGTATTCGTGAATCTTCGATTTCATGACTGTGTTGTTTTTTGATTTTTTCATATTGATCGTGATTAGCGGTTAAAGTTTCTGTACTGTGCCCATTGGGTTCTTTTGCTTGCGCTAAAGGATGAGAAGTACTGTCCTGTTCTTGACTCCGTTGCTGTTCTTGTGATTGATGCTTTCATAATTATTGTTTTAAATTGTTCGTTATGATTTTTGATGTTACAAAGGTGCTATAGAACTTGCAGCAACCTGTAGGAGCTATGCGCAGAACTATGTAAAGTTTCAGGAGGGCATAAAAATTATGGCGCGGCAATGTAACTTATGACGCAAAAGATGCTTTTTCCTCTAAATCGATGGCCGTTGGCGATAACGCATAATTCTCTATATTTTCCCTAATTTAGAGCCAGCAAAAAACAACATGTCAAATCCATCGGCCAAAAAACCAAACTTTATAGAACAAGCGGAAGCCCTAATTCTGGAAAATTTGGCCAACGAACAATTTGGGGTGTCCGAACTTGCGGAAGCTCTGCACATGAGCCGATCCAACCTGCTCCGGAAGATCAAGAAACAGACACAGCTTTCTGCAAGCCAGTTTATACGTCAAGTCCGTCTTAAGGAATCAATGAAACTGCTAAAGGAAGATTCTTCAACGGTTTCCGAAATTTCATATCAAGTAGGTTTTGGAAGCACTTCCTATTTCATTAAATGCTTTCGAGAACAGTACGGATATTCTCCTGGGGAGCTTGGAAAAAGTGATGTAGAAGTTGAAATCGAACAGATTAAACCAAACTATTTGAAACTATACCAATGGCCGATTATTGCTGCAACATCCTTAGCACTGATACTTGTAGCCATAATACTGTTCAATAAAAAGGATGCTATAAATGAACCGAAAATTGAAAAATCCATTGCAGTATTGCCCTTTAAGAATGAGAGCAGCGATTCCACCAATCTTTATTTTGTAAACGGACTGATGGAATCTGCTTTGAACAACATTCAGAAGATTGAAGACCTGCGGGTCATCAGTAGAACCTCGGTAGAGAAATATAGAAAAACGGACAAGGGTATTCCAGAGATTGCCGAGGAGCTGCATGTGAACTACTTGGTAGAAGGTAGCGGTCAGCGTGTCGGTGATCAGGTGTTGCTCAACATACAATTGATCAACGCTTCTACGGACACCCCTATTTGGGTAGAACAGTACAGTCGGGAAGTTGAGGACATTTTTGAATTGCAAAACGACGTGGCCAAGAAAATTGCAGATGCCATTGCAGCCGTCGTAACACCGACAGAACTGGAGCAAATTGAAAAAAAACCAACTGAAAACCTATTGGCCTATGATTACTACCTACAGGCATTGGACCCTTATTATTCTCGCTCAGAAGAAGGCTTGGAAAAGGCCATTTCATTATTCGAAAAAGCTATAGAACAGGATCCAGAATTTGCCCTCGCCTATGCCAACATCGCTATCTCATACTATCTTCTAGAAATGTCGCAAATAGAGAAACAGTACACCGAAAAGATTAACAGCTTTGCGGATAAGGCCTTGCTTTACGATTCAAAATCCGCCGAAAGCTTGGTCGCAAAGGCCTTCTACTATATACAAACTAAGGAGTACAAATTAGCCTTACCACATCTTAATAAGGCACTGGAGTATAATCCTAATTCATCGTTGGCAGTACAAATGCTTGCGGAATTTTATTCGCATATGCTGCCCAATACTGATAAATACCTAGAGTACGCATTAAAAGGGGTTCAGCTAACCGTTGCTAGTGATTCCATTACTCAGAGCTATACGTATTTACAACTAAGTAATGCGCTTGTATCGTCAGGATTTGCAGATGAAGCTTTAAAATATATTAACAGTTCGTTGGATTATAATGCTGAAAATTTTTATGCTCCACATTTAAAGGCATTTATACTGTTCGCCAAGGACGGTAATATTGAGCGTACAAGGAATTTGTTGATAAAGGAATGGAAGAAAGATACGACTCGGCTTGATATTTTACAGGACATAGGGAAGTTGTACTACATCGAGGAAAATTATGACAGTGCCTACTTCTATTTTAAAAAATTTGTGGAAACCAGGGAAGCAAATAGTCTGGATATTTATTTACAGGAAAATGTCAAAATTGCACTGGTCTATAAAGAGATGGGATTGGACAAGGAAGCTGAGAAACTATTTAATGATTTCTCTGAATATTGCGAAGGAGATCAATCCATTTATAGAAGTGTGAATCTGGTTTGGAAATACGCTTATGAAGGAAAAATCAATGAGGCTATCGAACAGCTTAGAATATTTTCCGAAACAGAGAATTATCTGTATTGGTTTTTATTAATCGAAGATGAACCATTGATAAAACCATTAAAGAGCCATCCAGATTTTGAGGAAATTATGCAGAAAATTAAGGATAGATTTTGGAAAAATCAGGCCGAGTTAAAAATATCTCTGGATGAAGAAGGCTTGCTATAATCCGTTAAAAAGCTTAGCTATTAATTCAAGGTTTTCACATAACGTAATTCCAAGTACCGTTTCATTTTATTCTTATTGTTTTTTATAACTTCCTTTTTCTACAAATTCTATCTTTTATGAAGGTCACCTAGTGTAAGAACAATTTCAATTTATCATTACAGATTCTTTTTACCTCTAATCCCTTTTACGCGATAAACCTTTTTCTGGATTCCCCCGCTTACAATGGAATTAAAATTTGAGAATGTTGTTTTGACCGATTTGTTTACCTCTTAAAAGAATTATCCGGTCAAAAAAGCATTTTTAAGAAAAGACCAAAAGATAAAACCTTTTAAAATCAATTAATTATTAGGTTTTAAATGTTAAGAAATATTAAAATAGAGTTAGCAGGATTCGAACCCCTATCTATTACTAATCTTCTCTTATTTAATATTGTGCACATTACAAATATTATTAGGAAAATTTATAGAAGTTCAATATTTTTATAAAGTAAACCGTATACGGTAGCGTATACGGTTTACACTAATACAGTAAAAATATATTTAATAACTACTTGTTTTTCAATAGGTTGTAAAACTAAAAAATAGCGGTTAAAGTTCATAACCCGGAGGCCGAGGGTTCAAGTCCCTCTCTCGCTACTTGATAGGCCTGTAAAGCCTTGGAAAATTCAGGAATGTAAATCCGCTGTGCAAGGTTTGTGCAACGGATTTTTTTTTGCTGGCTTACTCATAAGGCTCTTTAACCCAAATGTATCTCTAAAATACTGCTTACTTGCCGGGCGCGGGTTTTAACTTCCCCGGACAGAACCTGGATGTTAGCTGTACAGCAGCCGATTTTGTGTCATTATACTTCGTTTTTTTACACAACTAAGCTAATTTTTGCATTTATTGACTATTTTAAGGTATGCAGAATTCTATCTCATACCGGATTGCGGACTTTTTAAAGCGGTTCCCTCCATTTTCCAACATACCGGAGGCCACGTTGCAAGAGATTGCTACAGAGGTAAACATCGTTTACAAAGAGAAAGGAAGCGTAATTTTTAAACAGGGTGAAGCTACCCACCCTCATTATTACGTGGTGCACAAAGGCGCAATTAGCCTATGGAGCACCCATGAGCAACTTTGCCTTGATATTTGTGATGAGGGTGATATATTTGGTCTTCGACCTTTAATGGCGAATGATAGCTACCGATTGGACGCTCTTGCAGAGGAAGAGAGCATCCTCTACGCCATACCTATTGCCGTATTTAGGCCCCTAGCCAAAAATAATAGCGCAGTGACCACTTTTTTGGTGGAGAGTTTTGCATCCAACACCCGAAATCCTTATGCTAGCATGCCCAAAGGACAATTACTTGGAGACACCGTAAAATTTGATGCCAACCGCCATAGTACCGATTTTTTAGACTTTCAGCCCGTAACCTACACCAAAGACCTTGTTACTGCAACTTCCAATGAACGTATCGCTACCTTGGCAAAAGCAATGACCATGCACCGGATAGGGGCCATTCTTATTACTGAAAACCAACTGCCGCTTGGCATAATCACGGACAAGGACTTACGCAATAAAATTGCTACAGGCCTACATTCCATTACAGAGAACGCAGCGAGCATAATGTCCACACCGGTAATTACGTATCCTGCACAATTATCTGTGGCACAAGCACAAATGGGCATGATGAAAAACCACATTAGCCATTTGGTTCTTACAGAAGACGGCACCACCAACACCAAAGCCATAGGTGTACTCTCAAAACACGATATTATGCTCTCCTTGGGCAATAACCCCGCTGTTTTGGTCAAAGCTATTAAACGTTCCAAATCGGTGGAGGAAATAAAGTCGCTTCGTATGGGGGTAATGAACCTTTTGCGCGGCTATTTAAAACAAAATATCCCAATGGCACTGACCGCCAATATCATTGCCGAATTGAATGATGTTTGCATCAAACAAATCATAACCTTAACCTTACAGCGAATGACCAGTGGGCCTCCGGTGCCATTCGCATGGCTAGCTTTGGGAAGCCAAGGCCGCAAGGAACAACTGTTACATACCGATCAGGACAACGCTTTGGTTTTTGCCAACGTTCCAGATGGGCAACTACCAACCACCCAATCCTACTTTTTAGAACTGGGAAAAAAAATAACAGCGGGCCTACATGCCATTGGTTATGACTATTGCCCTGCCGGAATGATGGCCTCCAATCCCAAATGGTGCCAAAGCCTGGATGGTTATAGGAGAACGATTTCTGCATGGATTACCAACCCAGGACCCAATGAGGTGCTGCTCTCCTCCATATTCTTTGATTATTCCTTGGTCTATGGAGATGCTATACTTATTTCACAACTGTCCAAACATATTACAAAGACCATAAGATCTTCTCCCATTTTTTTATCCCATTTGGCAAAAGATGCATTGATGAGTCCTTCACCTACCGGTTTTTTTCGGCAGTTTTTAGTAGAACAAGACGGGGAGCACAGAGACTATTTTGACTTAAAAAAAAGGGCGCTCATGCCACTAATAGATGCTGCTCGGGTACTCACCTTATCGGAGCACATTACGGGGATATCCAATACTTGGGACCGATTTAAAAAATTGGCCGAAATACAACCCCAAAATGCCGAGTTGTTCTTGGCGTGCAGCTATGCCAGTAAAGCCCTTCTTAAATTTAGGACAAAACAAGGTTTGGCCCATAACGACTCCGGACGCTTTATTTCTTTAGATAAATTGACCAAAGAGGAAAAAGTTAAATTAAAGCGGACCTTTAAGTCCATCAAAGGGATTCAAGAACTCATCAATACCCGTTTTATGGTTTCAAGACTGCAATGATGACAAAGACAAAAAAAGAACTCCCAGCTTTTTGGAAGGCTTATGCGGCCTCGTTTAAAAATGGGCTGTCACAAGACCTTAGCAAGGTCAGTCTTGTGGTATTAGATACGGAAACAACGGGCCTGAATCTTAAAAAAGATCGCATACTGAGCATTGGGGCACTTCGTATTGAAAACGGGCAGATATTAACCAAGGAAGCGTTTGAGCTATTTCTGGAACAAGAAAAATTCAACGCCCAAACGGTATCCATACATGGGATAAGAAAAACAAGTGCGGTACAAAAAATAGCTGAACTGGAAGGTTTGAAAAAGGTGTTGACCATACTGGAAAATGCGATTTTGGTGGCGCACCACGTTGGTTTTGACACCGGTATGCTCAACACCTCGCTTAAAAGGCACGGCTTGCCCAAATTAAAAAATAAAACGCTGGATACTTCTGTACTGTTCCACCGTTCACTACCACGGTCGCAACAGAAAGCCAACAGCCATTACACCTTGGACGAACTGGCAGCATTCTTTAATATTTCTACTAGCGATAGGCACACAGCCTTGGGCGATGCCTATATTACCGCCATCGCTTTTTGGCACATTATCGGTAAATTAAAACCTACCTCAACAAAAGAGCTGCTTAAAAAAGGTAGGTTTTTTAGCTGGCCTATATCCTTTTAAAGCACCTCTTTAATAATTTCACTTACTACCTCTGGATTTAAAAGAGTAGAAGTATCCCCAAGGTTGCTGGTGTCCTTAGAGGCTATTTTTCTCAGTATTCGCCTCATGATCTTACCGCTCCTTGTTTTGGGCAACCCGTTTACAAACTGAATCTTATTGAGTTTAGCGATTGGCCCTATATGCTCGGTAATCATTTGATTGATTTCCTTTTTCAGGTTATCGCGGTCCCTAGATTCGCCCGTCTCTTTTAACATGACATACCCATAAAGCGCATTTCCTTTGATATCATGTGGAAAGCCAACAACAGCAGATTCCGCCACTGCCGGATGTTCATTAATGGCATCTTCAATAGGTGCGGTACCCAAGTTATGCCCAGAAACTATGATAACATCATCTACCCTTCCAGTGATGCGGTAATACCCCACTTCGTCCCGTAAGGCACCATCTCCAGTAAAATACATGTTTTTAAAAGCCGTGAAGTAGGTGTCTTTATACCTCTTGTGATCCCCCCAAATGGTACGGGCCATGGACGGCCAAGGAAATTTGATGCACAGGCGACCATCTACCTGGTTACCCGTTATCTCCTGACCGTTTTCATCCATCAGTGCAGGCTGTACACCAGGTAGTGGCAAGGTGGCGTAGGTTGGTTTGGTGGGAGTTGAAAAAGGAATCGGCGATATTAATATGCCTCCAGTCTCTGTTTGCCACCAAGTGTCCACAATAGGACATTTTTTTTCACCCACATGATCGTTGTACCAGTGCCATGCCTCTTCATTGATGGGCTCGCCCACGGTTCCTAGGACCTTAAGGCTAGAAAGGTCGTATGTAGTAACAAAGTCAAGATTTTCTTTTGCCAATGCCCTTATGGCCGTTGGGGCGGTATAGAACTGGGTAACCTTGTGCTTATCCACAATTTCCCAGAACCTTCCAAAATCAGGATACGACGGAACACCTTCGAACATAACCGTGGTGGCCCCATTGGCCAAAGGGCCATACACAATGTAAGAATGGCCGGTAATCCATCCGATATCGGCGGTACACCAGTACACATCATCCTCCCTGTACTGAAAAACATTTTTAAAGGTATAGGCGGTATAAACCATATACCCGCCAGTGGTGTGCAGCATACCTTTGGGCTTACCCGTAGAACCAGAGGTGTACAGCACAAACAAAGGATCTTCCGCTTCCATAATTTCAGGAGGATAGTCACCGTAAGCGGCATCCATCAAAGGTGCCAACCACTCATCACGACCCGCCTTCATGCTGATGTCAGAATGGATACGTTTGGCCACCAAAACGGTTTTAACTTCTGGGCACTCTTTGAGGGCCTCATCTACAATGCCTTTTAAATCTATAGTTTTGGCACCCCTGAAGGAGCCGTCCGATGTGATTACCATTTTTGCGCCACAATCATTGACCCTGGTAGAAAGTGCAGTGGAAGAAAAGCCCGCAAACACAACGGAATGGACCGCCCCAATTCTAGCACATGCCAATAATGAGATGGCCAGTTCTGGAATCATGGGGAGGTATATGATCACCCTATCCCCTTTTTTGATACCCTTTTCACTGAGTACGTTGGCCATTTTGCAAACCTGTTCATGCAACTCTTTGTACGTAATATGCCGTGCTTCTTCCCCAGGGTTGTTAGGCTCAAACAAAATTGCGGTTTTATGGCCCCTTATATGCAAATGGCGGTCAATACAATTTTCGGTAATATTAAGTTGGGCGCCATTAAACCATTTCACCTCAGGTTTTGAAAAATCCCACTCCAAAACAGAATTCCACTTCTTTCTCCAAACAAAATGTTCTTCTGCTATTTCTTCCCAAAAATTCTCTGGATGCCTTACGGATTTTCTGTATACTTGGTAGTATTCTTCTAAATGCTTGATATGGTAATTACTCATACTGTTTGGTTTTTATGTGTTGCTTGATATTTGTTTTGATTTCCTCTTCTTGATTCCTTTTTTGCCAATGTCTAAGGCAATGGAAAACCGTTTATCCTCTGCCATATGGCTACGTAATTTACAAAGAATTTTAGCTTACTTTGTACTGTTGCTTGCCGCCCTAACCCTAGAAAACACTTGTGCTCTTTGGGGCAGGTATCGGTAGCGTCTGGGTAAATTGTAGTTTTATTTCCATGGCCGTTTTTAACCAACTTGTCCATATTGGGATATTCAGTGTCCCAATGGTAATGAACATTCCAACCATAGTTGACATTAAGGTTATGGTTAAAGGTTGCTTTGGGTAACAACAGCCTATCAAATGAGTAGGTCTCTTGCTCCCAAAAATTCTCTGTCCCGGCAAGGCTTATGTGGTGATATAGGCGGTATTTCATAAAAATCAACTTATTAAATCTTCAACCTTTGCAATGATTCTTTTAATTGAGAAAGGCTTGGTCTCGTAACTGTCCACTCCTAGTTCCAGCCCTTTTTTAAGGTCTGCCTCCTTACTTTTTGCCGATAGGAAAACAACTTTAGTATGTGAGAGCTTTTTGTTGGCTCGTAACCGTTTTAAGGTTTCGTAACCATCTAAATGTGGCATCATTATATCCAATAACACCACATCGGGGAAGTATTCATCAGCTATTTCCAATGCTTCCGTGCCGTCCCTTGCAACATAGACCTGAAAAGCCTTTTTCTTAAAAGCGTACTCCAAAGACATTAAAATATTTGGCTCGTCATCAACTATCAATATTTTTTTTTCGCTCATTTTTCCAATGGTATTGTAAATACAATTCTGGCACCTGTTTTAATAGTTTCATCGGACCATATCCTGCCGGCGTGACCTTCAATGATTTTCTGGCAAATGGCCAGACCAAAACCGCTACCCTGCTGTTTTTTTATGTTCTGATTTTTTGATTGATAGAACTTTTGAAAAATATATCGATGCTCATCTTTAGGGATTCCTTTGCCATTGTCCTCTACGGCTACCCTAACCTCATCCCCAAAGGAGGACATTTGGATTTTGATAGCACCTTTGCCAGCATCCGTAAACTTTAAGGCGTTGGAAAGTAAATTGGTTAATACCTGAAGCATTCTATCTTCATCATAATGAGCATACACACTGCGGGTATACTCCAACTTAATACCAATATCTTTTAGATTGGCAATAGGCCTTACCCCATCAACCGCACGTTTAATGGTAGCGTCCAGTTTTCCACGTTTAAGTTCAAGTTCTGCCCGTTTATTGGATAATTTTTCTAAATCCAAGATATTATGGATTAAAGTGGTGAGGCGTTTGGTGTCGTTTTCAATATTTGTCAAGAAACGTTTTCTTAGGGCCTTGGGCATATCATCATCCTGTAATACCTCTGATGCGGCCTTAATGGATGTTATTGGTGTCTTAAGCTCATGTGCTACTGTGTCCAAAAACTCATCTTTTAACTTATCCTGACTTAAAAGCGCTTGGTTTGCGGATTTCAAAAGTGCGGTAAGTTGTTCCAACTCCTTGGATTTTTCCAGCAGTAATTTATTGGTGGCCTTAGTTTCTTTGGTCTCTTCCAAAATGGTAAGCACCTCCAGCAGACTTACAGGTTTTTCTTTGGATACGGAAGCGAGCAACATTTTTGCGGATGCACTTCCCAAAGTGCCGGTCAACAATTTTTCGGAAAAATTGATGAGCCTTGCATCCGCTCTCTCCTCCTTTTCAGAAATACCATATCTTCTATTGAAAATGTCCAGTGCCCTAAGGGTTCGTGATTCGCCCAAAAACCTATTCAACAATTGCCTTATATCTGCCACATAAGCCTCCCCTTTCCATACAAAGGCGTTCTCTTGCAAATTTTCATAATTACTGTTGTTAACAAACATTTCCGCATAGTTACGCTCCCTATAGTTGCCCTTACTACGTACCGAAACAACCAAAAAACAGAGTAGGTTACCGGTTATACTCCAGAAAAAAGCATTGCTTTCCGGGGTCAGGTAAGGTAAATTAAATAGACCGCTTGCATGCATTGTGCCCGGTGGCGCGTTAGTATTGGCAAGCATGGGACCGATTAAGGTGTAAAGCACAATTAGCAAACCAACGGCAATTCCAATTTTTGCCGCCTTTGCTGTGCCACGCCGCCAAAATAAGCCCAAGAAAAAGGAGGGGGCCAACTGCGAAATCACCACAAAAGAAATGAGTCCTATGGCATACAATGATAATTCCTTTGAAAATTTTACATAAAAGAAGTAGGCCACAATAATCAACATAAAAATGGCTATGCGCCTTAAATTTTTTACACTGCTCGAATTGGATTCCGGAGTTGCCGTGGCCATACGCTTAACGAATCCATAGGGTATGACCAAATTATTACTCACCATGGTAGAAAGTGCCAAGGTAGAGACCACAATCATGGATATTACCGCGGAAAACCCACCGATAAAAACCATCACCGCAAAGGTAGTATGACCTTTTTGCAGCGGTAATAGAAGCGAGTAATAATCCGCATTTACCGGACCGTTAAAATTAATGTTCCCTGCCCAGGCGATAAAAATTACAAAAACGTTGAAGAGCAGTAGGTATAAGGGAAATAACCAAATAGCTTTTTTTAGATGTGTTTCATGCTGATTTTCAACTACCGCCACATGAAATTGTCTTGGCAGAAGAAATATGGCAAAGAATGAAAGACATATGGTAAACAACCAATTAAAACCCTCTTGTAACCCACCAAAAGAGGCCAGTTGTTTAAAATTAGCAGTTTTTGCGGCATGTTCATAGATATCCGATGTGCCATCAAACAGGTAAAACGTAACATAAATACCAATTATCAGAAAAAAAACAAGTTTCAGTAGGGATTCTACGGCTACGGCAGTGGCAATCCCTTGTTTACGTTTTGAGGCGTCTGAGCTCCGGGTTCCAAAAAAAGCCACGAAAATGGCAATCAATAAGGCAATATAAAAAGTGGTATCAAACAGTATACCCTTGGTATAAAAACCGTTGTCACCTATCAATAATTCAAAGGTTTCCGAAACTGCTTTTAATTGCAACGCGATGTAGGGAATAACGGCTATGAGACAAGTAATGGTAACCAAGGCTCCCAATAGCCTATTGTTCCCGTAGCGCATAGAAATAAAATCTGCAATACTGGAGATTTTTTGTTGCTTTGAAATACGAATGATTTTCCGCATTAATATAATCCATAAGGGCATGGCGATAACCGGTCCCAAATAAATGGCCAGAAAACGTATCCCTGATTTAGATGCTATACCCACGCTTCCATAGTAGGTCCATGCGGTACAGTACACAGCCAAGGATAGCGTGTATACATAAGGGTTGTTTACCCATTTGCTTTCCCTATTCTTTTCTGCCAAAAAGGCAACGAGGAACAATAGGGCCAAATAGCTAATAATGATCATTATGAGTGCTATGTTACCCATAAAATCTTTTTAATACGATATATGAGATGACAATAGCGATGAACCAGCTACAAAAAATAAAAATATAAACGGACGGGAAACCTAAAATATGTCCGAAACCGTTAAAAATGGAAACGAATGGCACGTTCCATAAAAAGAAAAGCACCACAGCTAAAATTACCAATTTTTGTTGATGACGTTTTTTCATGTTTTCCTGTTCTGCATAAGAAAGGTAAAAAACGGCGAAGCAATACATACCTCGCCGCTTTCTTGGTAACCAACTAACATACGCTTAATGTGATGCCGCTTCACCAGCCCCACTTGGGATTCTAATGTTCTCTACAATATCCTGTACTTCCTGTGGCGGTTCTTCCGTCACGGCGTTGACCGCCAAGGCCACTATAAAGTTGGCGAGCATCGCAATGGTGCCAAATCCTTCAGGGGAGATTCCAAACCACCAAGACGCCTTTAAACCTTCTACGGCAGCTTTGCCCCCATCAAAAATTCCAAATTTGAATTTCAACATATAAAACAGCATAAACGTGATACCAACGATCATACCGGCAATAGCCCCTTTGCTGTTCATTTTCTTATAAAAGATGCCCAAAATAATGGCTGGGAAGAATGAAGCTGCCGCTAGTCCAAAGGCCAGCGCTACCACTGCCGCAACAAAGCCCGGTGGATAAATACCAAACAAACCTGCAATTACCACCGCAACGGTAGCGGCTCCCCTTGCAGCCCAAAGTTCCCCTTTTTCGGAAATATCCGGTTTAATGACGTTTTTGATGAGGTCATGTGAGACTGATGAGGAAATTACCAACAATAATCCGGCAGCTGTTGAAAGTGCTGCCGCCAAGCCACCTGCGGCAATCAAACCAATGACCCAGGCAGGCAGGTTGGCTATCTCAGGGTTGGCCAATACCATAATATCCCTATCAACAGTTAATTCATTGATTTTTGGATCTGCAACATATTGTATGATGCCATCACCGTTTTTATCATTATGTCCTATAAGTCCTGTGGTTTCCCAATTTTTAAACCATTCTGGCATATTCGCGTATTCTTTATTACTTACCGTTTCAATGAGGTTGGTTCTCGCAAAAACGGCTACAGCAGGGGCAGTGGTATATAAAATGGCAATCAATAACAAAGCCAATCCGGCAGATTTACGGGCATCCTTTACCCGCTTTACGGTAAAGAACCTAACAATGACATGGGGTAGCCCGGCCGTACCTACCATTAAGGCAAAGGTGATGGCGAAGACATCTATCCAACTTTTAGAACCATTGGTATACTCGTTAAAGCCAAGCTCGGTAGATAGACCGTCCAACTTGTCCAACAGGTACATTCCAGAGCCATCCGTCACCGTACCTCCCATGCCCATTTGGGGAATGGGATTACCGGTCATTTGAATAGATATGAATATTGCGGGAACCATAAAGGCAAAAATGAGCACGCAGTACTGCGCCACCTGGGTATACGTAATGCCTTTCATACCCCCCAAGACCGCATAAAACAATACGATGACCATGCCAATAATAACCCCAGTCTCGATATCCACCTCAAGATAACGGGAAAAGACAATGCCCACACCCCGCATTTGCCCTGCAACATAGGTGAAAGAAACGATTAAGGCACAGATTACAGCCACGATACGGGCGGTTTTTGAATAGTACCTCTCGCCAATAAAATCCGGTACCGTAAATTTTCCAAATTTACGGAGATATGGAGCCAATAGCAGTGCCAACAATACGTATCCACCGGTCCACCCCATTAGGTAAACAGAACCATCATACCCGGCAAAAGAGATAATGCCGGCCATAGAAATAAAAGAGGCTGCGGACATCCAATCTGCCGCTGTGGCCATACCATTTGCCAAAGGTGAAACGCCACCTCCCGCAACATAAAATTCTTTGGTAGAACCTGCCCGAGACCAGATTGCAATACCGATATATAGTCCAAAAGTCAACGCGACCAAGACATAGGTCCAAATTTGTGCTTCATTCATAATGTTTGCTTTAGTTGGTTTAATCTACGTCGTAGCCGTATTTCTTATCAAGTTTGTTCATTAATCGTACATACACGAATATCAAAATCACAAAAACATAAATTGCCCCTTGTTGTGCAAACCAGAACCCTAGTTTAAAACCCCCCAATTTAATTTGGTCCAGGGCATCTTTAAAAAGAATGCCTGCCCCGTAGGAAACGGCAAACCAAATGCTTAATAAAATCACGAGATACCTTAAGTTCTCTTTCCAATAGGCCGAGGCCTTTACTTGTTTATCTGACATAATGTGTTGGTTTTTATAAATAAATCATTGCTTGTACAGTTAAAAGCCCAGTAGTTCCACTACTGCCAACTTTTTGGTTGGTGTATTCCAAAGAAAGTTTGGAATGGTGTCCTGTCATAAAAACATTGGCCCCGATTCCCAACCTATTGGCACGGTCATCAATAGCGTCAATAGATCTTGTTTGGTAAGAAAGGTAAGGCTGAAAACGCGTCTTATCTTTAGGCCCGGCCAACAAATAGCCAAAATGGCCATAAACCATATTACCAGTTGCGTAGGCCCCAAGACTGTAATCCGTTCCATAGTCATTACCTTGGAAAACCGCATAGGCAGTTACTGCAGACCCATCTTGGGCAAGTGGTGCATCATAAAAAACATCAACGGCCCAAATATTTACATCTGCGCCCTCCCCGTTGGTTTGTACCACACCATTGCGGTGGTTAAAAAAACCAGCACCAATATTCAGTATTTTTTTGCTTCCTAAATAGGTGCCCACTTTGTAGGGTAAAAAATTAGATTCTTGGTCTAACAGGTTGTAATCAAAATAACCCTGAATAACCTTGCCCGCGTCACGGGAACCTAAAATTCTGCGTCCAGCATAAACGGTTACACCATCTGCCAACGGGTCCCTCGTGTCCAAGGTACTGTTACCTGCCTCATTAATGGCAAACCGATATTGAAGTTTACCAAACTTCCCCTTGGCATAAACGCCTACATGCCTAGCAAACTGGTCCGAAAGTCCTATCGTAGCCCAAGACTGGCGATTATTGTCCAAAGTCATCATGTTTAGGGTACTCTGATTATTTAAGCGGGATATTCCATTCCAGTAATGCAGGCCGGCACCAACATTATGGTTTTTGGCTACCTTCCACTCTCCCCAAAAATCGTGAAAAAACAGCTGGGAACGCTCCCCGGTACCAATAGGGCTTGTATTACCACCATTTAAACTATTGAGCCCAAAATGGGTCAATATCAAAAACCTGTCATTCAATTGGGTAAATGTTAAAAAACGTGCCCTACGGATGCTAAAGTTTAGTTGACTGGCATCATCTGGTACGTTCTCGTTGTATTGCGCCCAAAATTGGCCCCATGCAATAAACCGCATATATTTGGTGCCATCTTCATTCAATTTCACTTTATACCCCCCCGTGTATTCCGTATTCCCTTGGGAATAGGCACAATGTATCGTGAGTAGGCAAAGCGTTAAAACTAGGAAGTGGTTTTTCATGTATTGGATGGTTGTTGTGGTTGAACTCCGTACGAACATCCAAAAAAAAACGTACCAAAATAAAGCTACTATAGTTTTTCGTTAATTTACTATATTTATTCTTTGAAACGTTCCCATTTTATAAGCATAAACTTATCCCCCAACTCCGTTACCAAAACCCCTGCCCCTTTGATATTCCCGGCAACATTAAAGTACTCCCTAAGCTCTTGCTGACTCAATATTTTGTACGTTGGGTGATACTGTGAGCTATACGGGCGCTTGATGCCGTATTTTTTGACCCAATTCATGACCGAAACATGCGAAACCCCAAGAATTCGTTCAATTTCCCGATAGGTTAAACCCTCTAGATATAATTGAAGTGCCTTATTTACATAATAATGATCAATTTGTTTGCCCAACTTCCCCACGGTAAAAAAATAATTACATTTTTTGCACCTATAACGCTGTCGCTCTTTAATAATACCGGCTTTTGTAAAGGTTGTTGATTGACAATTTGGACAAGCATCCATTGTAGATATATTTATTTTGCATAAATATACTAAATTAGCATTAATAGCAATAATTGTTTAATTTCAAGTAAAAAACATTGAACTAAATAAAATTTTAGTGATTTGATAACAACGGGTAGTTTGAAATAAAATAATGGTAAAAATCAAGGCAATTATTTTAAATATCTTTACCTAAATTTTAGCTACCTCCCTTTTTAACATCCAAAGTAATTAAACAATCAATGTCATTTCTAACAATCTAGGAGCGCTGCGCCGTTTGAGGAGAGTACGATATTACCGAGCAGTTAGTTGTTTAGACGTTTTTGGAAGCCAAGCAATACGCCGCCAAAACCAATATCCCTTAATCCTAATTGGGAAAAACTTCTAGAGGGGAAAAACGTAAAATAAATAGTGGTACTTAGCTGATACAAGGCGTTAAGGCCAAATTAGGCCATTAAACATAGAGCTAAACGCTTTTTAAATAGTTAGAAACATTCTGTCCTATCCGTTCTTGAATATGGGAAACATCAGCCTTTATAAACGCCTCACCCATGATACTTTCATAAAGTTCAATGTACCGTTCCGATACACTTTCAATGTAAGCGTCAGTCATTTCTGGAACGGTCTGGCCTTGGAGTCCTTGAAATCCATTGGCAATCAACCATTGCCGCACGAACTCTTTTGACAGTTGTTTCTGGGCCTCTCCCCTAGCCTGTCTTTCCTCATAGCCCTTGGCATAAAAATACCGGGAGGAATCCGGTGTATGGATTTCATCGATCAAAACAATTTGGCCGTCTTTGGTCTTCCCAAACTCGTATTTGGTATCTACGAGAATCAACCCACGTTTTGCTGCCAACTCCGTTCCTCGCTGAAACAAGGCTCTGGTGTATTTTTCCAAAATCTCATAATCGGCTTTTGAAACTATGCCCCTACTCAAAATATCCGCTTTGGAAATATCCTCATCGTGATCTCCCTTTTCGGCTTTGGTGGCTGGGGTTATGATTGGCTCTGGGAACTTATCGTTCTCTGTCATCCCTTCTGGCATTGCCACGCCGCAGAGCGTTCTTTTACCAGCCTTATATTCCCGGGCTGCATGTCCAGACAGGTAACCACGAATCACCATTTCTACCATAAAAGGTTTACAGGCTTTGCCTACGGCCACGTTGGGGTCTGGTGTGGCCATTAACCAATTGGGCACTATATCTTCCGTGGCCCGCATCATTTTGGTCGCAATCTGGTTAAGAATTTGACCTTTAAAAGGGATTCCCTTTGGCATCACTACATCAAAAGCAGAGAGACGGTCCGTGGCCACCATCACCAAAATATCGTTTTCCAAGGTATAAACTTCCCTCACTTTGCCCTTGTACACCTTTTTTTGCCCTGCAAAGCGGAAATTGGTTTCCATTATGGTGTTTGCCATACGTTTTTAGTTTTGGTGCTCTATGTTTTTATAAGCGTCTATTACTTTTTTCACCAGTTTATGGCGAATGACATCTTTGTCGTCTAAATAAATAATACTGATTCCCTCCGTGTTCTTTAAAATCAACAATGCTTCCTTTAATCCAGAAATTACCCTTCTCGGCAAATCTATCTGGCCGGGGTCCCCGGTGATTAAAAATTTGGCATTTTTTCCCATTCTGGTCAGGAACATTTTCATTTGGGCATGGGTAGTGTTCTGGGCCTCATCCAAGATTACAAAGGCATTATCCAAGGTTCTACCTCGCATAAAGGCCATTGGGGCAATTTGTATGGTCCCGTCCTCAATATATTTGTCCAGCTTTTCTGGCGCTATCATATCCCGCAAGGCATCATACAACGGCTGCATATAGGGATCCAACTTTTCTTTTAGGTCTCCCGGCAAAAAGCCAAGATTCTCCCCAGCTTCAACCGCCGGCCTGGTCAAAATTATACGGCGCACCTGTTTTTCCTTCAATGCCTTAACGGCCAAGGCAACACCTGTATATGTTTTTCCTGTTCCCGCAGGGCCAATGGCAAAGACCATATCGTTCTTTTTGCTAGCATCGACCAACAACCGCTGGTTTGCGGTCTGCGCCTTGATCAACCTACCACTTACCCCATGTACCAAAACCTCACTACTGGACTTGGATGACCTTTGCTCATTTCCATTACTGGTCAGTACCCTTTCGATACTGTTTTCGTCCAATTTATTGTATTTGGAAAAATGGGCAGTAAGCATGTGAAACCGTTTTTCGAACTCCTCCAGTAGCCCATCATCTCCGTATACCTTAATTTTACTGCCCCTGGCAACAATCTTAAGTTTGGGAAAGTATTTTTTTATGAGATCTATGTTTTCATTCTGTTGCCCAAAAAAGTCCCTTGGGCTAATTTCTGTAAGTTCTAGTACCAGTTCGTTCAAAGAAATTTCCGTATTTGTGGTTGCAGTATAATTTAAATTTTGGTTACGCCTTTTTACGTAATTTTAACCCCACAAACATAACCAAAAAAAGCCTTTGAGCGGCTAAAAACATATCAACAGCAACCCATGGCAATCATCACTTTGACGACTGATTTTGGATACAAAGACCATTTTGTAGCTGCTGTTAAAGGAAGTATCCTTAGGGAACTTCCAGAAAGTACCATTGTTGATGTTTCCCACCAGATTGCACCTTTTGATATTACCCAGTGCGCTTATTTGCTCTCCAATGCCTACCCTTACTTTCCAAAAGGAAGTATCCATGTTATTGGCGTGGATTCCGAATACTCTTTGGAAAACCGGCACATCATTGTTTTTGCGGACGGGCACTATTTTATTGGCGCAAACAATGGTATTATTACGCTTATCACCAAAAGCTTGCAAATTGATGCGGTTGCGGAAATTACCATTCCCAACTGTGACCAAAACACCTTTGCCGTACAGGAAGTATTTGTTAAGGCGGCCTGCCATTTGGCACGTGGGGGACAGTTGGCGGTAATCAGTAAGCCTTTTGACAACCTAAAGGAAGTAAAACGCCTTGTGCCCCGGGTAAGCAACGAGGGCAACAGTATCATAGGGAACGTGGTGCATATAGATGGCTATGGCAATGCGGTTACCAATATTACCAAGGTCTTGTTTGATGCCTACAGAAATAATAGGCCGTTTGAAATTGTTGCCAGAAGACAAAAAATAAGCTCCATTCACGATACCTATAACGGCATCATTAACTATGAACTTCCTGCTGGCCAACGCAATGGCGCCGGAGACCTTTTGGCAATATTCAATACAGCTGGTTACATAGAATTGGCCATTTACCGCAGTAATGTCAATACTGTTGGTGGCGCTTCCACATTGTTGGGATTAAAAACCGATGACATTATTACCATAAATTTTCTGTAAATGCTGGTTAGGATTGTAAAATTGAAGTTTAAGACCGAAAATATTTCTAGCTTTGAACGCATTTTTGAGGAAACATCGGAAGCGATAAGAAACCAGCCTGGATGTCAATTTTTGGAACTTTATCAAGATAAAAATGATGCCGCTATTTTTTTTACCTACAGTTACTGGGAAGATGAGGCCTCATTGAATGCGTACCGTCATTCTAAATTTTTTAAAGAAGTATGGTCCAAAACAAAACTGCTTTTCAAGGACAGACCAGAAGCATGGAGCGTTGAAAAAAAAGCTATTTTAAATTGAGTTTATGTTCGCTATTTTTAAAAAGGAGGTAACCTCTTTTTTCACATCTTCCTTAGGTTTTTTAATGATAAGCCTCTTTCTGGTGCTTACCGGGCTTTTTCTATGGGTGTTTAAAAATCCCTTCAATATTTTTGATTACGGTTTTTCCGATTTGAGCAAATTTTTTCTTTTGGCACCTTGGGTCTTTCTCTTACTTATCCCTGCCATTACCATGAAAAGCCTAGCAGAAGAACAAAAATTGGGCACTTTGGAATTGTTGCTGATAAAGCCTATATCCCCCTTGCAAATTGTTCTGGGAAAGTTTCTTGGTGCGTTGTCTTTGGTGGTCATAGCGGTGATACCAACATTTACCTACCTTTTTGCAATCCATAATTTGGGGATTGTGGAGGGCAACTTTGATATGGGAGTGGCCATTGGTTCTTACTTTGCCTTGTTCTTTCTTATGGCCACATACACCGCCATTGGCACGTTTGCCTCTTCACTTACCAGCAACCAAATCGTTTCCTTCATAACCGCAATTGCCATCTCATTTTTTGTTTTCTATGGTTTTGAGGCTATAGCAACGCTTTTTTCCAATGGGCAGACCCAATTGCTCATTGGTAAACTAGGGGCCAAAGCGCATTTTGACAGCAGTGCCAAAGGCATATTGGATACACGGGATATGATTTATTTTACCACCTTGACCGGGTTTTTCATTTTTCTCGCCCACCTTAAAATTAAGAATCTGGTAGCATGAAAAAACACAATGTACTCCCCCTCCTAAAGGGATTGTTGGTAGTTATCCTTCTGAACATTATTGGAAACCTTTTTTTTAAACGATTTGATGTAACCGAAGATCAGCGATACACCCTTAGCCAACCAACCAAAGCTTTGGTCGCCAAATTTCGGGAACCTGTGATTATTGATGTATTGTTATCCGGGGATATGCCGTCTGAATTTGCCAAATTGCAAGACGAAACCAAATTACTCCTTAGTGCGCTCACAGCAGAAAACCCAAACATTAATTTTGATTTTGTAAACCCCATTGAGGAAACGTCCAACAGAAACCAGACCATTACAGAGCTACAACAAATAGGACTTACCCCTGCCAACGTAACTATTGAGGAGAATGGGAAGGTGTCACAGGAAATCGTCTTTCCCTGGGCCATGGTAAATTACAACAATAACACGGTTAGGGTTCCATTGCTCAAAAATAAATTGGGCAGCACCACGGAAGACCGCATCAACAACTCGGTACAAGAACTGGAATATGGGTTTGCAGATGCATTGACCAAACTTTCCACCAAAGAAAAAAAGAAAGTGGCTGTTCTTAAGGGAAATGGGCAGTTGGGAGATGAATATTTGGCGGATTTTCTGGGCACTATTAAGGCGTATTACAATATTGGAGCGTTCACCTTAGATTCCGTGGAAAACAATCCACAAAAAACACTACAGCAACTCAGTACTTACGATCTTGCTTTAATCGCAAAGCCCACCGAGGCTTTTTCAGAAAAAGAGAAATACGTGCTGGACCAGTATCTGGTAAATGGGGGGAAATCTGTTTGGTTGTTAGATAAAGTGGCCATGGAACTGGATAGTTTGTTCAATCCAAGCGGAAGCGCAGTGGCCCTGCAGCGGGACTTAAATATAGATGATGTGCTGTTCCGGTATGGCATTCGCATTAACCCCGTAATGGTGAACGACCTTTACAATACCCCCATTGTACTGGCCAGTGGTGAGCATACAGAATCCCAATACAATCCACTTCCATGGGTGTACCACCCCATGGTATTCTCCAAAAACAACCATCCCATAAACACCAATATAGAGGCCTTGCGATTACAATTTGCCAATGTTATTGATACCCTTAAAAATGGGTATGACAAGACCATTCTACTACAATCTTCCCCCTTATCAAAATTTGAAGGGGTTCCCAAACAAATAGCGCTCGAAGCTATAACTAACCCGCCTGAAAAAGGAGCTTATACAAATCAAGGCAACCTTCCGTTAGGGGTTTTGGTAGAGGGGGAGTTTAAATCTGCCTATACCAACCGTGTAAAGCCGTTTAAACTAAGTGGGCATAAGGAAAAAGGCAGTTATAACAAAATGTTGGTGGTGGCAGATGGGGATATTATCAAAAACCAATTGCGCCAAGGCCAACCCTTGCCCCTAGGGTATGATAAATGGACAAACAACACCTATGGTAACAAAGAATTTTTATTAAATAGCCTGAATTACCTTTTGGACGACACTGGACTTATAAACATCCGCAATAAAAAAATAGCCATTCCAATCTTGGACGTAGAGAAAATAGCAGGGCAAAAAACCAAATGGCAGCTTATAAACATTGTGATTCCTACACTTCTGGTATTCTTTCTGATATTTGGTTTTAACCAATTAAGAAAACGTAAACTGGCTAGATAAGTGTTGATAAAAATGTTTCAGGGGCAAGGGCTTTTAAAATATCTTTGCTTTACTTAACGTCGATTTTGTTGGCATAACAAGCAAGCACAAGAACACTTTAAATAACATCAATGAAATTTATCGTATCCAGTACATATCTACTTAAAAGACTACAGGTTTTGGGAGGTGTCATCAACAGTAACAATACGCTCCCCATTCTAGATAACTTTCTTTTTGACCTTGACAAAAACCAACTGACGGTTTCTGCTTCAGATTTGGAGACTACCATTAGCAGTGTCCTTGAAGTAGAGTCAGACTCTGAGGGTGCCATTGCAGTCCCGGCACGGTTGTTATTGGATACCGTAAAAACCTTTCCGGAGCAGCCTTTAACGTTTGTGGTTGAAAACAACAACACCATTGAAATTAGCTCTAACCATGGAAAGTACGCACTAGCATATGCAGATGGTGCAGAATTCCCAAAAGCGGTGGAATTGGCCAACCCCAGTGCCACAACAATCATGGGGGATATTCTCGCCAGTGCCATTACCAAAACTATTTTTGCCGCCGGCAATGATGATTTAAGACCGGTAATGAGCGGCGTCTTTTTTCAGTTTTCACCGGAAAGTTTAACTTTTGTGGCTACGGACGCCCATAAGTTGGTAAAATACCAAAGAACGGATGTACATGCCTCTGAAGTGGCGGAATTCATTATGCCCAAAAAACCCCTGAATCTATTAAAGGGTATTCTTGCCGGTTCTGAGTCCGAGGTGAAAATTGAATATAACGAGAGTAATGCAAAATTCTCTTTTGATAATACAGAGCTTATTTGTCGCTTAATTGACGGAAAGTATCCCAATTATGAAGCCGTTATCCCCAAGGAAAATCCAAATCAGCTTCTTATCTCAAGAAGTCAGATTTTAAGTTCTGTAAGGAGGGTTTCCATTTTTAGTAATAAAACAACACACCAGATACGGCTAAAAATTGCAGGTGCGGAACTCAACATATCCGCGGAGGACGTAGATTATAGCAATAAAGCGGAGGAACGCCTTTCTTGTTCCTATCAGGGAGATGACATGCAAATTGGTTTCAATTCAAGGTTTTTGGTCGAAATGTTGAACAATCTTTCATCAGATGAAGTTTCTCTGGAAATGAGCTTGCCCAACAGGGCGGGAATTTTAACCCCAGCGGACGGACTTGATGAAGGAGAGTTGGTCACCATGTTGGTCATGCCCGTAATGCTCAATAGTTAAGAAAAACAACCATAAAAAAGCCGGCAGTTGCCGGTTTTTTTTTGCCCTAAATAAACCTAATGGTCATGAAATAGGACGGTGGCTCCCCATTAACGGCTTTTACTGCATTTACAATAGGTACAATAAAGCCTATTAAGGCCACACTTAAAAACCCCAACAAACCAAGACCTAATAGTAAGATAGCGGGGATACTAATTACAATATAAAGCAATAAGCTTAATTGAAAATTAATGATGGAGCGGCCATGTTGGTCCATTCCCTGTATTTTATCCTTTGAGGCAAACCAGATGATAAGCGGCACAAGCAACCCCCCAAAGCCAGTGACATAGTCCAAGAATTGGCTAAGATGGGTTATTGCTAGTAAGGTGTTATCCCTCCGTAAGGCATGATGATTAACTACTTCCATTTTTTGATTGTTATTTTGATGTTCTTCTAATGGGTAGTCTTTTGCTAGTCTTTGTTACAACATCAACGTTTTTTTTTGAGCTTTTTGAGTTTTTCTTCGCTAGAAATAATACGCTGTTTTTGCTTTTCAATTTTTGCCCTCAGCTTTTCTTCATCCACTGGGGAAAGCTTTCTTTTCTCCAGGCCCTTGTCCAACTTCTTTTGTAATTTTTCCAATTGGCTTTGGTCTTTCTTTAAGGCTGCGGCCGCCTTATCCAATTTGGACTCCGCTTTGGCTTTTTGTTTGGCTTCCTTTTCTCTCTTGGCTTGTTTCTTTGCGGCCTTCTCTTCCTCTTTCACCCTCTTTTTGGCATCCTCAAAGGCTTCTTGGCCCACAATAGTTGTAGCTGTACTATCTTTGACCACCGTTTCCTGTGCATTGGCAAGACCAAAACTGGCCAATACCAAGGCAAAACATAAATTTCGAATCATTTACTGAGTTTTTTTTTGATAGGAAACGAAAATATGAAATAGGTCACAAAAAAGGTATAATAACCCGTTGTGCATTTTGAATGCTTTTTAGATTTAAAACCGTCAGCTCGAGTTTTTTCTGGAAGAAAAAGTATCGAGAACAAGGTTTCATTGCTAAAATTCTGATTCTCGATACTATTTTACGATACTTCGTATCAAAAAATCACTCGAACTGACGAATTTTCATCAAAATGCACAATGGGTGTATACCAGTAAAATTTTATATGATGGTAAACGAAAATATTATTGCTCTAGCGACACCCGCAGGCACCGGGGCCATTGCCGTTATTCGCATTTCCGGTCCTGATGCCATCACCATTGTATCTAGCAAGTTTAGGTCTATTGGAAAGAAAATTCTTAAGGAACAAAAAAGCCATACGGTGCACTTAGGGCATATTTATGACGGTCCCAAAATTCTAGATAAGGTACTGGTCACCCTTTTTAAGGCCCCTAACTCTTACACGGGTGATCATGTGGTAGAAATCTCATGCCACGGGTCTGTCTATATCCAACAACAGCTTATCCAGCTATTTCTTAGGAATGGTTGCCAAATGGCAAAAGCGGGGGAATTTACGCTTCGGGCCTTTTTAAACGGTAAAATGGACTTAAGTCAGGCAGAGGCCGTTGCAGACCTTATTGCAAGTGATAGCGAGGCTTCGCATCAAGTTGCCATGCAACAGATGCGCGGCGGTTTTAGTTTACAAATCAATGAATTACGACAAGAGCTCTTAAATTTTGCCTCTCTTATTGAGTTAGAGTTGGATTTTTCTGGGGAAGATGTTGAGTTTGCAGACCGGACCCAGTTCAACACCCTCTTACAAACCATCACTGGGGTCTTAAAAAACCTGATAGATTCATTCGCGTTGGGCAATGTGATTAAGAACGGCATTCCAGTAGCTATCGTTGGTGCCCCCAATGTTGGAAAATCTACCCTGCTTAATGCCCTGCTAAATGAAGACAGGGCCATTGTTAGCAATATCCCTGGGACTACCAGAGATACAGTTGAAGATCAAATCAGTATTGGTGGTGTAAATTTTAGATTTATAGATACGGCGGGTATAAGACAAACGGAGGATACTGTCGAAAAAATAGGGATAGAAAAATCCCATCAAAAAATTCAAGAGGCCGCATTGGTGCTATACCTTTTTGATGCCAATACCAATAAAAAGAAAGAAATCAGCGCACTACAGGACAAATACCCGCTTAAAAAGATACTGCCAGTAGCCAATAAAACGGATATGGTAAAGGCCGATAGGTTGCAAGAACTACAGGACAAAATCCGTGGGGTCCACCTACTATCTGCAAAACAGGGCGATGGCTTGGATGCCCTCAAAAAACAACTGCTCACTATTTCAAATACCGGGGATATTGGGAAAAACGATACCATTGTCACCAACAACAGACATTATGATTCCCTCTTAAAAGCATTGGAAGCCATACAACGGGTAAAGGAAGGCATGCAAGAGGAATTGGCAAGTGACTTAATGGCCATTGATATCAGGGAGGCCCTATTCCACCTCGGGGAGATTACCGGAGCTGTATCACCGGATGATTTATTGGGGAATATCTTTTCTAATTTTTGTATTGGCAAATAAATAAGTTGATTTTTAAATGTGATTTAGATTCATTTGTTTTCTTCATTTCTTTGATTTTCAATAAGTTGTTGAAAACTATTTCTTTTCGTCATTTCTTTTCGTCATTTCTTTTAGTAGCCAATTTTCCTACATTTATTTCACTCTTTTACACATCGATGAAATTATGAGGTGTAAAGGTGTACAGGTGTAAAGGTGTAAAGGTGTAAAGGTGTACAAATTATACCTCAAAATTCGAACGTCATAAATATTACATTAAAAAGCAAGCGGCTAAAAAAAAGTTGAGTTTGTTTATTGAATTTTATGATGGGTATACCATTGATAAAGACGGCGTGAAAAAGCATCGTCGAAAATTCGAGTACCTTAAGCTTTATGTTCATGAAAACCCCACAACCTCTGACGAAAAAAGAAAGGACAAAGAAACTTGGGAACTAGCTGAAAATATCCTTTCCATCCGGAAGGCAGAATATATTCAAGGGAAGTATAAGATGAAGGATAATAAAAAAGGGAATATCCTTCTTTTTGATTGCTATAAAACACTTTAAGAAGAATGCTACGAATCCAAAGGAAATTATGGGAATTGGGATGCAGCCTATAAACACTTAAGAAAATATTCTCATGCACACATGCAATTGAAGGACATTCATACAGATTTCGTTAGGGGATTCAAACGATACTTAGATACAAAGGCCAAAACGAAGAGTATCACTCCCCTATCCCAATATTCAATTCAGAATTTCATCCTTTAATTCGGTCATCTAAAAGAATTCAAATAAAGCAACTATTCCGTGGTAGGAAATCACCAAAGAAAAAAACAATGCAGCAACAAGTCCAAGATTTATAGAGCTTCCTGTATTATTCCTATGTGCTAATCGAACGTCTAAAAAAATGAAAACAATATTATATGTCCATAATTGCTATATATGGATAAATAATATATCTTTATCTTCTAAAAAAAGATAAAATGAACATTAGTTTCACAAAAACACAAGAAGAGTATATCTCGAAACAGGTTAAATCTGGGGAGTACCAGAACAATAGCGAGGTCATAAGGGATGCACTTCGATTACATCAAATTTATCGCGATAAAGTGATTGCAGACTTAAGGGCTGAGATAGAAAAAGGCGTAAATAGCGGCATTAGTAAAAGGTCAGTTAAAGACATTATCGAAGCCAAACGCAAATCTAGGAAAACCGCTTGATGGGAAACAACAAACTTAAATCCTTTCTATTATCCAATGATGCAGATGCGGATTTAGATAAAATCTTTGACTATACAGAAGCTGAGCATGATTTTAATCAGGCTGTGAAATACTTTTCAGATTTGGATAACTTGTTTGAGCAATTGGTCAAAAATCCTAATCTAGGAAAAGAGCGAAAGGAAATAAGAAAGAGCATTTATAGTATTGTGGAACAAGAGCATATTATTTTTTATGAAATACGTGAAGAGTATGTCTTAATTGCAAGGGTATTACATGGTAGAAGGGATATCCCTAAATTTATCAAATAACCAAGTTGAAAGTATTTGTTAGGAAAACAATCTCTCGAAAACAATACCTAGCTGCAACCCGTCGCTTAGAAGAATTAATTAATCTAGTTGATGATAATACAGGAACCGACAACCCTTTAACCAAAGAATTTCTCTAAATCTCAGATATTATTGAAGAATACGAGAGTATTCATTATCCCATGGAGGACTTAAAATAATAATCGCGGAAACCATTATCCAGCCAAAAGAAAACAAAAGTTTTCACCTATTTCCCCCCTCAAATACCCCTACCCCAATGTTTATACTATTGCATCGGGAAGTAAACAGGATTACCACTTCTTAGTGCTGTATATTTGTAGTTCAATTTCTTTAGATGTTTTCATTTTTTAACAAGAAAGACTTTTTAGTAGACCATTTAGAGGGTTTTATTGATATTCACAATCATATTTTACCTGGTATTGATGATGGGGCAAAGTCGGCGAACGACTCTTTACAGCTCGTAAAAATGTTTAGGGAGTTTGGGGTTACAGACTTTATCTGCACACCTCACATCATGCATAATTACTATGACAATACGCCAAAAACCATTAAAAAAGCTTTTAAAAAGGTAAAAAAGGTAATTACAGAAGAGGGGTTTACCGGTATCAAAATCTCCTTTGCGGCAGAGCATATGATTGATGACAACTTTGAGCAAATCCTGCAAAATGGAAATGCGCTCCCACTAAACAGCAATCATATTTTGATTGAAATGTCTTATTTACAACCTAGCATCAATTTTGACAGTGCCTTGGATTTAATTAATGAAAAACAGCTTTTCTCGGTCTTTGCCCATCCTGAGCGCTACCAATATTTGAATAAAAACCAAGGGCAATACTCCGCTTTAAAAGCCAAGGGTATCAAATTTCAATTAAATATGTTGTCTCTTGGGGGATATTACGGAAAGGAAGTACAAAAAACAGCCCAAACGCTTCTAAAAAATGGTTTCTATGATTTTATCGGAAGCGATGCACATGGAAAACGACACCTTTTTGGGCTCAGCAAACTAACCTTGGAGCAACGAAACAAAAAGAACGTAATAGCGCTTATAGAAAATACCAAGGCTGCTTTTTTATAAGACAACCTTGGCCAAACTAAAACTATCGCGCAACTAACAGCTGTCGCTGTATTCTGTTACCACTAACATCCGTAATCATTACATAATATACGCCAGTTGTGTAACTGCTAAGGTCCATCTCATACAATTGGCTATCATTAGGCCGCAATTCCAAGAGTTCCAAGCGTCTTCCCGCACTATCAAAAATCTCCAAAGTCCTTATGTTAAAATCATTTCCAATCTTTATCGTTACTTGTGAGGATACGGGGTTTGGAATTAACTCCAAGCTATTTACAGCAGAATTTAATGGGGTGGAATAATCTATTTGCACTACCTCTTCATCAACTGGGGTCTCTCTAGCTGCAGCAACAGTTTCAGAAAGTTTTACTACTTCTAAATTGGCGTACTGTGCCGTCCCGGGAGAGGTGTCGTTATAGTTACTGTATATCCATAAATCCAGCG
>NZ_LDJX01000010.1 GCF_001306415.1 Croceitalea dokdonensis DOKDO 023
TTTAAGAACAGATTCTTGAAATTCAATCGTGGCAATTGGATTATGGCGACCTAGTAGGTATCAAAATGCTGCTTATCTTTGTACCTTGATTGGAAAACATGACTATTTTAGTAACAGGTGCGGCGGGGTTTATAGGTTTTCATACCTGCCTTAAATTACTTCAGCAGGGCCATACGGTAATTGGGGTGGATAACGTCAATACCTACTATGACATTAGCTTAAAAGAGCAAAGGCTTATATTATTAGGATTAAAGGAACCGGATTTTACCCAAGAAAACTCCCAGCTGGAATCTAGGAAATACCCCAATTTTTTGTTTTACAAGCTGAACATCTGTGAGCGGGACCAACTAGATAAGGTGCTCAAATCCCACCCCATGGATATGGTTATCCATCTGGCGGCACAAGCCGGGGTAAGGTACAGCATAGATCATCCTGAGAGTTATATCGCGTCTAACATCAATGGATTTTTTAATGTACTAGAAGGCTGTCGGAATCTTGGCATTTCCAAATTGGTCTATGCCAGTAGTTCCAGTGTATATGGCAACACGGAGGTGATGCCTTTACAAACCTCCACCAAAGCAGATGAGCCAATAAGCCTTTACGCTGCCACAAAACGCAGTAACGAACTCATGGCCCATACGTATAGCCACCTATTTGGACTTAAATCCATTGGGCTTCGCTTTTTTACCGTTTACGGACCGCTGGGAAGACCGGATATGGCCTACTTTAAATTTACCAAAGCTATTTTGGGGGGAGAAACCATACAGGTGTATAACCATGGAAAACAGGCACGTGATTTTACCTATATTGATGATGTTACCGAAGGACTGTCCAGGGTAGTTCATTATCTGGAAAAAGAGACCTCAACATCAGGCCTACACCGGGTGTATAATCTTGGCAAGGGAAAACCGGATGCACTTGCTGATTTTATAAAACTATTGGAACTTGCCTTAAACAAAAAAGCGATGCTAAAGTACGTTGATGCACAACCCGGAGACGTCACCAAAACTTGGGCGGACACCTTGCCCTTTAGCAACGATTTTCAATTTGAAGCTTCCATTGATCTGAAAGACGGAATAAATAGATTTGTTTCTTGGTATTTAAACTATCCTGTAAACTAAACTAAGTATTTTTACGTTCAAGAATACATCAAGATAAATCTCACAAACTATAAATAGTAGATACTAAACATCATTATGAATTTAACTGTAATAGGAACAGGGTATGTAGGTTTGGTCAGCGGCACTTGTTTTGCCGAGATGGGCAATACGGTCACCTGTATTGATATCGACGAGAAAAAGATAAACGACCTAAAGAAAGGGATTATCCCTATTTATGAACCAGGGCTAGAGCCCATGGTCATCAAAAACGTAAAGAACAATACCCTTCATTTTAGCACAGACCTCGCCCACAGTCTAAAAAAATGCGATATCGCCTTCATAGCGGTAGGAACGCCCATGGGGGAAGATGGCTCCGCAGATTTACAATATGTACTGCAGGTAGCCTCTGACATTGGAAAGCACATGCAACAAAAGCTAATTATCGTAGACAAGTCCACAGTTCCCGTGGGCACCGCGGACAAAGTGCATGAAGAAATCAAAAAACAATTGGAAATTAGGAATGTGGACATTGATTTTGAGGTGGTCTCCAATCCAGAATTCTTAAAGGAAGGTGCCGCCATTAGTGATTTTTTAAAGCCGGACCGTGTGGTGGTAGGCGTAGCCTCCAAAGAGGCAGAGGACACCATGAGGGCCTTGTACGCACCATTTTTTAGAATTAAGGATGCCTTTATCTCCATGGATGTACGTTCTGCGGAAATGACCAAATATGTGGCCAATGCCATGTTGGCCACTAAAATTTCCTTTATGAACGAGGTCTCCAATATTTGTGAACTGGTAGGTGCGGACGTGAATAAGGTTCGTATCGGTATTGGGTCGGATAGTCGCATCGGATATAGCTTTATTTATCCGGGGAGCGGGTATGGTGGCTCTTGTTTTCCCAAAGATGTAAAGGCCTTAAAACGTTCGGCACAACAGCATGGATACACACCAAGACTTATTGATGCCGTGGAAAAAGTAAACAACGACCAAAAAATGGTCATTGCCAATAAAATTGTAGCCAAGTTTGGTAAGGACCTTAAGGGGCACACCTTTGCTATCTGGGGGCTTTCATTTAAGCCGGAGACAGACGATATGCGAGAGGCTCCCGCTATTTATATCATCAAGGCCCTAGTGGAAAAAGGTGCCAAAATCAAGGCATACGACCCCAAGGCCATGCATGAGGCACAGAGTTTTTACCTTAAAGGGGTGAAAGACATCGAATACTGCGAGTCTAAATACGACACTTTGAACGAAGCCAATGCCATGGTATTGCTAACGGAATGGAAGGAATTCCGTTCCCCAGATTTTGAGGAAATTAAAAATAGGTTAAAAGAGGCCGTTATTTTTGATGGTCGTAATCAATATTCCAACCTTAACCTAGAAAATAAGGGGTTTGAGTACTACCAAATTGGTAAGAAATAAGTTAAAATACCCGTTGTGCATTTTGAATGCTTTTTAGAGTTAAAACTGTCAGTTCGAGTTTTTTCTGGAAGAAAAAGTATCGAGAACAAGGCTTCAATGCTAAAATTCTGATTCTCGATACTATTTTCCGATACTTCATATCAAAAAATCACTCGAATTGACGAATTTTCATCAAAATGCACAATGGGTTTAAAATCCTTGAAAGATTAAAACGTCAATCCGCGTCAGCAGATTGACGTTTTTTTGTTTTTATGAATCACCTTCTTTGAATGTTGGCCACTCATTAGGTCTAAAGGGCAAACCCAAAGGCCAGCTGCGAATTGAGCAAATCATTCTCGCACAACCCCTTCACATTCAGTGGATAACTTTTTATTTTTTTACACCCCATTCATCTGATCAACCCATAAATTTGTGCGTTGAACGATTTTTAACCGCATATAAACGATGACGACCTATTTTTAACTGTATTTTTCGGAAAAGCCTCAATAATTAACCCGAAGAATTAAATGACCTGCTATGCTTCAGAGAACACTATACCTTAGCATATTTTTTCTGTTTTACTCAATAAATACATTGGCACAAGATTCGGATTTTGATGGCATTGATGATTTATTAGATCTTTGTCCGACAATTGCAGACCCCAACAATCTGGACACGGACAGCGACGGGATTGGGGATGCTTGTGATCCAGATGACGATAACGATGGGATTTTAGACCGTAATGATTGCGAAATTGTAATCCCTAATTTCAGCTTCGAATCAGGTACCACTGGCTGGGCTGTTGAGGCTGCCGATGGCACACTGAACAATTCTGTGGTGGTTTCCCCAGCAAATGATGGGCCTTTTATTGGAGCCGACGGTCCAAATTACCTTGATATAGAAGCATTTAATGAGACGATTACGGTAACCACCCTCAATGCTACCTCAGTGTATGAAGAAACGAACTATATTCTTACCGTTTCACTTGGAGACCTTCCACCAAATGGAGTGGTACCCAATGCATTTTTAGACCCGGGTAGCGTACGTATAGAACTGGGCTACGGTGAAAACAGTGGTGCATTCAATCCGATACCCGGAGCAGCATTGGATATTGATGGCCCCACCCAATTAATAGAAGGTTGGAATGAGTTACGCCTTAACTGGAACGTAAATTTTGGTAATGTTGAACTTGGACAAGGCATTTTAATTCGTATAAGCCACACAGGGCTGCCGGGAAGGGTGGGTCTTGGACTGGATTATATCAGGCTACAACGGGATGACGATAATGATGGTATCAGCAATTGCGTGGAGGTAGACTCTGATGATGACGGTTGTTTTGATGCTACGGAAGCTGGGCATGTAGCCAGCCTAAACCCGTTAATTCTAGGACAATTAGATGGTACTGGAAATACTGGTGGTATAGTGACTGGTGCTTTAAGTGGATATCAAGGTAGTACAGTAGCCGTTTTTGACTCAAGTATTCAGACTTGCCTACCAGGTTATGAGGATAATGATAATGACAATGTTCCTGACGCTTTAGATGAGGACGATGACAACGATGGGATTCTTGATCGCTTTGAGTGTCAGGTTCCAATAATAAATTCAAGTTTTGAAAATAATTTACCCGGAACTTTTCCGCAAGATGGCTGGACCTTTGATTCAACTTCTGGTTTTGGTGGTGGCGTTGTTACCCCAAATGGTATAGATGATTATTTTGCTGCTGCCGAAGGGGGACAGTATGGCTTTATCAACGGTAATGGAACGGTAACTATGCGAACCACAACTGCATCCTACGAAGAAGGGTCTTATATCTTAACCGTTTCTATTGGAGACGGTATCGATTATTTCAATGATAACTTTCGAAATGACGGTACTACTATTATTTCTATGGGATACGCAGATGACATCTCAGGAAATTTTATACCAATAAACAGTAGACCTATATATGGGTGGGAAACTCCAAACGGGGTCTGGAAAGATTTTACCCTTACCACAACTGTTCCACCTTTAAGCCCATTTCTAGGAGAAGGTATTCGAATCCAAATAGAACATGTTCAAAACGATGGGCAATTCCAGCGTAGAGGTGATTACGACCATGTACGGTTGGTACGAGACAGAGATAATGACGGCATCCCCGATTGTGAAGATCTTAACAGTGACGGAGATACTGTAAACTGCCCAGATGTTAGTGAGGTAGGACATATAGATAATGGAAGTGGACAGCTATTAGGCACTGGAATAAACTTAAGTAACGGCCGTGTTATTGGATTTGCCTCGGGATATACAGGCTTGCGAGAAGCTTACTTTGATGCTACAATCAATGCCTGTGCAACCAATGATACCGATAATGACACTTTTACAGATTCAGACAGCTATTATTTTCTGACTAATGGTTTTACAGACTGGGACGAAGAGGATAGGGATAACGACAATGACGGAATAACAGACCTAAACGAAGATTGTCATTTAACTTCTCAAGGTGTAGCCCAGCAACCTTATAATTTTGAGTTTCCATCAAATAATTTTATTTATTTACCCCCGACGTTACCAGAGCCATTCTCTACTGGTCCAGGGCCAGGTGGAACGGGAGTTTTAGATTTTTGGATTGCCAGTGACCCTTCAATTACGGGATCTCATCTTGTCAACGCTGATTTATACAATAGTCCCTTAAGCGGTTTACCTTATTCGCCAAATTACAGCACGGATGGCACCTTACAATTTGATAACTTAGATGTCAATAATGTTAGTCCCTCAGCCTACAACAATGACCAATTCGCATTTATTAACGGAACGGGAACCTTAACGCAAACCGTATCTGCAGTTAATATGGTTGAGGGTTCATATATCATAACAATTGCCATTGGCGACGGTCTGGATTACAATGATACCTTTAGAAATGATGGTACTACCCGCCTGGAGGCAGGCTATATTCAGGGAGGTGTTTTTCAGGTTATCTCGACGAGATTGGTAGATCCTCACGAAACTCCGAACGGCACATGGACAGACATTTCTTTCACAGCTACGATTCCAGCGGGATCTCCTGCGATAGGTCAAAATTTACTTTTAAGAATAAGACATATTGCCAACTTTGCAAGAAATCAAGGGTCAGGAAACTATGACTTTATACGAATCAATATGGATTACGATAACGACGAAATTCCAGATTGTATCGATTTTGATTCCGACAATGATGGTTGTCCAGATTCCATTGAAGCCGGTTATTCAGATGGTGATCGCGATGGTATTTTAGGTATTGGTTTACCTACCGTAGATGGTAATGGAATCGTCACCAGTGAAACAGGCTATACCACACCGGTGAACCCCAACGTTAGAAGTTTTGCGGAACCTGCCATAATTGATACCCCCTTGCCAGACCCAATAACCGTTTGTGAGGGGTCGGACGCGGTGTTTACCATAGTGGCCAGTAGGGCAGGTACAAATACGACCATTTTTTACGAATGGGCGGAGAGTACCGATGGTGGCACCACTTGGACCGTTTTATCCAATACCGCCCCCTATTCCGGCACCGATACGGCCAGCATGACCATTACCGCAGCTGGGACAGTATTTGATACCTATCAATATCGTGTGCGTGTTACAGGGGATGACAATCTCTGCTACGATGAAAGTAGCACCACGCTAAGTGTATTACCAGCACCTACCATCCCTACAATTAACGTGAATAGCCCGAGTATCTGTGTCAGTGAAAATGCAGTATTCGAATTGACTGGAGGTGGGGCAAATCATGTGGCGACCTATAGTTTTGATGGGGGTACGACGACAAATACAGTTACCCTGGATGGAACCGGAAATGCTACCATTGTTGCCACGGCGGCAAGCGCTGATGTTATCTTCAGTCTAATTGGCCTCGATGATGGCTCCTGTACAGTTACCTTGGCGCCAACGCCTACTGCAACGATAATGGTTAGTGCTGAACCTGTTGTAGATTCGGTGTTAACCACACTGACCTGCGCAGCGGATTTATTGACCTATGATGCAGATATAAGCTTAACCGCAGGAAACATCACCGCAGTGAATGAAGGAACTTTGGCGGGGACTCTCGTCACTGGTATTACGGCAGGAACGGATTTGATAATCACTGTGGATAACAACGGTTGTATTAGGGATTTGACCCTTACCGCACCAGATTGCAGCTGCCCCACTATTACGCTTCCGATTAACCCTGTTGGGGCCGCAGTGTGCGAGGGCGGAACAAACCCTAACATTTCATCGGAATTAGACCCTGCGGGGCTTGGCGATCGTATAGATTGGTATGCAACGGCCACTGGGGGAACCGCTTTGGCATCTGGACTTAGCTATTCCCCTACGGATACGGCTCCTGGAAGCTATACATACTATGCGGAGGCGGTGGAAACGGCCTCAAGCTGCACCAGCACGGCTAGATTGCCCGTAGATTTTACCATCCACCCCGCCATTACGGCAGATGTTTTGGCAGACGAGCCCTCCATTTGCGACGGGTTTACCTTACCGGTACTTAGTCCAAACAACACCTATTATACTGGCCCTGGGGGTACGGGAACCCCTCTAAATGCGGGTGATGTTATCACCACTTCCCAGACCATCTATATCTTTGCGGAGTCCGCTACCAGTCCGGCGTGTACCGATGAAAGTAGCTTTGAGGTAACCATTACCCCTACCCCATCCGTAACCATTTTGGCCACCAGTTGCTCCACGGACCTGCTGACCTATGACGTACTGTTTCAGCCAGTCACAGGTACCATCACAAGTACCGTGGGAACGGTCTTGGGTACCGATCGGATAGTAGATATCCCTGCGGGTACGGACGTTACTATTACCGTAACGGAAAATGGCTGTAGTGACAACGCTATCATTACCGCTCCTAACTGCTCTTGTCCTCCTTTGGATGCTCCAGAGAACCCCATTAATGGGTTTAACTGTACCGGCGATGCCACGGCCACCCTAACGGTAGACCTGCCTGCCTCAGGCGGAGATACTATTAATTGGTATGATGTAGCTGTAGGGGGAACACCCATTGCCACCGGAACGAGCTTTACCCCTACGGAAACGGCAGCCGGGGTGTATTCCTATTATGCCGAAACCTTTGACAGTACCAATTCTTGTAACAGTGCAAGAATTGAACTTAGCTTGACCATTACGCAATCTCCCACTGCGGATACCCTTACCGATATTGCCGTTTGTGATAACTACGTATTACCTGCCTTATCCACAGGAAATAGCTATTACACAGGGCCTTTGGGCACAGGTACCCAGCTGAATGCGGGAGAGACGGTAACGGCAACACAAACCATTTATATTTTTGCGGAATCTGGTTCCACCCCTAACTGTATCGATGAAAACGCCTTTGTGGTAACGGTAAACGAAACCCCCGATATTACCATTCTAAGCAGAACCTGTGCGCCAGATTTGGCCACTTATGAGGTTGTCATCTCCCCGGTTACGGGAACCTTGACTGCATCGATAGGTACCGTTTTGGGCAATGACCGGATTGTGGGTATACCTGCAGGGATAAACGTGTCCATTACCGCAGATAACGGTGGTTGCAGCGCCAATACCTTGGCCATTGCCCCGGATTGTAGCTGTCCTCCTTTAGACCCTCCAACCAATAGTACGGATGCCATGGTATGCGAAGGGAATCCTAACCCTGCCCTTTCCGTAAGCTTGCCCAGCTCTGGGGGTGATACCATCAATTGGTTTGATGCCCTTGTAGGGGGAAATCTAATTGCCAGTGGAACGTCCATTACCCCTAATGACAGCTTACCAGGCGTTTATACGTATTATGCACAAAATACGGAAACCGTTTCGGGCTGCACCAGTGAGCGTGTCCCTGTTACTCTAACGATAACCGCTATTCCAACCCTACCTACCATACCCGATACGGAGGCTTGCGAGTTTTTTGTATTGCCCCCACTGGCTACCGGTCAAGGCTACTTTACCGCTCCAGGCGGCAATGGAAGTACCCTTGCCCCGGGCGCACAGGTCACCACTAGCCAAACCATCTATGTACGGGCCGTGGCCGAGGATAACCCAAATTGTGCTGCGGAAGGTAGTTTTGAACTCACCGTGCTTCAAGAACCCATCTTGGACATCCCAGAAAACATAAGCCTGTGTTCAGATGCTACTGGGGCAGTGGCCCCAATTGCCATTGGGGTGGATTTAGGCCCGGGCTTTCGTTATGATTGGACTCCGGACAACGATACCAATGGCGACGGAATTGAGGAGGCCATTTTCCAGATAACACAACCTGGAACGTATAGCCTACAGGTATTTCAGCTGGGCACCACAACGGAGTGTGGTGGCTTTGCCACCTACCAAACCACGGTAGAAACCGTTCCGCAGCCTATTGGGCTGGAAGTTGAGGTAACGGCCGAGGGCTACGAGCTGGACTCGGGCAATAGGGTACGCTTGCTCACCGGGGACAATCCACTGGAATTTGACCAATATGAATACAGCATTACCTCTGCAGAGGGCCCATTTCAGGAGAGCAATATTTTTGAAAATGTGGATGGTGGACTATATACGGGATATGTACGTGCCCTCAGCGGTTGCGGCAGCGTGGTGGAAAGCGCACCTTTTTTAATCGTTAATTACCCCACTTTTTTTAGTCCTAACGGAGATGGCATCAATGAGACCTGGATTCCCTTGGGAATAGAAAATTTAAACATCACCTCCTCCTTGGAGATTATGATCTACGATCGCAATGGCAAACTGCTGACCCGTTTAGACCCCTTGGGCACCGGCTGGGACGGCACCTATAATACCCGTCCATTGCCGGCAAGCGATTATTGGTTTACCGTAGATTTTGTGGATGAACTGTCTAACAGGCCCATACGGTTCAATGGCCATTTTAGTCTTGTACGATAATTATCTGATTTTTTTCATCAGTGCTTGTTAAACCTGTGTAAGTTTCGTTTTACAGCAGATTTGATATCCTCGGGGAAAAAACGGGCAAGTTTTGCCAGCAGGTTGTTTCTCTGTTCAAAAAGTTCCCGGTCAAAGGTTAAATTGGGTACCGTGTAAGGAGGGTGTACCAACGGAAAATCCAATTCTTTGTGGACTTTATAATTTAAAAAAGGACTTATCGTTGCCGTGTGGGTCGCTTCTTCACCTTCACCAATATTCTCAATTAAATTCCACTGGGGATAAATGGTCAATTGGTTTTGGGCCGCTACCGAAAAGCACCACTGTATGTCCCATGCACTTACTTTTTTCCCTGCCACTTTCTTCAGGTTGTGTTCCCAATAACCGTGGTCCTTACCTAAAAAGCCCGTATTATCTATAATACTCCTCCGGTGCGGTCCCTGCAACCAAGACATTTCCATATCCATATTTTGCCATGCCCGCCTCCAAGTGGCCCAACCCCAATTCTCCACATATTCAGAAAAGCAATAGGATTCGTTAATCAATTCCTTTTTGGATGGGTTGTAACCCGTAATACCGCCAATTCTTAAATCGTCTCTATACCGTTGCAGTAGCGCTTCACAGAAAGGAAAAAAGCTTATCAATGGCTTACAATCATCTTCTAAAATAATGCCCATGTCCACCCTTTCAAAAAACCAGTTGATCGCTTGGTAAACCCCAAGTCCACAACCCAGATTGGTCTCCTGAAACAAGGTGTTCACTTCGCATGGCCAGTCAATCGCATCCAATATGGCAGCTCTTGTTGCAGCAACCCGCTCTGCCTCACCAGGTTTGTTGTCCCGCGGCCCATCTCCGGCCAAGAACAATTGTGTAGGGGCTATCTTCCTAATTTGCATCAAGGTTTCCAAAGCCACTCCTTTCCTGTTAAAAATAATAAACAGGATTGGAATTTTAAATGCAGCTTGGCTATCCATCAGTTGTCCAAGTTTTAGGGTAGTAATGGTTATCCCTCGTCATTTGTCTTACACTTCTGGAAATAAAGTATTTGGAATGGCTAATGGGCCAAGCGCCAATAATCTGATCCCGGCGTAACAATAAACGGCCCTCTTTTGCATGGTACCCCGTTGGCGGATGGCAGCCCCTCACCGCACTGGTGCCAGAGGCGTATCCGCTGTCATACACAAAGTCCATGGCTTTGGCATCACAGTCATTAAAGGTTCCATAGGTGTAGGCAAAATGTTGTATTGGACCACAATGCTGCTTTAAAATAGTATCTGTTTTGTAAAAATCTTCTTGGAAATTTTCCAAACTAAGTTGGCTTACCCGATCGTGTGCATAGGTGTGGGCGCCAATCTCATGCCCAGCTTTTTGTAGGACTTCAATTTCAGACCAATTTAAAAAGGGTACGGGTGGCATATCCAGTTTTTCTGCACAAAACTGTTTTATCGCTCGCTCGTCGGTGAGGTTGATGCTAAACGGATTTACATAAAAGCAACAGCTTGCGCCCACTTCCTCCAAAACGCTTGCAGCGTTCAGGTTATTTTGAATGCCATCATCAGAACTCCAGGCCAAATAAGGCTTGTCCACCGTGCCGTCTTTTATGCGCTGCACCGCTTCACTATGGGTGATAAAGGTATGCGAAGTGGCCAACTCATGCACAAGTTTCCTAAAGTTCGCAATTTCGTCCTCAAAAATATGATGGATGTATAAAAAATGAATTCTAGGTTGCTTAAAATTTCCTCTATACTTAGGGGATTCCAAAATATGCAGGATATCCAAAGCCAAACGCCTTGCATAATACCTTGGGGAACGGCCCAAATAACGCTGAAATTCGGTAAACGTGGTACAGTAGCTCATAATAGGTGTTGCTGTAACGGTAAAGAACGACAAAATACGGACAAAAGTATATGTAATGGCCCTATCAGCAAACACTTTTTTTCTTGCTTAACCTCCGGGAACTTGTACTACCATGCAAAGAATACAACCGCTGTAGTGTGCCTAAAGCTGCATTATAAAACCAAGGGAACATATAGGGAAAAGGTTTTAAATTACCCATTGTGCATTTTGATGAAAATTCGTCAATTCGAGTGATTTTTTCCTACGAAGTATCGAAAAATAGTATCGAGAATCAGAATTTTAGCTATGAAACCTTATTCTCGATACTTTTTCTTCCAGAAAAAACTTGAACTGACCGTTTTAATTCTTAAAAGCATTCAAAACACACAACGGGTTATAAATTCTTAAAAATTAAGGTAGTTCATCGAAAAAAATATCGATGAACATCCAAAAAATGAATACTTCCGTAAAACGGTTATCTGAAAGATGTATTTGGTCGAAAAAAAACATCATTTAAGCGATAAAGTATAATTTATTCAGAACTTTAAATCCCAAAATCTAAGAGTTGAACTTAACCTAAATTTTTAAAAACCCTACTTTGCTATGCGTACACTATCTTTTTTTAAAATCACCCTTATGTCCATTGTATCCCTTCTTTGTATTTGGCTAATCGGCTGTGAAGCGGACACCGATTTGTATGGCGAACTTACCCAATTCCAAGAAGATGAAACCATCACCGAAGACTTTGACACAACCCCTATCCCTGATAATGCCACCGGTTCCGAAGAGGAGTTTGTTGTAGACGAGAATAGTTATTTTGTATCCTCAGAGGCCTCAGGAAGCAATGATGGTAAATCTGAGGCTACGGCCTGGACATGGTCCGAAGCCGTGGCAAAAGCAAGACCTGGGATGACCATTTATGTTAAGGCCGGAAAATACACCAGTGGTAATTTTGAATTTAACCAAAGGGGGGATAGTTCAGAGAAACTTAGGTTTATAGGTTATAAAGAGGTACCTGGGGATATTGATGCATTCAAACAGACCTTATTGTCTAATAGTGTAAGGGATCGGCGTGGAACAACTCGTCTAGCCAATGATGAGGAATTTGATTACACAAAACGACCAACCGCCTTAGATATGCCTTTTTTCGAAAAAGCATATCTACGAAATGACATGTTCTTTACCATTCGAGGCCAGTTCATTGAATTTCACAACTTTATTATAAAAGGTGGTGATTTTGGAATGTTTTTTAATGCTGACTCGGCAAATAATAAGGTAATTAATTGTATCATTATGGAGCAAGGCAATCTCGATATTGGGTCTAGGGACTCTTCACACCCCGATCGCTATCAAGGATTTGGGATTGCTAATAGAAGTTCTACCAATTTGGAGGTTAGGTTCTGTAGTTTTTTAAATAGCGAACAACACGCACTGGAAATCAAAGGTGCCAATTCCGGCGTTTATGCGGACAATGTTGTCTATTCCTACAATGAAGTAAATGGAACCGATTATTTTTTCTTAATTACCAGTGAATCAGGAAGACCGTCTTCTGATTTAATCGTTGAGTACAACCGCTGTCACAGGCTTACGAGCACCACCCACGGTGGCCATGGTTTTATAGTCAAAAATGGCGCTATCAATAATACGATTAGAAACTGGAAGGTTATCAACACTAATATTGAGGCTAGCTTTGCAAGCTCAACGAACAATACTTTCGAAAAAGGCGAATTGAATGGTTCCTATTACACCGATGGTGACCCCTTGGCCTACATTCTAACCTCAAATAGTGCGACTGGCAATACTTTTAAGGATATAATCATAGATAATGTTTGGGGCGGGTTGGTTTTTTTAGACCATGGTGAGGACAGGAGCAATGCATATGCAGGAAGGGCCAATGATTATATCAATATTATTGTTAAAAATGCCCAATATGGTGTAATATTTTCTGAAAGCTATGCACATTTGGGTCCTACCACTGACAACCAGTTTTTAAACTGTACTTTCTATAACACCCAATTTGGCATCCGCGCGCATCGGGAAAACAGTGGAAATGCCTTTATCAATTGTCACTTCTCGGCTTCGGCATCTTTATATACCAACCATAGGGGGTACGTACTGAACGCCAATACCAAATTTGAAAATTGTCACTTTTCAGGAAATTTAAATAGAAATAGCCCATTGGCCTTTGAGGAAAATAATATCATTGATGGCAACCCTATGTTTAGTGATCCAAATTCCATAATCGATGGTTCCTTTGACGTAAGTGGTCTTGAGCTGTTACCCAATAGTCCTTTAAGGGGTGCTGGAAAGGACATTGGCCATTTAAATAGTAAAGCCTCCAAAGATTTTAACGGTAAGACCAGAAGTAGCTTTAATATTGGGGCTTTTTAAGACATTCTTATTTTTCTAAAAAAAGCCTCAATTTTGGGGCTTTTTTCATGAGATCAAAATTTTATTCCCTTTTTTACGTTTCTGTACAAAACTAAAACACGGCACACTTAACGGAGCCAATTACTTAAATTTTAAAACTTAGTGTTTACATGAAAAAAGTAGCATTGATCACTGGCGTTACCGGCCAAGACGGAGCCTATTTAAGCGAATTTCTACTTAAAAAAGGCTATATCGTGCATGGTCTAAAACGTAGGTCATCCTTATTTAATACGGACCGCATAGACCATCTGTACCAAGATCCACATGAGACCGAACGTAATTTTGTGCTCCATTACGGGGATATGACGGATAGTACCAACTTGATCCGTCTTATCCAAGAAATACAACCAGATGAAATCTATAACCTGGCGGCCATGAGCCATGTGGCCGTTTCCTTTGAAACCCCAGAGTATACGGGTAATGCGGATGGGTTAGGAACATTGCGAATCTTGGATGCTGTACGCCTATTGGGCCTATCCGAAAAAACAAGGATTTACCAAGCCTCTACATCAGAGCTCTATGGTAAGGTGCAAGAGGTACCGCAGAGTGAAACTACCCCATTTTACCCCAGAAGCCCTTATGCGGTGGCCAAAATGTATGCCTACTGGATAACGGTAAACTATAGGGAAGCCTACAATATGTATGCGTGCAATGGTATTTTATTCAATCACGAATCCCCCATTAGGGGAGAAACTTTTGTGACCCGAAAAATTACGAGGGCCACTGCAAGAATTGCCTTGGGATTACAGGATAAGTTCTATTTGGGTAATTTGGATGCTCAAAGGGACTGGGGGCATGCCAAGGATTATGTGCGTATGATGTGGATGATCTTACAAGCAGATGAGGCCGAAGATTGGGTCATAGCAACGGGTAAGACCACCCCAGTGCGTGAATTTGTGCGAATGAGTTTTAACGAAGTGGGCATTGAACTGGAGTTTTCTGGCGAAGGAGTGGATGAAAAGGCCACCGTAAAGGCCTGCCACAACCCAGAATACCAATTGCCCATAGGCAAAGAGGTGTTGGCCGTAGATCCCAAATATTTTAGGCCTACGGAGGTGGACCTGTTGATTGGCGACCCCACCAAAGCAAATACAAAACTGGGATGGACCCCAAAGTACGAACTTAAAGACTTGGTGGCCGATATGATGCAAAGCGATATTAAATTGATGAAAAAAGACCAATATCTAAAGGACGGTGGATATCGGATTTTAAATTATTTCGAATAAATAGACCGTTCCTCCAAAAATAGTCAAGTCCAAAAAAGGCTTGACTATTTTTGTTCCAACATAACAGGTGTCGCCGTTTTTTAGGATACCGTATTGCAATAAATAACGAACCATGGAAAAAAATTCCAAAATTTACATCGCAGGCCATAGGGGCCTTGTAGGCAGTGCATTGCTTAAAAATTTACAGGCCAAAGGGTATACGAACATCATCCACAGAACCCACAGGGAGTTAGATTTGACCAATACACAAGCCGTGGCAGACTTTTTTGAAACCGAAAAGCCTGCCTATGTTTTTTTGGCGGCGGCCAAAGTAGGCGGCATTGTTGCCAACAACACCTACCGTGGGGAATTTATCTATGATAACCTCATGATCCAAAACAACGTAGTGCACCAAAGTTACCTGCATGGGGTAAAAAAATTACTGTTTTTGGGCAGTACCTGTATTTACCCTAAAGCCTGTCCCCAGCCCATGAAAGAGGATTATTTGCTTACCGATGTGCTGGAATATACCAACGAACCCTACGCCATAGCAAAGATTGCGGGGATTAAGCTTTGTGAAAGTTATAATTTGCAATACGGCACCAACTTTATTTCCGTGATGCCCACCAACCTTTATGGTCCCAATGATAATTTTGATTTGGAAAAATCCCACGTACTGCCCGCATTGATCCGAAAGGTGCATTTGGGCAAGGCTTTGGAACAAGGAGATTGGCAAACCATCAATGCAGATTTGGACCGCTTGCCCATAGAAGGGGTTGCTGCCAAGGCCACAGAGGCAGAAAAAATAGCGGTGCTGCAAAAATATGGGGTGGTGCAACACTCCCAAGGAACCGTTTCGGTCGAAATTTGGGGCAGTGGAAAGCCCATGCGCGAATTTTTATGGTCAGAAGACATGGCCGACGCCTGTGTGTTTCTTATGGAACAACGGGATTTTAAAGATACCTACAAAGAAAGGAGCACAGAAATACGCAATACCCATATCAATATTGGTACGGGAGAGGATATCAGCATTGCCAAATTAGCAGAATTGATCAAAACCAGTTTGGCGTTTCAAGGGAGTTTTAATTTTAACGTGCAAAAGCCAGATGGTACGCTAAAAAAACTAACCGATGTGAGCAAACTACATGCGCTGGGTTGGAAACATCAGATGGGCTTGGAAGAGGGTATTAAAAATATGTACGATTGGTACACAAAAGACTGATTGGTGTTGGGAAAACTATATTTAAAACCATTGGGAGGGTTATGCAATAGAATGCGTTGTATTGATTCTGCAATAGTATTGTGCGAAAAATACAAATACGAATTAATCGTATTGTGGGTAAAAGACCATGCTTTAAACTGTGGTTTCGACAAACTGTTCAAACCTCTAACGAGTAAAAAAATTACTATCTCTGTTATAGATTTACCAACAGGTTTTCCAGAACGGTATTCAAATCGATTTCAAAATCTTTTGCTTGCCCGACCCCATCCAAAAAGATTCCGTAGACTTTTATTGGTCAAAGCGGACCCCTTTAAAGCGGTTAGCAATTTGCGCTTACTATCCAAAGTTGAAAAAGTGGACAAAACAAAGGTTAAGAGCAACCATTTTTTTAGTGACATCTACGCTTCTGTACCCGATAAACATGAGAAACATGTAAAGGAACTTGACAACTGGCTCCTTTCAAAAACAACTATCTTATTACCCAACATGTTTAGTGACAGAAAAATTATTTTCATTGAATCCTGCTACAGACTTTATGATAATAAAATACGTTATGTAGATTTTGAACCCATAGACATTATAGTTCAAAGAGTTAATGCGCTTATTAATGCCAAAAAGAACGTGCTGGGAATACACATAAGACAAACTGACCATGCTATGGCCATAGAAAAGAGCCCGGTAGCTAAGTTTGTAGAAATGGCTAAAAAGGAGCTTGACCTAAACCCACATCTGGAACTATATTTATCTACTGACAACCATAGGGTAATCAATACGTTTAAGAGTGTTTTTTCAAATCGTTTAATTTATCAAACGGTTACCAGTTATAATAGAAATAGTCCCTTTGCAATACAGGACGCAGTGGTAGACCTTTATGCCTTGTCAAAGACTGAAAAAATTTACGGTTCACATCAGAGTACTTTTAACCAAACCGCTGCTGATATAGGTGGGTTACCTTTAAAAATAGTACATTAAAAGGCCTTATTAAATTAAGGTACTAACATTTTGTCATTATTTCCAGAACTATAAACAGGCAATGCTCGAACCTTCAACGAATAAAGTGACTTTTGGAAAGACTGTGTTAAGTGGTTTTATCTGGAGTGGTATAGAACGGCTATCCGTACAGCTTGTTGCTTTTGTGCTAGGTATCATATTGGCACGCCTGTTAACCCCCAATGAATATGGTACAATTGGTTTGTTGATTGTTTTTATATCGTTTTCTCAGATTTTTATTGATAGTGGGTTTAGTAAAGCCCTGATTCAAAAACAGAATCCGACTGCTTTGGATATCTCCTCGGTTTTTGTCTTTAATTTATTGATTTCTTCAGTCTGTTACCTTGTACTATTTTTTACAGCACCGTTAGTTGCAGATTTCTACAATATACCAAACCTAACCTTGTTATTTCGCGTTCTTGCGGTTTCCTTATTCTTTTATGCCTTAATGGCAATTCCCCAAACCTTGTTTAGCTTACAAATGGATTTTAAAACCATTGCCAAGCTGAATATTTTAGCTACGGCGTTAAGTGGTATTTTAGCTATCTACCTAGCGTATCAAAATTATGGGGAATGGGCACTGGTTTGGCAAACACTTTGCAAAACAGGTCTACTGGCAATACTTTTTTTAATAGCTTCCAACTGGACACCCCAACTAAAATTCTCTAAACAAGCGTTTAAAAGTTTGTTTGGTTTTGGGTCTAGGTTGTTGGTTTCCTCTTTGCTAGGTAGTTTAGTTAGTAATCTGGCGGCTGTGTTTATTGGTAAAGTCATTAATCCTGCTGCATTGGGCATATATACAAGGGGTACCCAATTTGCGGACATGGCTTATGGTACTATTAATACCGTTTACGATAGTGTACTATTGCCGAGTTTGGCAAAGTACAAAGAGAATCTCACATTTCTTGTTACCCAAACATCTAAAATCATAAAAGCATCGTCTGTTTTGGTCTTCCCATTTTTTTGTGCCCTTGCTGTAGGGGCAAAACCATTGATTCTGATTTTGCTAACTGAAAAATGGGCAGCGGCCGCACCAATTATGTCTATAATCTGCGTGAGCAGATCAATTACCATAATGTCAGGAATAAGCATAAATCTTCTATACACTGTGGGTAGAAGTGACTTAGTATTAAAACAACAATACGGTAAACTGGCGATTAGATTAATTTTATTGGTTACCGCCTTACCATTCGGTATTTTCTACATTGCCATTGCGGATCTGGTCGCAACCATTATCCACTTTTTTATTAACACGCATTATCCCGGGAAAATCATGAAGTATGGTGCATTTAAACAACTTAAGGATATGCGGGCAACGTTAGTACTAACAATTGCCACAAGCCTTTTGGTTTACCTATTAATGTTATTCACAAATAATAGTTTTCTAAAGCTTCTTATTTTAGGGATATCCTTTCCAGTATTTATGATTTCCGCAAGTTATTTTCTAAAATTAGAAGGATTTACATTTATTATTGCCAACGCTAAAAGTTTCTATGAAAAAAAATAAAATTTGTTGCATATTCAATTATGCACCTCACTATAGAGGTCCGATTTATCAATTAATGGATAAAAAACTGGATTGCGATTTTTATTTCGGTGACACGCTTGATTCACCCATAAAAAAAATGGATTACAGCAATTTATCCGGGTTTAAGAAAGAATTTAACACTTTTTCATTTTTTAATACCAGCTTTAAATGGAGCAACAACCTTTTAAATTTAGCATTTAAACCCTACTCGGTATATATTTTGACCGGGGAACCCAATGTTTTGAGCAACTGGTGGATTACAATCTTCGCGAGATTTTTAAATAAAAAAGTGTTTTTCTGGACACATGGTATCAAAACAAAAAACAAGCAACGCTTTTGGTGGTTTGAGAGAATTTTTTATTTATTGCCCAATAAAATTTTATTATATGGCAACGCCGCCAAAAAGAACATGCTAGAGTTAGGTTACCCAGGTCATAAACTAGTAGTCATCTACAACTCCCTTAACCATGAAAAACAATTAAAAATTAGAAAAAGGCTTATGCCAACTACCATTTATATAGACTATTTTGGCAATAACCATCCTACCTTGGTCTATGTGGGTCGCTTATTAAAGGCAAAAAAATTGGACCAACTTATTATGGCAGTAGCCCTCTTGAATAATCAAGGTCATCACTGTAATTTGGCCTTAATAGGCCCTAAAGTAGATGTAAATAACATAGAATCGTTTTTAACCAAACAAAAATTATCTGATAAAGTTTGGATATACGGAGCCTGTTATGAAGAAGAAAAACTAGGGGAATTGTTCTATAACGCAGCTGTTTGTGTTACACCAGGTTATATTGGGTTAACGGCCATCCATAGCCTAACCTATGGCACTCCTTCCCTAACCCACGATAACCTAGATGAACATAGTCCGGAATATGAAGTAATCGTACCAAATAAAACGGGAGGGTTCTTTAAGCAAGACGATATCAACGACCTGGCAGGCACTATTGAATATTGGATTGGGCTTGATGCCGATGAAAGGAAAAATAACAGGACCGCATGTTATGGCATAATTGACACCTATTGGAATCCCAGTAATCAAGTTAAGATATTAGAAAGCATTATTAATACGTAATAATATGAAGGTTTTATGGATTAGTAATACCGTTTTTCCAGATTTGGCGGAATACATGGCACAAGGAACCCCAAACGTTGGAGGTTGGATGTACTCGTTGGCAAAAGACCTATCTAACGACGTCACAGAACTTGGCGTAGTATCTTTTGGCAATCAAAATATAGAATCAATCCATCTAAAGGGTATTAACTATTTTTTAATCAATTACAACTCTCTTTCAACAAAGGAAGTAGAGGCAAAATGGCACGCCATTATTCAGACTTTTGAACCAGACTTAGTACACATTCATGGGACGGAATATACATTTGGCCTTAGTTTAATGAACACTTTTCCCAGTCTCAAATACATTGTCTCCATTCAAGGCTTGGTATCCATTTATAGTGATTTTTATTTAGGAGGTTTGAGGTGGCATACCATACTGGCAAATATTACCTTTAGAGACCTTATTAAACGAGATACCCTGTGGCACGGTCAAAGGCGTTTTAAACATAGGGGAAAGTCCGAGAATGAATACTTTAAAAATACTAAATACTTTATAGGCCGCACAAGTTGGGACAAGGCACATATTTTTAGTAAAAGACAGGATGCTGTTTACTTTTATGGCGGAGAACGTTTGCGTGAGGGTTTTTATACTTCACCAAAATGGACATTAAAAAAAAGGAATGAAAAAATTATTTTTTTGAGTCAATGTGCTTATCCCATCAAAGGGTTGCACAAAGTGCTGGAAGCCTTGGCCATAGTGAAGCGAGAGTACCCAGAAATAATGGTAAAAATAGCAGGTGCCAACATTCTTGAAAAAAAGAAGGTTTTTGGAATTTCCTACAAAAGCGGTTACGCGAATATTATTCTTGGTTTGATAAAAAAGTACAATTTGGAAAGGAACGTAGTATTTTTGGGCAATCAGAATGAAACCCAAATGATTGAACAGTATCTAAATGCGGATCTATTTATTTGTCCCTCAAGTATTGAGAATAGTCCAAATTCCCTAGGTGAAGCACAAATATTGGGAGTCCCAGTAATAGCAGCCCAAGTTGGTGGGGTATGCGATATGGCTCAACATAATGAAAACGCAATGTTGTACCGGTTTGAGGAAACAGCGGTATTGGCAATGCATATATTGGAACTACTCAATAACAAAGGACTTTGTAGCAAGCTTTCTGAAAATGCCATAAAAGTTGCATCCAAGAGACACTCTAAAGAATTAATTAAACAACAAGTCCTCCAAGCTTATTCCAAGATATTAAATAACTAAACTGCAATGCTTTTAAAAATTTGGAGAACACGATTAGTATGGCTTTATTACCTAAGAAATTATGCCTATATAAAAATTAAAAAAGTACAATACGAATCCTACCCCACCATATCGGGAAAACTTTTTTTATTTGGTACGGGTTCCTTACAAATAGGCAGAGGAGTACGTATGAACTCGGGTACACGAGCTAATCCCATTGGAGGGGATAACAAGTTAATTATAAACGTTTTGCCCGGAGCCACTGTACAAATTGGCAATATGGTAGGTATGTCTAATTGCACCCTTGTTTGTCATGAGTCCGTACGTATTGACGATAATGTGAAAATTGGTGGAGGTGTAAAAATATACGATACTGACTTTCATTCGTTACTAGCAGAACACCGCAAAAATCCCGAGACAGATAAACCGCTAACAGGTCCTATAACAATAGGAAAGAATGCTTTTATTGGCGGTCACTCCATCATTTTAAAAGGAGTTAGTATTGGTGCTAATTCAATTATTGGTGCTGGATCTTTAGTGACCAAAGATATTCCGCCAAATGAAATATGGGGTGGAAATCCCGCTAGGTTAATTAAGAAAACAAGCTAAAGTGGATATCATAAAAACATCTTTTATCAAATCATTTGGTATTGTTCCATTAGTTTTATTAATCGCTTATTTTCTCGATTTTTTTTATTATGGTTTTGTATTTGGATATTGTTTGACTATCTACATCCTACTGCATGCTAAAGAGTTCAGTAAAATTTTAGATTTGGACTCAATAATATTGTTCATTTTTTCTGTGGTATACGCTATTTTCTATGCTTTTGATCCCTATAGTGGCATGCAGTTCATTTTAGTTTATGCCCTCTTTCCCCTTGTATTTTATCTATTAGGAAAAAATATTGCAAAAAAAGCAAAGGGTAGTGAACAACTTTTTAATATTATTTTGGGGTTATCGGTGATATACTCGACGATTGCTTTGATATCCGTGCTATTGAACATTGCAAGTGGTGGTTTTGCCCAAACCGAAAGAAATATACCCTTACTTTGGGGGTCATCAGGCGCGGCCACTGGAACGGCAGCGTATTTATTTGCAAACATGTGCCTACCTGCACTACTGCTTTTTTCATTCAAAAAGAGAAAAATCCTCATAAACCTAATCTTAGTTACCGTTTATTGTTTGTCTATTTTAGCAGTTCTCAGACTGGGCAGTAGGACACAAATTGTAATTAGTGGTTTTACCCTTTTCGCAAGCTTACTTTTCTTGTTTAAAGTTCAATCACCTACCCGTAATTTTATAACATTACTGCTGGTTTTTTTCGGCCTCAATGCGGTGTTGACCACTGTGAACATAGACTTTGACTCTGATTTATTGAGTGCCTATGCAGATAGGATGGATAGCAAAAGTCATGGTGCTTCAACCGCTGGCGGTAGAACCGAACGGTGGGAAAAATCTTTAGAATATATGATTAAGAAACCTATGGGCTGGAAGGTGGATGATTTTGGCTATTCCCACAATTTGTGGCTAGATACGGCTCGGGGCGGAACCCTGCTCTCCTTCTTCTTTTTATGTTTATTTACCATTAGATCTTTAATCAAAGCATTAGGAATCATCAGAAACCACTCTACAAATATTATTTTCAGGAATCAGGTTTTGGTATATACTTTGGCTTTTATGCTCCAATTCTTTGTAGAACCAATTTTAGAGGGTTCCGTACAATTATTTCTTTTTTATTGCCTTTTTCAGGGCGCTATTAACCAACAAAAAAACAACATTGTTAAGGGTAATAATTTGATTCAATAATATGATAACAACTACAAAATTGTGTGGTAAGTTTTTATAAAATATTCAATACCAACCCTCTATCAACATCCAGTAATGACTAAAATTGCAATTCTCCTTACCTGTTTTAACCGCAAGCAAAAAACCTTGGCTTGCCTGTCCGCCCTTAATGAGGCCATACAAAATGCACCGCCGGGCTACCACTTTACCATTTATTTGACGGATGATGGTTCCACAGATGGTACGGGGGAAGCCGTAATAAGCAGGTATCCCAAAATCAACGTTCTACAGGGCACAGGCAACCTGTATTGGGCAGGCGGTATGAGACATGCTTGGCAAACGGCTTTATCTGGCAACTACGATGGGTTTTTGCTATTAAATGACGATACCCTTGTTTTTGAGCAGCTATTTCTGGAAATGGACAAAGCGGACGCATATTGCTTGGAACGCTATGGAAAAAAAGGAATTTATCTTGGGAGTACGCAGGATTCACAAAGCAAGAAAATGACCTACGGGGGAGCGAAACTCACCAACCGGTTTTTATTTAAATACCATTTTCTGCCCCCCAATGGGAGCTACCAAGCTTGTGAATTGGGCAACGCCAACATTATGTACGTATCCAAAGAGGTAGTGGAGGGGATTGGGATTCTTTCTACTGCCTTTGTGCACGGGGTCGCAGATTATGATTATACGCTTTTGGCGGTAAAAAAAGGGTATCCCGTGTTGTCGCTCCCAGAATTTACGGGGTTCTGTGAACACGATCACAAAGATATCTATGAAGACTACCATACATTTCCCTTTAAAAAAAGATGGGATGTGCTGCATCATCCCTTGGGGCTGGACTTTGCCTCTAACCTTAACCTAATGAAGCGGCATTTTCCATTACGCATTCCGTTTGTGGCTCTATCTGCCGGTTTAAAACTTTTTTTGCCCACTGTATACCATAAGAGCAGAAAGCACCGTTAACAATAGCAACAACAATGATGCTTCTTTATGGCCCAAGAAAAGCCTTTGGTACTTTATGTTAATAACATTGCCCCTTTGTACCGTAAAAATATTTGGTCTAAATTGGTACAGTCCAACAATATGGAGCTCCATTTCTTTTTTGGAAAAAACCGCTTTGACGGTATTAAAACAATTGATTTTTCCCATGATTCCTTTAAAGGCAAAACCAACCGCTTGCATGAGGTAAAGAATTATTACCTTAAAGGAAAATATTTGGTTTGGCAATCTTTTAAATTCAGGGAATGGTTAAAGAAAAAACCAACCGCCGTTATCTTACTAGGGGAGTTTACCGCATTGAGCAATTGGCTCTTTGCCCTGTACTGTAAAAGAAAAGGCATTACGGTTATTTTTAAGGGACATGGTATGTATGGGAATGAAACCGGATTAAAAAAAAGTCTTAGAACCACCTTTAACAAACTAGCGGACAAGCACCTGGTCTATGAACGGCACGCAAAGCAGATGATGGCTAAAATGGGCTTTAAACCCCATACCATCCATGTGCTTTTTAATTCATTGGACTATGATGAACATTTAAAATTAAGAAACACCTTGGGAGCACTGGACAAAAAAGAAGTATTTCCTTTTTTTGAGCGTCCAGAAATCCCCGTGCTATTATTTGTTGGCCGTCTTACCAAAATTAAAAAACTGGATATGTTGATTTCTGTGGCAAAAAAGTTGCTGGAGAGCGGCACAAAAGTGAACCTGCTATTTATTGGTGACGGTGTTGAAAAAGAACAGTTGCAGGAACAGGCCAGTAAGAACCTCCCGGCAGGAACCTATCACTTTTTTGGGGCCTGTTATGACAATGCCATTAATGCCAAGCTAATGGCAGCATCTGATCTCTGCGTTTCCCCTGGGAACGTAGGCCTCACGGCCATCCATAGCCTAAGTTTTGGAACACCCGTCTGTACCCACAACGATAGGCGCCATCAAATGCCAGAAGCACAGAGTATTGTGCCAGGAAAAAACGGAGTGCTTTTTGAGCGGGACAATATAGACGATATGGCCATTAAAATTCAAGAATGGCTCCGTCTGGACGTGGACAGGGAAACCCTGAGAGCACAGTGCTACGAAATCATTGACACGTACTACAATCCATATTACCAAGTAAAAAGTGTGGAGAACCTTATTTTAGGCGGTAAACCCTTGGTCTGACCAAGATGCGATCGTCCAAATTGTTAACCAGAAAAAACAACCATATGCAAGTAACCAATAAAGACATCATTGCCACATGGGTTTATCTTGATGGGGAAGAAGAAAAATCCAAGTACCCGAACAATACGGTAAAGGCAGATAGTGCCTCAGCAGAATTCCAAGCGGTGTATTGGCGCTGTGTTGTGGTGTTTTTTGCGAGCTCCCTTCGTTTTCATAAAGAACAAAGACACCTTTTGTTTACCAATGCCAAAGAAGTCCCACAATTACCAGGCCTAGACCTTAACGCATTTTTTAAAAGCAATGGTATTGAGGTGGTCCATGTAGCCAATAAATATCCTTTGCCAAAAGGGTATCATGCCAATTTTAGGAACCAGTTTTTTGAGTTTTCCATCATAGAGCACATGGCCAAAGAAATAAGTGATTCCACACAATTTCTGATGTTGGATTCTGACTGTATTTTCTCCAAACCATTTTACCCGGCCATACAACCCTTGGATAGGGAAACCCCGGCGCGCACCTATGTGGTAGACCATGAACGTGATTACTTGATCAATGGGGTCACTGGGAAAGAAATGCGAAAATTATTTTCCCATTTTGGATTATCCATGGACAACAATCCCTATTACTCCGGTGGGGAAGCACTGTTTGCCAATGGTATTTTTATAAAAAATGTAGCCAAGGACTTTCCCGAACTGTTTAAGGAACTAATCAACCTATGGAAAGCCAATAAAAGCAAGTTCAACGAAGAGGCGCATGTGCTTTCCTTCTTTTATTACAAATATGGTACCGACATTGGTGGCTTGGACACTACAGTTAAACGTATGTGGACCAACGCAAATTATTTTAGAAATGTTACCCCGGAAGATCACCAATTACCTATCTGGCATTTACCCAATGAAAAGGGAACCGGTTTTGTGACCATGTTTAACGCAATTGCGCAAAACCAATTTCATTTTAAGGATCAAGAAAGTTATCTAGCGTACTGTAAGGACGCGATGCTCAACCCAAAAAACCACCCGGTCAACTATTACAAACGATTTAAACAACATGTTTATTTAATTTTGAACAAGCTACGTTTAGCAAACTAAAAATAGCATGTAGCAGTTGCCAATGGCCAAGAAAAAAGTAGTCCAAATTAATTCAGTTGCAGCTTACGGCAGCACGGGAAATATTGCCAATACCATTGCGCTCCTTGCCCAACAGCAAGGCTGGCATCCTTTTTTTGCCTATGGTCGTAAAGAAGCAAAGACTAATATTCCCTTACTAAAAATCGGGAACCGATGGGAACAGGCACGGCACCTAGTCGCAACCAGATTCTTGGATTCGCACGGATTACATAGCAAATCTGGAACCAAACGACTCATCGCAGCGCTTACTAGAATCCATCCAGACATCATACATTTACATAACCTTCATGGGTATTATCTGAATTATCAGTTATTGTTCCAATACATCAAACAACATAAAATACCGGTCATCTGGACCCTACATGATTGTTGGCCGTTTACTGGGCATTGTACCCATTTTGAATATGTCGGTTGCGAAAAATGGAAAAGCCAGTGCCACAGTTGTGAGTTAAAAGCAGACTATCCAAAAAGTTTGGTAACCGACCGCTCCCCAGAAAATTTTAAGGACAAAAAAGCTGCTTTTTCTGGAGTGGAAAACCTCACCTTGGTACCCGTAAGCCAATGGCTAGGAAAAATTCTGAAGCAATCATTCCTTCAAGACTATCCCATAGAAGTCATCGGCAATGGATTGGACTTAGAACAATTTAAACAAATAGATACCTTGCCGCGACCAAGCATTTTACCCCAAGGAAAAACCATTTATTTGGGTGTGGCCAGTGTCTGGAGCGAAACAAAGGGTTTGGGCGATTTTATAAAGGCTTCGGAATTATTAAAAGCTGACGAGCGGATTGTATTGGTGGGGCTTAACAAAAAACAGCTTGTGGGCTTGCCCAATAACATCATTGGAATAGAACGCACAGAAAATAAAGAAGCCTTAATGGCCCTTTATAAACATGCTGATGTGTATTTGAATTTTACGTATGCAGACACCTATCCCACCACCAACATTGAGTCCCTTGCGTGCGGCACTCCGGTAATTGCATACCAAACAGGCGGATGCACGGAAATGGTATCCGCTGAGGTGGGCAGGATTATAAAAGTGGGCGATTTTTCAACAGCACTGGATGTTGGACGGGATATCGTAAAAAATCCCTTACCCGTTGCGACTTTAAAAAAATATGTTGCTGGCCATTTTGATGCAAACATCCAACTGAACAAATATATAGACCTGTATAACCGAATGACAAATTCTTATGTTAAAAGTTAGCATTGTAACAGCGACCTATAATAGCGCCCAGTTCATAAAAGACTGTGTGGAGTCCGTATATCGGCAAGATTACCAACACATAGATCACCTGATTATTGATGGAGCTTCTACGGACCATACCATAGCAGAGATAAACAGTATTCCCAACAGGGTAGCCAACATCGTCTCGGAAAAGGACAAGGGCATTTATAACGCCATGAACAAAGGTTTGCAACTTGCGGATGGGGAAATCATCGGAATCTTAAATTCGGATGATTTTTATAATTCCGAAGATGTAATTTCAAAAGTGGTGGCCGCCTTTGAAACGACTAATGCCGATTGTGTCTTTGGTGACCTGTATTACGTAAACCAAGAGGACACTACAAAAATTGTGCGCAAATGGGTTACCGGACCTTACACGAAAAATGCCTTTAGAAAAGGCTGGCACCCGGCTCACCCAAGCTTTTTTGTTAAAAAAGAAATCTATGAACGTTTTGGTTATTTTGATGAAGAACTCCAACTAGCGGCAGATTTTGAACTTATGCTCAGGTTTTTGGAAAAACATCGGATTGCTTGGAGCTATATTGAAAAACCATTGGTACGCATGCGGTTAGGCGGTGCAACCAGTAATGGCATTACCAATATGATTGAAGGCAATAAAGAATGTATTAAAGCCTTTAAAAAAAACAAGATTCCTATCAACCCACTATATACCGTACGCCGACTGGTACCAAAACTCAAACAGTTTTTTTAGACCCAATACATAAAAGTTTCCCATAAAGTAAAAAATCATGATTATTCTAGGTTTAAACACGCACCACGCAGATTCTTCCGCTGCTATTTTTTTGGATGGAAAATTAATAGCTGCAACGGAAGAAGAACGGTTTACCCGTGTAAAGCATTGGGCGGGTTTTCCTGCCCAGGCCATACAATTTTGTTTACAAGAGGCCAATACTACACTAGAAGGGGTAGATCATATCACTATTGGCCGGGACGCCAAGGCCAAATTGGGTAAAAAGATGCTCTTTGCGCTTAAAAATCTTAAAACAGGTGCTTCCCTGATTCAAAACCGATGGGAAAATAGAAAGGATATTACGTCCATTCCCCAACAATTTGCAGATGCTTTTGGTTGCCCTCAGGAAATGATTTCTAAAAAATTGGTTCATGTAGAACATCATCGGGCACACCTTGCCTCGGCATTTTTTGCCAGTCATTTTGAAGAGGCGGCCCTTCTTTCCATAGATGGGTCAGGAGATTTTACCACCTGTATGTACGGTTACGGAAAAGGGAACCAAATAGAGGTATTGGACAGCATTGACTACCCGGTTTCGCTTGGCTTTATCTATACGGCCTTTACCCATTTTTTAGGGTTTCCCCATTATGGGGACGAATATAAGGTTATGGGGCTTGCTCCTTATGGACAACCCACACTTGTGGACAAGGTGCGGAAGTTGGTAACCTTAGAACCAAATGGGCGTTGGACATGGGCAAATGAATACTTTGGTGAGGTAAAGGTCCAATATGTCAATAACCAACCCGTGGTGGATACATTCTACACGAAAAAATTTGAGGAATTATTTGGTCCCGCACGCAAAAAGGAAGATGAACTTACCCAATTTCATAAAGACTTGGCAAAGTCCGTTCAGGTGGTAACCGAAGAGATCATATTCCATATGGCAGCACACCTGCAAGAAAAAACGGGTTCAAAAAACCTATGCATTGCTGGAGGTGTGGCACAAAACTCCGTGGCCAACGGCAAAATTATTGCCAACACCAATTTTGACCAACTTTATATTCCATCGGCAGGGCACGATGCGGGAATCTCCATGGGGTCTGCACTCTTCCATTACCATCATAACCTAAATCATCCCAGAAAACAAGCGATTCAAAGTGCCAGTACCGGTTCCAGGTTTACCAATGAGGAAATTGAAGCTTTCCTCAAAGAAAACAAGGTACCCTACAAACGCCTTGAGGAAGAAGAACTGTACGACTATTTGACCGATAAGCTTATCGAGCCTGCCGTCATAGGTTGGTTCCAAGGCAGGGCAGAATTTGGGCCTAGGGCATTGGGCAACCGTTCCATCATCGCGGACCCAAGGAATGATAAGGCCAAAGAATTGCTTAACCTAAAGATTAAAAGACGGGAAAGCTTTAGACCCTTTGCCCCTTCCATCCTAAAAGAATATGTTCCGGAATATTTTGAATATACCCAGGACGTTCCCTTTATGGAAAAGGTATTTCCCATAAAAGCTGAAAAACACAAGGAAATCCCCGCAGTGACCCATGTGGACGGAACAGGTAGGTTACAGAGTGTTGATAAGCAAGTTTCACCCAGATATTATCGATTAATTGATACGTTTAGAAAAAAAACCGGGGTACCCATCTTATTGAACACCTCGTTCAATGAAAACGAGCCTATCGTCAATTCCCCTGCGGAGGCCTACGCATGCTTTGCCAGAACCCAAATGGACGTATTGGTTATGGAAAACATGGTGGTGGAACGGTAATTGTAGGAAATGCCACTACCATAGGTTAAGAATCTTTTTATGCATCAGCCCATGACTGGGTTTTATTGGCTCACGAAGTCCAAAGAGCACATCTCTAACGTATATTTGTAAGCGAAAGAGAAAATATGCATCGAAGACCCCACCCCCTTCTGAAGCTAAGCACCTTTTTTTCATGCTTACTTTGGATAACCGCTTATGGACAAGTTTCTTTTGAGGAAGCTTTCCCCAATCTCAACTTCAATTTTCCCGTAGAGATACAAAACGCAAACGATGGCTCCAATAGAATGTTCGTTGTGGAACAACCGGGGATCATCAAAGTCTTCCCCAATAACCCAAATGTCACTGCAGCTGAGGTAGGTACGTTCTTGGATGTTAGAAATACCGTAAGTTATAGCGCAGGCCAAGAAATTGGATTACTTGGTCTCGCCTTTCACCCCCAATTTAGTACGAACGGTTTTGTGTTTATCTATTATATAGATAGGCCCAACAATTACCGCATTAATATCGCTCGCTACCAAGTAGACGCCCAGAACCAAAATAGGGTGAACCCTTCTTCAGAACTCATTATAGCAAGATTCACAAAAAACCAGTCCGATAGTAACCATAATGGGGGCAAACTTGCTTTTGGTCCAGACGGATACCTATATGCTTCCATTGGTGACGGTGGTGGGGGCGGTGACCCGCAAGGCAATGGACAGAACCTGAATACAGTTTTTGGGAGTATTATAAGGTTAGATATTGACGTCAATGGTGATAATCCATTGGAAACCAATCCAGAAGAACCCACCGGGAATTATGAGATTCCCGCAGACAACCCAAGAGTGGGACAGTCTGGGCTGGATGAACTTTTTGCCTGGGGTATCAGAAATACCTGGAAATTCTCTTTTGACGGCCAAGGAAGACTATGGGGAGGTGATGTTGGGCAAAACAGTTTTGAAGAGATAAATATTGTGGAAAGAGGGGGCAATTATGGATGGAATCGGTTTGAAGCCAACTCCGAACCCAGTTATGGACAAAATACCACTTTGGCCACCAATCCAGATATAAAACCCATTTACTTTTATGACCATAACCAAGGTGACGTTTCCATTACAGGAGGCTATGTTTACCGCGGGAGCCTCACCAACCCTTCATTGCAAAACAGCTATATTTATGCGGACTACGTTTCGGGGCGGGTGTGGGCATTATCTTATAATTCCTCCAATGGGAGTACGGACAATGAGCTGTTATTCCAGACCAATGGACAATTTGTCTCCTCATTTGGTGAGGATGAAGCTGGAGAACTCTATTTTTCCAGTTACGGGAACAGTGTAAAGCTATATAAGCTTACAGAAACCGTTGCAGGACCAACCACTACAGCCGTAAACGGGGTGGGCGACTGGAAAAATTTAGGAAACGGAACCAATGGTACTGTGGAGACCCTTTTGGAGGCGGCAGATGGCTCTATTTATGTGGGCGGGGAATTTACCAATGTAAATGGCGTACAGGCAAACAATCTTGCCAGACTTACCACGGAAGAACAATGGCAGGCCGTGACCAGTGGAAGCAATGGCCCTGTGAACGCTATTGCGCAAGCTCCGGACGGCACTATTTACGTGGGCGGCGAATTCACGGAAATTGGAGGCGTATCTGCAAGTAACATTGCCTCTTATGACGGACAAAACTGGAATGCCCTAGGTTCCGGGACCAACGGACTGGTAGCAGAATTGGTATTTGATAATTCCGGTACCTTGTATGTTGGGGGGGTGTTCACGCAAGCTGGAGGCATCAATGCCAATTATATTGCAAGCTGGAACAACAATTCTTGGTCCGCACTTACGGACAGCACTTCTGGCGTTTCCGGGACCAATAATGAAATCAGAAGCATCGGTATTGCTGCCGATAACACCATTTACGTTGGGGGTAATTTTGATACCGCCGGCGGCAATCAAGCACCGAGAATTGCACGTTGGAATGGGAGTAATTGGAGTGCTTTAGGGGCCGGTACAAGCGGTTTTGTGCAAGCCATAACCATTGATGAAGGTTTTTTGTATGCCGCCGGGAATTTTGCATTGGCAGGGAACCAAACGGTGAACAGAATTGCACGGTGGAATTTGGCGAATGGAGGCTGGGAATCCCTTAATCAGGGGGTGAGCGGCAACGTAAACGCCTTGGTCGCCAATGGAGGGTTCATCTACGTTGGGGGAAGTTTTGAAACGGCAAGCGATGTTGAAAATATCAACGAGATCATGCAAAACATCAGTAGGTGGAGTGCATCCAATGGCTGGGAAGCTTTAGGGCCTGGCACCAATGTAGGAGTGAACTCAAGGGTCAATGCCTTGGCGTTTTATAGCAACAGAACGGAAATGTTGGTTGGGGGCAATTTCTCCCAAGCTGCTGGCGCAAACGCCAATAATATTGCAGCATGGGGCACGTCCTTCTGCACGGCGTCCAGTGTGATCCCTGAATACCAAATAAATGGGGTTTGGCAAAGCGGTGAAAACGCGATTAGCCTGACTGTTGGGGATTCCCTAATTTTAAGCATCCTCCCCAACGGGCCTAATTTTTCCATTCTTTTACCCAACGGGGAGACCGTAAACGGAGATTATACCATAAGCTCCATAAACAGTAATGATTCCGGAACCTATGTATTTACTACCGCCGCAGGTTGTTCTGCCAGCTTAACCGTTACGGTCTCTGAAAGTGACACGGATACAGACAGCGATGGGGTACCCGATAATCTGGATCAATGCCCAAATACACCCGCAGGAGCAACCGTAAATGCTGAGGGATGTAGCGATGCACAACTGGATGATGACAATGATGGGGTTCTTAATCCCAATGACGTTTGCCCAAACACCCCGGAGGGAGAGACCGTAAATTCCGATGGATGCAGTGAAGAACAGTTGGATGGCGATGCGGACGACGATGGGGTAGCAAATTCTCTAGACCAATGCCCTAATACTCCCGCAGGAGCAACCGTAAATGCTGAGGGATGTAGCGATGCTCAACTAGATGACGATAATGACGGGATCAACAATGCATTGGATGACTGTCCGAATACAGAAGCGGGCGTTACAGTTGATGCCAATGGATGCGAGATTAGGAGCGGCTTAGCGGTTGATAATTTTACCGTAAATACGGTAGGGACGTCCTGTATTGGTGCGGCAGATGGGCAAATAGTGGTGGATGCAGTGGAGGAACTTACCTATTTGGCGAACATCATTGGCGAAGGATTGAGCCAGTCTGTTCCATTTACAGTTGGGTTTACCCTAGAAAATCTAGCTGCCGGAAGTTATAACGTGTGTATCACCGTTGAAGAAATACCAAATTTTGAGTATTGCATCACAGCAATGGTACAAGCTCCTGAAACCTTAAATGTGGTCACGAATATCAATAGGCTTTCACAACTGTTGCGTGTTAGCCTAACTGGTGCATCGGAATATGTAATCACCTTTAACAACACCTCATTTAACACCAAAGAAAGTGAAATAGTGCTACCCTTAAAAAGTGAAGTCAACACCTTAAAAGTGTCCACCCTACAAGAGTGCCAAGGCAACTTTGATGACACTATTATGTACCGGCCAGAGGCTTTGGCGTATCCAAACCCCTTTAGCGAGGTGCTAAGACTCAATGCCTCAGTTTTTGACCAAGGTGAGGTTACTGTGGCCATTTACAACCTATTGGGGCAAGCACAATACCTCCAAACCTTTACCATACGTTCTGAAAGTGAAATTCCCATACCCACCATGAATTTGGGTGAAGGACTTTATATGATTAAGCTAACGCAAGGTACTACCACCAGAACCCTTAAACTCTTGAAAGAATGAAAAAGTTGGGCCATGTGTTATTATTCATTATTCTAGCGAGTAGCTGCGATGCTGATTTGGATATTGCAGAAGCGGTAATTCTACCTCCATCTGAGGTAAGGTTGTTATTTCCAGAAAACAATTCTGAATGTACCACCGGCACCGTAATCTCGGAGTCTGAAAGCGAGGTAACGTTTAATTGGACGCAAGCTGATGTGACCGAGGGCTATTTGGTATACCTAACCGATTTAACCACCAACGAAGAAACGGTGGTCGAGGCTGATAGTACGGCCATGCCCATAACCATTAAACGGGGAACACCTTACCGTTGGAGTGTCATTACCTATGTGGACGATTTTCAGAACCCAACAACAAGCCCTGATGGTTTTTTCTATAACGCAGGCCCGGGAATTGTCTCCTATATCCCTTTTCCAGCTTCGGCAATTTCACCAGAAACAGATGCGCAGCTCATAGAAAATACAACATCCATCAACCTGCAATGGACCGCAGAGGATGTTGATGATGACATCACTGGTTTCGACCTGTATTTTGGCACCACTGACCAACCTGAATTGTTGGCAGAAAATCTTGAAACGCCATCTTATGCCAATGTTTCGGTAAGTTCTGGGAATACGTATTATTGGAAAGTAATCACCAAGGACGCTAACGGTAATGTGGCTAATTCAGCATTGTTTCAATTTGAAGTTTTAGAGTAAACCTCGGTTTATTTAAAAACCTCCTCCACCCTACCACAGGTTAACATTGCATCACCAAAATAGGGGTTCCTGACTTCTTTTTGGTAGCTCAACCAGCTGGCCCCTCCTCCATTTACACAATCACAGTGCTGCCGGTATATTGTTTCATTGACAAGGGCCTTTTTGGAATTCAATTGTATAAATAGGTCGGACAATTCTTTGAATCTACTGCGTTGTAACTCAAGCGTATGGGTTGTTTCCAGTTTGGCCAAGATAGTTCTCAGTTGGGCTGAAGTGTTAATATCGACTTCCTCCTGCGCTATATGTCTTAGCATTTCTGCGGCCAAGGACTGGGTTTTTGATGCGTCCGATGCTACCAAAGCATCTTTTATGGCCATATAGCTATGGGTGATTGTGGAAAAATCCGTTACGGCCTTAACCTCTAAATTAATGCTTGGATTCTCTTCTAATACCCCATCCTTGGTTTCCGGTGAATCGGTTTCAGACGGCATGGACATCATGGTTCGCTTGCCTTGCAACTGGGCCGCGGCGTCTATGGTAAAGGCACCTTCTGTTACAATAATATCATCAGGATACAGTCCCTGCAACACTTCATATCTATTATTTACTTTTTTGCCCAATAGAACTTCCTGCATCTCAAAAATTGGCTTTTCCCCATCAATCTTTTTATAGACCACTGAACGTTTACCTGTCCATAAAGCGGCAGATGCTGGGATGGTTATGATATCTTCCATTTTATCCAAGGATACGGTAGCAGTGGCAAACATGCCTGGAAGCAACTTTCCGTCCCTATTGTCCAAAACCACCCGAACGGCGACAGTTCTGCTCACTTGGTCAACCATGGGTTCAATCAACGCAATTTTCCCAGAAATAGGTGCGCCCTTTATTCCCTTAAGCCCTATGGCAACATCCTGACCTACTTTTAAAAAAGGAAGTTGATGCTCAAAGGCATCAAATACCGCCCAAACGGTTCTTAAATCTGCGGTTTTAAATAATGGTTCCCCTTCCTTGTAATATTTTCCCTCAGATGCAAATACTTCCACCACCGTTCCAGATACATCCGCATACAAGGGGAAATTGCTCATGGGTTTTCCCAGCTTTAAAATCTCTTCTATTTGGGCATCGGTCACTTTCCAAAGTCCCAAAGTGTTTCTTGCGGTTTGGTACAACTTTTCATTAATGGTTCCCTGATAAGAGGCCGTGGTCAAAAACCTGTCTTGGGCAGAATACAGTTCCGGGGAGTACACCAAACCTATTTTTTGCCCCTTTCTAACCTTCTTTCCCACAGCATCTGGATATAGGGTATTGATCCTTCCATCAAAAATGATGGTCTGTATAGCTTCTGTCTCGCGGTTCATCTTAATTTCACCTGTAAGCCTTAGGGTCCCATCCTCAACGCTACCATGGGCTACCTTGGTGGTGCTAATATTGGCGAGTGCAACGGCATCCTCTGTCATCACAAACTGATTTGGCTTTAACCCACCAGTATCCTGGGCATCCATAAAAACCAAATCCATAGCACATAATGGGCACTTGGCCCCTTCCTTGCCATCAACAGATGGATGCATGGAACAAGTCCATTTACCGTGTTGGTCTTGAATTTCGGCAACGGGTACCGCTTTGACATCGGATCCAAAAATAAAATAGCCGAGCATCAAGCCTAAACTTAAGAATCCAATAAAATAGAGTACTTTATACTTCATTTGCTATTGACAATCTTATTTGATCGTATGTTCTTTTAATAAAATTAGTTCTTTTTGCCAACAATAGAGCAGCGGCACGACAAAGAGCGTAATTAGGGCCATAAACATACCTCCAAGGCATGGAATGGCCATGGGAACCATAATTTCCGAGCCTTTGCCATTGGAAGTTAGAATGGGCAATAATGCCAATATGGTGGTCACCGTGGTCATAAGACAGGGTAAAATTCGTTTTTTGCCCGCTGCAATGGTGGCTTCTTGTATTTCCGCTTTTGTATTTGGGTTCTTTATTTTGAACGACTGGTTCAAATATGTGGCCATTACCACGCCATCATCCGTGGCAATCCCGAACAGGGCAATGAAGCCAACCCAAACGGCAACACTAAGATTTACTTTACTTATGGATAACAGTTCCCTTATACTGCTATCCCCAAGAGTAAAATTTAAAAACCATGGCTGGCCATATAGCCAAATCCATATAAACCCACCAGCAAAGGCAACGGCGACACCGGAAAAAACCATGAAAGCGATATTCACCGACTTAAATTGGATAAACAATATGAGCGCGATGAGCAATAACACGGCTGGGATTACCCAACTTAGGGTCTTTGTGGCGTGCAGATGATTTTCATAAGAACCACTAAAACTATAACTAAGTCCGGTTGGAATGACCAAGTTCCCTTGGCGTTCTTGCTTTTCTAAATGTTCCCGAACCCGTTGTACCGCGGTTACCTCAGATATGGATGTGTCCTTATCAAAAATCACATATCCTACCAGAAAACCGTCTTCACTTTTAATGCTTTGTGGCCCCTTTTCATAGGTAATGTCCACAAAATCACGGAGCGGCAATGGGGCTCCCTCATCTACATCAATATAAACATTGTTTAAATCTTCTGGGGACTGCCTTAACTCCCTGGGGTATCTTACCCGAATACCATAACGCTCGCGCCCCTCAATGGTTTCGCTTAACACCTTACCCCCTACTGCAACTTCAAGGGTTTGTTGCAAGCTTTCGATAGAAATGCCATACCGGGCCACTTTGTGTCTATCAATGGTAATGGATACATAAGGTTTTCCCGTAATCCTGTCTGCAAAAACGGATTCTGGAGCTATTCCTTTTACCGTTCTAAGTTCTTTTTCCAACAACAAACCAAAGCGTTCTATATCTTCTAAATGCTGTCCTTTCACTTTAATACCAAGGTTGCTTCGCATTCCGGTTTGGAGCATGACCAATCTGGTTTCTATCGGCTGCAGTTTTGGTGCGGCAGTGACCCCGGGTAATTTTGTAACCGCGCTTATTTCTTTCCAGATATCGTTTTCCGTTCTAATATGCTCCCTCCAATTCCTAAAGTATTCGCCGTTTTCATCTGGTATCAAATCTTTTATTTTGGTACTGCTACCTGCGGTAACAAAGGTGCCGGAAACAGTTTCGAATTGGCCCTTTCCATTGGTTTTAAACCTGATGGGGGCTCCGTTTTTGTCCAACCAATATTCCGGCTTATATGAAATTAGGTTTTCATACATGGACATGGGTGCGGGGTCCAAAGGGGAATCTACCCTACCTGCCTTTCCTACCACATATGCTACCTCCGGTAGACTGGAAACGGCCATATCCAACTGTTTTAAAATACGATTGTTCTGCTCATTCCCTGCTTGGGGCAATGAGGTGGGCATCAGTAAAAAATCACCCTCATTGAGGCTGGGCATAAACTCCTTTTCTGTGGCAACAAACGCCAAAAACCCAAGGATACAGACCACTATTGGTAAAATAATGCTCTGCCATTTATGCTGGAGCACCCAACGAAGAATACCTTCATAGTACCGAATAAAAATGTAAAAAGGAACAACAACAAGGGCCACTAAAACCATGACCAAAAACCATTGGCCCAATAAAGGGGCAGCCATACCCATGGGCCTCCAGTAAAAGGCCAACAGTAGGCTTATGGAAATAAGTGATATCCAACGATAAAGCGATTGCTCTGTTTTAGTCGTGATTTTACCATAATACTTGGCGAGGCCAACAGCCCCAAAAACACAAAGTACCAAACTCCAGTCTACCATATAAAAGAAGCCCAATAGTCCCAAACCAATACAGCAGAAAGCGACTACCAGTCCATTTTTTTTGTTGGTTTTCTTTTTTAGGATGATGGTTGCCAATGGGGGTATAATGAATAAGGTGACCAAAATGGCGAAGACAAGCGCCAAGGTCTTGGTGTAGGCCAACGGGGTAAACAGCTTCCCTTCCGCTCCCGTGAGGGTAAAAACCGGAATAAAGCTTACAATCGTGGTTAAGCCGGCTGTCACAATGGCACCGGACACCTCCTTAGTTCCGGTTAGAACAGTTTCCACAATGGGCTGGCCTGGCTGTTCTTTTTGAATCCTCACGATATTCTCCGTTAGAATGATTCCCATATCCACGATGGTACCTATGGCTATTGCGATACCAGCCAAGGCTACAATATTGGCCTCTATAGCGCCAATTTTCATCGCAAAAAATACTAATAGCACTACCAAGGGCATAAGTAAGGAAACCAAAAGGGATACTCTTAGCGACCTTAACATCAAAATAATGACCAAAATGGCAATCAGTATTTCAAAAGTCAAGGCATCGCCTAGGGTATCCACCGTCTCTTTGATCAGTTTGGAACGGTCATAGAAAGGCACCAGGGTCAATTGCGAGCTGCGGCCATCTGCAAGTACTTTTTTGGGAAGGCCTTTACTTACTTCCTTAATTTTGGTGTTTAGGTAGTCCATGACCTTCATTGGATTAGCTCCAAAACGGGCCGTAACCACACCACCTACCACCTCTGCCCCACCCTTGTCCAAGATACCGCGGCGTTCAGCAGGGCCAATACCAATGGAGGCAATATCGGCCAGGCGGATGCTCTTATACCCTTTTGAGGATACGGTGATACTTTCAATATCCTCTAGCGAGTTGATATAACCGAGTCCCCTCACAAAATACTCTGCTTGGTTGATTTCCAAAGTTTGTACCCCAACGTCCCTGTTGCTGGCTTTTACCGCTTGCACAACAGCGGATAAACTTATCCCATACTGACGCATGAGCTCTGGGTCTACATTAATCTGATACTCTTTTACAAATCCCCCAACCGAGGCTACCTCCGCAACGTCCGTGGTGGAGGACAAGGCATTTTTGACATAAAAATCTTGAATACTGCGCAGTTCTTGCAAATCCCAACCACCAGTAACGTTTCCCTCCTCATCCCTGCCTTCTAGTGTATACCAATAAATCTGACCCAAAGCGGTGGCATCGGGCCCTAATTTGGGCCGTACCGATGTGGGCAAAAGTCCATCTGGTAATGAATTCAATTTTTCGAGCACCCTAGCCCGTGACCAATAGAATTCAATATCGTCCTCAAAAATGATATAAATGCTCGAAAACCCGAACATGGAATTACTCCGCACCGTTTTTACCCCAGGAATACCCAATAATCTGGTGGTCAACGGATATGTTATCTGGTCTTCAATATCCTGTGGAGAGTTACCAACCCACTCCGTGAATACGATTTGTTGATTATCCCCAATATTTGGAATGGCATCTACCGCTACAGGGTCTTTGGGAAACAGGTTGATGGGAAAATGAAAAGGGGAACTGGATATGCCAAAAACCAAGACCAATCCAATAACGATAAAGGAAATAAACTTATTCTTGACTAAAAATGCGATACCCCTATGAAGCATTGGTATGGTGCTAGTTTCTAATTAATAAACTTAAAAAAAATGGTTTCATTGTAAATGGCTCCTATAAACCTTCCGCCTATTTTTGAGTGGTTTTCCTACCTAAATGAAAAAACCACAAACTATGGTTTGTGGTTTTGTCTTTTAATGTCCGTCAACCTTAAAATTTGACCACAGTAAATTCTGAACGACGGTTCACCCGATGTTTATCTTCAGTACAATACACGCCATCATCACAATCGTTTTTAAGCTCGCTTTCCCCTTTTGCCTCGCTAACAATCCGTTCTTTGGCAATACCGTTGGACAACAAATATTCCGTGGTTCGCTGCAGACGCCGTTCGGATAACCAGAGGTTATACTCATCAGTACCTCGCGCATCCGTGTGTGAAGTCACTTCCAATACCACGCTGCTATTTTCTTGCAAGATTTCAATTAAATTATCCAACAAGGCCTTGTCATTAGATGTGAGGTAAGAAGAGTTAAGGTTAAAGTTAACATCCCCCAACGCGTTGATGGAGGACTGGATGGCTTCTTGTTTTGCACGTTTTGCTTCCGCCGCCTTTCGCTCTGCCTCCGCAAGTGCGGCTGCTTCTTGTTCCCGTTTTAAGCGCTCCGCAAGCTCCTTGGCCTCTTGTTCCGCCAACTGCGCAGCGGCAATACTGTCATTGACACGTTGCTGCTCCTTTTCCATCGCTTCCAGAAGCGCCAATTTCTCCTTTCCTTTTTCTGAAAGTTCTTTTTCGATGCCAAAGCGGTAGACCACCCCAGCTGCGTGTTGAATATGGTTAGTGGAAGTACCGGAATCCATAGTCCATTTTCCGGACGAATTAAGGTCTACGCCCCAATTGTCATTAATCCAAGCCCTAAACCCAACAACGGCGTTATACGTGCCCCGCCCCTGATTATTTGCATTGGTAAAACCTGCACCAATGCCTACGTAGGGGTCAAAAAAACCAGTTTCCCCCAAAATTTTATTTAAATCATAGCTAACCCTGGCGTCTATAGCGTAATAATCTATGTCCTCGGTATTTACCAGACCGTCTATTACTTTGCCCTCTTGGTATCGATTAAAGCTACCAATGGCTTCCAGTCCCAGACCATTTCTAAAATAACGCCCTATGCTTAAACGGGACGGAAAAGGAACCACGTTCCAGTTATCTTGAAAGTTAAAAACATTGGAAAATTCCGAACCGGCATCATCCACGGCGTTAAAACCCAGTCCAAAAATCCAAGAACTAGCAACAATACTATCCTTTGAAGTTATTTCTAGGTCCTGAATGTCCTGCGACCTTAGTTGGATAAAAGAAAAAACCAACAAAACAGCCAATATCAAGTAACGTGATATTTTCATAGTTAAGTAATTTGGGGATTACAACGGCAAATGTAAAGAAAAACCGCAATTATCTTAAGAAAGCCCTACAAAAGGTAATAATTACCGATTATACGATTAATTATCAGGCTTTAAACCATTTCTGACTTGTATTTTATTTATTGGCTGTGCCACCACAAACACGTATAAAGGCATAGTGGCGGATTCCTCACCCTTGTAACCAACCTGACTGGATGTGATAAAATAGGTATCCTTTTCTCCCGAGACTTTAAAGAGGTTAATATCCTCCGACAATGCTCCTGAACAAACGAGGATGACCGCCTCTTTGGAAAAGTCTACCTGCGGAACCGGCAATCCGGGCTTTCTTGTTTTATTGATGTCCCTGTAAAACGTATTTAGCTCTTTAAAATTGGTTGCTACCAAGGTTACCATCCCTCCATCTTCAGTAGGAACAAACTGTTCCTTGACCAATAATTTTACCCGCTCACCTCCCTGGCCTGTCTGCAAGACATCCTTTTGTCCTTTGCAAGAAAACAGCATGAGAATCAGAGCCATAGTCCATACCTTTTTCATGACTTAGGCAATAACAGTTTTAAATCTTGATTTGAAGGCTTTTTCGTATACTGCTTCGTACAGCGGTAAAATCTTCATTAAATCAAAGGTCTTGGCCACTTCTTGGGCTTGTTTTTTAAACTTCTCCAACTTAGTATCACCCGTTAATAGACCAATGGCATTTTTGGCCATATCGTCTATATCACCCACCTCACTTAAATAGCCGGTCACCCCGTGTTGATTCACTTCTGGAATACCGCCCGTATTACTGGATATAACGGCAACTTTGTTTATCATGGCTTCTAGGGCCGCCAAACCAAAGCTTTCGGATTTGGAGGGTAGCAGAAATAAATCTGAAAAGCAAAGGATCCGGTCTATTTCATTACTATTTCCCAAAAAGAGCACTTTATGGCCAATATGAAGTTCTTCACATAATAACTCTGCCTTTTCCTTTTCCGGCCCTTCACCCACCATAATGAGTTTTGATGGTACCTGCTTTTGAATTTTGTCAAAGACCCTAATCACGTCCGGAATACGCTTAACCTCCCTAAAATTACTGATATGGGTTATTATTTTCTCATTTTCGGTGGCCATCAAGGAGCGTTGACAATCCGTATAGTCGTTGCGATATTTTTTCGTGTCTATAAAGTTGGGAATCACAGAGATTTCCTGTTCTACTTCAAAAATATCTTTTGTCTTTTGCTTTAAATCTTCCGAAACGGCGGTAACGACATCGGATTTATTGATGCTAAAGGTAACTGCCGGTTTATAAAAAGGGTGGTTGCCCACCAAGGTAATATCTGTGCCATGCAAGGTGGTTATCATAGGAATATAAATGCCCTTCTCCAGTAACATTTTTTTAGCCATGTAACCGGCATAGGCGTGAGGGATGGCATAATGCACATGCAAGACCTCAATATTAAATTGTGTTATGGTATCCACCAACTTACTGGACAACGCCAGTTCGTAAGGTTGGTATCTGAACAAGGCATAATCTGGCACATGTACCTCATGAAAATGGATATTGGAGCTTAGCAGCTCCAAACGTACCGGTTGTTTATAGGTGACAAAGTGAATCTCGTGCCCCCTTTCCGCTAGGGCAATGCCTAGCTCTGTTGCTACTACACCACTACCTCCAAAGGTTGGGTAACATACAATGGCTATTTTCATAATAACAAAAGTAACGGATAAATTTCTAGCTAGTCTATAAGGGAGTCATAAATAGCCTGTTGAATCTGGGTACGTAAGCCAGACTTTACCAACAGGTTGTTCCGCATCGTGGGGTAAGTTCTGTTAGATAGGAATACGTAAACAATTTCCTCTTCTGGGTCTGCCCATGTGTAGGTTCCCGTAAATCCGCTATGACCAAAACTTTTTCTGGAAACACAACCACAAGTTGGCCCACTATCCTTTAGCTGCGGTTTATCAAAACCCACACCCCTTCTTACATCCTTATCACAGAAATAGCATTTATTGAATTTTTCTATGGTTCTGGCGTCCAGAAAACGGTGCCCCCCGTAATACCCGCCTTGAAGGTACATTTGCATCATTTTGGCCACATCATTGGCATTGCTGAACAGTCCTGCATGACCACCCACTCCGCCCTGCATGGCAGCTCCCATATCATGTACATAGCCCTGAACGGTATCGTATCTAAAATAATCGTCTTCCTCAGAGGGTACTATTTGGGACTTATTGAATTTTTCTATAGGGTTGTATGCTGTTTTATTTGCTCCTAATTTCCTAAAAAAGTGCTTGGCCGTCAACACATCCAAACCTTCTCCGTAGGTGTCCTCAATAAATTTTTTAAATACATAATACGCCACATCACTATAACGATAGCGGTTGGATTTTAACTCCTGTCTTCCTATTCTATTGTAAATGGAGTCTTTATAGGCATTGATGAGGTACATCCCATCAAAAACCTTGATAGTGTGGTTTTCCGTTGGATAATTGTTATAAAATTCTTCGGAAGGTTTTCTTTTTTCATTTAAGGTACTCACGTAAAAAGCGATCCACGCGGGCAGCCTACCGTAATGTGAGAGCGCTTTTAGAACGGTAACATCCTTTAATTCAGAATCTTGATATTCCGGTATTAAATCCTGAAAGGTATCATTTAAGCGCATTTTACCCTCTTCCTCCATTTTCATGATCATGGGCAGCGTTCCCAGAATCTTGGTTACGGAAGCTAGATCATACATATGTTCCGTTGTAATACTATCTTTAGATTCATAGGTGGGTTTTCCAAAGGCTTTGTGATATACCACCTTACCCTTTCTTGCCACCAATACTTGTGCTCCGGGAAACATAAGGGAGTCCAAACCAATTTGCACCAGACTGTCTATCCTGGCGAGTTTAGGGGCACTAAATCCCACGCGTTCCGGGGTACTGTACCCCAATCTTGCAATTGATTTTAGGGTGATTCCGGTATGTACCGGAAAAGCACTATTGGCGGTAACAGGAAGCTTCCCATTGGCACCTAAGGCACCGAAAAGCACCTGCGCCACTTTTTGCTGAGCCACCTTGCTATTTTGATAACCCAGCACTACGGCATCAATAGCCTCAAAATTAATGACGTCCAACAGGGCATAAGGTTTTGTAAATAGCGCCAAAACAGTATTACTGCTGCGCATTCTAGCAATTTCCTGCAGCCAGAACAATTCATTTTTAGTAAAATTATGACCCTTCCATGGGCTAGCGTTACTTTTATGGAGGCCAATAATCACCAAATTAAAATTCTTTAACTGCGATTGAAAATCGGCACTGTTTTTACCGTCTATCTTGGTAATGTCCCCATATTTTTTGAGCGCATTTAAAAATGAGGTACCGTCATCATCACCAAACTGGACATACGCTATCTTCTTTTTTTCCAGACTTTTAATCGGTAAGAGCGAAAAACGATTTTTGACTACGGTGATTGCCGCTTCAATCGCCTCCTCGTAGACAATATCATCCTCTGGCCTATTCAAATCCTCGTAAAGCCCCTCTGATTCCAAAGGCCTGTAATTGTTTAACCCCACCTTATACTTTGCCCTAAGAATTTTCTTTACTGAATAAGCCAAGCGTTCTTCCTTAATTTTACCTTTGTCATAAGCAGTTAAAAGAGCTTTTTTAGCACTGACAACATCAGTGGGCATCAAGAGCATATCGTTGCCGGCAAGAAAAGCCGTTAGGGCTACTTCTCCATCAGTTGCATAGGTTGAGACCGCTTTCATGTTCAAGGCATCGGTAAAGATGAGTCCTTTAAATCCCATTTGTTCCTGCAACAGGTTGGTGACTACTTTTTTTGAAAGAGAACTTGGGTATCCCTCCTTTTTTTCAAGGGCGGGAACGGCCAAATGGGCAATCATGGTACTACCAATACCAGCGTCTATCAATCTTTTAAAAGGATACAATTCAATACTGTCCAATCTCTCCTGTTCATAATTGATATACGGCAAGGCCTTGTGAGAATCCGTTTCCGTATCCCCGTGTCCAGGAAAGTGTTTGGCCGTGGCCAAAACACCGGCCTGCTGAAGGCCCCTCATAAATGCAATTCCCTTATTGGCCACATTTTCCCTGTCTTCTCCAAAAGAACGATTTCCTATGATTGGATTTTTAGGGTTGGTATTAATATCAACGTCAGGTGCAAAATTAATGTGCACACCCAAGCGCTTGGCGTGCAGGCCAATGCGGTAGCCCACCTTTGTAACGATGGTATCCTCTTGAATGGCACCAAGGGTCATATTCCAAGGAAAAGCGTAGGTAGAATCCAATCGCATGGCCAAGCCCCACTCGGCATCCATGCCAATGAGCAAAGGCACCTTGGATACTTTTTGAAAGCGATTGTTCCATTGTAACTGTTGTTGTGGACCGCCGGTTGAAAAAATGACGCCACCTAGTTGGTGCTCCTGTATCAGGGCTTCCATTTTGGCCAAACTGGCATCACTCTGACTGGACGCTGCGCTTACCATAAACAATTGCGCAATACGTTCTTCCGTGGTCATGGCCTCATAGGTTGCATTGACCCAACTGTCTTGGGCAAGGGAATCTTTTGTGACCAATGGATGCCTTTGGGAGCACAACGTCAAGGGCAGGAAAAGAAATAGTAAAAGCTGTTTGGTCAACTTCATAAAAAAGTATAGAATGTTAACTAGTTGAAATTTAAAATATTGTCCAACATCTAGGTAAGAAACTTAAATCATCTTAAGCTACATGAGCCTTGCATGCCAACTTTCGGAAGCCGGGACCTCCCAACTCTCCTCATATTCCTGTTTGGTGGCCACAAGGTTATTAAAGACCACTGTATTCTTGGAGACTGCCCTGTTCTTGGCCATAACCTTAAAGTCTTTCAGGTTTTTGTACGCAATATATTCTCCTTGTTTGTAGGAAACGTTCATTTTATCCAATAAGTCTACCTGGTATTTTTTTTCCAGTGCTTGTATAAAATGTACGGAGGCGTCAATGGAACAGCCGGATGCCAATGCTTTTGTCTGATCAAGGCCAATAACGATAAAGCGGTTATAACGTATTTCAAAACCTGCGTTAAGGTCCTGACCGTGGGCGGTCCATTGCTTTAGAAATTCTGCAACCGCAGAGCGGACCTCAATGATTTCATCCCCAGAAAAACTGCGACTGCATTGGTATATCCAAATTCTTGATTCAGGCGAAAGGTCTTTAAAATCTACCAGCATATTCTTAATTTGAACTACAATTATTTGTAATGGCTTAAAGGTCTTCTACGTTGGCAAGCAACTCTGCTATATCCATTACGGCGATACTTGCCTCCTTTTCCTTGTTCTTTACGCCGTCCGTCATCATGGTGTTGCAGAACGGACAAGCGGCGGCTATAATTTCTGGTTGGGTTTCCAAGGCCTGCTCCGTACGCTCAATATTTACATCTTTGTCCCCTTTTTCCGGTTCCTTGAACATCTGGGCACCACCAGCACCACAACATAGGCCTTTTTTTCTGCAATTCTTCATCTCTACCAGTTCTGCATCCAATTTGGAGATCAATTCCCTTGGCGCCTCAAAAACATCATTGGCACGTCCTAAATAACAAGGGTCATGATAAGTAATCCGTTTTCCTTTATAGGTGCCGCCTTCTAAGGTAATCCTCCCTTCATCTACTAATGCCTTTAGAAACTGGGTATGGTGCAGCACTTCATAGGTTCCACCTAGACTGGGATATTCGTTTTTAATGGTGTTGAAACAATGGGGACAAGCCGTGACCACTTTTTTAATTTCATAACCATTCATCACCTCTATATTGGTCATGGCCTGCATCTGAAATAAAAATTCGTTTCCTGCACGCTTTGCAGGGTCGCCCGTGCAGCTTTCCTCGGTACCCAACACTGCAAAAGAAACCCCTGCTTTGTGCAATAGTTTTACAAAAGCTTTGGTGATTTTCTTGGCCCTATCGTCAAAACTACCAGCGCAACCCACCCAAAAAAGGACTTCTGGCTGTTTACCTTCGGCAAATAAAGAGGCCATGGTAGGTACATTTAATTTGTTTTCCATCATTGACTTTTTAAGATTCTTGGGCCCAGTTAAGACGGTCCATCTGATTGAAGGGCCAAGGTGCACCATTGTTCTCTAAATTGCCCATCATATTATTTAAATCTGTTGGTGCGGCAGATTGTTCCATGACCAGATAGCGCCTCATCTCGGTAATTATGGACAAGGGGTCAATACTTACTGGGCAAGCTTCTACGCAAGCGTTACATGTAGTACAGGCCCATAACTCTTCCCTGGTGATATAATCATCCAACAACTGTTTTCCGTCCGGCACAAACACCCCTTTATTGGCATCGATATTTTTCCCAACTTCCTCCAGTCGGTCACGGGTGTCCATCATTATTTTGCGGGGCGATAACAGTTTACCTGTTTGGTTTGCCGGGCATTCGGACGTACAACGTCCACATTCCGTGCAGGTATATGCATTCAACAACTGCACCCAGTTTAAGTCCTGCACATCGGAGGCCCCAAACTTCTCCGGTTCTTCGGCATTTTCTGCACCGGTAGCAAAAGGATCGGCAGCTGGGTCTAACATTAGCTTTACCTCATTGGTCACTGCCGCTACATTGCTCATTTGGCCCTGCGGAACCAACTTGCCATAGTAGGTATTTGGAAACGCCAACAGAATATGCAAATGTTTGGAATAATACAAATAATTCAAAAACGCTAAGATGCCCAAAATATGCAGCCACCAAGCACTTCGCTCAATAAGGATGATGGTAGATATGGACATCCCATCAAACAAGGGGGCAATAAAGCTACTGATTGGAAATGCACCTGCCTGTTCATAGCCTGCGGCACCCAACTGTTGTAACTTAAAATCGGCTGCGTTCATGGTTAGAAACAGAAACATCAATACCAATTCAATATACAAAATAAGGTTGCCATCTTTTTTGGGCCATCCTTCCATTTCTGGTTTCAGAAAACGTTGCAGGCGCATCACATTCCTACGAATCCAAAAAACAACAACGGCAACAATGACCAAGAACGCCAACACCTCAAAAGAACCTATCAAGAAGTCATAAACACTGCCCAACGGGGCAAAAATGCGATGTGTCCCCAAAAGGCCGTCAATCACAATTTCAAGAACTTCGATATTAATGATCACAAAGCCCACATAAACAATAATGTGCATAAGACCCGCAACGGGCCTAACCACCATTTTGGATTGGCCTAAGGCGATGCGTGCCATGTTACGCCATCTTTGTGGTTTATTATCGCTTACCTCAGCGTCTTTTCCCAGCAAAATATTACGACGTAATTTTTTTACGTTTTTAGCAAAAAACCCTATCCCTAGAACAAGGGCTATGGCAAATATGATATTTGGAAGGTATGACATATCCTAGTTTTCTTTGGTAGCAGCGGGGTCGTTTTCGGGAAGTTCGTACGCTTTTTGTTTTTTTCCAAAAACCGATACGTTGACATAGCGTTTTGGATTTAAACGAAAATCCTGAAGCAGCAGGTCCAATTCTTTGGAGGCATTGCTCAAATTATCATAAAAAGCGGCATCATTGGCCAATTTCCCAAGGGAGCCCTCACCGCTTTCAATTTTTGTGAGCATACTGTTCAAATTTTTCACGGTAGTCTGCAGACCCTCAACGGTTGCTGCCAAATCCGACGCTGCCAGGTCTTCCGAAAGTTTTGCAAAATTTGTGGTGATGGTGTTGATATTATGGATAGAGCTGTCCAATTGCTTTTCATTCTTTAACAACAACTTATTAAAAGAGTTTGCACTGGTCTGAAAGCTGGAAACCAACTGGTTTAAACCAATAATGCTTTGCCTCAGCTCCGTTTTGGTCCTTGCATCCAACACATCATTAACACTCACCAAAAGGGAATCTGCATTGGTCACCGCATCCTCTACCTTTAATTGCAAGGGAGTTAACCTTTCTTGCACCAAATCCGTAATTCCAGGCTTTACCCTAGAGGTAAGCGTATCACCGGACTTTGCTAAGGGTGCACCGTCTTGCACGGGTATGACCTGTACGCCCTTACCCCCAATTATTCCAGTATCAAATATTTCCGCAAAACTGTTCTCAGAAAAATGGTAGTCGTTCTTTACGGAAAAGGTGACCACTGATTTAAAGTCATCCCCCTGAAAACGGATGGCATTTACATTACCTACGACCAATCCATTGATGGATACCTGAGTGCCCACCTGTAGGCCCCCTACATGATCGTACACGGCATGAAAGGTGGACGAATTATCAAAAAGCGACGATGATTTTAGATAACTGAAGCCAAATAAAACGGCAAGTATTCCTAGAAGCACTAAAATTGCTGTTTTAACTTCCCTAGATATTTTCAATGGTAGTTGTTTTGAGTTTCTAACAAAATTAGGAATATTTTTCGGACAGCATCAATTGCCCTGGATTCATTTCAACGCTTCCTTTAACGGAATGCGCACACCATTCTTGTACGCTACGATGTAAGCTCCCGCATAGCCTTTGGAATTGGCTTTGGCCTTTAGGCTTTTGGCATTATCATAAGATGTGGTGGCCCCGTACATATAACGGAACAATTTGTTCACCGGTTCTTTTGAGAGCTGGTCCAGACCTTTAAAATTAGATGGCACTAACGCAATGACCTTACCACTGGCCATTAACTGCACCTTAAATAGGACATCATCTACCTTAGGTTCTGGTTGTTTTTGAACAGGTTCAACCACCTTTGCTACCGTTTTTTCGGTGTTTTTTAACGGAGGGTCCACAACCTTGCTTTCTTCCTTTTTGGCGATGCTTTCCATACCTTTTTCCTGAACGGGACGCGGGATATCTTTGGACTTCTCTACTACCGTAGGTACGGGATTGGCTTGGACCACCACTCCATTCTTATACTTTATGATAGCATCTGCGATTGCTGCCCCCATGGCCTTTTTTCCCTTGTCGGAATTGAGGTAGCTACCTTCACTTTTGTTGGTTAAAAACCCTGTTTCCACCAAAACACTTGGCATAAAGGTTTGATGCAATACGATAAAACCAGCTTGTTTCACCTTCCTGTCCTTGCGCTTAAGATTTTTGGTGAAATTATCTTGCATCAATTTGGCCAACTGAATGCTTTGGTCCAAAAATTCTTCCTGCATCACCGTTAACCCTATGACGGATTCCGGGGAATTTATATTGTACTCAGCGTACTTTTCCTCATAATTGTCCTCTAAATAAATAACGGAGTTCTCTTTTTTGGCAACTTCAAAATTCTGCTCGTTGGCATGTAGGCCCAATACAAAAGTGCCGGCCCCGTGTGCATCGGAATTGTGGGAGTCACAATGCACGGATACAAACAAATCCGCGTTGGCCTGGTTGGCAATTTCACCTCGTCTAAACAGGTCTATAAAGGTATCATCCTTTCTGGTGTATATTACCTTAATATCGGGGTCCTTCCCCAGTTCCTTGCCAATTTCCAGCACAATGTCCAGCGCAATATCCTTTTCTAAATACCCATTGCCCAAATTACCTGGGTCATGGCCACCGTGCCCGGCGTCCAAAACCACAATAAATTTTTTAGGGTTCAAAGGTTGCGGTCCCACTTCCACAAAAGCAAGCGAAACCAAGGAAACAATGATTACCGCTAAAACAACCAACTTATTTTGAGTCATATCGCTACTGAAATTTTATTCCCGTTTCTTGGTTAAATTTATGGTAAGACCAAGCAAACAGAAGGAAAAATATATGTAAGTTTGACTTTCAATAACCGAGCCAACCTGTTACAAAAATAGGATTTATCGCCTTGCAATCAAATAAACAGCTTTTTCTTTCAATTTTATTGCTGGTGTGCGCTAGTTTATCCATGGTTGCCCAAGAAGACCCCATCATTCCCTTACCCATAAAGGCCATACAGGATACCATACGGGCGCCAATCCTAACGGAAAACCCAAATAGACCACCTATCCCGGTAGACACCTTGGTACAGGACACCACGGTAGAGAACAGCGGCACCCTTTTGGACAAAATTGTCTACAAGGCCAAGGATTATGTTAGGCTAAGTCAAAAAGAAAACAAAATCTATCTGTATGATGAGGCCGAAATCTACTACCAAGATGTGGAGTTAAAAGCCGGTATTATTATCCTGGATTATGTAACCAATGAGGTATATGCCGGCCGAATTAAGGATAGTACGGGAACGTACACGCAATTGCCTTACTTTAAACAAGGGGAACAGGTAGTTATTCCAGACTCTATCCGTTTTAATTTTGATACGGAAAAAGCCTTGATCTGGAACTCAAGGACAGAACAGCAAGCTGGTGCCGGAGCTATTGGTTCCGATGCGATGAAGGTTTTGGCAGAAATCACAAAAAAAGAAAATGATTCCGTTTACTTTTTAAAAAACGGAAAGATCACCACATCCAAGGACACTCTGGATCCAGATTATTACATCCGTATTAGAAAGGCAAAGTTTGTTCCTGGTAAAAAGATTATTGCCGGATTGAGCAATATGTACCTCGTAGATGTCCCTACCCCGTTGGCATTGCCATTTGCCTACTTTCCACTTTCGCAGGGACGAACGGGAGGACTTATATTTCCAACCTTTACACAAGACCCCAACCGTGGTTTTGCGGTCCAAAATGGGGGGTATTATTTCCCTATTAGTGACTATGTGGACCTAAGCGTGCTTGGGGATTACTTTACCAACGGGAGTTATGGCTTTAGGACACAGACTACCTATGCAAAACGCTATAAATTTAGGGGCACCGTTAATTTTAGATATGAAAACCAGATTTTTAGCCAAAAGGGATTCGATGATTACAGGCGTACCACCTTGTATAATTTGCAGATATCACATTCACAGGATACCAAATCCAATCCAAATTCCAGGTTTTCAGCATCCGTCAACCTAGGAAGTAGCCAATATTTTACCAACTCCTTTAACCAAATCAACGTTCAAAACACCCAAAACAACAACCTAAGCTCTTCCGTTTCCTATTCTCGGACCTTTCCGGAATATCCTTCTGTAAATGTTAGTATGACGGCAACGCACAACCAAAACACACGTACAAGGCAGGTTACCCTTACCTTACCCACCGTACAGGCCAGTATGGAACGTATCTTTCCTTTTGCCAAGCGGGACGGTATAAAAAAAGGCATTCTACAAAACGTAAATTTTCAGTACAATTTAAGGGCGGAGAACCGGATTCAAACAAACGATTCCATTTTCCCCTCCCTCCAAATGTTTGACGATGCCCGGGTTGGGGCAAGGCACAGTATACCCTTGAACACCAACTTTAAGGTGGCCAAGTACTTTAGTGTTTCCGTGGGTGGCAACTATGAGGACGTCTGGTCTTTTGAAACCTTTCGTAGGGGTGTTGTAGAAGGTGACGAAACCAATAGGGAGGTTGTCTTGGACACCATTAGCGGTTTTGATCGCTACAATAGATACGGTCTCAACGCCAGCATAGGAACAACACTTTACGGCACCTTTAATTTTGGGGATGACAAAAAACTGCAAGCGATACGGCATGTGGTCCGACCTCAAATTGGGTGGGGCTATACCCCCTCTTTTGAGCAATTTTATGACACCTACACGGATAATGATGGTGATCAAGTGCTCTATAGCCCCTTTGAGGGGACGCTAAATGGGGCACCGAGCCTTAACAAGGCCAATTCGCTTTCGTTTTCTGTCCAGAATATCATTGAGGCCAAGGTAAAGGATAAAGATTCAACCGCTCTAGAACCTAAAAAAATCACCTTGCTCAACAACCTAAGTTTTAGTACCGCATACAATTTTGAGGCAGACTCCCTTAAACTTGCCCCAATAGGTTTTACCGGTGGAACAAGGATATTGAACGAAAAAATGAACATCAACTTTTCTGGCACATTGGACCCCTACACGGTGGACAACAACGGCAGACGGGTAAATACGTTTAATGTGGCCAATGGTGGAAGTTTGCTGCGGTTTACCAGGGGCTCTTTAAACCTCTCCTACTCCTTAAATAGTGACATTTTCAATAAAAGCAAGCCCAAGGACGAAGCAGAGGATGCCAGTGATGAATACCGCGCTGCCAGTGGTGGTAGCACTGATGACCTTTTTGGTTTTGGATTGGACAATAGTAGAAGAACCTCCCAACCCGATCCAGACGACGATGGGGAAGTTGCCCCTTATGCCAACAAACTCCCATGGGATTTGAATATGCGATTTGCCTTGGGATACAACAACAGCAATAGGCAAAACCAAGTGAACACCGCAAGTTTAATGTTTTCCGGTAATGTGACCCTTACCCCTAAATGGGATGTTAGGGTATCTTCTGGCTATGATTTTGTAGGCAAGGGCTTTGCCCAGACCCAACTTGGGTTTACACGGAACCTAAAAAGCTTTAACCTAAGGTTTAATTGGGTACCTTTTGGACAAAATGAGCGTTGGGATTTCTTCATCGGAATCAGCAGTTCCATACTATCTGATCTGAAGTGGGAACAAAATAGCCAACGTTTTATCCGATAACTTTTTGTCCTAGGTGTTTCCTTCTTGTATTTTGATGCTTAAATTGGCCCGTAGAATGTTTATAACAACGCGAAAATGAAAAAAATAATACGTACAAAAAATGCCCCTGCACCAATAGGACCTTACAATCAAGCTATATTGATAAAGGATACCTTATACATTTCTGGACAAACACCTATTGACCCAACAACGGGAAAGCTGGTAGAAGGTGATGTAAAAGTGGAGGCCAAACAGTGTATGGAAAATTTAAAGGCTATTCTTAAAGAAGCGGGAATGACTTTTGAAAACGTGGTGAAAACCAGTATTTTCCTTAAAGATATGCATCAATTCTCCTTGGTAAACGAGGTGTATGGTGGTTATTTCAATGCAGACACTGCCCCAGCAAGGGAAACCGTGGAAGTTGCCAATTTGCCCATGTTCGTAAATGTTGAAATCTCCATGATTGCCGTGCAATAGGGGAAACTGAATCCTCCAATAAGCATGTTTGTGGGTTAGATGGTGTTTTTATGAAACTCCACCAAGCCCTCTATGGGCCTTTGGCGTACTACCCCTAAAATTAAATCGTTCCGGTGGATAACAGTGGCCAACTCATCCTTTAGGTAGTGGGCAATACTGCCCACAAAATTAATGGGGACTTTTGTGGCCAGCTCAAACTGCATGATGTAATTGTTCACAAACTGCTGAAATGCCTTGTCAATGACACCCCGGCAATAGGCATGGTCCTTGTTTTCCACGATAAAGCGTGCAAAAGTAGCCAGATAGGTATTTGGATTGGGCTGTTTGTATAAGTTGTCCTTGATGACATCCGCGTCCAGTTGATACTCTTTTGCAAATTTAATGCCCAAATCTTGGGGCATTTTATGGAAATAGTAATCCCGCAACAACTTTCTGCCAAAGAAATTTCCACTTCCATCATCCATTAAGATATACCCCAGCGAAGTTACTTTCTGAAATAGCTGGTGTCCGTCATAATAGCTACAGTTAGAACCGGTGCCCAAGATACAGACAATACCTTGGTGCCCAATTTTGGTGGTTGCATAAATGGCGGCATAGGTATCTTCCCGTACTTCTGCCTTTGCTTTGGGAAAAAAGTCCTTAAAGATATCTTTGAGAAATATTTTCATCCTATCCGTACCACAACCGGCCCCATAGAAATAAAGATGTGTTACCGATTCCTTGTTCTTGGACAACTCAAAGTTATTGGCCAAGCGGTCCTCAATAACCTCGCGGGTAAGTACTTCTGGGCTAAGGCCTAAGGTCTGGGTCATAAAAAGTTGATTCCCTTTGGAATCAAGTGCGATCCAATCGGATTTTGTGGCACCACTGTCTACAATCAATATCATATGCTGGGGTATATTACTTTAGGGCTGGCCAATAGGCGTTCTAAAGAACTAAAAAATGTGATGTGCAGGCAAACCAAATAGTCATTTACCCTTTTGGCTAGGCCAATAAAAATTCCCAAGAACGCTTTATAAAGTGAACTTGGGAATGTAAACCATTCTAAAAATTTATAAACTTGCGATATGGGCGGATAAATCCAACATTTTATTGGAGAAACCGGCCTCATTATCATACCAAGAAATAATTTTGAAAAACTTGGGGTTCAACTCAATTCCCGCAGAGGCATCAAAATAGCTGGTATGTGGGTCGGAGATAAAATCCTGGGACACCACCGCGTCTTCCGTATAGCCAAGAACACCTTTTAACTCTCCTTCCGAGGCCGCTTTAAAGGCCTTTTTAATTTCCTCATAGGATGTTTCTTTCTGCAAACGAACGGTTAAGTCCACCACGGAAACATCTGCTGTGGGAACCCTAAAGGCCATACCGGTAAGCTTGCCTTCCAAAGCGGGTATCACTTTGGTTACCGCCTTTGCAGCTCCTGTTGAAGCAGGAATAATGTTTAACATGGCGCTTCTTCCGCCCCTGTAATCCTTTTTTGACGGACCATCTACCGTAAGCTGGGTTGCTGTGGTAGCATGCACGGTTGTCATCAATGCCTCCTCAATACCAAAATTATCGTTCAAGACCTTTGCGACCGGTGCCAAGCAGTTGGTGGTGCAAGATGCATTGGATACAATGGTATCACTGGCTTTTACCTCATGGTGGTTTACCCCAACCACAAACATGGGCGCATCTTTGGACGGTGCTGATATGACGACTTTTTTAGCACCACCGTCTATATGGTACTGTGCCGTTTCCATAGTAGTGAAAATACCGGTGCATTCCGCAACAATTTCAGCGCCTACCTCATCCCATTTTAAATTTTTAGGGTCACGTTCTGCCGTGATGCGCACGGTATTGCCATTTACCACCAAATGACCATCTTTTACTTCAACGGTACCATCAAACCTTCCGTGGACTGAATCGTATTTTAATAGATATGCCAAATGCTCCACATCCAACAAATCGTTGATGGCCACCACATCTATATCATCCCTTTTAAAGGAAGCTCTAAAGACCAAACGTCCTATTCTTCCAAATCCGTTAATACCAATTTTCAATTTTGCCATTCTATTGTATTTAATATTTAAATGTTATGTTGTCATTATATCAGATACCCGCACCAGCTCCTCATCCACTGGCGTATGGGCCTTAATGGCCTCGCTGATTGGGGTCAAGATTAAATTATTGTCCCTAATACCAACCATATAATTGGATTTGCCGGCCATGAGGGCCTCTACTGCTTTAACGCCCATTCTACTTGCCAGTACACGATCAAAACAGGTGGGACTCCCGCCTCTTTGCATATGGCCTAAAACGGAAACCCTTACATCATAAATAGGTAAGTGTTCCTCCACGTAATCCTTGAGTTCAAAAACGTTTTTTCCTGTTTTATCCCCCTCTGCAACAATTACAATACTGGAGGATTTTCCAGATTTCTTGCTTCTTTTTAATGATTCCAACAATCTTTCCAATCCCAAATTTTGTTCTGGAATCAATATTTCCTCAGCTCCGGCCCCAACCCCGGCATTTAAGGCAATATGCCCTACGTCCCGCCCCATGACCTCAACAAAGAAAAGGCGGTTGTGGGAACTTGCGGTATCCCGTATTTTATCAATGACCTCTACTACGGTATTAATGGCCGTATCAAAACCTATGGTATAAGAGGTGCCTAAAATATCATTGTCAATGGTGCCCGGAATGCCCATTACCGGAAAATTGAACTCTTCATTGAATTTTAACCCACCCGCGAAGCTACCGTTACCGCCAATGACCACAAAAGCATCAATGTTGTGTTTTTTAAGCTGATTATAGGCCTTTTGCCTTCCCTCCGGCGTTCTGAACTCTTCACAACGGGCAGATTTTAAAATGGTACCCCCCTTGTTGATGATGTTGTTGACACTCCGTGCTGTCATGTCCTTAAAGTCTCCATCTATCATCCCTTGGTAGCCCCTGTAAATAGCTGCACATTCCAGCTTCATAAAAGCACAAGTCCTTACTACCGAACGGATTGCGGCATTCATTCCTGGGGAATCCCCACCTGAGGTCAATACGGCAATTTTCTTTATCTGTTTGGTCATTTTTGGTAATAAAAAACCAAAACTAGCAAACTTCTTCTAATAAAAAAATGACCTTTGTCCTAATTTGAAATTAAAGCGTAACTCAATCGATTTCGCTTGGCCAAACTTCCAGAACAACCGCAAATTCCCTATATCTTTGGTTGTTTCCGTTTGCTGGAAAACTGGATTAGACTGTCTTTGCCCATAACGGAATTAAAAGGTTGTTTTTCTAGGTTCCCTTTTTGCTTTTTGCTGGATTCCACTTCCTTTTTGTCCAAATTAAAAATACGCCGAAACAACCCTTGAAAAGTATTAAAATCTACTTGGTAAGAAAGACCTACCCCTTGGGTATAGCCTTGCTGGCCATCTGCCAAAAACTGTTGAATTTCGTTTTCACGGTTAAACACCTTAGCACTTAAGGAACCATCCTCGTTTAGCAAAATTTGAACTTCAACGTCACCAGCAACTACGGTTTGGGACACGCCACCTACCGGAACACCCACCCTGCCATTGACCAAAACCCGATCGGATATTTGTGTGGAGATGTTTACCCCAATGCGATCTTCCGTATCTATGCCCGTATTCCCGTCTAAGTAGCCCTGTTCATAGGACAATCCAATGTTAAGTTTGTCATTACCTTCACCCAATACCTGATTCAGAAGGCCAGAGGCCGCCTCACCCAATATATTTCCAGCTACCGCCTGCTGATTTAGGCCCGTTTGCTCATTGACAAAAGTACCCTGTGCCAATAAAAAGAAGGCGTTGTTACTTTCGATTGTGGGGTCTTGTAAACGATACTCCAATTCTGATTTTACCACCGAGTTGGTTCCTGGAAATTGGATGTCAAAGTCTATGGTGGGACTTTCCAGGACTCCATCTAGCCTTACGACAACCTCTGTAGGAATACGCCTGGTATAACCGGGGTTATCCAACAGTGGGGCAGGATTGGCATTTAATGCATACTTAGCTTGCAAGTCTAGCTGGGCCTGCAATGGGTCACCTTCCCAAATTAAACGCCCACCTGGTTCAACAACAAATGTTTTATCTATAATGCCGGCCCTTTTAAACCTAAAATCACCGGTAACCACCGCAAACTCGCCATTCATGATAAATTTATCATTGGTGTTGATTTCTATCAATAAAAGCCCTGCACCCGTTCCTTTTAAAGTACTTCCAGATTCCCTATCTACAATAATTTCCACCTCTGCATCTGGGGTAACCTCCAAATCAAAAAAGAGTTCCACACCCTTATATTCCTCTACCGTTCTTTCTTTGACCATGTCATTTAAAGAACGTTTTTCCGTAAAATTAATGAAGGAATAATCCCCTACACTGGTTACATCACTAAGCGGTATCTTTAACTCCGTTCCGCGGGCAGATGCACCCTCAAAATCAATATTCAATGCAGTGGTGGGCCCGTAAATCTGCCCGGTACCAGACACAAACCCAGTACCGTAGTAAAGCTGGCCCTCGTCAAACTCGGTGTTCAAGATAAGAAAACGATCGTTCTGTGTTTCCACGTTTAAATTTAATATCCAATCATCAAAAGCGGTATGGCTAATGGTACCATCCAACACACTTTGGGTATCAAATACCGTATCGTTCAACAGAATATCCTGAAATTCAAAGGTCTGGTCAAACAAGCGTATACGGGACAATGGTGCAAAATCATAATTCACATTCAGGTAAGGGATGCCCAGGCCAGCTTCGTTTAAGCTAAGGCTCCCATCAATTAAGGGACTATCCACAGCACCGGTAATTCTTGCGTTGCCGCTGGCAAAACCCCTTATTTCTGAAATGATGCCCTGGCCAAGGGGTGCAAACGGACTCAAATTAAAATCGTTCAAGGAGGCTAATAAATCTAGGGTAGTCCCAGTGGGATTATTGTTGATTTTACCATTGAGACCAAAACGCTCCTGCCCCTCCTGTACCAACCAAGAATTTACCCCAAATTCCGTTAGGTCATTATTTCCAAAGACCACAAGCTCCATATCCCCCAGTTCCATTTGGTTTACCGAAAAATTTCCTACTTCCAAACTGGCAGACGGCAGGTATTTTCCTTCTTTTTGCAAGATGTTCAAAAATCCGTTGACCTCGCCATCCAAGGCCAAACTATCGATTTCTGGGGTTATTTTATTTAAGGAAACAATCTTAAACTGAAGCTGTAAATCTTTATAGGTAGAATCCGCAAGTTCCCCTTTAAGCCTTATTTGCTCATTCTTGCCATTGTCCATGACAATATCCGAAATTTGGATACTATCCAAGGAACGGTTAATGATCACTTTGTTCTTACGATTTCCTGCCTTGTTCAGCACCCATTTGTTCCCCTTAAAGTTCACTTCAGAAGTCTTAAGGCCGATAACGGACTTGTTATTTTGATTAAAGGTGTGGTAAAAATTAAGGTTATAGCTATCATTAAGTGCGCTGCCACCCTTAAATTCTGCCCTAAAAAATAAGGTATCCTTTAGCGTAGTGTTGATTAGTTGAAAATCCTTAAGGTCATAGTAGACCGTAGACATATTATCCACGGAAATAAAGGTATTGAAAAGGGGGTTTTTATTATCAATTTTTAGTTCTATATCATCTAATTTATTGTCCAATACGGCCACCTCGGGCGATTTAAAAGTTAGTTTTAAATCGCCCTCATCAGCCACGATATTTCCCTTAATAAAGGTACCTGCCCCTAGATTGACATCCGGCATCAGTAGGTTTACAATTTTGTTGTAAATCTTGAAGTTGAAGTCGAGTTTTTGACCACTGGAAATTTCAAAAGGTTTGTAATTGGTATAGATACTGCCCACGGAATTCTGAAAGAGTTTGGGCAATTCCGCTATTTTAAATTTTCCCCGCATGTAACCGGTGATGATGTCCGGAGAGTTGATTTCCACCAATCTTGTGGAATCTTTCTGGAAGATGGATGTTATCTTAAAATCATCAAAATAATAGGTGTCGTTTCCATTCTCGTAATTGGTATCCTGAAATTTGACTTCCCCAGACATATTATCCAAGGTATTTCCTGTGATGTCCATTCTAACATTACCTTTAAAAATGGATATATCGTTCTTAACAAAATTCAGGGCATTAAAGTCTGCATAAGCAACATCCGCAATGAAATTAAAGTTGTTTCGCTCTTCGGCAAAATCTGCAAGTCCCTTAAAACTTAATTTAAAGTTTTCGTCATCGGCCACCAAATTGCCATCAAAAAGGGATTCTTTTAAAATTCCTGAAACCTTTAGATTTTGATAAGTATACCCATTGAACTGAATACTGTATACCTCCCCTATGGCTTCCGTGTTAAGATAATCTGCTATAAAACCTTTACCTTCCACATTAACGTCCAAAGTGGCCTTACCCAACCTTTTACTGTTGGCAAATGCCCCCAAATCAAAACTCATCAAAGAAATAAATCCACGGTAGGAGGCTTTGTCCACATTGGTAATGTTGGTAATCTGCAAATCTGAATAGCTGCTTCCGATGGCGGTCTGTAGGTTAATTTCCGCATCTACCGAAGAAGGGGTGACCTCCGTATTCCCCCGAATGGTAAATTGTCCAAATTTTTGAAATGAACTGGGAATGGATTTGCCCAAAATATCTGGCAACAGCCCTCTTAATTGATAGTAACTAGAGGTTACATTATCCATTTTAGCGTTCATGATAAAAGGTTCTGAGCGTTTAAATATGTTTCTGAACCTAAAATCTCCCCGTACCCCGGTATTGTCTGACAGCAGAATAAGCTCGTTAGCTTCAAAATCGTTTAAAGTACCTTGAACCGTACCCGAAAACAGCGCTTTTTTGTCCCTGCCAAATTCGTTATAATACACATTGACTTCATCAAAAGCAACCTCAGAATCCAAGAACGTACCCGTGATTTTTACCTTGTTCAAAAAGTCCTTAAAATCTTTACGCTCATAATCAAACACCAGATCGCCCTGCAGTTTGGACGCCGTGGTACGGAGCAGCAAACTATCAAAACGCATTTGTTGTTTGGTGTATTTAAATCGGGTCTTTAGCTGTTGTATTCGCAATTCCCTTTGGGTGTGCAGCGCCAAACTTTCTATTTGCATGGACACCTTGGGGCCAACCACCAAAAAGTCTGTAGCGGTAATCTGTAGCTCATCAAAATTGAGCAGATGAACGGTTTCCCTATTTTCATCGATTAACCGATAACGCCCATCCTGCATGGTAATCTCCGTTGCCGATAAATAAAATGGTGGTTTACCGGGGTCCCGTGGTAAACTATCCGTAAGCTTGGCTACAAAAACATCCAGATTGGAATCCTCCTCCCCTTCATAGGTTTTCATCTTAAAATAGGGGGTTTTGGCACTTATACCTCCAAATTCCAATTGGCCATCACGTATGTTTTTTAAGCTGAGCAGGGAAGTGGAAAGCTCCTGAATATAAAACAAGGTGTCTTTACGGTGGTCCTCCACAAAAATCTCATTGATATCCACTCCCAAGGTAAAGGGGGAAAACTTTACCTTTTTAATGGAAAAACCCGTACCGTAGGTAGTGTTCAGATGATCTGTAGCCCGTTTGGCAAGGTGGGTTTGCACCGCAGGAAGCGAAAACACCACTGTTGCGATAACCAACAAGAGTAAGATTACCAAAAGAGTGCGAAGCAGTATTTTTCTCAGTTTTTTGATAACACTATACCTTTTATCTTTGTACTAACAACTTTTGTTCCAAAAATGGTGGATAAAAACCAGATTTATATTCTTGCAATTGAATCCTCCTGTGATGACACCTCTGCAGCAGTCCTTTGCAACGATCACGTGCTCAGTAATGTTGTGGCCACACAACAAATACATGAGCAGTATGGTGGGGTTGTTCCAGAACTGGCTTCGCGTGCGCACCAACAAAATATTGTTCCCGTTGTCCATCAGGCTTTGGCCAAGGCAAATATCGACAAAAAACAACTAGCGGCAATAGCATTTACTCGCGGTCCCGGACTGTTGGGCTCATTACTGGTTGGCACCTCATTTGCCAAATCCATGTCCCTTGGATTGGGAATCCCTTTGATTGAGGTAAACCATATGCAAGCACATATTTTGGCCCATTTTATAAAAGATACGGCACAAAAGAGACCTAGCTTTCCCTTTTTGGCGTTGACCATAAGTGGCGGGCACACACAGATTGTCCTGGTCAACGATTTTTTTGATTTGGAAATTTTGGGCCAAACCCTAGATGATGCGGTGGGCGAGGCCTATGACAAAAGTGCCAAGTTACTTGGGCTGCCCTATCCTGGCGGACCCTTACTGGATGCCCATGCACAAATGGGAAATCCTAAGGCATTCCCCTTTCCAAAGCCAAAAGTTGATGGACTTAATTTTAGCTTTAGCGGCTTAAAAACCAGCATTCTTTATTTTATCCAAAGAGAAACTAAAAAACAACCAGACTTTATAACAAATCACTTAAACGACATTTGCGCCTCTATCCAGTTTACCATTCTTGAAATTTTAATGGATAAGTTAAAGGCCGCCGTTGCACAAACTGGGGTAAAAACAATTGCCATTGGAGGCGGGGTTGCTGCCAACTCCGGGATACGCCAACGATTATTGGAGGCAGAAAGCTCCATGGGGTGGTCCACACATATTCCAAAGTTTGAATACTGCACAGACAATGCAGCCATGATCGGCATAGTGGGTTATTATAAATTTTTAAACGACGAATTTTCGGAACAGGGAATCGCAGCAAAGGCCAGATACACCTTATAACATGACACTTTATGCAACTATTTTACAATCCTTCCTTAGACAATAGCTTTAAACAGTTTTATTTTCCGGAAGATGAAAGTAAGCACATTACCAAGGTTTTAAGAAAGACCAATGGTGATATCCTTCACATCACCAACGGTAAAGGCTACCTGTTTAAAGCAGAGATTATTAATGCGGATACCAAGAAGTGTAAGGCGCAGTTAATATCCCAAGAACGAACCATCCCAAGACTGCATTCACTGCACCTTGCCGTGGCACCAACCAAAATGAACGATAGGTTTGAATGGTTTTTAGAAAAGGCCACGGAAATTGGGGTTAACGAAATCACACCAATTTTATGTGAACGGTCTGAACGTAAATCCATAAAACCAGAACGTTTTAACCGTGTTTTGCAGTCTGCCATGAAACAATCCCTACAAACTTTTTTACCACAACTAAACCCCATGATTACATTGGAAGAATTTGTAAAAAACACCAAAGGGGACTTAAAATTTATCGCGCATTGTGAAAAAGAGGAAAAAGTTGAGCTCAAAAGACGCTTACAGGCAGATAAGGATTGTATAGTTCTTATAGGCCCGGAAGGTGATTTTAGCCTTAATGAGATAAACACCGCCTACCAAGAGGGATACATGCCGGTATCACTGGGGAGAAATCGTTTGAGAACGGAGACCGCCGCCATTTATGCCTGTACCGTTGTTGCCATGGTAAACAATTAAATAGCGGTTTTTGCAGCACCTGTGATACCCAATTCTTTATTTTCTACAATAAGCATTAAGGTTAGCACATCGTCTGGCCTTACGGTTACCGGAATATCAATACTAAGTTTACCGTGTCCAGAAGTGGCCTCTTGGTAACTTTCCGCGATAACAATATTGGTGTTTTTTAAGCTTCTATTTCTATTTTCACCCCTGGGTACCGAGGTAACACGCTCATTTATCACTAGTACCGCCCTTAGTAATTTGTTGTCAAGAGCCCCTAGAATCATATACCTAACCTCCACTTTTCCCTTATCCTTTGCGTAGGAAACTATCTTTACACCATTTTCGCTGTTTTGTTGACCAAATTTCCCTATGGCCGCTTGTACTTTTTGTGTATTGGAGCCGACAACATGGGTGGCTCCATTTACCACTAATTGGGGGGTGTAATTGGTATTGGATTTAAACTTACGGTTGTACTCTTGCTGCTTTTTGGTATAAGCTGCTTTACTAAAAGGGTCTTTCCAACCTATGTAATTCCAATAATCCACGTGATAAGAAAGTGCGAACACCTTTTTTGGAAATTGGCTTTTTACTTTCTCTAGCAGCACGTCCGCGGGCGGACAGCTGGAACAACCTTGTGAGGTAAAAAGTTCCAAAACCACTATTGGCGCAAGGGTGTTTTCCACATCTGGTTCCAATGTCTTTTGTGGCATAGGCCCAGAATAGGCCACAATGGCCAATAAGGTCGCCAGCACCATTGAAACACCTATCGTCTTTTTAATCATTTTATGTCTAAATTTGATGTTGTTCCTTTAATCGTGTTCCTATGAAGCAACTTACGGTGGTGTGCCTTGTTTTAACTTTTTTTATGACTGGTACCAATGCACAGCAATTAGGTATTCTTAAGTATGGTGGTGGTGGCGACTGGTACTCCAACCCCACGGCACTACCAAATTTAATAGCGTTTTGCAACCAAGAAATCAATACCACAATAGCACCAAAACCCAGCAGCGTAAGTGCTGGGGATACTGGAATTTTCCAGTATCCCATGCTACATATGACCGGTCACGGCAATGTTTTCTTTTCGGAAGAGGAGGCTGCTAATCTAAGGACCTATCTCTTATCCGGTGGCTTTTTACACATAGACGATAATTATGGAATGAATACCTACTTGCGGAGGGAACTGGTGAAGGTTTTTCCAGATAAACAACTGGAAGAACTTGGGAGTGACCACCCTATTTTCAGCACCGTGTTCGATTTTCCCGACGGATTGCCAAAAATCCATGAACATGATGGAAAACGGTCCCAAGCTTTTGGGATTTTCCACCAAGGCCGATTATTGCTCTTATTTACCTACGAAAGTGATCTTGGGGACGGTTGGGAAGATGCCTCCGTACATAACGACCCAGAAAACGTAAGGCGTAAAGCCCTTGAAATGGGTGCCAATATTATAGCATACGCTTTTAATAATTAATCTAATGAAAGCTACCACCATTGCCAACGGTATTTTAAGGGCCGTGTTTGTGTTATCCGGTATTGTACTGGGTTGCTATTTTTTATATCAGATAAGGTCTGTATTGGGCTATCTGGCCATCGCAGCCGTTATTGCCCTTTTGGGAAGGCCCATTGTACTTTTTTTACGAAGAAAACTTAAACTCCCCAATCTTTTGGCGGTAATCCTCACCATGATGTTGATGCTCGGGGTATTTGTAGGCATTCTAGCCCTTTTTATCCCGTTGATCAATGAGCAGGGCAAAAACCTATCATTATTGGATATTGAAGACTTAAGAAGCAATCTTAACCTCCTCTACGCCCAAATTGTGGACTATTTTGGAATCACCACAAGCAATGTAAATGACATGATAAAAGATTCCGAATTGGAAAAAAACGTATTGGAAGGACTTAACCTTTCCTTTATTCCAAACTTTTTGAACTCATTCTTAAATATTTTAAGCGATTTTAGCGTTGGCTTATTTTCCGTACTATTTATATCCTTCTTCTTTTTAAAGGACAGCAAACTATTTCAAAATGGCATTTTAACATTTGTTCCCAACACCAAGGAAGGTAATATGGTGAAGTCCATTGATAGCATCAATAACTTATTATCAAGATACTTTGGGGGCATTCTTTTACAACTGTTCATCCTCTTTATCGTTTACACAATTACCCTTCTTATAGTAGGGGTCGAAAATGCCATAGTCATCGCGTTTTTATGTTCGCTGTTTAACATCATTCCGTATGTTGGTCCGATCGTTGGCGGCGTCATTATGATTACCCTTACCATGACCAGTTTTCTTGGGGCAGATTTTAGCTCGGTTATCTTGCCCAAGGCCCTTTATGTTTTCATCGGTTTGTTCATCGGCCAACTCATAGACAATTTCTTTTCACAACCGTTTATTTTTTCCAATTCGGTGAAGTCACATCCGTTGGAAATATTCTTGATCATCATCATTTCAGGATTGCTTTTTGGGGTGGTGGGCATGGTCATTGCCGTCCCCGGATACACCGCCATAAAAGTGATTTTAAAGGAGTTTTTAAGCGAAAACAGCTTTGTTAAAAAGCTTACTAAAAATCTATAGTATCACTTTGAATAAAAATATTTTAAATACTGGTGTACAGGATTTTATAAATAATAATTTAAATACTGACATCGTGTCAGTCCTGCTTCAAAAGCCCTTATTTCCAGAGGTGACCCAAAAAGAGCTTGCCGAACAACTGGAAGCGAAGGGAAAGTGCCAAACCAAACTCCCCAGCTGGTTTGCCGCATCAGGAATTTATTACCCCAACAAACTCCATATTGAGCAAACCAGTTCTGAACGGACCGCAGCGTATAAAGCCAAATTGGTAGAAGGCAAAACCCTTGTGGATATTACCGGAGGACTTGGGGTGGACACCCATTTTTTTGCTCAAAAAATAGGAACGGTTTTCCACTTTGAAATCAACAAGGAGCTGTCCAAAATAGCAGCCCACAATGGAAAGGTTTTTAAAACCAAAAACATCTTTTTTAAGGCTGAAAACGGTCTGGATTTTCTGCGGAAATCCGACGCCCTTTTTGATTGGATTTTTGTAGATCCCTCTAGAAGAAGTGATACCAAGGGAAAGGTTTTTTTATTGAAAGATTGCCTACCTAATGTACCAAAAAATCTTGAATTGCTATTTAAAAAGTCCCATCATATCCTCATTAAGACCTCTCCCCTATTAGATATTTCACAGGGGATTTCTGAACTGGACTTTGTAAAGGAAATTCATGTTGTTGCCGTCAAAAACGAAGTTAAAGAGCTTCTTTGGGTTTTGGAGAAGGGGTTTAGTGGAGCTATTAAAATTAAAACGTGTAATTTAAAAAACGATGGGGAGGACATCTTTGAATTCTACCAAAACAATGAATTGGTAGCCCAATCACATTTTGGTATGCCGCAAACTTACCTTTACGTACCCAATGCGGCCATTATGAAGTCTGGAGGATTTAAATCCATAGGACAGCACTACCAGCTTCAAAAACTACAAGAGCACTCACACTTATACACCTCTGAACACCCTATAGCCTTTCCGGGAAGGCGTTTTAAAATTCTTGAAGTCCATGGATTCCACAAAAAACACCTTAAGAAGTGGCACTCACAGCAAGCCAACATAAGCACACGTAACTTTTCTGAAACTGTGGCCCATATCCGCAAAAAGTTTTCCATTAAGGATGGGGGAAGTCATTATCTTTTTTTTACGACGGATGTAAACAATAAGGCTGCCGTGATTCACTGTAAAAAAGAATAGCTTTATGGGCAAAACTGGCCTAAAACCCTATTTTCTCTAAAATGTTGCCCATTAAACAACCTCATCTTTTTAATCTGTGGGACAATGAACCCTTATCTTTAATATGCTGCACCAACGGCAGCCTCACTTGCACTCCCACGTAAAATTTGCCACCTTATCATTACTTCCCGTAGATAAGTTATAATGCCACCATTCTGTACGTATGGACCAAAAACCGTGTTTTTCCATGGTTTCCTTTAGTAATTTTCTGTTATCAAGAATGGTTTGGGGCAAATCTAAATTATCATGATAGGCCCGTTTTCCAAAAAAATCAAAATCGGTTCCCATATCTAGTTCATTACCTTCTAAATCCACTAAGGTAATATCTACGGCACCTCCTTTATTATGGATAGAACCTTTTACAGGGTTTGCCACGTACTGGGGATTGGGAACAATTTTCCACATTTTGTATTGCACATAGTTTGGCCTATAACAATCAAAAAACTTAATCTTGACGCCACTACTCAAAAATTCTTTATTTGCGGCAATCAAGGCTTTTGCTGTTTTTACCCGTGTATAGCACTCTGCGCAATCGTATACTTTGGCCTTTAAAAAGTTGTTTTCCGTAGCGTAGCGCATATCATATGCAAAATCACTACTGAAATCTGCAAGCCGCACAAAGGTGGTATCAGCAAGGCCCTCAAAGGTTTTTAGGGTTGGTGGTTCCACTTTTAGTGGCTTCTTAGTGGCAAGAGTGTCAACCAAAACCGAATCACTCACAACTTCCGGCAACTTTTTTGCCGCTTCTAGAATTTCAGGGCTTGTTTTTGTAATGTTCTTGCAGGATAGCAGTGTTGTACATCCTACTAAAAACCAAATAACTAATTCTTTTGCTTTTGTTGTGCTGCTATCCATTCGTACAATTCTACTGTAGTGTATGCCTTATCCCAGGCGTTATGGCCTACCCCTTCATATCGTGTGTATTTAACATCATGGCCCAATTCCTTTAATCTTTGGACCATAGCGTCTGATTCGCCAACAGGAATGGACTCATCTTCATCACCGTGAAATACCCAAATAGGCAACTCCTTAGCTATCCAATGGGCATATGGGGCGGGGGCCATACCGCAGACCACGGCCAAGGCCGCCCATTTTTCCGGATATTGCACCGCTAAACTCCAAGCCGCGCCGCCACCACGGCTTAGTCCGGTCAAATAGATTCGATTTTCATCCACATTATTGGTTGTGACCACCTCATCTACTAGTTTATTTACCGCCCTGATGTTCCACCATTGCCTTTTATGCGGATTTTGCGGTGCCAACACCAAAAAAGGAAATTCCTTGCCCTGAACCAATAATTTTGGGGGACCGTTCTTTTTTATCAGTTCAAGCTCTTCACCAGACTCACCACCTCCATGAAGAAACACCAATATTCCAAAACCCTTTTCCTTTGATTCATCATACTCTTTTGGATAATAGAGATAATACTCTAATTTTTCTTCGGTTACGGTAACCATTTTCCCCTCAACCAAACGGCTCTGTGCACTGCAGGATAAGGCACAACTGATAACGATGCATAGTAATAGTAATTTATTTATCATCCTTATAAAAATTTATCGGCAATGTCCAACCAAGAATTGGCGCGCTCCAGTCCATCAGTTTTGGTATTATGCGGAGAGGTGAACAAAATTCCCCTTTTCGGGAATTTTCGTAAATGATAACTTCTGTCATCAATGAGCACATCACCATTTAGTATGTACTTTTCCCCACACAAAATCCTATTTTGCCAAGGGATAAAGGGAAAATATTTATCTAGCCAGTCAGATTTTTCTATCAACGAATTAGGGAACTGCATCGCAGCGGAGGCTATAAATACTTGGTGTTTTTCACTTAATTGCTTGAGCACTTCCTGACTGTGTTCAATCACTTTTAAGTTGATGTAATACCCTTTTCTCCGGGCATGGCTTCTTACACTCTCTATATGCTGCTGAGGCACCACTTGCCAAAAGTCCTTACCATCACAATCGGCTTTTGTGAAATTGCCATTAAACTCCTGGTTATAAAGGTCGATATGTCCTTGGTAGGTATCCGCAATCACCTCATCCATATCTACAAAAATGGTCATGCTTTTTTTTTGTGAAGTTCCTTAAAAAGGTGGGAATTGCAAAGAAAAACCATCGCTAATCAATAAAACTTACAAACGTGGTTTGGTGGATTCCCTCACCAGCAAACTGGTTTTTATGATTTTGGTCTTAAAAGGCATTTTACCATCCTTACGTTCTATGCGGTCTATCAGAACCTTTGCAGCGGTCTCACCTACATAACTGCCGTGTTGGCTTATCATGGTCATGGAAGGGGTAACATATTTAGATAATTGGCCATTGGTAAAGCCTATAATGGCGATATCATTGGGTACATGGTATCCCCGGGTCCTTACAATCTGCATTACCTGTACGGCCGTAATCTCGTCCAGTACCATAATAGCGGTAATGGTCTTATAGTTCAATAAAAAGGATAGCGACAGGTCTATATCTGTCTGTTTGTCCACATCCACAATCAATTTAGGGTCAAAAAGAATATCCCGTTCTGCTAAGGCTTTTTTATATCCTTCTATCCTTAGTTGACTAATATTGGATTCAGGGATGGGATTGACAACGGCAACTGATTGGCATTGGGTGTCCAAGAAATACTTAGTCGCTTTGTAACCAGCTTCAACATCATCCACCACCACCTTATCGCAGGCCACATCTTCTATGACCCTATCAAACAAAACCAATTGCATCCCATCTTCCAACAACTGCCCTAGTAACTTTTGATGCACTTTGTATTGCCCCCCTTTTGCCACGGTGGACAGGATAAGGCCATCGACCGCTCCAGATCTTAAAAACTCTAGGGTCTGCTCCTCTTTTTCAAAAGACTCATTGGTACTACAGGTAATGATACTATACCCCTTTTTATTGGCTTCTTTCTCCACCCCAAACAACACCTGCACAAAAAAATAGTTCAGGATATTGGGTATCACCACCCCAATAGTTTTGGTGTTTTTGTTCAATAAACTTATGGCCAGTCTATTGGGGCGGTAATTATGTTCAATGGCGTATGCCTTGATCTGGCTCTTAAGTGACTCACTAATCTCATAGCTATCATGCAACGCTTTGGATACAGTGGAGACCGCCACCCCAAAATGGGCGGCAATTTGCTTTAAGGTCAGTTTGGACATGTACGCTTCACTTTAGCCTTTATTTAGGAGTATTGATTGAGGATATTTTCAAACAACTCTTGCTTTCCACTTGTCTGCTTGGGGTCTCCATTTTCCGATGCAAAATGGTACAAGTCCTCCAACGACAATTTACCTGCCACAAAGTCCGCACCTTTACCTTTATCAAAGGAGTTGTACCGTTTGCCCAATAAATCTTCATAAGGGGATTTTTGCAGGACTGCATCCGCGATGAGTAGCGCTCTGGCAAACGTGTCCGCACCTCCAATATGGGCCAAAAATATATCTTCCAAATCTGTGGAGTTACGTCTGGTCTTGGCATCAAAGTTGATTCCCCCACCTTGTAAACCGCCAGCTTTTAAAAATACCAACATGGCCTCGGCAGTTTCCAATACGTTATTGGGGAACTGGTCCGTATCCCAACCGTTTTGGTAATCCCCACGGTTGGCATCAATACTTCCTAGCATACCCGCATTGGCCGCAACTTGCAGCTCATGCTGAAAGGTATGCTGTGCCAAAGTAGCGTGATTGACCTCAATATTTAATTTAAAATCGTCCTGTAAACCATATTCACGGATGGAGTTAATGGACGTGGCCGCATCAAAATCATATTGGTGCTTGGTAGGCTCCATGGGTTTAGGCTCAATAAAAAAGGTTCCCTTAAAACCTTGTCCCCTTGCATAGTCTTTGGCCATGTTCAAAAACCGACCAATGTTGTCTTGCTCTAACTTCATATCCGTGTTCAAAAGGGACATGTAACCTTCCCTCCCACCCCAGAACACGTAATTTTCGCCACCAAGTGCCATGGTAGCATCAAGGGCAATTTTAACCTGTGCCCCTGCCCTGGCAACCACTTCAAAATCTGGGTTGGAGGCGGCACCATTCATATATCTGGGATTGGAAAAACAATTGGAAGTACCCCAGAGCAACTTAGCACCGGAAGCAGCTTGCTTTTCCTTTAGATAATCCACAATTTTTTCTATTCGTTTTTCTGATTCGGCCAGGGTGGGCGCTTCATCTATTAAATCAAAATCATGAAAACAGTAATAATCAAACCCCATTTTGGTCAAAAACTCAAAGGCCGCATCTGCTTTATCCTTGGCCGCTTGCACAGGGTCACTATCCAACGACCAAGGAAATATCTTGGTACCAGGCCCAAAAGGGTCTCCCCCCGTTCCGCAAAGCGTGTGCCAATAGGCCATGGCAAATTTAAAATGCTCGCGCATGGTTTTACCGGCAACCAACTGGTCCGGATTGTAAAACTTAAATGCCAAAGGATTATCAGAGTCCTTGCCCTCAAATTTAATGGTTCCTATTCCTTTAAAATATTCCTTGTCTCCTAGTAATGCCATGGTAGTTATGATTTATGTATGGTAATTTCTAATTGTTGTTTCCAGTTCTGATAGGCGTTTATAAGCTCTGGGGCTTTTGTCCCGGGCTCAAAAGTGATGACGTGGTCATTTTTGGTATAGGCTGAAAAAGCCGCTTGATCGCCCTCTACCAAGATACAGGCACGTGCTGCACCTATGGCACCCGTAATATTGTAAATTTCAATGGTGCAATTAGTCAAGGTAGCTATAACGTTGGCAAACAACGGAGAACGAAAAAGATTGTCGTTCCCAGCACGCATGGTTTTGGCATGGATACCATCTTCCTGCATAATTTCCATCCCATATACAAAGGCAAAGGCGATACCTTCCAAAGCCGCCCTACATAGATGTGCCTTGGTATGCCTATTTAGATTTAACCCAACAAATTGTGTACCTACTTCTATATTGTTCAACATCCGTTCCGCCCCATTACCAAAAGGAATCACCAACAAACCATCCGAACCGCTTGGCACCGTAGCTGCCAATTCATTCATTTCTTCGTATGAACCAACATCTAAATTATTCAATAGCCATCGGTATTGTATTCCTGCACCATTAATGCACAACAGTTTACCTATATTACGGCAATCCGTTCCATTGTAGTTGACGTGGGCAAAATGGTTGACCCGTAAGGTTTCCTTGACCGCTACATTGTCCGTTACGGCATACACCACGCCAGAGGTTCCGCCCGTAGCGGCTATTTCGCCGGGGTTAAAGACATTTAAGCTAAGGGCATTATTGGGTTGGTCTCCAGATCGGTAACAAATAGGGGTATCCACAGACAGGCCACTGTCCTTGGCACCTTGCTGGGAAACCCGACCCTGAATGCCAAAAGTAGGGACAATATCCGGAATGAGCTGGGGCGAAAAACCAAAGAAGCCCAAAACGTCCTCCGAAACCTGATTTTGTTGAAAATCCCAAAAAATACCTTCGGAAAGTCCAGTTATGGTAGTATTGATGTTACCGCTCAAACGATAGGCGATATAATCCCCAGGAAGCATCACCTTGTGTACCTTAGCAAAAAGCCGTGGCTCGTTTTGTTTGACCCATGCTAATTTGGAAGCCGTGAAGTTTCCAGGAGCGTTTAAAAGCCTTTCATCGCAAGTAACCTTGCCCATGGCTTGATAGGCCGTATTACCTATATCCACTGCCCTGCTATCGCACCAAATGATAGCATCCCGCAAAACCTTACCATCCCGGTCCAAACACACCAACCCGTGCATTTGATAAGCCATGCCAATGCCTAAAATTTTAGTAGCATCTAGTTGTTGGGCTGCCAACAGTTCTTTAATTCCGTTACAAACATGCTGGTACCAGGCTTCAGGATTTTGTTCTGCCCAACCTTTTTCCACTGCTTTCATGGACATTTCTGCTTTAGGTTGCTGCACTAGCGCAATACGCTTACCGGAAGTGATATCCACTAGGCCAATTTTTACGGATGAGCTACCCAAATCTATCCCCAAATAATACATAACTAAAAGGTCTATGGTGGTGTTTTCAAAGTTATAGAAATAGTTTCGTTAGTAGTATGACCAATTACATACACAAGCCGTATTGTCCTTCAACAACACCGTATAGCTAAATCAAACTACTGATTTATAGTTGTTTGAAAAAATACTTAACTACGAAAACGCTTTCGCAAATCTCACAGCAACAGAGGGGCGTATGAGACAACCTTCGCCCTAGAATGGCACTAATACTAGGTTTTAGAAGGTATTTTACTAACTACCTAACAAAAGGAGTTGCTAAATAAAAAATTGATGCTATCCATCATTATGGTTGACCGTTATTCTACCGGTGATTTTTTCTGACTTTCAGTGAAAATAACTCCCTAAACAACAAAAGCAGACTACTTATTTTAGCCTGCTTTTGTTACCTTTTTATCCATTAATATGTGATCGCGATAGGATTCGAACCTATGACCGTCTGCTTAGAAGGCAGATGCTCTATCCAGCTGAGCTACGCGACCTTGTCATCGGTTGCGAAGGTTCCCATCTACCTAGTAAAGGAAAAAAGCGAACTGCGCGACCGTTTTTGCGGTGGCAAATATACGATAACCCATAAATATCATACTAGGATTATGATATAAATTTTATCGTCTCTTGGATGAAAATCCAAAGGGCGTCGGTTTCATTGCATACAGATTTTATAGGATAGCCACATCACATGAATTTCACAACGATTAACTCAGACCTTCTATTTCTCTCATTCTCCTTTTTGGAACATTGTTTCCAATTTTTACAATCGTTAATAAGCTGATCTTCCCCATAGCCTTGGTAAGTCATATTTTGTGGATTAACGCCAAGTAGTACCAGATAGTCAAAAGTAGCTTTTGCACGGGCTTGGGAGAGTTTTTGGTTGTATGTATCGGATGCCTTTGCATCAGTATGTGATTGAATTTCTATTTGTAGCCCGGGATTTTCCTTTAAATACGCTGCTGCCCGCTTTAACACCAAAGCCGCATCCTGTCTGATTTCCGCACTGTCCAAATCAAAAAGTATCGGCTCTAGGCCAAGGCCAGAGATGAGGTCTGCACCATTATTGAAAACAGGCCGTATGGGCTCTTTGGCAAGTTTGACCTCCACTTCATTCACTCGCCCAGGTTTTATGTGAACCGGCAAAGCGCTGGTGGCAAAGCTTTGCTTATTCACCACCAGGCTGGCCCCGGTCGTAGCACAATCTACAGGGACATCAAACATGCCGTTCGCATCACTTGTCATACTGTTTATAATTTTACCGTCCGCATCCACCACCGATATTTGCGCCTCTGCAATGGCACTTTGGGTAATCGCTTCCAATACCCTACCTTTTAAGGTCACCAAACACTCAAATTGTAGGGCTTCATTTTCCTGAAAAGCATAAATATCATCATCTCCCATACCTCCAGTCCGGTTAGAGGCAAAATAACCTTCTCCGGAATTATTGATGATGAATGAAAAATCGTCCTGCTGGCCATTGATAGGTCTACCCAGATTTAAGACCTCCATACTGGAACCGTCTAATTTTGTTGCAAATACGTCCAGACCCCCAAGACCCGGATGTCCATCTGATGCAAAGTACAAGGTGCTCCCAACCACATAGGGAAACGTTTCCCTGCTTTCGGTATTCACGGTGGTTCCTAAATTGGTGGGCTTGCCATAGGAGCCGTCATCATTTATGGTTACACTAAAAATGTCCGAGGCTCCCAAACTACCCGGCATATCCGAGGAAAAGTAAAGCATTTTCCCATCTGCACTTAACGCGGGATGTGCAACGGAATAGCCATCTTCATTAAAGGGCAACTCCGTAATATTCGTCCATTTGTCCGCAATCCGCTCCGCTTTAAAAATCTTTAATCTACTTATGCCTTTCCCATCTCTTTTAAAACGATTGTTATCCGCATTATTCCTAGTAAAATAAACGGTTTTGCCATCTGGGGTAAATACTGCGGAGGATTCATGGGTTTTTGAGTTCAATTCTGACGGGAAGCGTTCAATTTTACCCAAATCGCCATTTTCATCTTTGGTGACCAAATACAAATTCAAAAAAGCCCCTTTGTTCCATTGATGGATTTTTCTTGAGGTGATACCGGTATCCCTTGCCGTTGCAAACGCAATACCGTCTTTATGGAATGCAGGTGAAAAATCGGAGACAGCGGAATTTATGATAAGGTTTTTTATCGCGTACCGTCCAGAGTTTGCCTCGATTGTCTTTAAATAGTCTTTTTTATCTTTGAACAACACCGCTCTATTATCCTTTGAACTGGCTTCCTTAAAGCGTTCCATCACCTTATCTGAAGCCTTATAATCACCTGTAGATTTTAAGACCTGCGCGTACCTGTACAAATATTCGCTTTCCATATCCGGTCCCAGTAGCTCTAGCAGTTTGCCATACCATCTTGCGGCTTCCGCATACTGGGCGTTTAAATAATTTGCGTTACCTAAGCTCGCGTAGATTTCCTGTTCTGAGTAGCCCTCCTTTACCAATTCTTCATAACTGGCAATGGCATCCATAAAGGCATAGTCCTCAAATTTCTTTTGTGCACGGTTTATCTTTCCTTCTTGTCCTAGCAGCGATGTGCTTATGAATAGGAAAGTCACCATAAATAATTGTATCTTCTTTGTCATGGCTTAAAAGAATCTTGGGGTTAACACTTTACGATATCTGGTCTTAAGTTCATACCTGAGGAACACCTCAAAAGAACCATCATTAAACTGGGTTCCGCCTAGGGCCGTGGTTTCACGGTCATAGGCCAAGCCTATCATCAATTGATCGGACAATTGCATCCCTACCAATGCGCTTACCGCGGCGCTCCACCTGTAGGCGGCACCAAAGGAAAATTTGTCCCTAAAGAGAAAATTGGCAGACACATCTGCCTGTAAGGGAGCCCCTTGCACCGCTTTGAGCAGAATGGCTGGCTTAAATTTTAAATCATAGTTGACATCAAAGACATACCCAGTTATGAGGTACCAGTTCATACGTTCCTGGGCAAGAAAGGAATTTCCCCCAGAACCAGATCTATCAAAATGCTCAGTTTCCAAAAAATTGGGGACTGACAGACCGGCATAAAACTTATCTGTATGGTAATAAACACCGGCACCAAAATTAGGGGAAAATTTATTGTCAATATTTACTGGTGATGATGGGGTTCCTTGGTTCTGAAAATTCCGAAGCCGATTAAAGTCAACGTTCAAAAAATGTCCTCCCGCCTTTAATCCAAAGGATAACTTACCCGTCTCACCGGTGGGCACGGTATATGAGATGGCACCATCAAAATACGTATCTTGATTGGTACCGTTACCTATTTCATCATTGACCACAGAGAGCCCCAACCCCACACGCTCACTCACGGGGGTATGAAAATTAAGCGTCTGTGTCCTAGGCGCACCATCTAGGCCAACCCATTGGGAGCGGTGAAGGGCAGCAATACTAAATACACCCCTAGATCCAGCATAGGCAGGATTTACGGATAGGGTGTTATACATATATTGTGTATACTGGGCGTCCTGTTGGGCGTGCAACTGCAAAAGAAACCCAACACTAAAAACAAGTGATATAATTACTTTTTTCATCTTAGTCTGTTTTTCTTTTGATTATCGATTGATATATAAGTATCCCGTTCTTGACCTTGCATCACCATCGGTGGTATAGTTGACAATATAATAGTACACGCCAACCGGCAATTCCTGTGACTGTTGTACAGTGGCCCTACCATTGCTAATACCCCTAAAAGCATTGGAAGCATTGTCGTAACCTCTGACTTCAAACACCTTTACCCCCCATCGGTTATAAATCTCCACAGTGTTTTCAGGGAAGGATTCAATATTGGTTATTCGGAAAATACCGCCATCAATATTGGGATCTACCAAGTCATTTTCAATAGCGATGTCACAAGCCAACTCTGGAGGTGGTGAACCTCCTCTAGAACTACAACCGTCCAAAGGATCGGTACCGTCCAGTACTTCCTGACCGTCATTTATGCCATCACCATCCGTATCTGCCATGTCAGGATCGGTACCTATGGCTACCTCCTCATCGTTGGTAAGGCCATCTTGGTCACAATCACTTGTGCCCAATGGTGTGCCGTTGATAGAATCACAGTCGTCCAATGGATTGGTATCATCAACCACTTCTTGCCCATCATCAATACCGTCCCCATCTGAATCTGGATTATTGGGGTCTGTTCCCAGTAGTTCTTCCTCCGCATCGGTAAGTCCGTCACCATCACTATCACAAAGCGGATTACCATTATCTGGGTCACAGGCATTTAAGGGGTCTGAACCGTTTGCCACTTCTTCGCCATCGGGAATACCATCACCATCGGAATCTGGCTCATTAGGGTCAGTTCCCGCAGTGGCTTCTTCGTTATTGGTCAGGCCGTCATTATCACAATCGGCCGTTCCCAGCGGTGTTCCGCCAACCGAATCACAGGAATCGTTCGGGTCCGTGCCATCCAAGGCCTCTTGGCCATCAGAAATACCATCTCCGTCCGTATCCACATTGTTGGGGTCAGTGGTGTTACCATTAGGGTCTGCCGGTGTGCTTGGGTCGTCCACGCCAGTGGCCTCCTCATCATTGGTCAGGCCATCATTATCACAATCGGCCGTTCCCAGCGGTGTTCCGCCCACCGAATCACAGGAATCGTTCGGGTCCGTACCATCCAAGGCCTCTTGGCCATCAGAAATACCATCTCCGTCCGTATCCGCATTGTTGGGGTCCGTTGTCTCCCCATTGGGGTCTGCCGGGGTGCTTGGGTCGTCCACG
>NZ_LDJX01000011.1 GCF_001306415.1 Croceitalea dokdonensis DOKDO 023
TTTAACTACCGACGGCACAGCGGTTGCACCCGAAGATTACACCGCGGATTCCGGCATGCTCACCTTCCTTGGAAATGATGGGGAAACGCAGCAGATTACCATTCCAATCATTGACGATGTTCTCCTGGAAAGCACAGAACAATTTAGCATAGTGCTCTCCAACCTTTCCACCACCGTAATCAGTATATTGGACGATACCGGGGAGGTGACCATTATCGACAATGAGTTTGACACCGATGGCGACGGCATCCCTGATGTGACCGATATTGATGATGACAACGATGGCATCTTGGATACCGCAGAGGGCGATAGAACCGTGGATACGGACGGTGACGGATTCCCGGACAGCATTGATATTGACAGTGACAATGATGGCATCCCGGACAACGTGGAAGGACAGCCAACCGACGGATACGTTCCGCCAACCGGAAACGACTCCGATAATGACGGGCTTGATGATGCCTATGAGGGCTCGGGTGACCAAGGGGTGGACCCCGTGGATACCGATGGGGACGGAACGGCCGACTTTAACGACCTGGACTCAGACAATGATACCGTACCCGACAACAACGAAGGGAACGACTTTAACTTTGATGGCATCCCGGATTGGACCTTTACCGGAAGTGATACGGACGGAGACGGACTTGATGACGGGTACGAGGGCAGCGATGTCAACGATGGCTTTGACCCCAATGACGAGATAGACGATCCCGCCAACGACCTGCCCGATACCGATGGTACCGAAGATGTGAACTATAGGGATTTTGACGATGACGGAGACGGCATTGACACCCCTGACGAGGACATGGACGGCGACGGCGATCCCACCAACGATGATACCGATGGCGATGGTACACCGGACTACCTCGACCCTATGGACAATAGGTTTATGGACCCCAATTTTGAGGATATCACCATCATCTGTGGCGAAGATGTTCCGCCAGTGCCAGAATTGGGTGATATTGGTGGGTGCAGCGAACCGCAGGTAGTATTTACAGAAGAGGTGGTAACCTTAAACGGTACGGACGACTTTATGATAGAGCGAACTTGGGAGGTATCTGACACCTGTGGAAACACGGCAACCTTTACCCAGACCATCTTTGTACTGCAGCCAAGACTGGAAGAAATCTTTATTGATGTCTGTATTGCAGATGATCCTATTGACCTTCTAAATTCTTTACCCGCCTCTTTTGACACCAATGGCACCTTTGAGACTGAGGAACTGGATGCTACTTTTCTCAACGGAAGCACCTTTTCTCCAGAGGGTCTGGAGCTTAGGGAATACAGGGTGATGTACGCCTCTACGGAGGGCACTTGTAAATACCTGGCAGATTTCATCATAACCGTGAACAATGACTGCCTGCCATGTGACCCGGCGGACATTGAAGTGTCCAAAACGGTGACCGTTAACGGGGATGGCATTAATGATCTTTTTGAAATCAGGGGATTGGAGAATTGCGATTTTAAATATGATGTCATGATATTTAACCGTTGGGGCGACAAGGTTTTTGAGGCAAATGACTACCAAAATGACTGGGGCGGTGTTGCACCGGACAATAAAATTGGTAGCGCAGGTCTCTTACCGGCAGGGACTTATTACTATATCATCACTGTTAACGATGGTGCAGAGGCTCCGTTGAACGGATATATTTACCTGGGAACGGGGGCAAGATAGCCCCCAACCAGTTTCCCTAGCCGAAAAAAAATGACACCTCGTCGATAGTTAAATAGTAGAACGATAAATTGAGTGGTTAAACGTCTTATTTATAAAAGCCAAAGGAGAGTAAGTTTCTTTGTAGTTGCAAGTTCACCCCAAATGAACATGCGCTATAAAAATCGAAACTTAACCGAAGATGTTATGAAGGTCACCCAGAAGCTTGTGGTGCTTTTTGCCTTACTGAGCACCCTTTTCACAGGAGCACAGCAGCTACCACAATTTACCCAATACATGTTCAATACCATATCCGTAAATCCTGCGTACGCGGGAAGTAGGGAAACCATTAACCTTACCGCCCTACACAGAAACCAGTGGGCCGGTATTGACGGTAACCCCGTGACAAGTACTTTTTCCTTCCATTCACCCTTGCGAAATGAAAAAATAGGTATTGGATTATCCTATATTTCCGATCAACTGGGCGATGAATCCACAGATTATATTTACGCAGATTTTTCTTATACCGTTCCTATTTCATATGAGGCAAAATTATCATTCGGCCTTAAAGGGGGGGCAACCAATTATAGATTGCGAAATCCTGATATCAACGATCCTTTTTTCAACGGTGACTTTAACAATTGGAGTCCAAATTTTGGCGCTGGGGTATATCTAAGTACCAACCGGTGGTATGTTGGTTTTTCATCTCCGAGAATAGTCAATGCAGACGTTAACGAAAATGAGTTTGAAGCTCTTGAACGCATTAGTTACTATGGCATTGCAGGTTTGGTATTGGATCTTTCATTGGACGTTAAATTTCGACCTTCCGTCATAACCAAGATTACCAATGGTGCACCTGCTTCCTATGATGCCACTGCCAGCTTCTTGTTTTATGAGAAATTCTGGCTTGGTGCTTCTTATAGATTTAATGATGCAGACAACTTTGGCGGATTTTTGGATTATCAGGTAACCAAAGATATCCGCATTGGTTATGCCTATGACCTGCCAACAGGGCAGTTTAGACCCTATACCGGTGGCACACATGAGGTTATTCTCATTTTTGAACCAAAGGCCAAAAAGAAAACAGAACTCTACAAGTCGCCTAGATATTTCTAAATATCACTAAAATGGGAAAAATTGGCAGTTTTAAGATTTTTAGCATGTTGGCCATTGTGCTGTATAGCTTTTTGGGCATTGCACAATCTAACATTCAGGCTACAGCGGACAAATTGTTCAACAATTTTGCCTATGCCAAGGCCATACCTGAGTATGAAACACTCATTAAGAACAATTACAATGTGCCACACGCCAGCAAACGATTGGCAGAGTGCTATCTCCTGTTAAGGGACTTTGAAAAATCCATCCCCTATTTTGAACAATTTATCAATGAGGAGGATACGCCAACCAATTATTATTTTAAGTATGCCATGGCTCTTAAAAGCGCCGGACAACGGGAAATGGCGGAAACCTGGCTAAAAAAGTATAAAAAATACCATAGGAACGATCCCCGTTTAAAACAGTTTTTAAAAGACGGAAACCTAGCATCCATAGTATTTAACAGCAGGGAGCGTTATGAATTGGAACCGGTGCCGTTTAACACTGCATTTAGCGAATTTGGTTCCTTTGTGTTTGATGGCAAGCTCTACTTTAGTTCTAGCAGGAAGGACGGTGTGGCCACAAAAACCTATGATTGGAACAATGAGGGGTGGTTAGACATCTTCTACGTACAGGAAAATAACACCTTGGCCAAACCCAAACGTTTTAGGGGTGAGGTGAACTCAAAATTCCACGAGAGCTCCCTTGTCTTTTCCACGGATTATAAGAATGATACCATCCTTTATTTCACTAGAAACAATTACTTTGAAAAAAAAGAAAATTTTTATACGGTAAAAAAGGGAGACACCATTACAAAACTTAGCAACCTTAAGATATTTAAAGGGGAAAAAATAAACGGGGAATGGAAAGTAACGCGCAGCCTACGAATGAATTCTGACCATTACTCCTCTGGACATACCTCCGTTAACTCAGAAAGAACTTTATTCTATTTTGCTTCCGATAGGCCTGGAGGTTATGGTGGTACCGATATTTATTACTGTAAAATCCATGAACGTGGTGGTGTGGGTCTTCCCATTAACGCGGGACCAGTGGTTAACACGGCGGGGAATGAACTTTTTCCATTTGTCAATAACGAGGGCCAGCTATTTTTTTCATCGGACGGGCATTTGGGGTTTGGACAGCTTGATGTTTTTGCGACCGTGGCAGATTCTACCGGGACCATAAAAGAAGTGGTAAACCTAGGAACTCCGCTCAATAGTGAAAAGGATGATTTTGCCTACTTTGCCCTAGAAAACGGCATTGATGGCTATGTAAGTTCCAACAGAAATGGTGGACTAGGAAGTGATGACATTTACAAATTTAGGTTGATTCCCGCCCTAAGGGTAGAGGGGGTTGTCACGGATGGCATCAACCTACAAACGCTGGACAGTGTTAAAATTTCTTTGTTCAACCAAACAACGGGAGCACTAGTGGAAACCACCTACTCTGATAAAAATGGATACTACCAATTGCCCATAGACAGAAAAAACAGCTATCGGATAGAAGCATTCAGAAAAACGCATCCTAGACAAACTGTTTATTTTGATACCTACAGAACTAAGAGAAAAACCAAATCCATCACACAAAATATAGTCTTGGAGCCCGTGATGGATGTAAAGGTCTTAGCAGGTTTAAATAAAATATATTTTGATTTTGACAAGCATAATATAAGGCCTGATGCGGCTATTGAATTGGATAAGGTGGCCAAACTACTACTGGAAACCTATCCGGAAATGATCATAAAATTAGAGTCCCATACGGATCCCCTTGGTTCCCATGAGTATAATGACGAACTGTCTGAACGAAGGGCAAAGTCTACTTATGAATACTTGATTAAAAAAGGAATACCCAAATATCGTATTACCCATTACAAGGGCTTTGGAAAACGAAAACCAGTGAACGGGTGTACCAGCGATGAAGATTGTACCCCAGAGGAATTGGAACTAAATAGAAGAACGGAATTTCCGATGGTACAGCTCTCCAACCTTCGCATCAATCCGGCGGTAAGCAAGTAAACCTCGCAGCTCAGTAAAGGAAAAACCAGTTATTCCTCTTTTATCTGCACCCGGTTGGAAACGATTTCATTGATCGGTACAATGGTTTTGCCCTTTTTGTTCTTTATGGTCATTGAAATGTTATCAATGGCAACGATGGTTCCCTCCAAATCTCCCATAACAATGGAATCACCCACCATAAAAGTCTTTCTGGTATAGAACATTTTTAACACATCTGAGAACACCTCCCTAGAACCTAGACCAAAGCCAAGGGCTATGGCAAAAAGAAAGGCCCCCAATATCATGGTAAAATTACTGGTGATGATTTCCGTATCAATCCCAGCCTGGTTTAAAGCGGTGATGGCAATAAAAAAAGTAATGAGATAAAATACAGTGCCACTAATAATTTTTGATCCTCCAACACCCATGGTATTAAAAAGGTTCAGCAAGGCTTTTTTTACCACCGTGGCCAAATAGATGCCCCCGACCAATATAAACAAAGCACTTAACAAGGTGGGCAAATAGGCCAAAATGGATATGATGCCCTGCGAAATAGCGGACAACCCTATGACCTCAGCAATAACAATGGTAAAAAACAGCACTAGTAAGATTTTAAGGGAGACCAAAATTATCTTTAAGAGGTTTACCTTAACTTCTTTTTCACCAAATAACTTGGCTTCGGTAATTTTTTTTGAGAGCTGGTCAATCTTTGCTGCCTTTAAGATTCGTTTGGCTACGAATAAAATAATTTTCAACAAAATCCAGGCAACAATAAGACCTAGAATACCTATGATCAATTGTGGCAATAGTTCCACCACATTGGTTAACATATCGCTTAAACTATCGGACAGTACTTTTTGATACTTTTTCATTGTAAAATTTATTTTTGTTGGTTTGGTTTTTGGGTGCGTAACATTCCTGATAAGATGGAGCCATAGTTTGCCGTGATCAACACTGCCATATCCAAAATAAGCTTGGCAATGGCAACATCATTCATGACCTTTTGTCTCATATCCGGCGGAACCTCTTTAAGGTTCCGATTTAATTGCTGGAACGGATTGTTATATTCTTCTGTCATCTATTTCTTCTCCTTATAGATTTCCAATAATTTGGCCTTGGCCCTTTTAAGTCTCATTTTCATGGCGCTCTCCCCTACTTCATATAGCTCACAAAGCTCCTTGATGGAAGCCCCATCCTGGTACTTGAGCAATAGCAGTGATTTTTCATCCGGATCCATGATTTTTAAGGCCTTGGCAAGCTTTGTGGCCTTCAGCTCATAAATCTGCTCATCTGGCACCTCTTCGGTCAACCTATACTCGGTAGTATCCATGGAAACCGACTTATCGCTCATTTTACGTTGTTTGTTCCTATTGACGTAGTTCACACAAAAATTATACGTGAAGGAGTACAACCAAGTGGAAAATTTTGATTTGCCCTTGAAAGACGCCAGTTTTACGAACAACATTAAAAACACGTCCTGGGTAAGATCCTCTGCTTCGTCCTGAGACCTTGCAAAACCATAACACTTATTGTACACCATCCTAGAGTACCGATCATAGAGCACCCCAAACAACATGGAGTCATTGTTGGCCACAATTTTTGACACAAGCTCTTCATCTGTAAGTTGATGCAACGAATCGGTAGACCCCAATGACTTTTTTTGTTGGTTAATGAGTATGAGAAACAGTCGTTTTAAAAAAGTCACTTTTTTGGATTCGTTTAGAACTCCCAATATAGGCTAAATCAAATTATCTTTGGTAAAACTTCAAATATGAAAAAAAGTATAGTTGCCTTACTTGTTCTGATGTTCTTCATTTCTTGTAAAACGGATAACAAAAAAGTGACATCCTCCACGGATAATGGGAAATTTGGGAAAGAGCTGAGCACCATTTTAGAAAAAGTGGCGTTGGCACACGGTTTTGATGCCTGGTCTTCGGTAAAGAAAATAGCATTTACCTTTAATGTGGACAGACCGGATTCCCATTTTGAACGCGGTTGGATATGGCATCCGAAAACCAATGATGTTGCCCGGATTTCTGGTACGGACACCTTACGTTACAACCGTAAAAATATGGATAGTATTGCCCTAAAAACCAACGGTGGTTTTATAAACGACCGGTATTGGCTGCTAGCGCCCTTTAACCTTATGTGGGATGCGAACAACTTTACTTTTGAACATTCCGTTTCCGAGGAGGCGCCAATGAGCAAGGAAAGGCTTCAAAAACTAACGATTGTCTACGGCAATGAAGGCGGATATACCCCTGGGGATGCTTATGACTTTTACTTTGGCAAAGATTTCTTGATCAGGGAATGGGTATTTAGAAAAGGGAACCAAGCAGAACCCAACATGATCACCAGCTGGGAAGACTATCAAAATTTTAATGGATTGCAATTGGCAACGATGCATAAGAGAAATGGGGAGGATTTTAAACTTTACTTTACCCAAATTCAGGTAGAATAATTGCCATGATGATGACTTTACCCTAGCTTACATTTAAATGTATAAATTCAACATTCGGTATAAAATAATAGGAATAGTATTTCCAGCGGCCCTGATTACTGTGGCCATGGGCGTTGCCCAGCAATCACGTTTAGGTGTTGTGCTCGCAGAAGGTGACCAAGAGCCGGTGGAATTTGTATCCGTCTACAATGAAAAAGACCACAGCATGACCAATGCAGATGGGCAATTTGCGTTTGTAACCCAATTGGACTCTATTTTCTTTTATGCACCAGGCTACCAAAAACTAAGGACCACTGTAGGGGAACTAAGGGATACGGTTTACCTAAAAAGAAGTATCGTTAACCTGGAAGAAGTGGTGGTGACCAATGCAAAGAGCATATTGGAGCGGATACGGGACTCCCTAACAGAAAATTACCATTTTTTACCACATGTGGAGACCTTTTTTATCAGGGCTTTGCTCAGACGCAATGACACCATAGTTAGATTACAGGATATGCAAGGAAACCTAAAAAGAAAAACCTTGATTTATACGGGTGATTTAAACTTTGAAAAGAAGGACTATGCGGTGGAGCTCCTACAAATGAGACAAGTGGGCATTAATAAAGATGCCAACGACGTTTATTTCATTTTCCCATCTTTCTATAGCATATTTAGCGAATTTGTGAGGATCAATGCCATGGGACCAGATTTTGAAGTCGTGGAAAAACCATTAGCGGATACTAAGGAGATACGGGTAGATTTTGCCTCGGGAAATATGGATGGCCCCAGCAATACCTCTGGACATTATATCATCAATGCTTCGGACAATGCCATTCTTTCCTTTACTGTTACCCACAACATCAAGATTCCAAAAACCGTTCTACAACAGCCTGAGTATCACAGAACGGTACTATTGAAAAGTGCTACGTATTTTAAAAAAGATAGGGTATATGACCGCTATTATATGAATTATGCCAAACAAGTGTCCAAGGTATGTTCCAAAAGAAAAGGGCAAAAGGAACCAACGGAGTTTCAAATAGAAATTATCCTGCATACCACCAATCCCTTTGCCGACTTTGACGTAAAAAGCAACGTAAATGAACAAAAGGACCTATTTAAACTAAAAGCGGTGTATAATAAAGACTTTTGGGAATCACAAAATCAACTATTGCTTACCAAGGAAATGGAAAACTTCATCACCACGCAAGGAACGGGCAACACACAATTTAAGGGAAGAACAAATTTAAAATAAGGACATTATCATTCATTTGGACTGTTTTTTCAAGACCATGGTAATGGCCACAATGAGCAAAGCACAGCAAAAAAGCGCAAAAAAGCTGGTCTTTAAGGAAGAGGTCTCTGCCAAAAACCCTAAAATTGGAGGTGCGCACAAAAACCCGGCGTAGCCCGTACCTGCAATAAAAGCGATACCCTTAGACGAATCCACACCTTTTACATTTCCTCCTATTCTAAAGACTTCAGGTATCATTACGGAAAAACCAAGTCCGCCCAGCGCAAAACCCAATATGGCCAAATAGGTATGTTCCGTAAAGACCAAACTATAGCCCGTTAATACAAAAATGGCGCCTACTGCCAGGATTTTAACTGAGCCAAGGGACTCACTCACCGCATCGCCCAGAAAGCGCCCTATGGTCATCATGAGCTGAAAACCTAAAAATCCTGCTCCCCAAAGTGTTTCCGGTGCCGCGCTTACCTCCTTTAAATACAGACCGCTCCAGTCCACAATAGCCCCTTCACTGCCCATGGCCACAAAAGATATTAACCCCAATAACAATAATGGTTTAAATACCTTAAGTCCAAATTCATTATTTGGCACCAAGGTAGCGGATACCTGTATATACTTTTTATAGAACACAAGGTTGACCACCGCTACCAAAACCACCGCAAGACCCATATGTACTGTGGGATTACCAATGGGCCCAATCAAAAAGCTCCCTACCCCTGCAAGCACCCCTCCCAAACTAAAAAATCCATGGGATGCGGACATTATCTTAACCCCGTCTTTTTTTTCTACCTCGGTAACCAGGGTGTTCATCGCAATATCCGTGAAGCCATTGCAAGCCCCAAAAAGGAATAGGGCAAACATTAAGCCAACATAAGTAGGCGCCAATAACGGTAACATAGCCGCCGCACAACTTAGGAATACTCCGTAAAACGTAGCCCTACCTACTCCCAATTTGTTTATGATTCCTGAAGAAAAAGGAAATACGGTAAATACCCCAAGGGACAAAAAGAAAATGGCAAAACCCAGCTGGGAATTATCAATGGCCAGGCTCTCCTTAACTTTTGGGATATAAATGGCCCAGGTACCAAATAAGATGTTAAGGCTGGCAAACACCCATGAAGGTCCAAAATACTTGCTATTGGTGAGTATTAAGCGTAATGCTGTCATGAATCAAATCACTAAAATTCCCGATGCTATGTTACCTTGGGAGTTTATATGTTCCAAAAACGTTTCTCTTATCCTTACCTTCTCCAAAGGTTGTGCAAGGATTCAGAAAATTTCCGTAGCAGCTGTAGGGTTAAATTGTATGAACATTTTTAGTAGGGTTGGGTTTTCATAATTCTTACGGACCACGTTTTTTGGGGTCTACCTTTTAAGCCCCATTATTTAGCAAGGATTCCTTCTTTTAAAACTTCGCCAAACCAAAACATATCCTCAAAAGAGCAGTAAAACGGTGCAGGAGCCAACCGAATTACATTGGGTTCCCTCCAATCAGTAATTACCCCATTTTTCATTAAATAGTCAAAAATGGCACGACCTTCCCCGTGCAAAAACACAGAAAGTTGACAGCCCCGTTCCTTTGGGGTAATGATCTCAAAACTACTGGCCACCTGTTTGTCCACTTCTGTAAGCACAAACTCCAAATAAGAGGTTAACAACTTTTGTTTTTTAATCAGTTTTTTCATCCCCACCTCCTCAAATAATTGTAAGGAGGCCAAATATGGGGCCACAGAAAGGATTGGGGCGTTGCTTAATTGCCAAGCATCCGCATTCTCCATGGGTTCAAATTCTGGTTTCATTAAAAACCGGGTATCCTTTTTTGTTCCCCACCAACCCTCAAACCTTTGGATATCCTTTCTATCCAAATACTTTTCATTGATATAAACGCCCGATGCATTTCCTGGGCCACTGTTCATGTATTTATAACTGCACCAAGCCGCAAAATCCACGTTCCAATCATGCAAATGAAGCGCTATATTCCCAACGGCATGCGCCAAATCCCAACCAACCATAGCTCCGTTTCGCTTGCCGGCCGCGGTAATTGCCTGCATATCAAAAACCTGACCATTATAGTAATTTACGCCGCCCATAAGAACCAGGGCAAGCTCATCACCTACCTCATCTATGGTCTTGACAACATCTTCCGTGCGCCAATAATGCTCCCCTTCTCGTTTTTTAACTTCAACAATAGCGTCATTTGGGTCCAATCCATGAAACCGCAGTTGACTTTGGAACATATATTGGTCCGAGGGAAAGGCCTTTTCTTCGCAAATAATCTTGTATCTTTTTTCGGTAGGTCTATAAAAACTAACCATCATCAGGTGAAGGTTCACGGTTAGGGTATTCATTACCGTTACTTCTTTGGTCTTTGCACCCACGACCTTTGCCAACGGTGCTGCCAAACGTTCATGGTAATCCCACCAAGGTTTTTTGGCATAAAAATGCCCTTCAACAGCCAACTCTGCCCAGTCCTTCATAACCTCATCAACAAAACCACTAACGTTTTTAGGCTGAAGTCCAAGGGAATTACCGGTAAAATAGATGACCTCTTTTCCATTTACTTTAGGATAATGAAAACGGTTTCTATACTCCCTCAATTCATCTTGGGCATCTAATGATTGGGCAAAAGCCAAGGTATTTTTAAATTGCATAGGGTATGATTTATTGGTGGGTATCAGAAGTTAAGCGCATCTCACAAATATGCTTTTTAAATCCGGACTTGCTATATGCCTTTAGGGCAGGTAGGTTATCCTCATAAACCGTTAACCGTATCTCGTTCAAACCACATAATCTGCACCAACCTATGAGTTTATCTAAGACTAGGCCATTAATTCCCTTTCCCCTGTACTCTGGAACGGTAAACATAAAGCCCAAGTAACCGTAGTACGCGTGATTTAAATAAGACCTGGCCTGTTTTTTCATGGCATAACCAGAACTCACCACTACGTTGTTTAACTCTGCCACAAGGACCTTAACCTGTGCATCATCTATATAAGCCGCAATATCATAATAACTAACGGGATCTGTTGCAATTGTGGAATCAAAGGGTCTTTCTGCCTTAATTAACTCCTGTTCAAACCCTAAAAGTATTTCTAAATCAGCAGGTTGCGCATCCCTGATCACAAGGTTTTCCATTTCTCTAAATTAAGGCATATTTAGCTATTTTTGTGAAAATTGGCGCGTGCATTTTTTATCAGAAGTACTTGAGAATTACATTGAGTCCAACTCGGAAGCGGAGCCCAAGGTTTTACGGCAGCTAAGGCGTGAGACCCACCTAAAAGTAATTCAACCTCGTATGATCAGCGGACATTTTCAAGGAAGGTTTTTAAGCATCCTTTCCAAGATTGTTCGGCCAAAAAACATCCTTGAAATTGGAACCTATACCGGTTATTCCGCCATTTGTTTGGCAGAAGGCTTGTCCCAGGATGGTCGCTTGTATACCATTGAGGTAAATGAAGAGTTGTGCGCCATTCAACAGAAATATTTTATAAAAAGTGGGTTTGAAAATCACATACAACCCTATATTGGCGATGCCTTGGACTTGATTCCAAACATGGATGTTGTTTTTGACCTTATTTTTATTGATGCAGAAAAGAAAAACTATGACGCCTACTTTGAGGCCTGCATAAAAAAAACAAGGCCTGGAAGTGTTATTTTATCGGACAATGTACTGTGGTCCGGCAAAGTAGTGGAGCAAGTGGATTCCACGGACAAAACAACACAGGCACTGTTAAGGTACAATCAAAAATTACAGAGCGACCCTAGGGTAGAAACCGTTTTATTGCCCATAAGGGATGGCTTAACCCTTAGTAGAGTACTTTAATGACTTGGCTAAAAATTGGTTGTACAGTAGATAAAAAAGCAGTGCCGAGCCACAACCGATAAGAGACCCCGCAATGATATCCAAGGGGTAATGTACCCCTACAAAAATTCTACTTAGGCTAAACAGCATAGGCCAAACAAAGAAGACAACCGCCCATTTTATTTTTTTTCTGACAAACAAATACCAAAGTAAGGTAATCGCAAAAGAACTCGCTGCATGGCCAGAGAAGAAACTGTAATCCGTTGGGCTCTTTAATATTCGTATTAAAGCTCCTATTTCACCTTCGTTATTTGGTCTTAACCTGGCCACTGCGTTCTTGGTAAGGTTGGTAAGCGTAATGATAAATAGTACCAATCCCAAGAGACACGCGGTCTGTCTTATAGCTATGTTATTTTTGGTTTTATAAAAAATAAAGAAAAAGAAGGTTATAAAAAGTGGTATCCAAGAATTAATGGTGGTGATGACGATCCAAAAACGATCATATTCCTCTACGCCAAGGGTATTTAAATAAACAAAGGTATCCCGATCCCATTTGAGCAAGGATTCCAACATGATTATTTGGTGCTTCGCTTTATGGCACCGGTGACATCCTCCACATTTTTCTTTACCCCATCAATCTCTTTTTTGATATCCTTGGTAAAATCGGTATCAATTCCCTGTTTATCCGCACTTTTCTGGATTTCCCTCTTGATATCGTCCGTAGCGTCCCTAAGTTGGCGCATGCCCTTTCCCAAGCCTTTGGCAATACCGGGAATTTTATCGGCACCAAAGACCATTACCACAATAAACATGATAAAGAATATTTCTGCGCCACTAATAAATAAAACATGCATAGTACAAAGATAAGATTTGATCAGGATTCAAGAAAGTTAATCTCAGAAGTTTGCCGTACCATGGTGGTTTGGTCTTCAAAGGTTACGACAATCCTAAAATTAGTTGTATTTAAAATGGCATTATCAGAACTTATTTTAAATTCATACGTATTGATAAAGCTAAGATTTTCCTCTAGCAAGCGTGTTGCCTCTAAGGCTTCTTCAACAGTTAGCAAGTTAGCATTAAAATCCCTGAAATCTACCAAGCCAAAGGCCGATGTTACGTCCTGATAGTCCTCCGAACCGGCTATTTGCTGAAACACTTGGATATCTATTATCTTATTGGCAATGTTGGCATAAAAAACGCAACTACAAGCGTAAGCAGATGAAAAACCCAGTCCACTTATGTTTGTGCTGGCTTTGGCAACGGATTCCGTTTGTTGATAAGGCAAGTGCAACCTCAGTAGCAAATCCTGTTTGGCAATCGTATCTACGATAGGGCTTGGTTGCACCGCAGTTTCTATCTGCTCCAAGGCTTGCAACTCCAGATCGTTAAAACTGATTGTTACCACTTCTCCGGTGCAATTACAATCATCCCAACCAGACCATCCATCATCCGCACAGGACAACACTGTGGCAAAAACATAAAAAAGTAAAAAAATGGAGTGTTTCCTTTTCATTTCTTTATTAAAGATACCGTTTTAAACCAAACGAGCCCCAACGTAAAACGCTAGGGCTCCATATTTGGCTAATTTGCTTTTTATTTGCCTTTGACGCCTTCTTTGAATGAATCAAAATCTGATTTCTCTTCTTTTTTAGGCCATGAATTGTTGGTGGTATCAATATCTGCTGTCTCCAACTTGGGATCCACCACAACGCCCACCAACTCTTTCTGGGAAGAAATCACGCGCTTTACCTCAGCGTCATTCTTTCTCCAAATCTCTGGAGGGTAGGTCACGTTTTCCTTTGAGCCGTCTGCATAGGTATACTCCACAATTAAAGGCATTGGGATGCCGCCTGGCTTATCAAAGGTAAGCTCATAAAAATACTTGGGTTCCTTTACCTTGGCACGCTCTTCGGCCGTCATGTTATCCATCATAAACTCTTTTAAATTGGTGCTAGTTTCGGAAGGTGCCTTTCCTTTTAATTCCTCGGAAAAATCCTCACTGCCCTCTTCTGCCAAGTACACTAAAGGAGGTAAATCTGCCTCAGTAAGGTTCCTAGCCGCCATATACTCCTTCATTTGCTGGGTGGGCTTGCTGGTTACATAGTATTTCTTCACCTCTTTAACGCCGATATCCACATAATCCGTCGTGTAGAACCAACCCCTCCAAAACCAATCCAAATCTACCGCAGAGGCATCTTCCATGGTCCTAAAAAAATCTTCAGGAGTAGGGTGCTTAAATTTCCAACGTTGCGCATATGTTTTGAAGGCATGGTCAAAAAGTTCTTTGCCCATAACCGTTTCACGAAGAATGTTTAGTGCTGTTGCAGGTTTTCCATAGGCGTTAGGACCTAATTGATACACGTTTTCTGGATTTGACATGATGGGCGACAAATAGTTTTGGTCACCAGCCATATAAGGAACTATTTTGGAAGGTTCCCCGCGCCTGGACGGATACTTGTCATTGGGTGCGATGACATCTGGAAATGCTTCGCCAAATTCCTGCTCCGTAATATATTGCATAAATGTATCCAAACCTTCGTCCATCCAGCCCCACTGGCGCTCATCAGAATTTACGATCATGGGGAAAAAATTATGGCCCACTTCATGGATAATCACACTGATCATTCCATATTTTGTTCTATCCGAGTAGGTTCCGTCTTCATTGGGCCTACCATAGTTCCAACAAATCATGGGATACTCCATTCCTTGGTTTTTGGCGTGTACGGAAATGGCTTTATGATAGGGATAATCAAACGTAAATTTAGAGTAAGTCTTTAAGGTCTGCACCACGGCTTTGGTAGACTGCTCTTCCCAAAGTGGGTTACCTTCCTTGGGATACATAGAAACGGCCATAACATCCCTTCCGCCTACCTTAACGGCCTGCATGTCCCAAATAAACTTTCTGGAGGTCGCAAAACCAAAATCACGCACCATTCTTCCAGGCTCTGTTTTAAATTGCCAGGTCTGGGTATTCTCTGCAAAGCTTTTTTCCCTAGCCTCTGCCTCTTCTTGGGTGACTATCAATACCGGTTTGTCATAAGACTTTTTGGCCTGGTTGTAACGCTTCATCATTTCCTTGGTGAACACGTCCTTTCTATTTTGCAAAACTCCCGTGGCGTCTACAACATGGTCTGCGGGAACGGTAATATTTACTTCATAATTGCCAAAAGGCAGCGCAAACTCACCGCTACCCCAAAATTGATGGTTTTGCCATCCTTCCACATCCGAGTAAACTGCCATTCTGGGAAAGAATTGCGCTATCACATACGCACGGTTACCATCTTTTGGAAAAAATTCATACCCCGATCTTGCCCTATTGACCGTATGGTCCGGAATGTTGTACCACCACTTAATGGAGAAGGATGTTGATGTCCCACTTTTTAAGGCTTGCGGTATGTTAATGCGCATCATCGTTTGGTTGATCGTGTACGAAAGTGGCTTTCCGGATGCATCCTTTACCCACTCTATATTAAAACCGCCATCAAAAGGTTCTGTGACATAGGTTTGCGCAAAATTACCGGCCGTGTAGGCAAAATTGACTCCATTTCCATTCCTGAGTGGGGATTTGGAATCCTTTGCCCGAACGTTTTGATCCAATTGAACCCAAAGGAATTCCAAATCGTCGGGTGAATTGTTGGTGTAAGTGATTGTTTCCTCCCCGTAAAGACGTGCATTTTTGTCGTCCAAGGTAATGTCCATTTTATAATCTGCCTGTTGTTGGTAGTACGCTGGCCCAGGGGCCCCAGAAGCAGACCTGTAAGAGTTTGGCGTAGAAAACTCTTCATACAATTGCTTAAACTTACTTTGGTTTACATGCCCTGGTGCACGCTCCTTTTCAGCTTCTGCCTCTTGTGCGGATAGCATACCTGCAAGAACAAACAACATAGCTGAAAAACAATACTTTAATTTCTTCATTTCGTATTCTATTTTTACAATCGGAAAATACTGCTTTTGAACAAATTCTTAAATGTCATTCATAAGTTTAACATTCCTTTATTATTCTCTTTGATCAACACAAAACTTTTCTTTGTGCCGCTGACTTTAATGTGAACCAAATTTTTTTGTTCCTCAAACAAATCGGTCAAAATCTCATTTTGGACTTCAATGGAATCCAAAGTGTCCTTATCCACGCTTTCAATTTCCAAATAACAGATGACGACATCAGTATCATATTTCTTACCCAAAAAGGTGTATTTCTGGTAATCCCCATTAATTTTTACGGTAAATTTTGACCTGAAATATTTTTCTATATAGTCATTGGCCAATGCCAATTCTTGGTCCGTGGCAAGCTTAGCCTTTATTCCATAACGCTCCAATAACAAAGACTCCATATCATCAATAAAAATCCTTGTGGTGATTTGGAAAGAACTACTTTTTTCCGCATAGTTTATGTTGGTCACACTTACATAGAACTTGTGGGGCACAAAGGAGACCAAGAACTTGGTCAATACAAGCAGCAATAGTATTTTTTTCATCAATCTAATTTTAAAAAAGAGTATCGGGCTTATTCCTTTTTTCGCTCATCCAAAAGCCCATTGTTTTTTCTATAGTATTTACTTTTCAACACCAAGAAATCCCAGATTTTAAGATGGTCTTGGGTATCCACCATTGCCTGAAACTCCGGATCTACTTCGCAATAGTACATAAAATCCGCAATCTTAGATCTTGGTATTTTTAAATCGGCCTCAATGATAGAATCAACATAGAACTTTTGCACCCTTTGGGTACGTGCATAGGTGCTTTCTATCTTTACCCTATTCTTTAACATTTTGGTTCTCCCGGTAATGGCGTTTAATATGGGGTTTAGTGGAACCAGTCCAATTCCAGAAGTGGCTTCAAATAATTTTCTTTGGCTTTGGGTAATTATTTTAACCTCCGCGTTTGGCAACCCCAAACCCTCCGCACTCACATCCTTTCCTAGCGGAATACGACCTATATCCTTCCCTAATTGACCGGTAAGTCCGTAAGGATTTACGGTAACCTCACGAAGTTGGTTCACAAAAGGTTCTAGGACCACACTTACTAATGAGGTGTTCATGAGTGCTGCGGAAATGGGCAACCTTTTTTTCTTGAACTGCAGGGCAGAGAAGACCAAGGTATCATTCAAACGTACGGCAATCTCAAATTTCCCATCCAAATCCGTAATGGTTGCACGGTCCAGATTTATGTTCTGCACCACCACTCCAGTAATATCGCCATCAACTGCAGTGATTTTACCCTTAAGTGTTTTAATACCTAATACTTGGGCAACACCCGTAAAGCAAAAAAGAAGAAACAATAGTAAAAGGTTACTCTTCATCCAATGTTGCACGATATGCCTTACTTTGGGTCACCAGGAAATCAATCAGTTGAAATTCGTTTTCCTTTTTAAGCAAGTCTTTGGATTCTACATGCTCATCGCAATAAAAAAGGAATGCATTGATGCTTTCCTGAGGTAATTTTAGGTCTACCACAAAAAATTCATCATCATAGACCTGTCTTAAGACCTCACTCATTTTCAAGGGTGGACGTTCTTCTTCCCCTTGATTTTGGGCCTTGAATATGGCCTTAAAAATATTAACAAAATTTATTCCGTCACGCATTCCACGAACTGTCTGGGTTTCCGCAATATTTTCCACCCCACTGGTTCTGTCAATCTCGTACTCCACGCGTTTAAACTCTTCATTCTGGAGGGCAATAAATTTCTCTTGGTTCTCTGGGCTTACCACCACCTCGTCCAAGGCCGTTACCTTTTCTGTTACCTCTACCACCAATCTTTTGTTCGCCAAAATCTCTTCGGTAACCTTTATAATTTCCAATTGATAGTTCACCGCCGTAAAGACCAATTGGTCCCCTACCTTGGCACGTATGTTAAACTGACCGTCCTCATTGGTGATGGTGGCCATTTCTGAGGTGGAATTGATTACGTTTTCATTGACTACATTATTTCCCCTATACAGCACTTGGCCGCGTAACTGTACCCGGCCGTCATCTTGTGCCGATGTAAAAAAAGTAGTGAGAAAGAAGAGAGTGAATAAAAGATGGTTTTTCATTTTAACAACTTGGTTTCATAAAGAAAAATATACCTATTCTTTAAAAAAAAAATGTGGCGGTAAACTTTTGTTAATATTAGCAAGGTACTGCTTCAATACTGCAACACCAAAGCCACAATTTACGGGTAAAACAGTTACCATCTGTTCCCCACACGGTTCAAATATCACCATATAGCGCGGATAAATGGTCTATTATGCTCGTTTTATGGTAACTAGCCTGTAATTTAACGGGTAAAATTCGCTCATTACCAGCAGAATTTTACTTTTGTTAGGCAGTAGCACTCTGTTTTTAAGTTGCGCCCCATGAAGCATATATTTTATTTTTTGGCCCTTAGCGTTTTCACCAATGTAGTATTGAACGCCCAAGTTAAAATTGGGGAAAACCCCCAGACCATTTCGCCAGGCTCATTGTTAGAATTGGAAAGTACGGAGCGTTCCTTGGTCATTACCAGGGTAACCGCTGAACAAATGCAGGCACTACCAGCTTTACAAGGTGCAATGGTGTTTAATACTGATGAAGGTTGTGTATTTCATTTTGATGGGTCCAGTTGGCAGAATCTTTGTGCAAACACTACGAATATTGATTTCACCATTGATGAGAATAGCTTAGTCTTGGTTGATAGTGACGGAACCGAGTTTAGGGTTGATTTGGGCGAGGCAATTAGCCAGACCTTTTCCAATTTGCCCATCGAAAATTTTAGGGAAACCATTATCATCACCCAAGAGGGTTCCAATTATAATTTTGAGGTAGGCGAAATCACCGGTGAAAATATTGCGGACAACACCTTACAAGGCGTAGACTTGGCTTCTGCCTCCATCACACAGGATAAGCTTGCCCCTTTGTCCGTTGGGCAAATTAACTTGCAGGAGAACGCAGTTTCGGATTTTCAGATAGACTATACGGAAGTGACGCTTTCTGATTTTATCAATGACGCTGGCTTTATAACGGCCAATCAAGTACTAAGTCCAGAACCAAATAACGCACTGATTGACAATAATGGGGTTTTTTATGATGAAGGCCCGCTACAAAACCTGATATCACAAAACACCCAAGAAATCACCGACCACATTTCTGCCGATGGGGATTTGGATGCCACCAACGAAATCCAAGATGCCACGGAGGTGGCTATTACCGCAATTACAGGAAACGCGGGCACCAACGTGCAAAGCGCATTGGAAGATATCCAGGCAGACCTTGACAACCTTAATGCGGGTGGGGGAAATACAGATGCCCAAAATTTAAGTACCAACAACAACCCAGGTAATATTACCATTGATAACGGCAATACCATAACGCTAAACGTGGAAGATGGCGATGCCAATGACCAAAACGAGATTCAAGATGCCGCAGAAGTGGATATTGCCCCAATTACAGGTATCACCGGAAGTAACGTACAATTGGCCTTGGAGGAACTACAAACCGATGTAGATGGCTTGGTTGCTGGTGGAGGGGCTGATGGTAACGATTTTATTACCGGAGGGACTTTAAATGGGGAACTTTTAGAGCTAACAGGTCCAGGAGCCGCAGGGGCAGTGGTTGATCTTTCCGATTTTGCACTGGATACAGATTTAACAAGCTTCCTGACTACGGAATTGGATGCAGACCCCACCAATGAGCTACAGCTTATCACTTCCGCGGACAATTCTGTTACCATAAACCAAGTAGGGAATAATTTTGACCTCTCTGTTACTACCATTGCAGACGGTAACGACTTTATTACCGGAGGAACCTTAGCAGGTGAATCTTTAGAACTTTCTGGAACTGGGTTAGCCTCTGCCTCCATTGACCTTTCCAATTTTGCCTTGGATACGGATATTTTTAGCTTGCCAGACGATTCAGCCGCTGTGAACGGAGATGTTCTGATTACTGACGGAACCGGAAATTATTCTTGGGCAACCGTTGCAGGTGGAGGAACGGATACCAACAATTTTATCACCACGGGTAATTTGAATGGCGATATTTTGGAATTGACCGGTAATGGCGGAGGTGCCGGTGCAACCGTAGACCTCTCCGATCTTGCCTTGGATACCGAGATGGCAATTGCAATTGCGGCCTCCGCCGCCCTTGACCTTGATATTGACCCCAACAATGAGATTGAACTTCCAGACGATGCAACGGCAACGGCAGGCCAGATACTCGCGACCAACGCGGACGGAACCTACTCCTGGGTAGATGACCAAACCAGTACCGCCACTATAGTCAGCGCTGATGCCGACCAAATTCTTACAACGGGAACGGATACAGGCGCACTGCTCACCAACGCAAATATTGATGCAACTTTCGCAACGGATGCGGAACTGGCCACCGCAGTTGCGGCCTCCGCCGCCCTTGACCTTGATATTGACCCCAACAACGAAATAGAGCTTCCAGACGATGCAACGGCAACGGCAGGCCAGATACTCGCGACCAACGCGGACGGAACCTACTCCTGGGTAGATGACCAAACCAGCACCGCCACTATAGTCAGCGCTGATGCCGACCAAATTCTTACAACGGGAACGGATACAGGCGCACTGCTCACCAATGCAAATATTGATGCAACTTTCGCAACGGATGCGGAACTGGCCACCGCAGTTGCGGCCTCCGCCGCCCTTGACCTTGATATTGACCCCAACAACGAAATAGAGCTTCCAGACGATGCAACGGCAACGGCAGGCCAGATACTCGCGACCAACGCGGACGGAACCTACTCCTGGGTAGATGACCAAACCAGCACCGCCACTATCGTCAGCGCTGATGCCGACCAAATTCTTACCACGGGAACGGATACAGGCGCACTGCTCACCAATGCAAATATTGATGCAACTTTCGCAACGGATACGGAACTGGCAACCGCAGTTGCAGCTCAAGCAAATACTAACTTTGCTACAGACAACTTAATTCTTAACGGAGCTAGAACCCATGACCTGAGCGGAAATAATTTAGTATTTAATGGATCAGGAAATGTTGGAATCGGAAACCTGCCTGGTACTCCGCAGGACAAGTTAGATGTTGCTGGTCAAGTACGGGCCAGAAATGGTTTTGCGGCTACTGGCGGCACGGTAGGTCAACCTTCTTATGGCTTTTATACAGATGATGATGCGGACACTGGAATGTTTCGAGTAGCGGCAGATGAAATTGGTTTTTCGGTAGGTGGAGATCTTGCACTTAAAATTACAGAAGATTCGGATGACACCAATGTAATTGTTACTGGTGCATTTTCAACCCCAATAAGAACCGAGTCTGGAGGTGGTACCATTACAATTGGCATTAGTGACCATACTGTAATTATCACCAATGCTGCAAATGTGAATATTCCTGCACCATCAAACATTCCAACAAGTTTTAATGCGGGGCAAATTTACGTGTTAAAAAATATGACCGTCAATACGTTGACTTTATCGGTTCAATACATTCCAAGCCAAGCACCTTTTAATCCAACGGTTAGTATTCCGGCAGGAACAACGCTTCAATTACAGAGCGATGGTACCACTTGGCATCAAATCAATTAATGAAACATATTAAGTACATACTATTCTATTTCACCAGTTCCCTGACCTTGGCCCAAACCGCCTTGCATAATGCTGGCAAGCTTGGGCTACATAACAATGTACAAATTGGATTCCATACAGACTGGATCAATAATGCCAATTTTGAGGGCAATGTAGGGCTCATCGGGTTTTATGGCGATAACACCTTAACCCTTAGCGGTACTGTGGTTCCTGTGGTTTTTGATGCCGAACTTTTTGTCCCCAACCAGTTGGTTTTGGAAAATGCGCTAAACGTTACCAACAACTTTAATTTCATATCAGGTGATGTAAGATCAAACCTGAACAATGAAACCGTGTATCTAAATTTTGAACCCAATGCCTTTTTTAATGGCGAAAATGACATGGCCAAAGTAACCGGTTTCGCGGCTACCACGGATGCCTCTTTTTTCACCTTCCCCGTTGGGGATGAGGAGCAGCTCAGACCTCTGATTCTAGATTCTGAGGGAAGCAACCAACGGGCCATATGCGCTTATTTATTTGAAAACCCTGAAAGCCCCCTGTCACTAAATTTGCGTTACAGCCTTGATAACAAAGTCAACAACATTGGTGAAATATCGGATAGGGAATTTTGGATACTAGAGGCAGATAGACCATCAAAGGTCACCATCAGCTGGAACCTGCGGAGCGAATTGGATATCTTAGCGAACAACCTAGAGGATATTATATTGGTAGGCTGGTCCAAAAGCAACCAACAGTGGGTGGTTATTGGTAATTCTAACTTGACTGGAACATTGGACTCCGGTTTTTTGATATCAGATACGTTTGTTCCCAGTGATTTTGAAGTCATTACCTTTGGTACCACCCCATTACCCACGGATACGTTTGCGGTAAACAACCCTAGTCTGGGAAATTATTACCTCACCCCAAATAATGATGGTACCAACGATGCCCTGGTATTTGATGAACTGGAGGACGCGGGAAACAACCAGGTTTGGATTTTCAACAAATTTGGCCAAAAGGTTTTTGAAATGATGAACTATACCAACCAGTTTAATGGCGTATCCAACATCAACAATTTGGTCATTGGCAGAGAACTTGGTTTGCCAGAGGGGGTCTATTATTATATCATTGAACTACCTGAAGCGGGTTTAAGCTATCAAGGATTTCTTTACCTAGACAGGAAGTAACCTCCTAACTTTGTATTTTTATACGAATATCAAATGGAAATACGTTTGATATGCGTAGGTCTCAGAAAAATAACACCATGCAAAGAAGAACCTTTATTAAACAAGCCGGATTGGGCAGTGTTGCACTTACGACAGCACCAGTGGCCACCTTTTCCAACAACGATACGGAATATTCCATTGTAGAATTAATGGGGAAATCCTCCATTCAACTATATGGGGAAGGCATCAATCTCCGGAAAGAGGCACATGATGCCTTTGTTGCCATGAAAAAGGCTGCTTACAGTGCAGGTTTTGATATCAAGATGATTTCCAGTTATCGTGATTTTTACCGCCAAGAAAGTATCTGGGAACGCAAGTACATCTCCTATACGGAAGAAGATGGCATGAAACCGATTGACGCCATCAGCAAAATTGTGGAATACTCTACCATTCCCGGCACAAGCCGCCACCACTGGGGTACGGACATAGACATCATAGACGGCTACCCAAAGGTTAGCGGGGATGTTTTGGTGCCCAGTAAGTTCGCGGAAGATGGCCCATTTGGTCCATTTAAAAAGTGGTTGGATGACAACTCGGAAAAATTTGGGTTTTACTTGGTATACACGGACAACTATTTTAGAAAAGGTTTTAAATATGAACCTTGGCACTTTAGTTACGCCCCACTTTCCAAACCCATGTTAAAGCAATTTAGGAGCAAGAATATCTTTAAAATGATAAAAAATGAGTCTTTTGAAGGTTCCGACCATTTTACCACGGGCTTTTTAAAAAATTATATCCACAATAACATTTTAGATATCAATCCAGATTTGCTCTAAGGTAGTTTTTTGTATATTCCTCATGTAATTTAGATATGGCCATGAGAAGTAGAGGTAGTTGGAAAATACGGATTTTCATAGGGCTTGCGATTGTCGCTTTTGCCTATTTTCAAAAATGTAGTAACACGGAACAAAACCCCTACACGGGAAGGGAGCAGCATATCAACATGAGTGCAGACCAAGAAATTGCCATTGGACTGCAAAGTGCGCCTGAAATGGCCCAGCAGCATGGTGGCCTCTACCCAGATGAACGCTTACAGGCTTTTGTGGACGCCGTGGGCAATAAATTGGTCAATAACAGCATCGCTAGGGAAACTCCTTATAAATATGATTTTCATTTATTGGCAGATGATAGGACCATTAATGCCTTTGCCTTGCCAGGAGGCCAGTGTTTTATCACCTACGCGCTATTTTCCAAATTAAATGAATCGCAACTGGCAGGCGTGCTGGGACATGAAATAGGCCATGTTATCGGTAGACATTCTGCGGAACGTATCGCAGATAGCAACTTCTGGCAAACCTTGACCATGGGTGCCTCTGTTGGCGGGGATATGGGTGGTCTTGTGCAAGGTATTGGCCAGAATAAATTATTGACCAACGGCAGGGATGATGAGTTGGAAAGTGATGAACTCGGGGTATTATTCATGATACAATCTGGTTACGACCCCTATCAAATGATTGAGGTGATGAAAATTTTAAAAGCCGCTGCAGGACCCAACCGTGTACCAGAATTTCAAAGCACGCATCCCGATCCAGAGAACCGTATAGAAAAAATCAAAGAGGCCATTGTAAAGTTTCAAGGTCGGTAAATAGCACCGTTTATCGATTAGTGAACGATATTTTTGCCCCTTCCACCGATATATCATGTACTAGTCCAAGTTTTTTATAACTTTAGCATAACCAAATCTTATTACCGTAGGACTTCCCACTCTTGCTATATAAAAAGAACACTTATATGGGGACATTTCTACACGTTAAAAATTTATATATCAACGCTTTTGATGAGAGATGGCCAAAATTTGTGGTGGCTCTTTTAAAGGGTTATACCTTATTTTGCGCGTTCATGTTTGCCATTGCACTATACGCATTTGTGTATCGTATGTTTACCGGATTCCATTTTTAAAGCTATTATACGTACTCTTTTACCTGAACACTATAAGGGTAAACAAAAACCTGTTCTTATTTGGAACGGGTTTTTTTATGCCCGCCGCAGCGTAGGTTTTTCTGTTTGAAAAGTCACTAAATCCTAGGGCTACCCGCAAAAACGGCCTATTTTTGAAATACAAACCAAGTACAGATGGACAAAAAAGTTATTTTAATGATTCTTGATGGTTGGGGCAAATCCCCGGACCCAAAGATTTCTGCGATCGATCAAGCAAATACGCCCTTTGTGGACAGTTTATACGAGCAATATCCCAACGCCAATTTACGGACAGATGGAATGAATGTTGGGTTGCCAGAAGGACAAATGGGAAATAGTGAAGTAGGGCATATGAACCTTGGTGCAGGCCGTATTGTTTATCAAGATTTCGCTAAAATAAACAAGGCCGTAGCCGAAGATTCCCTAAAAAGCGAACCGGTGTTACAAGCGGCGTTTGATTATGCCAAAAAAAACAACAAACCAGTTCATTTTTTGGGTTTGGTCAGTGATGGTGGGGTACATAGCCATATCAACCATTTAAAGGCCCTGATTACCGCGAGTGCGGAAAGCGGGGTAAAAACATCCTACGTGCATGCATTTACGGATGGCCGTGATGTAGACCCAAAGAGTGGAAAAGGTTTTTTAATAGATCTGCAAACGTTTTGTGCAGATAAACCTACCAAACTGGCAACGGTCATTGGCCGCTACTTTGCCATGGACCGTGACAAGCGATGGGAACGCGTTAATAAAGCATACAAGGTAATGGTAAAGGGTATTGGTGAAACCACTTCGGACATTGGCGCTACCATCCAAAAGAACTATGATGCCGGAACAACGGATGAATTTATAGAGCCTATTGTGGTGGATGAAAAAGGCACCATTGAAGATGGTGACGTTGTCGTGTTCTTCAATTTTAGGACGGATAGGGGCCGTGAACTGACACAGGTGCTCCACCAGACCGATATGCCCGATTTTAATATGAAAAAACTGGACCTCTATTACGTAACCATGACCAATTATGACGAATCCTATGTTGGGGTAAAAGTCATATACGACAAGGACAATATTGAACAAACCCTTGGGGAAACTTTGGCAAAAGCGAAAAAGAAACAGATACGTATCGCAGAAACAGAAAAATATCCCCATGTTACCTTTTTCTTTAATGGTGGACGCGAAGAACCCTTTGAGGGCGAAAATCGAATCCTTTGCCCCTCGCCAAAGGTAGCCACCTATGATATGCAGCCAGAAATGAGTGCTTATGACATTCGTAATGCCATAATTCCCGAATTAAAAAAAGAAATAGTAGATTTTGTCTGTCTCAATTTTGCCAACCCCGATATGGTAGGCCATACCGGAAGCATGACAGCGGCAATTAAAGCATGTGAAGTAGTGGATGAATGTGCCAAAGATGTGATAAACACCGGACTGGAGCATGGCTATACTACCATTGTAATTGCAGATCACGGTAATTGTGACACCATGGTGAACCCTGATGGTAGCCCAAATACCGCTCACACCACCAACCCTGTCCCCCTTATTCTGGTAGATACCGATATAAAACAAATCTCCGATGGGGTCTTAGGAGACATCGCCCCTACCATTTTAAAACTCATGGGAGTAGAACAGCCGGCTGCCATGACCCAAAAAGCATTGGTATAGTAGTGCCCAATATGGATATAGGATAATTCTAAGGGCTGGGAAAATATAACGGACAGAACTTGGGTTCAGCTTTCATAGAGTAGTAAATAAACTTGGGGGAATCTCGATAGACTTTAAAAGGAAAATCATAACTGATTTGAACAGAAGCATTAAATCACATTTTTAAATCTCGATTATCGAGTAAAAAACTAACAGTACCTTTGTTTACATGATAAAAATCAAAACTGCAGAAGAGATAGAACTCATGCGAGAAAGCGCCCTAGTGGTTTCCAAAACCTTGGGTATGATCGCATCCGAAATCAAACCCGGGGCCCATCCACTAAAATTGGATAAAATGGCCGAGGAATTTATCCGCGAACAGGGCGCCTCACCGGGATTTCTGGGCATGTATGACTTTCCAAACACCCTAAATTGGAGTCCTAACGCCCAAGTGGTACATGGAATACCTAATAATGAACCGCTTAAAGAAGGAGATATTATCTCAGTAGATTGCGGTGCCCTTAAAAATGGGTATTATGGAGACCATGCCTACACTTTTGAGGTAGGTGAAGTTGCCCAAGAAACCAAAAAACTCTTGCAGGTAACCAAAGCATCATTGTACCATGGTATTCGAGAATTTAAACTTGGCAACCGCGTAGGGGACGTAGGCTTTGCCATACAATCCTTTTGTGAGCAGCACGGCTATGGTATTGTGCGCGAATTGGTGGGACACGGCCTAGGAAAAAAATTACATGAAGACCCCCAAATGCCCAATTACGGCAAACGTGGTAGGGGCAAGAAATTCGCCAACGGAATGGTGGTAGCCATAGAACCGATGGTAAATATGGGCACACGCCGCATTAAACAGCTCAGTGATGGATGGACCATTTTAACGGCGGACGGGAAACCAAGTGCACATTTTGAGCACGATGTTGCCCTAGTGGACGGAAAACCGCAATTATTATCCACTTTCCAGTATATCTATGATGCTTTGGGCATTACATCTGATGAGGAAATAGAGTTTAAATGACCATGTCCCGTTTTTTTAAATTCTTTCTAAACCTTATACCCAGGCCATTGCTGATTACCCTAAGTTATTGGGTGCGCCCCCTTTTGGCGTTATACCTACGCGGCAATACCTATATAGACCCCATAGACGGTAAAGGGTTTAGAAAATTTTTACCCTACGGTTATGAAAATCCCAGAGAGGGGGTGCTATCCCCTTCTACCCTATCCTTGGAGCGCCATAGACTATTATGGTTATACCTGAAGAATGAAACCGACTTATTTACAAAAGACATTAAACTGCTGCATTTTGCACCAGAACAAGCATTTTACAAGCGTTTTAAAAGGAAGGATAACATTACCTATGTCACAACGGATTTAAGCTCACCACTTGCAGATGTCAAGGCCGATATCTGTAAACTCCCCTTTGGAACGAATGAGTTTGATGTGATTTTATGCAACCATGTATTGGAACACATCCCTGAGGACACCATAGCCATGCAAGAATTGTATCGGGTCTTAAAACCGGGCGGATGGGGAATTTTTCAGGTCCCTCAAGACATGACCAAAATCACCACCTTTGAAGATGATACGATTAGCGATAAAAAAGAACGGGCAAGGATATTTGGGCAATATGATCATGTCCGTGTCTATGGAAGGGATTATTTTGAAAAATTAAGGAGTATTGGATTCTTGGTGGAAGAGGTGGACTACACCAAGAGCCTGTCTGAAAACCAAATAGAAACCTACAGGTTGGCCAAAGGGGAAATTATTCCCTTGGCAAAAAAACCTTATTCCACTAAACGCTCTTGAAAACCGGCCGTCATAAAGGTTTCCATGACATCGTCTTTATCTAGATAGATGATAAATGCATCCAAATTGTTATCGTTCCCCAAAACCTCCTTGGACATTTCCAAGTCCATGGCCATTATAGCGGTTGCGTAAGCGTCTGCAGTTGCACAATTCTCAGCAATCACCGTAGCGGCAAGCACCTTGGCATTTTTGGTATATCCCGTTAATGGGTCAATAGTATGTACATATTTCTCCCCGGTTTCGGAATCATATCTGAACTTACGGTAATTTCCGGAGGAGGCCAAGGCCGCATTTTCTAAATTGAGTACCGCGGCTGCACCACGCACCAGCACGTCGTTTGGATTGTCTACCCCTACCGTCCATTGTTTATTCTTGACCTTATTTTGCCCTTTTGCCAAAATCTCTCCGCCTACTTCCACCAAATAATGAACAATCCCTTTTTGGTCTAGCATGGCACCCAGCCTATCTATGGCATATCCTTTGGCGACCGCATTAAAATCAAACCGAATGGCCGCATGTTTTTTCTTGACGCGGCCTTGGGCATCCAAGCTAACTTTTTGCCAGCCTACATACCGTAACAAACTATCTACCTTTATGCTATCCAGCTCTTGCTGTTCCCCTGGGCCAAAACCCCAAGCATTGGCCAATACCCCAACCGTTGGATCAAAATATCCATTGGATACCTTATTTACTTTGGTTGAAATGGCAAAAACATCCCTAAACATCTTATCCACTATTAGCGTAGAATCCCCTTGGTTGATTTTTGAAATATCTGAATCCGGCAGATACGTGGACATGGACCGGTTGACGGCGTTAACCACAGAATCTATTTCCCGTTGGTAATCTATGGGGGAGTCACTTAAATAAATAATGGAATAAGTAGTGCCAAATGCATTTCCAATTTTTTGATTCTTAACCCAGGGCGTTGGCGTATGGCACTGTAGAAAGAATACACCGAGACAACAAAATACTATTCTTTGCATACGTTTATTTAATTTCCACAAGGCCATCATAATCCACTACATAATCTTCATTAAGGTACACAGGCAAATTATGGTCTTTGGCATTGACCAGACCTACGGCCGCATAGAAGGTTCTGGCTTCAAATTTTTCCGCATGGTCCCTCATTTTATGCAAATCTGCCTTAAAAAACTCCATATCCTTTGGGTCTCCTGGGTATTCAATGCTCTTTACTACAATAAAGCTCATTTTTTTCTCCTTGGTACAGACAAACTGGGGGTTCTTTTTCAACTTACTGTTTACAGCTAGAAAATCATAACCTTCCTGCTCCAGTTGCTTGCCCACAATATTCATGGCCAAATTGTGCAATTCCTGTTCGGTCAATTTTCTTCCCATATGCTAATTGAACTAAAAAACCGACACTTTATGGGCATCGGTTTGTTTAGGCGTTTTAAATATGTACTACTTAATAAGTGTTTACCCACCAAAATCATCAAAGCGAATATGCTCATCCGGAATTCCAAAATCTTCACCCATTTTCTGCACTGCTTGGTTCATTAATGGAGGTCCACAGAAATACAATTCAATATCCTCTGGGGACTCATGATGACTCAAATAGTGATCAATCACACAGTTATGGATAAATCCTACGAAACCATCCCCCTCTTCGTCATTAATATCCTTTTTCACCTTCCAGTTGTCCTCTTCCAAAGGCTCAGAAAGGGCCAAATAAAACTTAAAGTTAGGAAACTCTTTTTCCAATTGATAAAAATGATCCAGGTAAAATAATTCACGTTTGGAACGTCCACCGTACCAATATGTCACTTTTCTATCCGTTTTTAGGGTTTTGAAAAGATGATAGAGGTGAGACCGCATCGGCGCCATACCAGCACCACCACCAACATATAACATCTCTGAATCCGACTCATTAATAAAGAACTCCCCGTAAGGCCCTGATATCACCACATCATCCCCTGGTTTAAGCCCAAAAATATATGAGGAGGCAACCCCTGGGTTTACGTCCATCCAGCCATTCTTGGCCCTATCCCATGGCGGTGTGGCAATACGGACGTTCAACATAATCTCACGACCCTCTGCTGGAAAAGAAGCCATTGAATAGGCGCGCTCTACCATCTCGGGATTTTTCATGACCAAGGGCCATAAATTAAACTTATCCCATTCTGCCTTAAACTTATCGGGCGTATCATGTTCTTCTGGATGTGCGGTAATGTCCATATCGGCGAACTTCACTTCACACTTGGGTACTTCAATCTGGATATATCCACCAGCCTTGTAGCCCATATCCTCAGGGATTTCCACTACAAACTCTTTGATAAAGGAAGCCACGTTGTAATTACGCACCACTTTAGCAGGCCATTTTTTGATACCAAAAACCTCTTCAGGAATGGTAATATCCATATCCTGTTTTACCTTTACCTGGCAAGCAAGGCGGGCTCCCTGTTGCAATTCCTTTCTGGAGAAGTGCGGAGTTTCTGTTGGTAAGGCCTCACCACCACCCGAAAGCACATGGCATTCGCACTGTATGCAAGTTCCCCCACCACCACAAGCAGATGGCAAAAACACTTTTTGATTCCCTAATGTTGATAAGAGCGTACCACCAGATGCAACCTCTATTTTTTTCTCTCCATTGATGGTCAAGGTAACGGGGCCTGATGGCGAAAGCTTTTCTTTGGTTACCAATAGCAAGGCCACCAAGAGTAGCAATAGGACTAAAAATGCAACTACGGTTATTATAATGGTACCACCAGTACTTGTAGCTAAAATCATTTTATTCTTTTATTAAAGGGTTATAAGAGACCGCTTTGTCATCGGCTTGTAACTCTTCTTCAATCATTTTCTTTTCCTCTATTTTCTCCACTGTTGTTGGTTCCGTTCCCTCAGGAGGATCATTGTCACCAGTTAACATGCCACCAAAACTTTGAAAACCAATGCCCATCAACCCTGTAATAATAAAGGTTATTCCCAAACCCCGAAGTGGTGGCGGTACATTGGAATACCTGATTTTTTCACGAATTGCAGCAATGGCGACAATGGCCAAAAACCATCCGATACCGGAGCTAATACCATAGTTTAACGCCAAGCCCAGTGAAGGTATTTCCCTAGCCTGCATAAATAAGGAACCCCCTAAAATGGCGCAGTTCACAGCGATCAGTGGTAAAAATATACCTAGGGAGTTATACAAGGATGGAGAAAATTTTTCCACTATAATTTCCACAAGTTGCACCATGGTTGCAATGGTTGCGATAAACATGATGAACGATAAAAAACTTAGATTGTAGTCTGCATACTCTGGCCCAAGCCAGACCAAGGCACCATCTCGCAATAAATATTGATCCAACAACCAGTTTAAGGGTACCGTAACGGCCAATACAAAAATAACGGCTGCACCAAGCCCAACGGCGGTAGCTACCTTCTTGGAAACCGCCAAATAGGAACACATACCCAAGAACACGGCAAACACCATGTTATCAATAAATATGGATTTGAAAAACAATTCTAAATGCTCTAACATAATGCTGTATTTAAGCTTCTTCTATTAATGCCTTATTTCTGGAACGTTGCACCCAAATAATGATACCAACCACGATGAGGGCCGCCGGTGGAATAATCATAAAACCGTTGTTCTCATATCCAATGGCGTACAACCCAGTTTTAGTGATGGGATCACCAAGTACAGGGATACCAAACAAGGTACCTGCGCCAAGAAGTTCCCTAAAAAAGCCTACCATGACCAGAATGACACCGTAACCCAATGCATTTCCGATACCGTCCAAGAAGGAACGCCACACACCATTCCCCAACGCAAAGGCTTCAAACCTACCCATAATAATACAGTTGGTAATGATCAATCCCACAAAGACCGATAGCGTCTTACTTAGTTCATAGGCAAATGCCTTTAAGACCTGATCTACCACAATTACAAGGGTAGCTACAACGATGAGCTGTGCAATAATCCTGATTTTGGAGGGAATTAAATTTCGCATCAAAGAGATGACAACGTTGCCCACGCCCATCACAAAGATTACGGAAATAGACATTACTAGGGACGCCTTAAGTTCCGCCGTAATCGCCAATGCTGAACATATGCCCAAGACCTGAATGGTAATGGGATTGTTGTCCGCTAGCGGATCCAAGATGAGATTTGCATCTTTTTTTGATAATAGTGCCATCTTTTAGTTGGTTCTTATGGTTTCTAAATAAGGCTTGTACGCCTTTAATGTTTCTTTAATCATAGCGGTAACACCATTTCCTGTTATCGTGGAACCGGCTATGGCATCTACCTCATTATCTTGCTTATCCTCATTCACAGGGTCATTATTGGTTTTTGATACGGTAATCCCGGCATAGCTACCACCATCCAAAAGGGATTCTCCGATAAAGTCATCCATAAAAAAACGAAGTTTAATGTTAGCGCCTAAGCCAGCAGTTTCGCCTTTATGGTCAAAATACACTCCCTGAACCACCATGTTCTTGTCTACAGAAATAAAACCCCAAATGGCATCCCATAAACCTTTGCCGTACATTGGCAGTACGTATACATTTTCACCGTCCTTTTTACCAACAAAAATGGGTAATTTTGCCTCTTCCCCTTTTTTGAAGGCCGCTATTTCCTTTTTAACGTCTAGTGAAAATGCATTATCATCCTTTTTGATTTCCCCATCGATGAGCACGTACTGCTCCGTGATGTTTTCCTCAAACTTTTCCTCGACCACATCTGTGGGAATGAAGTTTACACCGCTATCTGGTGTATTCTCATGCACTCCCATGGCGTACAGGATATTTTGTTGTTTCTCAAAACGTTCGTTTTCCTTGATACGGTCACTTAACCCAGAGGCCAAGAAAGCTAAGATGGAACCAACGACAATTACCATTAGTACCGAAAAGAGGATGGTATATCCGTTTTTATCTGTATTGATAGCCATAACTAAACTGTTTCAACTTTTAGCGCCTCTGCCTTACCATCCGATGGTTTTGGTAAAATGGTCGCATTTTTCAATCGCTTCATTCTTCTGCGCACATTTCCTTGGACCACATAATGATCTATAGTAGGCGCAAAAACATTCATCAACAATATGGCTAAGAAAACCCCTTCTGGATAACCTGGGTTGAATACGCGAATCATCACGGAAATAAAGCCGATGAAAAAACCGTAAATCCATTTTCCCTTATTGGTCTGTGAACCCGTAACCGGGTCTGTTGCCATATATACAATACCGAAGGCAAGCCCTCCAACAATTAAATGTTTCCAGAAATCAAACTGCATTAATCCGTAAAACTTGCTGTATTCAGGAATAATTCCCGCATCTACCACCCAATTGAAAATAAGCCCCATGGCCAATGAACCAATTACGGCACTTAGCATAATTCTCCAACTTGCAATTTTGGTAAAAATCAAAAATAGGCCTCCCAATAAAATCAAGAATGTGGAAGTTTCGCCAACTGAACCCGGGATAAAACCATAGAACATCTCTGCGAGATCATATTTGGCGTACATCGCCTCTGATTTTCCTTGTGCCAAGTATCCTAAAATAGTTTCGCCAGATATAGCATCTGCAGTACCCGCTCTCGCTACCCCTTCATGCACCCAGACCTTATCACCACTCATCCAGGTTGGATAAGCAAAAAACAAGAACGCACGTATGGTGAGTGCAGGGTTTAATATATTCATTCCCGTTCCGCCAAAAACCTCTTTGCCAATAACCACCCCAAAGGCTACCGCAACAGCGAGCATCCAAAGTGGGGTATCTACGGGAATAATCAATGGAACCAACATACCGGTCACCAAATACCCCTCTTCTACCTCGTGCCCCTTAATCACGGCAAATACGAATTCTATGGCCAAACCAACCCCGTATGATACAACAACCAAAGGAAGTACGGTAATGGCACCTAACCAAAAATTGTCCCAGGTAATAAAGTGTTCCAAAATAGAGAAATCTGCAGGAAATCCATTAACTGCGGAATAGTGTTGGTAACCTGCATTAAAAATACCAAACAACAAACATGGCAATAATGCAATAATGACCGTATTCATCGTTCGTTTTAGGTCATCAACGGCCCTAACATGACCACCAGAGTGGGTGGTTTCATTAGGGGAGTATAAAAAAGTGTGGATGGCATTAAAGGCTGGCGCCATTTTCTTGCCTTGATACTTTAGTTTAAGCTCGTGTAATTTTTCTTTCATGCCCATTTTATCCAATTTCTTGTAACATTAAATCTAGACCTTCCCTTATAATTTGTTGGTGGGGTTGCTTTGAGATACAAATAAACTCGGTTAATGCAAAATCTTCCGGAGCTACCTCATACATGCCCAATTGCTCCATTTCATCCAAATCCTTTACCATGCAGGCTTTTAGCAATTGTAGTGGATAAATATCCAACGGGAACACCTCTTCATATCTGCCGGTCACCACAAAAGCGCGATGCTCACCATTGGTATTGGTATCCAAATCATATTTTTTGTTTTTGTTCAGCCAGGAAAATGTCAAAGCCCTCGTGGATGAAATTTTGTTGAACACCGGCTTGTTCCAGCCAAAGAACTCATAATCATCACCCTCGGGAATAGCGGTTACGGTGTTATTGTAAAAGCCCAAATTGCCCTCGGGGGTGGTTTTGGCTCCTGTAAGCACGTCTCCATTAATTAATCTGAATTTATCTTCCTTAACACCGCTGGCATAAAGAAAGGTAGAAATTTCAGCACCTATTTTAGTGGTATAGTATTGAGGAGATTTCACCGAGGAACCAACCAAGGCTACTATGCGCTCTGCATTAAATTTACCAGTCAATAAAAATTCTCCGATGACGACCAAATCCTGTGGAGCCAATGTCCAGACAGTTTCTCCTTTATTTATAGGGTCTATTTTATTGATATGGGTACCAACCAAACCCGCGGGATGCGGACCAGAAACCTTGTGTAGCGTAGTCCCTTTGATGGATGCCAATGGGGACGTGGCCGTATTTCCCACACCAATATGTATTTTCCCTGGAGTTAATTTACCCAAAGCCGTAATGGCAGCTTGCAACTCCGCTTCCTTTCCGTTGAGCACGTAATCCACATCTGCGGCCAAAGGGGCCGTATTGTAGCCAGAAATAAAAATGGCCTTTGGCGTGGCATCTGGGTTGGCAACCACGTCATAGGGCCTTTGCTTGATAAAGGGCCAACAGCCAGATTTAAGCAACAAATGCCTTACCGTGTCAGCGTCAGCATGGTCCAAATCCACTGTTTTGGAAATATGGAACTCTTGTTGCTTATCCGCTAAAATCTTTAATGTAAGTATTCTTCTTCTTGCACCCCTAACAATCTCCACAAGCTCACCACTCACTGGGGAGACAAAAAGCATATCCTCTACATTCTTATTATAAAAGAGAGGTTCACCCGCTTTTACCTCAGCACCCTCCTTCAACAACATTTTTGGGGTTATGCCGTGGAAATCGTCCAAATTAATGGCATAGATGTTACTTTGCACAGCCTTTGAGGTAATCTTTTCCGCTTCCCCCACCAAATTAATAGTTAAACCTTTTTTGATTCGGATGTCTGTAGACATATTGGTATCTCCCTTAGGTTAATAAAAAATGCACGCAAATTTAATATTAAAACGGTTAAAAAAGTAATTATTGTCTAGAAATTTGGGGTTTATGACGAGCTTACTTTGTTAGGTATGCTTTTTGTTTACCTTTACTTTTAAATTAAGCTTTTAATGCGTTTTTTCCTTAAACATCTCCTTGTTTTTTTAACAACAATTTGTGCTTTTTCCCAGGTGCAGGAAGAGATCAACCCACCTGCCAACATTAAGACCATAATTTTTAAGGGGCCAACGGAAGATCAATTTCCTGTTGTTAAGTTAGATGAGTCGATATATCTTGAATTTGACGACCTTACCGCAAGCGAACAAGATTATTATTATAAAATTGTGCATTGTGATTACGACTGGACACCGTCACAGTTGCTAAAATCCCAATATCTTATAGGTATTGACAACCAGCGTATTATTGATTATGAAAATAGTTATAATACCTTACAGCCCTATTCCAACTACAGATTAACCATACCCAACAATGAAGTTAAGCTAAAAGTAAGTGGCAACTACGTTTTGGAAATATATAATATGCATCAAGAACTGCAGTTCACTAGACGTTTTGTAGTGTACAAAGATTTAGTAAGCGTTGGCGGTGTGGTTAAGCGTTCCAGGGACTTTGAGTATATCAATGAAAAACAGGTGGTTCAGTTTACCATAAATACGGCAGGCTTTCCTGTTGTCAACCCTAAAAAGGAAATAAAGGTAGCTATTATCCAAAACCACTTTTGGCCAACAGCGCTCTACAATTTAAAACCGCAATTTACCATCGGCAACGAATTGGTGTATAGGTATGACCAAGAAACAAGCTTTTATGGCGGGAATGAGTTTTTGAATTTTGACACAAAGGATTTAAGGACCCCAACCTTTGCCATCTCTAGGATAGAATTTAAAGAACTTTACCATCATTATCTTTTTCCCAACCAATATCGGTATGACAGACCTTATACCTTTTTCCCAGACATCAACGGGGATTTTGTGGTAAGGACCTTGCAAGGTGATGATGTGTCTAGGGAAGCGGAATATACCAACGTTCATTTTTATCTCCCTTACACCCCTGAGCTTGGCTTGGACCATGTCTATGTGTATGGAAAATTCAATAATTATGATCTTAGCGAGGAAAACCTGATGAGATACAACGATACAACTGGGAACCTGGAACTGGTTTACCCAATAAAACAGGGTTTTTATAACTACAAGTTCATTGTAGAAAAAGAAGATGGCACCCTAGCGCCCAACCAAATTAGCGGCAACTTCCATTTTACGGAGAACAACTACCTGATATTGGTCTATTACAGGGATTTTGGAGAGTTTTACGACAGCATTATAGGCATTGGCACCACGAACTCACAGACCATCAGTAATTAACTTATTATCACCAATGCCATGGCCAAACAATGAACTTAAAAAACAAAAAGAGGTTCTTATCTAAAGGTCGATATGAGTTAAAATATCGCGGGGAAAGCTGTAAAAACTGTCATCACTCCTTGGATAAAAGCGATAAGTACTGCCCCAACTGCTCACAGGCCAACAGCACTAAAAAACTCACTTTAAAAGACTTTTTTGACGAGTTCCTTTCCAGTTTGGTCAATTACGATTCCAAACTTTTGAATACCTTGTTTACGATGCTCCGTAAGCCAGGCACCATCACCAAAGACTATATTAATGGCAAGCGAATGTCCTACACCAATCCGTTTCGCTTTCTGTTAAGCCTTGCCTTTATTTATTTATTGCTGGTAGGATACAACAGTTCCTTAAATTCACTGGACCAGCTCAAAATAGAGGAAAATTTACAGGATGAGTTTACGGTTAACCTAAGCATGGAGAAGGTACTGGAACAGGACAGTATCACTTCTGGCGGACAGCTCAAAAAGGTGTTTTTTGATTTAGACTCCTTAAGGGCAGAAGACCCAAAATTGCTCAAAGGAGTGCCAAACCTTGATTCCATACAACAGCTAATTGATTTAAATGCCAAGGAAACCCAAAGAATGGACTCCCTTATGCTGGCCAATCCAACAGCATATTTTCAGGAATTGGAGCAAAGCCAGGACGATTTCATGCTGTTTTCCAAAATGAAGTTTTTCTACAGGTCCATTAAAAAGGATTCCATAGCGTCCTTTGATGACGCAGTAACTAACTACGGTATTACAGACAATTGGAGCAACCGCAAGATTTTTAATGCATCACAGAGCCTATTAAGGGTTGTGCAACAACCTGCGGCATGGTTAAATGATACCATTGCCAAGTTGCCATTTGTGGTATTTTTATTTTTGCCGTTGTTTACTGTCTTCCTTTTTGTGGTGTATATCCGTAAAAAGTATACCTATACCGATCATTTAATCTTCAGTTTTCACAACCAATCCTTATTATTTATCTTGCTCATCCTAAGCTTTACGGTAGACGCTATTTTTAAATGGTCTACGACGGGATTGTTCTTGCTTCTTTTTGCAGTATATCTGTTTAAGGCAATGAGAAGGTTCTACGGGCAAGGGTATTTAAAGACACTAATTAAATATGTATTCTTAAACATAGTTTTCATGTTTTTAGCAGTACTGACAACCGTTCTGCTTTTTACTGGAAGCATTATTACGTATTAACAGGTATGACTACACAAGTTACAAAAGGCATCAAAGTATCCGTACAAACTTCTTTTGAAGGCACCTTCTTTAAGAACTACAAAATGCATTATGCGTTTGGATATACCATCAGCATAGAAAACCAAAGCAAGGACGTGGTACAATTGACTACCAGACATTGGGATGTTTTTGACTCACTTAAAGAAATGGAGGCCATAGACGGAGAAGGTGTTATTGGCAAAAAGCCAGTGATAAGACCTGGCAAATCCCATACCTATAGTTCTGGATGCCTTTTGGCGTCCCCTATTGGAGCCATGAAAGGCTATTATCATATTATGAATTTGACCACTTCACAAATTATTGAGGTACCGGTACCTACCTTTAAATTTGCCGCTGCCTTCGCCATGAATTAATAAGTGGTAACATGCTTAGCAAGCACAGTAAAGTAGCCTTTATACGACGTAGACCTATTTCCTAATATCCGATTGGCGTTTTTAGTTTGAAAAAAGCATTGCTTACCTTTGCCAAAATTTTAAACAACTAAAAATTTCTACAATGGGCAAAGGTTTTTTTCAAGTTCCAACAGCAATTAATGAGCCTATCTTAAGTTACGCGCCGGGCACCCCTGAACGTGAAAACGTGCTAAAGCAATATAAGGCGTTTTATAATGGAAAAATGGAAGTTCCACTCTATGTAGGAAGCCAAGAAATAAAAACTGGAACTACGGAAACCATGTCTCCTCCGCATGACCACCAGCACGTTGTGGGCCATTACCATGTTGCAGATAAAAAAATAACACAGGACGCGATTGACAGTTGTTTGGCCTCCAGAGCGGCCTGGGCCAACCTAACTTGGGAACAACGCGCCGCCATCTTTCTTAAAGCTGCGGAGTTGATTGCCGGCCCTTACAGGGCAAAAATCAACGCAGCTACCATGATTGCACAATCCAAGACCATTCATCAGGCGGAAATTGATGCCGCATGTGAGTTCATAGATTTTCTGCGTTTTAATGTAGAATACATGTCACAGATTTATGAAGAGCAACCAGAATCCGCAGCAGGTATTTGGAACAGGGTAGAATATAGGCCACTGGAAGGATTTGTCTATGCCATTACCCCTTTTAATTTTACCGCCATAGCAGGTAACCTTCCTGCCAGTGCAGCCATGATGGGCAATGTGGTACTATGGAAGCCAAGCGATAGTCAAGTATTTTCTGCAAAAATCATTATGGATGTCTTTAAAGAGGCCGGCTTACCGGATGGGGTAATCAATATGGTCATGGGTGATCCTGTCATGATTACGGAAACCGTCCTTTCCAACGCCAATTTTTCCGGCCTTCATTTTACGGGCTCCACCCATGTGTTTAAGGAGCTTTGGAAACAAATTGGCCAAAATATCCACACCTATAAAACCTACCCCAGAATTGTAGGGGAAACTGGAGGGAAGGATTTTATTATTGCACATCCAACGGCAAAGCCAGAACAAGTGGCTACCGCCATTGTTCGAGGGGCTTTTGAATTTCAGGGGCAAAAATGTAGTGCGGCCTCAAGGGTATATTTACCAAAATCTACTTCAGATGCAATCCTTAGCCTGGTCAAAAAGGACATGGAAAGCTTTAACCCACCAGGTTCACCGGAGGATATGTCCAATTTTATTACAGCTGTTATCCACGAAGCCTCATTTGACAAATTGGCCCATTACATAGACCAAGCAAAAGCAGACGAAAATGCTGAAATTTACGCTGGAGGCGGATACGACAAATCAAAGGGATATTTTATTGAACCCACGGTAATTCTTACCAAAGACCCAAAATACACCACAATGTACACCGAATTGTTTGGACCCGTGGTTACCATATACGTATACAACGATCAAGATTGGGGCAAGACCTTAAAATTAGTTGACGAAACTTCGGAATACGCACTCACTGGGGCTGTACTTTCTAGAGACCGTTATGCCATTGACGAGGCAACCAAAGCCTTACAAAACTGCGCCGGCAACTTTTATATCAATGATAAACCAACAGGTGCGGTAGTTGGGCAGCAACCATTTGGAGGGGCAAGGGCCTCTGGCACCAATGATAAAGCCGGTTCTGCACAAAACCTATTGCGTTGGGTATCACCAAGATTGATCAAGGAAACTTTTGTGACCCCAGAGGATTATAGATATCCATTTTTAGGGTAGTGGAACCTTACCATAGAAAAAATGACCCCGATAATCCAAGCAGATTAACGGGGTCATTGTTACAATAATTAAAGACATTTTAGGCAACCCAATGCAATGCCCCACATCTAAAATCGAAAAAATCTTATGAAAATCGGGGTTGCCATTGCACTGTCCTTACTACTTTTTCCCTGCTGCAGCACAGACAGCAATAAGTGGCCATAAGCGCTTGTAGGGTCTCTAACCCAATTGAAAATCTGGCATGGTTGCAAACCGAAATAGCGCTGCGGGAGGCAAACCAAACCGAGTTTGGGCGTTTTGGTTTTATTACCTAGGGGATTTTGAACGGCACAACCGTTTTTTTGTACCGCAACTGTCACCCCCTTGCGAATACGGTGATTCCCGTACTCAATTGTGAGGGTGTAACCCAAGGTGTTTTAAATGATATGATTCTACCATCCGAAATTGAGGAGGAAACCTTGATTTGGAAGAACCAAGATTCCGCCTGTGCCCTTGACAACTTCGGAAACCCGTAACCAAAAAATGTAAAATCCATCTCCCCTTGTGAAATCTTGATTTGCTCCCAACAAAAAGGAAACATAATTTTAATGTAAATTTTACGTTAATTAATTGTTTCTAAATAATTATTAACTAACTTTATTGGGTATATGACCGCGCTTGGCAATATGTTGATTACATTGGGCATTTGGGTTGAAAATTTTTGGGGCTATCTCAAAAATTATGCTCGTAAGTGCAGAATTGTATATGCCCATGTATATTTTACTTAAATTCCCACAGTGCAAGACCGCTAGGAATTCACCGCCACAAGAAATAATAAAAGGATTGATTCCAAGTTGAGTCTTAGAGTTACATCACCCTTGGAAATACCAACAAAACATTTGGACAGCCTTATAATGCCGAGCGCTCCATCCCGTACATAAAATATTCACAAGACACTTCAGATTTTTAGTACCTTTAAAGCAACGCCTAGAGACGAATTTTGGGCGCATTGAACCTTAAAATCATTATGATGAAAAACTTAGTCACCCTTGGCATGCTATTGTGCATCGTCATTTCGTATGCCCAAGACAATTTAGCCCAAGCTACCATACAAGGGGTATTGCAAGGCAACCAAAAACAAGTGATTCAATTGGCCGAGGCCTTTTCCGAAGAGCAATACAACTGGCGCCCAGCAGACGGGGTGAACTCTGTTGGGGAGGCACTTCTACACGTTGCTGGTGCCAACTATTATTTAGCGATGAAGATGGGGTTTCCACCACCGGAAGATGTGGATATGATGACTATCGGAAAGATTACAGGTAAAGACAATATCATTGCGGCCCTCAAAAAATCCAACACTTTTGTCTTGGATAAAATCATGATGGTAAACACGGATGATTTAGCTACAGAAGTGGACTTTGGATTTGCCAAAATGAACAAAATGGGTGGCCTATTGGCCATGATGGAGCACAACGGCGAGCATAAAGGCCAATTAATTGCCTATGCTCGTTCCAACGGTGTTGTTCCGCCGTGGAGTAAATAAATTCATGAGACTAGTGAAATAAAAAGCCTTTTAAATTGCATTTAAAAGGCTTTTTAATACGGATAAGATTACTATGCCGTTATAAACCCTGTGAAGGAAGTTAAATTAAGAACAAAACAAGTACTTGGATTACTGCTAGCCCCTTTACTGTGGTTATTTAATTCCTGCAGCCCTATTGGTGATGCCGTGGACAAGGACCGGTCCAATAATTACTATTTCGGAAAAGGGAAAAAGGATATTTTCTATAGTCGTGGCGGGAATTGGTTTGCCTTGGGAAAAACTGCCTTGAATGCAGATGTGCCCTCATTTAAAGTGCTGGGTGCGGAAATAGCTCGTGATAAGAACCATCTATATTACCAATCCGTGATTGTGGATGCCTCGTCATTGGATATGAAAAGCCTGTTTACCACAAATGGGCCGTACGCTGATAACCTGCTCATGGATAAAAATGGTGTATTCTATATAGCATATGAAAAGACCAAAGATTATGCAGCTATCGCAAAACCTATTAAAAATGCAGACCCAAACACATTTCAACGAAAAGATTTCAATTGGGCAAATGACCATCAAAATTGGTATTATCGCAATCAATTAATTGCTGTCCATTATGATAGTTTTGATGTGTTATCTGAATTCTTCAGTAAAGACCGTAGTAACGCCTATTACCATTATGGGGATGTTTTTCAAGATTTAGAAGCACATTACCCAACTTTTGATATTATGGAGCATAAGAATTACGCCATGGATAAAGAAACGGTGTACTTTATGAACTACGATGCAACAGACAACTTTAAGAATACCAAGGTCATCAAAATTGTCTCGGAAGGTCAAAAACCTAAGTTTTTAAGTGAAGTCTTTCTTACTATAGGGGAAAAAGTTTATTGTAACGGCAACCTATTGGACATAACAACCTCCGAAGCTGAAGTGGTAGGTGAATTTTACCTAAAGAATAAATCCAAAGTGTATTATTTTGACCAGCTCCTTGAAGATGCAGATGCAACAACCTTCACTGAAAATGAAAAAGGATTTATTGGAGATACAACCAGTTTCTACAGAGGCACGGAACGTTTTCGGTTAGACAAAGAAAAGTAGTGGCTCCTATCTATATGGAAGTTATTCCAGTTAACCTTTAGAAACGGCTATCTGCAATGGGCGGCATTAACCATCTGTAGGCCTTGTATGGCCAAACCGGCACTAACCCTTAAATTTTTGTGGCAAATAAACCACCTTTTTGGTTTCAAAAAAAGGCTCGTGAAAATACTGGGCCAAATCAAATACCTGCACATTGCGGTAATCCTTTAGCTCTTCCGTTAAATCACCACCTTTTAGATATAAAATCCCATTTTGCCGCTCGTGAGCCGACTCTTTTTTAAGTTTCCCCTTTGTCCAATGCACAAAAGTGGGCATTGCCGCTACTGCCCTACTGACTATAAAATCAAACCTTCCTGGCAAATCCTCTACCCGTGTATGTTGGGCGGTAACATTTTCCAAACCCAATTGGTCTATGACCTCTTGTACCACTTTAATTTTTTTACCGATGGCATCCACAAGCGTAAATTGGGTATTTGGATGCAAAATCGCAAGGGGAATTCCCGGAAAACCGCCTCCAGTCCCAACATCTAAAATCTGCGCTCCTTCGTTAAAGCGTTGTACCTTGGATATGCCCAAAGAATGTAGCACATGACGTAGGTAAAGCTCATCAATATCCTTTCTGGAAACCACGTTGATTTTTTTGTTCCAATCTTGATATACAGCCTCCAACTTCTTAAAATGGGCCTGCTGTTGGGCGCTGAGCATCGTAAAATATTCAAATACCAAAGAAACGTCCATGTGTATTATTTTAATTTCGGCAAAAATAATATATTTAAAGCCCGTCATGGGCATTCTCTTGGTTGGGGATAATATTAAGTACCTTTGAAAAAAAAATTATTTATGAGTAAAGAGACCATTCGATTTTCTAGAAAAGACTCTGCCAAATTTTTCCGAACCCTAAATAAAAGGGTAAATCAATATTTTGCCGAAAACAAAATCAAAAAAACAGGAAACTGGAAATTACACTTAAAGACCATTATAATGTTTGGGCTTTTTCTGACGCCCTACTTTCTTATCTTGACTTTAGACCCTCCCTTTTGGGCCTATTTACTGCTATCCATGCTTATGGGCGTTGGGATGGCCGGCGTTGGGATGAATGTGATGCATGACGGCAACCATGGAGCTTATTCCAACAAAAAATGGGTTAACAAAGTAATGGGGAGTAGCATTTACATTTTAGCTGGGAATGTCTATAACTGGCAGGTGCAGCATAACGTACTGCACCATACCTATACCAATATCCATGAACATGATGAAGATATGGAAGCGGGCAGGATACTAAGGTTCTCCAAACATGCCGAATGGAAGAAATATCATAAGTTTCAACATTACTACTCCATTTTTCTCTATGGATTGTTAACCTTCAATTGGGCCATTACTACAGACTTTCAACAAATGTACCGCTACATGAAAAGGAAACTGTCTTACGGGAAATTACCTAGCCCCGCCATTAACTGGACGACACTGGTAATCACCAAACTGCTTTACATTACCATTTGGATCGTATTGCCTTTGTTGTTTGTATCCGTTGCCTGGTGGCAAGTCTTATTGGGATTTTTTATCATGCATTATGTTGCGGGCGTCATTTTAAGTGTCGTTTTTCAATTGGCACACATTGTTGATGATGCGCAGACCCCTTTACCAGACGAAACTGGCACCATGAAAAACACCTGGGCCATCCATCAATTGTTCACTACGGTAAATTTTGGAACCAAAAACAGGATTGTAAATTGGTTCACGGGAGGGCTAAACCATCAAGTGGAACATCATATCTTCCCTAACATCAGCCATATTCATTACACAAATATTGCTAAAATTGTGAAAGAAACGGCCAAGGAATTTAATTTACCCTACAACGAATATAAGACCACAAGAAAAGCGATAATTTCGCATTTTAAACATTTAAAGCAACTGGGCCAACAACCCTCATTGCAGTACTAGAAACTTTCTTGAAACATGAGTAACCAACTTTCGGATAGGATTAATAATGTTACTCCGTCCGCCACTCTTGAAATGGCCGCAAAGGCTCGCGAATTAAGGAGCCAAGGCAAAGATATTATTGGTCTAAGTTTAGGAGAGCCAGATTTTGGGACACCGGATTATATTAGGGAGGCCGCCATACAAGCTGTGAACGATGGCTACAACTCCTATACCCCGGTTGATGGCTACTTAGAACTTAAGGAAGCGATCATCACAAAATTTAAACGGGATAACCAATTAGCATATGAGCCAAGCCAAATTGTAGTCTCCACAGGGGCAAAGCAAGCGCTTTACAATGTTGCGCAGGTGTGTTTAAATGAAGGTGATGAAGTTATCCTGCCCTGCCCTTATTGGGTAAGTTACAGCGATATTGTAAAGCTGGCGGGCGGCAAACCCGTGGAAGTGGCCACCTCCATAACCAATGATTTTAAAATGACCGCGGAACAGTTGGAGCGAGCCATTACCCCAAAAACAAAAATGCTCTGGTACAGTTCCCCGTGCAACCCCAGTGGCTCCATCTATAGTAAAGAGGAATTGCGGGCACTGGCGGATGTGCTACAAAAACACCCTGAAATAATAGTCGTTAGTGATGAGATTTATGAGCATATCAATTATGGTGTTACCAAACATGCTTCTATGGCTTCCTTTGATGGTATGTATGGGCGCACCGTTACTGTGAACGGCGTGGCAAAAGCATTTGCCATGACCGGTTGGAGAATAGGGTATATTGGTGCCCCCACTTATATCGCTAGAGCCTGCAATAAACTACAGGGACAAGTAACCAGTGGCGCCAACTGTATTGCCCAACGGGCCGTAATCACCGCTTTAGAGGAGTCCCCCGACAGGGTTCAATATATGGTTGATGAGTTTAAGGAGCGTAGAAAGCTTATTTTGGATTTGCTCAGCAGCATAGAAGGGTTTACCTGTAATGAGCCAGAAGGTGCCTTTTACGTTTTTCCAGATATCTCATATTACTTTGGAAAAACCCTACACGGAACCGAAATCAAGAATGCATCGGACTTTGCCATGTATATCTTGGAAAACGCCAATGTGGCCACGGTCACCGGGGATGCCTTTGGAAATCCCAACGGAATCCGGATTTCTTATGCCGCATCCAAGGAGCAGATAAGGACGGCCATGGAACGCATTAAGAGCGTGCTATAAAAAAGTGGTTTTTATAAATTTCTAAGGCCGATGCACTTCTTGTTCATCGGCTTTTATATTTTCTTCCAGAAATAAGGTGTCATGATAATCAGCACTGTAAATAGCTCCAATCTACCCAAAAGCATTAAAAAGCCACACCACCATTTGCCAAAAGCGGGCAGTTCGCTAAAGTTTACCACTGGATTTAGGTCTCCCAACGCAGGACCAACATTACCTAAAGAGGAGGCAGACCCACCTATGGCAGATTCAAAATCCAACCCTAGAAAACCCAATACCAAGGCACCGATAATAAAAAGTAGCATATAGAGCACAAAGAAGCCTATAATATTGTAAACAATATGCTCCGAGACCGTTTTATTGTTATAGCGAACGGGTATGATAGCATTGGTATGCAAGGTGCGCTTAAACTCCAAGATACCGTTTTTAATAATCAATAGGTGGCGCATTACCTTTATACCTCCTGAAGTAGAGCCGGCTGACCCACCTAAAAACATCAACCCAAAAAAGAAAACGGTTAAGAATGGGGTCCAATTGGTAAAGTCTGCCGTTACAAAACCTGTGGTGGTCACAATGGCAATTACCTGAAATAACGCATGCCTAAAGCCACTCTCTGCTGCACCAAAAATTTGCGGATGGTAGTCAGAAACGGGAACATCTGCCTGCAACCAGACAATGAACCCTGATACCAACGTAAAACCAAAAATAAAAAAACCGTACACCCTAAACTCTTCATCTTTTAAAACACGCTGTACCTTCCCGGTAAAGGCAAAATAACTTAGCACAAAATTTGTTCCTGCCAAAAACATGAAAACTATGATAATATATTGAATCAAGGGTTGATCGTTCCAAAAGGCAACACTTGCATTTTTGGTAGAGAACCCTCCGGTGGAAAGGGTGGCCAAAGCATGGTTTACCGCATCAAAAAAAGACATTCCGGCCAATTTTAACAATATGGTCTCTGCAACGGTATATCCTACATAAATGTACCATAAACGTTTTGCCGTATCCGTTATCCTCGGGTGAAGCTTATCCCCTCCAGGCCCCGGCGCCTCCGCTGCAAAAAGCTGCATCCCACCAATTCCCAAAAGTGGTAAGATGGCAATGGCCAATACAATGATCCCCATGCCACCGATCCAATGGGTAAGGCTACGCCATAGCAAAATCCCCTCTGGAAGGGACTCAATATCGTTTAAAATGGAGGCTCCGGTGGTGGTATATCCGGATATGGTTTCAAAAAACGCATTGGTCACATTAGGAATGGCACCTGAAAAAATATAGGGTAAAACGCCAGATATGGACATGATCAACCAACCAAAGGTCACAATGATATACCCTTCCTTCCTTTTTACCTCCTTACGATGTCCCCGCGTATAAAACATGGCCATTACCCCAACAAGCATGGTAACAACGGCGGCCATGGTGATATCCAAGGTTGCTCCATCCTTATAAAAACCGCTTACCAAAGCGGCTACAACCATAAAGCCCCCGTTACACAGTAACAACAGACCCATGATATGAAGGATGATTCTAAAATTTAGCCACATTATAAGAAGAGCTTTTCTATTTTGGGTATGGCCTTGGGCAGACTGCAAACCACGACCTTATCCCCTGCCTTTATGGTGAAATCCCCTAAAGCTATAATTCCCTTTCCATCCCTGATTACCCCACCAATAATGGCTTCCCTCGGAAAATCCAACTCTTTGATGGTTTCTCCAGTTACCATGGAATTTGCCTTGACCTCAAACTCAAGTATCTCCGCATTTAAGTTATTTAAACGCGTTAACGCCAATACTTTGCCCCTTCTGACGTACCTAAAGATATTATTGGCCGCCAACAACTTTTTATTGATTAGGGTATCAATACCAATGGACTGTGATAGCTGAAAATAATCCATATTCTCTACAAGGGCAATGGTCTTTTTTATGCCCTTGGATTTTGCCATAAGACAGGACATGATGTTGGTCTCGGAATTGCCGGTGACAGAAATAAAGGCATCCATGGACTCCAAACTCTCTTCTTCCAACAACTCCACATTTCTACCATCACCGTTGATGACAAGCGCGTTGGGCAAATCGTCAGAGATGTCAAAGGCTTTGTCTTTGTTCTTCTCAATAACCTTTACGTTATATTTTCTTGCACAAAGGTCCCGCGCGGTTTTAAAGCCTACTTTGCTACCCCCTAAAATCATGACATTTTTAATGTCCCGTTTGTGAACTCCGGTAAGCTTGTACAATTCTTCTACCCCCTCTGCACATATTACAAAATAAACCTGATCTCCTTCCTTAAAAACGGTATCCCCGCGGGGTATCAAGGTATATTGGGTTCCCATGCGCTGCAACGCTATGGGCATAAAATGCAGTTCCGTAAAAATCTTGGCTGCCTCCTTCACGGTTTTTCCCACGAACGGGGCTGTTTTTGGCAGAAATACCCCAACCATGGTGAGCAGGCCACCTTCAAACTGATAGGTGTCGTTAAAAGCGGCTTGGTTCAACAATAACTGAATTTCCGTTGCCGCCAACTCTTCGGGAGAAATCAATTCATCAATACCTAGCTCGGCAAATTTAATAAGTTCCTTATTGTCTATAAACTCCGTGTTAGAAATCCGGGCTATGGTCTTTTTACTTCCCAATTGTTTGGCCAACAAGCAAAGCGTAAGGTTAGTAGTCTCCGAAGCGGTAACCCCAATGACCAAATCAGAGGTAGCCACCTTGGCGTCGTTCAACACTTCTATACTTGTAGCGTCACCTCTTAATACCCTTATATCCAAGTGGTTATCAGCATACGTAAGGCTTTCTCTATCTGTATCTATTAACGTAATCTCTTGAGCTTCATAAGACAAAAGTTTTGCCAAATGGAACCCAACCTCTCCAGCACCTGCAATGATTATCTTCATTACCCGACCATAAATTTACCCATTTCTAAGGATACCACTGCATTGTGGCATACTACAATTATCATGAACACCACCTTGGCATTTTCTTTTTTTATAGAGGTTTAGGCTATTCCGTTTATCCAAAAAAACAATCGGACCTGGCGGTTTTCCTTTGAAAAATTTCCGTAGGGTTGGTGTTGTCCAAACGTAAAAAACAGCTAAAACTTAGAACAAAATTACATAATATTTTACATCCTATCCCCATACTGCCTAGTATGTGTTATTGTATCTTTGCACCAAAATTGCACATGTCAAAAAGCGTCAAACCTTACAAAGACTCGGATTTGGGCAAAAAAGCCCAAGTCACCAAAATGTTTGACACCATCTCTAGCAATTACGATGGACTAAACAGGGTTATCTCAATGGGTATAGACGTTAAATGGAGGAAGCGCGTAGTGGCGCTGGTAGGGCGCAAAAAACCAAAAAACATCTTGGATATTGCCACCGGAACAGGAGATTTGGCGATTGCTTTGGTAGCTACAGGTGCGCAACACATTGTGGGCCTAGATATTTCCACGGGCATGTTGGAAGTTGGAAAAGATAAGATTGCAGAAAAAAAGCTATCTAAGACTATTGAAATGGTGGTAGGTGACAGTGAAAACTTACCTTTTGAACCCAACACCTTTGACGCCATTACCGTAGCCTTTGGGGTGCGTAATTTTGAAAACTTGGAAAAAGGGCTCGCAGAGATTTACAGGGTGCTCAAACCTTCTGGTACTTTTGCCGTTTTGGAAACTTCCGTTCCAACCAAAACCCCTTTTAAACAAGGATATAGGCTCTACACCAAATTTGTTTTGCCATTGGTAGGAAGGATTTTCTCCAAGGATGATTCGGCATACAAGTATTTATCGGACTCAGCCGCTGTTTTTCCGTATGGTGGGCAATTCAACAATATTTTGAAGAAAATTGGGTTTATAGGTATACAACACAAACCCCAAACATTAGGGGTTGCTACCATCTATATCGCTTCAAAATAATTGAATGAAAAAAATATTTTTTCTTATCCTTCTGACGGTCTGTGGGTGTTTGGGCACAAACGCACAGTTTAGGAAAGATCCTATTTTGAATATCCAGAACGAGGATAAAAAACCTCTGAACTTTGGGTATTTTTTGGGCTTTAATCAATATGATTTTCAATTTGAGTACAAAAACGATATTGGGCAAGACATTTTAGTGGACAAGGCCTTTGGGTTCAACGTTGGGGTATTGGGCGAACTGCGGATCAACGAATTTTTAGACCTTAGGTTTGAACCAGGACTTTTATATACCGCTAGGACATTAGGCTTCCCAGGTTTCACCAACGAGGCGGACGCCATTAGGGAAGTACGCTCTACCTACATCCGCTTTCCACTGCTTTTAAAGGTGAGTACAAAAAGGTTCAATAATTTAAAACCCTTTATCATCGGGGGAGGCTACACGGCCATCAACCTAGGGTCCAAAGAGGATAGCTTGGCCGATAATGCCAGTGGGGAATTTAGAATGACAGGTGATGTTTATGGATATGAACTAGGCTTTGGAATTGACTTCTACACCGAGTTTTTTAAATTCACACCTTCCATCCGCGGGGTGTTTGCCCTAACCGATGAACTTATCAGGGACAACGACCCCAACAGTCCGTGGACCGGAAATATTGCCGGAATGCGAACCAGGGGCATTTTCATCAACCTTACATTTGAGTAGGAAAGGCCACATTTACGCAGTGCTCCGTTTAACCCACCATAAATACGTTTAAAACCGCCTTAGCTCATTCAGCAAAATACCGGTTGCGGTGGAAACATTAAGACTTTCCGCACTTTGTTCCCCATACTGCGGAATGCTTATTTGCTTGGTGACCAGTGCTGAGATTTCTGGAGATATCCCATGGGCCTCATTACCCATGACCAAAATTCCTGATGTAGGCCAAGCCATTTCATATACGGATTTTCCTTGTATAAATGTACCGTAAATCGGTAGTTTGGTATCCTTTAAATACGTACTTAGCTCCGTATAGTGGACAGACACCCTGGCAATGGAACCCATGGTTGCCTGCAACACCTTTGGATTAAAACAATCCACTGTATTACTGGAGCACACCATGTTCTTAATGCCGTACCAGTCACAAAGCCTAATAATGGTACCCAAATTACCTGGGTCCCGAACATCATCCAAGGCTACTACCCAATCCTCCGTGGGAACCGAATTCTTTTCTGGCATCTGAAAGACGGCCAAAACGCCATTTGGTGTTCGCAGCGCACTCATTTTTACCAACTCTTCCGCAGTGATTTCCTCCACAGAATGTCCGTAAAATAGAGCTAGGTTAGCTTTGGTAGCATATAATTTTTCCAACACAAAACCGGCGTTTAGCAATTCCATCACCACTTTTATACCCTCCACAAAAAACAGATTTTTCTGATTTCGGTATTTTTTTTGATGTAAACTTCTAACCTGCTTGATTTGGTTTTTGCCAACCATCTTAAATCACTTAATTTTGATTGTTATGAAATTACCCAAAGTGCTAAAAACACGCGCGACAAAAATAGCCTTATTATTGGGAGTGATTTCATTGATTGGTTGCAACGCCCTAAAAAAGGTAGGTGAAAACGAAGTGTTGCTCACCAAAACCACCATCTATGCGGATGGTGACAAGGTGGGTGGTGAAGAAATTGAAGGGCTGTTATTACAAAAGCCCAACGCCAGTATTCTAGGTTACCCATTAAAACTCCAACTTTACAATTTGGCAAAGGACAATCCCGATTCCCTTTTCCAAAATTGGTTAAACAAAAAGAAGGGCAGGGAGAAAAGATTGCGCAACCTACTATCCCAAAAACAAGTCAATAGGCTTGGGGAATCTTTTCTGGTCAGTGGCTACAATACCTTTTTAAAACGTGTTGGTGAACCACCTTCCATCATTGACACAGCAAAATCCCGAAAAAGTACAGAAAATTTAGAAGCTTATTACGGAACCAAGGGTTATTTTAACAGCAAGGCGGATTATACCATTACGGCCACCAAGAAAAAACGGCGCGCAGTACTGGAGTACAATGTAGACCTAGGCCCTGCATACAGTATTGACACCATTGTGGAAAATATTCTTGCAAAACCGTTGGACTCCTTGTATCAGAAAAATAAAAACAAAGCGATCGTGAAATCCGGGGACCAATTTGATCTTGGGAAATTTACACGGGAAAGGCAGCGGTTGGGCAAGCTTTTTAGAAACTCTGGGGTTTATAATTTTCAGGAAAGCTCCATTCGTTTTACCATAGAAAGGGATACCACCTTGGCAGTGAAAGACCCAAAAATGAATGTTTTGCTCAACATCAGCAATCCGGCTACAAGAAACGATACCATTCCAAGCAAACCTTACCAAATTAGTAGGTTTAAAAAGATAAACATCTATGCGGACTATGGGTTTAGCGATAATATTACCCAACTGCAAAGCATAGATTACAACAACTATACGATTTACTTTAAAGACAAATTAAAATACAAGCCAAAGGCGCTTACTGATGCTGTTTTTTTTAAACAGGATAGCATTTATAGGGATATTGACTATGTGCGCACCAACAGGCAGATTACCAACCTTAACACCTTTAGGTACCCCTCCATCAAATTTGATGAAGACTATGATAATGCATCACTGGTAGCCAATATCTTTTTAGCGCCAAGACCCAAATACTCCTTGGACACCTCTGTGGAAATATCTAGATCGGACATACAACTTGTGGGCACTGCATTTTCCGCTTCCATAATCTCTAGAAACGTGTTTGGTGGAGCAGAAACCTTAAGTTTCTCGGCTAGGGGATCCATTGGCTTATTGGCAGATGCGCCTACTGAAGACGATTTTACATCAGAAGTGGGTGGGGATATTAACCTGACGTTTCCCCGCATCTGGTTTCCAATGAATACGGAAAAATTGATACCCTATTACATGTTGCCCCAAACCAGGCTATCCGTAGGTACCAATTTTCAAAATAATCTTGGATTGGACCGGCAGTCCCTTAACTCGGTTTTAACCTACACATGGACGCCTACAGACTTTACCAAAAATTCCATTGAACTGCTCAATATTGAATTTGTGCGGAATACCGATGTGAATGACTTTTTTAGGGTTTACAATAATACCTATAACCGCTTGGACGATATAGCAGACCGTTTTGATGGTTTTAACGACCCCTTGGACGTTTTGGACAATAGCACAAACTTTCCTGAACTGGCAGACGCATTTGAGGTCTTACCCAATGACCCAAACCCTAGGTTACTTATACCGGACAATGGAGAAAATTCCGTTGATGGCACCGGAACTTTTATAGATGCCGTACTAAGTGGGGCGGTGCCCACGGACAATGACACCATTAGATTGGTACGCAGGATCAGGGAACAACAAAGAAGATTAACACAAAACAACCTGATTTTTGCCTCCAATTTTACCTTTCAAAAAAACAACAGGCAAGGGATTAATGACAATGATTTTTTTCAATATCGCTTTAAACTGGAAAGTGCCGGCAACTTACTAAATTTAGTGTCACGGGTCATCCCTTTTGAAACCGATGGGGAAACCGGCCAACGTTTGGTCTATGGTGTACCCTTTTCCCAATACGTGAAATCCGAATTTGACTACATTAGGCACTGGGGGCTTAAAAACGACCAGGTTGTTGCCTTTAGGGGTTTTATTGGGATGGCCGTACCTTACGGAAATGCCAACAGCATCCCCTTTGTTCGCAGTTACTTTGCCGGTGGATCTAATGACAACAGGGCGTGGACGGTATACTCCCTTGGCCCCGGCAGAACGCAGAATCTAAACGATTTTAATGAGGCCAATTTTAAGATAGGATTAAACCTGGAATACCGTTTCCCTATCGCAGGAAATATTAAAGGTGCGCTTTTTGCCGATGGCGGTAATATTTGGAATGTTTTTGATAATGTTGACAATGAGGATGCTACCTTTAATGGGTTAGCCTCCCTTGGTGATTTGGCCCTTGGCACCGGATTTGGGCTTAGATATGACTTTACTTACTTTATCATTAGGCTAGATACCGGGTTTAAAACCTATAATCCGGCACTTGAAGGGTCCGATAGATGGTTCTCCAATTACTTCAATAATCCGGTATTCAATATCGGTATCAATTATCCCTTTTAGCCTGATTATTTTCTTACTTTTGTTCTTTGTTTTAACCTTAAACCAATAAAAACACATGGCGCACAATATAAAACCAGGAGTGGCAACGGGAGATGAAGTCCAAGCCATATTCAACTATGCAAAGGAAAAAGGATTTGCATTGCCTGCAGTGAACGTAATCGGTTCCAATACAATAAATGGGGTTTTAGAGACCGCTGCGGCCTTAAACTCCCCCGTTATCATTCAATTCTCCAACGGAGGGGCACAATTTAACGCTGGGAAAGGACTTTCCAATGAAAACCAACAAGCAGCGATTAAAGGGGCCATTGCCGGGGCAAAACACGTTCATGAAATGGCAGAGGCCTATGGTGCCGTGGTCATCCTTCATACAGATCACTGTGCCAAAAAATTATTGCCTTGGATAGATGGCCTTTTGGATGCCAGCGAAAAACACTACAAAGAGACCGGAAAGCCTTTATACAGCTCACACATGATAGATTTATCCGAGGAGCCCATAGAGGAAAATATAGGCACCTGTAAAAAATATTTGGAACGCATGGCCAAGATGGACATGACCTTGGAAATTGAATTGGGCGTTACCGGTGGTGAAGAAGATGGGGTGGATAATACGGATGTAGATAGCTCCAAGTTATATACACAACCAGAGGAAGTGGCCTATGCGTATGAAGAACTTTCTAAAGTGAGCCCTAGGTTTACAGTGGCGGCGGCCTTTGGGAACGTGCACGGAGTGTACAAACCAGGTAACGTAAGCCTAACCCCAAAAATTTTGAAAAACTCGCAAGAATTTGTTTCCCAAAAATACGGTGTGGAACACAATCATATTGATTTTGTATTCCACGGTGGTTCTGGATCTACGGTAGAAGAGATTAGGGAGGCCATTGGTTATGGGGTCATTAAAATGAACATTGATACGGATCTGCAATATGCGTTCATGTCCGGCATCAGAAATTACATGGAAGGAAAAGCTGCCTATTTACAATCCCAAATTGGGAATCCTGACGGTGAGGATGTTCCAAACAAAAAGCATTACGATCCAAGGGTGTGGCTAAGGGAAGGTGAAAAAACATTTGTAGAAAGATTAAAAAAGGCTTTTGAAGACTTAAATAACATAAACACGCTTTAATCAAAATCCCCTAGGTTTATGACAGCTTGGTTCAAAAGAAAGGAAAAAGGAATACAAACGGCTACCGAGGAGAAGAAGGACACCCCAAAAGGACTTTGGTACAAGTCCCCTACTGGTAAAATTGTAGAATCGGAAGACCTGGCCAAAAACTTTTATGTAAGTCCGGAAGACGACTACCATGTGCGTATTGGCAGTAAGGAGTATTTTGAAATTCTTTTTGATGACAATACCTTTAAAGAATTGGATGAGAAACTGACATCCAAAGACCCCCTTAAATTTGTGGACACCAAAGCCTATTCTGACCGCTTAAAAGCAGCCAAGGCAAAGACCAAACTTAATGATGCCGTTAGAACCGCCATAGGAAAGTCCATGGGCAAGGAATTGGTTATCGCCTGTATGGATTTTAGCTTTATAGGTGGATCTATGGGTAGTGTTGTGGGCGAAAAAATTGCCCGTGCCATAGATATGGCAAAAAAGAAAAAAGCACCATTCCTAATGATTTCAAAATCAGGTGGTGCCAGGATGATGGAGGCGGCACTTTCCTTAATGCAATTGGCCAAAACTTCTGCAAAGTTGGCCCAATTGGCAGAGGCAAAGATTCCTTATATTTCGCTATGTACAGACCCAACTACCGGCGGAACCACTGCGTCTTACGCTATGTTGGGTGATATCAATATTTCAGAACCGGGAGCACTTATAGGATTTGCGGGACCAAGGGTCGTAAAGGACACAACTGGCAAAGAACTTCCAGAAGGCTTCCAAACTTCGGAATTTGTGCAAGAACATGGATTTTTAGACTTTATTACCCACCGAAGGGATTTAAAGAAAAAAGTAAACCTTTATATTGATTTGATTCAAAACCTACCGGTGAGAAAAGAAAAAGAGCTTGTTTAGAACAAGCTCTTTTTTTCAACATGATGTAACGTATTTGGTTTGCAGCCCAAATCCGTTCTTTGCCGCTACTTAATCATTCTTTAAAAACCTTCTTAAAGAAACCTCTTGCACATCGCCATTTGGCAAGGTCAATACTCCCTTGGCATCACAATTGCCATCACCAAAATCCAAACTGGCCATGTTTCCACGTCTACTGATAGTCAATACCCCGCTGACTGCAAACCTGCATGCGGTTTCCCTTCTCAGGGGCACAATAATCTCTTTCTCAAAAACAGCACCGGATTTTGCCGTAAATGTCCTTTTTCCTGTAATCAAGAAGACATTATCACCCCAAAAACCACTTCCAAAACCTTCAATCCATTCACGGGTTCTAGACCCATTGAGGGAAGTCACGTCACCATTGGGCCATGTTGCATCAAAACTGACAGTGGCGGTAGCCTGTGGATTGCCATTGCCGTTGGACCTCATCCTAAGGATATCCGCACCACCTTCAACTGCAACGCCATTAAAGGTAAAATCTTCCAACGACAGTTTTATGGTCTTTTGGGCAACATCCATGTCCTTTTCATAGGTCAAAACCAAAAGGCCACTTAGGATATTGCCATTGGGCAATTCACAACCTTCCCCAAAATCCAGCGTTCTTTCTTTGGTAGTATCGGTCACTACCGTGGTTACCGTTACACAGTCTGGTAAATAATCCGATCGGTAGTTGAATTTTGAAAATGTAGAAATCTCATCTTCGGCATAACTATCTTCGGCAATGTTCATTAATTCCTCCGCTAAGAACTCAGATTCGTCAGCAGTTTTTAGTTCCGCAATGGTAATCACTTCAGTCTCGGTTGCTACGTCTTGGGTTTCCGCCTCTTCTTTGGAGCAGGATACTGCCATGATCCCGGCCATAAGGATGGTGGCCAATTGTCTTACACTTGTTACATTCTTTCTCATTGTACTAATTTTTACGTTTGTATTGGGGCTAAATATTTTTCAAGAAGAACTAGTATACCCTTGAAAATATCAGATGTTATTCCACAACATCCTATGCTATGACCCGTTTCCAAGAAAAAGGTTTAATTGGGGTCCAAAAAATATCATCAGATCACTACCGTATAATTCTCACTAAGGCTTAACCGTTTTCATAAAAAGAACTATATTTGCCGACTGATTGAAAAACAGTCAGGTACATAAAAATCATTTAAAAGAATATTGGAATGTATTTAACCAAAGAAGTAAAGGCCGGGATTTTTAAAAAACACGGCGGTTCTGAAGGGAACACAGGTTCTACTGAAGGACAGATTGCGTTGTTCACACATCGCATCAACCATTTAACCACCCATTTAAAAAGAAACCACAAAGACTTTAACACAGAGCGTTCCTTGGTACGCTTGGTAGGTAAAAGACGGTCTCTTTTAGATTACCTAAAAAAGAAAGACATTGAAAAATACCGTGCTTTAATTAAAGAACTAGGTATTAGAAAATAAAAACGATGGGAGCATTTTTGCTCCCATTATTTTTGTCCATACCTTTGGACACATAGTAAAAGTCCTCATACATAGTATTGGGGCAAACAAAAAGCTGCTTTCAGTTTTTCATTGGTCCGTGCATCGCACACACACAACAACACAACAACCCGACCGTCCGGATGGCGGTAGACCAATTGTTTAACAAGTCCTTCAATACCAATTGGGGGCAACACACATTTTTATGATTCCAAAAACTTTTAAAGAGGTCATAGACCTTGGTGACGGTAGGGAAATTTCTATCGAAACCGGAAAATTGGCAAAACAGGCACATGGTTCTGTTGTGGTGCAATCTGGTAACTGTATGTTACTTTGTACCGTAGTATCCAACTACCACGCCGCCGATGTGGACTTTTTGCCACTTACGGTAGATTACCGAGAAAAATTTGCCGCGGCGGGTAGGTACCCAGGCGGTTTCTTCAAAAGGGAAGCAAGGCCCAGTGATGGCGAAGTATTGACCATGCGCTTGGTAGACAGGGTACTACGCCCATTGTTTCCAAAAGATTATCACGCGGAGACGCAGGTGATGATCCAATTGATGTCCCACGACGATGATGTAATGCCGGATGCCATGGCTGGACTTGCCGCATCTGCCGCTATCCAATTATCTGACTTTCCTTTTGAGTGTGCCATCTCCGAAGCTCGCGTAGGCCGTGTTAACGGTGAATTTGTCATTAACCCCACAAGGGCACAATTGGCAGAGTCTGACATTGACATGATGATAGGCGCATCAGCCGATTCCGTGATGATGGTTGAAGGTGAAATGAAAGAGATTTCTGAGGAAGAAATGACCGAAGCCATAAAATTTGCCCATGAAGCCATTAAAGTACAATGCGCAGCACAAATGCGATTGGCGGAGGCTTTTGGCAAAAAAGAAGTGCGTGAATACGACCCAGAGCAAGAGGATGAGGAGCTGGCAAAGAAGATTCATGACATGGTGTATGACAAAACATATGCCATTGCCAAAGCGGGCTCTGCCAAACACGAACGCAGCCAAGCCTTTAGCGCCATAAAAGAAGAGGTTTTTGCCGCATTCCCAGAGGAGGAGCATGCAGAATTGGGCAAAATGATACATAAATACGTGGGTAAAGCCTCTAAAGCCGCCATTCGTGATTTAACGCTTAACGAAGGGCTACGTTTGGATGGCCGTAAAACGGATGAAATAAGACCAATCTGGTGCGAGACGGATTACCTACCCTCTGTGCATGGTTCTGCCATTTTTACCAGAGGGGAAACCCAAGCTTTGGCTACGGTTACCCTAGGTACATCAAGAGAGGCCAATCAAATAGATATGCCCTCTTTTGAAGGAGAAGAGACCTTTTACCTGCATTACAACTTTCCACCGTTCTCCACCGGGGAAGCTAGGCCTATCAGAGGTACATCACGTAGGGAAGTTGGGCATGGTAATTTAGCCCAACGCGCCCTTAAGGGAATGATTCCAGAAGACTGTCCCTATACCGTTAGGGTGGTATCAGAAGTGTTGGAATCCAATGGTTCTTCCTCTATGGCTACTGTATGCGCCGGTACAATGGCCCTTATGGATGCCGGGGTACAATTAAAAAAACCAGTATCCGGTATTGCCATGGGATTGATTACCGATACGGAAACAGGGAAATATGCCGTTCTTTCGGATATTCTTGGTGATGAGGATCACTTGGGGGACATGGACTTTAAGGTAACCGGTACCGCAGAAGGTATCACAGCCTGCCAAATGGACATTAAAGTAAAAGGACTGTCTTATGAAATCTTGGTGAAGGCACTAATGCAGGCCAAGGAAGGCAGAATGCATATTTTAGGGAAGCTTACAGAGACCATTGCGGCCCCACGGGAGGATGTGAAGTCTTATGCTCCTAAAATAGTGACCAAAATCATCCCAGGTGAATACATTGGTGCTGTTATAGGCTCCGGTGGTAAGGTAATCCAAGAACTGCAAAAAGAGACCAACACTACCATAGTCATCAATGAAGACCCAGTGACCGAGGAAGGTATTGTAGAGATTCTTGGTACTGGCCAAGAGGGTATTGATGCCGTTATCGCCAAGATAGACGCCTTGATGTTTAAACCGGAAGTTGGTAGCGTTTACGAAGTAAAAGTGATCAAAATGTTGGATTTTGGTGCTGTTGTAGAATATCTTGATGCCCCTGGAAATGAGGTGTTACTACACGTATCAGAATTGGCATGGGAACGCACGGAAAACGTTTCTGATGTTGTAAACATGGGCGATGTGTTTGACGTTAAATATTTTGGTTTGGACCCACGTACCCGAAAAGAAAAGGTATCGAGAAAAGCCTTGTTGCCCAAACCTGAAGGTTATGTAGAGCGTCCGCCAAGAACAGATAGAAGAGGCGGAGACCGCCGCGGTGGAAACCGTGACAGAAAACCAAGAAGGGATTAATATATATCCCCTCCAAAAATACAGCCCCATGCAGCCAATTTGCTACATGGGGCTTTTATTTACAAAAAAATATTGAAATAAATCACCCCATATTGTAACTTTTCACAACTTTCTACGTATTAGTATATGAGCAATAGCTTAAATCCTAATTTGAAGCAGAAGTTAAATGAGACAGCTTAAGATTACAAAACAGGTTACCAATAGGGAAACCGCATCTTTGGACAAGTACTTACAAGAAATTGGAAAAGTTGACTTGATTACCGCCGATGAAGAAGTAGAATTAGCACAACGCATCAAGGCAGGCGACCAGATCGCTCTTGAAAAACTAACAAAGGCTAATCTTCGATTCGTGGTGTCCGTAGCCAAACAGTACCAGAACCAAGGACTTACTTTACCGGATTTGATCAACGAGGGCAACCTTGGCCTGATCAAAGCTGCACAACGTTTTGATGAAACCAGGGGATTTAAATTTATCTCTTATGCCGTATGGTGGATTCGTCAATCCATCCTACAGGCTTTAGCGGAACAGTCACGTATTGTTCGTTTGCCCCTGAACAAAATTGGATCCATCAATAAAATCAATAAAACCTTTGCATTTTTGGAGCAGGCACACGAGCGTATGCCTTCTGCCGAGGAAATAGCCAAGGAACTTGATATGACTGTTGCCGATGTAAAACAGTCATTGAAAAATTCTGGCCGGCATGTCTCCATGGATGCGCCTTTAATTGATGGCGAGGATTCCAACCTCTATGACGTACTCCGTAGTGGCGAATCTCCCAATCCAGACAAGGAGCTTTTGCATGAATCCCTGCGCACGGAAATAGAACGTGCTTTGGAAACCTTAACGCCTAGGGAGGCTGACGTGATTAGGTTGTACTTTGGTCTTGCCGGTCAACATTCCATGACCTTGGAGGAAATTGGGGAAACTTTTGATTTAACCCGGGAACGGGTTCGTCAAATTAAAGAAAAAGCCATTAGACGTTTAAAACACACCTCTAGAAGTAAGATTTTAAAGACATATTTGGGATAAACCCCATTTTAATTACAGTTAAATAAAGCCTAAATTTTTTATTTGGCAGGAAAATTGTAATTTAGTTACATAACAGTTATCATGACTGTTCGTTTTTTGATTGATGAATAAACTCCGGCTGATTACCGGAGTTTTTTCATTTATTGCAAACACAAAAAGCTTTTTTTTAAAAGTAGGCGTGGATTTCCTTGATGGCAAGATAATACGCTTCCGGTCTAGAGCCGTTTTTATTGTGAATCCATATTTCCCCATTGCCAAAAGCAGCCCCATTGGACTGAACCCAGAGATTGCAGGTTGGGTAGGTTTTGGCCCTCAACAGAAATGCTTCGGGAAAAATAACATCAAAATTCGCAATAAACATACGCTCATCTGCAATGTTCTTTATGTTGCCCTTTGAGACGGAAGCCTCAATTGGATAATTCAAATGCTGGGCCAACCATTTTTTATTCCTTTGTAGAATAGCTGTCTTCATCTTACCCACAAAAGCGTCCACCTCATCATTTGTCGCAAACAAATCCATATACCTATGTTCCAAGGTACCCCCGGAACTGCGATTATGAGCCAATCTAAAAGGTTGCGTGTTTCCAGTTGTATTATTGGTCACCGTTCCGCTATAAAACGTTCCTAAATACTCTTTTTCTTGATAGGCCTCTTTCAATTGACCATGAAAAGTGATGATTTGATTATTTACATCAAGAGTTTCCAAAACAATAAACGTATCAATAACGGCACCGGAAAATACAATTTTGTGAAGGTTCTTGGATTCATTACAATAATTACCCTGAATCTGGTTATTTTTTTCTGGATAAAGTGTCATGGTGATGGTATCTTTCCCTAATTTACCTTCAAAATCAGACCAAAAGCCTTCCATCAGTTCCACTTGTTGCCCATTGATATGAATGGCAAAAAGAACCACCACAAATTGAAGGATTTTCTTTGCATTAATGATCATCTTTCTATTCATCACATTTACTATAATTGGTCTTAAATATGGTTCCCCCACACTTGTAGCATACAATTTCTGGCTTTTCCAAGGTTTCCGTAAAAATTTCCCCCGTGGTCTGGGATGCAGTTATGGTGATATTCTTGGCACCTACAGGTATTTCAATATCTTCTGTAAAGCCTAAAGTAAAATTATCACTTTCCTTTGTTTCCCATTCCCCTTGATATTCATACCGCACCGTAAACCACATGACATAACCCCCATTATTTTTAATCATTACGTTGCCAGGTACCGGCAAGTCAGGTAGCGCCCTGAAAAAATCGTTTTTACTTGTTTGGCCCTCTTTATACTTATCCGTAATGTACTTGTCTATCATTATGGCAAGTACTTCAGATTTCTTACCAATATCGGGGTCATCAGCAAACATATTTGGCACTAATATTTCGGACATTGGGGCAAAATAAATCTCTATGGGCGCTAAATTCTCATCCACCTTATTGCGCCATTTATCCAAGTCATCCTCGCCATTGCCCCCTTGCACAAAAACATCCCTTCTAAAGGCTTGATTCCCTTTCTGGGTCGTGGAGCCATCCTTGAATCCAAAGTCCACTTTATTGCCCACGGTCACTCCTTTTATCGTTGCTTCGGCCTCTGCTTTAAAGCCGGCTTCGGTCATCCTGGTTTTTTCATACTGCGAACGTTTAACCTGGGTTCTAGAAATATATTGGCCTCCATAAGCCACTTTTTTTGCAAAATGGGTACCGTACTTATTGATTAACCCATAATACTTCCCTTGCAAGACAGATAATTCATTGGGCAATCTTTGATTGCGCTGGGTAATCTCAAGGTTTTTAACGGGCCCCGTGGGTACCGGAAGTTCCGCGACCTGCTGTTTAAAACTGCGATCTAGTTTTTGTTTGTACTTCTGACCGGTAACATTATCTACCCAGGTTAGTTTTAATTCAACCTCATGTAACTTTCGTTTAATTTTATTGAACATATAAATGGATTCCGATCCTATTGAGGTGGAATTCATTTGGCTATAACTGGGACTAAAACTCCCTGAAGCCACCCCTGGAACACTAACACTTGGCGACATGGAAATATTAAAGGAATTGGTAAACTGCTGATAAGAGGTCACCCAAGAAGTAGAATCGGCTACCGAACCTGCATTTGCGGAGTAAAATTCGCTCCCAAACGGCTTTAAATACTGATTTTTATTGCCTGCCCTTGCGGGTGAATTGGTAACCAATACTGTCCTAAATGATTTTCTTGGTTTTAAATCGTTTGGGTTTAATGGGTCAAAATAGAGAATATCGAATCCAGCACCCAACCAATCGATACCGCTCAAGGGTTGCACCATAAATTCGGCCATATTGCCCAATTCAGATGTAAAATCATCGTAGTCATCAATATAAGCATCCACAATTTCATAGCCATCATCATTCACAACAGTTGCATCATCTTGGCCATCATCTAAACCATCAATCATATTTGGTGGCATTCCCATACCCAATTGCATGGCCTGTTCTGCCGTTACACCGCCGGAGTTGGCCACGTATTGTTTTGTTCTGGCCTGGTCTGAACTTGGGCTATTGGCAGACCTGACGGGTCTTGATACAACCTTTTCCGGTTCGGAACCAAAATACTTGATACCTATTGCGCTAATGTTTGTTGAAAAAGTACCGTAAAATCCATTGAATTTTGCGCCGTCAGGAAGGGTAATGCTAAATTGTTGGGCATTTCTTGCAAACTTATTCCCAACGCGCTCAGAGGATTTGGACGAAGTAATGATTTGCACATTATTCAAGTAATTACCGGTATCGCCCCCAACATCGCCAGAGATACCTACAATGCACTCGTCCCCTTGCAGTTTAACGCTGTGCACCGTACTTGAGGTTTTACCAAAAACCTTTGCCGGTTGCGCTGCACCAGTGGCATCCTTAAATATGGTTTGTAGGCCACAAACTACCGTTTTTCCCCAGATTTTGGAGGTAAAAATTTTCACCTCTTTAAATTCTAGCCCTTCTGGAAAACGATCTTCAATGGATGTTGATTGATTACTGCCGTACAATGGTGTTTTCTGTAAGGTAAGCGCATCATTGGTTGTGCCAGAGATACAGCCTTCCATACGAACCACTGGATTGGGATTTACTTTTTCCCTAGCCACATGACTACCCGATTCACCAAATGCTGTAGTAAGGGATTGAACATCAAAAAAACGCTGTTCTTCAAAATTATAAGGAACTACCTGTCCTTCATTAAAAAAATAAATAAAACCATCATCAATATTTAGGGAAGCGGTAGCTCCATTATCCCAATTTTGGGGCCAATTTGGCCATAAGCTGATATCCCCTGTATCTATATAATCTTGCTGAACAAAATCATACCTAACGTATGCCGTCCCGTTAAACAACAATATACTGGTGTCATCCCAATTTGCGATGGCCGTAATTTTATTTCGCCATTGGTTTGGCAATCCTACCCATTGCGTCCATTCTGATAACAAAGTTCCGGTAGACGGCTGTACCCTGATGTAAAAACCGCCATCAAAAACAAAAATCTCATCTTGTCCAGTACCCAACACTGCGGTGATATGTTCCAATCCAGATAGAGTTAACCACTCCAACTGCTTGGATTGTTCCCCTAAGGGATAAAAGGTCAACTGGGAATTCGCGAACAAAACAGCTTTCCCCATAGAAGGCACAAAGGCCGCCCCTGTGATTACTGGGTTATCTTGCGCCAAAAGATCAAATTTTTCTTGGGCATTTACTAGAACTATTGTCAATGACAGAAGTACGCCAAGCATTGAACACTTACTTATTCTCATAAACAAAATTTGATGTTTAACAGGTTTCTTTAACAAGCTAGCTCCTCTTAAATATTTTTTTCTTTTTTCCAGCGTTTTTCTTTTTGGAACCCTTTTTGACCTTGGAATCTTTTGCCTTTTTATTAGGATTGGATTTAATCTGTTTCTTCTTTTTATTTGGGTTATTTTTTATGGACTTAGCTCCCATTTGCTTAGGCACCGTTTCTTTTGGCGCACTTATTGGTTTGTAAGGTGCGTTTCCAGTTTTATTTTTAACAGCCTTATTATCTTTGGATTGCCTGGGTTCAGGAGGAACCCTATCATATTGAGAACCCCTTGCAGCACCTTGGGCACTTTGGGTATTAGTGTTTCTTACCGTACCATTGGAATTCTGGCCGCCACTTAAAGTACTGCTTGCGGATTCATATCTTGGGTTGTTATTTGGATTGGTTGGCGCTGTTGAACGTGCATCTAACTTACCTTCTGTAGGCTCATACCTGTTTTGGACCGGACTATCTTTAGGAGGGGAAGGAAGTTGGTTGGCGAGTGTCATACCTGCACCGGCATTATTACCCTTTTTTGCCGATTCTGGACTGGGTGACAACTTTAAGGTTTGATATTGTCCGTTTGCCCCCTGCTGCCCCTGACTCTTAGCAGAGACATAACCAGTATTGGATTGGCTATTGGTACCATTTGGTGGGGCCAATTTAAGTGTTTGGTACTGTCCTGAGGCTTTGGATGGCTGTCCTTCTAAACGGGCTTTTACATTAGGTGTTACGCCGTAGTTTGATGTGGACATGGTGTTTAAAGTAGGGGCGTTACCATATTGTCTTTTATAATCCTCTGCCCTCTGGGGCAATTGATTTATACCACTTTGAACTGCATTTTGCCGCACCAACGGGCGACGCTCTTTATTGTTTAAGGGGGGTGGCAAGGGCGAATTACCTTTTACGGCGTTGGTATTGGCAGGTGTGGCTTGGTTTACCGCAGGGGTAGGTTTAGATGTTGGAGGAATGCGTCTTCCATTATCAGTGGTTACCCAACCCTTTGTTTTTCTGTCTGGAACTGGTGGTGCGTTATTCACAGAAGCTGGTGCAGCGCCATATTGTGAGTTTGGGTTCTTGTTGTTTATTTGGGGGGCGGCACCGTAAATATTCTGTCTTATTAGCCCATTATTTTTTACTTGACCTGAGCCCCTGTTTGGAACATCTTGCTGTCCCATAGGTTGTGGAACAGGCCTAGTAGGTTTTTTAGGTTCCATTCCATTAGCTAACGCCTCCTTTGGCAATGGCTGATATTGACCCTGTCCATTGGTTATGGGAGGGGGAATTGCTGCTCCCTTGGCCTGATTTTGTAACTGTGCGTTCCTTGCCTCCTGAGGCAGTGCTTGATATTGACCCTGTCCATTGGTTATGGGAGGGGGAATCGCTGCTCCCTTGGCCTGATTTTGCAACTGTGCGTTCCTTGCCTCCTGCGGCAGTGCTTGGTACTGGCTATTAGGTTGGGGAACTTCCCGAGTTGGCTTGGGTATGGTTCTATTGGTATTGCCGTTTAACCCACTGCTCACGGCAGTGGTTCTATTCAATTGTCTATTGGAAGGTGGTTCCGGCATTCTATCATAACCATTGCTTGTTGGGTTTATTCTTGAATTCGTTGGCGGCGGCGGTTGCAATTGCCCGTTTACCGTAGTCCATCCGGCAGCTTTTTTTTGGGCATCAGTCACAGGATTTGGTGGGGGTGGTTGTAACTGCCCATTAATAGTGGTCCAACCCGCAGCTTTTTTTTGGGCATCGGTTACCGGTGCGGGAGGTGGGGGCTGTGACTGCCCATTGATGACCTTCCAACCTGCCTTCTTCTCAGCCAGGGTCATCCCTACCCTTTTTTCTGCCTCGGTGAGTTCTTGCGCAGAACCGGCATAGGCTCCGCCTAAGGTAATAATCAGTACGAGTTTAAAAAGTATTTTTTTCATCTTAATGCGTGTTTTCTGTTATTTGGTAAAAAGGATTTCCCCATTGACTCTGTATTAATGACGTCGGCATTAATCATGACCCGCCCGCCTTTTTTAAGGTTCTTTTTATTCTGGACCCTTTGGCAAAATCCAGTGCCGTCTGGCCATTACCGTCCTTAGCGTTTACATTGGCTCCCGCACCTACCAAATAAGCAACCATCTCGTTATTTCTCCTGCCAGCTAACACAGCCAAATGCAAAGGGGTTTGGTTGGTATTGTTTGCCAAGTTGACATCTAGACCGCTGCCAGCCAATACCCTGGCCAATGAGACATTTCCTTTTGAAGCGGCGGTATGTAGGTACGAATTCCCGGAACCGTCAATAAACTCAACATCTGCCCCATTTTGAATTATGATTTTAGCGGTTGCGGCATTGCCCATGTTCACGGCAACATTCAGATATTTTTGGGCCGAAATATCAATACCCAACCCTGCAAAATAGCTAAGAACACTTGGGGCTTTCAGTACCGCTTCATCCACCCCTGTATTGGCATCCGCGCCCGCATCCACCAATAATTTCGTCAAGCTAACGTTGTTATGACCCACTGATTTGGTTAAAAGCGCGTTATCTGCACCATTTGCCCCAGCTTTTAGCAATACAGTTACCATCTCAGGGGAATTGACCAGCACGGCGCTTTGCAAACCACTTTGGGGATTGCCCCCTGCCTCTAGCAATATGGTTACCAAATTCAAATTTTTAAGTTTGGCGGCAGTGTTCATATAACTGTCTTTAATATCCGTGGCTCCTTTATCAATCAACAGCTTGGCAAACTCGGCCGAACCTATATTTACGGCAGTTTCCAGTCCAGGACCAGGATTTGCGCCCGCATCCAAGGCGGTTACCAATAAGCCTTTTTGCTTCTTCTCCACGGCTATTTTCACTACATTTTCAGGATTGGCCCCCGCTTGTATCAACATTTCCGCCGTTTGGTACTTGGCGGCACCTACCGCTGCCGACAGTCCATCATTAGGGTCTGCCTGTCCGTTTTCCACCAATAATTTTAAGGTGTTGTTTTGTCCAGCGGCAGCTAATTTGGCTGTTTGATCTGCTGTGGCAGTGGCTCCGGCCTGGACTAAAAAATCAACAGTTTGGTATTTTTGGGCAGCTATTGCCGCAGACATGCCGTCATTGGCATTTCCTTGTGCATTTTCTATCAAAATTTTTAACAACTGATTATCGCCTGCTGTTGCTGCCTGGTTTACCTGGGAAGACGTTGCCACTGCACCAGCTCCAATGGCCTTGCTTATAAACATGTTGTTTTTAGCAGCAATGGCCTGAGCCATGGCGGCATTAGGGTCTACCCCATTATTCAGCAAGGCATCGAACATGCCCACCTGGTTGGTACGAACCACCTCCCCCAATACCATTTTAGGGTCCGCCCCGTACATGGCTATGGCATCGTTGGCCAAATTCATGTCCTTGCTTTTTACTGCATAGGAAAGTGCCGTTTGTGGATTGCCCCCTTTTTCCAAGGTTTTGGGCACCAAAGTTTTAGCATTTTTTAAAATCGCATAATCCATAGCCGCATTTGGGTCGATGTTGCTCATAGGGTTATCCAAAAATGATTCCGCCATGGGGAATTTTCGGGTATCAACAGCCTTTTTAAAGACTTCTATATTAGGTATGGCACCGCCCTCCATGATGGCCAATTCAATAAGTTCTGCATTATTGGTTTTTAAAGCCTGTTCCATTAGGGTATTGGCGTCTGCCCCATTTTGTAAAAAGAGGCCGGCCATTTCTGCATCACGCTTGGATACTGCCCTTTGCAATGCCATTTCTGCATTACTGGCCTGAAATCCAGAATCAAACAGTGTTTGAACAATATCTTTGGCACCAAGGTTAACCGCCATGTACAACGGGGTCTGATTCTGTTTGTTGGTCTGATAGATATTGGCACCGTTATCTATAAGTAGTTGAACCATGCTATTAGACTTAATCTGAACAGCCTCATGCAAAGGGGTATAACCCTTCATATTCTGGGTTTCCATGTGCGTAATTCCATTTTGAACCAAGGTTTTGATTCTGTTATTATCATTGGCCTTTACAGCTAAATGCAGGTTGGTATTGCCCCCTGCATGTATTTTGTTCATTTCTTGAAGGTTGATACCGGTAATCTTGCCGCTTCCCTTCACTTGTGAGGGATTCCAGCTGCAGGTATGACTTCCCCAAGCCAATCCATCAGCAGTAAAGGTTCCTCCAGAAGAGCCCACCCGCTCTACACAAGCTTCGCTATATAGCCCAAGGAGTTGGTTTATTTCTAGCTTAATGACTATGTTGGTGGCATTTTCCGATAGTACTAGTGTATATTCATAATCCTTTTCCATTCCTTTACCGGAATCATAATCATCACCTACACCATACACCTCCCAAGTGACAATAAACCTTGCCCAATAATCACCGTCATGTACAAGTTTGATTTTCTTGTCTTGGGATTGTAAGGATACAGAAATAGCTAGGGTAAGAACTAATGAGGATAAAATAGTCTTCATTTTCATTGATTAAAATGTGTTGAACCTTGTTTTCAACAAAAGAATGAAAATGAAAAAAAATGTTAAAAAATTACGTTACGCAACGATACGCAAACTATATAACTATTTATAATTCAATGATTTAAAATAATCATTAAAACATAGTCAAAGGAACTTTTTCCAAGAAATCCTTAAGCTTGGCATTAAACTGTTTCTTGGTTTTTTGCCCTATTCGGTATTGATGGGACTGTATGGAACGTACCGTCAAATTTGTGATTTGACCTATCTCTTTTGCCGACAGTCCCATTTTGGTGTAGAAGCAGATAAGGCTTTCATAATTGGTCAAATCAGGGAATTGCTCCCGAAGGTTCAAAATAAATTGATCTCTTAGCTTATTGATGGACAGCAATTTCTCATTAAAATTACTGGTAATGTTATTGCTGATGGATTTATGTAATGCGATAATTTGAGGGGATTTATTCTTTTGTATCTCAACCACCAACGTGTGTTTGATTTTTTCTAATTGCTTGGTCGTAAACTGGTAGTTCTTTAATAGTTGCTGATAGTTATCGTTCAACAATTCCACTTTTTGACGCTCTCTTATCAATTCCTTTTTCACCTTTCTTCTTCGTTTACCATACCAGAAAACGATGGCGGATACCACTAAGGCAGCTATCAGCATGGAAATGCCCCAAAACCATTTGGTTTGCTTGGATTCATAAGACAAAGAGGACACCAATTTTTCATACTTATCATTTTGTTCGATTAGGTCAACTGCGGATTGCTGCCTTTTCCCACGCTGCACTTTTAAAACTTGGCTTAAGGAGTCTTTATAGCCATTGGCCGCACTATCATTACCCAAATTAGTATGGATTTTGATGTAACTTTCAAATAAGGACTCCTTATCTTCAAGTTCAATGGGACTGGTCAGATAGATGCTATCATTATATAAAATAGCTTTTTTGTATGCTTTCTTTTTAGCATAAAAATCACTGCTCACCGAATAATACCATCTAAGGTATTGGCCATCAATGGAATCTATCCATGTATCATTCTTTAGTGCATTCAATAGCTTCTTTGCCCTTGCCATATCATCAATGCGCATGGCAAACTCTATTGTCCTTAGCCTAGTGGTATTGATTATTTGATAAACAGGACTATTCTTGTGAAGGCTAGCCTTTGCATACAAGGCTTCCAACATGTCCAAGGCTTGTTCTTTTTTGTCGGTATGATTATAAAGATAGATTGCCTCAAGCTCCGTAAAATCATACTCTGTTTGAAAGGAGTAATTATCTTTTAAATAGGCTTTACCCTTATTGATGTATTCCAATAACCTTTCCGGCATATAAAGGTCTGCGTAGGCATAGCCCAGTTTAAAGTACATAATTGGCCTGTGGTCATAGATTTTTTTGCTTTCATAACCTAAATCAATTAGTTTTTCGGCGATCAGATAATATTTCAATCCTAAATCATAGTAGCCTTTGTGACACAACAAGTCACCTTTATAGATAAAATAATGTGGAAAACGTTCTAAGTCTGGACAATCCTGAAAAATAGAATCTATTTCTGCTAAACTGGCGTCATATCCTGCGTCCCATTTATCGTGAAACTCAAGATATATTTTTTCAAAGTCATCCTTGGCTTCCTGTGACGCACCCTTTAAAACTAGCGAAAACAGAAAAATAAATGTTATAAGATGTTTAGTAAATTTCATTATTCTTTATTCCCCACCTTTCCTTTTTATTATCCTACACTGGCCTTGTTAGGTCCGCAGTATGAGCAAGCTTCACGAGCTATGATTACTGGAGATTGCCTAAAGTAAGGAAAAAGATAGGAAAGCTTATCGTAGTTTTATATTTTAAGGAACTTTGTTAGTGGTACAAAAATCAATTAACGATACACCTTATCTTTAAAATTATGCAACAACCCAATAATCCGCTCCATGGCATTACGCTGGTCACTATTATGGAAGAGTTAACGCAAACGTACTCTTGGGACTACCTAGCCAACCAAGTCAATATTAATTGTTTTAAGAACAACCCTTCGCTTACCTCCAGTTTGCGGTTTTTGCGCAGAACGCCATGGGCCAGGGAAAAAGTGGAACAGCTGTACCTACACCTTAAATCCAAAGAAAATCAAAAACCCGATACCTTGGACTGATGGTTCATTTTTCTCGCTTTGTTGTAACCGACATTAGCGTAAGGCTCAATACCCCACTTTTTAACCACAGTTGCTGCATAATTGGTATTTTTGCAACATAGTTTGTTATTATGTCCAAAAAATTAATTGCACCCTCCCTTTTAGCGGCGGATTTTGGCAATCTGCAACGGGATGTTGAAATGGTAAACCAAAGTAAGGCAGATTGGCATCATATTGATGTGATGGATGGCGTTTTTGTGCCCAACATCTCCTACGGCATGCCTGTCATTAAATCTATTAAAAAGCACACTACCAAACCTTTGGACGTACATTTGATGATTGTTGACCCCGACAGGTATATCCATACTTTTGCTGATTTAGGGGCAGATATCCTTACCGTGCACTACGAGGCATGTACACATTTGCACCGTAGCTTACAAGCCATAAAGTCTGCCGGTATGAAAGCAGGTGTGGCCTTAAATCCGCATACTTCCATACACCTATTGGAAGATACTATCCAAGATATTGATGTGGTATGCCTCATGAGCGTAAACCCGGGATTTGGAGGGCAATCCTTCATAGAAAACACGTACCATAAAATTTTAGGTTTAAAGAAACTCATCAACCATAAAAAAACTGCCACCCTTATAGAGATAGATGGTGGGGTAAATGCCAAAAATGCCAAAAATTTGGTAGATTGTGGTGCAGATGTGCTAGTGGCAGGTAGTTTTGTATTTAAAAGTGAGAATCCAACCCAAACCATCCAAAACCTTAAAGCCGTTATCGCCTAATGTCACATTTAGATGCTATTATTATCGGTGGCGGACCTATTGGGATTGCCTGCGGACTGGAGGCCAAAAAAAAAGGGTTGTCCTATCTCATCATTGAGAAAGGGCCTATTGTGAATTCATTATTCAATTACCCTGCAAATATGCAGTTCTTCTCTTCTTCCGAAAAATTAGAAATAAACGCTATTCCATTTATCAGTAAAGAACCCAAACCCAAACGTAACGAGGCACTGGAATACTACAGGAGAATCGTTACTTCCAATCAATTGAACATTCATTTGTTTGAGGAGGTAGCTTTGGCCAAAAAAGAGCAAGAACTATTTAGGGTGCAAACCAACAAGGCAACTTATAAGGCAAAACACATCATAATAGCTACTGGATTTTATGATATTCCCAACAAAATTGGGTGCAAGGGGGAAGACTTGCCAAAAGTATCCCACTATTACAAAGACCCTCATTTCTATGCCAACCAGAAACTAGCGGTGATAGGGGCAAGCAACTCCGCCATAGACGCTGCCCTTGAATGTTACCGTAAAGGAGCGGCCGTAACGTTAATCATCCGTGGTGCAGAGGTGGGGCAACGGGTAAAATACTGGGTGAGACCAGATATCATTAATCGTATAAAAGAAGGTAGTATCAAAGCCTTTTACCATGCCACGGTTAAAGAAATAACACCAACAGCGGTAATCATGGATACCCCTGAGGGGGAAACAAGCATTGAAAACGATTTTGTACTGGCATTGACAGGGTATATGCCCAACTTTGAGTTTCTTGAAAAGCTTGACGTACGTTTATCAAAAGATAAAAAGAGGTTGCCCACATACCATCCGGAGACCATGGAAACCAATGTCAAAGGCCTTTATCTGGCAGGTGTAATTTGCGGTGGTATGGAAACCCATAAATGGTTTATAGAAAATTCAAGGGTCCATGCCCCAATGATTATCGGGGATATTGTTAAAAAGCTAACGACGGCCTAACTCTAGGTTCACCTCGTGGTTAAAGAGTTCCAGGCCAAACTAGTTATTTATAGTTGGCTGATCTACCAGAAATCAGAAGTGGGGAAATTTAGTGGAATCATATTCATAAGTGGGCAAGACTAACCTGGGGAAAATTTTATACTTTTTCCATGGTGATGTAAAAGTGAACGCTACCTAACTACCAAAAAGGAAAAAACCAGAGAGGACTATGTCCGTACTTTCTGAAGTAATCTATTGAGGTTCATCTTACCTACATCAATTTATAGCTAAGGAAATAAATAATCTACCGTCTTCCAACAACAACTCATCTAAATGTCCCATTTGGGTTTTGTCTTTTGTGATGATATGCAGATGCATGTTGGTATCATGATGCGTAAAAATGCCTTTGTGATTTTTGGAATAAAAGCCTATAATGACAACTTCTTCGTTGTTAAGTTCAAAGCTTTGTTGCCCAGCATGGGCTTCCTGCGGATTGGTTACCACACTACCATCGGCAAGGTTTTGAATGTGATAGGTTGCAGCAGCTACTTTTGCTTCTATTTTGATAATAAAAGGTGACGTTCGTTCATTACAGAGTTCAGTGATGTATCTTTCCAAGCTTTGTAAGTCTATTACGTTTTCTGGTAGTTCCCTTTCTTCCCATTTTGTCACATTGCCGTAGACAAAAAATGGCGCTTTCGCTTTATGTTGAATTTCTACATTAGGATTCCCATTTTCTAAAATTTTAGAAACGTATGCTTTTCCATCCAGTAGCAGTATTTCACCTTTTAAGAAAGCCAGTGGACCTAACCCATACAAACCGTCTTGGTTTGTGATAGTATCCAATTGAATAATACCATCGAGCTCCCCGTTCCACATTACATTTTTCATAGCACCTGCAATTTGAACCGGGATGTTTGGGCTGGTTTTAATTGATGGTTTACACGAAATGATTAAAAAAGCTATTGCCGCAAAAAAAAGTCCTTTCATACATCAATAAGATTGGAATTATAAAATTACATAGGTCTAAGAATAAAAAATACCCTACAGCCCTTTCATTTTTTCGCCTTTAGACGATAACACAGCGGTTTCTAGAATTCGCTTTTGTCTTGTTTTCCCGGTTTTTGCCAGTTTTATCCAGCGTAGAATAAACCGTTGATTGGAAGGACTTAGCGCATCAAAAAAAGCCAATGCGCCTTTGTGTTGTTTTAAACATTCTAGCAAATCATCAGGTTTAACGAGTGCATCTACATCGTCCAGAAAATTCCATAGGCCCAATTGTTGAGAACGGGCTATGGACTCCTGACCTGCTTGTGTCATCCTTCCTTCTTTGACGAGTTTATTCGCTCGGTCTTTATAGGTTTTTGACCAATGTTGTGTTTGCCGTGGTGCAATGAGCTGCATTGTTCTAGTCTCATCCAGTTTTCGACGGATGCCGTCTATCCAACCAAAAGCAATGAGTTCATCAAGCACTTCACTTACCGAAACATATTTTCCTGGAATGGATTTTTTAAAGGTCACCAGCCATACACTTTCTTCTTGTGTGTGATTGGCATGCAACCAGTCTCGCAGTTCTGCTGTTGAACTTACTTCAACTTTCTCAAAATTTTCGGTTTTTACCATTTTAATGCAGTATTTCCGTAAGCAACTTTTCAATTTGTTTCCAATCTATATCAGTACCGTTAGGAATTTCCAAATTTTCAGAGCTTGTAGTCGTACCCCATCGTTGGGTTTTGTCCAATTTTAAATGCGGACTATTAAAAAAACAGAACTTTACTTTTTTTGCCAATGGTACAAGGGACACCACTAAATCACCATTGTGATGCCACATGGTTTGTTTCCATTTATTAACAGGCTGAAGTTCAGGGAATTTTTCCGCAAGTAAGGTTTCAAATGTTTTTTGAATGTTTGTTATTGAATCATTCACGATAAATATATTAAAGATTTAAATTTAGTAGATTTTTAAGAACTGACCCATTCCTTCGCATTACTTCGTATTCCCATCACGTCTCAGTATTCTTTGTTGTTTTAAACTTTCTTGTTCCAGTAGAGATAATTCGATGTTTACACCATTTGCCAAACCAAATAAGAGAACCCTGGATTTTGATACCAGGCTTTTGCTTTAAGTGACCACGAACGGATTGACAGTACCTTACCCTAAAGCTCCGCTTAAAAAAAAACCGTCTTTACAAATTCAAGGCGGTATGCATATGCCTCTTGGAACCCCCGGTCGGGATTGGCTTCGATCTTACGTCAGGGCACTGCGCTGAAAATCAAAAAGCCCCACTAACAAATTCAAGCGAGCTTGATTTGATGTGAGACTTTTTGATTTATTCGTGACCACGGAGGGATTCAAACCCCCGACCGCTGGAGCCGAAATCCAGTGCTCTATTCAGCTGAGCTACGTGGCCGTTGTTGTATTAATTCCTTTAATTTATCCCTTCCTATTCCAGACTTGTAATATTTTTCACTTTCGCGTGCTTTTTCTAAACCGCCAACCTCTTCTTGATACACCAAAACCCATGGCCGATAACCTTTGGTTGATTTGGTCTTCCCTTCATTATGCCATTTTAAAGGTTGTGCTACGTCTTTTGAAATCCCTTTATATA
>NZ_LDJX01000012.1 GCF_001306415.1 Croceitalea dokdonensis DOKDO 023
ATTGGGATTTGGACAACCCCAAGCAATTCACACGACCGAACGACCGCAAAAGGTCCAGTGGACGTTTTGCAGTGAGGGGCGAGCCGGTGCGCTGGGCTTTGCTGAACGGGGTCTTCTTCTCGGCTGGCTGTGTCCCATGTTACCGCAACCCCTAAATTGGGATTTGGACAACCCCAAGCAATTCACACGACCGAACGACCGCAAAAGGTCCCGTGGACGTTTTGCAGTGAGGTGCGAGCCGGTGCGCCGGGCTTTGCTGAACGGGGTCTTCTTCTCGGCTGGCTGTGTCCCCTAATCACCGTAATCTTAAATTGGGATTTGGACAACCCTAAGCAATTCACACGACCGAACGACCGCAAACGGTCCAGTGGACGTTTTGCAGTGAGGGGCGAGCCGGTGCGCCGGGCCTTGCTGAACGGGGTCTTCTTCTCGGCTGGCTGTGTCCCATGTTACCGCAACCCCTAAATTGGGATTTGGACAACCCTAAGCAATTCACACGACCTAAGGGCGGAACACAAAAAATTTGACCGACAAAGCAAGGACAACAAGAAACGGCGTGAGCATCACGTATAGCTGTACACTAAGATAAAAAAGACTTTGGAACAACCGGACGATGTTTGGGGCAACGGGAATCTCATTGAACGGATGGCCTACGTAAAGCCTTATGTATACTGTTGGTTCATCAGCTAGGCCATAACAATACAAAGGGAATGGAGCTTAAAACTTGGTTTCAACCGGCACCTAAGAAATCGATAGTACAAAATTGTAGAAGAGGACTGCTGGTGAAGGGATAGGAGTTGGCCACCGTGCCACGCTACCTGAGGCAGCCGTCCGTGCCCCCATCACTCCCAAGGTGCTGGCCTGTTCTTAACCCGCGGCACAATAGCTTAAACTAAAGATAAGGTAAAAAAGTCATGTACATTCCTTAAATGCGGGTTTTGGCCGCTTTTATGATAGCTTTTGGCAGATGGTGCCCCACCGTATTGCCGCAACGGCCAATGAGTTCTTTGGGGACAGGTTTTTTACCTTAAATTGCAACAGTGCGCTGGACTTGGTGGTGGTGGAGAAACCCTTTTCATGCCTACGATAGTAAATATTCCCTTGTTCTGCTACCATGAAATCAATAATGGCCAACAAAACATAATGAACAACCAAGACCGTAGCGCTTTAAAAAACTTCAAAACAAAGTAAAACTGCGCTTAAAGCCTCCAGCCATCAACTGAGGAAATCCTTAAAAATCCTCCTTATCCATTAATTCCTGGATTTTCTTTTCTTCCCAGCGTTTGCCCCATAAGGGGTTATAACCATAAGCTTCCAGTCCGTGGGCCACCAAACCAAATCCCCAGCCCAGTGTTGGGAAAATAGCCCATAAAAAACTGGTGGTCCTAAGGTTTAACCACCATAAAAAAGGGATAATCAACACATACGCCCCCAAATTACCATAGAACCCTTTGAGTGCCTCTACCCGTTCCTTTGCCTTTAAATAGCGCTTTTCCTCAATGTGTTCCTCTTGGGTTTCCATAACGGAGACCTGCTTGGACAACATGGGCAAGGCCACACTAAAATCTGAGGTGGTTTTATTGATTTGTACGGTCCTATCCGTTAAAATCCCATACCGTTGTTTGATGTTTTGCAAGCCTACGCCACTGCTCTTTTTTACCACCTGTTTTTCTTGCAGGTTGTTTTGTACCACAAGGTTCCCTTCTTTTTCAATCACTTTGATCTGAAGTGGCCGGGCAGCGGTGACCACATTGTGTTTTACACAGTTCTCCAAAAGCAATTGCAGGGATAGGGGAACAATCTTGGCTTCAGCATCGGTAGCTTTTTCTGGAATATCAAAAACAATGCTTTCCTCAAAACGCATTTTTAGCAGGCGCACATAGGTACGGGCAAAATTGAGTTCTTCGTCCACCGTGACCAAATCTTTGTTTTTTTGTTCCAACACATAGCGATAGACCTTGGAGAGTGAGGTGGTGAATTTTTGGGCCTGATGCGGGTCTTCTTCAATAAGACTGGTCAATACATTTAAGCTATTGAACAAAAAATGGGGATCTAACTGGTTCTTTAAAGCGTCAAACCTTGCCGATGCCGTGCCTGCAATGATTTTCTGCTCTTTTACCTTGGTTTCCTGTAGTGCCTTGTAGAAATAAAACGCGTGGATAATGGCAGACACCCCAATGGCAATAATCAAGGTAAAAATGTAGGTTTCTATGTCTTCCGTAGCTAGAAACTGGCCAAAGCTCTGGCCATAAATACCCATTTCCACAAATACCCGGGCAAGACCAAAAGACAGTACCGTTAACACTACGGATCCCACGGCACCCAACCATAAACGAAGTTGGGTATGGGTCTCCCAACTATAGCGGTTGGTCAAAAAGGAATTGTAGTAAGCGTTGACGGCCGTGATGATAAATGCATACACAAAAGTGACCACAGCCCCTTTTAACTGATCCAGCCAATCCACCTCATTGCCCAGATTTGCCAGTACATTGATCAATGTTAGGCCAAGCATGACGTAGATGCTTATTTTTAAAACATTGCCAAACTTTGTATATGTTTTTTTCTCTTTCAAAAGCTGTAGTTTTTTGGAATGCCCTAGGCCAAAGATGCCCCTTATTCGTTATCACCGCAACTGGCAAGCACTTCCTCTGCCCTTTCCTTGCCCCAACTGGGATAAAAAGCAATGTCCGATTTAAAGGTAGCAAAAAGTTCCAAAGCTCTTTTCACATCTTTACAATAAGGGCTAATGTCTTTTCCAAAATACCTGGCCGACCCCATATCCCACTCGGCCTTAGATAGGATTACACGTGGATTATCCGGGGCCAATTGCAGGGCCTTGGTATAGAGTTTTGCATTTTTTGGTGATAGTGTCATGCCATAAGTGGCCCCATCAAAGGCAATCCAAGCGGTATTGATCATAGCTTCCTGAATGAGCAGTTCTGGATTATTGGGGGAAAGGCGTTTGGCAATATCCAAGAACATTTTTGCTTTTTCCAGTTGGTTGGACAGTGTTTTTCCATCCTTCTCACCAAAACTGGCAAAGGTGTTCACCTGGGCCACGTAGTAATACGGCAGCCAATTATCATCTTCCGCCGCTGCAATCCTTTCAAACAAATTGGAGGCGTAAACGGTTTTTTCTGCCTCCCAAAGTTGAAAAGCTTTTTGCATCCCTTTTTCATAATCGCTTTGTGCATATAACCCCAAACTAAAAATGGCAACTAAAATGAGTACTGTATTTTTCATGATGGCTCTTTTATTTTTACAGGCACAAAAATGCATCAGCCTACCATGGATAAAAAAAAGGAGGTACCCAATTGTTGTATTTAGAGGATGGATCGTACATATCCCTAGTACAATCTTACAACGCTAAAATAGAAAATTCATCATAGATGCAAGGCAAAAGGGCAGGGCCACTTCCAGAGTCACTGCTTAACATCTCCGTGAACTAGTGAACGCCCAATTTTATTGCTGTACCCTAAAGGTGATTCGCCTGTTGGTGATCACGGTGGCTGCTCCAACGGAAAGTGCGGCACTATTGGATAGGATAGCCGGACAAGCTGCATTGCTGTTAGACACCAAAACCCGATATTGGTATCCTTGCATTGCGGAAGAAATAGGCGCATTTAGGCTTAGGGTTGGTGATTGTGTCCCAGAATAGGCGGCGGTATCCGAAAGATTTATAAATGACACCCCACCATTGGTACTTAGCTGCCATTGATAGGTGTCCGCATTTGAGGCGCCCACCATAAAGGTAGCACTACCACCAGCCGTGGCCGAAAAATTTATGGGTTGTTGGGTAATTTCAAAAGCGTTCACGGTAAACGTCTGGGTGACTTGTATGCTGTTTCCGGCGGCATCGCTTACGGCATAGGTTCTTGTAATAATTTCAGGGTTGGCTCCACCGTCCGATATGTCCCCAACAAAGGAGACAGTTGGTGCCGGGCTACAATTATCTGCCTCATCATTCACCACAAGAATATCTGGCGCAGGGATGTCACTTGCGCAGAAAACAGTTGCCCCAGCAAGGTTGGACGCCGTGGGTGCCGTGGTATCCCGCACGGTAATGGTCCTCGTAAATATGGAAGAGGTATTGCCTACATCATCTACGGCCTCGTACCCAACGACCCTAACGTAATCATTGGGGCCATTGTCATTGGTCACCACATCGCTGACCTGTACCACGGTCACATTGCCACAGTTGTCCGTGGCCACCGGAGGTGAAAATGGAGTGGCACCACAAAAGACGCTGATTCCATCAGATGTGGGGGTAAATCCAAAGTTAACACCTGACCATTGGATGTTTCCGCCGGGAATGCCCCCAAATCCCGGAATTGGACCGGTACCGGTCAATATTAGGTCAAACGTGCCATTACCATTATCAACTTCACTGTAATTAAATGCCGCTTGGTTCGTAAGTTGTAAGGGGTCTAGCTGATAATTGGCATTGGTTATCCGCACTTCCCAATTAGTTACAACGGCAGCTGTACTGTTTTGAAGACCAAAGCCCCATGAAAATTGTTGTTGGTTAAAAAAAGTGGTGTTTAGGCTAGAACAGGATGTCAACGTAGGGACATCACCATTACATTGATAATTTTGGTCCAAAGCCCCTGCCGTAGTGACCCAGGTTGGTGGTTCTGAATCTACCGTGATCGAGGTAGTCAAGGAAATGTTCAATACCGGATCTCCGGGCATTCCCCCATATTCCACTACATAGCCCTGTGATGCGTAGGCTCCACCTCCCCCACCATTGGGCAAATCGTTCCATGCCCCAATGGGTGCGCCTCCCCTAATCACGGATGCGGCGGCAATATGGGCATAGTCCTCGCCATTGCTCCCTACGTTATTAGGTTCTCCCCCATTCCAATTGGCATAGGTGATTTCCGTGCCATTGGCGAGTCCGGTCCAAAACAAGGTGCCAGCTTCCGGGCCTGTGGCCCACCGCCACTCTCCTTCCACAAGTTCATCCGTTGCTCCTATCCAACCAAATCCGCTGGCCTGCTGGCCTGCAAAATCCGCTTCTTCCTGTGAGGTAAGCGTAACCAAATACCCCTGTAAACCCAAATAGGTCCTCGTAGCGGCTGCATCCCGTGCATCTGTCCAGGAAATGCCCGGGTCTGGTACAAACTCGTAATAATGCTGTGTTTCCGGCAGAAAATTAGGTTCTCCTACCGTTATCGAAAATTGTTTTGTCCCGGATGGGTTTCCCGAACTACTGGAAAAAACAGTGGCCAAGACCGCAGCTTCAAACGCTACATAGGATGCCGGTCCCATAAGGGTGAGCTCGCCTTCAGTGGGGTTCCAAGATGGGGTAATATTGGGATGGCTTCCCGTTAAGGTCAAAACATCTTCCCCATTCACATAACCGCTGGATATTTGAATATAAACCGCATTTCCTATGGTATCATCCGGATCTGTAATACTTATGGACTCCACTACTGGAACGCTACCACCGGGGCAGTATATCTGATCCCCAGAACCCGTAAGTACTGGGGGCTGATCGGGTAATTGTGCCGTAAACAGGATATTGTCCACAAAGATAGTTTCTGTATTGTTGTCCCAATCACCGCTATTGGAACGGATGCGGATGCCTGCTGTGGCACTTATCTGGTTTTGGTTGAGTGCATAAGATACGGAACCTGTCCCGTCCAAGACCGCCACAGTGCTGTAGGTGGTTCCATCAAACAATTGTACCGCCAAGGATTCGTTGCCTCCAGTTCTGTTATAATCTAGACTTAGCGTGACACTTTGGTAGGGAGATAGGTCCAGGTTTCTAGTAATGGTTCTATTGTTCCTGAGGTTCCTAAAGCGAAGTTGATTAGCATTGACCCGAATACGACCGCCGGTTGCGGGATTGTTTCCGTCCGACGTTTCCGTCCACGGACCCAAAAAGTTACCGGTGCCAGAATTATTGGAATAACTTGCTATGCTAAAATCATCGCCATAGGTGGTTTGTGCCCAAAAGGGCGATGTACACCCCAGTAAGGCAAGAACCAAAATTCCAAAAACGAGCTTACCTTTCAAAGCAATACCATCCATCACTTACGAAATTACGGAGGCCAACGCACCCGCGTAACTATTTGTTGTGAACTGGCCAAAATCCCTAGTGAAACCAATACTACAGACAAAAAACGCTTCGATATTATTACAAATTGTCTAACTGATTGCTCCTGCCATCCGTACTTATGGTCCAGAAAAACCCAACAAAAAAGAAGCTATCCGCCGGGGGCCTTATGGTTTGCCTTTCAAAAATTCCGTTAGCGTTAGGGGTATTGGCATATTGGTAATTATTGATATTATTGAACCCCAACACATTGTTCACGGAGAAATATAAAATCTTTTGCTGGTCTATCAGGTACGCCCAATTCAAGCTAAGATTGTTAAAGGGTTTGGTCTTTTCGGCTAAAAACTCGGGAGTGTTTGGGTTATCATAGGGCCTTCCTGATGCATACTGGTAAGATAGCCCTACTTGGGATTTTAAGGAATCCACCCAATATTTGGTGACCAATGAAAAGTTATGGGCAGGGGCAAAATTTGGAGTGGCACTTTCCCTAAAATTCCTAAAATCACGCGCAGTGTCCAAGTAGGAGTAGGATAGCCAATAATCCAGATTTTTTATGCTTTTGTTATCGCGCCAGAACACATCCAATCCCGTGGCATACCCAAAACCTGCATTGGTAAACTGGGAGTTAAATTCCGGTAATTCCGTATTGAATTTCACCAAGTGATCGTAATCCTTGTAATACGCCTCTGCCCTAAAGGTCTTGCCGTTGTTCTGATATTGGTAATTAAAAATGTAGTGCGATGTTTTTTCGGAAATTAAACCCTGGTCATATCTGAGTATTTCGTTTAATGGGTTTTGGTAAAAGTCGCCGTAGGCCAATGAAAACTGACCCTTCTCACTGGTCTTATAGGCCAATGAAACCCTAGGCGAGACCGTAAAATCACCAATGACGGAGGCGTTTTCTATCCGTGCACCTACTTTCATTGCAAGGTGGTTGCTAAAAAAAATATCACTCTCCAAAAATCCTGCAAACAGTTGGTCATCAAAACCATTTTGGAACTCCATTTGGTCTGGGGTCAGTACCGTTTCTTCATAATCCGTTTGAAACAATTCTGCCCCAAAGTTGATATCCCATCTATTGCTAAAGGACTTTTTAAGCTTTAGTTTTACGTGCGCCGCCGCCTCCTGGGCTTCAATGGCGGTATCAAAAACGTTGATATCATTGGTATCCCAAGAAATACTGGTTCCCGTGCTCAAGGTCCATTCGTTTTCAAAAAAGTACTTGTAAGACGTGTTAAAATACAGGTTATTATTTGTTAATTGAAAGCGAACAAAGTCATCAAAATTAATATTCTCTTGGTCGATATCCAGATTGGAATGGTTAAAGTTGGCATACAATTTTAACATGCTTTTTTCGCCTTTGCTCCTAAATACTGTTTCTCCAGAAATAGATTCAAAAGGGCTGTTCCAGCGAATACCTTGGGTAGAGGGAATTAAGGCTTCATAAGGAGCCAGGTTAATGTACTGGGTATTAAAACTTAAGGATTGGTCTCCCCAAATTTCCGTATGCCCTAGCCCACCGCCAACAGACATGACATTGATCTCTGTTTTTTCTTGATCGGGGACATCAACAGAATTCAGCAATAAGACACTGGAAAGGGCCTGGCCATATTCTGCGGAATAGCCTCCGGTGCTAAACGTAATCCCCTTAAATAGAAAAGGGGAAAAACGTCCGCGGGTGGGAATGTTGTTCGCCGTAGCGTTAAAAGGTTGAAAAACCCTTAGGCCATCCACAAATACTTGGGTCTCACCGGCCGCCCCGCCCCTAACGAACAAACGCCCGTCCTCGTTTACCGTAGTGGTGCCAGGCAGGGTCTGTAGGGCAGCCACAAAGTCACCCGCAGCACCAGCTGTAGTTACAATATCCAAAGGTTTTAAAACAGAAACCTTAGAGTTATCACCAGCCTCAAACGTGCCGGCAGATAAGGTAACGCCATTAAGTTGGTTGATAGCCTCCACGAGTTTAATTTGCAAATTTTTTAAATAGGACACATCACCAATCTCCATATGGGACTCGTACCCTATCATCGATATTACCAAGGTTTGCTCCCCCGTTTCCGTGGTCACGAATGCAAACGCGCCACCTTCATTGGTGGAACCCCCATCATAAGTGCCTTCCAAATAAACATTGGCCCCGGGAATGGGGTTGCCCTTTGTATCCGATACCATGCCATTAATGGTGGTCTGGGCCAATCCCGTTCCCAGCATACTTAAAAAAAGTAAGGTAAAAAGTCTTTTCATGATTGATGATTCTCTATTCTAGCGCCTATTTATGTGCTGCTGACGGTTATTTTGATAGGGCAAATATCCAGTGCCATTACCACACGGATAAAAAAGAAATTCCGAACTGTCATTTTTTAAGACCGGATTGTAGCTAACACTTTTAGTAAGGCTGCAGTGTTGTTTAGCTCAGCTTCTAACCTATGGACAACTTTTTACGTCCTAAGCTTACGGGTGAACGTTAGGCAGGCAGCATGTAATTAAAAATCGGCCTGTTGGCCACCCAAAAATTTGGTTAGATGGCTACCATGGCAGTGAGTTGGATAAATTAAAGTACCTTCGCCGCTCTAAAACTGGGAAAGTCCCAGAGAAATCTGCCTGATTTTGAATCAGGCTTAAAATCTCGACCATCGAGTATTCCTATGACATTTAATGAACTCGGCCTAGCCGAACCTATCCTAAAAGCCTTACAGAAAGAAGGCTATACCCAGCCCACACCAATCCAAGAACAGGCCATCCCCATTTTACTGGGCGGTAAGGATTTACTTGGCGTGGCCCAGACAGGAACTGGAAAAACCTGTGCTTTTGGGGTTCCTATTTTACATCAGCTGCACCAAGCAGGGCCACAACAGGGCAAACGAAAAATAAAGGCATTGGTGGTTACCCCAACAAGGGAGTTGGCCATACAAATTGGTGAAAGCTTTGCGGCCTACGCCAAGTTTACCCAACTTAAGACCACGGTCATCTTTGGTGGGGTGAAACAGGGAAAACAGGTTAACGTGCTTCGTAATGGTGTAGATATCTTAATTGCAACACCTGGCCGTTTGTTGGATTTAATGAACCAAGGTTTTATTTCGCTCCGCGATATAGAATATGCCGTGTTGGATGAAGCAGACCAGATGTTGGACATGGGATTTATCCATGACATCAAAAAAATTATAGCAAAGTTACCACCCCAAAGACAATCCCTTTTCTTTTCTGCCACCATGCCAAAAACCATTGTGGAGCTGTCCCAAAAAATACTGGGCGATTTTGAGCAGGTGACCATAAAACCACAACAGGCCACCGCTGAAAAAGTAGAGCAAGGGGTGTATTTTGTTGCAAAAAGCAACAAGCCAAAGCTGTTGGTGCATATGCTGGGGAATCGTGCTCAGGATTCCGTTCTTGTTTTTTCGCGCACAAAGCATGGTGCAAATAAAATTGTCAAAAAATTGGATCAAGCTGGCATTACAGCTGCGGCGATCCACGGCAATAAATCGCAGGCGGCCCGCCAAAAGGCCTTGGGTGCCTTTAAAGAAGGAAAGTTAAAGGTTCTGGTGGCAACGGATATCGCCGCAAGGGGAATAGATGTGGAAGAACTTTCCCTAGTGGTGAACTACGACTTGCCCAATATCCCGGAAACCTATGTGCACCGCATTGGAAGAACAGGCCGGGCCAGTGCCAGTGGCATTGCCATTTCTTTTTGTGATGTGGAAGAACGCACCTATTTAAGGGATATCGAAAAATTGATAAAACAGTCCGTTCCCAGATTACCGGACCACCCTTTTATGGATGATGTCCCTCCAGAAAGTGCAACGGTAGCCTCTAAACCAAAAGGCGGTGGCAACCAAAACCACCAAAACAGGAATCGCAACCGGAACAGAAACAGAAACAGAAACAGCAATAGAAATTAACCCCAATTCCCAACCTAAACAAAGGATACCAAAATAAGATGTTCATTTGTAATGGATACCCATGGTTGTTCATGGTTGAAGGTTCCCTGGTCTATTTCTGTGTTCTTCGTTCATGGTTTAGTATCCATAGCTCAGCGTTTTTTTGCACCTATCCCTGGTCTCTGATTTCCTCACTCCTATGAAAGGTCAATAAATACCCCTGCCAACCATTCTCATCCTTGGGCATGTTTAGAACATGATTTTGGCTTCATGAGGTATCCAACTTTTAGTTCAAGAATTTTAAGAGGTGATGGTAAGGTGCTTAATGCTACACAACCTTACCTGTTTGCATGGGCGAAGGGTTTTTAATCCTAAAAAGCATATGGTGCTTATTTGTAATTTTACCACATGAAAAAACAAGTTTTAGCCTATGGAAGTGGTAGGCATCGTTTGCCCTTTCTGCGGTATGTGGCCAAAATGACAGGAAAGAAAAATCCAAACATTTGTTTTGTTCCCACGGCCAGTGGGGATGATAAAGAGTATATCATTTCTTTTTATGAGGTCTGCAAGCAATTACCGGTACTACCCCATGTGTTAACGGTTTGGATCAATTCTTACGACCAAAAGCAAACGTTCCAAGAAATTATTTCCAAAATGGACGCTGTTGTCGTTGGTGGGGGAAATACGTTAAATATGTTGGCCATTTGGAAAGCGCAGGGTATCGATGTGCTTTTAAAGGAGGCTTATCAGCGTGGTTGTGTCATGGCAGGGGGCAGCGCAGGCTCTTTATGCTGGTTCAATGGCGGCACCACGGACTCCAGGCCGGCAGAATTAAGTATTGTCAATGGCTTGGGGCTTTTAGACCAAAGCCATTGTCCACATTATAATTCTGAGACCACTAGAAGGCCATTGTACCATCATAACATTCTAACCGGAGCCCTCACGGATGGATATGCCTGTGACGACCAGGCTGCCATTCATTTTGTGGATGGTAAAGTGCAGCAATCCATATCCCTCAATAGTGAAAATAACGCTTACCATGTTTATGCAGACGGTGATGTGGTCAAAGAAGAAAAAATCCCGTCTGTAATCTTAAGGTGAGAACACACAGTACGTAGGTTTTCTATTTTTATCGGAATGGCCTAGGACTAGGCCCAAATTTTGAAATACTGGGAATCCATGCATACACATGCGCCAATGTTCATTCCACAATTTTTCTGATTGGCGGATGGTCAATTGTACGCAAAACCTAAATTTAGTCCCTACACCCATCGATTAGCTTGGGAGGTTGACTCCCATGGCGTTTTTGTATAGCTCATTTTATCCATTCACAGTTCCTACTTTCGCCATGGACGTTTGTATAAGCTCCATTAATGGTATAGCCCATAATCCAAGATATTGGACTGGATTATGGCTGTTGGTAAAATAATTGGATAAAATGGCTAATGCTATGAACATGTTCCGTTACCACTAGGCCTGTTTTCTCGCCATAAAAACTCGTTATCTTTACAGCTGTTAGCTCGGGTTTACAACTGGAGGCGTTTAATTGGGTCCCACGGACCGATAAAAACGTACTCCTTGCGACCAATCCAACATCAATGGTACATTTTTTCAAAAAAACAAGACAAAGACTAATTACTCAAAATCCGACCACTGGAGGTAAAGGTACTTTTGGGAAATACCTGAAATATGCCATTGGAGAGATAGCTCTTGTGGTTGTTGGTATCTTAATAGCACTCTATATCAATAATTGGAGCGAAGAAAATAAACAACGTAATAACCGGAATGCCACCATAGAACAACTTAAGGAAGAAAATCTGTTACATCTCACGGATTTAACGGGTGATATCAGTTATAGGGATACCTTGGATGTGATGCTCCAAGACTTTCATGTGTTTTTAGGGGAGGAAAACTTGGAAGAAAACCAAAAGCAACTAAAAAATTATTTGGGGGGTACTTTAAGGTCTTCGGTCTACTATTTTTCCAACAACTACCTTCAAAAATATATTAGGGAGAACCCCAAGGACGACTCCAGACTGACCGTAGAACTCCTTAAACTGGATATGTTCCAAAAAGCATTGGAGGAATTATCTAACAAAGCCTTTGAATATAAATTTGATCATATCCTTACACAGATTGAACCCATTGTGGACTTTAGTACTCTTGAGATTAAAGAGCTAACACCGTTGAAATCCTTGAAATTCAGAAATAACATTTTGATTCTAGAAAATTTGGAAACGGAATTATTTGGGACTTTTGAGGAAACCATAGCACAGCAGCAACTTGTAGACTCTTTGATAACCGCACAACTAAGGTAAGATGTATATCCCGCAATATTATAAGAATGAAAATGTAAAGGAGGTAAGGCAGTTTATACAAGATAACGGTTTTGGTATCCTTGTCAGTCAAGTCAATGGAAAGCCATGGGCAACCCATATTCCATTGGAGCTTGATGTGGATAGCGCTGATAAAGATATCTTGGTGGGCCATATCTCAAAAGCTAATCCGCAATGGACGGAATTTGCTGCCCAACCAGAGGTCCTATGCATTTTTAACGGCGCCCACGGCTATATTTCCTCATCTTGGTATAAGCAAGAAGAAGTGCCCACATGGAACTATATTGCCGTTCATGTCTACGGGGAAATTGAGATACTTTCCGAGGAAGAGGTGTTGCAATCCATGCAAAAACTCGTGGACAACCATGAAAAGGGGTCCAAGCATCCTGTATCCTTGGATGATTTTTCCCCAAAAACCCTAAGGCAGGTAAGAGGTGTCGTTGGCTTTAAAATAACCATAACAGATATCTAGGCCGCTTATAAGCTTAGCCAGACAAGACCAGAGGACCACAGTGCCATAATTAATGGATTGAACCAAAAGGATGGTGCCCACAAAAGCTTGGCCAAGGAAATGGAAAAACAGATTCCATAACATTTTTTAATTAGAATTGTTTAATTCCCTCATTGCAAGCTATTTAGTTCGTAAACTCTCTCGCACCACTTATATCAAGAAAAGGGAACAAACATCAGATTTAGACCAGTTATAAATTAAATCCAACTGTTAAACAAAAGTGAGGACATATACACTTTATAACTACTTTGTCAGGCTATGCGGTTTAGATTGAGCCAACTGTTCCTCCCTTTTTACACCAATTATTGGTTGCTTAATTGTTTTATTAAAGTACCACAAGTAGCTATGGGCGGACTATTGGCGTTCCATTTTGGGAGCCGTCAATTTGGGGTTCCTTGGTCTCCCAGGGACGCTGGTTTGGGTTGGTTTGAAGTTGCACCCTACTTCTTGGATCTGATACATCAATTTCATGCCCCAATCCCAACCTTTGCCTATGGCTTTGCCCTCTTCTCCGGAATCACCAAAGTTTTTGGAGGCATATCCCTTATCCTGGGTTTTGCCACGCGTATTGTAGCTTTGGCCATTTTACTCGTCATGGTGGTTTTTATGTTGAACCAAGAAACCATCGGGTTTAACTTTACCTATCCCTTATTCTTTATTTCCGTTGCTATATCCGCTCTTTATTTTGGTTGTGGCAGGTATGGTGTGGATTATTTGCTCACTAGAAAAGGCTAGAACAAAACCCAAGCATAACGGACTAGGAAACTTGAGGAGATACCTATGGAACCTTCGTTACTTTTTTGGTGTAAAATGACTGGAGCCAATCACAAAATGTTCATCATCCATAGGATAAAACCCAAAAAAGAAGGACTCCCGCACCCCATTGTTATAAGTTAAAGTGATTTTGTATTCATCAATTTCATAGGTGCCTGCACTAGCGCTTTTGGAGTAGATAGGCTTCCAGCTCGTATTGCCCCCCTTAACGGTTTTCCATGCAAACCGGCCTTGTGAATCAAAAGCCACCATAGCTGCGTTGATTACGGTACTGCCGCCAAAACCATCTAAACTGTTAAAATGACCCACTATTTTTTGCCCCTTTTCTGCCGGACGCACCCTAAACCACTTTTTCCAATCGTAAGATTTGTTTTTCCAAGGTTTGGTTACCCGAAGTACAGATCCGATTTTCTGCCATTTTCCCCATTTTTTTGGGTTTTGACGTTTGGATATCACCGCGTCCAAAGCATCCAAAGGTTCATTGGGGTTGCTAAATATAGTTCCGTCTGCGAATAAAACACTAACCTCGTTCTTTATATACACCCCATTTAACCCATAATTGGTCACTGTTCTCATGATTACGTCCGTAAGGCCAAGAGGAGTCTTTGTATTGATCACCGCTTTGGCTTGGATTGGGGCAGATTCTTTAGGTTGGGATACAACCAAGGTGGTATTTGCTGACTTTTCCTCGCTTAGACCAATCAGTTTTTCCAATGAAAATGCGTTCAATAACCCCTGTGCGGTCTCTTGGATTTCAACACTACGTTTTTTGGAAAGCTCAAAGACAGTGGCCACCCAAATGGCTTGAATTATCAAACTGTCGTAAACGCGCTGCAAATTGGTATGGGCCATTGTTATGTCTGGTTTCTGATTTTGAAATTGTTTAGAAGTAGTTTGGTATATGTGTTCTACTTCTTTATTTGACATAGCATCTCCAGTAATGGTTTCCTTAAGTACCACTTGATAGAAAGCGGCAATGGTAGGCAATTCATAGGGTTGATGCCCAGCTCTACGGGCTGCATCCTCAAAAATTTGAAAACATTGGTTAGACCCAAACACCAAACCAGTTAAAAAACGTTGTTTCTTGGGAGTTTGCGGTTTTAACTCGGTCCATTGGGCTATTCTAATGGCATCTCTAAGGTTATCTTGCGGCACGTAAGACAGTTGGGCGTTTAAAGCACTGGCCATGGAAAACAAAATTAGCAAAGACAACTTTATGCCTAAACGACTTATATTCATGACCTTGGTTTTACAAAAGGTACCAAAAATGATTCCATTTTACAATTCAGTCAAAAAAAACAACAAGTGGGTAAGCCTCTTTTCCTTGGTCCTGACCCCTGTTGCATCTTTGAGGCATCAATAACACTAAAACAATTTATATCATGAAAAAATTAGTAGGTATCCTTAGTATTTTCTTAATTGCCATTGCAGCCAATGCCCAAGACACGGTAAACGTTACCGTTACCCTAGAAAATGTTTTAAATGACAAGGGCACGCTTTTAGTAAGCCTCCACACCAATGAAACCTTTATGAAGGGCTCTGGGGTTATGAATTTAAAAGAGGCTGCAACAGCGGGAAGCGTAACCTTTACTTTTGAAAATGTGGCACCCGGAAGCTACGCCGTTATGGCATTACATGATGAAAACGACAACCAGCGCATGGATTTTGAGCCTAATGGTATGCCGAAGGAAAATTACGGAATGAGCGGTAACGAGATGACCATGGGCCCACCGAGTTTTGCGGATGCACAGTTTGAAGTAGGCAAAGAAGATGTGGACTTAGTTATACGGTTCTAATAAGGGGTACGGAAAAGCGTAAAGAGTTATCTGGCTTATCTTAAATCTTCGACCTTACTAAAAAAACGGTCCTTGGCTTTCAACCATGGACCGTTTTTTTATGTCCGCGCTCTGCTACGGGTACCGTAGAAACGCTGCTAACTGCTCTTGCATCCCCCGTGCACCCCATAGGCCAGGAACTCCAGAAGTAACTTACTTTATAAGCATTTCCAATTATTCCGAATTTTAGGATAGTATTATCTAATGGAATTTCTATTTTTAAATTAAATTATATGACATGACCATTACCCAACTACAATATGTGTTGGCCGTTGCCGAATATCAGAATTTTACACTGGCCGCCCAGAAGAGCTTTGTGACCCAACCTACCTTGAGCATGCAGGTCCAAAAACTGGAAGACGAACTGGACGTGCTTATTTTTGATAGGGGAAAAAAGCCCATAGCCATCACCGAGGTGGGAAAGAAGATTGTGGCCCAAGCTAAAAATATTGTGGCTGAGGCTGGCCGGATAAAAGACATCGTGGACCAGGACAAAGGCTTTATTGGCGGTGATTTTACCTTAGGCATCATTCCCACGGTTATGCCTACTTTATTACCCATGTTCTTGCCCACCTTCATAAAAAAATATCCCAAGGTAAACCTGATCATTAAAGAACAGGGCACCAACAGCCTTATCAAAAACCTACAGGATGGCCATTTGGATGCCGCCATTGCAGCAACACCCTTGGAAATTGAATTTATAAGGGAAAGGCCGCTGTATTACGAACCCTTTGTTGGTTATGTACCAGCCAACCACAGGCTGGCCGATCAGAAAGAAATTACCGGTACAGATTTGGATATTTCAGATATCTTACTGCTTCAAGATGGGCATTGTTTTAGGGATGGTGTGGTGAATCTTTGCAAATCACCAAAAAACGGTGATAAAGAGCAGTTTAAGATAGAAAGTGGCAGTTTTGAGACCTTGGTCAACCTATCCGATGAAGGCATGGGCATGACCTTACTGCCCTATCTCAATACGTTGGAGCTTGATGAAAAAAAGCGAAAAAACCTCAAGCACTTTAAAAAACCTTCGCCCGCTAGGGAAATCAGTCTCATCTATCACAAGAGTGAACTTAAAATTCAAATTTCGGAAGCCTTAAAGGATGTAATCTCCGCTGTGGTGCGTGGGGCAATTGCTTTTCAAGATGTTGAAATCATCAGTCCCCTAAGCAAATAATTTCAATTAAAAAATAACACTGGCCTGAATCCAACAGACGGAAAAATGCGAAAACAAAAAGCATAACCTTTGTGCCTGTTGCACAAGATAGGCAAAAAAGTTGCTTTTCGATCTTGCCCATGGGGCGATTGATCGTACCTTTAGGTATGCAGGGAAAAAAGGAGTACCAGGAAAAGCTGTTCGCACAATTTCAACTGAGCGAACGTATACCAAAGAACAATTTCTATCGTCGTTTAAAAGGTGTTTTGGATTTACGTTTCCTTTACATACTTACCCGTCCTTATTATGGGGAAAGCGGCCAGAAGAGCATTGACCCTGTGGTATTCTTCAAGTTATGTCTGGTAGGCTACTTGGAGAACATCGTCAGCGACCGTAAGCTTATCGACCATTGTTCGATGCGCTTGGACATACTATATTTCATAGGCTATGATATCGACGAGGAGCTGCCATGGCATTCTACTATAAGCCGTACACGGCAACTGTACCCGGAGTCCGTTTTTGAAGAAGTCTTTACGAAGGTCCTTGCCATGTGCGTTGACAAGGGGATGGTCAGCGGCCATACCCAGGCCATAGATTCGGCCCCTGTAAAGGCCAACGCGAGTATGGACACTTTGGAGCTCAAGGTACCCGAAGATGAACTTGACGAGCACCTTAGAAAGGTACGCGCCCTTAGTTCGATGGATAAAGAAGCGCCCCACCGTAAGAGCAAAGGCGATAAGTCGGATAAAGGACAGCGAAGTGTGACGGCCAACGATAAGGAACTCTCCGCGATAAAGGGACGCAACAAGAAGTGGGCAAAAGATCAAGATAAGCGACCGGGCGCAGGCAACAAGGGAGCGAAGTACACCAGTAACAAGACCCATTACAGCCCAACGGACCCCGATGCAAGAATTAGCGTAAAGCCCGGTAAGGCACGCAAGCTTAACTACCTGAGCCAATTGAGCGTGGATACCGCACACCATGTAATAACCGATATAAGGGCCTACCATGCGGACGGTAAGGACAACCAGCAATTACAGGATATCGTACAACGCTTACAAAGAAGATTATGGCAACAGGGCCTGGTATTCGAAAACTGCGTTGCGGACACCGGCTACAGTTCGGGCGAGAACTATGCCTTTTTGGAGCAAAGGGGACTTAAAAGTTTTATACCGCCCCATGGCACCTACAAGGGCGGGCCCGATGGCTTCACCTATATCAAGGAACACGACCATTATCTATGCCCCCAGGGCAAGGTAATACCGTTGAAAAAAGTGTTCCTGGACCATCGCACCAAGACGAAAAAGAAGGCCTACCGCGCATCGAGCAAGATCTGCAAGGGCTGCCCGCTCAGGGAAAGCTGCTTGGGAAAAGTGAACGAAAAACAGTTTTCGGTGACCTACTATCGCGAGGAGTACCAACGGAACATCGCAAGGGTGGAAAGTCCACAGGGAAAGTATATGAAGGGCAAACGACAGAGTACCGTGGAACCCGTTTTTGGAACATTGACCCAGTTCATGGGCATGCGCAAGATAAATACCATCGGGATAAAGCAGGCCAACAAGGCAATGCACCTCTCGGCCATCGCCTACAACCTGAAAAAACTGCTGAAATTCGACCAAAAACTGGTGCAAAGTGGGATGGGTACACTTGCTTTTGCAACATGGGTCAAAAGTGTCCTTGAATTTCTGTTGGGTCCTTCTCCAAAGCATCCAAAATTAGCTTTGCATTTCTAACGCGACAGGGAAAAAGCCCCGCAGAGCGCCTTATATGAAACCGCTTTTTTCGGGATTAATGACTTGTGCAACGGTTACCTTTGTTGGAAGTGTGGCTAATTATGCATCAAAATCCTTAAAAAAAAAGCCGCTTTTAAAGCGGCTGTCCCATTTGAAGTAATCGTATGCTTTGTTCCAGTTCTGGCTTATCGGCAACAAAGGCCTTTAACCAAATACGCAGTTCATCCACTTCTTGTGGCAGTAGTCTCGATACCGATTTTTTTACTTCCTTTAAAAACAATTTAGCATCAAAACTTACTTTTTGCAAGACCGTAATCGTGTACTCCAGCATAGCTCTAGCCATAATTGAAATTATTTTGTTTAAGGTTAATCTGTCCTTAAAGTTACTTAATATTGGGTTATCTTCACTTTACCTATGCGTTAAAAATAACCGAAAGAGATGTTAAATCGATTACATAAAAACAATCATGCTGTTGATATTCAAATATTTAAACCTCTGTTTTGGATTGGTCTGGCTATAAGTTTTTTCTTGACGGGCTGTGGCGGAACCAAGGCACTGCCAGCTGCTTCCACCACCTCTAAACTACTTAAACAAAACAATACAAGCGCTTATTTTACAGGATTGCTAGTGGTAGATTTAAAAACGAAAGACACCTTGGCCAGCCTAAATGCAAAACGCTTTTTTATTCCTGCCAGTACGGTTAAAATTGTTACCCTGTACGCAGCGAACCATCTGCTTAAGGACAGCTTGCCATCACTTTTCTATGCACATAAAAACGATACAACCTATATTAAGGGTACCGGTGATCCTAGTTGGCAGCACCCGTATTTTAAAGATCAAACCGCGCTTGAATTTCTTAAAAACCAAAAAAACATCAGTTTATATCCCCATAACTATAAAGACGATGCTTTTGGACCAGGCTGGGCTTGGGAAGATTATCCTTATGCCTTTTCCGCAGAACGCAGCGGCATATGCCTCTACGGAAACGTGGTAAACTTTACCAAAAAGGATACTCTGAGCATCTCACCGGATTTTTTTAGGAAGAACACTACCACTAAAGGCCAAGTAACCACTAGGGAACGACACGCCAATTCATTTACCATTGCAAGCAACTTTAAGGACACCATAGCCATACCATTTATGACAGGCAATAAGGTGGTAAAAAATCTGTTGGAAGCGGAACTGCAAAAAACCGTGACGCTGGTCAACAGGTTTCCAGAGGTTGTACCAAAAATGTTGTTGGGACATAGCACCGATAGCATTTATCGCCGAATGCTCTACAAGAGTGATAATTTTTTAGCGGAACAGCTCATGCTAACGGCCTCCGCTACCCTTTCTGACTCCTTAAGTTTTAAGATTGCTAAAAAGCATGTCCTTGACAACTACCTCAACACCTTAAAACAAACCCCTAGGTGGGTAGATGGATCTGGTCTTTCCAGGTATAACCTTTTTACACCAGAGTTCTTGGTGGGCGTTCTATCACAGCTTTGGATAACTATCCCACAGCAACGTTTGCTACATTTGTTTCCCAAATGGGATGCCAACGGCACGGTTCCCCTAGAAAAAGAGGTGGAGAATCCCTCATTTATTTACGGAAAATCTGGAAGCATGGGAGGTGTTTACAACCTTTGTGGTTATCTAAAAACAAAATCTGGCCGATACCTGGCCTTTAGTTTTATGAATAACCATTTTCAACAGCCTTCCGCCGACATTCGTAAGCGCATGTTTGAAACACTTTGTAGGATTAGGGATGCCTATTGATTACGGCCTTACCTGCCCGCACTTCAATTTTAGGATACGTCTTGATAATACCTTGAAAATTTCCTTTTTAGCATGGCTAACTTTGGTGAAATATAGCTTTCGCAAAAAGGTTTGTTTGGGTTGGCCCGATAGTAATTATGAAAGCGCTCATCAGAATACTTAAAACGGCCAAATGGCACTACTTTGGTGATTAGTTTTTCTTTAAAGTCTGACTGGGCCTTAATCAATGCTTGCGTTGCCCTTTCTTGGGTACTGGCATCAAAAACGTAAATGGCAGACCTGTATTTGGCCCGCATGCTATGGTTTTTGGTACTCTTATGAGTGTGTAAATGTATAAAGATGAGATGCTCCAAAGTGATTGTTTGTTCGTCAAAACATACCACAACCGCCTCTGAAAAGGCATTTAATTGGGCGTTTGGAGCAATAAAACCTTGTGCTACATCCGCTACCCCTCTTAACGATTGAAAAACCGCCTCCGTACACCAGTGGCAACCGCCGCCCAAACCTACTTTGGCCATATACTATTGACGACTATTTTGGGAGTTAAACAACGCATTAATTTTGGCCCATTGCAACAGCATAATGGTCTTTGCATCCTTAATTTCACCGGTGTCCACCATATCCAAAGCAACTGAAAAAGGCATTTCCAACACTTCTATATGTTCCGTTTCCCCTGCCGCTCCACCACCGCTGGAGACTCTCATGGTTTTATTATATTCCCCAACGAAAAAATGCAGGATTTCCGTTACTGACCCAGGTGACATATAGGATTCAAAAACTTTTTTAACCTTTTCAATGGCATACCCGGTTTCTTCTGCGACCTCACGCTTTATAGTCTCTTCCGGATTCCCATCTTCCAGCACCCCTGCACAAACCTCAACCATCATCCCATCGGTATTGCCATTAAGGTAGGTTGGCATCCTAAATTGCCGAGTGAGCACCACTTTTTTGGTTTGGGCATTGTATAACAGAATGGCGGCACCATTGCCCCGATTATAGGCTTCCCTGACCTGTGTCTGCCACTGCCCATTTTCACATTGATAGTCAAACGTGACCCGATGCAACGAATACCAATTATCCGATAACAATTCCTTACTAATGTTTTTTACCCCGCCGTATTTCATAGCTGCTTTACGTCATAAATTGATGTTGGATCCATTCCCATAGCTGAAAATGAACATTGCTTTACTGCAGTTAGTTAGATATGTCATTACAACGATTCCTCCATTAATACTGCCTGATTTAAATAGCGTCTAAACGGCAACATCTCCTTGTACATTTGGATGACCAAATCTTCAAAACCTGGTTTGAGCAGCTCTCTTGAAGAAAACATGGTGGCCACAGCAAAGGTTTTGTTCCTTAAAACATCAATATGTGGATGATCATTGGAAAAACCTTTGGGTGCCTTTTTAAGTTTTTCGTCCTCATATAGACCGCCAAATGTTTTTTTAAAAGAAGGTTGCTTCAAAATCTTTTTGAACTCTTCCCCATTGTAATCTATGGCTTCACGAATGCTCTTTAAGCGTTTTGGGTCCGGCCTCCATAAACCACCGGCGAACATACCTTGTTCAATACCTATTTCTACATAGAAATCCCCTGTGCTGGGGCGTTTGTCAAATCCCGCGCCAAAGTGGTCTTTGTAGACGGGTTTGTTGGGATGGAACATTAGATTATTGTTGATTCTATTAATGCCCTTTTTTCCTGGGGTATCATAGTATTCGTCATCAATGGCAGCCAACCTAAGGTTCATGTCATCCAGCCAACCAATAAAATCATTGCGGACCGCCATGTACCTTTTTCGGTTGGCATCCATCCATTCTTTGTTGTTGTTTTGTTGAAGTTCCTTTAGGAATGTGAGTAGGTTTTTAAAATTCATCCTTCTAAATTACTAAAACTAGGGCCGTAATTAAAATTGGTTGAACAAACAACGTTGTAACTGCCTTGATACCTAATCTTTAAAGATGGGGTATACGGGTAGCCTTTATTCCAAACCCAATATTGGAACTATTTTTTGGTAAAGTAGGGTTTCCTTGCTTAAAATCCCCTATCGCCTCCAACAATATCACCTAATGTACCTAAAATACTGCCTTCGCCCTTATCCTTTCCCCCTCTTGGGATGGCAGCAAGTACCCTGCCCGCCAACCTACTAAAAGGTAAGGATTGTATATATACGGTACCAGGCCCACGGAGGGTGGCAAAGAACAAGCCCTCGCCGCCAAAAACAGTATTTTTAATGCCGCCAACAAATTCAATATCATAGTCTACGGTCTGTGAAAAACCCACGATACAGCCAGTATCCACTTTTAAGACCTCTCCTGGTGCAAGGACCTTTTTGGCCAAGGTTCCGCCGGCATGTACAAACCCCAATCCATCACCTTCCAACTTTTGCATGATAAAACCTTCACCACCAAATAGGCCCCTTCCCAATTTTTTTGAAAATTCTATTCCTACGGAAACCCCTTTTGCCGCGCAAAGGAAGGCATCTTTTTGACAGATAAATTTACCGCCCACTTCAGACAAATCTATGGGAAGTATCTTGCCCGGATAGGGAGACGCAAAACTCACCTTTTTTTTTCCTTGACCAATATTTAAAAAAGCCGTCATAAAAAGACTTTCGCCCGTAAGCATACGCTTACCCGCTGAAAATATTTTACCCAAAACGCTGCTGTCCTGGTTGGAACCATCTCCAAAAATAGTATCCATTTTAATGTCGGTATCCATCATCATAAAGCTTCCGGCCTCGGCCACAACGGCTTCTTGGGGGTCCAACTCAATCTCTACGTATTGCATTTCCTCTCCGTAAATCTCGTAATCTATTTCGTGTGAATTCATAGGTATATTTATTTTAGCATGTTAACGCCTTTAAAACCTCATCAGGTTTGCATTGCACCTATATGTGGTGGAATTTAAACATTTGTTACAAAAAACCGCGATAAGATAGACGGGTGCCAGTAACAACGTAAAACACAAGTATTAGTGCAGCCCTTTTGCCTTAAAAGAATGGACAGGGGTGTTACCCCTGTTATCCTTCATAATGTTGCTGACATGCCGCTTTTAACCGTTATTGCCCCACAATTAGCAAACTTGGACGGTTAGGCAATTCTAATTAATGGAAAGGACATTTACATCAAAAACAAGTACGGCACCGCCAGGAATACTGCCTCTTCCTGTATTGCCATATCCCAAGCGCGAGGGAACCAACAACATCCCGCTTCCACCTTCACCAAAATAGGTGATACCTTCGGTCCAGCCCGGAATTACCTGATTAAGGTTAAAGGAAATGCCCTCTGGCCCGCTTTCATCAAAAACGTCGCCATTGGTAAAATACCCACGGTAAGCCACGGTTACATTGGAGCCACTCGTAGGCCTATCCCCAAAACCTGGGTCATTTATGACATAATATAAGCCAGTTGAAGAACGTTGGGCGTTTAATTCTTGAGCAGCGATAAACGCTTGTATTTCTTGTTCATTGGCCTCGGTAAAATCTATGGGGTCATTAGTACTGCTATCCGAGGAACAACCGAACATCACAAGGAGTAGTAATGGGGCAAGCATTTTTTTTATCATAGTGGGCAATTTTGTTTTAATCAAAATGCATAAGGTGTGAGCAGGAACTAAACTGCAATATCCGTAATTATATCAACAAAATGAAATGTCTTTTAACTCCCTTTTAAAACAGCCAAAGGGCACACCAATTGTAGTGCTTTAAGAGCAATATTCCATCAGGATTTAAGACGTACCGTCCATTCAAAATTAAAAGTGCTTACAACTAGCCCATGGGTATTTACCCCAACGGACCTCATCCATAAGGTTTGCCCTTGCCCCGTTGCAATGGTTTTTTGGATGGCGTCATGTATCAAATGGCCATCCTCGCAGGTAAAAGTAATTTTACCCGTGGCTTTTTTGGAAAAATTAGCCGTATTGTTTTGCACCAACATAGATATTTTCTTCCCGCTTTTTTGGATTTGATCACTGACCATGGCCCCTGTAACCAGCTCTGCCGCCATTCCCTGCACCGCCCAAAACATGCTTTTAAATGGATTTTGATTTACCCATCTGTGCGTAACCGTAGCTACGGCCTTTTGCTCATCCATATATTTTAAGCGAACACCGCACCACCATGCAGAGGGCAACTTAAAAAAGATAAATGTGTTGAATTTACGTGGGCTTATTGGCATGTCCATTTATTTTATTACGCCAAAAATACCTAAAATACCTATCTTCTAAATAGTTAATTTTATGTTAATTAATAGTACTTTGTTTTGCATAGTACCATCTTTAGGATATATATTTGCATGGTAAGCTATTAGGTTAACCTATTCGCTTACCATCACATCAATCAAAATCATGACAGAATCTTTAACAAAACACGAGCGTAATTTAGGTGCCGTTATACATGCATCTACCTTTTCCAAGTACTTTATTCCTTTTGGAAATTTTATCCTACCCTTGGTTTTATGGACGGCAAACAAAAAACAATATGAGTTTGTAGACTATAATGGAAAGCAAGCTTTAAACTTTCAAATTAGTATGTTGTTGTATTCCATTATTGTGGGTTTGCTCACCTTACCCTTTTTCATTGGATTTATTCCACAACTTTTTGAGGGCGATTTTTTTGGGTTTCATCGGTTAAACGATGTCAACAACTTTAACATACATATTAGCAGTGACGATTTCTGGTTTGGTCGTTGGTTATGGCCCGCCGGCATTGCCGGTGTGCTACAGGCTGGTCTCGTCATTGTTAATATTGTTTACACCATACTTGCTACTTTGAGAACGCACGAAGGGGAGCAGTTTACGTATCCTTTCACCATTAAATTCATTAAATAATGGCGTTACTAGAAAATGTCTTGGTGGTTGCCTTAATGGGTTTTTGCCTACTTGTATCCGGGCAAAGCTCCCAAGAAGAGCTGTACCAAACCTTGAAGAAAAAAGATAGCCTCTTGTTCGACGCAGCATTTAATACCTGCGGTGTCAACATCTTGCATACATTGTTTACGGAAGACTTTGAATTTTACCATGACAAGGTAGGACTTACGCAAGGCAAGGAAGCGTTTGTTGGCAGTATTGCAAAAAATTGTTCCGGTAGAAATAAAGAATTGCCACAACCAGCAAAAAGAATCTTGGTTGCAGGCAGTCTTGAGGTGTATCCATTGTTCAACGATGGAAAACTGTACGGAGCGGTGCAGCATGGGGTGCATCATTTTGAATTTCTAAATCAAAACCAACAATATGAAAAAGGGGACATTGCAAAATTCACCCACGTGTGGGTATTACAAGACGGTACGTGGAAAATTAAACGTGAACTTAGTTACGATCACCATCTCCAAGAACAATGATAAATAGGAGTTTATTCATCAATCAAATCAAAAAACGAACAACATCAATCAACAGTCAATCAAAACCTTTTCCGTGCCCGCTTCTCATCAAAACGGCACGGCACGGAAAACAAAACGAACAGAAATTAATATGAATCCTACATTATGAATATAGAAAACACAAAAGCACAAATGCGCAAAGGGGTTCTGGAATACTGCATCTTATCCATCCTTAAGGATAATGACAAGTATGCCTCAGAGATTCTGGGCACCCTAAAAGATGCCAAGATGCTTGTGGTAGAAGGAACTATTTATCCGCTATTGACCCGGCTTAAAAATGCAGGGCTACTCAACTACCGCTGGGAAGAAAGTACCTCTGGACCACCAAGAAAATATTACGCACTAACGGAAACCGGGCAATTATTTCTAAATGAACTCAACACCACCTGGGACGAGCTAAGACATGCCGTAAATCTAGTAACCAACAACAAATCAGCATCGAAATAGATTTCGATATAAAATCTTAAGAAATGAACAAAACAATAAACGTCAATTTAGCCAACTCGCTATTTCACATAGACGATTCTGCGTATACCAAACTAAACAGGTATCTGGAGACCGTGAAAAGGTCTTTTTCCGGAACTACCGGGAGTGAAGAAATTATAGCGGACATTGAAGCAAGAATTGCCGAACTTTTTCTGGATAAAATGGAGAATGAGCGGCAGGTCATCACCTTAAAAGAAGTTGAGGAAGTCATCAATATCATGGGGCAACCAGAAGATTATATGATCGACGAGGAAATTTTTGAGGACGAACCCAAAAAACAGAAGTACGTTAACCCGGGAACCCAAAAAGTCAAAAAACTGTACCGTGACATGGACCAAAAATTCATTGGAGGTGTTTGTTCCGGTTTGGAACACTACCTGGGCATTGATGCCCTCTGGATACGTATTATCTTTATTTTCCTGACCATTTTTAGCGGTTTTGGTTTGGTGGCCTATATTATTTTATGGGTTTTGGTGCCAGAGGCGGCTACCACCGCACAAAAATTGGACATGACGGGAAAGCCGGTCAACATCAGCAATATAGAACGCAAGGTTAAAGAGGGGTTTGGTGATGTTGCAGAAACTATTAAAAACGTCGATTATGACAAGGTCGGCAATAAGGTCAAAAGCGGCTCCAAGACCTTTTTCGATACCCTAGGGGATATCATTGTATTCTTTTTTAAGATCCTGGGTAAATTCATAGGAATCCTACTCATAATTATTGGGGCAACAGCCCTGATTGGACTATTCATAGGGCTTTTTACCGTTGGTATTATTGATGTGGTGCATTTTCCAGGGGTAGATTTCTATGAAATAATCAACACCACCGGAGTGCCCGTTTGGGTGGTTTCCCTTCTGGCCTTTATTGCCATGGGCATTCCATTCTTTTTTGTGCTCTATGCCGGATTAAAAATCTTGGTGAAAAATCTAAAATCATTAGGAAGCATCGCAAAATTTAGCTTGGTAGGCCTTTGGCTGATTACATTGGGCATCCTGATTGCCCTAGGGATTAAACAGGCCGCTGCACACGCATTTACGGGAACTACAACAGTTAACGAAGAATTTTTAATGGCCAACCCTACAGACACCTTATTGGTTTCCATGACTGCGTCGGAAAACATTGACCGGGAACACCGTTTTGGGTTTGACCAGATAGAGATGGTTTACGATGACAATGGTGACCCCTTATTATTTTCCAATGATGTACGGTTGGATATCAAAAAATCAAAGGATAGTCTACTCCGATTAAAAATAAGGAAGGATGCCGATGGCAGCTCTTTTCAAGAGGCAAGGGAACGCTCATCTGCCATTGCGTATGACTTTGTATTTAACCAAAACCAACTGGCCCTAAACAATTATTTTACCACGGATATTGAAAATAAAATGAGGGACCAGCAAATCAGGGCCACGCTTTATGTACCTACGGGCACACTGGTGGTGCTTGATGCCTCCTTAAAGGGTAACTTGGGTAGGGGTACCAAAAATGATCAGGATTATTATAGAAATGACATGGTAGACCATATATGGGTTATGGGAATAGACGGAGAGTTAAAATGTAAAAACTGTGCAGAGGACAACAGTTTGGATAGGGATGGCAAAATTATTATTGACAAAAATGGCATCGATATCAACATCAAAGATACCGACGAAAATGGGAAAATCATCATTAACGAAGATGGGATTGATATTGATGTTAGGGATAACGGAGAATCTTTCCAACTTAAAGTTGATGAAAATGGCGTACAAATGAATGCGAACGACAGTTAAGTAAACTAAAATGACAGTTCAGCACTAAATATTGTGAAACAGCTCCTGAACGTCAGAATTTTACCATAGATAACAACGCTTACATAAGCAAGCAGAATTATAAGTAACAACCAATTAAACATCAATCTAAAAACGAGCGCTTAAATACGTTCATTAAATGCAACAACTATGACAACACTAGCAAGAATCGCCATTGGCTTGGTATTGGCCCTTTTAACATCATCCTGTGCCTTTAACGTAAACTGGGGGGATGGCACCATGGGAAATGGTGAAATTGTGGAAGAAAGTAGGGAAATTTCCCAAGAGTTTACAGAGATACGAGCATCAGAAGGGATTGATGTCTTTGTGACCCAAGGGAGGCAATTCAGCATTAATATTGAGGCAGATGAAAATATCATAGACCTTATAGGGACTGATATTGAAGACGGTTCGCTAAAAATCCACGCCATAGAAAACATTGGCAGGGCCACCAAAAAGGTCTTCGTAAGCTTACCGGAAATAACATCGCTCAAAAGTTCTAGCGGTGCCAACCTAATGGCCAAAAATACCATAAAGGCAGACAAGATAGCTTTGGATGCAAGCAGCGGGTCTGGTATTGAGCTGGAGGTGGTAGCCAATGAAATTGAAGCGGATGCAAGCAGTGGAGCGGACATTAAAGTATCTGGCAAAACAGAAATGTTCTATGCCGATGCAAGTAGTGGATCTGATATTAAAGCCAAAGAGCTTAAAAGCACTAAGTGCGATGCCAATGCCAGCAGTGGGGCAGATATCGCTGTTGATGTAACGGAATCCCTAGTGGCCAATGCCAGTAGTGGTGCAGACATCTCATATTCTGGGGATGCCAAAGTAACCAAAAAAAAGTCGGTCTCCGGTAGCGTAAGAAAACGGTAGGGCAACATAGGGGCCCAAAAAAATGAACCTAGGCATCTAGCAATGGCTGCAAAAGTGAAATTATTCTAGCAAATCCCAAGGTTTTATGTTTCCATAAAACCTTTATGTTCTTTGTATAGTATATGATGATTTTTTAAGATTACATTAAAAAATATATCATTTTATTATGGTGTATTTATTTTTTGTACCTTAAAAGGAAATAATATGCATTAAATCCCTGTAGCCATGAAAAAATTATTGAGTCTGGCTTTCGTTTTCGGTTTGGTTCTCTTAGCCACTACCCTAACCTCATCAAAGCCAGAAAATTACCATTCAATCCAAGGAACTTGGGAGCTTGTTAGCTTTCATAATTATGATGATGGTGGAACCATCAGCAGTACAACAGAAAAAGATAACGGGTATCGACAAGTAAAAATGTACTACAACGGCAAGGTCATGTGGACCAGATATGTTCCCAATGATCTTAATGGTAGGTTTGCCTACGGCTCTTATTTTATTGCGGATGATGAGCTTCACGAAACCATCATTTATGGAGACGCGGACATGATGAAGGCCATGGATACACTTACTGAATTTATTTTTGAGCTTGATTTAAAGCGGGACACGTATAGCCAAATAAGTTTAGATGAAGATGGTAACAGAACCTTCTCTGAAAACTACGTAAGGATTGACTAAAATCCTATCCAAGTGTAAAGTAAAAGCCACTGTAACCTAAATCACAGTGGCTTTTTCTTTTTTGATGTTTTAGTTATAACGGGGTGTTACTTCCTCTGCGGACCCTACGGAAGCCAAGTAGCGCTCTGCATCCAATGCGGCCATACATCCTGTTCCTGCAGCGGTAACAGCCTGGCGGTATTCTTTGTCCTGAACGTCCCCACTTGCAAAAACTCCAGGCTTATTGGTTTTTGTAGATTTCCCTTGGGTAATCACATAGCCAGTTTCGTCCATGTCTAACTGCCCCTTAAAAATATCCGTATTAGGCTTGTGACCAATGGCGATAAACAGGCCGGTAATAGCAATATCCTCTTTTTCACCGGTTTGGTTGTTCACCATACGTAGGCCTTCCACCACTTGTTCACCCAACACCTCATCCACCTCAGTATTGTAACGGACTTCAATATTATCCAAGCTATTTACCCGATGTTGCATGGCCTTGGAGGCTCGCATATAGTCCTTACGCACAAGCATAGTGACCTTATTACAGATGTTGGCAAGGTAGGAAGCTTCTTCTGCCGCAGTATCCCCGGCCCCGACTATGGCAACGTCTTGGCCCTTATAGAAAAAGCCATCGCAAACGGCACATGCAGAAACCCCACCGCCTCGCAGGCGTTGCTCACTGGGGATATTCAAATATTTTGCGGACGCACCCGTAGAGATGATAACGGTTTCCGCCTCAATAATTTTGTTGTTGTCAATGGTGATTTTATGGATACCACCGATCTCATTGCTAAATTCCACTGCAGTTGCCATACCTATCCGAACCTCGGTACCAAACCGTTCTGCCTGTTGCTGCAATTGTACCATCATGGTTGGGCCGTCTACACCTTCTGGATACCCTGGGAAATTATCTACCTCTGTAGTGGTTGTCAATTGACCGCCAGGTTCCATTCCCGTATACAATACCGGTTTTAAATCTGCTCTTGACGCATAAATAGCAGCGGTATAACCCGCTGGCCCTGAACCTATAATCAATGTCTTTAAACGTTCTATTTGCTCTGCCATAATCTATATCGCTTCATTTTTTGTGTAGTTGCAAAAGTAGGTTTTTTGATAAAAACCTTACAACTGCGGGGTACAGCTTATGAACAAAATAATAACAATTGTATTATTTCTATGACAAATCCGTGGGCCAGCCAAAAGCATTACTAAGCAGCAAAATTTAAGTTGGTCGGCCAGGCTGGAAATATGACCCCTTTATGCCCCACCGACTTCTTTAATTCTGTTTGCGGTTTTAAAATAGTTCATTGTAATCTCCAAATCCAACCTTCTGTGCTACCCCAACACTCAAAAACATGCTTTGCTGTCCCCCACCTCTAATTAACCCTAATGGGGTATCGCAAGCAACTGTTGTAATATCCAAAGTTTGTTCACCGTCTGCTTAACTTGCATTTATTTTATCTATACCTTTACTACATACCGGGTTTACCCTTTATTTTAATTGACCACAACCATGAAAAGCAAGAAAAAGAATTTCCCTACCCCTATCCTAAGTCTAGAGTTTTATTTAGAAGGGTACCATCAACTCGTGGACAAACTAAAATTGGAACATGATGTGGCCCAATTGTCCAAACACTTAAAATGCCAACTGGATTCGGCCACTTTGGAAATCTTGGAAACAAGCAACTATGAGGCTCTGGTAATGACGGACCTGAACAAGGAAATTGTCTGGGCCAACAATGGATTTAGGGAAATGACCGGCTACAGTACCACCTTTGCAAGGGGTAAAAAACCCTCATTTTTACAAGGCAAGGACACCATGGAAGATGACAGGCAATTTATACGAGCAAGACTTTCCACAGAGAAACGATTTAGGGCGTCCATTACCAATTATAAGAAGAATGGTGATAAATACCTCTGTCAAATAGATGTTATACCCCTTTTTAACACCAATGACCAACTCACCCACTTTTTAGCTATGGAAAGTGAGTTGAAAGTGGCTTAGTTAGGTGGGTTTTAGAATCGATGAATTATTGTGACACAAAGGTTGAGTTTATTCAACCTAACAAGGTTTAATATCACATCCCAAGGTACATACTCCGCTAAATTCCAACTTTTTTTAATGTGGACTGGGCCATGATAAGGTTGACATCTATTTAAATAATCACCACTACGCATATTGCCCAATATTGAGATTTTGTCTCCCTTCCATAAACCAAGGCTGAATTGGTAAGACCCAAGAAACCAGAGAAGGAGGTATTTCTTGGTATGTATATCCAGAGTGAACAAAAAATGCCGTGCACTTTACCCGTGCACGGCATTTTATTATTAAAGCAGAATTCTATTATCTCTTAATCACCATCTGTTTTTGGAACTGTTGTCCCTCAGCATCGGTAGCTTTAATGAAATAGTTACCTGCAGGCAAATCATTGACATTAATTTGCTGACCGTTTTGCTTGGTTGCCCTTACGGTCCTTACCAAACGGCCCAATAAATCAAAAACCTGATATTCCATGACCTCTGTCTCCAAATCAAACGTCACGTTTACCTCCTCCACAGCAGGGTTTGGTGACAGCATCATTGTATTGACCGGTTCACGTCCAAGGCTGGGTATTTGAATATTCCCGCCTGCATCAAGGTTGATAAATAAGAGGTTATCGTACAATGCGGTTCCACCGCCACTTGTGTCTGTATAGTTACTATGAAACCAGAGGTCTAAGCTGGTAATCCCGGAAGGAACCACAATAGTGGTCTCATAACGTGACCAAGTGCCGCTAAAATTACTGAAGCCCAATGCGGTGTTTGCTCGGTTGTCTTGATTAATCTCAAAACGTGCATTACCAGTACCGTCATTACCGTCCACGCCAATTAACAACCTGTCTCCTGCTTCAATGCCATAGTCCGCCAAAACAATAGGGATATGGTACTTGGCCCAAGGCTGGTTGGCATCAGTATTGGACACCTCTACCGCACAATCACTTCCATTGGTGTTCGTGGAAGTACCCACAACAGCATCGGCACCACTTAATAAATTGCCAGTGGGCAATACAATGGCCGGGTCCTCATTAGGTAGGTAATCCGTACATATCACGGCAACATTAGATGTGACCGTAATGCTTACCGTATCCGTATCAACCTCACCTTGGTCATCGGTCACCGTTAGGGTCAATACCGTTGTGCCAACAGCTAAGGTAATGGATGGGGACGCTCCCGTGGCAAGCTCGCCAGTGGAATCGCTCCATGAATAGGCCACAATGGTGCCATCTGGGTCCGTACTCCCATTGCCGTCAAGAACAACTTCCTCAAAGCCCGAACCGTCTACATCTTCAATTGACCGGTCCTGACCTGCATCCGCGATAGGACTTATGTTTACCGATCCATCAGCATCCAAGTTCACCACCACCAAATTGTCATAATAGGCCGTTCCACCACCCGAGGCGTCCGTATAATTACTGTGCAGCCATAGGTCCAAGCTTGTAAGTCCGGATGGCACCACTACCGTAGTCTCATAACCGCTCCAACCACTGCCAAAGTTGGCAAAGCCGAGGGCCGTATTTGGACGGTTGTCCTGGTTGATCTCAAAGCGGGCGTTGCCCGTACCGTCGTTACCGTCAATGGCGATGAAAAGACGGTCACCGGCCTCAATGCCATGGTCCGCCAAAACAATTGGGATATGGTACTTGGCCCAGGGTTGACCACTATCATCGTTCACGACCTCCACCGCACAGTCACTGCCATTGGTGTTCGTGGAAGTACCCACAACAGCATCGGCTCCGCTCAACAGGGCTCCCACGGGAAGCACAATGGCAGGATCATCGTTTGGCAGGTAGTCCGTACAAGCAACAGGAACATCGGAGCTCACCGTAATGCTTACCGTATCACTATCGGTCGCCCCCTGGTCATCCGTCACCGTAAGGGTCAATACCGTTGTGCCAACAGCTAAGGTAATCGATGGGGACGCTCCCGTGGCAAGCTCG
>NZ_LDJX01000013.1 GCF_001306415.1 Croceitalea dokdonensis DOKDO 023
AGTGAATATACCCGCATCAATGGAAAGTACGTCTTCTTGAAAGACGTCAAAATTATTTGTTCTTCCATTTTGGTTGATGTCAGAATCAATAAGGTCGTCCCCGTTATTTTGAGTAGTAATTTCAAATCCCGAGGGAAGGTTTGAAAACACTACATAATAGCTACCAGAATTTTGGCATGCCTCAAAGTTGTACCAGCCGGGTGCATTGGTGATGGGATTGTTCGTGGTAACCGTCGTGGCAATTTCAGTGCCATTTTCGGAAAATAAGGTGGCGATTACCCCATTGATTCCCGTTGCTCCATCATCCTGTATACCATTTTGATTTTCGTCTACCCAAACAAAATCCCCAATGTTGACTTTGCTTTCTACATGAACCATAGCACCATTGACATCCAAGGAGGCGCATAGTTCACCGCCACCTTGTACCAATAGGGCATTTACGTCAAAACCTGTGGTTTGTCCAACGGTAACCACACTTGAGGGGTCAAAATCCGTTGGATATACAAAAGTATGAACCGTATACTTCCCAGCTTCATTCACTGTAAATTCCGGTACAGTGTTGAAATCTTGAATCAATAGATTATCTCCCGAAGTTAGGACGTATGCTTGGGAGTATCCATTGGGCACATGCTGATTACCATCTACTGTGGCCGCTATAAGCGCACCATTATCCTCCAGACAAACTGGATTTACATCAGCAGTAATGGTTCCCGCCTCTGGTTTGGAAATAGTGACCTGTACTTCATCAATGGCCTCACAATTTTTACAATCCTTTACTTTTATTTGGTAGGTTCCGGACGCATCCACGGTTATTGTTTGTTGCTGTGCATCACCTACAATATGGCCGTCATTGGTGGTCCATTCGTATGCTACGTTGGCTGCTGTGGTAATGGGGTTACATTCCCCAAGTTTTATGTTGACATCACCTCTTTGGTAGTAGCCATCCCCGCCGGTAAGAGAAAACCATCCTGAGGCACCGAAACCGGTTCTGGTAACGTCTCCTCCTATACCAAGCTGAAAAGCTTCGCCCATCCTGCTTACCGTAAAGGTTCCGTGATTTTCGGAAACCACCGTACCGGCCGTATGGGTCCAGTATATATAATCAGACGTATCATCGGTATCACATCCAAGTTTTGGACTGTCCTGTGGAGCTGTGGTTGTCCTTCCCGTGAATACAAGGTTTACATCCAGTGTGTCAAATCCATTGGATACCAACCCCGTATAGATGGCAGTACCATCTGCTAAGATTTTAAAATTTGAACGTAGGGTAGTAGCAAAACCATTCTGTTGCGGATTGGCTACCCAAATTTCTTCAAAACTGTCACCGCCATAGCATTTTGCCTCTGTGATTATAGGATATTCGCAACCGCCAATACAATCTTCTGCATTGGTGATGGATGCAGTTAGTTCCGTACTGGTTTCATTACAGATTTCCACATCTTCTCCCGCATCAACATGGATACCATCCGTAAAGCTTACGGTTACTTGGTCAATGGCCTCACAATCTTGGCAGTCTTGCACCCTTACTTGATATGTACCTGATTGGTCTACCGTAATTCCTTGTTGATTTGCACTGCCCACGATGTGGCCGTTTGTGGTAGTCCATACATAAGAAGGTGCATTATTGGCGTCAGAAGATACACATTCATCCAACTTAATATTTACATCTCCATTGGTGTAAAAGCCATCGCCTCCTGTGACATGAAACCATCCAGATGCGCCAAATCCCGTTCTGGTAACGTCACCACCAATGCCCATTTGAAAAGCTTCTCCCATTCTTGAAACTTGGAAGGTACCGTGGTGCTCAGAGACAATGGTACCGGTGGTAGTTGTCCAGTATACGTAATCTGAGGTGTCATTGGTGTCACAACCTAATTTAGGGCTACCCGCTGGTGGGGTAGTTGTTCTGCCACTAAATAATAAATGAACGTCAAGGGTGTCCGAACCATTGGAAACTCGACTGTTATAAACTGCGTTGCCATTGGGCAAAACCTCAAAACTGGAAGATAATGTAGTATTAAAAAAGTTTTGTCCCGGGTTGGACATCCAGATTTCACTTGGATTGCCACCGCCGCAACGGTCACTTTCAATAATTGGGTAGACACAGCCTCCTTCGCAATCCTGCGTATTTGCAACTGATGCCGCCAAGGTGACTGAATCTTGGTCACACACGGATATGTCATTGCCTGCATCTACGGTAATGTCGCAGGAGGGTACAATGTTAAATTCCAAATAAATATCGTCACATTCATGACCTACAGCGTTGTCATTTCTAAAAGCCGCCGCATAAACAGCATGGTGGCCAATACCGGCGTTCCAATTATTACCATTTTCGGCACCTCCAGGAAAAGTAAAGAGCACAACATTCTCAACAATTTGATGGCTGTTGACCGTAAGCTGAACACTACCGATATGCCCTTGTGTCTCTGCCACGATATAATAGTTGCTAGGTAACAGGTCAATATCAATATCCTGGCCATTGGTAATTGGTCCAAATGCCCTTTGGTCGGTATCTTGGTCGTAAATATAGATACCATCCAATGAACCACAATCTACATTGGGTACGTAGACATCAGGACTTTCATAAATTTCGGAACATCCCACGGTACGTGCGCACATTCTGTAGTATCCGGGCGTATCCGGGCAGAAATTGAGCGGGGCGTCTGTGGCCCAGTCCGTTTGGGGTATAAATTCTCCATTGCGGTACTCAAGCCACATATATTCTACGGCATCCCCGAAGCTGTCCGGAGCACCGCTGGCAGAAACGCAGGTTCCGTCCAGGCTTAATTGTGGTAGTTCCACATAACAACCATCCTCTTCCAAGGTGTTGTTTCCAAGGTCATTCAAAAGCAATGACCGTACATGTAATGAAGGGTCGTTAGATGTAAGCCCATCATTGGCAGAGGCCAACAAAACGCTACAGCACAACAGCATCAAAAGCGTACCTAATAGGGTACGGGTAAGGTAGTTTTTAACCATAATGATTTGTGTTTAGTTAAAGTTTACTTTTTAAAATTTTGATTTTAATCGTCTTCAAAAGCTGGTAAAATCTGGGCAATTGAATGTGGTAAAGAAATGTTAAGCTCTACGATTACATCCAATTTTAACCCGGAAATCGGTAAACCGTTCAAATAGTTCCATGTAGGAGTGGAAAGTATTGGAATTTGTAGGAAGATTCGGTTGCCGCTATAATTCTCCCAACCGATTAGTAGGTTTCTTTTCCCGACAAAAGGTAAGCCAATCAAAATGACCTCCTCCCATTAAACCGGACGGTTTTAAGTTAGAGAATTCCGGGCGAATAAATGTTTAACTTTAAACAAGTATTTGCTTATGAAACGATCAAAGTATTCGGAGTCTCAGATTGTATTTGCGATCAAACAAGTTGAAACGGGCACCCGTATCCAAGAGGTGTGCCGTAAGATGGGCATCAGTGAGGCCACGTTCTATAATTGGAAGAAGAAATACGGCGGGCTTGGGGTCTCGGAACTACGAAGGCTAAAGAACCTTGAGGAAGAGAATTCACAATTAAAAAAACTAGTGGCCGATTTGAGCCTTGACAAACAGATTTTGCAGGACGTGCTGAAAAAAAAGTTCTGAGACCGTCCCGAAAACGCGGGATGGTCGATAATATCAGGATGGAGTACAATATCTCCATCCAGCGTTGCTGCAAGCTTATATTGTTGCACAAGAGTGTTTTTTATTACAGGGCCAAGGGGCGAAGCGATGAACTGTTGCGCATGCGCATGAACGAGATTGCCGCTGTAAGGGTGCGTTACGGGTTCTGGCGCATCCATATCCTTTTGAGAAGGGAAGGCTTTATGGACAACCATAAGCGCATGTACAGGGTCTATTGCGAGAAGGGCTGAACCTGAGAAGTAAGCGCCCCAAACGGAACCGTTCCGCTTCCCATAGACAACCTATCGAGGGGAACGCCTCTAGTTTGAACGAGTGCTGGAGCATGGATTTCGTGTGCGACCAGCTCTATAACGGAAAACGCTTCAGGGCCTTAACTGTAGTGGATAACTTTAGTCGCAAGTGTCTTGCCATCCATGCAGGGAAGTCGCTTAAGGGGAGTGACGTAGTTCAGGTCATGGAAACCATTACCCTTGGGAACCAAGTAGTGCCAAAACGTATCAAAGTGGATAACGGGAGCGAGTTCATAAGTAAAATATTGGACAAGTGGGCTTACGAGAACGAGGTGGAGCTGGACTTCTCAAGACCAGGAAAACCAACGGACAATCCATTTATCGAGAGCTTCAACGGTTCGTTCAGGGACGAATGTTTGAACGCCAATTGGTTCTTTTCCTTGGAAGATGCACAGGAAAAGTTCGATATTTGGAGGGAGGACTATAATGGCTTTAGACCGCACAGCTCGTTGGGGGACATGTCCCCCAACGAGTTCATCGGAATTAATGAAAACAGCCCGGATTCTCTAGTTATGACCGGTACCTAAATATGGGAGGAGGTCAATAATAATTATTTATCGAATTTAGAGGTGTCCTAATAAGGGGAAGCCTACAGAACCACTCCAACGATAAGACGTTCAGGAAGCAGTGTTCGGGGTAAGAGTAGAATCAGCAAAGTAGGCAATAGAAAGCTACGGAATCTATTGTTTTTATGTGCCTTTTCGGCCTGTAAGCATAACAAGGGGTGCAGAGAAATTTATGAAAGGATAACAGCAAAGTGGAAGAGTAAGAAACTAGCTTTGATTGCTGTATCGAACAAGCTTTTAAAACAAGCATTTGCAATAGCAAAATCAGGACTACCGTATGATGAAAATTATGTATCTAGATTAACTTAAAAAGACTTGGTTTTTAACTCAGTTCTTTGTTAGGCAACGTTTTTATTTCCGTATTGTTTTATTTCGTCCAATTCCGCCTGTTTTTCATCACGTTCTTCTTCGATATCGTAATCATCTTGAAGTCCGAGCCAGAATTTGGCCGAATTTCCGAAATACTTGCTTAACCTTAATGCTGTGTCCGCAGTTATTCTGCGTCTCCCTTTTATTATTTCCGAAATTCTTGTTTGCGGTATTTTCAAGTCCTTTGAAAGTCGGTAAGCCGAGATTTCAAGTGGTTCAAGAAATTCCAAGTTCAAGACTTCGCCAGGATGTACATTTGCCAACTTTTCCATTTTTTCCTTTTTAATGATAGTCGATTATTTCCACTTCGCTTGCGTTTCCGTTGTTCCATTTGAAAATGATTCGCCATTGTTTGTTAATTCGAATACTGTAAAAATCCTTTAGATTTCCAGTCAGTGTTTCAAGTCGGTTTGAAGGCGGAACTCTCAAGTCCATAATATCTTGCGAGTTGTTTAACATTCTCAATTTCCGACGTCCAACGTTCTGAATTTCAATCGGCATTTTTTTAACTCGAATTCCGTTCCAAATCATTTCGGTTTCTTTCGAGCCAAATGAAATAATCATACCTTTGCTTTACGTTACTAACGTCAAAAGTAAGTAAAAAGTTTGTTTTGTGCAAATGTTGCCTAACGGTTCGGCTAAGCGTAGTGCGGGGGCAAGGAAACTTTTCGTTTCCGTCTGCGCACGAAGCTAAAGCTTATTGTTTAGTTTTATTTTTTTTTGTCCAAAGCTAAATCCATAAGATTTAGCGACATTATAAATATACACAGACCTTTCGGTTTCGCCCTAAAGTCCGCATTACGTTTAGCCATTGTTAGGCACAGTCTTTTTCGATTTCTTGCTCAATTCCCGAGTATAACGTTTTTCCAACCGCCCAACTTTTCTATCTCTTTTTAGCATGTCGTTTTGGGTCAAATATTGAATAGCTAAAAATATTTGAATATTTCTATCTTTTAAATTCCATTCTTCGGAATGGTCAACTAAGCTTATAGAAATATCATTGATGTTATTGAAGCCCCCGACTATTTCTAGTTTTTCTGCATAGTTTCCTAAGAATCTATTTGATTTACCTAAAGCCTTTACGAAGCTAAGTATAACTGGATTTTGGCTGAAGCAAATCATTTTATGTTCATATTTTGGTTTACTAACTAAAAATGTTGAATTGCAAATCGCCCAGATTTTGTTGAACGTAGAATCCGAGATTTTGGAGTATAATTTTTTCTGTTTTTTCCAACTGATTTTTTTCCGGAGATATTTATATTCCCAGTCATTAAGTTTGGGTAAAGAACTAGTTATGCAACTCCCAAATTTTGTCCTGTCCGTATTTCCACAAAACTCAGATTGGAAAAAGTCCGTAATCAGATTCAAGTCCATAATCTCCGATTCCGAAAAGTATGTTTTCAAGTCCATTTGAGAGCTTTGTCCAAGACAAGTCCCAAATGTCAAAAGCATGAAGTAGAGTAGAGGGAATTTCATTGGTGTCTTGTCCTGAAATAGGTTGACCATTTTTTTTGGTTTTAAATGGTTAAAAATTCCAGTTGTTTTTTGTTTTTTCGGTACGATTTGTAGTCGCAATTTTTATTCAAGTGTGCTTGTATCGGGGTTTTGAGATTTAGGCTCCAATGGGTTCTTAAATTGTTGTAAATGAAGATAGCTTTTTTTGTCATTTTTTGTGCAAGTATGGTGTTTTTGATTGTTTGTTTTAGTCCATATTCATATTTAAGTGTTTTGTTGACACGTTCAGCGACTGCATTTTCATAAGGGTCGTATTGCTCTGTCATGCTAAGGGTCATTCCATTATCCTCAGCGAATTTGGTGTACATTGGGTTACAGTATTGTATACCTCTGTCTGAATGATGTATGAGCTTTTGGTTGGGATACTTTCTGTTTTTCAGGGCCATTTTAAGCGCATCTAAGCAGAGTTCCGTTCTCATGTTGTCGTCGAGTTTATATCCCAATATTCTCTTAGAATAGGCATCTGTTATAATTGCTAAATAGTTGTGTCCGTTTTGTGTTTTGATGTATGTTATATCGCTTACCCAAAGTTGTTCGGGTCTTGTCGGGACTTTATCCTTTACAAGGTTTTTGTATTTGTGAAACTGATGTTTTGAGTTTGTTGTGATATGGTACTGCTTTGTCTTTCCAACGAGCATTCTATGGGCTCTGAGAACGCTAAAGAACCTATCCCTACCTATTTTTGATGTTGTGTTTTTCAAGGTCATTTTTCAAATGGTCATATAGTTTTCTGCCGCCAGTTCGCTGTCCGACCAGGTTACGACGCTTTTTGACCAATTCAATGATTGTCCTTTCGTTTTGGTGTTGTATTTCTTGAGATTTGATTCGCTTGTAAAAAGCTTGTTTGCTTATCCCAAAACATAGTGCTAGCCATTTTCTTTTAAACCGTCTTGCTTCTTTTTTTGAATCTCGTCTGCTAATGTTTTGGGCAATGACTTTTTTGACATATCGACTCCTGTGATGAGTTCCATATCGGCGATGATGTCTTGTTGAAATTCCTTTACGAACTCCAGTTCTTCAATCTTCTCTTTTAGCTTTTTGATTTGCTTGTCCTTGTTGATGCCGGTATTGATTTGTTCCAAGGTACCGTATTTTTTCATCCAATACTGAATGGAGCTTCTAGATATTCCATATTTCTTTGAGGCGTGGTTAATGGATATCTGTCCATTATAAATTTGGTCAATGACGAAAAGTCTGAGTTCGAAGCCTACTTTTTGATAGGATTTTTTTCGGCAGGATTGTTTTTTTGATTCTTCCATAGATTACTAAAATTGATTAAAATTTTAGTCAACCTATTTCAGGACGATGCGTGCTTTCAGCAAAGTCGGTATATTTGGGATTGCAGTATTGAAAGCCCCTGTCGGAATGATGGATAAGCTTTTCATTAGGGTATTTCCTGTTTTTAACGGCCATTGCGAGCGCATCGCTACAAAGCGATGTTCTCATATGGTTATCGAGTTTATATCCCATGACCTGCTTGGAATAGGCGTCCGTTACCAAGGCCAGATAGTTATGTCCGTTTTCAGTTTTAATATAGGTAATGTCGCTTACCCAAAGCTGTTCCGGTCGAGTAGGGACCTGGTCTTTTACAATGTTCTTGTATTTTCTGAAAAGGTGATTGGAATTAGTTGTGGTAACGTAGTTTTTCCTTTTTTTGATCAGCAGACCGTTCGACCTTAAAAAGTCATAGAATTTATCCCTGCCGATGTTTATGTCTTGATTTGTCATCTCTGTTTTGAGATTGTGGTAAAGTTTGATTCCACCAGTTTCAGAGCCTACTTTTTTGCGATAATCCTTTACCATGACTGTAAGTTTTTGGTGGTTTATTTCTTTGGTTTCTTGGACTTTACATCTTTTATGGAAGGCTTGTTTACTGATCCCAAAACACTCATAGAACCATTTTCTTTTAAACGGTCTTTCTTTTTTAGTTCTATCTCTTTTGCCAATGTTTTGGGCAACGACTTTTTTGCCATATCGACGCCTGTAATAAGTTCCATATCCGCAATGATATCTTGCTGGAAGTCTTTCACGAACTCCAGCTCCTCGATACGTTCCTTTAGCTTTTTGATTTCTTCGTTTTTGCCCATACCTGTGTTTTGTTGCGCCAAGGTACCGTATTTTCTTAGCCAATAGGTAATGGTGGTCCTTGGAACGTCATACTTTTTAGATGCAAAGTTAGTGGATAGTTGTCCGTTCAGGATTTGGTCGACGACCAAAAGTTTGGTCTCCAAGGTTACTTTCCGGTAGCTTTTTTTTCGCCAGGGTTCTTTTTGTGTTTTCATAAGCGACTATAATTGAAAGTTTAATTTTTAGTCAACCTATTTCAGGAAAGTGGTGCATTCAAGGCCTTAACGCAACAAACGTTGCTAATTGATTATGGTTCAATTTAATTTTTTCTTTCCAAAGAGCCTAGTTTTTTTGAAGGCTTTTCGGAAAGAAAAAATTATGTGGTGTTTTGGGCAATGACCTCCAATGGTGTTCTGTACCCCAACACCTTTCTTGGCCTGTTGTTCAGTTTTTGTTCAATGGTTTTGAGCTGTTTTTCGTTCATGTTCCCAAAGTCGGTCTTCTTGGGCAGGAAACGTCTGATGAGCCCATTGGTGTTTTCGTTGGTGCCACGTTCCCAAGACGCGTAGGGATTGGCAAAATAGATGTCCATTTTGGTTGATTCCGACAGCCATTTGTGGTCGGCCATTTCGGTACCGTTGTCGTAGGTCATTGTCTTTTTCAGTTGACTGTCAAAACGGTTCAGTTCTTTGGCAAAGGCTCTGGTCACGGATTTGGTCTTTCTGTTTTCAAGGCCGATGATAAGGGTATATCTGGACTTTCGCTCCACGATGGTTCCAATGGCGGATTTTTGGCCCTTGCCTATGACCAGGTCACCTTCCCAATGTCCGATTTCCTGTCTGTTTTCAATATGTTCGGGTCTTTGTGATATATTTATTTGGTCTTTGATCTTGGAACCTTTCTTACGCCTGGGTCTGGGTTTTCTACGCCTGGATTTTTGGTAGGGCAGCAGCTTTATGAGCTTTTTGTTAAGGCTGGCCTGTGGATGGGAATAGATGTGGGAGTAAATGGCCTCGTGGGATATGGTCATCACTGGGTCGTTGGGATAATCGATTTTGATTCTGCCTGAAATTTGCTCTGGTGACCAGTTTTTCAAAAGTGATTTATAGACATAGAACCGCAGTAGGGAATGTGTCCCTATTTTATCTAAATTACGCTTGTTCAGGTAGTCGTCCTTGGCCAGCCAATGGGCAAGAGAAGCATCATATTTATCGTTAGGGTCGGACACCCATTTGTTGACCTCCCTGGTGATGGTGGAACGTGAACGACCGAGCTTTTTTGCTATAAAGGATTTGGTCTTTTTCTCTTCCAAAAGTGTCTGGATAATGACACGCTCCTCAAGTGACAACCGTTTGTGCTTTTTTGTCTTCATACAACAAATCTAAAAATTGGATTTGTTGCGTTAAGTTATTGAACTCGCATATTGTTTTTTCATATTAAGTACAACGGTCTTGTGTATGGCTCGTAGCGTGCAAATTAGCGATTATTTTTCGGTTAAGCACGAGCCGAATTTTTTAATTTTCTTATTATCTTTTTTCTTGGAAATCGTCAAATTTAAAAATTTGGCGACTTTCCAAAAATGCCTTAAATTCGGTTTAAGCAACTGAATAGCAATGAGCTATACACGTTGTTACCACACGTTTTTATATTAAATTTTCTTTTTTTAATGTAAAACGTGAATTATTATGTTCATAGGAAAGCGTTTTTTCTGATAATTCCAAAATATAAAACTTTTCCAATCTTGAATTGAATCGAATTTCAATTATATCACTATTGTCAACAGACCAGCTACCATTAGTTATGTCTTTATTTTTATCATTAAAAACAAAAGTGTTGTCGTCCCAAAATTCAATTGTGCCAACATTATCTTTCCAAATTCCAATTAATTTTTCACGTACAAAATCTGATTGAATGAAACTATTGTTTTCACTGGCTTTTGTTTTTAGTAACTCAACCTTATTTTCAAATTCGTCTTTCGTAAAGAGTCCACTTTCAAATAGACTTTTTAAATTGAGATATTCTTTTGATTTGTAGATTTTGTCTATTTTAATCTGCTTTTCTATAATGTCTATTTTCTCTTGATATTCAGATTCATTTAGCAATCCTTTTTCCTTAAGAATTTCAACACTCTGTTTTTGTTCCGTTGTTGATAATCCTTGTTTTTTTGTTTTAGGTGTACTTTCTTTTGATGATGAATTTAAATTGACATTTAATGAAGGTTTAACAGAAGAATTGTAGAAAAATAAAATAATTGCTAAAATCCATTGTGCTGGTGGGAATACAATACAAAAGAGTAAGATTATCTTTTGAGGTTTAGTAAAATTGTCTGAATTCCAAATGTAAATTGATGTGCCAGTAACTGCTCCAACTAATAAACCAACTCCAATTTGTGTATTCATATTTCTAAACGATTTTTAATTTTTTCAAATAGTCCATAATAAGAATCCTTTTGTCCCTTTTGTTTTGAAACTACCTCTTTAATTAATCTATTGTTTAAATAATATACCATTCCATTTTCCCAAGAATTCCAAACTTCATTGGGTATTCTTCCCATAGTTTTCCATAAATATTCTTCTGCACAAAAATTTAAATAGTCAATAATTAACTTTTCATATTCTGATGATATTTGATAGTCTTTGTCTTTTTCCGATTTCTCAACAATTTCTTGCAAGACGTTATTAAATGTTTTGTCATATTTATCGTTGAATTCCGTAAATAGTTCTTTAAAGAGTTTATCATTTTCAGTTTTAGATTGTCTAATTCCGAGTGATAATGAAATTCCAGTTGCGATAACAGCACCTAGCACTTCAACTTTTTCTTTAGTTAAATAGAATAATCCGATTCCAATTACCATTGAAACTAGATTTATTAATATTATGTCGGCGTATTTTTTCAAATGTGTGGTAACGCCAGAGCTAAAGGTAGTGCGGTGTGGGGCAAGCGGTTCCCATGGCGCAAGGTCCCGTAGCAAAAGCCTTGTTTTTTGTCTTATTTTTTTCTCAGGACAAAAGCACAACGCTTTTGCCACCAACTAAAAATACGCAAACCTTTGGAAAGAGCACCGTTGCCCGCATTACATTTAGGTTTTGTTAGCGGTGGTAAGCACGCCCTGCCCATTGCCCAACGGACGTGCCACAGATTTGTCTCCCGTGGTTTTTGCCGCATTTTCCACACGGCGACAGGCCATGGCGGACGGACCCCACGATCAACGCCCTTAAAACTGCCAAGATAGGGAGTGACGGCCCACAGGTCGACCTGCGAACGGATTCCGCACCGATTCCGTACGGGCGGCAAAAGGGAAGGCCCCGAAAGCTGCCCTACCGTCCAAGCCCGAACCAAGCGAACCTGACCGGCCCAACAAACAAGAACCGTGGATTTTTTGCTTTTCTGATAAACGTGCCCCTTGCGCACCGCTTGTCCAACTAACACGTAAAAAGCAAAAAAGGGAAGGCCGCGAAGAAGCTCTGTTTTATTTGGTGCTTATCACCGTTAACGGTTTTGTATATGGCTCGTAGCGTGCAAATTAGCGATTATTTTTCGGTTAAGCACGAGCCGAATTTTTTAATTTTCTTATTATCTTTTTTTTTCAATAAGCCAAATTAAAAAATTTGGCGGACTTGCTAATATACCTTAACTTCGATTAACCAACTAACTAGCTATGAGCTATATACGTTGTTGTACGCAGGCTTTTTATTTCCGCTAAACATTCCGTCTTTGTAAATTTCTGCATCTTCATCAGTAACAAACAAAACTAATTCCGTAGTTTCAATTGCTTTTATTTCTAAACTTTCATTTTTTGCAATCAAGCTGTCTTTTTTGCTTAACGAAATATTGTTATTGACTTCAGCAGTCCCTTGAAAAACGTATAATAGTTTTGTCAAATCGCTTTTTTCAAGTTTTGGCATTGAAATTTTATTTTTTTTTGAGAGTTTTACGTCGTAAATCCACGTTTGGCTACTGAATTGAAATGGCGATTTTTCACCTGGCGAAGCCAATAAACGCCATTCGTCAGTGCTATGAACTTCATCCAAATCGATAAAACTAACGATTGCCTTTAAATCTTTTCTGCGCGGACGAATAAATATTTGTAAGCCTTCCAACGATTCGCCTTCATCAATCATTCGTTCTTCGTGTTCAAAATATTTTCCTGCTTTCATTAGCATCATTCTGTTTTTATCCATTAACTCAACATTTCCTTCTGAGTCTCTATGTTCAACTTTCCCTAACCTGAAATAAGAAAGAATTTCATCGTTGATATGCGGATGCATTGCAATGGTGTGATTGCCTGAAATATTGGCATAATCTATTCTTCCTATGCTTCCGATGCCTGTATCGGCATCTGAATAGCTTAGACCTGGATGTAAAATTTGAATAGGCCTTCTATTTAGGTCACTTTGCTTATTTATCTTTTGTAACATATGGTATAATTTAGTTGTAAGAAAAAAAGAGTTCTCCACTTAGAAATTTAGAGTTTTATTTTAGTAGTTGAGAGAATATTTCTTCAAATAGAATTGGCATAACTTTTTGCCCTTCTGGCGTTTCCCAACTAAAAATAAGTTCTGAAACTAGTTGATTCATTGATGTTGTTCTAACTCCATTGCTTTCCCAAGTTTTTCTTGCAACGTCATCGGCAATTTCTGTTGGCGAACCGCCTGCATCAATAACAACTTGAACATCGTAACCATCTTCTTGCATAGAAATTGATGGCCAAACAATACAAACATCGTTTGTTAATCCTGCCATAATTATATTTTTCTTACCGTTTGAGGCTTTTAAAACAGCTTGTTTGTATTGCTTGTCGTCCCAAGCATTAGTTACTCCGGTACGTTTTATTCTGCTCTCGTATTCTTCGGGTAAAATTTCTTTTAAATCGTTGATTAAAGGCCCTTGGGCTTTATCCTCTTGACTTGTTGTAAGTACAACTGGAATTTGTAATGCTTTCGCTATTTTTGCCAAGGCTCTTGCTCTACTTATTATCAAATCGTGTGAGCGGTTTGCGGCAAAATTCAATGTTCCTTGTTGGTGGTCGATTAATAACATTACGCTGTCTTCAATTTTAAATTTTTTCATCGTATCAGATTTAGATTAAACATTTTTTTGTTTTGTTTTACAAAGGTATGTTGCGCTTAAACTTGAAAACGATGATGTAAATCAACAAAAGAAAAGCACAATTATTTTACCAATTGATGTCTGACTCTGCTAAGGGTTTCTTTTGTAATTCCTAAATATGAAGCGATAATGTGTTGCGGAAATCTTTGAATAAAATCGGGATTGGTTTTTAACAATTTGGTGTAGTTTTCTTTTGCAGAATGATTTACAGAGTCAATTAGTCTATTTTGAGAAGCTATGTGATTGTTTTGATTCATTTTCCAAAACATTTCTTTAACCGCTGGAATGGTTTGAAACTTCTCTAAATTTTTATATTTCAGCAAAAGTACTTCTGTTTGCTCCCAAGCATCAATGTAATATTTTGAGGGTATCTGATTAAATAAACTTTCTCTATCGGTTATCCACCAATTTTCGATTGCTAATTGAACAATGTTTTCTTTTCCACTATCATCAACTATATATTGTCTAATTGCACCTTTGTTTATAAAAGACGCAAATCGACAAATTTCGCCTTCCTGTAGCAAAAATTGTTTTTTCTTTAATTTTTTTGGATACCAAATTTCCTCAATTAGAGTTTTCTGCTCGTTTGATAGTTTTTGATTACTGTACTTTAGTATATAGTTAAAAAGTTCTTGGTGCATATTTCAAAGACGTGATTTTAGCTTGCGTACAACGGTTTTGTGTATGATTTCGTTGCGTGTTCAAGCGCTAAATTTAGCAAATAAATCACAGATAGAAAGTCCGCGAGGACTTTCGTAAGTAGGCTATAACTAGCAATGAATTATACACGGTGTTAGGCATTGTTTTTTTCTAATCGGTTGATAATTTCTCCAGTTATTCCAATTAAGCTGTTAAATAATTTTTTATCGAAAATATCCCATTTTTCAATCTCAAATTTTCCTTTTGGTTCATCAGAATCTTTAAATATCTTTTTAAAATCCCTAACAATTTTTGAATTCGTTTTTCCGCCAGAGTGAGCAATCATATTTCGACAAAGATTTAGTGAGTTAAAAAGTTGTTCCTTTTCTTTATTTTCAAAAACTTCAATTCCAAAAGAACCTTTTAATGTTCTTTCCCAAGTTTTTAAATCATAAGAATTTTCAATTGCAATATGGTCAACAATAAAGTCATTCACGCTTTTTTTAGTTTTCCAATCTAATATATCGGAAACTTGAATTTTTCTATCAGTTGGAAGACTATCAGGATATTTGATATATAGTTCTTTCAAATATTCATACATAAAAGCTTCAAATGAAGCAAATAGTCTAATAAATCCTAATTCATAAATATTATCAATTTTTTCTTTATCAAATTTTAATTGAGGGTTATCATCCATTATTTTTTCGAACTCCTTAGCTTTTGACTTTAATTGTGGGAATTCAGGTAGTTTTTCAAAGACTTTAACTATAGTTATTAGACCACCAATCAAGTCTTGGATTTTTTGAGTCTCCTGTTTGTAATCTTCAATTGATTTATATTTCTTTCTTCTACCCATTTTTTTAATAATGCCTAACGGTTTTGTGTATGGTTAGTTGCGTGTTTATGCAACTAATTTAGTAAACAAAAACGAACGCGAGAAAATTCCGAAGGAATTTTCCAAATAAGCACTTGCCAAAGCAATTAATTATACACGGTGTTAGCCATAGTTTTTTAAAATTCAGTTCTAGAATTTCCACCTTTCATAAAATCAAACTTCTCATAATATTCTTCACTATTTAAAATTCTTTTTAAGTCATTTTTAGAATTTCTGTTTCTTATTAGAATTTCAAAATCATATTTTTTTCCAGATTTTTCTGTTAATTTCAAATAGTTTTTGTTTCCAAATACAGAGTGAGTTGTCCAACTTCCGTAATCCATATATTTAAGATATACATTTTCGAGTTCATTCAGCGGAATACTGTTATTCAAACCATTTATGTCAAATTCAATTTTTTCTGTTGAAATTTTAATATTTCCGATTTTTTTCGGTTTGATAAAAGATTGACCAAACAGAAAATAAATTCCTGATGTGTAAATTGCAAGTGCTAAATATTTAAAATAAACGTTTAGATTTTCTTTGTCATAAAGAAAGATATAGAATGTCGAAATCAAATATAGAATTCCGAATACAATCATAAAGATTTTATTGAATTCTTTAGTTTTTACTATTTCAGTTTTATATTCTGTCGTCATTTCTTAAATTATGGCTAACGGTTAGGCTATGAACAGTTGCGTGGGTTAGCTCTGACTTTTGCAAATACACGACAAGCTGAAAATTGCGAAGGAATTTTCAGTATAAGCCTGTAATAGCAATTGTTTATAGCCATTGTTGTGGTGTCGTTTTTTCTACGCTGATATTGGTCTTACGTTTATCTGTCCGCCAATTGCTTTCAGCACTTTCATTATGGTTCCAAACTGTGGTTTTGCACCATCCGATAATGCTTTGTAGAGGCTTGGTCTGCTCATTCCAGTTTGTTCCGCTATTTTGGTCATTCCGATTGCCTTTGCAATGTGACCGATTGCCACAATCAAATCAGAACTGTCTCCGTCTTCAAGAACCGTATTCAAGTATTCGGCAATCATTTCTTCGCTGTCCAAATAATCCGCTATGTCAAATTTTGTTGTCGCCATTTTATTCGTCTTTTATTCTATTCCAGATTTCTTTCGCTTTTTTGATGTCCTTTTGTTGGGTCGATTTATCTCCACCAATCAAAAGAACAACAATTTGGTTTCCTTTTTCTTTGAAATATACTCTGTAACCTTTGGCATAATTAATTCGCATTTCGCTTATTCCATCTCCAACAGGTTTACAGTCTCCAAAATGTCCATCCGATTCGAGTTTCTGAATTCGGAAGAGGATTTTTGCTTTCGCTCTTAAATCTTTCAGCTTACTAATCCACTTGTCAAATTCGGATGTCTTTTCGGTTCTTATCATTTAAAGTGTATCCATTTAGATACAAAAATAATCAATTTTTTGGATTATAAAAAGGAAATTTGCGTTTGTAAAAAGGTGGTCTTAAATGCACCACAACGGTTGGGCTATGGGCAGTACGGGGGATTTTCAAGCAAACACCTTTCCGCCTAGCAAATAGCAAAGCCCTGTTTTCGTTTTTAAATTTAACCATAAAAACTAAGAACAGGGCTTTGCGGGGCTCGATTTACACAACTACCTTCCAGCAAGCACTAAAGCCCCGTATTGCCTATAGCCATTGTTATCTTCTGTAGCGACACGCAAGAGTAAGCACGTTTCGATTCCGTTCCCGTTTTATTCCGTCCGAGTAAAGTCCCGCGTAACAGTTGCGTTTGAGTGAAGTCCATCTACACGGACTAGCTCAAAAATCCATCTACGAAAACTAGCTAATTCAGTTCGGGTAAAAGTTCTTTGACTGCTTAATTGAAATTTTTTAGCAATAAAGTGTCATATTTAAAGTATTTGGGTAACTAAAATAGTAGAGAGAAGTTTTGACAATGAAAAAAGAACTGGAAACCATATTTCTAAAAGCTCTAGAACAAAATCAGGAAAAGTTATTCAGAATCTGCTCGATTTATTCTAAAGACGATGAAGACGCCAAAGACCTTTTTCAAGAGGTTTTGGTTCATATTTGGAGGTCGATGAGCACATTTAAAGCCAATTCAAATATTGGGACTTGGATGTTCAGAATTGCCTTAAATGTTTGCCTTCGTTTTAAATCTAAACATACCAAAAATCAAAATCGTTTCATAAGATTAGATAGTGTCAAACTTACCAATATAGGTTCAGTCGAAAAAAGCGAAGTGGAAAATGAAAAACTTAATAGTTTAAGAAAATGTTTGAAAGAATTGAACGAAGCGGATAAAGCGATTGTTGCGCTTTACTTGGAGGGTATGGCTTACAAGGAAATTTCAATTATTCTCGGATTATCTGAAAACCACGTAGCTGTAAAAATCAAGCGAATCAAGTCGAAATTGTTGAATTGTATAAATAAAATATTATGATAGAAGATGAACTAGTTAAAATTTGGCAATCGTCTAGTAATCAGGAACGTGTAAAGTTTGAAAAATCTAAATTGATGATAGAATTACAATCAAGTTTAGGTCGTTTACACCGTTGGTGGAAGTATATGGAGCTTTTCGAGGTGGCATTGGCAATATTTGGGGTTTTAGTTGGTGTTTTTGTAATATTCAAGGTTCCTTTTGTTCTTTTAAAAATAGCTATAGCATTAATAGTAATTTTAGCTATTTATTTGATAATTAAGTATAAAGGCGTTCGTAGATTTAAGCCAAGTGATTTGGAAGAAAATTATCTTGATTATCTGAAAAAGAACAGGCAATATCTTGAAGTTCAAAAGAAGTTTCTTAAAACCTATTTATATTGGGGAATTTTACCGGTTTATCCCATAATGATATTGGCTAATATTGCTGTTTGGGAAAAGGTGCCAATACATTTTATTGTCTTTAACAATGTAGCTGCAATCCTAGTAGGGATTTATGGATATTTTTTAAATAAAAAAAGAGTGAAAAATGAAATTGACCCGCGAATAGTTCGGGTTGACGAATTGATTCGAAAGCTACAGGAATAGCTATTTGAATAATTTTTTTTCGAGCTATAGAAGATAACGACTCGGCTAAGCGTAGTGCGGAGGCAAGGAAACCTTTCGTTTCCGTCTACGCACGAAGCTAAAGCTTATTGTTTTGCTTTTTCTTTTTTGTTTCAAAGCTAAATCCATAAGATTTAGCGACTTCATAAATATACACAGACCTTTCGATTTTGCCCAAAAGTCCGCATTACGTTTAGGCTTTGTTGGCATTAGTATTTTTTTCGCGCATTGCTCCGTATTTTGTCCATTAACTCTTTAGTTAGCAAATCTTTATGCTTTTTGGAGTCCGCTACAAATTGAAATTTATGTCTTTTGTCTTGATAATCAAATGAGATGAAATTATTTCCTCCATAACTTCTATTGGCATCGCCATCTGAATGAAAATTTATTCCTCGACCCTTAAAGTCGTAGACATTAAATTCAATATTTGTCATATCAGCAACTTGAAACTTTTTTGAGTGATTTATTGTGATTTCATTTTCATCAAATGTTATAAATCCACGTATTATTCTATTTTCGCCGTTGTATGCAAATAGACCATATAACCAACCAATTCCTACAGAGATAAAAAGTCCAATCATCACATAATTGAACAATTCGGTATCCCCAATGTTTATGTCATAGCTTTCAAATATTTTAATGACAATTAGAAGAATTCCAATTCCAGCGATACCAGTCCAATAAAATTTTTGAGAAAGTCCTACGTCATATTTTGACTTTTTTTGGTCGAGGACTAATTCGTATGATGGTGCATTCAAGGCCTTAACGCAACAAACGTTGCTAATTGATTATGGTTCAATTTAATTTTTTCTTTCCAAAGAGCCTAGTTTTTTTGAAGGCTTTTCGGAAAGAAAAAATTATGTGGTGTTTTGGGCAATGACCTCCAATGGTGTTCTGTACCCCAACACCTTTCTTGGCCTGTTGTTCAGTTTTTGTTCAATGGTTTTGAGCTGTTTTTCGTTCATGTTCCCAAAGTCGGTCTTCTTGGGCAGGAAACGTCTGATGAGCCCATTGGTGTTTTCGTTGGTGCCACGTTCCCAAGACGCGTAGGGATTGGCAAAATAGATGTCCATTTTGGTTGATTCCGACAGCCATTTGTGGTCGGCCATTTCGGTACCGTTGTCGTAGGTCATTGTCTTTTTCAGTTGACTGTCAAAACGGTTCAGTTCTTTGGCAAAGGCTCTGGTCACGGATTTGGTCTTTCTGTTTTCAAGGCCGATGATAAGGGTATATCTGGACTTTCGCTCCACGATGGTTCCAATGGCGGATTTTTGGCCCTTGCCTATGACCAGGTCACCTTCCCAATGTCCGATTTCCTGTCTGTTTTCAATATGTTCGGGTCTTTGTGATATATTTATTTGGTCTTTGATCTTGGAACCTTTCTTACGCCTGGGTCTGGGTTTTCTACGCCTGGATTTTTGGTAGGGCAGCAGCTTTATGAGCTTTTTGTTAAGGCTGGCCTGTGGATGGGAATAGATGTGGGAGTAAATGGCCTCGTGGGATATGGTCATCACTGGGTCGTTGGGATAATCGATTTTGATTCTGCCTGAAATTTGCTCTGGTGACCAGTTTTTCAAAAGTGATTTATAGACATAGAACCGCAGTAGGGAATGTGTCCCTATTTTATCTAAATTACGCTTGTTCAGGTAGTCGTCCTTGGCCAGCCAATGGGCAAGAGAAGCATCATATTTATCGTTAGGGTCGGACACCCATTTGTTGACCTCCCTGGTGATGGTGGAACGTGAACGACTGAGCTTTTTTGCTATAAAGGATTTGGTCTTTTTCTCTTCCAAAAGTGTCTGGATAATGACACGCTCCTCAAGTGACAACCGTTTGTGCTTTTTTGTCTTCATACAACAAATCTAAAAATTGGATTTGTTGCGTTAAGTTATTGAACTCGCAGATAGTTTTTGCATATTAATGCCAACGGTCTAGTGTATGAGTAGTAGCGGGTTTCTACTCACAAACCTTTCGGTTTTGCACTGACCTTTGTTTAATGTTTATGCTTTTGTTTTATCACTTAAACCGCTATTACTTATACACCGTGTTACCTACCGTTTTTTTTATATTCTTCTGTTGTATCTTTTACCCAATTTGGATATCTCTCAATTATTGCTTTTAATCTACTTGAAAATTCTTTCGAATATTTATGCGTTGAACTTGTTCTGCTCGTTGAAATTTCTGTGTGATACCTAGGATTTCCTTTTACTTCTAATTTCCATAACACTGCTTGAAATTGGAAATTATTTATATTGAATTTGTCTTTTAAATCGCCAAATCTATAAGGATAAAGTACGTCAGATTTTGGTGCAGTTGAAGTATCTACAATTCCAGTTACTTCTCCAACTAGTTTTAAAGTCGGTGCTCCTTGGGTTTCGGAAAATTCTCCTTCTTTTATAAACTTTAATTTGTCTGCAATAGACTTATCCAACAGAATTTTTCCTTTTCCTGTATGTATTTCACCATTAAAGGTGTCGATTAAATGTATGTTTTGAGGTCCAACTTGTCCAATTTTTTCAACGTGGTTTAACCATAATCTTTTTTCCTTTTCTCGTTCATTTAAAAGTATTTGTGCAAGTTCTGGATAGCAAATTTCTTTAGTTTCTCCGCGATATCTATAATAAATTGCAGCTTCTCTTAAAATATTCTTGTAAGTTTTAGAACATACAATCGGTTTTTGTGGTGCTTCCTCAACCCAAAGCCTTCCAAATTTCAATCCGTGGATTTCGTGAGTTTCCATATTCCACATTACTTCGTGAGAGAAATATTGACTTACAAATTGATTTATTTTATTTGGGTCACACTCTTCAAATTTTTCATTTTGAAGTCCCTTTAACTCACGTGGCTTGTCCTTAATTCCAAAAATAATTTCACCACCCTTATTATTAGCCATTCCTACTATTGAACGCATATATTCAGCTAGGGAATCTCCAAAATGAAACGCTTGTTTGAATTCCAAATCAAAGCTTTCTCTCTGTTTTATAAATCCTCGACTGTTTAATTCAAATGTGCATTTCATGGTGCATTCAAGGCCTTAACGCAACAAACGTTGCTAATTGATTATGGTTCAATTTAATTTTTTCTTTCCAAAGAGCCTAGTTTTTTTGAAGGCTTTTCGGAAAGAAAAAATTATGTGGTGTTTTGGGCAATGACCTCCAATGGTGTTCTGTACCCCAACACCTTTCTTGGCCTGTTGTTCAGTTTTTGTTCAATGGTTTTGAGCTGTTTTTCGTTCATGTTCCCAAAGTCGGTCTTCTTGGGCAGGAAACGTCTGATGAGCCCATTGGTGTTTTCGTTGGTGCCACGTTCCCAAGACGCGTAGGGATTGGCAAAATAGATGTCCATTTTGGTTGATTCCGACAGCCATTTGTGGTCGGCCATTTCGGTACCGTTGTCGTAGGTCATTGTCTTTTTCAGTTGACTGTCAAAACGGTTCAGTTCTTTGGCAAAGGCTCTGGTCACGGATTTGGTCTTTCTGTTTTCAAGGCCGATGATAAGGGTATATCTGGACTTTCGCTCCACGATGGTTCCAATGGCGGATTTTTGGCCCTTGCCTATGACCAGGTCACCTTCCCAATGTCCGATTTCCTGTCTGTTTTCAATATGTTCGGGTCTTTGTGATATATTTATTTGGTCTTTGATCTTGGAACCTTTCTTACGCCTGGGTCTGGGTTTTCTACGCCTGGATTTTTGGTAGGGCAGCAGCTTTATGAGCTTTTTGTTAAGGCTGGCCTGTGGATGGGAATAGATGTGGGAGTAAATGGCCTCGTGGGATATGGTCATCACTGGGTCGTTGGGATAATCGATTTTGATTCTGCCTGAAATTTGCTCTGGTGACCAGTTTTTCAAAAGTGATTTATAGACATAGAACCGCAGTAGGGAATGTGTCCCTATTTTATCTAAATTACGCTTGTTCAGGTAGTCGTCCTTGGCCAGCCAATGGGCAAGAGAAGCATCATATTTATCGTTAGGGTCGGACACCCATTTGTTGACCTCCCTGGTGATGGTGGAACGTGAACGACCGAGCTTTTTTGCTATAAAGGATTTGGTCTTTTTCTCTTCCAAAAGTGTCTGGATAATGACACGCTCCTCAAGTGACAACCGTTTGTGCTTTTTTG
>NZ_LDJX01000014.1 GCF_001306415.1 Croceitalea dokdonensis DOKDO 023
AAGTTCTATTCCACAACTTGCAGCATCAGGCGAAAAGGAGAGCCCCCCAACCACCATATCTGCACCAGCAGCAATGACCGAAGGCCCAAAAGATATGCCAGATTCCATGTTTAAGAGATCCGCAGGACATGTTTGTTCGTTGGGTGAAATGACCGTGATTTGAACATTATCACTACTTGTTAACCCACTATTATCGGTCACCTCTAAAGTGATATCATGTGTACCTAAGGTAAACTCCGTATTCACCTCAGCGCCAGTAGCAAATTCGATTCCATCTTCATACCATTTAAAATCTACGATTGTTCCGTCCTCATCAGTGCTTGCCAGCCCGGATAAAAATACGCTCTCAATGCCATTGTTATCATTATCAGCCAAGGTTTGATCAGAACCTGCATTGGCTACTGGTGGTAAACCAGACAAACTACCAATATTTACATCAATTACCGTTGGACAGCCCTCCGTAGTGGTCAAAACAAACTGACCCACGTTGGATTCATCCAAAAGTCCGTTTCCTCGATCAGGATTACCCCATCTGAAATAATTAAAACGCTGAACATGTGTATCTATTTGGTAAGCTCCATCAGGGGTTAACCTATTGGAGTCTTCTACGGTATTAAAAGTAGGCCCATCATATTGTGGAGTCGTAATATAGTATTCGCCATTATAGTCCTTAGCCCTTATAAACACCCTGCTACCTAAGGGTGCAGTAATAAAGTTTCCCTGAATCCAATCACCATTATCAACCCTATACTCCGCCACCAAAAGATTGTCGTTACAATTTGAGATATCAGGGTTGCCAGTTGCCAGACCAGCGTCATAGTATGCTTTAATCTCGTTACTGGCTAAAGGACGGTTAAACAATTTAAATTCATCCAATCTTCCGTCCAATTCATCAGTAATACCACTCCGGTTGCCAAAGGGCACAACGGGCAAATCCGTTCTGTGTTCATAAAATCCGGAAATCGTAAAATTGCTTCTGACGTTAGTATCGTTCCTTAAATTCAAAAGACCTGTAATTGGACTGTTACATATCTCGACACCATTAGAATATAGCCTTGCCATTTGGCCGTCATAAGTCACCGCGATATGGACCCATTTATCCAACGGCGCATAACCTGCATAGCAATCTGTAAATCCATTGGATGTGCCAAAAGACCATTTCAACAAGGAATTATGAAAACCTGCGAACATTGCCGGGTAATTATGGGCAAATACCGATACGTTGGCTACCCTACCAGTCTGTTCCACAATGCTACTACTATTTCGGTAAACCCAAGCCATTACGGTAAGACCACTACTAATTTCGACAAGATTAGCATTATAGGGGGTTTCTAAAATGGTATTGCTATTATGATATTTGCCGTCAAGGGCAATAGCATTTCCAAAAACTCCTTCTGCTCCCAAGGAATGGTCGTTTGCCACCGTTGGCAACCCTTCATCAGTTCTTTCAATTACGGTAAAGCTATTACCATAAACCGTGTTATCATTGAGCGTTGTACCACTGGTTTCTTCAAAATCTAACTCAACCAACAAATCCGCTGGCGTTTGGTTGGTATTAACATCCTCATCGATACGAATGATTTCAGCTACCGATGGCACCCCATTTTGGTCTAAGCCAAATAGCATGTAATATCCTGGTGGAAGTAGATTTTTGTCTGGAACACTAACGGTATATTGGTTTCCGCTTGAATTGAAATCTAACGGGATTCTGCGTTGTTCATTATTGGTGCTATGCGTAGCAGAAGACATTCTAACTACTGAAAATTGCTGTATTCCAGCACTTCCCGAAACTTGTAAGGAACTATTATAATAGGCACTTTCTGGTGCAGAAATCGTTGGCCTTGATGCCAAATCCCCGTTGCTATCAAAAAGATAAGGCGGGCTATATATTTCCGCATTAAAATGGTTTTCGCACGTCTCAGAAAAGTTGGTGCAAAGTCCCCCTCCACCGACGAACACCCTACCATCCACTAGCAGTATGGCAACACTATGATACGTTCTGGGAACTTGCATTCCAGCTACAAGCCTCCAACTATTGTTGCTTGGATCATATAGTTCGGCCGTCATTCTAGCACCACTATCAGTAAAAACCTCGGCATGATCTAACCCCCCGGTTACCAACACCTTTCCATCTGGCAAGACGGTGCTGTTATGCATCGTCCTAGAGTAAGTCAACTGATTTGTAGTTGTTGTGATATTTGGTATTGTCCCATATCCACCGTTGATATCAATTACGAATGAATTGGATTTTGCGGGGGTATTGCTCGCATATGATTCCGAACCTCCAACTTTAAGGATTTTACCCACGTCAAACATTACTGTGGTACCTTTCATACTGTAAGAATCACTGGACCGCAGACCTGCGGGAACAACACTCCCATTTCCATCGGTATTTATCCAATTCATCTGTTCGCTAGGTCCTGCATGAAAAACGGACCCGTCTGGGGCAACCCATAACCAAGCGTGATTATCTACCCTATATAGACCTTCGGGATCAAGGCTTAAGTCATTGGAGGTATAAATATCATTCCCTTTAACGTTTGACAAGTTGGACCAACCAGTTATACGATTCCAAATTTCAGCATCTCTATTGCCCCAAGTTCCACCACTCCAAGACCCTCCAATAGTAAAAACGTCACCATTTGCAAGCGTTACATTACCTTGATATCCTCTTGGAATATTCATATCATCAGAAGGAGACCAAAGTCCAGTCCTCCAATCAAAAATGCTTGTTTTTTCACTGCTGGTTCCACCAGCAGATAGAATTCTGCCATCTGGCAAGTTATTAATCCCTGGGCAAAACATGTCGTGATTTGTCTGTGTCAAAGTTTCCCCCAGTGCCATTCCATCCAAACCTAAGGTTGGGTCAAAAATTTCAGTAAACGTTGTTCCATCTCCCGAATCTCGGAATGTATTCCTAAACTGCGAGGACCAACAAATTAACCTACCATCTGGCAAATTAGCTACGGCAACAGGAACAATACCAAAAGGAATAGGGTCACTCCATGATCCAAGCTGGGCTTCATTTTGAGCGGATAGAATTTGAGAAAAAAGAAATAGAAGTGATGCTAGGGAAACCCAAGAGACTACTTTAACAGACATGCTTCAAGAAATTTTAATGTTCTCCGGGGGAATTATGTCCGAAAGTAAAGCCTGCTCACCTGTTACGAAAATGAGACTCAATAAAGACGTTAAAAACTACGTATTTCTCGATGAAATGTAGGCTGTTGTCAAAAGAAGCTGTTGTGTGGTGAAACGTTTTAAAATTGCCACCATTTTTTTACCTTGATACCGTAACCATAGCCATATTTGCCACCGTATCCAAGATTACCGTCTTTGACATCATTCACCACAAAGGATAGCCCTTTTAGTTTTCCTTCTTCCTGCAACATAATTGGAAAATTGACCACTTTGGTTTCGGTGGTGCCAGCCCTTGTTACATAAATAGAATGATTCACAAAAGGACTGATGAGCAAAGTATCCGTAACAAGCATTAACGGGGCAGAATCGATAACCACATAGTCATAGGCCTCGGAAGCCTCTTCTAAAAGGAGTCTCATTCTATCCTTCATCAAAAGTTCAGAAGGGTTTGGTAATATTTTACCAGAGTAGATGACATCAACGGTGTTGTTATAGACCAACATACTTTGGGTGATGTCCTCTCTAGTTATTCTATCATCCAAAAGATATTCAGAAAGGCCATTATCTGTACTTCTCCCTTTTTTGGACTTTTTAAGTGGGTCTATATTTTTATCAATGAAATAAGAATAGAGTTTTGGATTTCTAATATCTGCACCTATCAATAAAACCTTTTTATTGGTACTCGCAAAAATCATGGATAAATTACTGGAAACAAAAGTCTTACCTTCCCCAGACACGCTGGATGTTACCAAAATCAAATTGTTCTTAACCTCTTTTTTTGATTTTATCAAATAATCTAAATTGGTTCTAAGTATTCTTAAGGACTCTGCCAGTACCGATCTGTCATTGTCATTGATAAACTTACTGTCCTTTTTGTCCAGACGTGGCAATTCTGCAAGAACAGGAACGTTTTTCACTATTTTTTCCAGACTGGATTTGCTATGAATTTTATTGTCTAACAAGCTTTGTCCATATATGGCCCCAAATGGTACCAAAAGCCCAAGGATAAGGGAAGCCAAATAAATTTTCAATTTATTTGGGGATACCGGCTGATCATCAGTTAGGTAAGCCGTATCTATAACTTTGGATTTTGGCGCTGTGGATGCCAAGGCAACTTGGGATTCTTCCCTTCTTTGCAACAAGTATAAATATAGGGACTCTGTAGTCTCTTGTTTCCTAGTGATATCCCTTAAAGCCCTTTGCTGCTTTGGAGCCGCATAAATCTGAGAGTTAATCCTAGACTGCTGCCTGCTTAAGTTGTTTACGGTCAAGGAAAGATTACTTTCTATATTGGTTAAACTACCCTTTAAACTATTCTTGAGACCAGATAATTGTTCATCGATGTTAACGATCATCGGATTCTTTTCATTGGAACTTTTCAAGAGTCTTTTTCTCTCTTGCACTAACTGATTGTATTTAGCGGTTGTATTGGCTACGGAAGGATCGCTAATACCTATATTGGAGGGTAGTAACTCATTGAAACTGTTTTGGCCATCAACATAATCTTTCATTGATGATGCAATATTAAGCTGCGTTTGATAATTCTGAAGCTCTTGCTCATTTGCGGCACCAACGTTTAAATTAATGTTCGCTTGACTCTGAATATCTGCCAAGCCCCTAGTAGTTTTAAACTCTTCTGCCGATTGGTCTACAGTAGATAAACTGCCGTAAATATCGGCTATACGATCGTTTATAAAACTAAAAGTACGATCTGCAATTTCCTTTTTGTCCTGGATGGCATTCTCATTGTAAACTGCGATGAGCTCATTAAGGATATGTATTCCTTTAGTACGAATAGGGTGTTCAATATTTAAATTAACGATTTTAGAGTATTCATCAATGTTAGAAATTTTTACCATATTCTTGTAACCAACTGCCACATCAGCCACTGGTTTAATAACCACTTTTAGCTCCTTATCAAGATAATTGTTTAAAAATTCGGGATTAGGGGTAATCACGATATCTCCTATGGCAGTAGGAATGTTTTTCCCATATCCGTACGACTTGATGGTTTCATTTTCGAATTCTTTGTAATTGAAACTATTTGGGGAAATCAAGTCTAGTCCAAAGACAAGCTTTGACTGATAGATAACAGAATCTGGCTCCAAAAAATTTATGGTGACCGGGATTTCCTCATAAATCTCACTGGTTTTCACATCCCCAACTTCGTAAAAAACTACGTTAGACTTTAGTCTTTTCACCACGTCTATAAAATTGGAGCGGGAGTTGATTACTTCTATCTCGTCCTCCACCTCACTTTGCTTCCCACCCAAGAAATCCAAATCCTTAAAAACCGCAAGCTCCGAGCCAGCGCCTTTTTCCTCCAAAATCTGGATCTTCGCTGTTAGTTCATACTTTGGTGTCGCATATCGATTGTAAATAAAGGCACAAACAATAAAAAAAATCACTGATAAAACAAACCAATACCAATATTTAAGGTAGCTACTGATAATTTCAGAAAGCTCATTAGAGCTTGAAAAGTCTTGGGGTTTAGAAGTCATGGTTTAGGATTAATTCTATCTATTGTTAGAGGTAATAATGATAGCCGTTGAGGTGATTAATGCAGCTGCAATAGTTACGGCAATAGAGGCCCTATTGTCCAAGGAGGAGGATGTAATCGCCGATTTGTTGGGAACAACGTATACAACATCATTTTGCGTTAAATAATATACGGGGGAATCCAACGCTTTTTTTGAGGTCAAATCTATAGTATTGTACACCTTGGTTCCATTAAAATCCCGAATCACCTTAACATTGGTCCGCATTCCCTTTATGGTAAGGTCATTGGCCAGTCCCAAAGCCTCCAAAATGGTAATTTGCTCCCCATCTACAGGATACGTTCCCGGTCTATTGACCTCCCCCAAGATAGTCACTGTAAAATTCTTTAACCTTACATTAATTATCGGGTTCTTTAAATATCCATCTTCCAGTCGCTGTCTAAGCATTTCCTTGACTTCCTCAGGCGTCAGTCCTGCAATCTTTATGGCTCCAAGTACCGGAAAATCTATATTTCCACTCTTATCTATAATGTAGTCCACCTGCTCGGGACGTATCCCACCCTCTTGTGCTCCTTTAAAGAGATTAAAAGGTACGCTAGCTTCAGGGTCTAACGTGGAGACATGGATACTTACCACGTCGTCTACCTTAAATTTGTTGGCATAACTATTTTCGCTTACAATGGTTTCAAAGTTGCCTGCGTCTTGGAAATAAACAATATCTTTTCTAGAAGCACAGGAGAAAAAAACACTGGAAAGCACCAAAAGCAGTATGGCTTTTGGTAAAAACGATGTTACATTGGTCATGGATTAATGGGATTGAAGCTTGATTATTTTATTTGGCGTTTTAGATTCAAGATGCAATTTATAAAGATTTTGCCACTGTCCGTCACCAAAAGTGTCCACCAAATCAAAAATTGGACTATAATCGTCATTTCCAAACAGTACATTCAAGCAAATATTTTCTATTTTTTGCTGTATTTCTGTTCTGGAACGCCCTGTTTCGCTTGAAGCTATGCTGGTTATTGGTAGTGCTTCTATTTCACCGGTTGTCGTCTTGGTTACACCTGCTGTTTTGAATTTGAATTCATTTTCAAACTTCAAGGTAGTGCCTTGGTTAGCACCAGAAATGGTCAGATGATGATAAATTGCTTTCGCCAACTGAGATATCTGGGTTTGCACCCCAACGGAAAGCTGCAAGGTACCTTCATTAAGATTTAAGGTAGATTCAGAAAATACCATTACTAAGACCTTTGCCACATCTACGGCATTGCAAAATGTTTCCTCTTCAAAAAACAAAGCGCGGTCAATGGGTTTATCGAACCGAATTTGATTCTCGATATATTTGGTCGCGGAGCTGTCAGATTCAAAAACTCTAGGTAATCGTACGGAAAATACTTTCATCCCCTCTTTACCAACATGTAAGGTTTCCAAATATATCTCCGATAGCCTTTTACAGACCTCCAAGGTGGTTCTGGGTAGGACCGCCTCCGAAGAAGAGCAAAAAACAAAACGTTCCACCTTGTGTGCTTGGGCTACATCAGCAACCAGTTTGGTTGCCATAACGTTTTCTTGGATGACTTTATTCGTTTGGCTATCCAAGGATTCCGGAACGTTGTTGCCAGCTGCGTGCAAGACATAGTCCGGATCATATTTACTAAAAATTTCCTGCAAACTCTTTTTGTCCTTGACGTCAACAAGCTTTGGCACACAGGTTAACATGGAAGAGTTGGACATGAAACCGTATATTCTGTTAAGCGCAGATTCCGAATGGTCCAGTAAAATGAGGGTAGCTTTAATCCCGGACCGGTACAATTCCTTTGAAAATGCCGACCCAATACAACCACCTGCTCCAGTAATCAAAATGGTTTTACCTGTTAATTTAGTATTGTAAGCACCCAAATCAAATGTCAGCTGCGAGGGAAATAAATCACTTAAGGTGTATGGCTTAACCGCTAAAGCTGACATTGTATCAGTGTTACTGAGTTCATTGGTATCCTTATCAACTATTTTTATGGGTATGGACGTTTTGGCCATTTTGGAAACCAGACCATGAAATTGTTGGTGGTTTTTAGCAGCATCTTTACTCACTAAAATCAAACCATGATTTTTACCCGCTTTGGGCTTAAATGCATCTAACTCTGTTTTTATAGACACAATGCGATCTAGATCCATTGAGTGTTCAGCAAACAACTCTTTCATCCTTTTTTGTGTGCCTTCATCCAATGCACCATTCACGAACAATATGGCATTGGTGGCATGCTTGTATGTTTTTTTGAGGTGGAAAATGATTCTTTTATACAACCATCTGGACGCCACTAAGGCGGTAAAGCTCAAGATACTGTGCACTACTATAATGGATAAGGGAACCATAAGGTCCTTTTCCATGATAAGTTTCCCATTGATAACGATTAGCACAATGGTCAATACATTGGCCAAGCAAATAGCATTAAAAATACTGTACACTTCACGCAACCTATCGGTTTTTACAAAACCTTTATAAATACCGATAAACAAAAATATCATAGAGGAGATGGCCACCACTATAGGTAATTGCAATAACATTTTATGACTATTGATATCGGGTAAAATCAACGAGCAAAGGGCGTAGGAAACCACAAAAGAAAAAGCGGTAAGTAACACGTCCAACAAAAAAACAAGCCCTAGGGGAAAAAGCTTATCTTGTTTATGGGCAGATTGTGACATGTATAATGGTGTTTAATGAGTTTCAAAAATAACTTAAAAGATGCTTAACGTACATTCTGTCCGGTTCCTTTTCGTTAAACCTTAGTAAAAATCGGTTATATGTCAACAGATTGTTAAAAACTTATGGTTTTATTGCCATTTTAACGTCTTAAAATGACGCTCCATGGGAAAATAGAAACCCATTTTTATCGTTAGATGTTTGGTAAGAATTACATTCTATGGCTAAAAGCACCATTTTAAATACCGTTGAGAGAAAATCCATTCTACTTTTGGGTGACCTTATCATCATCGGGTTTTCTTTAAAAAACTTCGTCTATCGTGCTATAGATTACGTGGATAAGGAAACATTGACCAATAAAATGGGTATCTTTTTTATTGGGCTATTCACCTATTTTATGATTGCCTACGTCCTAGACCTGTATAATCTTGAAAAGGTGCCAAAATCCCTGACCTTTTCGGTTTTCAGGGTCTTTTCCATTGCCTTTCTTTTTACCCTGTTTTTGTTCATTACCACCACCATTATTTTTGATTTTGCCTACTGGCGGATACACCTTTTTGTTTTTATGGCCTTTTGCCCCATACAATTGGTGCTTTGGCGAATGCTGTTCAATTACATTTTTAAATTTGTTCCAACGACAAAAAAGGTGCTATATCTTTATGACCAGACCACATTGGACAGCCTTGAGACCAACGTAGCCCTGATTAATGGAATAGATAAAGAAACCTATCATTCCGTTATTGCTACCCAGCTGAATGATGAACTAACTTCGTTGGACAATTTTGATGACCATTTAAAATTAAAAAACATCGACACCTGGATCATCAATACCCGTAATTACAACCATTTCTCTGGCCAAATGGAACGTAAAATGGTAAATTCCATACTCACTGGAAAAGAAATCATCACCTACACCTCATTTTACGAGAGCGTCTACGAAGCACTCCCCATTCAGTCCCACAATGATAGTATTTACGAAATTTTGCAACTGAAAAACAAAAAACTGCGTTACCTACAAAGTATAGCCAGTTTTAATTTCAATCTCATCTTAACCTTGTTTGTAGGGCTTTTCTTTTTTATGGTGGTGCCATTCGTTTATATCCTCAACTTGTTTTTAAATAAGGGCCCTTTGTTTTATACCCAGTTACGCGTGGGCAAACACGGCAAGGAATATAAAGTGTTTAAATTTAGGTCCATGGTAGTGGATGCAGAGGCGTCCGGTGCCAAAATGGCCACTAAAAACGATGCGCGAATCACAAAATTCGGTAAAATCTTAAGGAAATTTAGGATTGACGAACTCCCGCAAATTCTTTCGGTTATCCGCGGAGACATGCTCTTTATAGGCCCCAGACCGGAACGTAAGGTTTTTGTTGACAAGTTAAATGAGGTTACCCCCTTTTACAACGTAAGACATTTGGTAAAACCGGGTATAACTGGTTGGGCACAAGTGAAATACAAGTATGGCGAAAACCTGGAGGACTCTATCAGAAAACTGGAATACGATTTGTATTACATCAAAAACAAATCGGTGGTCCTAGACCTTAGAATCATCTTTAAGACAGCAACTACCATTCTTTTTTCTAGGGGCGTTTAAGTAGGCTACACAGTTTTGTAAGGCTAAACCGTGATTCATTTTTGCGTTCATCAATAGCGACATTCCAGTTCAATTTTAAGGAACCCTAAAGCCCACCCATTTTGGATTTTTGAGCAAGTAAACAGCAGAATGTCACTTCGGGAGATTTTGAGAAAGGAATAATAATATCGAGAACGATGTCAAGAGCGAAAATTTTGATTCCGGCTCTGCCTCAGGTTAGTCGGGTACAGATTTAACGTATTACATCAACCTGATATTTTAGCATTGACAGTTTTGCAGAATACATAACGGGAAAGCTTGTTTTTAAGACTGAAGGACACCCAAAATCCAATTTTTTTGGCATGGTTGATACACCCTTTACTATTACTTTTAAAGTCGGTAAACATCCTTTTAACCTATGGCCTCTTGCTTTATAAAAGCTGATGGTTATCAGTTCTTTCCTTGCTAAAAATAATTATTCCTTCGGTATAGGTATTTAATCGATAAAAACCCCACTTAATCGTATTTTAGATACATTCGTGTGTACAGGCAATATTTTTGTGGTTGATTGATTTGATTACGCCCCTAAGATGAACACGACCTATAAAATTACATTATTCCTTTTTATCATTGCTTTTTTGACCCTAACAGAAGGGCTTAAGGCACAAAACGAGGCCACACAAGGAGATTGGAGCGCACCCATCCCATTTGGTATTGTTCCCGTAGCCGTGGCCAATTTGCCGGACGGCCGCCTATTGACGTGGTCTTCACAGTTTAGGGACACATTTATCGTGGAGGGTGATGGCGCTACGTTTTCCCAATATTTCGATCCTTTTGCAAATGGTGGCCTTGGTAACGTTGATGGAGCTGAGTTCACCATGAACACCAACCATGATATGTTTTGTCCTGGAATCAATAACCTACCAGATGGCAGACTATTGTCCGCGGGGGGCACCAGCAGTGAAAAAACAAGCATTTTTGATCCGATGACCGGGCTTTGGACGGTGGCTGATGAAATGAACATTCCAAGAGGCTATCAAGGTAACGTTACCCTACAGGATGGGAATGTTTTTACCATCGGTGGGTCCTGGAGCGGAGGCAATTGGGGCGGGCGGCATGCCGAAGTTTGGTCCCCTCTTTCTGGTTGGCTTAGGATACCCAATGTACTAGGTGAGGATATTTTTGTTAACAATGATCGGGCACTGGAAAGTCAAGGGAATTACAGGTTGGACAACCATGTATGGTTGTGGCCGGCACCAAATGGTAAGTTATTCCATGCAGGTCCCAGTGAACGCATGCATTGGATAGATTTAGACGTTCCTGGTGGAGCCATAACCGACGCGGGGCTCAGGGAAGACAGCACACAAGGCATCCGTGACTTTTACAGTATGAAAGGCAACACCGTGATGTTCGACATTGGAAAAATTTTAAAAACAGGCGGGGCAAGGGCGTATGGTGATGATGAAATCATTAACGTCCCAGCAACGGACAATTCTTTTATCATTGATTTGAACAACGTTGCCTACGGGCAAACGCCACAAGTAACCGCTGTGGGCAACATGTCACTTCCCAGAACTATGCATAATAGTACCGTACTTCCTAATGGGGAGGTTTTAATAACCGGTGGGCTCCAAGGTGCTGCTGTATTTACAGACGATACGGCCGTTTTGGGAGCGGAAATTTACAACCCTATCACCAACCAATGGCGCACCGTAGCGGCCATGACAACCCCACGTACGTACCATAGCGTCGCTATATTGATGGTCGATGGCCGGGTGTTTGTAGGTGGGGGCGGACTTTGTGATAGTACCCCTGGTTGTATTGATCATTTTGATGCGGAAATTTACAGTCCCCCGTACTTGTTTGATAGTAGCAATAATTTGGCTACAAGACCGGAAATTACGGCAGTCTCTGCCAGCAATACCGTTCCAGGAGCCCATGGGGAAACCATCGTAGACTATAATGAAACAATAACGGTAACCACGGATGTACCTACTTCCGAATTCAGTTTAATCCGGTTTTCTGCAGCTACCCATGCCACCAATAACGAACAACGGCGTATTCCCTTAACAGTGGCCGCTACCGGTACCAGTCATAATTTGACCATCCCGGATAGAAACTTATTGCCTCCAGGCTACTATATGCTTTTTGCCTTGGACACCAATGGTGTACCCAGTGTTGCCGAGGTATTAAAAATAGGGACCGCCCTACCGTTGCCAAACACCTTAAATTCCAGTTTGGTGTTGGATATGGGTTTTAATGAAACTACTGGCATAACCGCTTTTGACAGTTCACAATATGGTCATAACGGCACTGTGGTACAGCGTGATGACGATGGAGATATTGAAACTCCAACGCAGTTTAACTGGACCACTGATGGCTTGTTTGGCGGCGCCATAGAATTCGATGGCCTGGAATTTAATAGCAACTCCCTTTTAGAAATAGATTATACCCCAGAACTGGCCTCAACGGCGAACAGTATTACCGTTTCGGCTTGGGCCTACAGGGATGGAAACAGTACCATTCCACAGGACAACGAAAAAGTGGCCAATGTTGGTATTTTAAGCCATGATTATCCCAATCTATTTTTTGGATTCCATAACACCTTGTATAAGTGGGCTTTTATTGCAGACTCTCCTTTAGACTGTTACGCTGGATATGCTCCTTTGAACACTTGGGTGCATTTGGCGGCAACGTATGATGGCACTGTGGCCAAACTTTATGCCAATGGTGTAGAGGTCTGTAGCAGGGAAACCAGTGGGCCTATCCAAATGGAGGACGACCTTTCAAGCGGGTTTAGTAAATTTTCGGCTTCTGGTTTTTACGATCACCGCTATGACCCAGACGACCCAGCAAATCCGCCAGCTTCCGCGATTCCTGGAATACCCGATTATGGAAATACTAGTGGGATTACTGATGAAATCAGTGGAAAAATGGATCAACTTCGGGTATATAATAAGGTATTGGAACCCGCGGAAATCATGGCACTTTATCAAGAGGGCTTGGACACGAACAATCCTGAGCTAGTGACCTGTAGTAATTATTTGACCGTAGAATACCGTATCGGTTCCTCCGGTGCCCCTATAGAAATCGACCCGGTGGTAAGTAGCGAAATTACTGCTTTGCTGGGAAGCGAAGTCTACATTCGTGCTAAGGACTACAGCGGCGAATATTTCTTGACCACCCCCCAATATGATGGGCCCACGTATAGTACAGTAACGGACAGTAATAGATTTACCCCGGATGGATGGTATCAACTGGATACCGGTGTTAATGGCTTCGCTTTACCGCCTTGGGACGACCCAGATAGAAATAACGGTCTGGTGGATTATTCCAACGAAGGCCAATTTGTTTTGACCACCCCAGATGGTTGCGCCACTGCAATTACTTTTTCCATATTGGATACCAACAACAACGGTGGTTGTCCAGACTACCTCCCAAACGAAGACCAGTCTATTTTTATCGTTTCGGGCTCATCTACTGCAGGACTGGACAGTGCCGATGGTATTTCAACAGATACCAATGGATCTCCCTGTGCCTTGCGTATTGAGAATATAGATGCCAATCAAAACTTCGCGAAGTTTGAAATTTCCATAAATACTGCTCAATTTGGTGTCCAAACCGGTGACGAAATCTATATAGAGTTAGATGGGAAAGGAACCAATAATGCAGGATTTGAGGTCGTTCAAAACAATACCCCAAACACCACTCTCAGCGGACCCAACGGCGCTCTTGCACAAGCCTCGTTCGGTGCCAATTGGAGCACCCAAATAAGAACATTTGTTGTTCCACCAGGAACGCAAACTTTTAACGTATGGATATATTCCAATTATAACAATCCAAACCCAGGTATCGCTTATTATGACAATTTAAAGATCATCAATTTAACCGCTACCAATGGCAATAGACCACCCCAAGCTGATTTTACCGCAAGTGTCAACACAGGTAATGCGCCATTGATTGTTAACTTTAATTCGGCTGCATCAACGGACGATTCTGCCATTGACCAGACCATTTGGTTATTTGGTGACGGCAGCACCTCATCGGCCACCAACCCCACCCATACTTTTGTTGACCCTGGAATGTATACCGTGAAACTCTCTGTTTTTGACGATGAAGGCTTAAGGGATGAAAAAACCATGATTATCAATGTGACCACTCCTGGCAACGTAGCCCCATCCGCAGTAGCGACGGCCACGCCTACATCAGGTACGGCACCGCTGCAGGTACAGTTTACAGGAAGTAACTCTACGGACGACAATGGCATTACTGCCTATCTTTGGGATTTTGGTGATGGGAGTACGGCAAATACTTCAGATACCGAACATACCTATACCCAGCCGGGAACGTATACCGCAAGCTTAACGGTGACCGATGCGGAAGGACTTTCAGATTTCCAGCAAATCACCATTACCGTTAACGCCAACACCCCTCCTGTGGCCGTGGCATCCGCCAACCCTCTTTCGGGAACGGTACCGTTAACAGTCGATTTCACGGGAAGTAACTCTACCGATGATACCGCCGTAACCGGTTACACATGGGACTTTGGAGACGGGAACTCGGCCAACATTGCCAATCCACAACATACCTTTACCCAAGTGGGCACCTTTACCGTGTCCCTTACCGTTGAAGATGCGCAAGGACTTACAGACCAGACAACGTTGACCATTACCGTAAACGATGTACCCAATGAGGCTCCTACTGCCGTGGCATCCGCCAACCCACTTTCGGGAACGGTGCCGTTAACGGTCGATTTCACGGGAAGTAACTCTACCGATGATACCGCCGTAACCGGTTACACATGGGACTTTGGAGACGGGAACTCGGCCAACATTGCCAATCCACAACATACCTTTACCCAAGTGGGCACCTTTACCGTGTCCCTTACCGTTGAAGATGCGCAAGGACTTACAGACCAGACAACGTTGACCATTACCGTAAACGATGTACCCAATGAGGCTCCTACTGCCGTGGCATCAGCCAACCCACTTTCGGGAACAGTCCCATTAACGGTCGATTTCACGGGAAGTAACTCTACGGACGATTCCGCCGTAACCGGTTACACATGGGACTTTGGTGACGGGAACTCGGCCAACATTGCCGACCCCCAGCATACCTTTACCCAAGTGGGCACCTTTACCGTTAGCCTTACCGTTGAAGATGCAGAAGGACTTATGGACCAGACCTTCTTGACCATCACCGTGAACTATGTGCCCAACGAGGCACCGATTGCTGTGGCTTCCGCTACGCCGCTTTCGGGCAATGCACCCCTGCAGGTAAGTTTTGATTCCAGT
>NZ_LDJX01000015.1 GCF_001306415.1 Croceitalea dokdonensis DOKDO 023
CGCTCCTCAAGTGACAACCGTTTGTGCTTTTTTGTCTTCATACAACAAATCTAAAAATTGGATTTGTTGCGTTAAGTTATTGAACTCGCACATTTTTTCTCAAATGGTAGGTAACGGTTGGGCTATGAACAGTACGGGAGCAAACTAGCGTTTGCTTTCCGCCAGGCACATAGCGAAATCTTTTGGTTTTCTTTTTTTATTTGTCTCGCTAAAAAGCAAAATCCAAAAGATTTTGCGGACTTCATAAAAATACACAAAACCTGCGATTAAGCCCGAAGCCCGTATTGTTTATAGGTTTTGTTGTAACACGTTATTTTTCCACGCTTTTACTATTCTGTAAATCACGTACCCTATAACTAGAGCATTTATAACATGCCAAATATTCAATCCGATGTATGTTGCTTTCTGAGAGGTATTCATACTTTCTAAACTCCAATAAGCTCCTATACTTTCATCGTAAAAGTCATCATAGTCCATTAGTAGCAGTCCCAATATCCCGTAAATAGCTAAATCCACAAGCAAGAGACCGATTCCGAATGCAATATTATTTAATGTGAAGATTTTACTAGGCAATTTTTTTATTCTTTTACCAAATTCTGTTCTACATTAAGCATCTTTTTTTTCATTCGTGTTTTTATATTTAAGGTATATTCTCCACTTTCAAATTTCTTATCTCCAATATGGTCAATTGGTGTTTCCTTTAAAGTTACCCACCAGTCATAAGTAAATATTTTTTTAATTATAACAGTTGTACTCAATGAATTACCATAACTCCAGATATAAGGTAATTTTATAAATTCAGAGTGTTTGTTTTTCAAAATGTCATTAAATACATATTCTGTTCCCTCGATATTGATTTTTAGTTCTTTTATGAGGTACCTACCGTTATTAAAAACTCTTAATTTCAATGAGTCAGTAACTCCTTCGGCCTGTGAAAATCCAACCACCGAGAACAAAATTACAATTCCAACTAAAAGCTTTTTCATAATGTGTTACAACGCCAGAGCTAAAGGTAGTGCGGTCTGGGGCAAGCGTTTCCCATGGCGCAAGGTCCCTTAGCAAAAGCCTTGTTTTTTGTCTTAATTTTTTTTCTCAGGACAAAAGCACAACGCTTTTGCCACCAACTAAAAATACGCAAACCTTTGGAAAGAACACCGTTGCCCGCATTACATTTAGGTTTTGTTAGCGGTGGTGAGCACGCCCTGCCCATTGCCCAACGGACGTGCCACAGATCTGTCACCCGTGGTTTTTGCCGCATTTTCCACACGGCGACAGGCCATGGCGGACGGGCCTGCGATAAACGCCCTTAAAACTGCCAAGATAGGGAGTGACGACCCACAGGTCGACCTGCGAACCGATTGCGCACCGATTCCGTACAGGCGGCAAAAGGGAAGGCCCCGAAAGCTGCCTTACCGTCCAAGCCCGAACCAAGCGAACCTGACCGGCCTAACAAACAAGTACCGTGGATTTTTTGCTTTTCTGATAAACGTGCCCCTTGCGCACCGCATGTCCAACTAACACGTAAAAAAGCAAAAAAGGGAAGGCCGCGAAGAAGCTCTGTTTTATTTGGTGCTTATCACCGTTAACGGTTCGGCTATGATTAGTGCGGCGCGGAAATCTGGCGAATTTCCAGCTACGCGCTAAGCAAAAGCTTTTGGTTTTGTTTTTTCTTTTTTTGTTCGAAAGCAAAATCCCAAAGATTTTGCGACTTCATAAATATACACAAGCCTTGCGTAAAACCCGAAGTCCGTATTAATTATAGCCATTGTTAGCATAAGTTTTTCTTTAAGGGTACATTGTATTGATTCAAGTTATCAGATGAAGATGTCGGATTTATTACAGAACTAATTTCGTCAATTTCAAATAATTCTTTGTTCAGCTTTTTAGAATATTCAGTAATGTCTTCGCTTTTATCAATAAATAATATCGGCTCTTTAATATCAAGATTCAATCTTATAATTGCGGAACTGCTTAAATGTTCTTCTTTCGTTCCGTCCATCATTCCATAACTATCACTATTAGATAAAGAATATTCCATTTCACACTCAATCTTACCGTCATTTATTTTTCCAAATTTCATATTAGAAACGGTAATGTCAATTGAGTTAGAAAATGAACCAAAAATATCTTTCGAATTTTCAAAAGTTAAATTCTCTAAATCTTTTAAAGCATATATTTTAGGGAATTTTGCATACTCTAATTCTATTTGCGTCTTAAAATTTGAATTCGATTTTTGCTCTCCATAGAATGGGTCGAGGTAATCAAATCCATTCATTTCAAGTTCAATCCAAGAGCATCCTAAATAGTTTTCGGAATTATTATCTATAATGCACGTGTATAAAGAACCTTTTTCAGGTTGTATATTGGTGTATAGATGTTGAGTTATTTTATTCCAATTTTCCATTTTCAAATTTATGCTAACGGTTTCGTATAACCGTCAGTTACGGTTTTAAGTTACTAATTTTCGGTTAAGTACTGACGCTAGCAATTCCGCGTGGATTCTGACGTAGTCGAATCCGCCGTAATTGCGGTTATACATTGTTGTGAGCAGTATTTTATTCACAGTATTTTGTCAGTTTAATACTTTTCAAAGCTTTAAAAAATTCCACTTGGGTTGAGTCCGACAAATCGTTTCCATAAAAACTCAATCTCGTTTTATTGGAATTCGGTCCGCCACCTTTAAGACTGTCAATATAAATTCCGCTCGCTCCAAAGCCTTTATTTTTTGGTTTTATAAATTTAGCTTCGAAACAGTCAATACTGTCTATTTCGAATTCGTACTTTAAATAATCTTTTGCTTGGAAATCTGCTGATGTATAATCCGCAACAACCAAGTGTTTAGTTCCCTTTAGTTTTTCTTTTTGTTCAGTTGTAAATTCAGCGTATTCGGATTCCTCAAATACAAGCAATTCTGGATTTTTAGTCAAATCAGGTGAATACCAACCCAAATCAAAAATCAGAGTGTCGTTTTTGTCCGTTATCAATCCGTTGACATAGCTATCAATTCCTTTTATTTCATATTCCAACCAAGTTTTCGGAACAGTTATTTCGAACGCTCCGTAGTCAATCGTTTTATTATCTGACTTATCACAAGATAAAATCAGAAGTAAAATTAATATCGATAGCATTTTTCTCATATTGCTCACAACGGTCTCGTATAACCGTCAGTTACGGGTTAAAATGCGTTAATTTTCGGTTTAGCATAGACCTTAGCAATTCCGAGTGGATTCGTACGCAGTCGAATCCGCCGTAATTGCGGTTATACATTGTTGTGCCTAGTTTTTTATCCATTCCAAGTCAAGTACGTCACGTAATCTATTCAGACTTTCTCTTGATAAAAACTTAAAAGCAAGTCCAATAAATCCGTATCTAATTACCAAAATTTGTCCAATCATTACTAAAATCAGAATTGGTGAGAATTCTTGAGTTTTAGTCAAAATCATTGCAATAAGTCCGATTATTGGAAATAGTAAAAACACACTCAATAAAATCCGAAAAACTTTATGGATTTCCACTTTCACGTTTCCTTTTTCAGTTTCTATTGCTCCAGTCATTACACAAAATGCTCCTTTTCCAATTGCTGACGATATAATTTTAAATTCGTTTCCGTTTATAATTCCGCGAAATGATTTGTCGGTATATTGAGAAGTCAGATTTTCAGACTTTTCCGTTCTCCGATTCAGTCGATTCAGCGTTTCAGCTTGGTCGTCTATTAGCTTAAAATTCAGTTCTTTGGTTGGGAATATTTTCATTTCTCAAATTAGGCACAACGGTCTAGTATAAGAAAAGTAGGGCAGTTGTAAGCGATACTTTTCGGATTAAGCTAAAGCCGAATTTTTAAATTTTGTTAATTATCTTTTCTTCTTTTAATTATACCAAATTTAAAAATTTGGTGACTTGGCAAATACTCACAGACCTTTCGATTAAGCACTTTTTGCCCTATTTTTTTTATACATTGTTACCTGCTGGCTTTTTTCCGCAAACTTGCTAGCGTTGGCAAAGACATACTCTTTTACAGTTTTGGTGTAGCGTGGATGGCGCGACTGGAAATGTGTATGGCTTTCAGCGTTGGCTTTCGGTCTGTTTGTATTTCGTTTTATAACTACTCAATTCATTATAAATTCCATTGTCTAAAATCCGCCAATATTTCCACCCGTTTATACTTGTTTTCGTTATTGCTCTTCCAGCTCCACTAGGAAATGGAAAAGTTTTCATTTCATTAGCAATTTCAAATGTTATTGCTCCTTCTTTATCTAGAGTGCCAATAATTTCATTATTCGGTGACGAATAGACCTTAGTTCCGCTTTTAATAATTCCAGCGTTTATAATCATTTTTAAGGTTATGTCTGGTATTTCTTCGTATGCCATATTCTAGTCTTTTACTGCAAAACGAATTCGATATAATTGCTTTAAAGAATTCTTAATTGGTTCGTAATATTCAGAAATCCCATATATTTCCATTAAAGTATTCTCAAAAGTAATTCTGTCTTCTGATTCCAATTCCTGTACAAGAGGTAATCTGTTACGTTGCATAATTGGTCTAAACAATTCTACAATCTGTAACTTTTGGTCATCTGTAAGAATGTTAGGATTCAAAATTTTAAAGTCTCTTTCAAATTTAGTTGCTCTTAAATCTAATGCTCCTAAACCACGACCAAAGCCAAAACTTTCAATCAAAAATAGACTTACAGTACTATTTAGCAGTGCTAAGTATAATGTTTTGTTTTCTTGTTGATAATCAACTTTTACTGAAAAACCTATCATTCTTTGGTCGATAAACGAACGGTTTTCAAATTTAGCAATGAACAGACTCTTGTCATAATTTACATTAGCGACAAAGTCAGCCATATTTTCAGTTGACATTTCATACCAATGCATATTTGGTTTTGCTAAAACTTCAGGTAAAGGTCTATTAGTTCCATTTCGTTGGTTTTCAAATGAATTAATCCAAGCTATCGCTCCATTGTGTCCTAAATTTTCTAGTTCTACAATACTCCTCGAACAACAAAATGCTTCTGCATTTGAAACGCATTCTAAATTTGTAGTATCTCTCAAATGTTTAAGGACCGGCTTGATATATTCTTGCTCGATGTTGTGTCCTGATGCAGGATAAAACATAGGATTCCATCCACGTCTTTCTCCTCGTGTGAAATGGAAAATATCGCTTGTGTTGATAAATCGGTCTCTAACATTAGCGACCCAACTAAGATTAGAAAAATAACCTGACCAAGGAATCCCAAAATCTTCAAAAGAATTTATTTGTGCAAGAGAATATCTATTGATAGTTAGATTTTCAGATTCTGTATTGACAATTATGTTATCGCTCAATGTCTTTATGTCATCAATTTCCTCCAGTTCTTCTTTTAACGTACAAAATGAGATTTCACTAACATCTGTGGTAGGTGTTTTTGGGTCTTTTTTTGAAGCAACTAATATTGTTGTTACAACATCTGCATTATTAAACCATTTTCCCTTTCCAGAGATTACTACGAAATCTATTTTGAAGAATTTTTGAAAAAGCTCTAAAAATTTTTCGCCATAATCAGTTCCCAACCAAGCATTTGATAATATAAGTCCAATTTTACCATTCTCGGATAAGAATTGATGAAGATAAAAAGGGATGTATGCAAAAATATCGCTTTTGCCACTTAATGTTTCTGTTGTCTCAGCTTCTTCTTTTATACAATCGTTAATATCCACTATATGTGGATTCAAAACTTTCATTTCCTTACTCTTAATGAATGGTAAATTGGAAACAACATAATCTACTATTGGGAATTCCTTTTCTACTATTTCTCCATTATTTGGATTTTGAAACTCTATTGTATCTCCTTGGTTTAGTTCAATTACATCAGAGCCAAAAACGTTGATTATTCTTCCAATATTTGAAGGTTTAGCCATTGTCAATGTCGAAAGTTGAATAGGAAACGAATGTTTGTCGGAAGCCCAAATGGTATCAAGAATATCATTCGAATTTATTTCATATTCTTCTTTTAATTCATAGGCTTGTTTTATAATTGTACCTGTTCCGCAACAAGGGTCAATTACTATTTTTGTTTTGTCATCAATAGTTAGGCGAGTTAATAAATCTGCTAATTTTTTAGGCGTAGAAAATTGACCTGCAACCTTTCTTTTGGCTGTTGCAACTGTACTTTGAAGTAATTGATGAAGAATTTCGATTTCAATAGCTTCAATATTTACAGTAGAAAGGAAGTGATTTAGTTCTGTCAGTTCGTTCCAAGCTGTTTCCGAAATAAATTGCTGTCCAAGGTTTGGACTGAAAATATTCCAGAAATTACATCTTTGGGAAATAGATGTTAGTATTTCCATTGCATCAACTATAGAAGTTGAACGTTCAATGTTCTCAATTTCTTTAGCTTCGTTAAAATGCTTTTTTAATATATGAGCAAAAATTATTTTGAAAACCCAATCTGTTAAAACTACCATCGACAAAGTAGGTAGTTTATGCTCAGTTTGACTTGAAGTAAAGCCATATTCATTTGAAGATGAATTCCACCAAAGATTGATTTCTGCATCTAATAGGCGAGTAGTTCTCGTTTTGGCTTTTAGTGTTTCTGCTGTATTGGTAGTATTCTCTAATACAACATCAATTACTTCATCAATTGATAATATTTCTTGTGAAGTGACTTCTGAAATTTCCCCAGATTCAAAAAAGCCATTTAAGTCGGCAAGAATTTCAAACAATAAATCTTTCCAGAGTTGTTCGTTAGATTTTACTTCAAGACGAGAATTTATATTTATGTCATTCCAACTTTTGTGAATTTCAAAGTTATCGCCATTTCTAATATATAAAACAGCACTTTTTACATTCCATAAAAGAAAACTATCTCTTTTTAATATTTTCGCCTTTTTTATTGCGTTGCTTATAAGTTCTGCATCATTTATTTGAGTGTCAGGCATTTTTAACTCCCAACCTTGCACAATTATATCTTTTGTAAGGTCTTTAAATAATAATACATCAGGAAATAGACTTTTCTTGTTATTACTTATAGTACTTTCTCCTCCAGCTCCTTTAAAATGCCAGCTCTTATTTGCTAAGAAAACCTCGATTGAACTAATAACATCAATAGCCCAACTTCTTTCGTTATACGTAACTTTCGCCATTGAGAACTTTGGTTTTATAATTTAGAGTATGATACTTAGCGATTGGTTCATTGAATAATCTCAAGGTAGATTTTTCTACTTCTTTCCTTTTTAAAGTTTCTTTTATTCTATCAGTACACACTTGGATGTAATCTACTTCGTCTACTTTATGAAGTAAAACATCTTCATTTTTTTCTATACCAATAAATTGTCTGTTTTCTAGAATGGCAGAAAGTAAAAAACTACCACTTCCACAGGCATTGTCGAGAACTACATCTCCAGGTTTTGTAAAAGTTTTAATTAAATATCTACCTAACTCAATCGGTTTTTGAGTTGGATGATAAACTGTTCCTTCTGACTCTGCTGTTTTAACATAGACAAAATCTTCGATTGATTGTTCTTCATATGCAATTACATCTGTTGGATATCTATTTCCATTACTCTTTACGTGATTTGATTTGAAGTCTCCATAACTACCTGTTAATTGGTCTTTTCTAAATCCTTTGTCATACGCTTCGCCTTCTGTCATTTGAGGATTATAGTTTGGTTGTTTTTTATAAAAAACGCAAATATCTTCGTGTTTTCTCAACGGTTGCTTTTTAGCATTTAAGAAATTTGTTGCTTTAGATTTTATCCAAACGATTTTATATTTAAAATGCTTTTCGTTACTCAATATTAGTTTTGCTGTAAAAACGCCTTGGGATGTAAGTACAATTGCTCCGTTGTCTTTTATTATTCTGTAATATTCAGTCCAAAGCTTTTCTAAGTCAATAACTGAGTCCCACTTGTTTTGAGTAGTTCCGTATGGTAAATCACATAAAATCATATCTATGCTTTTACTTGGAATTCCTTTCATTTCTTCAAGGCAATCGCCTTGAATTACTTTGTTTAGGTATTTATTTAAACTATTTGGCATATTTTAAAGTTTAAGGCTTTCTTGTTTAGCATTTATCTGACGTAAGTATTTTACTTTTTTTTCAGCAACAAAAAGAGCGTCTGTAGAGGAACTACTTTCGTACAGCTTTTTTGCAAATAAGTCGCTAAAAAATTCTGTTTTCAATTCTTCCAAATTTAATTCGAAAACTTGGGCAAGCAGGATTAATCGTTTTTCGTCAAAATCTCTTTTTCCATTTTCGATTTTGCTCAAATTTGCAGAGTCCAAATCAAGTTTTGCTCCTAGTTGGGTTAAAGTAAGTTCGTTTTTTGTCCGTAAATGTCTGATGTACTCTCCGAAAGATTGTTTCATTTGACTTGAATATTTAGACTTGTCAGTATTTGACAAATATAATAAAATATTTAAGAAACTATTTCCGTAATTTTCTTACGAGAGATTGGTGAGCGCAGAGGCAGAAACAGCTCTTTTATTTTTTCGAGCGTTGGCATTGAGCGTTTGAAAAAAAAATAAATGTGCTGTTTGCGCGTTGGCTTTTCAGCTTGCAGGTAACGCCAGAGCTAAAGGTAGTGCGGTCTTAGGCAAGCGTTTCCCATGGCGCAAGGTCCCTTGGCAAAAGCCTTGTTTTTTGTCTTAATTTTTTTTCTCAGGACAAAAGCACAACGCTTTTGCCACCAACTAAAAATACGCAAACCTTTGGAAAGAACACCGTTGCCCGCATTACATTTAGGTTTTGTTAGCGGTGGTGAGCACGCCCTGCCCATTGCCCAACGGACGTGCCACAGATCTGTCACCCGTGGTTTTTGCCGCATTTTCCACACGGCTACAGGCCATGGCGGACGGGCCCAGGATCAACGCCCTTAAAACTGCCAAGATAGGGAGTGACGGCCCAAAGGTCGACCTGCGCACGGATTGCGCACCGATTCCGTACAGGCGGCAAAAGGGAAGGCCCCGAAAGCTGCCCTACCGTCCAAGCCCTAACCAAGCGAACCTGACCGGCCCAACAAACAAGTACCGTGGATTTTTTGCTTTTCTGATAAACGTGCCCCTTGCGCACCGCTTGTCCAACTAACACGTAAAAAGCAAAAAAGGGATGGCCGCGAAGAAGCTCTGTTTTATTTGGTGCTTATCACCGTTAACGCCAGAGCTAAAGGTAGTGCGGTGTGGGGCAAGCGGTTCCCATTGCGCAAGGTCCCGTAGCAAAAGCCTTGTTTTTTGTCTTATTTTTTTCTCAGGACAAAAGCACAACGCTTTTGCCACCAACTAAAAATACGCAAACCTTTGGAAAGAGCACCGTTGCCCGCATTACATTTAGGTTTTGTTAGCTGTGGTAAGCACGCCCTGCCCATTGCCCAACGGACGTGCCACAGATTTGTCTCCCGTGGTTTTTGCCGCATTTTCCACACGGCGACAGGCCATGGCGGACGGACCCCAGGATAAACGCCCTTAAAACTGCCAAGATAGGGAGGGACAGCCCACAGGTCGACCTGCGAACGGATTCCGCACCGATTCCGTACGGGCGGCAAAAGGGAATGCCCCGAAAGCTGCCCTACCGTCCAAGCCCGAACCAAGCGAACCTGACCGGCCCAACAAACAAGAACCGTGGATTTTTTGCTTTTCTGATAAACGTGCCCCTTGCGCACCGCTTGTCCAACTAACACGTAAAAAAGCAAAAAAGGGAAGGCCGCGAAGAAGCTCTGTTTTATTTGGTGTTTATCACCGTTAACGGTTCGGCTAAGCGTAGTGCGGGGGCAAGGAAACTTTTCGTTTCCGTCTGCCGACGTAGCTAAAGCTTATTGTTTAGTTTTATTTTTTCTTGTCCAAAGCTAAATCCATAAGATTTAGCGACTTTATAAATATACGTAGACCTTTAGATTTGGCACTAAAGTCCGCATTACGTTTAGGCATTGTTGTAAGTAGTTTTTATTCAACAATGCTTTTTATTTTGCTCTCCAAACTGTCCAATTTTGATATGCTAAAAGTATGCTTATAGGAATTCCATTCAGATTCAAAATCATTATAATATCGATTAACTAACTCGTCCAAATCCGAACTTTGCAAATCGGTTAATTTCAATACTCTTAGAGAATCAACTTCTTTTTCCATTCTCCTCCGATAAGTTTCTAGCAAGTCAAACTTCAATTGGGCAACTCTCAAATCGTTTCCATTTGTCGTGTCGGAAACTATCGATTCGGTGGGGGAGAAAGTCGTTTTGGAACGATACTGGATTGGTGGGTCAACATTGTAACGAGTAGAAAGTCCAACTTTTGCATAGATTTTAAACGCTTTCTCATTTGGTTTATAAACGAAATCCTTCCATTGGAGTTTTCTGCTTTTACTCCAAACAATTTTATCCTCAAGAGTTTTGCGCTCCATTTCATCATATCGATTGGCATCACTTGTGTTTTGTTTACATTGTGACATCAAAAGCGATATTAAAATTCCGAAGATTAAAATTTTTGAAGTTCTAATAATTTAATGTTTTTGGTAAATTACTTACAACGTTGATATAAGAAATCGTAGGGCAGCGGATATTAACTGACGTAGGATAAATTATATAAGCCAAATATAAAGATTTTGTATTTATCATTCGTTGTAAATGCCAAATTTTATATTTGGCGACTTGGCAGCTTAAAATCAACTTTTTAGATAAAAATCAATTGCCCTATGTTTTTTATATATTGTTATCTAGCGTTTTAAATTTCTTTTCACAATACTTTTATATTTCTCTTATTCAAATTTCACGGCTCTGTTTAAGTAATTTTTAATTTTACACAAGATTGCTAGACTTTACTGTTTAAACAACTTAAATCACGTTATTTTTATCCGAAACCACGCAACAGTTACGTTCGAGTAAAGTCCGAAATATTCACAACAGTTTCGTTTGAGTTGAGTCCTAAAACATAAGAATCTAACGCTTTGATTTTTAGTTTTTTAGATACAGAATAGGGAAGTAGAATCCGAAACCACACAACAGTTACGTTTGAGTAAAGTCCGAAATATTCACAACATTTTCGCCTGAGTTGGGTCCGAAAACATAAGTAGCTCACGTTTTGGCTTTTTTCTTTTAATAATCTACTTAACAGGCTAATTTTTTTACTTTTTATAACTTGATAAAGTGCTGGTTTTAAACGTAAAGGGCAATGCTAGATAACGCCAGAGCTAAAGGTAGTGCGGTCTGGGGCAAGCGTTTCCCATGGCGCAAGGTCCCTTAGCAAAAGCCTTGTTTTTTGTCTTAATTTTTTTTCTCAGGACAAAAGCACAACGCTTTTGCCACCAACTAAAAATACGCAAACCTTTGGAAAGAGCACCGTTGCCCGCATTACATTTAGGTTTTGTTAGCGGTGGTGAGCACGCCCTGCCCATTGCCCAACGGACGCGCCACAGATTTGTCACCCGTGGTTTTTGCCGCATTTTCCACACGGCGACAGGCCATGGCGGACGGGCCCAGGATCAACGCCCTTAAAACTGCCAAGATAGGGAGTGACGGCCCACAGGTCGACCTGCGAACGGATTGCGCACCGATTCCGTACAGGCGGCAAAAGGGAAGGCCCCGAAAGCTGCCCTACCGTCCAGGCCCGAACCAAGCGAACCTGACCGGCCCAACAAACAAGAACCGTCGATTTTTTGCTTTTCTGATAAACGTGCCCCTTGCGCACCGCTTGTCCAACTAACACGTAAAAAAGCAAAAAAGGGAAGGCCGCGAAGAAGCTCTGTTTTATTTGGTGCTTATCACCGTTAACGGACTTGTGTATGAAACGTAGCGTGTAAAAAGACACTAACTTTTCGGGTTAACACAGAGCCGAATTTTTAT
>NZ_LDJX01000016.1 GCF_001306415.1 Croceitalea dokdonensis DOKDO 023
CGGTAGCATATTTGCCGACTAGCTCTTTCATTTCTTGAATCGAATTTTTATCTTCTTTCCTTTCGTAAAAGTTCTTTAATTCAACTTCATTTCCGTCTTCATCTATTTCAAATGCCTTTAAAGGTTTGAATTTATCTTGTTTAGTTGGAATTGGTTTTCCTCCATAAAACCCAAAAAGGATTTCAATTTTTGGGTTTTGACGAAAAGTTACTGTTTCTGATGACATTTAATTCTTTGATATTAATTCAAATTCTGAATCGTCAATTAATTTTTTCAATTCTGAATATGTTATATGATTCAATTTATATTCTTCGTTTTTTGCTCTATAAATTTCTGTTTTGTTTTCGGTTCCATTTTGATAAACCCAATTATATAAATCAGTTGAATCTTTCTTTTGAGTTCTGATATTAATTCGTTTCCAGTTTTTCTCAATTATCCCAAATTCAGATGTTGTTTTGTTTACAATTATATCTCCGTTTTCTGATTCATAATATAATTTTTGAACGTCTCCATAATGGTCTTCAATCTCCATAGAATAAAGTCCAAATCCAATAATTCCAAAAACTGTAATAATTCCAATTCCGAGAATCAGAAGCCCGTATTTTAATCTTTTGTTCATTGGGTTATCAAATTGCGTAGAACGGATTTGTGTATGAAACGTAGCGTACAAAAGACACTAACTTTTCGGATTAACACAGAGCCGAATTTTTATATTTTGTTTTTAATTTATCAATTTTAAAAGCCAAATTAAAAATTTGGCGGACTTTCTAAAAATACACAAACCTTTCGGTTTAGTAATTATTAGCTATGTTTTATACACCGTGTTAGCAACTGGCTTTTATTTCCATTGTTTTTTATTAATACTAGCTCTTTTCCGTTCAAACCTTTTTTCCTGATTATTCGGGTAAAAAACAACTTTTTTATTTGTTACTACAATTGGCATATCAGTAAAATAATTAGGAACTATTTCTAAATCCAAATCACGAATTAAAATATTAATTTCATTAAAATCGGGATTAGATATTTTTATTTTTTCGCTAATCTCTCCCATATAATAATAAGTGATATTATTTATTTGGTCAACTTCAAATTCTACAATTCCATTTTCATCTGCTGATTTTGTTATTTCTCCATCATTTATTTCAATTGTTAAAAATCCGAGTTGTAACTCAAAATCTCTAATTGAAATTATTACTTTGTTTTTCAAATCAGGATTTACAATTCCTTTATAAGTTGTTGTTTTATTTTTCGGTTGATTATAAGTGTTCAGAAAAATAGTATCTCCTTTGTGTTCACTCCAAGTTCCTGTTCTTTTGATTTCTCCACCAACACCTAAATAGGTTCTATATTTAAAGGTTTTATCAGTTTTTAATAAAATTTGAGTATAATCTTTTCCATATAATCTTGAGACTTCTTTCTTGACTGAACAAGAAATGACTATCGTACAAATAAATAGAAAAAGTAACTTGATTTTCATTTTTTTTTCAGCTTGTTGCTAACGTGTTTGTGTATGATTTCGTTGCGTGTTTCAGCAACTAATTTAGCAAATACAAACTGAATAGAAAATCCGAGAGGATTTTCGTAAGTAGGCGAGTATTAGCAATGAATTATACACGGTGTTGCCAGTAGTTATTTCAGTTTTCTATTCAATTCCTCTATTTTCTTTTCAGCTTCTTCGTCTCTTTTTTGTTTGTTTATTGATTCTAATTTTGCTTCTAATATTCTTTCAATTCCGAGTAAAATTGTATCAAAATAAGTTAAACAAAGTTGTTCGCTCAATTCGTGAATCCCTTTGCTTAAAATAGAGTAAATAGCTTTATTTCTTACCAAAAAATCTGGTAAATATTCTTTCAAGCTATTTATTTTTTTTGCCATTTTATAACTTAAATACTCATCTTCATTCCAGTTTTCCTTTGTTTTAGCTAATAAATGAGCTTCCTCTATTAATTCCTCAAAAATTCTCCTTAAATACACGAAAGAACCAATTCCGACTCCGTGAGAAGCAAGTCCGATTGCTCTCATTAATTCCTTTTGTTTTTCTTTCGATAATACTTTTCTGTAATTTTTAACTTTCCAAGATTCAAATTCCATTAATTGGACATCTTGTCCTATTTTTATAAAAGTCCCTGTTTTTTCAACATTGAAATGGTCTCCATCTTCGTCTGGTTCAGTTGTAGGAACATATTTCCCAAAAAAGATATAAACAGTGTCATATCGTAAACACTTAATTGATGTTTTATAAATTCCGCCACCACTTAAAAAATAATCTAAATTTCCATTTTCATATTTTCCAGGATAAAGTTCTTGTGTAATGTATGTAGTTGCTGATTTATATAAAGGATTATATCCGTTAAACTTGGTCGGAACTTGAATCATATAGATAAAATCCTTAAAATTTTCGGGATTCACTTCGATTTCCGCATAAAGTGGTGCTTTTAAATAAAAATCAAATGGTTTCAGCTTCATTTTGTCGTTAAGTTCGGATTTTTTAATTACTGGCAACGGTTTTGTATAAGATTAGTTGCGTTGTTTAAGCACCTAATTTAGCAAATACAAACCGAATAGAAAATCCGCGAGGATTTTCGTAAGTAGGCTTGCACTAGCAATTAATTTTATACGGTGTTGGGCACAGTATTTATTTGCATTTTTTCACTTTAATGTCTCTTATCGAGTCAAATTTTCGTTCATATTTAAAATTAAATTTTTCGGTCAAATCAGTATATGTTGAGACATAAAATTCCGTAAATGAATATTGTTCATCTTCATTTGTCATAATTCCATTCTCGTCTCTTATAATTCCTGTGCTTCCCGTTCGTCCCCAATGAAAAACTCCGAGTTTGTCTCTTGGTGGTTCATTAGGATTTTTTTCGGTTGTCCATTCTTCATTAAAATCTCTGACATCCATTTTCGGCAATTCAGTTTTCTTTCCGTTATTATTAATTAAGTAATATTTATGGTCGATAAAACCATATTTTTGGTCATTACTCAACAATAAAATTCCATCATTTGGGATTTCATAAATCAGTCCATTTTCCGTTTTTTCGAGTAGAATTCCGCAATCTTTTTTGTGAATTATATTAACTCTTCCTCTATAGTCATTTGGTATTATGAATGTTTCCGGTCCGACAGTATTAATGCTTCTCCAAATTGGCCAAAATGCAATTATTCCGATAATGAAAAGTCCAATAGGTATTAATCTTTGTTTCCAAGTCTTTTTAGAAACTAAAACCAAAATAATTCCAACTATAAAAATTGGTAATCCGATTATTGCAAAGAACGCTGCGAAAGTCAGTCCAAATGCTCCAATTGCGAGTAGAATTAGTCCACTATAAAATAAAAAGTTACTCGTTTTATCGGGGTGCATTCAAGGCCTTAACGCAACAAACGTTGCTAATTGATTATGGTTCAATTTAATTTTTTCTTTCCAAAGAGCCTAGTTTTTTTGAAGGCTTTTCGGAAAGAAAAAATTATGTGGTGTTTTGGGCAATGACCTCCAATGGTGTTCTGTACCCCAACACCTTTCTTGGCCTGTTGTTCAGTTTTTGTTCAATGGTTTTGAGCTGTTTTTCGTTCATGTTCCCAAAGTCGGTCTTCTTGGGCAGGAAACGTCTGATGAGCCCATTGGTGTTTTCGTTGGTGCCACGTTCCCAAGACGCGTAGGGATTGGCAAAATAGATGTCCATTTTGGTTGATTCCGACAGCCATTTGTGGTCGGCCATTTCGGTACCGTTGTCGTAGGTCATTGTCTTTTTCAGTTGACTGTCAAAACGGTTCAGTTCTTTGGCAAAGGCTCTGGTCACGGATTTGGTCTTTCTGTTTTCAAGGCCGATGATAAGGGTATATCTGGACTTTCGCTCCACGATGGTTCCAATGGCGGATTTTTGGCCCTTGCCTATGACCAGGTCACCTTCCCAATGTCCGATTTCCTGTCTGTTTTCAATATGTTCGGGTCTTTGTGATATATTTATTTGGTCTTTGATCTTGGAACCTTTCTTACGCCTGGGTCTGGGTTTTCTACGCCTGGATTTTTGGTAGGGCAGCAGCTTTATGAGCTTTTTGTTAAGGCTGGCCTGTGGATGGGAATAGATGTGGGAGTAAATGGCCTCGTGGGATATGGTCATCACTGGGTCGTTGGGATAATCGATTTTGATTCTGCCTGAAATTTGCTCTGGTGACCAGTTTTTCAAAAGTGATTTATAGACATAGAACCGCAGTAGGGAATGTGTCCCTATTTTATCTAAATTACGCTTGTTCAGGTAGTCGTCCTTGGCCAGCCAATGGGCAAGAGAAGCATCATATTTATCGTTAGGGTCGGACACCCATTTGTTGACCTCCCTGGTGATGGTGGAACGTGAACGACCGAGCTTTTTTGCTATAAAGGATTTGGTCTTTTTCTCTTCCAAAAGTGTCTGGATAATGACACGCT
>NZ_LDJX01000002.1 GCF_001306415.1 Croceitalea dokdonensis DOKDO 023
GCCGTTATTGTATTAATTCCTTTAATTTATCCCTTCCTATTCCAGATTTGTAATATTTTTCCCTTTTCCTTGCTTTTTCTAAGCCTCCAACCTATTCTTGATACACCAAAAACCCACGGCCGATAGCCTTTGGTTGATTTGGTCTTCCCTTCATTATGCCATTTTAAACGTTGTGCTACGTCCTTGGAAATCCCCTTATATATTCGACCGTCAACCGTACTTTTTAGTGCATAAAAATAATAAATCATATCCCTTCTGTGCTCCCTGCCTGCCGGCAGTCAGGTATCCAGCTGAGCTACGTGGTGGAATTCCACTAATTCTTATCAGAATTTTCTAAATCCCCGCTCCTTCCTATTGAGAAAGCTTTGCCTTTACAATAGTGGATATGGTCTTACCATCTGCCTGGCCAGCCAATTCTTTGGAGACCATTCCCATAACTTTTCCCATATCCTGCATTCCCGACGCACCAATACTTTCAATTGTTTGTACGACTACTTTTTCAATTTCCTCTTCCGTTAACTGTTCAGGTAAAAACTTTTCGATAATCGCAACTTGAGCCAATTCTGGGGCTGCCAAATCCTCACGACCCTGCTCGGAAAAAATGGCGGCACTGTCTTTGCGTTGCTTTACCAATTTCTGCACCAGTTTCACCTCATCTTCCTCAGAAAGTCCATCTCCTCCACCTTTGTCTGTCTGAGCCAATAAAATGGCAGACTTTATGGCTCTTAACGATTCTAGTGCCACGGTGTCCTTGGCTTTCATAGCAGCTTTCATTTCTGTCATTACCTTTTCCTGCAAACTCATTTGTGCACTGTTTTGGCTTGCGAATATAAAAAATTAACCTGAAAGCAAACACTCACTTTCAGGTTAAAACAACGTACCTCTGGGTCTTTTTTCCGTTAGTCTACATTATCGTGAAGAAAAGAATTGTTGGAGCGTAACTGAATTTCATCATTACTGTCCTCGCCCAGGCTCATTCTGGAAACCTTCTGGTCTTTAACCTCATTATCCAGTTCCAAGCCTTGTCTTTTGTAGGCTGGTTCTTTTTCAATTTCATCAAGGCTGCTACCTCTATTGGAATTGAACTTGTAATTAAATGATTTAAACTTATTACGTCTTTGCTCTGCACGTTCCCGCAAGATTTCGCTAATAGGGCTGTTCATTGGGTCTGCTTCGGCCGAATGGCTGCTACCTTCAGATGCTGCGGCGGCTTTTATGGTTTTTTTCTCAAAAACGAGCTCATCTTCCACAATTTTTGGTTCATGGGTCTCCGCTACGGATTGTGCACCTGTGAGTTTTTTCTCCAGTTCCATATACTCCTCCAAATTATAACGGGTCTCATTCTCCTTATCATAATCCAATACTGGACTTACCTCTATATATTCGTTAACCGGTAATTCCTTGGTATCCTCCGTTAAATCAAAGGAGACCACATTTTCTTCCACAACCTCTTCTTTCAAGGGCATGTCAAACGTAAAAGCTATCTGCTCTTCTTCCGGTTTTTCAGGAAGGATTTCTTGGGCATCTACCACCTCAATATCATTGAGCACATTCTTAGCTTCAATGATAATAAAATCATCTTCCTTTGGGGTTGCAATACGTTCTTCTACTTGTTCTGGAAGCACCTCTTCATAGAACACGTTAAAGTTTTTGATATAACTCGTGGTTTTGATCAGTTCTGGGTTGGCAGTTGATCCTGGTTCCTCTATCTCTCCTAAATCATGCGTAATCTTTGTCGGGGCCACCTGAATATGCTGCACCTGGTTTGGATTGGCCTCTAATTGTTGTACCGCCTTTTGCTCATCCCCAAGGGTATGAATTATTTTCTTTGTTTCGGTATTACTTATTTCATCCTGTTGCTCCGTATTGAAACCTGTAGCTATGACCGTAACCGCTATGGCGTCCCCCAAGCTTTCATCTTCCCCGATACCCATGATAATATTGGCAGTCTGGCCTGCCTCCATTTGGATAAAATCATTGATTTCACCAATTTCATCAATGGTTATCTCCTGTCCTCCGGAAACAATAAGCAAAAGGACGTTTTTTGCCCCGGTAATTTTATTATCGTTCAATAGAGGGGAATCCAAGGCCTTGGTAATTGCCTCGTTCGCTCGCCCGGAACCTGCTGCGGCAGCACTCCCCATAATGGCAGTACCACTATCTGACAGTACGGTTTTTGCATCCCGTAAATCTATGTTTTGGGTATAATGATGGGTAATCACCTCTGCTATACCTTTTGCGGCCGTGGACAACACCTCATCCGCTTTTGAAAAGCCTGCTTTATAACCTAGGTTCCCATAGATATCCCTTAATTTGTTGTTATTGATGACAATCAAGGAATCTACATTATTTCGTAGTTTTTCGATTCCTGCCTGGGCCTGCTTGCATCTAGGGGCACCTTCAAACAAAAAAGGCGTGGTAACGATTCCTACGGTTAAAATTCCTAACTCCTTGGCAACACTGGCAATGATGGGTGCCGCACCTGTGCCCGTTCCACCGCCCATGCCTGCTGTTATAAATACCATTTTGGTAGTATGCTCAAGCATTGCCTTTATATCCTCCATGCTTTCCATGGCGGCTTGCTCTCCAACAGAAGGGTCCGCACCTGCACCCAAACCTTCGGTCAGAGAAACACCCAATTGAATTTTGTTGGGTATACTGCTATTTTCTAACGCTTGTGCATCAGTATTACAAATTACAAAGTCTACGCCATTGATTCCCGCTTGGAACATGTGGTTTATAGCGTTGCTACCACCACCACCAACGCCAATTACCTTAATTACGTTGCTCTTATTTTTGGGCAAATCAAATGCGATATTATCAAATTCGATGTTCTTACTCATGGTGCTTTATTTATTGTGGGTGTTTTATTCTGCGTTATCTAAAAAATCTTTCAACTTTTCTGACCATCGGTCAAAAATGGATTTCTTTTCCTTTACGGCCTTATGTGTGGCGGCAGTGGCCAAATTTTCTGGATCTCCTGCCATTACAGGTTGTTCTTGGCCTTCATTTTCAGTGGTTTGCTCCCTGTGATTGGCATTTAAGAGCAACTTCTCATCAGTCTTTAATGCGTTCATTAACAATCCAACAGCTGTTGCGTACAGCGGACTTGCAATGTCCTCATCAGAATCCCCGGCCAAATGCTCGTTGGGATAACCAATCCTGGTATCCATTCCCGTGATATATTCCACCAGCTGTTTTAAGTGCTTTAATTGGCTACCGCCGCCAGTAAGTACAATACCGGCAATTAATTTTTTCTTTTGCTCTTCATGCCCGTAATTCTTTATTTCTACGTAGACCTGTTCTACAATTTCAACAACTCTGGCATGTATAATTTTAGAAAGGTTCTTTAAGGTGATTTCCTTTGGTTCCCTTCCACGTAAACCGGGTATGGAAACAATTTCATTGTCCCTGTTCTCGCCAGGCCAGGCGGATCCAAATTTGATTTTTAGCAATTCTGCTTGCTTTTCAATGATGGAACAGCCTTCTTTAATGTCTTCCGTAATCACGTTACCCCCAAAAGGGATTACGGCCGTATGCCTTATGATACCATCTTTAAAAATGGCTAGGTCCGTAGTACCGCCACCGATATCGATTAGGGCAACTCCCGCCTCTTTTTCTTCTTGGCTCAAAACCGCCTCTGCGGACGCTAACGGTTCCAAGGTAATATTGGATAAATCCAGTCCAGCACTCTTAACACACCTGCCAATATTCTTAATGGAGTGTACCTGACCCACCACTACATGGAAATTGGCCTCTAGGCGACCACCGTACATTCCTATGGGCTCTTTTATTTCTGCCTGGCCATCTACCTTGTATTCCTGAGGAAGCACGTGGATAATTTCTTCACCGGGCAACATCACCAGTTTATATACTTGGTTGCACAACTTGTCCAAATCCTCATCATTGATCACTTCCTCTGCATTAGCCCTTGTGATGTAATCACTATGCTGTAAACTGCGGATGTGCTGACCGGCGATACCCACCACCACCGAAGCTATCTTAAGCCCGGAATTGACCTCCGCTTGCTCTACTGCTTGTTGTATGGAAGATATGGTTTGGGTGATATTGTTTACCACCCCCCGGTGTACACCTAAACTTTTTGAACGGCCAGAACCCAATATCTCAATTTTACCGAACTCATTTTTCCTGCCAATGATGGCCACTATTTTGGTAGTGCCAATATCTAATCCCACTGAATAATTACCCTGTTCCATACGTTATATTTTGGTGCAAACAACTTGATTTTCAAACTCTAAACTCACGGCTACATAATCATTTAAAGTATCATCCTTGGTAGCCTTAACATAAAAAGCCATGAAATTCTTGAACTTGCCTTCCAAGTTTTCTATCCCCCCAAGGTTGACCACAAAATTTTCCAACCTAAATTTTAATTGATACTTATCTTCATCCTCTATATGGATTCCAATGACGTTTTTTCTCAAAAAATCATCTCCCATCACAAAATTCAAAATAACATAAGCGTCCTCAAGGCTCTTGCCAGTTATCTTTCCTGTAATGATGGGTACGCGTGCCGAATGGTATTTAGACAATGGCATGCGTTTTCCCATATCATCCAAATAAAATTTGGAGATGCCTTCAATTCTACCAATTGGTTTTCGCTGAACTATTTTAGAAATAAGCTCCCCCTCCACAGAGAGATAGACCTGGGCATTTTTTACCATAGGACTGTTTGCAATAGTCATTTCTATGGTATCCAAAACTACCTGTTCTTTTGGGGTGTTTTTAAGGCTTCCGAATTTTTGTATCAACATTTTATTAACGGCTTCCTCCGTGAGGAACAGGTTATTCTCCCCTAGAAATTGGACGGAGATATTCTCAACGTTCTTAGTTTTGCTCCTATGGTCCGCAAAGCCGTACAAACCAACAATGGCCAACAAAAGAGACAACACTTTAAAAAGGTTCCAGTTAATTTTCATGATCAAAAGCATTTTTGATTTTATGTACCTCCAGACCAATGTCCCCAGCCCCCATGGTAATGATGACCTCTGGACTTTGGGCCCGTAATTCTTCTATAATTTTTTCTTTTGAAATCTTCTTTTTATTAGGATTTTCCACCATATCCAGTAGCCATTGGCTATGCACGCCCTCCATAGGTTTTTCCCTTGCTGGATATATCTCTAACAACAGAATAGCATCAAATTGCGATAGACTTTGGGCAAACTCTGGTCCAAAATCTTTAGTTCTTGAGAATAAATGGGGTTGGAACACTACCGCTGTTTTTTTATGGGGATGCATTTCCGTCACTGCTTGGTACACCGCATCTATTTCCGTGGGATGATGGGCATAATCATCTATAAAAATTAAATTGTCCTGTTTAATGTGATAGGTAAATCTTCGTTTTACCCCTTGAAAGGTTCCCAGGGCATCTGCCAATCCAGCCAAATCATCTACTTGTTGAGACGCCATGGCAAAAGCCGCCAGACCATTCAGCAGGTTATGTTTTCCCGGTCTTGAAAACCAAACATCCCTTACTATGGTTTCCGGTGTTTTGATACTAAAACGATACCCACCGTTTTCTAACCTTACCTCTTGAATGTCATAATCCGCATCCTCTTCCAACCCAAAAGTGAGCCCTTCCAGGGGCAGTCCTTTTTTCACAAGCATTGTTCCATCTGGTTGAAGCTTGGAAGCAAACTCACCAAAGGTCTTTTTAAGTTCAGTATCGGAACCGTAAATATCCAAATGGTCTGCATCCATTGAGGTAATACAGGCCACCGTTGGCGACAACTGTAAAAATGAGCGGTCATACTCATCGGCCTCAACCACAGAAGTGCTGGTTCCCGTCCATAAAAAATTACTGTTGAAATTTTCTGAAACACCGCCCAGAAAAGCAGTTAACGGAACCTTGAGCTCATGTAACAAATGGGCCAATATGCATGAGGTCGTGGTTTTTCCATGTGTACCGGCAACGGCATGGCAATAGGTCCCTTCGGTAATCAGACCCAATACCTCTGACCGTTTTTTAATGGAAAAATCTTGCGTTTGGAAAAATTGAAGCTCCTTGGATTCCTTGGGGATTGCCGGCGTATAGACCACCAAGGTGCTGTTGGGATTTCTAAACTCCCCGGTTATTTGCATAACATCATCCCTATAGTGAATAGCGATACCCAAATCTGTCAATTCCGCTGTCAACGGGCTGGAAACCTGGTCATAACCAGCCACATTTTTGTCCATAAATTTAAAGTAACGGGCAAGCGCAGACATCCCTATGCCTCCTATACCAATAAAATAGACGTTATGTATGCTGTTTAAATCCAAATCAAACGTGTTCTATGCTTTTCTACTAATGTGTTGCTGTTTTGCTTAACAATAATTTTTCAATCTCATCCACGATATGACTGGTTGCCTTGGGCAAGGCCAATCGCTTAATATTTTTTGATAGCTGATTTTGTCTCACTTCGGAACCCAACAAATTTTTAAAATGGTTTTGAAATTGTGCGTCCAGTTCCTTTTCCATAATCATGATGGCCGCGTCCTCATTCACCAAAGCCTTCGCGTTTTTGGTTTGATGATCTTCTGCCACATTGGGCGATGGAATAAAAATAGTTGGCTTCCCAACCAAACACAATTCTGATACGGACCCTGCTCCCGCCCGCGATATCACAAAATCCGCAGCGGCGTAGGAGTAATCCATTTGGTTTAAAAATGGCCTGACCCTCACATCTTCCGATTCATATTTTTGGTACTCCTCCCAATAAAACTTGCCACACTGCCACAGCAGCTGCAAACCAAGCGTTGCAAAAAAGGAAAGCTCCTTTTCTACCAACTGGTTTATGCGCCTCGCTCCAAGACTTCCGCCCAACACCAATAAAACGGGTTTCTTTGCATCAAACTTAAAACTAACTTTGGCTTGCTGTTGATCTATTGAAATCTCCACCAAATCCGAGCGTACCGGATTACCGGTCTTCACTATTTTCTCTTTTGGAAAAAAACGATGCATTCCATCATAGGCCACACAAATCTTATGGGCCTTTGCGGCCAGAAGTTTATTGGTAATACCTGCATAGGAGTTCTGTTCCTGTAAAACATAGGGCACCTTGGCACGTGCGGCCATCTTCAATAAAGGTCCGCTGGCAAACCCCCCCGTTCCAATGGCAACATCTGGCTGAAATTGTTTTACTATGTTCCTTGCTTTTACCAAACTACTGATCAATTTAATGGGAAACATTACATTCTTCAATGTAAGTTTCCGCTGTAATCCACTTATCCAAAGGCCTTTAATTGTGTACCCGGCCTGGGGTACTTTTTCCATCTCCATTTTATCCTTGGCGCCCACAAACAGAAATTCCGCATCCGCATACCGGCACTTCAATTCATTGGCTATCGCAATTGCCGGATAGATATGACCACCCGTACCACCACCGGACACTATGAACTTATAATTGCCCACTTAATACTTCTAAAGGGTTATGATCATCTATATCCACTGTTTTTGGTGCAACTTGATTTTTATCACTGGCACTGAGCACAATACCAATAGCCAAACAGGTCATCCATATGGCGGTACCCCCCATACTTATTAATGGAAGGGGTTGCCCAGTGGTAGGAAACAATTGCACTACCACACCCATATTGATAAAGGCCTGAAAAACAATGGGGAGACCTACCCCTATTACCAGTAGCTTGGCAAAAACGGTTTTTGCAGAATTGGCGACCACCACTATTCTAAACAATAACAAAAGATAAAAGAATAGTAGTCCCAAACCACCAACCAGGCCATACTCCTCTATGATAATGGCAAAAATGAAATCTGATGTGCTCTGGGACAAAATGTTCTTCATCACGCTTTTACCCGCACCTTTTCCAAACAACTCCCCCTCCGCAATAGCCATTTTCGCATAGTTTACCTGCCTAGAAGCATCCGCACTGGCAGCTTCTGGGTGAATAAATGTATCTATACGGGATTTCCAAGTACCTGCGCGATCCGGAAGCGCTTCCGGGGCTTTATAGAGCACTGCTAGGAACAAACCGGCCAATACTATTCCCGTGCCCACAATGATCCCTAGATATTTTAAAGGATAGCCTCCTAAAAAGCAAAGTACGATGACCAGAAACCCAACAATGGCCGCAGTAGAAAAATTTGCGGGCAATATGAGCCCAATAACCAAACAAACAGGCACCCATAAGGGCAATATGCTCTCTGAAAAAGAGATTTGCCTATCCCTAATCTTACTCAAATACCTTGCAATCCAAATCATTAAAACGATGGATGCGAGCGTTGAGGTCTGGAACTTCACCCCAATTACAGGGATGGGAATCCAACGATTTGCACTTACGCCACCGATATTGGTTTCCACGGTAAGGGTATACCCCAATAGCAAAAGCACTATGGGCAAACCAATCAAGGACAAGCCTTTAAAATAATGGGTAGGTATGCGGTGTACCGCATAAATAATCATGAACCCTAAAAACAACAGCACGCCATGCTTTACCAAATGTCCCACCGTTGTGCCGGTGTCCTTTACATAGACCAAGTTGGTACTTGCACTAAAAACCGGTAAAAATGAGAACAGTGCCAATAGTGCCACAATGGCCCAAATGGCTTTATCCCCCTTTAAGTTTTTAAACAATTGCAACACCTCTTATAATTTTTTTATAGCTTCCTTAAATTGGTTTCCGCGATCTTCATAGTTTTTAAATAGGTCAAAACTGGCACAGGCAGGGGACAATAACACGGCATCTCCGCGCTCCGCTATTTTGTAGGCAATCTTTACGGCCTCGCTCATGGCTACAGTCTCTACAATTGGCTCTACCACATTGCCAAAGGTTTCCATTAGCTTGGCATTATCAACTCCAAGACAAATGATGGCCTTTACCTTTTCCCGTACCAAAGGCATTAATTCATTGTAATCATTTCCTTTATCCACGCCGCCCACGATCCAGACAATAGGTTTTTGTATCCCGTCCAAAGCGTAATAGGTCGCATTGACATTGGTTGCCTTGGAATCATTAATATACTCTACGTGGTTAATTTTGAGCACTTTTTCCAATCTGTGCGGTGCACCTTGAAAATTCTCAATACTCTTTTGAATGGTTTCTTTACGCACTTTTACCAAAAGTGCGGCCATGGATGCTGCCATGGCATTCTTTAGGTTGTGCTGCCCATCAAGTGTTAAAAATTCTGTACTCATTTTCAAGTTATTTGGTTCTAATTCTATGTGTATTGTTCCGTCTTTGCACCACGCTCCCCATCGTTGCTCCTTTTCTAAAGAGAATGGCACCAATTTGGACTTGACGGGATGTTTTTTAAGCCAATCTGTTATCACCTTATCGTCTGCATCATAAATCAGATAATCATTGGCATCTTGGTTCATGGCTATCCTAAACTTGGAGGCTATATAATTTTCAAACGTATGATCATACCGGTCCAAGTGGTCTGGCGTAATGTTCAGTATCATAGCCACTTTTGGCTTAAAATCCTGAATTCCGTCCAGCTGAAAACTGCTGATTTCCAACACATAGCTCCCAAAGTCCCGTTCTGCCACCATTTTTGCGAAACTATCACCAATATTGCCGGCCATACCTGCATCTACATCGCCTCCTTTAAGAAGATGGTGCGTAAGCATGGTAGTGGTGGTCTTTCCATTACTGCCCGTAATGCCTATTATAGTGGCATCCGTAAACCTAGCGGCAAATTCAATCTCTGAGATTACCGGAATCCCTGCGGCCACCAATGCTTTAACCAATGGAACCCCATCTGGTATCCCGGGGCTTTTCATCACAACATCGGCTTTTTGCAACTCTTGCTGACTATGGCCATCTTCTTCCCATTCAATTCCAAGATGTTCTAGAACGTCTTTATATCCTTTCTGTATTTTTCCATTGTCCGAAACAAAAACCTTATATCCTTTTTGCTTCCCTAAAATGGCAGTACCTACCCCACTTTCTCCAGCACCCAAAATCACCAGGCAGCCTGCGTTTTCCCTCCTGAAAAGCGATTCCCCTACATCCTGCTTTCTATCTTTTTCATTTTCTCCAATCATCATACTTCCATTTTCCCACAGCCATGGCAACGACTAGGGACTGGCTATCTAATTTTCAAGGTCACAATACTAATAATGGCCAGTAAGATTCCAATAATCCAAAACCGGGTCACTATCTTACTTTCATGGTACATTTTCTTTTGATAATGGTGGTGAAGCGGTGCCATCAAAAAAATGCGTTTTCCTTGACCGTACTTCTTCTTGGAATGTTTAAAATAACCCACCTGTAGCATCACGGATAAGGACTCTGCAAAGAAGATTCCGCACAGGATGGGTATCAACAATTCTTTCCTCACAATAATGGCGATAACGGCAATGACCCCTCCAATGGTTAAACTACCAGTATCTCCCATAAAGACCTGCGCGGGATAGGCATTGTACCAAAGAAACCCCACCAAGCCCCCTACAAAGGCCGAAATGAACACCACCAGCTCACCTACCCTTGGGATATAAAAAATATCCAGATATCTAGAGAATTCTATATTGCCCGAAAGCCAAGCGAATATGGCCAGGGTAATCACGATGATAGCAGAGGATCCTGCGGCCAACCCGTCTATTCCATCGGTTAAGTTAGCCCCATTGGAGACTGCTGTAACAATTAGGATGACCACGGGAATAAAAACCAACCAAGCATATTCTTTTGCACCTTCACCGGCCCATGACAAAAAATCCGCATAGTCCAACTCATTGTTCTTAAAGAAAGGAACATTGGTACGAACCGATTTCTTTTCCTTTCCGATAACGCGCTCTACCGTAAGTCTTTCGGTAATCTGCGTAGCATCCTTTTCCTTCATGGTCACCTCCGGATGAAAATATAGCACCACCCCAACGATTAAACCGAGCCCTACTTGCCCCATCACCTTAAAGCGCCCCTTTAATCCTTTTTTATCTTTTTTAAAAATCTTGATATAATCATCTATAAAACCTATTATGCCCATCCAAATCATGGTCACAATTAAAAGAATGACGTAGATGTTTTTAAGATCACCGAACAACAATACCGGTATTAAGGTGGACATGATGATGATAAGGCCTCCCATGGTGGGTGTACCGGCCTTTTGTTTTTGACCTTCCAAGCCCAAATCCCTTACCGTTTCACCAATCTGTTTTGCCTGTAGGTATAGAATAATGCGTTTACCATAAACCATGGCAATCAACAACGACAACAAAACCGCCACAGCAGACCTGAAGGTCAAAAACTGAAACAGCGATGCCCCAGGAAACTGGTATTGTTGCTCTAAATATTCAAATAAATAGTATAGCATTACTATGGTTTCTGTTCTGTACTAAATTCCTTTTTCTTTGTTCTCTGTGCGCCCTGTTTTCTTTTCCATGTTCTATACAACCCTAGGTTCTGTCTTAAAGATGCCATGTTAAGCTTAACCCTTAAGTGCTGTCTTCACTTCTTTATAATCATCAAAATCTACGCGTAACCCATTGGTTTCTTGGTAGGTTTCATGTCCCTTACCAGCAATAAGGATGATATCATTAGGTACCGCCAGTTTACAGGCCGTCCTTATGGCTTGGCGCCTGTTTTCTATAGACAATACCTTTTTGGCATTCTGGGGCTCCACCCCTGCTTCCATTTCTTCTATAATGGCCGTAGGTGATTCCGATCGTGGGTTATCTGCTGTAAAAATGACCTGATTACTCATCTCGGAAGCGATATGACCCATAACCGGACGCTTAGACTTGTCACGATCACCACCACACCCCACTACGGTGATGACGTTTTCATTTCCAGTCCTCAATGTGTTAATGGTAGTCAACACATTTTTAAGCGCATCCGGTGTATGGGCATAATCAACTATTGCCGTAATTTTTTCTTTTGATATAAAATATTGGAACCTTCCATCCACATTCTCCAGTTCACTGATGAGCCTTAGAATCTCAAGTTTTTCCAATCCAAGTAAATCTGCCGCAGCGTAAATGGCCACCAAATTATAAGCATTAAAATCTCCGATGAGTTTGGACCACAGTTCATTCTCGTCAATCTTGAGCAACTGGCCGTTTATTTGGTTCTCCAATATTTGGGCCCTGTAATCCGCAAAGGACTTTAAGGCATAGGTTCGCTTTTTGGCCTTAGTGTTCTGTAGCATCACCATACCGTTCTTATCGTCCAAATTGGTCAAAGCAAAAGCTGATTTTGGCAAACCATCAAACAATTCCTTTTTACAGTCCCTGTAGGCGGCAAAGGTTTTATGATAGTCCAAATGATCATGGGATAGGTTGGTGAAAATTGCCCCTGTGAAAAACAAACCTTCTGCCCGTTTCTGATGTATCCCATGGGAACTGACCTCCATAAAACAGTACTCCACACCTACCTCTGTCATCTTGTGCAAGTATGTATTGATGGTCAAAGCATCCGGGGTGGTGTGGGTGGTTGGATATTCCGTGTCATCCACTAGAATTTTAATGGTAGAAATCAAACCAACTTTATACCCAGCCTTTTTAAACAGGCTGTACAATAGCGAAGTTACCGTGGTCTTTCCGTTGGTTCCGGTTACACCTACCAATTTTAGGTTTTTACTGGGAACTCCATAATAGTTGGATGCCATGATGGCCAATGCATGGTTGCCGTTAGAGACCTTAACATAGGTAACCCCATTGATAATCAGTTCTGGAAGTTCATCACAGACTATGGCAACGGCCCCCTGGTGAATGGCGTTTTGAATGTACTTGTGCCCATCCGTTACCAAACCCTTAATGGCTACGAACGCATCATCCATACCCACTTTTCTGGAATCAAAATGAACCTGGTTTACCAGCACATTGGTGTCCCCGTTCACCGCGGAAATACCTACACCATACAAAATGTCCTTTAACAATATCATGACAGCTCCAGAACTATTTTATCGATTTCACCTATGGTAACCCCTTCTTCAACAGATTGGCTCCTTACCTTCCCATTTCCCTTGACCTCTACTTGAATCCCAAGGTTTTCCAATATGGCAATGGCATCCATGCCGCTCATCCCAGTTACGTTGGGCACTTTTAAGTACTTTTTCTGGGCATGGGCATAATACTGCTGAAATGCCTTTTCTATTTGCGCTTCCTTTGGGTTTTCTGGTATCACTTCATCCGCAATGGGTGAGGTGATATAAATTTTTTCTGCCAAGGATTTAAATACCGGGCCTGATACATCTGCACCATAATACCCAACACTTTTATCTGGTTCATGAATAATGACAATACAGGAATACTTTGGGCTATCTGCTGGAAAATAACCCACAAAAGAGGAAATATAAGCCAACTTCTCTGGGTCCTTGGCCACATAATTTTTTTGGCAGGTCCCTGTTTTACCGGCCATGGAAAAGTCTTTGGAATAAAGCCCATGTCCCGTTCCATACTTTTTCTCCACTACGTCCTTTAGCAGTTGTTGTGCTATTTTCACCGTTTCCTTAGAACAAATGGACGGATTCAATACTTCTTTTTTAAAGGCCTTAAGCACCTTATTACCAACCCTAGCCTCTTTTACAAATCTTGGCCTAACCAATTCGCCATCATTGGCAATGGCATTGTAAAAGGTAAGGGTTTGTAGGGGGGTCATGGAAACTTCATAGCCATGGGACATCCATGCCAATGAAATTCCGGACCAGCCTTTATCACCAGGGTACCTTAAGACAGGTTGCCCTTCACCTACTATGGGAAGGCCTAAATCCTTATGCAGGCCCATATTCATTAACCTATCGACATAATCTGTCTGCCTATCCTTATAATTCTCGTGAATCATTTTGGCAAAGGCCGTATTTGATGACAGCGCAAAGGCTTTGGCCATGGAAATTTCACCATAGCCACCCCATTTAGAATCCCTAACGGTACGGTCATAAATACGCCATCTGCCTTTTTCCGTATCTACAACAGTGCCGGTATCTATCACTTTGTCCTCTAAGGCAGCTACCATTGACATTAACTTAAAGGTGGAGCCTGGCTCATGGGATTCGCCCACGGCATAATTCAGTTTCTCATAATACTTCCCTTCTTCCGTTCTTCCCAAATTGGAGATGGCCTTAATTTCCCCGGTTTTAGTCTCCATGACCACAACACATCCATGGTCTGCCTTATACTTTTCTAACTGCTTTAGTAGGGCATGATGGGCAATATCCTGAATATTGGTATTGATGGTGGTTACGATATCCCTCCCATCTTGAGGTTCAATAATATTATCAAAACCAACAGGTTTCCATTCACTACCGGCACTTTTTTGCTTTAGTCTTTTACCTTCGTTTCCGCGGAGGTATTTTTTACCAAAAGCACCGTCCAGGCCCACTCTGGTATAGTGTCCTGCCTCATCTACACGTTCATACCCAATACTCCTGGCAGCGATTTTACCCAATGGATAATCCCTGACTACCCTGTGCCTTTCGATAAAACCACCTTTATTGGGTCCAAGCCTGAACATTGGAAACTCACGCATACGCACATAATCAAGATATTCTACATTTCTTGCAATAAGCTTATAACCATTCTTATTCGCACGTGCCTTACGCAGCATTTGCCTGTAGTATGCCGATGGTTTATCAAACAATACCCCAAGCGAATCACAAAGGGGTGCTAGATACTTTTCCCAGTTGTCCTTACTTACCGTGTTGGCATCAAACCTAATTTCATACTTGGCTACGGAGGCTGCCAAAAGACTGCCATCATCCGCATAGATGTTACCCCGGTTAGGCTCAATGGTAAATACCTGTTCCGTTTTTTTGGCGGCCAGTTCCTTGTAAGCCTTACCCTTAACCATTTGTATATCCACCAATTTCACCACAACGGCAATAGCAAAAACAAAGAGAACCCCAGCGATGAGGTACAGTCTATTCATGATATTTCTTTCGGTTATTGGCACTAGTCAATCGTTTTAACAATGATTTTTTTTGGTGGTTTTTGTGAAGGTTTTAATCCTTTTTCCGCGACAACATGCTTTAAGGACGATTCCAACTTTAGCTGCTGCACATGCCTTCTAGTATCCACAAACTCACTTCTAAGGCCGCGCACCTCTTCAGTAAGCTGTGCTATTTCATGTACCTTTTTATCGGCTTGGTGGCTACTGGAAATCATCATAGCAGCCAAAAAGGAGGCATACAACAAAAAAAGCCAGTTCTTTGGGGCGTCACCGCTAACCAAAAACTTGCCCTTTAAGACATCCAACAAACCTTTTTTCACTTTCATTTTATACTACTGTTCTAAATGCTTCTTCCTAGGCTTTTAAACGGCTTTCCCATCCTAACCTATGGTATTATAATTTCTCGGCAATCCTTAGTTTGGCGCTTCTGGCGCGGTTGTTGTTTGCAATCTCATTGGCCGTGGGGACCACCAAACCACCCACTTTTTTTAAGGGAACATTGATGTTTCCATAAAAATCCTTTTCCGCCTCCCCTTCAAACCTGCCGTCCCTGATAAATCTTTTCACCAAACGATCCTCCAGGGAATGATAACTTATAAGACTTAACCTACCTGCCTCCTTTAACACTTGCGGCACTTGCAACAAAAATGATTTTAGGACTTCAAGCTCCTCATTTACCTCTATTCTTATGGCTTGGTACACCTGTGCCAAAATTTTATTCTCTTTCATTTTGGGCAAAAACCGCTGCAATACTTGTTTTAAATCTGCTGTGGTCTTTATGGGTCTTTCCGCTCTGGAAGCCACAATTGTCTTGGCCATAGCACGACCGTTCTTAAGATCACCATATTGAAAAAGAACATTGGCCAAATCTTCCTCAGGGTAGTGATTGACCACCTCAAAGGCAGACTTGTTGGTCTTTTTGCTCATCCTCATATCCAAAGTGGCTTCAAAACGGGTAGAAAAACCCCTGTCCGCTTTGTTGAACTGATGGGAAGACACCCCAAAATCACCTAGAATCCCATCAACTGTTGCGATGCCATAGAACTTTAAAAACTGCCTTAGAAACTTGAAATTTTGTTGGATGAGCACAAAGCGGTCATCATTAATCGCATTGATTGCTGCATCCTCATCCTGGTCAAAGGCAAACAATTTACCTTTTGACCCCAAACGTTTCAAAATTTCCTTGGAGTGTCCGCCACCACCAAAGGTGACATCCACATATACCCCATGGGGCTTTATATCCAATCCATCCACCGATTCTTTGAGCAATACCGGACTATGGTACACCTCACTCATCTTCCCCTACCTTCTTTGGTTCGGTATTTGGCTTGTTAAATATGCTCTCTGCAACATCCGGGTAAACGGCATCCCCTTCCTTTAGGACTTCCTCATACTGTTGTTTGTCCCAAATTTCGATACAACCATCACCGCAATGCAGCGAAACCTCTTTGGTAATACCTGCAAACTCTAAAAGGTCCTTAGGTATTTGAAAACGTCCGGTATCGGCATCTACGCGAACATCCGGTTTTACACCCGCCATATACTTTCTGTAAAAAAGATCATATTCCCTACTGATGCGTCTTTCCCTTTTTACTTCTGCCAATGCCTTTTGAAAGGTACTCTTTGGATATAACTCTAAACAGCGCTGAAAAATGGCTCGCTTAAGGATAAAATCATCGTTCAATACCGACATAAGCTGATTTTTCAATGCCGTAGGAAGTGTTACCCTCCCCTTGGCATCAGCTTTGCAATAGTGTTGACCGAATAAATCCATTAGGCGGTTTTGATTTGTTTATCCAAGGTCAAATATATAGATTTCTCCTCCACTTTATTCCACTTTTTGACACGATTGTTAATAAATACTATATTTTTAACTCTAAAACCCCACCATTTCGTATAAAAATTCCCCAGAATTCCACTTTTTCCCCTTTGCGCCATGAGCTGTTACTTTGGTAGACGCCAGAGCGGCGTACCTTTTCTTGCTATTTTCTTTGTGCTGAAAATGCCTATATTTGGCACTTTACACCAACTGACTTACATGAAGGAAGATATCATTCAAGAAGGCAAGTTTAAGTACCTTGAAATTGGGGAGGGAAAGCCAATCATCATTTTACATGGGTTAATGGGCGGTTTAAGTAATTTTAAGGGGGTTACCCACTTTTTTCCACCAAAGGGATATCAAGTTTTAGTACCGGAACTTCCCATTTATGATATGCCCATGTTAAAGACAACGGTAAAGAATTTTGCCGTTTTTCTTGCAGATTTTGTAAAGCATAAAAATTTAAAGGATGTGATTCTTTTAGGCAACTCATTGGGCGGCCATATTGGATTATTGCACACCAAAATGTTTCCTGACCTCGTAAAAGCCTTGGTCATAACCGGCAGCTCTGGATTGTATGAAAGTGCCATGGGCGACGGCTACCCAAAACGTGGGGATTATGAGTTCATTAAAAAAAAGGCCCAAGACGTGTTCTATGACCCAAATGTTGCCACGAAGGAAATTGTGGACGAAGTTTTTGAAACGGTGAACGACAGGATGAAGTTGGTAAAGACCTTGGCCATTGCAAAAAGTGCCATTAGGCACAATATGTCCAAAGACTTGCCCAATATGCCCACGCCTACTTGTATTATTTGGGGGGAAAACGATTCCGTTACCCCGCCCAACGTTGCCAAGGAGTTTCATGAACTTTTACCCGATTCCGAACTTTTTTGGATAAAAAAATGCGGGCATGCCCCAATGATGGAACATCCAAACGAATTTAACGCCATACTAGATGGCTGGCTCACAAAAAGAGGTTTTTAACAAACATAAGAAGGTTAAGGATTTTAGTTTTTTGGCCTTTATGGTGAGCTTCCATAACCTTGGGATTTCACCTGCTGTTTTTAATTTTTCTTCCCGTTTTTTAACACAACGGTTTAGGTTGTTCCGTATCCGGGATTCCGTTTACCCGAAAACAATCATCAAGCGATTTCTAAAATTTGATAAACATACCCCACGGCATTCCCAAAAGAAACTTGTGTTACCATCCTAAAGATAAAGTCATTTAAAAACAAAGCCTTAGTTTTGGTGCCAGTAGTCCAAAATTGAGCGTTGACCAAATGAAAATAACCTCTGCCGAATTTGTAATGAGCAACTCCGAGGTGGCCAAATGCCCAAAAGAGTCATTGCCGGAATATGCATTTATAGGAAGGTCCAACGTTGGGAAGTCCTCATTGATCAACATGCTTGTAGATCGGAAAAGCCTGGCCAAAACCTCTGGACGGCCTGGTAAAACACAGCTGATCAACCATTTTAAAATCAATAAGAATTGGTTTTTGGTAGATTTACCAGGATATGGATATGCCAGGGTTTCCAAAAAGGACAAAAAGACTTTTCAAAAATACATTACGGCATATTTTGAAAAACGAAAACAATTGGTCTGTGCCTTTGTTTTGGTGGATATTCGGCATGAACCACAGCCTATAGATTTAGAGTTTATGGAGTGGCTAGGCACGCATGGTGTACCCTTTGCCATTATTTTTACCAAAGCGGACAAATTAAAACCAAAGGCAATACAACGGCATGTAACTGATTATCTACAGGTTTTGCTAGACACTGTCTGGGAGGAGGCCCCAACCTATTTTGTAACCTCATCAACCAATAGAACTGGCAAGGAGGACTTGCTTTCCTTTATCAACGATATCAATCTACAAGTAGCGAAAAACCCAATTCCATAGGCGCAAAGTGCGCGGCGTTTAACCATTAGTGTTAAGTAAAGCCTTAAAACTATTTTTATCCCCGTTGCTTTAGCAAGCGGATCAAACCATGCGCAGTTTTTAAGGTATTCATTTCCACGGCTGAAACCAATACTTCCAAACCCTTATCACCTTCAGCCAATACAACAGGATAATCAAACTTATAGCCAAACTTACTGGCATATTTTTTAGCAAACTCGTCTTTATGCAAAAAGCTCATTTGATGGTTACTTTCTTGACGAAACTTCTTCCAAGTTCTATTTTCTGCAACCAACCCAAAAGTAAGATCACATAATTTACAATCGTAGGTTGATGGGCTAAACACCTTTTGCATACTGTCCAAAATAGCATTTCTCTTACCTGAGTTGGCATTATAAACAAAGATGAGTTTTTGTGATGCGTTCTTTTTCATAAGGTAAAAATACAGACCTTAATCCCTTTTTCACCAACACCCTAAGGTATTTACCTAGACAGGTGGTTTTAAATTAAAAACCGATGCAAACCAAAAAAAAGGTTCATCACTACACCATAAAATCACTCGAAGTGACAACGGCAATCAAAACAAACCACAACGTCAGTTCGAGTTTTTTCCCTGAAAGTGGAAAGAGTATCGAGAACTACTGCAGGGCAGCCAACACAATCTACTTCCAAACACCATTGCTTCTCGATAAAATTTTATGCCAAGTTATCGCTGCGCCATAAAATCACCAGAAGTGACAACGGCAATCAAAACAAACCCCCAATGTCAGTTCGAGTTTTTTCCCTGAAAGTGGAAAAAGTATCGAGAACCCTTGAAGGGCGACAAAAAAAAATGTCAGTTCGAGTTTTTTCCCTGAAAGTGGAAAAAGTATCGAGAACCCTCGAAGGGCGACAAAAAAAAATGTCAGTTCGAGTTTTTTCCCTGAAAGTGGAAAAAGTATCGAGAACCCTTGAAGGGCGACAAAAAAAATGTCAGTTCGAGTTTTTTCCCTGAAAGTGGAAAAAGTATCGAGAACTACTGCAGGGCAGCCAACACAATCTACTTCCAAACACCATTGCTTCTCTATAAAATTTTATGCCAAGTTATCGCTGCGCCATAAAATCACCAGAAGTGACAACGGCAATCAAAACAAACCCCAATGTCAGTTCGAGTTTTTTTCCAAAAAGTGGAAAAAGTGTCGAGAACCACTGCAGGGCAGCCAACACAATCTACTTCCAAACACCATTGCTTCTCTATAAAATTTTATGCCATGCTATCGCCAGGCCATAAAATCACCTACAGTGATATGGCCTAATTAAATACCGTATTTTTGGGTTAAAAACCATATGTCCACAAACCCAAATACATTTTTAAGGAGGCTAAAAACCATTCATTTAGTACTCTTGGCAAGCCCATTGCTCTTAGGGGTTTTCTATTTTCTAAATACAGCGATAGATACCAACGGTGGAGCAAATGATGTTTTTGTCTATGTCTTTCCCATGTTTGGGCTGGCCGGTTATTTTGCTAGTAAGGTCATATCTAGGAAACTCATACTCCCATTGAAGGACAAAAAATCCCTATCAGAAAAATTAATAGGTTTCCAAACGGCCTCCATCATACAATATACTTTGGTAGAAGGTCCTGCGCTTCTTAATATTCTATGGTTTGGGATGACTGGAAATCTGCTTTTTCTAACCATTGGAGGGGCTTTGGCTCTTTACTTGTTTTCCATTCGCCCTAAAAAAGAAAAAATCATTGAGGACCTAGCACTTTCCATGGAAGAAAAAAGAGCGTTAGATAGATGATAACCATTTACCCAACCATAAAAAGTTATCGATTATCGTTTTTAACCTTATATGTATTCTTGGGTGGCTTAATTGGCCATGCCCAATTTTATGAACAACTGGCGGATTCTGCACTTACACTAACCTATGACAGGGTATCCTATGACCCTGCCTATTTCTCCATTCCTTATCCCAACGGGGATGTACCAAAGAGCAAAGGAGTTTGTACGGACGTAATCATCAGGGCGTATAGAAAATTAGGTGTCGACCTCCAACAAGAAGTGCATGAGGACATGAAGGATAACTTTGGCAAATATCCCAAAATCTGGGGCTTAAGGGGTCCGGACAAAAATATTGACCATCGGCGGGTACCAAACCTTATGGTGTTTTTTGAGCGCCATGGAACCATACTCCCCATAACCAAAAAAGCGGAGCTTTATACCCCGGGCGATATTGTCTGCTGGAATTTGGGAGGGGCCGTAACCCATATTGGATTGGTATCCAATAAGAAAAATCCAGCGGGAACACGGTACTTAATTATTCACAATATTGGTGCGGGGCAGGTTACAGAAGACTTTCTGTTCAATTTTAAGGTCATTGGGCATTACCGCTATAAAAAATAAGGTACTACAGAAAAACCTTGGTTTTTACGTTGAAACATTCCCAATTGCCGGTAATTGGGAAGAATTGTAAACTGTACATCTAGTAAATATCTATTTTTTAAGCGCTAACTTTTCAGCAAAATAGTCACAGAAATCCCTCATGGTCGCCGTCATTTTCTCATCTTGGGTGGCCTTCATAAAGGTGTCCGCCATGGTGACCAAGGTCTGGTGAAAAAAGATTTTCATCTCATCTACTGGCATATCTTTGGTCCAAAGGTCAATTTTTAAAGATTCTTGGTTCTTGCTGTCCCAAACGGAGAGCATCATGGCCTTGGCCTCTTCATTGTCAATGCCGCCATCTTCTGCAGACCAATGCAATTCTTCTGGCACCCGGTTCTCATCTAGGCCTACTTTTAACTTAATTTCTGAGGTATGTGCTACTGGCATTATTTCTTTGGTTTATAATTAGATTTTTTAAAGAGCTCATCCGCAGGTAAATCCAATAACTCTACCAATGGGGTGTCAGGATTTTTCTCCATATAGCTCCTTACAATTTGCCAACCCATAAAACGTCCTATGCGTCCAGGGGATTCGTTATCTATTTCTTCTAGGCCAAACTTTGAAAATGGAGCTGGGTCCAAAAAACGTTTTTCCAATTTTGTCTCTGTACTGTAAAGCAATTCCCTTTCAATAAAATAACGCCAAATTTGGGATTCATTGGCAACGGCCCATGCGTATTCCTCTTCCGTAAAGTTAATACGTTGGTAAGTTTCCGTTTGCGGAAGAAGCAAGTCTTTGAGATAGAGTTCCTTTCCGTAATAGAGCATTTTGGAAAGAAAAGTCCTATTTTTTGGATAGGCGTTTACCGCTTTGGCAAAAGCACCTGCAATATCGGATGTAAGGTACCTCTTGTCTAGCTGCCGGGCAATGTAGGCCGAAAAACTCCGGTAAAACCTATGGTCCGCACCAAGATAATTGTCCAACCCAATCAAAAGCAAGGTATCAGTAAGGATGATGCGACTTTCATATTCCACATCAGATGTTAGGGTAACCACCTTGGGCACTTTAAAATTGGGAAAATAATAGGTGATATGTTTAAAGAGTGATGCGATATCCGCAGTTTCAGTCTTAAAATCACCAAAAACAACATGTACTTCGTTAAATAGCTCTTTCTGGATGGTATCGTTCTTTTTGGCCACCCAAAGACTATCTGGATATTGCTCCGGAAATAGATAGGGATAAGATCGTTTAAGCTGTGGAATGGCTTTGACATCTGCCTCGGCAAACTTTCTGTCAAATCGCTCTACCTCCAAATCTAGCGGTATGTTAGCAATCACGGACTCCAGTTTTGAAGCATCTTTACAACCAAAAAGACTAAAAAAACACACCGTTGCCAAAAAGAATATGGGCTTCACCTTCATTTTTCGAATTGCAGCATTTAAATTTACAAGGTGCAAAGGTAATTTTTTTTGGGTGTAATGGCCGCAGGGACAAAAAGACTTACAACAGAAGTCGACTTAAAAACCAATACCTGTATCCAAATTATGCTACCCGTTTAGTTACCGATTGTTATGAACGCAAAAAAAAACGCTATGCAAACACAAAAAGTCATTGACCATATTACCAACTGGTTAAAAACCTATGCCACAAACGCAAATTGTAAGGGATTTGTCATTGGAATTTCCGGAGGTATAGACTCTGCCGTGACCTCAACCTTATGTGCAAGGACGGGCTTGGACCTGCTTTGTCTTGAAATGCCCATTCACCAAGGAAAAAACCAAGTGACCAGAGCGGATAACCATATTGATTGGCTCATGAACAACTTTGGGAATGTTAAAAGGCAGAAGGTGGAGCTTACCCCAGTTTTTGACGCGTTGGTCAAAGCTTTTCCAGAGGTGGAACAGGAAGAGGACCGCTTTATGTCCCTAGCCAATACGCGAGCCCGCTTACGGATGACCTCTCTATATTATTTTGCCGCACTCAAAGGGTACCTTGTTGCGGGCACGGGTAACAAGGTAGAAGACTTTGGGGTGGGCTTTTATACAAAGTATGGAGATGGCGGGGTAGATTTAAGCCCGATTGCGGATTTGGTTAAGACGGAAGTTTGGGAACTTGGTCGCGTCCTTGGCGTAAACCAAGAAATCATAGATGCAGCGCCCACAGACGGGCTATGGGGGGACAGCAGAACCGATGAAGATCAGATTGGAGCAAGTTATCCAGAATTGGAATGGGCCATGCAGATGGACGATCAAGGAAAAAAAGTTGAAGACTTTTCTGACAGAAAAAAAGAGGTCTTTAAAATCTATAAAAGGTTCAATACCGCCAATAAACACAAAATGGTGCCTATACCAATTTGTGAAATACCTGATTCCCTAAAAGTTACCGATTGACCGTGAATAAAGTGATTAAGTCGAATAAAACCTTACATTTTCTGTGGTTTTCATCAAAATACCTCACATTTGTAACATAAAATTGTTACCTTGCCTTGCATCCTTTGTAAGGATTTAAGTACTAAACACAATTTTGAACCACTAATTAAGTAAAACTACAGACATGATCCATGTATTAATCGCTGACAGCCACCCCATTGTCAGACTAGGTATTAAACAAGTATTAAACAGCACATCCGAGCTTAAGGTAATCGGTGATGCCTCTACCACAACAGAACTTTTTGAAGCGTTGGACAAGGTTACCCCAGATGTGGTAATGTTGGAAATGGACATCCCGGAAATCAACGGAATTGCCACACTTCGTAAAATTAAACAGGAGTACCCAGATACCAAGGTACTCATGTACAGCGGACAATCCGAGGATGTTTACGCATTAAGTACCATACGCGCCGGTGCCTTTGGATACCTTTCCAAAACTGCGGACGTAGACTATATTATCTCTGCCATCAAAAAAGTGGCCGAAGGCAATATGTTTATCACCAATGAATTGGCCCAACGTTTGGCATTTGATGAGGGCACCCAAAAGCCAAGGCGTTTCTTTAGAAAACTATCTACCCGCGAGGTAGAGGTGTTAAAGCTTCTGGCCAGTGGCAAACGCAATAAAGAGGTGGCAGAGGGACTAAACCTCAATGAGAAAACAGTAAGCACTTACAAAGCCCGCTTAATGAGAAAGCTTAATGTAGACAACCTTGTAGATTTGCTACAGCAGGCAAAGGCATTGGAACTATATTAAAATAGTTTTAAAGTACACTTAAAATCCCCATTACAACTGGGGATTTTTTTATGCCAAAACCCGATTAAGTTTAGCGTTTAGGAGTTTATTTAATTGAAGGTAGTTCATGATTTCTTCCAGAATCTCCTTATTTTCCTGCTGGTCTACCGTTTCTTGTTGCAGCTGAAGGATTCTGCTTTTGATCAAGTGGCAACGAAGTGTTAAAATGGTTTCTCCAACCAACTGAGCCACCCCTACTTTTTTATCCTTTGGATAAATATCCTTTCTTTCCCAATTATGGAGCACATAACGTTCTTCCTCCATTAAAATACTGGAAACCTCTTGCGCCATACCATGCTCCATTTCCGTAAACATGGTCTGTACCGAAAACTCCTCCGAGGCATTAAGCCTTTCCATAAGTTGGTAATAGATTTGCCTAAATTGTTCATTTGAAAGCTCAATTTCATCTTCTTGAAGATCCAAATAAATCTTTTCATAGACCTTTGCCTCTACGATTTCTGGCTGCAATTCCAAATCCCCCTCTTCATTTTCCTTGAGTACCAAGTCTTCAAAACTTTCCTTTTGACTGCCATAGAGCAAGAGCAGTTCTATGATTTTGCGTTCTAATTGAAACTGGACGTCCACCTTTTCTATGACCTCTTGGTCTTTCACCACTTCAAAGGCCTTTTGCGCTTGTTGGTTCTTTTTGGTCGCTTCTTGAACTGTTTTTTTATCTATTTGCGCCAAGGTGTTGTACAATACCTCTTCTGAAATCTGCATAATCTTGGCACATTCCTGAATATAGATTTCCTTTTGTATCCTATCAGGGATTTTAGCTATGCTATGGACGATATCACGAACCGTATCCGCTCGTTTAATAGGATCATCCGCCGCTTCTTGCGCCAATAGTGACGTCTTAAACTGTATAAAATCCTTGGCGTTTTGTTCCAAGTAGTGCACCACATCTTCATAAGGGTTGTTCTTGGAGAAACTATCCGGGTCCTCACCTTCTGGAAAGGTGCAGACTTTAACGTTCATGCCCTGTTCCAATATCAAATCAATACCCCTGAGGGAGGCACGCAAGCCGGCGGCATCTCCATCAAAGAGTACCGTAATATTCTTGGTAAGCCTGTTGATGAGCCTTATCTGCTCTGGGGTAAGGGCAGTTCCGCTGGAAGCCACCACATTTTCAATGCCCTTTTGGTGCATCTGGATAACATCCGTATAACCCTCCACCAGATAACAGTTATCCTCTTTGGCAATGGCTTTTTTGGCATAATAAATACCATACAATACTTTGCTCTTGTGGTAAATATCACTTTCTGGGGAATTTAAGTATTTGGCCGCCTTTTTATCATTGGTAAGTATCCGGCCACCAAAGCCCAGCACCCGGCCACTCATGGAGTGTATGGGAAACATGACCCTTCCTTTGAATCGGTCAAAAGTGCGCGGAGGGCCACCTGGCTGTTCTTTTACTATAGTAAGCCCAGTTTTGGACAGATACTCCAATTGGTATTTGTCTTGGATAGCTGTTGCGGTAAAAGCATCCCATTGGTCTGGATTGTATCCTAATTGAAATTTTTTAATGGTATCATCCGAAAAGCCCCTTTCTTTAAAATAGGACAACCCTATAGCCTTTCCCAACTCACTCTCCCACAAAGTTTTAATGAAATAATTAGATGCATATTCGGATACCAAGTACATGCTCTCACGTTCATTGGCCTGCTCTTTTTCTTCGTCCGTACGCTCCGTTTCCTCAATCTCAATATTGTACTTTTTTGCCAAGTACCTAATGGCCTCCGGGTAACTAAAATGCTCATGTTCCATCAAAAACGCTACTGCGTTCCCACCTTTTCCGCTACTAAAATCCTTCCAAATCTGCTTCACGGGAGATACCATAAAGCTTGGGGTACGTTCATCACTGAACGGACTAAGCCCCTTATAGTTAGATCCTGATTTTTTTAATTGCACAAAATCACCGATGACCTCTTCCACGCGGGAAATTTCATACACTTGGTCTATGGTGTTTTTTGAAATCATATAGCTGTGATGGCCGTAGGCCAAAATAAGGTAAATGTTGCACTGGAACTTTCAAAAATATGGAAAATTAACCGCATCATTACGCCAACCAAAGAGAGACAAAGGATTATTTTTTATTTTTGAAAAAAGCGTGTTATGATTCTTTTCTTTGGCACAAGACCGGGAAAAAAAAGGACCACCCAACTACGGCATGTAAGCTGTAATTTTTGTGAACAAGTAGGCACGCTTACGGTAGTAGAGCAGGCCAATTACATCCACGTTTTCTGGTTACCTATTATAAAAATAGGAACATCCCGCTATGCGGCATGTTCCCATTGTAAAAAGCATTTTGATGCGGAAGATTTTGATGCCCCAATGCAACGTGCATTACATCAAAACCATCCTTAAGGTCTATAGGTCAAACCGAAGCCCAAGTGAAATGTTGCGCTGGTCTACCGCAGCATTTTCAAAGATGGGATTTAAATCGTATTTAACATACAGTTGGGTGCCACCAAAACCAGCGTAGGCACTAAGACCGTAAATTAATTCTGATGTATTGTAATCCCTTTTGATTTTTTCCTTGATACGTTCCCCATTGTCCTGATACTTTAGTTTTTGGCGCGTGCTCATATTAAAGCCTCCATAGCCCCCAATACCAAATCGGAAACTACGGTCTATGTTATACCTTATGGTTTTATCTGTTTCCTTGACCCTAGAAGGACCAAACTCAAAATGTATAGGGAAGACCAAATTATCCCTCCTAAATTTAGAACGATCCAATTCCAGTGGAAACACTTGCAGCTCCGTCTGGCCCCCATTTTCCACAAAAAATTGGTTGTCATTTGGTTTTAGGGCATTAAACTGAAAGGAAAAACCATAGTTTAGCCTCACAAAGTTGGTATTCTTGAACAATCTTGTACGCCATTGCCACCCCAATTCCACAAAGCGGCTACCCCCAATCTTGTAGGGTGAATCTCCCAAGGATGATCCTTGGATTATAGCATTATTAAGTCCAAACGCCAAAACGCCATCAGAGAAAGTTCTCTTATCATATTTTGGTGGTAATCTATTCTCATTATTTTTAAGAAGGATGCCAAAAGTCCTATCGCCGCTACCCTCCCTTGATCCAAATCCTATCTCTATTCTGCTCAAATAATCTAACGTGTCCAAATCCATTATTACTCCCTCGTTTCTTTCCAAAAGGGCAATACGGTTATTGATTATGGCAATACGATCCTCTATGTTTAACGCCCTCTTTTTTGCCGCTTCTTCCTTCAATATTTTTGCCTGTGCCTCGGTAAGGGTGCCCCTTTTGACTCGTTGATTAATTTTTTCCACTTCAGTTTTCAAGGCATCTTTCTCTTGGGCCGTGATACGCTCTTTTTGTTTCTTTAAAACTTCTACGCGCTGTTGGTACTCTTCTTCTTGGGCAGTGGCATGCTGCACAAACAAACTCAATAAAGCGATAACAATAAAAGTTGAAATTTTTTTCATGATGATGTTTGATTAATGTCCGGTCTGGCATACCCCAGCTAAAATAGCTGGGCCGTGCCAAATGAACGGTGATTGATGAATAAACTATATGATTGAAAATAATGACTACTTATTGCGTTCTGCCATAGCCAGCCTTACTTTAAAATAACTCTCCTTTAATTTCTCAAACAATTGCCCACGGACAGTCCTGTCCAACTCATCCTCTACTTCCATAAGCAGTGCCATGGCATCTACCCTACCATCTGTTTTCACTACGTTTTCCATAAGCAGCTCTCCTTGGGCCTTTAAAAGCAAGCTTTCTACTTCTGCATCCGTTACCTGAATGTTCTTTCCTTCCAAATCCATCACTTCTTTAACAATGGCATTTACCTTTTTCTGAATTACCGTTTCCGTTAATACAGCTTCCTCCGCTAGAGTACTATCAAAAGTTTCCGGATTGGGGCTGGGCTCTTCTAAATTGTCGGTAGCGGCAACCACCTCTTCATTAAAATCCTGCTCGGTTATCACTTCCAAACTTTTAACAAGATCCAACGGTGGTCTTTCAAAAGGGATTCCAGATGGCGTCTTGGTTTTATCAACATCCGGAGCTGCTGCTGGTTTGCCCTTAACAACTACGGGTTGATTGGGTTCCACATTTACTGTCTCTTTTTGGAAAAACAGTGTAGACACCATAAAAACGAGAACGGCGGCAGCGGCAGCAGACCACAAGAACCAAGCTTTATTTTCTTTCTTTTCCTCAGGTTCCAATTGTTCAGCAATCTTTTCCCAAGCCTTTGCGGAAGGGGCTATCCTTCTACCTTCCAGGGCCGTTTTAATATGTTTTTCAAACTTGTCCATAACAAGATGTCTTAATTTGTCTTTTGTTTTGTGTTCACCAGCTGTAAGGTTTTTAATTGCTCTTGGAGCATTTTCCTTGCCTTGAACAATTGGGACTTGGACGTCCCTTCGGTAATGTTTAACATGTCCGCAATTTCATGATGCTTATATCCCTCTACCGCATATAGCACAAACACCATCTTATAGCCTTCTGGAAGTCTATCAATCACGCCCTGTACCCTATCAACATCCACCTCGGTTTCCGTTTGCATTAGCGGTGACTGATGGTTGTCCAAAACCTCATCGTCAAAAACAACAAATTGTTTTTTTCTTATGTAGGAAATACTTTCCCTGACCATGATTTTCCTGATCCATCCTTCTAAACTTCCACGTTCTTCAAAACTGTGCAGATAGGTAAACACCTTTACAAAACCGTTGACCATAACGTCCTCCGCAAAATGTACATCTTTGATATATTGCCTGCACACACTCAGCATTTTAGGCGCATACGTTTCATACAACAGCTGTTGCGCTTGCCGGTTATTAGCTTTTGCCTTCTTTAGCAGTTGCTTTTCATTTTTATAAAATGAAACTATTTTCAACGGAGTTTTTTATTTGGTTTCTATAAGTAAAGACGCAAATCCATCCAAAAGGGTTGCCCAGCATCTACTATTTCTTCATAAAATTGAAAAAATAATTTTAACTAATTGATTCCCATTTATTTAAAAAAAAGTAAAAATGGATGGTCTTGACCAAGCTTTTAAGGGCATGCCACGGAATAATGGTTATTTTTCCCGGTCTACCACATAATTCACCATAAGAATAAGGGAATCCTTATATGGGGAATCTGGATATTCCCCCAAGATGTCCAAGGCCTCATCTTTAAAAGAGAGCATTTTTTCCACAGCGTAATCCAGACCTTTGGCCTGTTTTACATACGCAATGACCTCTTTTACCCTTTTCTTATCGGTATTATGATTTTTTATGGAATTGATCAACCAGCGCTTTTTCTCCTGGGGACTGTTGTTAAGTGCATAGATCAATGGGAGCGTCATCTTTTGTTCTTTGATATCGATACCTGTTGGTTTTCCGATACGCTGATTTCCGTAGTCAAAGAGGTCGTCCTTTATCTGAAAGGCCATTCCGCAGAGTTCCCCAAATTTTCTGAATTTCTCTACTTCCTCAGAATTTGGTTTTACCGAGGCGGCACCCATACTGCAGCAAGAAGCAATTAAACGTGCTGTTTTTTGGCGAATGATCTCATAATAAATTTCCTCTGTGATGTCCAACTTCCTGGCCTTCTCTATCTGCAGCAATTCTCCTTCGCTCATGGCCCTTACGGATTCTGAGATAATATGTAATAGGTCGTAATCCTTTTTATCCAAGGCTGTCAACAATCCTTTGGAGAACAAAAAATCCCCAACTAAAACGGCAATCTTATTCTTCCATAGGGCATTAACAGAGAAGAAACCCCGTCTTTTATAGCTATCGTCCACTACATCATCATGGACCAGACTTGCCGTATGAATCAATTCTATAATGGATGCTCCGGTGTAGGTGCGCTCATTTACCTCTCCGTTGTTAAGCAATTTTGCCGTTAAAAACACAAACATAGGCCGCATTTGCTTGCCTTTTCGGTTGACAATGTAGTACGTGATACGGTTAAAAAGTGCCACTTTGGAAGACATGGACTCACGAAATTTTGCCTCAAAAAGCTCCATTTCCCTTTCTATAGGTTCCCGTATTTGTGCCGTTATTTTCAATAGACTTCGCTTCATTTTTTAAGCCTTTCAAAAGTAGCTAAAAAGGGCTATTTAAAAGGGATACTTGGACAGTTTTAGGATAATTGGCCAAATACCCAGACCAAGGGTATAGGGCTACGTCCAATTTTAAAGGGTGGGCATTGGACACCAAGCAAGATGGTCTCCATCCAAAGGGTTGGTCTAAGCCTTATTGGCCAATTGCCCGCACGCCGCATCAATATCCTTTCCGCGGGAACGACGGACGGTTACCGTGATACCGTTGGATTCCAATACGTTTTTATACAAATCTATGGCATCACTGTCTGCTTGCTGAAACGCTCCGTCATCAATGGGGTTGTACTCTATGATATTCACCTTGGAGGGCGCAAAACGGCAAAATTTCACTAAGGCATCCACATCTTTTCTAGTGTCGTTGATACCCTGCCAGACCACATATTCATAGGTGATGCGATTTTTGGTCCTATCATACCAATACTGCAGTGCCTCCCTTAAATCCTGTAGCGGAAAATGGGCATTAAAGGGCATTATAGAAGTTCTAATATCATCTATAGCGGAGTGTAAGGACACCGCTAGGTTAAACTTTACGTTCCCATCTGCCATTTTCTTTATCATTTTTGGCACCCCGGAGGTTGAAACCGTAATGCGCTTGGCAGACATGCCCAAACCTTCCGGAGAAGTGATTTTTTCAATGGCCTTTAAAACATTGTTATAATTCATCAAAGGTTCTCCCATGCCCATAAAAACAATGTTGCTCAAGGGCCTATCAAAATATAGCCTACTTTCATTATCAATGGCGACCACCTGATCGTATATTTCATCGGGATTTAAATTGCGCATCCGTTTTAACCTTGAGGTGGCACAGAATTTACAGTCCAAACTACACCCTACCTGGCTGGAGACACAGGCGGTAGTCCTGGTTGCCGTGGGTATCAATACGGATTCCACCACCAACCCATCATGCAAACGAACGGCGTTTTTAATAGTACCGTCCTTGCTACGTTGCATTTGGTCTACCTTTATATGGTTAATGACAAAGTTGTCTTCCAGCATTCGCCGGACCTCTTTGGACAAATTGGTCATCCCTTCAAAAGAGTGTGCACTTTTTTGCCACAACCACTCATATACCTGATTGCCCCGGAAGGCCTTTTCCCCTTTTTCCTCAAAAAAAGTTCTGAGCTGTTCTTTGGTAAAAGCCCTTATATCCCGTTTACTGACCCCCATAGTTACAAAGGTAAGGCATAAAAAAATCCCGATATAGCACCGGGATTTTCTTTAATTCCAAGTTTTTTCCTACAAAATCAGCATTGCATCGCCATAAGAATAAAAACGATATTGTTCTAGAATGGCTTGTTTGTAGGCTTTTTTCATTAAATCATGGCCCATGAACGCCGATATCATCATCAACAAGGTTGATTTTGGCAAGTGAAAGTTGGTGACCATGCAATTGGCAATACTAAAGTCATAAGGAGGGAAAATAAACTTGTTGGTCCACCCCTCAAACGTATTCAATTGATGGTCAGAGGATACTGCACTTTCCAAGCCACGCATTACCGTAGTCCCTACGGCACAAATGCGTTTTTTGTTCTTTTTGGCGTTATTGACAATTTCGGTTGCCTTCTCCTCAATGGTAAGCTCCTCACTATCCATTTTATGCTTGGATAGGTCTTCCACTTCCACCGGATTAAAGGTGCCAAGTCCAATATGGAGGGTTACCTCGGCAAAGTCAATCCCCTTGATCTCTAATCTTTTTAGGAGGTGTTTGGAAAAATGTAGACCCGCGGTTGGCGCCGCTACTGCACCTTCATGTTTGGCATAAATGGTCTGGTAGCGTTCCTCATCCTCTGGCATCACCTCCCTTTTTATGTATTTTGGAAGAGGGGTTTCTCCCAACTGACGTAATTTTCTGCGAAAGTCCGTATAAGAACCATCGTACAGAAATCTGAGCGTCCTACCTCTAGATGTAGTATTGTCTATAACTTCTGCCACTAAATCTTCATCATCCCCAAAATAGAGCTTGTTCCCTATTCTAATTTTTCTGGCAGGGTCTACCAAAACGTCCCAAAGACGTTGTTCCTCATTTAACTCCCGCAAAAGGAACACCTCTATACGGGCACCTGTTTTCTCTTTGTTTCCAAACAGACGTGCCGGAAAAACCTTGGTATTGTTGAGTACCATGACATCACCCTCATCAAAATAATTAATCAAATCCTTGAACATTTTATGCTCAATCTTACCGGTTTCTCGGTGAATGACCATTAATTTGGATTCATCCCTATTTTCTGCAGGATACTCCGCTAACAACTCCTTTGGAAGCTCAAAATTAAAATTGGATAATTTCATGAGGAAGTTTTTGGTTTTTTATCAAAGGTGGCAAATATACAATCTGGGGATAGGGGTTGTCAAGTAAAAGACCAATTTAATTCTCCCCTTCGTGTTTAATGACCAAACCTACCTTTTTCAAATCCTCCCAAAAGTCAGGGTAGGATTTGGAGACCACCCCTGCATCGTTTATAGACAGATTGGTTTTTAAGCAAAGCGGGGCAAAGGCCATGGCCATTCTATGATCATTATAGGTATCAATAGTAGCTCCACCAATGACCTGACCGCCCTTTGCCAAGCTTAAGTTATCTGGTCCAATAGCTACGGAGGCACCTACCTTTTCCAGTTCGGTTTTCATGGCCGCTAAACGGTCTGTTTCTTTAATGGGCAAGGTATGAAGCCCCGTTAAATGACAGCCCAACCCTAGACCAAAGCAGGTTACCGCTATGGTCTGTGCAATATCCGGGGCATTGGCCAAATCTAGATTTAGCTGGTCCATTAGCTGATTTTGGACTTTTTTTAAGATGATGGCATGCGCGGCAAATTCCGTTGATACCCCAAAATTCTTATAAATTTCCACTAAGGCACTATCCCCTTGTAGCGAATCCTTTTTATAGGAAGTTAGCGTAATTGCACTCCCTTTTTCTGCCATCGCCACCAAACTATAAAAATAGCTTGCAGCACTCCAGTCAGATTCTACCACGATAGTGGCGTCCACTGCGTTGGTTAAAGGTTGGATGTGAATGGTGTTCTCCTTAAAATTGGTTGCCACCCCAATTTGGTTCAGGAGGCCCAACGTCATTTCAATGTAAGGTACGGAGGTGATCTTACCCAGTAGTTTTATCGTCAGTCCATTTTCCAAACTTGGAGCAATGAGCATAAGCGATGAAATATACTGACTACTAATGTTTGCGGGTAGCTCTACTTCTGAGGCCGTTAATTTTCTACCGCTGATTTTTAAGGGGGGAAATCCTTGGTTTTCCAGATAAGAAATATGGGCGCCCAAACTATTTAGAGCGTCTACCAAAATTTTTATGGGCCGTTCTTTCATTCTTGCGGAACCTGTTAACACCACTTCCTTCCCATCAGAAGCTGCAAAATAGGAGGTTAAAAAACGCATGGCGGTACCCGCATGGTGTATATCCACCTCTCCATTGGAAACCATCAATCCTTTCTTCATGACCTCCGCGTCATCAGAGTTGGAAAGGTTTTTAAGTTTGATGTTGGCAAATAGTGCCTGCAACAACAATAACCGGTTGGTCTCACTTTTAGAACCCGTTATAGCAATAACGGCAGAAATAAGGTTGGTTGTAGGCTTGGATAAATGGAGCTTCAAAATAACGGATTTAAGGTTGGTTAAAAGCCTTCAAAGATAACCCTATTTTAATTTGTCATTGTTGTGATGGCGGTCATGGTCCCGTTCCGTTTTAATGGCCAGTTTTTTATTGAACGACTCTTGTAAATCCACCCCAGTTTGGTTGGCGAGACAGAGCACCACAAACAACACATCTGCCAGCTCCTCCCCAAGATCTTTGTCCTTGTCAGAAGGTTTTTCACTTTGCTCACCATATCTTCTGGCAACAATGCGGGCTACTTCGCCCACCTCCTCGGTAAGCTGCGCCATGTTGGTGAGCTCGTTAAAATAGCGAACCCCATGTTCCTTTATCCAATCATCTACCGCCTGTTGTGCTTTGTGAATTCCCATTGGTGATTTTTGACAAAACTAAAGGTTCTGCCTCTTTGGTTATGATCTGTTTGTAAAATTCTTTTAAAAAATCATAATTTTCTGGATACACTATGGATTGGTTTATTTCATAGTTTACCAAAATATTTAATTTGGAAGCTGTTACCTTTACCATATAGGTGAATGTACCCAAATCCCCGGGGATTTTCATCCTTAAACCCTCCGGAACAGACTCCACTGTATAGCCTTCTGGCAGCGTATAATTCACCATAAAGCTATTTTTAAAAGGAAATCCAAAATCTACGGGATACTGTCTTTTTTCCGTTTTAAATGGATTTTCTTCCATGGTAAGGAATTCCAAAGGTTTTAGAAAAAGTTTACCATTCATCATCTCAGCCCCTTCTTCATCATAGAACTTAAACTCTTCCGTAACACCTCCCTTAAAATCTTTTAGTTTTTGGACGCTATGTTCGGAAATTTCAATATTACCGTATTTTACCTCAAGATCGGCGACGTATTCCTCTTCGTCCAAATTTTTAAATTCTTCCCTAAAATTCATGGCAAAATGGTTGGAGAGCCTAGCCTTTACCGTACCATCCGTAGTGCCATCATCATGTACAATGGCATCGAGAACAAACATTTTAACCGCTTTTTTGGGTTGCTTAAGATCTACTATTCTCCATACCTTATCTGGATTGTTAATGAGGATACCCCTCCAATTATAATCCCGTATAGGCAATATATTTACATCACTAAATTCATGGGTGGCATCCAGGAAATAATCCGTACCATCCAGTTTCACATAGGCAATAACATAGTTTAACCCATCTACCGTAGGAAAATAAGGAACCCTATTGTCCTTGGTACTTATAAGCACTGGGTTGGCGTTTAACCCGGCGTAACGCAACATGGCCACCAATGAGAGGTTGATATCCGCGGCGTTTCCCTTTTTCTCTTTCCACGTTTTTTTTAGACCGTTAAAAAAGTACTTCCCATCCATTTCATTCCAAGTGAGCTGGTCCTTAACGTACTTAAAAATCCCGTCCATTTTATCTTTTTTGGATGGCAAACCACTGAGAACGGCGTCCAATTCGTCATCAAAAGCACGGGTCTTGTCCAACTCGTTTTTGTAATCGTCCGTATTCCCGATGGTTTTGGCAACATCTGCCCAGCTTTGGGAGTAACTTCTAAAATAGCCTGGCAAGTCCACCGAAACAAGCTCAAAAAGGACGCCAGATCTATAATTATCAATATTGTCCACGTATTTTTCCTCCTTTAATGCCGGGACGTTGTTTAAGTGATAGGCCGTTTTAACTACGTCCATCCCAATCCTATGGTCAGTGGCGGTGCTCACCTTTGGATACACAAAAAATTCACCCTTGGGAGTTTTCTTAAAATTAAATCCTTTTGGAGTCCTAATTTCCGCAACCAGTTGTTTTACAGGTATTTCATATTGAAAAACAAAGGAATCTATATTCCAGATAAAAGGTGAGTTAAGACGATATGTAATGTCCAGTATACTTCCTTCTTGGACGTTGGGCATGGTAAAGTTTACTTTATTGTAATAATAACTAGCCTCTGTTTTGAAAATATTCTCTTTGTCCAACTCGGTTTCAACGGCCTTACCATCTATTAAATTAAAGGTTAGGGCCTTTAGTTTACTTACGGTTTCCTCCGAGCTTCTGTTTTTATAAAGGGAAATTTCCTTTGTGGCATGCTCAAAACCGTCTTTGTTAAATATCTTTATTCTTTCGTGTACCTCGGTGACCAAACGGCTATTTCCCCCGTTGGTAATAAAATAAGAATTTACCTTCTTGTAGAGAATTACGGCATTGGCCTCGGTATCATTTATATATTCCGTAGCGTTTAAATCTTCCAAATTGATTTCTCCAAATTTAACTTCCTGTGCCCCTAAGGCCAATGAGCATACGCCCATTATGGTAATAAAAAAACGATGTAACATACTTATTGGTCTGTGGTTATTATAATTTTGGTGTTGTCCGTCTTGGCAACCTGCCTTCTAAATTTCCTGTAATTTTCATATTCCTCTGGAGGATAATATCCTTGCTTTAACAAGAACTTTCTTTTTAAACGCAATCCTCCTTGAGTAGCTTCATAAGTCATTTGGTATTCACCAAAGTTACTTTGGATATGCACAGGTTGGGGCAAGTTCTCCACGTTGTAGCCCTCAGGATAGCTAATGAGATAATTATCCTCGTCTAGGTAGCCCCGCTGTACCTCAAACGGCAATTTTCTATGGCGATACCGTTTGGGAACATAGCCAGAATTGTTGAAAACATTTGGGGCAAAAATAATTTGGTCATTGGTTTTGGCAGCATAGTCCAAAGCGGATACCTGGAGCGTTTCCTGGAACAGCACACTATCTTTTTGGTTTTGAAAAGCAAACTTCTCCACCCGTAAACTACCAATGGAACCCCAATAGTTTTTATAAAATCTTTCTATGTTTTCCTTGGTTTCATTTTCTATAAAGAAACGTCGATCATACTGGATACCGGTGGTTTTTATGTTAAGCTGTGCATCCATGGAACCGTCTTTAAACAGCTTAACTTCAGCATTGGTAAGCTGGAGGTTGTCCTCGTTAAGATAAGCCTCCGTTTTCATTAATTCGCCACCTTCCGGTTTTACCACCAAGACTTGCCTGTCATCCGTAAAATCGCCTATAAAACCAAAAGGGTGCACTTGGGAAGTACAATCTATCCAATAGTATTTTCCGTTGTACGGAATGGTTAAAATCACATGATTGCCCTGACCCAAATCTGCAAAATCGTCATAAAAATCAACCTTGTCCCTGCCGGCTTGTACCACCACATAATAGGAATTTACCCCAACCGCTTTAAGCAAAGCCATGGTATAATTGGTAAGCCCCTTACAGTCGCCATATTTTACGCGATCTACCTCAATGGCACTAATGGGCTGTAAACCTCCAATACCTACCTGCACGCTAATGTATCTTGTATTTTCTTGTACGTAGGCATGTATCAACTTTGCCTTTTCCAGGGTATCCTTGGCATTGGTCACTAATTGCTTAGCAGTGGAAATGGTCTCTGGAGAGAGCTCATCCTGACCTTCCAAAAGCCCATTCATCCAAAGGCCAACGTCTTTCCAAGTATATATGGAGCCAGGTACGCTTTTGTAGTTAAAATTGGGCATATGCACCATTAGTTGGGGAGCTGTCTTGGCAAAAGACGGACTTAAACTTTCATATTTCATAGCTTTTAAACCCTGGGCTTGGTACGCAAAACTGCCTTCTGTTTCCCTTTTTTTAAGAATGAACGAACCCAAATTTCTTTCAACAATAGTAGGTCTAAGTTTGTTATTGGGATATTTTACCGTATACCTGCTTTGCTCCACACTGGCATTATACCCGGGCATAAAAACCCATGAAGGTATAACACCGGTGTCCTTGGTATCAATCTCATAATCAAATACAATGGTAACCGGGTAGTCTTGTATTAAATACTGATACGCCAAGACCCGGTTATCTGTGTACAGGGACATACCATCAACGGCAGAGAAATCCTTAAAATCATTTTTTTTGATTTGGTCTATTTCCTCACCTTGTTCATTCAATATTTTAGCGGAGACCGACCTTATTTTAAGGTCATTGTCATACCCCACGGAGAGGGTTCCGTAAGAGTCACCATCTTCATTTAAAATGGTGACCACGCGGTGAACCGTTATTTTCATTTTATCCAAAGCAAACACCTCAACGTCCATAAAATCCTCGCGGACAACAATATCTGCATCATTTAAAAGGGAATCTGGAATCTTGCTTACTGGGTAAATCTGGCTTTGGGCCACAACAAACAGTGGACAAATTAAAAAGTAAAGAAAAAAACGCATGCGTGTTGGTTAGGTCAATATCACAACGTAAAAATGCAAATATTATTAAATAATATTGACCAGAACATGACAAAAATCATTACTCCCTATTTTTGGAATCTATTAAAATAGTGACCGGGCCTTCATTTAAAAGAGACACTTTCATGTCTGCCCCAAAGACCCCTTTCCCCACTTTTTTACCCAATACCTGTTCCAGTTGGTGTACAAATTCCACATATAAAGGTTGGGAAATATCTGGCTTGGCAGCCTTGATGTAAGATGGCCTATTGCCTTTTTTGGTGCTTGCATGCAAGGTAAACTGACTCACCACAATAGCCTCCCCTTTTGTGGTTAAGAGCGATAGGTTCATGACCCCTTTATCATCATTAAAAATCCGTAGATTGGCTATCTTATGCACCAACCAGGCAATGTCCTCTGCAGTGTCAGAAGTTTCAATCCCCAATAAGAGCAAAACTCCAGCTCCTATGTTTGCCACCTGTTTCCCTTCGACGGTTACAGTGGCTTTGGATACCCGTTGCGCTACCACCCTCATACGCCATGGTCTTTATGGATATCCACCCGATAATTCTCATCCTCGCCCAAGGCCATTTGGGCATAACTTCGGTACCTGCTCCAAGAAACCCCATCATCATCCAGCGCTTTTTTTACGGCACATTTTGGCTCATCCAAATGCAGGCAATTGTTGAATTTACAAGCTGTTTTTAAAGCGAAAAACTCCGGAAAATAGTCCCCTAACTCTTCTTTTTCAATATCCACGACCCCAAAGCCCCTAATTCCTGGGGTGTCTATAATTCTTGCATCAAAACTTAGATCATACATTTCGGCAAAAGTAGTGGTATGCTGCCCTTGCAAGTGTTGGTCCGAAATTTCAGCGGTTTTAAGGTCCAGCCCATTTTCAATAGCATTGACCAAGGTAGATTTCCCAACACCGGAATTACCGGAGAACATACTGGTCTTGCCTTGCATTAGCGTCTTTACCTCTGCTATATTCTTTCCTGTTTTGGCGGAGATTTGAATACAGGTATATCCTATTTTCTGATATAAGTCTGACAAATAATGTACCTCTGAGCGTTCTTCCAATGTATAGCTATCCAACTTGTTGAACAACAAAATGGCCGGTATGTCATAGGCCTCTGCGGTAACCAGAAAACGGTCTATAAAACTGGTATACGTGGTTGGATTGTTTAAGGTAACCACCAAGAATACCAGGTCTAGGTTAGCTGCTATAATGTGGGTTTGTTTGGAAAGGTTAACAGACTTTCTGATGATGTAATTCCTACGGTCATGGATTTTAGAGATGATTCCTACCTCTTCATCACCAATCTTCTCCAGTTGAAAATCCACCCGATCACCCACAGCAATGGGATTGGTGCTTTTTATACCCTTTATCCGGAACTTTCCCTTAATACGGCACTGATAAAATGCACCTGCATCGGATTTAACGGTGTACCAACTTCCGGTAGATTTATAAACAGTTCCCAGCACGTGATTGAATTAATGGTAACAAAGAAACAATATTTGCCTTTTTTAAACGTACTAACAGACTAACATCTGAAATTAATCGACCTTAATTATGAAAAAAGTATTGTTTATTGCCATTTTGGCCGTTGTCGGATTTACTGAAATCAACGCACAGCAATTTAAAGTGATCACCAGTGTAGAATCCATTGTACCCAACGGTCTTGGTCGTTCCAGAATCGTCAATGCCTTGGAAGACAAAGATTATAGGGAATATACCAGCGTACAGACGGAGGAGGACAACACCAGAAACAAATCCAAACGTGGGGACATCAGGGTGAAGAATTTTGAGGAAACCAAATTGTTGAACTTTTATAATATTGCGGGCATCCGTTTTCAGAACATTGCCGCCAACGATGCCTTGTTAACCTCCATGATCAATGATATGGTCGCCAATGGATGGGAACTGGCCTTTGTAACCAGTGCTGTTGAAGGTGATAGTGGCAAAGGGGATGGTAATGGTATTTTTATTACCCGATATATTTTCAAGAAATAACCCCTATTATTTTTGACACCAAAAAAAGGCCCAGGCATAATGTTTGGGCCTTTTTAGGTTTGCTACATTATTGTAAGACTTCCTAGTCCATTATGGTGATGTTCCCTCCTACCAAGGTCTTTTTATGCAGTTCTGCGGGATTGCCGTAGACATAAACCTCACCGCCGGCCTTAATATTGATATCCGCCCTTTCCGAAGCAAATATTTCTACTTCTCCCCCGGCAGAAACCTTAACATCGGATATTTGTGATTTAAGTTCCCTACCTTCAAAAATCCCGCCGGTATTCACCACTATTTCTTGATTTTTGGCAAGGCCGGATGCTTCCACAATGCCCCCGGTGACAGCTCTGATTTCCGCAACGGAAACATCCATTCCTATTTTTATTCTTGCCCCCTCTTGTGCCCTAAGCTCTATTTTATTCTGCTGAACAAGCTCGCTACAAGTTATTTGGGCACCTTCATTAGCGTCTATTACATCGGTATCCGTATAGAACACCTCAATAAGGGTATCCTCACCGGTAAATTTCTTGTCTAACTGCATCCTTAATCTTAAAACACCGGCTTTGTTGGACCATATGATATCTTCCGTATTCCAACCTTTTATGACAATTCTATTGTCATCTGACGGAATCAGGTTAACCGCTATCAAGTCAAAAACCTTTATTTCATTGAACTCCCCTACATTTTTATCAATAATTTCCTGGGCAAAGCCCCCCATAAAAAATAAGCAAAAGACAAAAGTTGGTATCGCTTTCATATCTCTGTGTTTTTCTAATGACTAGGCAAAACTGCGTTTGTTACACTTTTGAACAAAAAAAGCCATTTCTAATGAAACGGCTTTTTATCTGTAGCAAACCCCAAGATGGGTTAAGCCTTTAAGATTTTTTCTTGATGGTTGATGGATTCTTGGTGAATGGCCTTAAACATTTTTAGGACAAACTCCTCACTAAGTCCTTTGGATTCCCCTTCCAAAATCATCTTACCTAAAATTGAGTTCCAACGATTGGTTTGTAACACGGCCACATTTTTTTGCTTTTTGAGCGCTCCAATGCTGTCTGCCACCTTCATCCGTTTCCCCAAAGTCTCGATCAACTGCTGATCAATAACATCAATCTGTGCACGTAAGTTACTCAGTTCCGCATTATAGGCGGCTTCTTGATCATCTTCTTTTCTAATCTTTAAATCCCTCATAATCTGTACCAAGGTTTGTGGGGTTACCTGCTGTGCAGCGTCACTCCAAGCATTATCGGGATCGGTATGTGTCTCTATCATCAAACCGTCAAAATTCAAATCCAAAGCAGTTTGCGAAACATCAAAAATCATATCCCGCTTCCCGGTAATATGGGAAGGGTCGTTGATCAAGGGTAAATCTGGAAAACGGTTCTGGAACTCAATGGCCAGTTGCCATTCCGGAATATTACGATATTTGGACTTTTCATAGGTGGAAAACCCTCTATGGATAGCTCCTAGTTTTTTGATGCCAGCGGTATGCAGCCGCTCTATGCCCCCAAGCCACAAGGCTAGATCTGGATTTACCGGGTTTTTGACCAAGACAATCTTATCCGTCCCTTCCAAGGCATCTGCCAAATCTTGCATGATAAATGGACTTACCGTTGATCTAGCACCTATCCACAATAGATCAACGTCATGCTCCAAAGCCAGTTCCACATGGGCCTTATTGGCAACTTCAGTGGCGGTTTTCAATCCGGTTTCTGCTTTTACCTTTTGTAACCACTTTAGACCAATGGCGCCAACGCCCTCAAAATTACCTGGTCTAGTCCTTGGTTTCCAAATACCCGCTCGGTAATAGTTTACATCGGTATCCTTAAGCTCATGGGCTATTTTTAAAACTTGTTCTTCCGTTTCTGCACTGCAAGGGCCTGCAATGACCAAAGGATGAGGCAGCGCCATATCATCCAACCACGTTCTCATCTCTTTTGAATTTTCCATAGGTATATGTGTTGTTCGTTTTTCGTTTTTCGTTGTTCGTTGTTGGTTGTTGGTTGTTGGTTGTTCGTTGTTCGTTGTTGGTTGTTGGTTGTTCGTTGTTGGTTGTTGGTTGTTGGTTGTTTGTTGTTCGTTGTTGGTTGTTGGTTTTTTGTTGTTCGTTGTTGGTTGTTTGCTAGCAGCTGCGGCTTATGGCCCAATGCAGACTAATCAACATTCCCATTCATTGGTATTCCGTTTAATATCTGTTTTATCTTGTTGGTATTGTTCATTTCTTCATAAACTCCTTTAAAATCATCTTCTAGCAACATCTGTTTAAACTGCTCCAAGTTTTGGATATATTCCTGCAAGGTCTCTACAACGTTGGCTTTGTTCTGTTTAAAAATTGGGGTCCACATGGCAGGTGAGCTTTTGGCCAAACGCACGGTACTTTCAAATCCACTCCCAGCCATATCAAAGATATCGCGTTCGTTTTTCTCTTTTTCAATTACTGTTTTTCCCAACATAAAAGAGCTAATGTGTGATAGGTGGGATACATAGGCAATATGCTTGTCATGTGCATCTGCATTCATGTAGCGGATACGCATTCCCATTTCCTGAAAGAGTTGTAGCGCTTTTTCTTGCAGCTTAAACGCTGTTTTTTCCACTTCACAGATGATATTGGTCTTGCCTTTGTACAACTGTGCCATAGCTGCATCCGGCCCTGAAAATTCCGTTCCAGCGATGGGGTGGCACGCAAGAAAGTTCCGCCGTTTTGGGTGGTTTTCAATCGTGGCGCAAATCATCGCCTTTGTGGAACCTGCATCAAAAACAACAGTTTCTTCACCTACGGCGTCTAAAATTTTTGGGAGCTCCTGCACTAACACATCTACAGGTACGGCCACTAAGACCATAGTGGCATCCGTAAGGTCCTTATAGGCCGCTTCAGCATCGATCAAACCAAGTTCCAACGCCCTTTGCAGATGGTCTTCATTGGCATCAATTCCCCATAAGGTTGCCTCTGGATAGAGTTTACGTATATCCTTGGCAAAAGAACCTCCTATTAACCCAATACCTATTATTGCTACTTTCATAAACCCTTCCCAAATCCCCTCAAAAGGAGGAATTATGCACTGTTTTTTAATTGAACCTTTCTACTGCTTCCCGAATTTTTTCTTCTTCCACGCAAAGCGAAAACCTAATATATCCTTCTCCGTTACTTCCAAAAATTGTGCCCGGTGCGATGAAGATATCTTTATCATACAGCAATTCATCTATAAAATCTTCGGAAGTTTTGGAACCTGCGGGTAATTTTGCCCATACGAACATACCGGCTGCATCCCTGTCATAGGTGGCACCTATTTTATCCACAAGGGCATACATGCATTGACGCCTCTTACGATACACCTCATCCAATCCATGGAACCAACTAGCACCACTTTGCAAGGCGGTAACAGCCCCTTTTTGGATACCATAAAACATCCCGGAATCCATATTGCTCTTTATCTTAAGGACGGCCGTAATATGCGCCGCACTTCCCAAAACCATACCTACCCGCCAACCGGCCATGTTAAATGTTTTACTGAGGGAATTAAGTTCAAGCGCAACATCTTTGGCCCCTTTCACCTGTAGAATACTTGTTGGCTCATTATTGAGAACAAAGCTATAGGGGTTGTCGTTGACAATTAAAATATCATTGGCCTTGGCAAAATCTACCAGGGCCATCATGCGCTCCATATCTATACGGGCGCCGGTGGGCATATTTGGGTAACTGATCCACATTAATTTTACCTTGCCCAAATCCAGTTTTTTCAAAGCCTCTAAATCTGGCAACCAACCATTGGCCTCCGTTAAATCATACAATTGCGCTTTGGCACCCAGTAATTTGGTGACCGAGCTGTAGGTAGGGTAACCCGGGTTGGGAATCAACACGGTATCACCCACATTTAAAAATGCCATACTAATGTGCATGATGCCCTCTTTAGACCCCATTAAGGGCAATAATTCGGTATCGGCATCAACGATTACCCCAAATTTTGAGGCGTAAAAATTTGCCATGGCCCCGCGCAGTTCTGGCAAACCTTGATAGCTTTGGTATTGGTGCGCTTTGCTATCTTGTAATACGGTTTGCAAGGTGTGCACCGTTTCATCCGAAGGTGGCAGATCTGGGCTACCGATACCCATGTTGATGATGGGACGACCTTGAGCCATGAGTCCCCTGACCTCCCTTAATTTCTTGGAAAAGTAATATTCCTGAACCGATGCCAGCCTATCCGAAGTTACGATCATTTTAATGCATTTTTATATTCGCCCAAGACCCTAAAATCCTCGGACATGATTTGTAATAGGGATTTTGCCTTTTTAAAATCGTCATACGCATCAAAAGTAATATCGACAAAAAAGGCGTATTTCCATGGGGTTTCTATCACCGGTAGTGACTGTATTTTAGTCAAATTTAAACTGCAATCGCTCATTACGTTCAGCACGGTGGCCAAACTGCCCCGCTTATGATCGGTAATAAAACGTACAGAAGCTTTATTGATCTCCTCCTCAGGCAAAAGCTTGTTCTGCTTTTTAAGAATGATAAATCGGGTGGCATTGTTTTTTATGGTCTGTATGTCCGATGCAATAATCTCCAAGCCATATAATTCTGCCGCTACTTTAGGCGCTATGGCAGCGGTGGTCCTAAGCCCGTTCTCGCTTATCCGTTTGGCAGTTTCGGCGGTATCTACGTCTTCCATCAATCTTATTTCCGGATATTCCTTAAAAAACTGTTTGCACTGCAGCAATGCCATGGGATGCGAGCTTACCTCCTTGATATCTTTTAGCAATACGCCCTTTTGTACCATAAGGTGATGGTGTATGGTGAGATAGCTTTCCCCTACAATGTGTATGTTGTTATGGTAAATAAGATTATAGTTGGGGATGATGGAACCTGCAATGGAATTTTCTATGGCCATTACTGCCTGGTCTGCGGTCCCTGCAATCAGATGGGCTATCAGTTGATCAAAGGAAAGGCATTGTACCAGACTTACGTCCCCGCCAAAATAGTTGATGGCGACCTGGTGGTGATTGCTCCCTTTAATTCCTTGTATGGCTACTTTTAAACCCATATTCTACTTACGCTAACCATTTAAATTTCCGGCAATAAAAAAGTCCCGATGTTACATCGGGACTTTAAGTGATTTTATACTTGATATATACTAGCACAGTCCCGTATCTCTCTTAAAAAAGAAATAGAAATAAAAACCGTTCCAGAAATATGTTTTGCTCATTGTTCTTTTCTTACGGTGCTAATATTCGATAATCCATTGAGAAATCAAAGTGAGTTCTTAGATTTTTTTGGATTTTTTTAAGAAAACAGCCATTCACTGAAAATAAAGACTTCAAAAATTACATTTCTTACGAATATGAAAACCATATTCTCAACTGAGAATACCTATTTTTGAATAGAAAACTTGTATTCATGTCCATTACCGTCACAAACATCACCAAAACCTTTGGAGCCCAAAAAGCCATAAACAATATTTCCTTTTCCGTGGACAAGGGCGAAATTGTAGGGTTTTTAGGTCCTAATGGGGCGGGTAAATCCACCATGATGCGGCTATTGACTACCTATTACACTGCTGATTCCGGCAAGGCCATAGTCAATGGATTTGATGTTCAAAAGGATAATAAGGCGGTAAAAAAAAGTATCGGTTATCTACCGGAACACAACCCACTGTACCTAGAAATGTACGTAAGGGAATATTTAAATTTCCATGCAAATCTTCATCATGCCCCCAAAGACAGGGTAAGGAATGTGGTTGAGCTCACAGGCCTAGTCCCGGAGGCACATAAAAAAATTGGGCAACTTTCCAAGGGATATAGGCAAAGGGTGGGCCTAGCGGCGGCGCTATTACATGACCCGGAGGTGCTTATCCTAGATGAACCTACTACCGGATTGGACCCCAACCAATTGATAGAAATCAGAAAACTTATCCGGGAGATTGGCAAGGAAAAAACCATTTTGTTATCTACCCACATCATGAAAGAGGTAGAAGCGGTCTGTGACAGGGTCATCATCATCAATAAGGGAGAGGTGGTAGCCGATAAAAAACTGGTAGAACTAAGGAAAGCAGAAGAACAGGTCATAGAGGTAGAGTTTGATTATCGGGTAGAAGAAGTGTTGCTGCAACAGCTACCGCATGTAAAGACGGTAAAAAATACTGGTGGTTTTGTGTACGATATTGTTTTTAACACAGAAATAGATATGCGCCCCGCCGTGTTTGATTTTGCACATGACAACGAACTAAAGACCCTACAATTAAGTAGGAAAAACAAAAATTTGGAAAGCTTGTTTACGGAACTAACAAGTTAATCGGCCCCGCTAAACCATATCCATTTCAATCGGTCGAGTGGTATGAACACTTGGGCTACTGTGAAATCATGTTAGTCCAGCATTTTCTTTGAAGAGGGTTACTTGGTCCATTTTAAATCACATCAGGCACTTACTTTTACCCTGTAAAAACAAAACCCGTTCGGGCCAAATCCACTATCAACTTTAGAGAGGATGGGATGCCATGAAACAATTGAGTTCTTAGTACGATTGATGCGGTTTTGGAGCACCACAGGACATAACATCAAAAGGGGGCTGTTTGGTTCGCCATTCCGGAAGTAATGGATACTTTATTACAAAAGAAGTCCAGATGAGCCAAGCAACGTTAGCGATGTTTTACGGTTTATTGTGGATAAGGTCATGACAAATGGCACGTTTTATGACGTGCGAGAACGTTTTCCTTTGTGCCAAGTAGTGCCTCGATTGTGGTGGATCAACACAAAAACACAACCTAGGGATGTGCTGGATGTACTTACACTTGTGAAAAATTGCCCAAGCTATTTCCTAAGCCCTTTTCCTGTCTACCCAGAAAGCCATTCCTGCCAGCAATAAAAAGGAAAGTAAGGCAGACCCTGTTAAACTGGCCAAATCATTGTTTGGAGGCAACACATAGTAATTCAGATAATTCACCAAAATTAAAAATAGCACCAAACCCATGGCAGCATACTTTCCCAGTTTGTTTTGTCTCTTGGTACGTTTAAGATAATATCCCAAGGCCAACAACAGTAGTACCGCTTCCAACAAAAACGTGGCCAATTTATTTTCCCATAGCCCTAATCCTAATTTAGGCTCCCCTTTGATCAACGGTAGATCGGGCGTATGCACCAAAAAATCTGAAAACCAATGGGACAGTACTCCCAGTCCCAATATCCATGCTACCCTTTTGGCGTTTTGGTATTTTTTAGCGATGATTAGGTAGTAAATGAGCGCAAAAAGTACAGCCCAAATAGCGGTACCCAACAAACTATGGGTCAGCGGAAACTCCATTTTAAAATCATTGGTCTCCGTAAAGCCGGGTACAAAATCCATAGTTTCCAAACCCCATAAAGCGAAAGGAAAGAATAAAAAATCCACAAATTGGACGGCGATAAAAAGCCAACCCAAAGAAGCATTTTTTTCTTTTCCCTTTAAGGCAAATGCGGCTGCATAATGACCTACGAACATGGCTAAAACTTTAAGGCAAGGCCCAATCCATTGGTGTTTCCTACCGGAACCAACCTAAACGTAGTGGTTCTATTATCAAATTGTGCATTATAGGTGAGAATGGCCTTTTTTGCATTTTTTCCGGTATTGTTCAAAAAAATGGCGCTTAGCACCAATGTTCCCAATAATCCCGCTGGCGCGGCAGCATTGCCATTGTTCCCATCATTGGACAATTCGTTTATCGTCCAAATGGTAAAGCCCAACTGGGCCACCGTAGAAACATAAAACAAGGTTTCATTGGTTATTTTTTTCTTCCAAAACTGCTCGGAAGGTTGATAGGACAAAAGCAGTGACTTTGCTTCTTGCTTGCTTATTTTAACATCATCTTGGTAATACTCCGGTGCCCAAAATCCAGAAAAAACACTGAGTTCCTGCGCAAAAGAATGGAAGGTAAGGACAAAAAACAGGGATATGGTTAAGGTACATTTCATAACTTCAGGTTTAGAAATCTAAAATAGGCTTTTTTAACTTAAGGCTTCATGTTCCAGCAGTGCATTAATGGCTTCATCAAAATAAGATTGTAGCTTAGGGTCTGTGCAATTGACCAATATGGAAATTACCATGCGCTCATTGGGATATACAAAAAGATTGGAATAGGCCCCCACACTGCTGCCCACATGCCCATAGAAAAGCCTACCCTTTGCATCCTCACTCACCTGAAAACCAAGTCCATAATAGGTATTCTTGCCTTTGACCCTCTGTGCCTGCAATAATTGCCCATAGGTTTTGGGACACAACAGTTGTTGGAGCAAAACCGCTTCGCCTAGTTTGGCAATATCGGTTGCCGTGGATATGTAGCCCCCACCGGCCAGTTTATAAAAATTATCCACGTTGACGGCCTTCTTAAACCCAGAGGTTCTTGGCGTATAAAAACGGGCCAATTGGTCTTTTGGGACGGCATCCCTAGGGGTAAATGTCTGGTACATGTCCAATGGGTGCAGCACTTTTTCCCGCACGTACGCCTCAAAAGGTATACCACAAGCTTCTTGCATGGCCAGGGACAGCAAGACAAAATCAAAACTATTGTATAGATAGCCTTGGCCCGGTTCAAAAAGTAGCGGGTCATTTTTAAATACAGCCAAGCTTTCCTTAATGGAGTATGGCATATCCAAAGCATACTCCTTACCCCTGTAGCCGCGTATTCCAGCCGTATGGCTGGCCAATTGCCTTAAGGTAAAGTCATATTTTTTTGGGGGAAAATAGGGTACATGATCATAGAAGGAATCATCCCAATCCAACAGGCCTTCTTCCACCATTTTCCCCAAGGCCAGTCCAGTGATACATTTAGAAATGCTGGCGATACGGAACAGGGTTTTGGAAGGGTTTATGGGGCGTTGATTCTCCAAATTGCTGCATCCATAACCTTTTTGAAGGAGAATTTCGCCTTGCCTTGTTGCGGTTACGGACAGCCCGGGAACTTTCTGCCCAATAATCGCATTGTAAAACAAAACATCGGCAAGGGCCGCTCCTTGCAGACCTACGATCGATTTTGGCGTTGGGCTGGTTCCCAACAATTTTTTAATAAAAGAAAACATGGTTTACATGAATAGGTTATAAATCATCCCTAAAAATTAACCTACCATTAAAGGTTTCTTCCACCTCAACCTCGGCGGGGCGGTTTACACTGATCACATTACCATAGCCACGTATAATACCTGATAGTCGCAGCTCCGGATGTACAAAAATATCATTGGAACCCCTGTGGTTTACTGTCACATTTTGGGCAATTAGCGTTTGGGCCTCAATCCTAGAATCACCAGCGGGAACATTCACGGAGAAATTATCCGTTTGCCCCCTAAGTTTCACAAATGCAATCCCGTTAACGAGTACGGCAATGCTATTGGCCGCTACCTGCAGATCAAAAGCACCATCCGTGGTAGCTGCCTCAGGTTCTGCAAAACTCTCCGATATTAAGCGCAAACTGGGATACCCAAGGATACCCTCACTGGAAATAAGCCCTCCGGTACTGCTACGTACTTCAGAGATATTGGGTGCCGTAACGTAGATTGTGGTAATGCCATAATCGCGCACATAATTGCAGGCATTTTCATTGCGTAGGACAAGGCGGTCCCCCACAAGGGTTGCGGAGATATCATTCAATAGAAACTCCCCAATTTCAATTTCAACCCTATACACATCCCCTTGTTTAATGACCAAGTTTAAATTTTCATAAACCGTAATTGAGGTAAACTCCCCTAGGTCCGCGTTAACCCGAATCAAATCGCCGGCGTTCTGAAAACAATCCGGGGCATTTTCCGAATTACAGGAGAATAAGAATACTGATAGAAGAAAAATAGAAGAAAGAAAACAGACCATGGAAGGGCCCTCCTTGTTACGGCCAAATTTCCTGTAGTTGTTTTTACTGTTCATAGTTTAATCATCTATAGCCTAATACCTATGCCCCATTCCACCGCCTCTGCGGCGGCGGCATGGGCCTTTAAGGCAACACTGCCAAATATGTTATTCCCAAAATAGCGCTTTAGACCAATACGGTTATACACCCTACCCTCAAAATCAAAAGGATAGTACACGTAGTACCCCAACTGGGTAACAATACTCATTTTATTTATAAAAAGCTCATGGCCCATAAACACACCCACCCTTTTAAAATCGGTATCTGCCGCTACCTCCATTTCAGGAAACGAGGTAGCCTGGAAACGTATCAACTCTTTTAAAAAGTTGGAAAAAAACACATCCGTTCCCAATTGCAGGGCACTTTTACGGCCTAATCTTTTATCCGCATAGGCAGAAAAAATAGCAAAGCCATATTGCCCTGAGCCAATAACGTCACTTTCATTTAAACCACTTCTAAACACCAAATTATACCGTATTGGTTCTTTTATTTTTTCTTGGGGCTGTTTGGGCATGTATTCATAACGTTCACCGCCATCCAAATCATAGGTGATCCCTAAATTCCACGCGGCGGTATTGGTAGATGTATTGGGCGCCTTAAAATTGGCATTGGAATAATGAATCAGGGAAAGCCCCGCCTTAAAACCAAGGCCGGCAATGATATTTTCCCTATGATAATTTAACATGAGCATGGTAGAACTCAACAGATGGGAACCATAGGCATTGTTCCTAAAATTGGTGTTTCTATCATATGGATTGGTGTTGTAGGCCAGTCCTTGACCTACCCGTAACTGCAAATTTCGTTTAAAGAAATAGAAATTGTAGTGCGCATACAGGCCGTAATTTTCACCCAAGGTGGCATTTCTCATATTCTGATAGGTGAAGGTGAAACCGGTATCCGGATACCCATAGTCTGCCTCCCAAGCTTCTTCGCCAAAACGTTTTCTGTTCCAGCCCAGGATAAAACCCCGGGGATGCTCAGAAATCAAGTGTGAAATATCTGGGTTGTGCAACAATACCACGCCGGAAAAACTGGAAAAATCCACTACAAATTTGTTATTTCCTCCAGCAGATTGCGCATGGGTAAAACAACTCCATAATAGAGAGAATAAAAAAATAAATTTTTTCATCCGCACAAATGTAACCTATAATTCAATGATCACTTAAAAACCTTTACTTTTAAAATAGTTGCAATTAGGGTAAATCCGTTCTGAACTGTTATAATAGAAACCATTAATTATGAGAACTCAAAAAATAACCGTGAAAATTGGTATCAAACTTAGTTATGTATTATTCGGTTATATTTTTTTCGCTTTCCTGTTAAACGCTTGCAGTAAGGAAAGTAAGCATAGTATTGACCCTACGGCAACTTTGGAAGAAGAACAGGAAACAGACCTATCCAACAATCCGCTTCAATTAACTTTAGAGTCAGAATTTGCCAACGAACAAGATTATATTGTCGTTACTGATGATGTGTTCGCCATCTGGTGGGACAAGCGTTTTGACCATGAAGATGATATTGAATTCATGTTCGAAACCTTTAAGACCTTAAGACAAGACTGTTTGACCAATCTAGGAATGCAAGACCCTCCAAATGTTGCTGCCGGGGTTTTCTTCAATATCTATATTCACCATGGAGAACAGGACAATTTACCTGATGGTTGGGCAAATGGAGTGGGCACAAACCGCTTTGACCTTCCTTATATGACTTTACCAGAAGGAGCTCATTTAGACTATAATAATTTGCTACATGAAGGTTTTCATGTTTTTCAGTACTCTAGCAATAGTCCTGGTTTTAAATATAGCGGTGACACTGCTTGGTATACGGAGTCTAGCGCTCAATGGTATGCGGTGAGCAGAAATCCTGAAGCAGTAGATACCTTTATAGAAATTGAAACACTGACCTCCAACCCCCATTTAGCGCTATGGCACAGCTTTGACAATGAAGCTGTTGGTGACCCAACAGATTGGTTGTACCAGGTCAGACAATATGCGATGCAGGCTTGGTTATATTATATGACCAGTCAAGAAGGAGTGGGAGAAAATTTAATCACGGATGGTTTTTATTCTAAAACTGATTTAAGTCCCCAAAATTATCATTTTGAAAATATTGGGGGAGAACGACTGAGAAATATTTTTGCTAATTGGGCAGCCAGAAACACCTTAGACTTTGACTACCTTACCAGACCACAGGTAGCCCGTGCCAAAGAAGAATTAAATAACGTAGCGGATTTATCCAATAGAAAACCTTACGCTATCTCTTTAATTCCGGAAAACTTTTTAGGAACCCATATTCCTCCAGCAGAATTGAAACCCAGAGGTTGGGGTTATAATGTTATTAAATTGGAAAACATTCCCAATGGCACTTACAACATTTCTTTCAACGGAAATGAGGAAGGCTCAGAAGGGGCTTTGAGTCACTTTGAAGCTAGGTTTGTTACAAAAGGGCAATCCGAAGTACAGACCATTACCATGAACAATAACATAAGTGGAAGCTTTAACCTAAACCTTGAAAATAATCTGGTGGAAGGCTATTTAATTATCGTAGCTGTTCCAGAACATTTTACCTCCACACAAAATTATGGTTATAGCATTACCATTTCTGAATAGCTAAAACAGTGCTAAAAAACCTCCTTGGCTATCTTTTTAATATTGTCAGATTTTCCCATGGAATAGTAATGAAGAACAGGAACGCCCGCCGTTTTTAATTCTTTGGATTGTTGAATGCACCACTCCACCCCTACTTGCCGTACTTCTTTGTTGGAGTTGCATTTTTCCACGGCATCTACCAAATCCTGGGGGATGTCAATGCTAAACACTTGCGGCAACAACTGCAAATGTTTTTTTATGGCAATAGGTTTGATGCCCGGAATAATGGGCACTTGTATCCCTGCACCGCGGGCGGCATCCACAAACTCAAAATATTTGGCATTATCAAAGAACATTTGGGTCACCACATAATCTGCTCCTAAATCCACTTTTTCCTTAAGGCGTTTTAAGTCCGATTGTAAGGATGGTGCTTCCATGTGTTTTTCAGGATATCCGGCAACACCTATACAGAAATCCGCACAATCATCCGTCTCGATCACCTCATGTAGGTAATTCCCACAATTCAGTTCTTGAATCTGTTTCACCAAGCTTGCCGCATAGGGATGTCCTCCCTCGGTAGCCTTAAAATACTTTTCCTCACGCATGGCATCCCCCCGTAGGGCCATCACGTTATCTATGCCCAAATAATGACAGTCCACCAACAGGTATTCCGTTTCTTCCTTGGTAAAGCCACCACAAAGCACATGTGGAATAGCGTCTACGTTGTACTTGTGCTTAATAGATGCGCAAATACCCAACGTCCCTGGGCGCATGCGGGTTAATTTTTTGTCCAACAGGCCATCACGGTCAATGTAGACATACTCTTCCCTGGACGTGGTAACGTCAATAAAAGGAGGGTTAAACTCCATTAAGGGATCAATATTATCATAAAGCTCCTGTATGTTCTTTCCCTTTACCGGAGGAATAATCTCAAAACTAAAAAGGGTCTCTCCCTTAGCCTTTTCTATATGTTTGGTTACTTTCATTACACTGTAGTTGATTGTCTTTGGTTCATGGTTAATGGCTACTTTTATGACTACTAATTACTAAAACCCTTTTACAACTGCTTACAAACTTTAATTTGATTTAGCACTCATTCAAATGTTGGGTAATCCAAGTGTTTCGCATAATAGGATAAATAAAGCCCAGTTTTCAAATCATATAGTGCGCCTTTAGCATATGATTGGTTGGCCCAAAACTTCTTCTTTCCGAAAAGGTTTTGTTGTCTCGTAAATCATTTTTACCCATTTTCTAAATTCACTCCAAACATCTGCATCCGTTTATTCCATGGTGATACTTTTAACTATAAATAAACAACCATCAGCGATTAATCATCCACCAAATTGGGCGCCAACCATTTCCTTGCCATTTCCAAGTCCATTCCTTTTCTATGGGCATAATCTTTTAACTGGTCTTCTTTAATTTTACCCAACCCAAAATATTTGGCTTCAGGATGTGCAAAATAATAGCCGCTGACACTGGCCGCCGGCCACATAGCCAAACTTTCCGTTAGCTCTACCCCAATATTTTCCTTTACTCGCAACAGTTCCCAAATGGTCAGTTTTTCTAAATGGTCCGGGCAGGCAGGATAACCTGGCGCAGGACGGATTCCCCTATATTTCTCATCTATTAAAGCTACATTGTCCAAATCCTCATCAGAAGCGTATCCCCAGTTTTTGGTTCTGACCTCCTTGTGTAGGTATTCTGCAAAAGCTTCGGCCAACCTGTCTGCCAAGGCTTTTACCATTATGGCATTATAATCATCGTGCTTCCTCTCAAATTCATTTGCCAGTTCCTTGGTCCCAAATCCGGCCGATACGCAAAAACACCCGATATAGTCTTGAATACTACTTTCTTTTGGGGCGATGAAATCTGCCAATGCGATATTGGGCACACCTTCCCGTTTTTTGAGCTGTTGACGGAGAGTGCGAAAAACAGCCGCCTCTAAATCTCCCCCCAAGGGGGAGACTTCAATATCATCATCATTTACCTGATTTGCCGGGAACAACCCAAAAACGGCCTTGCCCATTAACAATTTTTCACTCAAAACTTTTTTCAGTAAGGCCTGGGCATCATCAAATAATTCTGTGGCTTGTGCACCAACGATAGCATCCTTTAGGATTTCAGGATATCTGCCATGCAAATCCCAAGAACGGAAAAAAGGGGTCCAATCTATATAATCGGTTAGCTGGGATAGGTCAAAATCGTTCCATATTTGTACGCCAAGTTCCTTGGGTTTTTTGATATCCTCTTCTTTAAAATCAATACTGTGCTTATTCGCTCTTGCCTGCGACAAGGTCAGGTATTCTTTTTGTTTGGTTCGGTTCAGGAACTTCTCACGAAAGCTGTCATAATCTAATTTAATGTTCTCTTTATAGGTATCCGAGGTTTCTTTTTGTAACAAATCCCCAACCACGGTCACCGCTCTTGAGGCATCGTTCACATGCACTACGGCCTGACTATAGGCCGGGGCTATCTTTACGGCCGTATGCGCCTTGCTGGTGGTCGCACCCCCAATCAGCAGGGGAACTTTAAAGTCTTGGCGTTCCATCTCCTTGGCCAAAAAGACCATTTCGTCAAGGGAGGGCGTAATCAATCCGCTCAAGCCAATGATATCCACTTTTTCTTCAATGGCCTTATTGATGATCTTTTCTGGGGGCACCATCACGCCCAAATCCACAATCTCATAATTGTTACATGCTAAAACGACGGAAACAATATTCTTTCCAATATCATGGACATCTCCCTTTACCGTGGCCATTAGAATTTTACCGGCAGAAGCCCCCCCCGCCCCCAAAGGGGGAGCTTGAAGCTCTTTGAGGATTACATCAAAAACTCCTTCAAGATTGCCCAAAACTTCATCATTCGTGAATCTAATTACCCGATACCCTTGTTGCTCAAGCCATTGTGTTCGCTCAGCATCGCTTTTTTTATTATCAGGTAGTTGGTGAATGCTTCCATCCACCTCAATGATCAAATTTTTCTTCAGGCATATAAAATCAGCAATAAACTCACCGATGATATGCTGACGACGAAATTTATATCCATCCAAATTTTTGACGCTAAGGGCACTCCAAAGTAGTTGTTCAGCCTTTGTGGGTTGGCTTCGCATCTTTCTCGCGTGCTCTTTCAATAATCCGTATAACACCGGATTTGCAGTCTCCCAGTATTGCTCCCCTTTTGGGGGCTGGGGGGCTTTTTTCGCTTCCTCAATGAAGGGCTCCAAGTAGGCGACAGCCTTTTTCATCACGCGGGCAGATTTCACTACTTGCGGCAAAAACATTTTTCCACTCCCGAACAAATCTCCCACCACGTTCATTCCGATCATGAGGTTGCCCTCAATCACTTCAATGGGTTGCTTTGCCGCCAATCTCGCCTCCTCAACGTCTTGGATAATGTACTGGTCTATCCCTTTGACCAAGGCCCTGGTTATTCTGTTTTGTAAAGGTTCCACTCGCCAAGAGAGGTCAATGGTGCTTTCCCTGGCCTTGCCCTGAAAGGTCTCGGCAAATTCCAGCAGCCGTTCCGTAGCATCATCCCTTCGGTTTAAAATCACGTCTTCCACATGTTCCAGGAGATCTTTGGGAATGTCATCATAGACCTCCAACAATGTTGGATTCACAATACCCATGTTCATGCCAACTTTAATGGCATGGTATAGAAAAACGGAATGCATGGCCTCACGAACCGGGTTATTGCCCCTAAAGGAAAAAGACACATTGCTTACGCCCCCACTTACACTGCAATACGGCAGGTTCTCACGCACCCATTTGGTGCCCTCAATAAAATCCAGCGCATTGCGCTTGTGCTCGTCCATTCCCGTTGCCACCGGGAAAATATTAAGGTCAAAAATGATGTCCTCTGGGGGGAATTTTACGATATCCACCAATATACGGTAAGACCGGGTTGCAATTTCCTTTCTACGCTCTAGGTTATCTGCCTGCCCCACCTCATCAAAGGCCATCACAATCATGGCTGCCCCATAGCGCTTAATGAGTTTGGCCTGACGGATAAATTCTGCCTCCCCTTCTTTTAGGCTAATGGAATTTACCACACATTTGCCCTGAACCACCTGTAGGCCCGCCTCTATGATTTCCCATTTTGAGGAATCTATCATAATGGGTACCCTAGAAATATCGGGCTCTGCCACAATCAAATTCAAGAACTTGACCATGGCTTCCTTACCGTCTATCAACCCATCGTCCATATTGATGTCGATGATTTGGGCGCCATTCTCCACCTGTTCCCGCGCTACGGACAAAGCCTCCTCAAACCTTTCTTCCTTAATCAAACGAAGGAATTTTTTGGAACCCGCCACATTGGTGCGCTCACCAACATTGACGAAATTGCTCTCCGGAGTGATGACCAATGGTTCTAGTCCACTTAACTTTAAGTATCTAAATGTTTGTTGTCGGTTGTTGTTTGCCGGTATATGTGAATTGCCTTGAGTCATCAATTATTCTTTTTGTAATATTTGATGAATCCGTTAATGAGTTTTTTACATTTTAATATCTGTTTGAATTGCTTATCAAAATCTTCCTTTTTCAGGTATCCTTGATCTAAAGCAATGAACAATTGGGTTTCCAATTCATACAAAGACCCACGAGAAATATGCAAAAACCGGATGGTATCGGCAGAGGTTCTTCTACCACAGCCTTCGGCAATATTAGATGGAATAGAAACAGCACATCTACATATCTGACTCGTCAATCCATACATTTCTTCCTTTGGGAAAGCTTTTGATATCTGATAAACATCATTTACCAAAACTCTAGCCTCTTTCCAAACCTCCAACTCAGTATATTCCATTTATTTATAATTTAATGACAACTATCAACCGAAAACTGTCAACTCCCTCGGGTTATATTGCTTTACCAAGTTGGCAATCGCTTTGATATGCTCTGGGGTAGTACCACAGCAACCACCTATAATATTTACCAATCCTTTTTCTAGATATTCTTTAATCTGGGAAGCCATTTGCTCTGGTGTTTCATCGTATTCGCCAAAGGCATTTGGCAACCCCGCATTGGGATGGGCAGATGTAAAAAAATGGGATTTTGCCGAAATCACCTCTAAATGGGGAGTCAACTGCTTTGCACCCAGGGCACAATTAAATCCCACAGAAAGTATAGGTATATGGGAGACTGAAATTAAAAAAGCCTCAGCGGTCTGCCCTGACAAAGTTCTACCCGAGGCATCGGTTATCGTACCGCTTACCATGATAGGCACTTCTATATCACGTTCCTCCTTAACCTCTTCGATGGCAAAAAGGGCCGCCTTTGCATTTAAAGTATCGAAAATGGTCTCTACCAACAAAATGTCTGCACCACCATCCAACAAGGCCTCTACCTGCTGTTTATAGGCCACACGCAGCTCATCGAAGGAAATTGCACGAAATCCAGGGTCGTTAACATCAGGGGACATACTTGCAGTTTTGTTGGTAGGACCAATACTACCTGCCACAAAACGCGGTTTTTGGGGTTCCTTATCCGTAAACGACTGGGCTACTTGCTTGGCAATTCGGGCGGACTCATAATTCAACTCATAGACCAAATCCTCCATATGGTAATCTGCCATGGCAACGGTCGTTCCCGAAAAAGTATTCGTCTCCACGATATCAGCCCCTGCTGCAAAATATTTTCGGTGTACCTCAGCTATGGCTTCGGGCTGGGTCAACGACAACAAATCGTTGTTGCCCTGCAGTGGCGAAGGCCAGTCTTTAAAACGTTCGCCCCGAAAGTCCTCCTCGGTGAACTTGTAGCGCTGCAGCATAGTGCCCATGGCACCGTCCAATACTAAAATCCGTTCTTGCAGTATTTCCTCAATTTTTGTCATACACTTATCTTTCCCTTATAGGGTTTATAAACAGGAGCTATCAAGTAAAGTGAAAAAGAGGTCTATTCTTTTTTGTTATCCTTCCCAAATAAAGGTTCGCTAGAACCGTTGGTTCCCCAAAGTTGTTTTGGAGTGGGTAGAATGTAGCACCTTCTCTGTATGGAACAGCAGGTTGCTAAGGCTTCAAAGGGTCTAATCCCTCCACCTTTCTTGATAACTTCAATTTTTAAAAGAACTAGAACAAAGAAAGTACACCGTGATGTTTAAAACAAATTATCCCTTGTTTTTTTACAACGTCCAAGAAAGTAAAACCCCCTGACCTCTAACAATCAAGGGATTTAGAGCTAACTAAAATAAATCTACTTCTAACAAGCTTTATGGCCCATTACGGTTTAACGTACCTTAACACTCATAAAATACTTTGCACCACTTCTTTCTTGGCCTCCTTCCTAGTACCGTCAAAACCCTGCACTCCCCCAACTGTGGTATACTTCATTAGGTAACGCTTATTGGGATGGATGATTTTATATGCGTATTGGCACATCACCGCTGCCTCATGAAATCCAGATAATATCAGTTTTAGTTTTCCTTCGTAGGTATTGACATCGCCTATGGCAAATACCCCTGGAATGTTGGTTTGGTAATCTTTGGCATTATTTACCTTAATAGCATTTTTCTCAATGTCTAGCCCCCAATTCCCAATTGGCCCCAGTTTTGGCGAAAGGCCAAATAAGGGGATAAAGGCATCTACTTCTAGGTAGGTATCCTCTTTTTCCCTGTCGTTGTGCTGCACTACCACCCCACTTAGGATATCATGGCCATGGAGTGCCGTTATCTGGGCTTGGGTGAGTAATTTAATCTTGCCCAGTTTGGCCAATTCAGCAGCTTTCTCTACAGAATCCAAGGCTCCCCTAAACTCATCTCTACGATGTACCAGTGTTACCTCACTAGCCACATCGGCCAGAAATATTGCCCAGTCAAGAGCGGAATCCCCACCGCCGGCGATGACTACTTTTTTATTCCGATAGGCTTCTGGGTCCTTGATGATGTAGGCTACTCCCTTGTCTTCATAATCCCTAATATTTACAATGGCTGGTTTCCGGGGCTCAAAAGAGCCAAGACCGCCAGCGATGACCACGACTTTGGCATGATGGGCAGTGCCGTGATTGGTAGTCACGATAAAAGAACCGTCTGCCTGTTTCTCCAATGTTTCAGCCCGTTCCCCCAGCGTGTAACCTGCTTCGAAGGGTTTTATCTGTTCCAAAAGACGCGCTACCAAGTCACCTGCCAGTATTTCGGGATATGCTGGTATATCATAAATCGGCTTCTTTGGATAAATCTCAGAACATTGCCCGCCAGCTTGTGGAAGCGCGTCAATCAAATGGCATTTTAGTTTCAACAAGCCCGCTTCGAATACGGTAAATAATCCTGTTGGGCCTGCCCCAATAATCAAAATATCCGTTGTAATCATGCTTTCTTTGTTAATTGCTATTTACCAAGTTTTCTGTTATTTCGTTCATTTTATCCACTTTTTGTTCAAAATCCCCCTTAATCGTTTTTCTATAGGAATTCAGGTTAAGCACCATTTTGTTGATATCATCTGGGATTACCTCCTCAAAGAACTGACGAAGCCTTTTTGCCGTAGTTGGGGATTTTCCATTGGTGGAGATCGCAACTTTTACATTCCCCTTGGTGACGATACCTCCCATGTAAAAATCGCATAACGGTGGGTTATCTGCCACATTTACCAGTTTATGCTTTTTTCTACAATCACGATAAACAGTTTCATTTACGGCCGGAACATCCGTGGTGGCAATCACCAACTGTTTTCCCTTTAAATACTTTCTTCGGTATTTCTTTAATTTCACTTTGGCCCCAATCCTTTTGGCCACCTCCAAGGTTGATTTCCTTATCATTGGCGTTACAATGGTGACGCTAGCATCTGGACTGGATTTAGCGAGAAAGCGCAACTTCTCTTCTGCAACATAACCTCCGCCAACGAGCAAAACCTCCAATTGAACGGTTTTTAAAAAAATGGGATATAGATTGTTTCTTTCCATTAGGCCGTAACTTTTGCGCGTTGGTACTTTTGCTGAATATTGCTTAATTGGTTCCTGTGCCGTACAACCTCACCTATAACAATAATGGCCGGGTTGGTCAATTGCTTTTTCCTTACTACCTCCCCTAAGGTGGCTATGGTGCCCACACCTATTTTTTCCCTTTCCGTAGTACCCTCTTGGATGATGGCCACTGGCATATCTGCTTTGTCCTGCTCTTTAAAGAGCCCAACGATTTCTGCCAGTTTGGACATCCCCATTAGAATAACCACCGTTGCATTTGATTTTGCAGCTAGGGCGATATCCTTTGACAACGTATGGCTCTTTGTGGTTCCGGTAATTACCCAGAAACTCTCTGCGGAACCTCTCTTTGTCACTGGTATATTTTGGGAAGCCGGAACGGCCAATGAGGAGGAAATTCCCGGCACCATAGCTACCGCTATCCCAAATGATGCAGCATATTCCATCTCCTCCGCACCCCTTCCAAAAACAAAGGCATCCCCCCCTTTTAACCGAATCACATTTTTGCCCTGCAAGGCTTTAAGAACGATTAATTCATTTATCTGATCCTGCTGGTACGTACAGCAACCTTTCCGTTTTCCGACAAAAATGAGCTCTGCATTTTTGGCAAAACACAATAATTCCTTGTTCACCAAGGCATCATACAACACCACCTCCGCAGCTTGTAAGGCCCTTACCCCTTTGATGGTTATCAATTCTGCATCGCCAGGTCCTGCCCCAACTACCGTAAATTTTCCGCTATTATACATGGGCCAACTCTGATTGTCTGAAAGATTGCAACTGCTCAAGAACCATTTTGGCATCGTCTACATAGGTTTTGGCAAAATCTTTGGAAGGTCTGCTTTTATTTAACTGTAGGACGATGTCCGAAAGGGAGCCGGTAAACTGAATCCTTCCACTATCAACAAATAGACGATCAAAATCCTTTAGGATACTGGCGTGCGTATTGGTCTTAGTGTGCTCCGCAGTAAGTAATGCCTTGGCAGAGTTCACCATGGACTGGTAGGCATAATAGATACTTGCCGCCCATTTTTCTTCCTGTAAAGCCTCTTGGGCATGCCCAATCTTTTCTTGGCTCTCCAAAAATAAGGTCGCAATTAGATCTACCATGACACCAGCACATTCACCTATACCAATTTCCTTCTTGTATTTTTCAGAATTTCCCCAATCAATAAAGTCGTCTTGGACAAGATTATCCGTGATCGTTAGCGGCTTTAAAAAGTTATAGAAATACTGCTCTCCCTTTGCTTGGTAATAGGCCTCAAAAAGCAGTCCGTTGCCATTGACTTCATAGTCATCCAATATCAACCTAAGGGCTTGTGGACCTCGTTTGCTTGGAATCTTTACGACTTTATCCGCAAAACGTGCTTTTCCATTACCAAAATTACCTCCCCCTAAAAGTACTTGTAGCGCAGGAGCCACCAATTTTTCCTTTGTCCTGATGCTCATGCCTTGAAATCCGATATGAGCCATATTGTGTTGGCCGCAAGCATTCATACAACCACTTATTTTTATGACCACATCTGGATTGTTAACATACTGTGGGTATTCTGCCTTAATCACCCGTTCCAGTTCCTTGGCAATACCAGTACTGCTCGCAATTCCTAAATTACAAGTATCCGTTCCTGGACATGCCGTAATATCCAAGGCCTTGTTATAACCAGCTTCGGCAAACCCCAATTTGGAAAGTTCTTGGTAGAAAAACGGCACCAACCCAACTCTTACATGCGGAATTAGAATATTCTGACGTAGGGAAAGACGGATTTCTGCTGCGGCATACTTTTGGACCAAATTGGCCAACAACCGTGCTTTATCCGTATAAAAGTCTCCCAGCAATACTTTAATGCCAATAGCAACAAAACCATCTTGTTTTTGTGCCACCAGATTGGTGGACTTCCATTGATTAAAGGCGGCCGGATCGTTAATCTTAACTACAGGAATAGGGATTTGGGCTATTTTAGGTTTAGGATAAGATTGGTAATCAATAGGATACACAAACTGCTCTAGGGCATGTTCTTCTTCTTTTAAAAGCGCTTTGAAACCGTCTACGCCCAAATCCTTTACCAAAAACTTTAACCTTGCCTTTGCCCTGCTCTTGCGTTCCCCGTAGCGATCAAAAACCCGGATGACGCCTTCCATTAGCGGAATGATCTTATCGGTTGGAAGAAAGGTATACAATACATCTGCATGCCTTGGCTGTGATCCCAATCCGCCGGCAAGCATCACCTTAAAACCACGTTTCCCATTTTCCATTTTGGCAATAAAACCCAGATCGTGCATGTACGAAAGACCAGTATCGGCAGCCGTAGCTGAAAATGAAACCTTGAATTTTCTCCCCATTTCTTGCCCTATAGGATTGCGCAAAAAATACTCGAATACAGCTTGGGCATATGGGGACACATCGAAAGGTTCGTTGGGGTCAATTCCGGCCGTTTCAGAAGCAGTAACGTTTCGAACTGTGTTTCCGCAGGCCTCTCTGAGGGTGACTTCATCTTTCTCTAACTGCGCCCAAAGTTCTGGGGTTCTTTCCAGGTCGACATAATGAATCTGAATATCTTGACGAGTGGTAATATGAAGTCGCCCTGTTGAATATTCATCGGCCACATCTGCGATTCGAAGCAATTGCTTTGAAGTGACCTTGCCATAAGGAAGCTTTATCCGAATCATTTGAACCCCCTGCTGTCGTTGACCATAAACTCCCCTTGCCAAACGAAGACTTCTGAATTTCTCGTCGTCAATAGTACCATTCTTGAACTTCTGAATTTTTTGTTCCAATTCAAGGATGTCTTTCTCAACTACTGGATTCTCTATTTCCGTTCTAAAACTTTTCATTATTCTATTTATCCTATCTTTTTAGTAGATTTTATTGCAACAAAATGTTCCTCATAAGACCCATTTTGATTCTGCTATTTATTTGATAAATCCTACTCCCGCGGTGGTATTGGTCTGCTCATCAATTAAAATGAAAGCACCGTTGGATTTGTTGTCATTGTAAGCATCTGTAAAAACCGGTTTGCTCAACTTTATTTTTACTTCTCCAATTTCGTTAAGCCTCAACGAACCTGAGGATTCACTTTCGCCTGAAAAATCTGTTTCCACCACATTTCCAACTTCAGCAATTTTTGATACCACCTGGTTGGTATTGTGCTGAACGATATATCTAGATCCGGCGGAAAGTTGCTTGCTATCCATCCAGCAAACGGTAGCTGTAATTTCTTTTTCAACTTTTGGCAGTTCGTTGGTCTTAACCAGCATATCCCCACGAGTAACATTAATTTCATCTTCTAGTGTGATGGTCACGGAACTACCTGCTTTGGCCAATTCATAGGGCGTATCGTAAAAATAGATGGACTTTACTTTGGACGTGGTCATCGAGGGCAAAACCGTTATTGCATCGCCTATCTTTACATCACCTCCCTTAATTTTTCCGGCAAAGCCCCTAAAATCATGAAACTCATCGGTCTTAGGCCGAATGACCATCTGTACGGGGAATCGGAAATTACCATCTTCCTGCACATCTGTACCTTTAAGGTTTTCCAAATGTTCCAATACTGTATGTCCTTTGTACCATGGCATTTCATTAGAACTTTTGACCACGTTATCCCCTTTCAACGCACTTACGGGAATATAGGTTGCATTTTGTTCTATATATGTACTGTTGGCATTGAGCTTTTCAAAGTTTTGCTTTATATCTTCAAAAACACTTTGGTCGTACCCCACAAGGTCCATTTTATTAATTGCGACGATAACATCTTTTATACGTAAAAGATTATTGATGAAGAAGTGGCGATAGGTTTGCTCTATGACCCCTTTTCGAGCATCAATCAAAATGATGGCGACCTGTGAAGTGGAAGCACCGGTGACCATATTACGAGTATATTCCACATGGCCCGGTGTATCAGCAATGATGTAACTTTTACGTGCTGTTGAAAAGTAGATATGCGCTACATCTATGGTAATACCCTGTTCACGTTCAGCAACCAAGCCATCTGTGGCCATAGAAAAATCTAGATAATCATACCCCTTTTTCTCGCTGCTGTTGCGGATAGCTTCAATTTTATCGTCAGTCAATGATTTGGTATCATATAGTAACCTGCCTATTAAGGTGCTTTTACCATCATCAACACTACCCGCTGTTGCTATTTTCAATACTTCCATTTGTTCTATTTATAGTTGATGGCTCCTAGCTGTTAGTATGTGCACCAACACTAAAAACAAACAACCGATAACGATTTTAAAAATACCCTTGTTGTTTTCTTTTTTCCATTGCCGCTTCTGACCGCTTGTCATCTATACGTGCCCCTCTTTCGGAAATTTTGGAGTCCCGTATTTCTGCCACTACCTTTTGAATCGTATCCGCAGTGGATTCCACGGCTGCCGTACAGGACATATCTCCAACAGTTCTAAATCTTACAGTTCTCTCTTCTACCTTTTCATCTTCTGAACGAAAAACCACATCATCTTGAGCAGACCATATGAGCCCATCTCGCAGAAACGTATGTCGCCGATGTGCAAAGTAAATTGCAGGTATTTCTATTTGCTCTTCTTGTATGTAACTCCAAACATCCAACTCTGTCCAATTGCTTATGGGAAATACCCTAACGTTCTGCCCGTGCTCAATGTTTCCGTTCAACATATCAAACAATTCCGGACGCTGATTCTTTTCATCCCACTGGCCAAAATCATCACGGACGGAAAAAATACGTTCTTTGGCCCTGGCCTTTTCCTCATCCCTTCTGGCCCCACCAATGCAAGCATCAAACCTAAATTCTTCAATGGCATCTAATAGTGTTGTGGTTTGTAGGCTGTTTCGGCTGGCATACTTACCAGTTTCCTCCATGACCTTTCCATCATCAATAGCATCCTGCACATTTCTGACAATAAGCTTTACACCAAGCTCTTGTACCAACTTGTCCCGGAATGCTATAGTCTCAGGAAAATTATGGCCCGTATCTATATGCATCAGCGGAAATGGGATTTTGGCTGGCCAAAATGCCTTCTGTGCCAAGCGGACCAAGGTAATGGAATCCTTGCCTCCAGAAAATAACAACACTGGCTTTTCAAACTGTGCCACTACCTCCCTAAAAATATAAATGGCCTCACTTTCCAAGGCGTTAACCCGTAGTACGTTTTTTTGGCCTGTGACATCTGGTCGTTTGGTGTCTTGTATGGTAGTACTCAAATTTCTTAAATTTTTGGCTTTTCTTTCTCCCTTTCTCCGCATCTTAATTTACCTAGGGATAAAGTACCGTGTTATACGCTCCTTTTATATGTGCAAACCGCACTCCCGGTTTTCCAAGACCTTTGTGGGGTCAAAATAATTGTGTTCATTGGGCAAATTGTAGGCGGCCAAATAAGCGTCCAATTGGGCATTGTCCCAATAATAAAAAGGACTTACTTTTAATACCCCGTCCCTTCCCAGGCTTAGAATATCCAAAGCATCCCTATGCGCAGTCTGTCCCTGGCGCAAATTGGTAAACCAAACATCTGGACGATGCTCCTCCATGGCCCTTGCAAAAGGCTCCAGTTTTACCTGCTCCGTAAAAAGTTTGTGCAAAGGGTCTTCCACGGATGGAATACCCATAACCACATTCCTGTGGGCCGATGTTTGTTTGGGAACGTAAAGTTTGATGTTCAGTCCCAGTTGCACAATTAGCTGTTCCGCATGCTTATAAGTCTGTGGGGTGTTGTACCCCGTGTCGCACCAGATTACGGGAATCTCCTTATCCACATCCGTGACAGCGTGTAAAATGGCAACCTCATAAGGTCTAAAATTGGTAGTAACCACGGGTGTGTGGCCATGCTGAATGGCCCATGCAATTATTTCTTGTGGCGGTATTCCCTTAAGCTGTGCATTCCAAACAGCCAACTGATGTTCTGACATAACTACTTATTTTCCCCAACTAATGGTATTCCAGATTCTTTCATGAAAAAAGTAAAGCATCATCTTGGTCACTAACTCTATAAAGCCAATTGAAAATGCCAAACTTAGGGTACCTGTTACAATCCAGGATATGATAATGGTATCCAAAGTGCCTATTACCCGCCAACTAATGGACTTGGCAATACTACGTTTGGGACTTTCTGATGCCTTGTCCTTGCTGTAGGTTGTTTTCCCTCTTTCTGATGTCACTATTAACTGTTCCGTAACCATAATTTATTACCCTATAGATTTAATAGGTAATACAAACATAAGACTATATTTATATTGAAGAAGCTAAAACCAAAATATTTTTATAATTACCCTATAGTTTTAATAGATTAATAGTATTACCAGCTAAATAGTGAGAAAAATATGATGTACAAACACATGTTAAGATAGTAAATCTGCCAAGGTAGTATTGCGGTACACCTCAAGATTGGCATCCCGGACCTTCAACATTAGTTTATGGACGGAGCACTGCCCTTCTTCCGGACAATCATCGCATTTTTCGTAGAAATTTAAACTCACACAGGGTACCATGGCAATAGGTCCCTCCAATACCCGCATGACCGTGGTCATTTGAATGTCCTTAGGTTCCTTGATCAGATAATAACCGCCGCCCTTCCCCTTTTTGGAACCCAAAAAACCGTTTCTCCTTAGCGTGAGCAAGATACTTTCCAAAAACTTTTGTGAAATATTTTTCTCTTTTGCTATCTCTGCGATTTGAACTGGTTCCCGTGTAGGTTGCGAACCTAAAAAGGTGAGCGCCTTTAAACCATATTTTGTTTTCTTGGAAAGCATGGGACTAAGATAGGGAAAACTTGGTTTCAGAATTGACCTATCCCTAGCCCAAAGCTTGGTTGATATCTGCAATAATATCATCTACATGCTCCAAACCAACGGAAACCCTGACCATGCCATCCGTAATACCAGATACCAAACGTTCTTCCTTGGTGAGTTTACTATGGGTGGTAGAGGCAGGGTGCGTGACAATACTTCGGGAATCCCCTAAATTTGCGGAAAGTGACAAAAGCCTGATGGCATCAAAAAACGTTTGTCCGGCCTTTATCCCCCCTTTGACCTCAAAGGCTACCACGCAACCTCCTGCCTTCATTTGTTTTTTGGCCACTTGATACTGAGGATGTGATTTTAAGAAAGGATATTTTACCCAGTTCACCTTTGCATGCCCCTCTAAAAACTGGGCCAACCGTAGGGCATTCTCACAATGCCTGTCCACGCGTAGGGCCAAAGTCTCCAAACTTTTGGAAAGCACCCACGCATTAAAGGGCGAAAGTGCGGGCCCCGTAATCCGTGCAAAGCGATATACCTTGTCTATGAGTGCAGCATGCCCCACGGTGATTCCGGCCAAGACCCGTCCTTGGCCGTCCATTAACTTGGTGCCAGAATGGATGACCAAATCTGCCCCAAATTGTATAGGCTGCTGCAAATAGGGCGAAGCAAAGCAGTTATCTATAATCAGAATTAGTTGATGTTTTTTTGCTATGGCCCCCAAAGCTTCCAAATCCACAATATCCACACCAGGATTGGTGGGCGACTCTGCATAGATTACTTTGGTGTTTGGGGTTATTAACCTTTCTACGGAATCCAAATCATCTATGGGAAAATAACTATGGCCAATGTTCCATTTAGGAAAGAAATTTTGGAATAAGGTATGGGTGGAACCAAAAATATTGCCCGCAGATATAATATGGTCACCGCTTTCCAACAGAGCGGCCAAGGTGGAGAATACCGCCGCCATTCCGGATGCAAATGCAAAACCAGCCTCGGCACCTTCCATTTGGCAGACTTTTTCCACAAACTCATTGGAATTTGGGTTGGAATAACGCGAATAAATGTTCCTGTCCTTCTCTTCCGCAAAAGAAGCCCGCATATCCTCCGCATCCTCAAAAACAAAACTAGACGTGAGGTACATGGGGGTGGAATGTTCTAAAAACTGTGTACGTTCCGTTTGTATCCTTACAGCTTGGGTTTCAAATTTTTTACTGCTTTTACCTTTCATTCCGCAATTTCATTGGATAGCCCTTAGGACCATCAAATTTTAAGTTTGGAAAAGTCACCAACTCGCTTTAAGCATGCAACACCTCATCCATGGTTTTTAGGCTTAAGAAAACCTATCAGCCTTTTCCCGCTATTCGCAAAATATCACCAAAAACACCCCTTGCCGTAACGGCCGCCCCTGCTCCTGCACCCTGTATGACAATGGGATGATCACCATAAGATTCCGTAAAAATCTCTACAATGGAGTCCGCTCCAGATACCTGGCCCAACGCGCTGGATTTAGGAACCGATATCAGTTTGGCTTCCAAAATACCTTTGTTTTGTTGTAAATTACCGTACAAATCTCCAATATAACGCAATACATGGTTTGGTTTTTGTGCCTTTTTAATAGCGTTGAATTTAGCATCCAACACATCTGGGCTGGCTAAAAAGGCGGCAACGCTCACCTCTTGCAATTCTTGGGGAATAAGGTTGTCAATGGAGATATCTGCAAACTCATTTTCCAAATCCAGCTCACGTGCCAAAATCAGTAATTTTCTTGCCACATCGTTTCCGGAAAGGTCTTCCCTAGGGTCTGGCTCTGTATAACCATTTTGCATAGCGGTCTGCAATACTGCTGAAAATGGCTGGTCACTCTCAGAAAAGGTATTGAAAACATAACTTAAAGAACCGGAAAAGACCCCTTTTATCTGGGTAATGTTCTCACCGGAAAGGTGTAGGAGCTTTATGGTATCTATCAATGGTAAGCCCGCCCCCACATTAGTTTCATACAAATACTGTTTTTGGTGCTCCTCTAATTTATCCCGGACCATTTGATAGTAATCAAAATCTAAGGTATTCGCTATTTTATTGGAGGAAACCAAATCAAAACCAGCAGAAATCAACTCAAAGTATTGACTTACAAAATCCGTGCTTGCCGTGTTGTCAATAGCGATAAGGTTTTCTAAATGGTATTCTTGTGCAAAGTGTATGATATCTTGTAAGGCGTATCCCGGAGCCGTAGACGCCAATTGCTCCTCCCAATCTTCACCCACTCCTCTGGGGTTCAAGAGTACCTTTTTAGAATTGGCAACTGCAAATATCCTAAGGTCTATTCCTTTTCTTTGGTTGATTTTATCATGTGAGTGTAAAATTTGACGAATTAACGTACCCCCTACCGTTCCATGTCCAAATACCGCAATGTTGACGCGTTTGCTCACACCAAAAATCTGCCCGTGCATCACATTGACCGCTTTTTTCAACATCTTTTTCTCCACAACCAAACTAATGTTCTTCCCGGATATGGTATTATTGAATAACAGCGGGACGATACCATTTTTAATCAATGCGTTGTACGGATGGTGAAATGTGCTTAAATCCTGCCCCACAACGGAAATCACCGCAATATCATTTTTAATGGTAATGGTATTAACGTCCTTATCAGAATAATCCGTGGCAAACTCCTCATCCAAAGCAACCTTGGCGGCGGTTGCCCTATTAGCATCTACGACCAACCCAATTCCCCGTTCTGATGAACCTTGGGAGATGATGCTAACGCTAATATCATGTTTTCCCAAAGTGTTAAAAATACGTGCATCAATACCTACCTTGCCCAAAAGCCCACGACCTTCCAGGTTGATCAAGGCCACATTTTCAATGACGGATAGCGAGCGTATGCCTTCTTTTTTAACTTTAGAACTGATTAAAGTACCCTTGGAATTTTCATTAAAGGTATTTAAAATCCGAAAGGGAATATTCTTTTCGATTAACGGGATTATAGTTTTGGCATGCAGGACGGTAGCCCCAAAATTGGCCAGTTCATTCGCCTCTTCGTAAGACATTTGTTCAATAATTTTGGCCTCGGGCACATCATTGGGATCAGCGGTAAAAATACCATCCACATGGGTATAGTTCAACACCACGCCCGCATCCAAATAATTTGCCAAAAGTGCTGCGGTATAATTGCTGCCATTTCTGCCCAAAGTGGTGGTTTCCCCCTTTTCATTGGCGGCAATAAATCCCGTGATAATGGGTACGGCGTCATTGGGCAAGCCCGAAAAATAACGCAATACGTTGGCTTTTGAAAGCCTTTCCTTGATTCTAGCATTGCCAAAGGAATCGTCTGTTGCCAGCAATTTTCGGGTGTCCACCAAAACGGCTGGAACCCCACGTTCTCGCAAAAGGTTCACCACCAACTTACATGATAGAAGTTCCCCAAAGGAAAGCACCTCATCCTTGGTTTTTAGGCTATAGTCACCAAGTAGGGAGACCCCTTTCAACCTTTTGGTCAGTTGCGCCATTTCTGGAGTGATGTCCACGGTAATGTCAACATTGGTTTGATAGCGTTCAAAATGGGCCAAAGCCTTTTCATCTATTTTCCCGTTTGCGGCAGATTCCAAAAGTTTTTCCAAGGTATCCGTAGCCTTTTCACGCGCAGAGAGCACCACTCCAATGGCCTCTCCTCCTTGATATTTTTTGGTAATGATATCCAATACACGTTGTAAACCTTCCCCATTGCTAAGCGACTTTCCACCAAACTTTAAGATTTTTAAGCCCTGCTGGGATTTCTTGCCGTTAAAAACAGGTTCCAAGAGCCGTTGTAATTGCTGAAATTCTATGAGAAATGCATCATGCCCATGAACGGATTCTACCTCACCATAGGTGACATTGGCCTTGGCCTGAGCCAATTGCTTAAAAGTCTCCTTATTCTCCTCTGCCGTAAAAAACAAATCTGAATTAACACCAATAATATGGATATTGGCTGCACTGCTTTCTATGGCCTCAAATGCCTGTTGGCCACCTTTGGTAATATCAATGGTTTTTAACAACTGGTTCATTAACCGATAGGCCGAAACCTGAAAACGCTCCTGTAATTTTTCCCCATGGTGCATTAACCAACTTTCAACGTTAAAAATCTTTAACGCTTCATTGGTGCTACGTTGGAAGCGTTTTTTGAAAGATTCCGGTGTTCTATAACACAACATAGCGTGCATACGGGCATCATGGACGGGCTGACTGGAATTTTTTAAAATCTGCTCTTGTATCTGGCAATTGGCAATAAGCCAATCTGTGGACTTCCAGTCTGATGCCACGGGTATTAAATGTTGCGTAATATTTGGTTGTAAAGCCACCATTTCCCATGCTATTCCGCCTCCCAAAGACCCCCCTATCAATCCAAACAGTTTATCTATGCCTAGTTGCTGTAATCCTGCCAAAAAAATACGGGCTACATCGGAGGCAATGAAATCCTTATAATTTTCAATAATGAATCCATCATATCCATTTCCAGGAATGTTAAAGGCCAATACGGTAAATTTTCGGGTATCTATACACTTACCATCGCCAATAATGGCATTCCACCACCCATGCTCCCCTGCAACATTGGAGTTTCCGGTCAACGCATGGTTCACCAAGACCACCGGAGCACTGTGCAGCGGTTGGCCAAAAAGTTCAAAAGACAAGGGAACATGTTGCTGGTGTCCGCTATGGGTCGTAAAATTCTGTATTTCAATTTTTTGTAGCATGGGGTAACACTAAAATAAACGGTAACGGTAACATTTAAAACAAGCCTATCCGCCAGCTAGGGTGCAGCCAAAACCCACAAGCTTTTACTGCTGAGGCATTTTCACTGCACCCAATATGACATGGCAATCCTTATTTAGGCCAAAACTGAATTACCTACGGCCGCAAATGCCGCTTCAAGGTCTGCCTTTAAATCCTCAACATCCTCAAGTCCAACGGATAAGCGAATTAAATCTTGGGTGACACCGGCACTTCTTTGCTGCTCTTCACTTAATTGCTGATGCGTGGTACTTGCCGGGTGTATGATCAAGGATTTAGTATCCCCAATATTGGCCAGCAAGGAGAATACTTTGGTGGCATCCGTAAGTTTTTTGGCCGCTTCAAAACCACCCTTAACACCAAAGGTCACTAGGCCGCTTTGTCCTTTTGGAAGGTATTCCTGGGCAAGCTCATAATATTTATTGCCTTTTAAACCGGGATAATTTACCCAAGCCACTTCTTCCCTATCCTGTAACCATTCTGCTAATTCCAATGCGTTGGCACTATGTTGTTTGATGCGGACCGGTAAGGTTTCCAAGCCTTGTATGATCTGAAAAGCATTAAACGGACTAATGGCCCCACCAAAGTCACGCAGCCCTTCTAAAATTAGTTTGAACGTAAATGCGGCGGCACCCAAGGCTTCGCTGTACACCAAACCATGGTATCCCGCAGAGGGTTCTGTAAACTCAGGAAACTTTCCATTGGTCCAATCAAATGTTCCTGCATCAATAATGGCGCCGCCAAGGGCCGTGCCGTTTCCGTTAATGTATTTGGTCAAGGAATGAATGACCAAATTTGCCCCATGCTCAATGGGATTTAAAAGCCCGGGGGTTGCCACGGTATTGTCCACGATAAAGGGAACTTTGGCCGCTTTGGCCTCTTTGGAGATGGCCTTTAAATCCAACACATCTAATTTTGGATTTCCAAGGGACTCCACAAATATGGCCCTAGTATTTTCCTGAACCGCTTTTCCAAAATTGGTGGCATCTTCTGGATCTACAAAGGTGGCGGTGATCCCTAATCTTGGCAGTGTCACGTTTAAGAGGTTAAAGGTACCGCCATAAAGACTGCTAGATGCCACGATATGATCGCCAGCTTTTAACAAGGTTAGCAATCCCGTTGAAATGGCAGCGGTCCCGGAGGCAAACACTACAGCACCAACTCCGCCCTCAATGGCCGCCAAGCGTTCCTGCAAGATTTGATTGGTGGGATTGTTTAACCTAGTGTAGATAAAACCCAATTCTGCCAATGAAAATAAATTGGCGGCATGGTCCGTGTCGTTAAAGACATAAGATGTGGACTGGTAAATGGGCACGGCCCTAGTGCCAGCGGTTTGGGTGGTGTCATGCCCGGCATGTAATGCATTTGTTGCTAATTTTTTTGTACTCATGATTTTGTTTTTTAAAAATTAAAATGATTAAAAAAAGCCAAACCTTAAGCCGCCGACCTTGCGGTTAAGTAAAATCAAAAAGTTATAAGAAAGTGTTTCGAAAGAATATTTCGATGACTGTTATCCTTCCCACCATGCCGGCTCATACCGTCAAGGAATCCCAAAACATTGGGCTGGGTAGAATTTAGCACCTTCTTTGCAAGGGGCAAAGGGTTGCTAAGGCTTCAAAGGGTCTAATCCCTCCACCTTTCTTGATAACTATTCAATACGTGTTTGAACTTCTGTTGGACAAATATAACGTCAGAAAAATTTAAAATCCTAATGAAAGTTGATAATTTAACAAAAGTCTAGTGGTTTAGTGGGGTATTTAATCAGATATTCTTTTGTAGTTAAGCATCGAAAACTACAGCATTCATTGACAAAATAATGATACTCTTCTAAAAACTTTCCCATTATTCCAACAAAATACGATACACATGCTTTGCCAAATCTTGTTCAAATTGAGCATTCCTAATCTCATTGGCGTTATACTCCGTAAAATTACAGCAGTCTTCCGTTTTCCGAACCGCATCAACAAAAAGTTCAAAGACTTCTTCGCCATCCAATGCAACGCTGAGGGTCACAGTTTGGGTTTGAAATCCAATGGAAAAGATTACTATAATATTTCTAGCATTTTCTGAAATGAAGTCGAAGTCATAGGCAGAATCGTCTTCGCTATCCATTACACTAATGGCACTTTCCGTAAAGGTCCCATTGGTGAAAACATGCTCACCCATTGTTGCATCAATAATATCAAACTGAAAAGCCATTGGTGGCGTAAAGCAGGCGATATCATCACATTCGTCACAAGAGTAACAAAACAGTAATAAGAAAATCGGAATAAGCAATTCCAGTTTTTCGTGGTATGTTAATACAAAAGTTCCTTTACCTCAACACCGTAAACTCCAGACTAGAATCCGTAAATACGGTGTGCGTCTGTGTTTTAAAGTCTTCCTCATTGGCCTTAAAGATATTATCCACATAGGTCTGCGGATTTAAATCTATCAAAGGAAACCAGGTACTCTGTACCTGTACTTGGAGTTTATGGCCCTTTTTAATCGTATGGAAAACGTCTTGAAGCTTAATGGAAACCGCAGTTTTCTGGTTGGGCACAAAGGGCTCTGGATGGGAAAAACTATTTCTAAATCTCCCGCGCATGACCTCGCTCCGGACCATTAAATGGTAGTTGCTCATTTTTAAATGATCTTGCATTTCTTCATTGGTTTCAGCCTCCGCTGGGTGAACATCTATCACTTTAACGATCCAATCTGCCGCATCTCCAGTGGTGGCCACCTTTAAATTTGCCATAATATCCCCGGCCAAGGTGAGGTCTTCTTCCATTACCTCGGTCTCAAACACCAAAACATCGGAACGGCGGGCCGCAAAACGTTGGTCATCCGTCATATATTTTCTGGGAGTAAAAACAGATTTGATGTCCTCTGAATAAGGAACCGGTTTTTTAATGTCACTGATAAACTGTATCCCCTTTATGTCTTTCTGTTGGCTGGTAAGTTGTTGGTTATCCGATAAAAACATAAGCTGTTTCTCCACTCCTTTTGGTGGCCAAGCATCGTACTGTTTCCATTCTTTTTTACCAGAATCGTACACATAGGCTTCTGGAAGCCCTGTATTTCCATCGGCTTTGCCTTTTAAAAAGTGATTAAAAAATTTGGTCTCAATCTCATCCTGATAAAAGTTGGAAATGGAGTCCCCAAAATAGTAATTGCCCACTAGGTTACGTTCGCTCCTTCTTGCCCAACGCCCATGATCCCATGGCCCAAAGACCATGGTATTGTAACCACTACTATATTTTTCTATATTTTTATAAGTCTCCAATGGACCATATAAGTCTTCGGCATCAAACCACCCGCCAACGATCATTGTTGCCACATGGGATTTAGATTTGTCCAAATGCTGGATCAACCCACGACGTTGCCATAATTCATCATAATTGGGATGCTCCTTAAGTTCGTTCCAAAAGAAATCATCCGTCATATCATCAGGTGCCATGGAGACCTTATCGTTAAGACCATACTCAAAAAAGGAGTTTAAATTTTTAAGCGGGCCCTTATCCAAAAAGAATTGGTACTGGTCTTCCGTACCCAAATCTGGTAAAGTGTACCAAGCGGTGTCTATAGGCTGGTCCCCATTGGGGCGTGGTGTTCCAAAAAGGGAGGTGGCCCTGAAATAACTTAACAGATAGGCCCCATTGTGATGGAAATCGTCAAAGAAAAAGTCACCGATACAAGCCTGTGGTGAAGAAGCCTTTAAAGCCGGATGCGCATCAATGGTGGCATAGGTGGCGTACATTCCGGGATATGAAATTCCCCAAACCCCAACATTCCCATTGTTGTTCTCTACGTTATTGACCAACCATTCTATGGTATCATAGGTGTCCGTGCTCTCATCTACTTGGGTACTGTCCGTTTTGTTGGGGATGTAAGCGCGCATGTTTTCATAGTGGCCCTGGCTCAACCAACGCCCGCGTACATCTTGGTAGACAAAAATATTGCCTTCCTTCATCAAATTTACGTTGGGTCCGATCTGTTTTTTAAAATTCCCCTCCCCATATGGTCTTGAGCTGTATGGGGTGCGCTGCATTAAAATTGGGTATTTTATGGAGGTATCCTTTGGGGCATAGATGGTGGTGTGGAGTGTAATTCCGTCCCTCATTTTGATATCCACTTCCTTTTTGGTGTAATGATCTTGGACATAGGTGTCCATCACTTCTGCTGTGTCCTTCTTTTGGTTGGTTTTGGCACATGAGCCCATGAACACCGCAACGGCAAAAAGGACAATAAAATTGAGTATAACTTTCATAGCGATCGGTTTCTGTTTATCCGTTCTAAAACTACAAAGATTTATCCCGTAAAACCAAGTTTCCTACCAGGCAGAAAATAGGCCAAAACCATAATATAGGTGCAGAAGTAAGGTATTAGCCCGGCAACTACGTGTAAGCGTTGTATATTTTGAACAATTTTGTGGATTGGGCAGAATTATCCTGTAGCAAGAAGTACCAGCTTCACCCTGTTGGCGGCAGGCGGACCTTACATTAAAATTTAAGCAGGAAGGCCCCTTCTCGATACTGCAGTTGGTCACTAAAAATCACGCGCCCAAACCTTTTATGGTTTCCGCTTATAAACATGCACAACAGCTTACGTTTAGCGCAATCTGTTACACATCAAAGTCCAAAGGCGGCTTTAACATCCTCCACCCTATCCAACTTCTCCCAAGTAAAGAGTTCTACTTCCTTTTCTATCCTACCGTTATAGGGCGACTCAAAAACCTTGGTCACCAACTCTGGCCTTTTGCCCATATGGCCATAGGCAGCGGTCTCCAAATAGATGGGATTACGCAGTTTTAATCGTTCTTCTATGGCAAAGGGGCGCATATCAAACAAAGCTGCCACTTTTTTGGCGATTTGCCCATCTGATAGCCCAACGTTTGCAGTGCCATAGGTATCTACAAAAATAGAAGTGGGCTCCACCACCCCAATGGCGTAACTTACCTGCACCAAAATTTCATTGGCGACACCCGCAGCAACAAGATTTTTTGCGGCATGCCTGGCCGCATAGGCAGCACTGCGGTCTACCTTACTGGGATCTTTACCACTAAAGGCACCGCCACCGTGTGCGCCTTTGCCACCGTAGGTATCCACAATAATTTTACGGCCGGTTAAACCGGTATCCCCGTGTGGACCACCGATGACAAACTTACCCGTGGGGTTTACGTGATACGTGATTTTATTGGTGAACAGCCTTTGGACCCGTTCCGGAAATTGGGCGATGACCCTAGGCATTAAAATGGAAATGATGTCCGATTTTATCTTTGACAACATTTTTTCGTCCTCATCAAAATTGTCATGTTGCGTGGAAACCACAATAGTATCTATCCTTTGGGGAACATTATCATCTGAATACTCTATGGTGACCTGGGCCTTGGCATCTGGCCGTAAATAAGGAATTTCAGTACCATCCCTACGCAGGTCGGCCAATACCTGAAGTATTTTGTGCGAAATATCCAGCGCCAAGGGCATGTAATTTTCGGTTTCCTTGGTAGCATACCCAAACATCATTCCTTGATCCCCTGCACCTTGTTCCTCTTTGCTGCCGCGATCTACGCCTTGGTTAATATCCTGTGACTGCTCGTGAATCAAAGAAATCACGCCACAAGAATCCCCACTGAACTGATATTCCCCTTTGGTGTACCCAATCTTATTGATCACGTCCCGTGCAATGGTCTGCACATCCAAATACGTATCACTTTTTACCTCGCCAGCAAGCACTACTTGTCCCGTGGTAACCAAGGTTTCACAGGCTACTTTACTCTGGGCATCAAACGCCAAAAAATTATCTAAAAGTGCATCACTGATCTGATCGGAAACTTTATCTGGGTGTCCTTCACTCACAGATTCTGAAGTAAATAAATAAGGCATGTCTATGTTTTTTTGAAGGCTCTGACGGAATGCATGGAAGTAGTTTACAAAACTGTAGAACTGCTTTAGCATTTTTACATAACCGCATACGGGTCATTGAGGTTGCAATCAGTCAAATCCTTCCTCATGTAATGGATGCCAAAAGTACATATTTGAAGCTTAATTCAAAATTTTGAAATCAAAATAAAACCTTAATGTATTTCAGCCCATTTTTTTCATCATGCTGGATATACTTCGTATATTGTTGCCCCTCTAAGTTATTACAATAATCAGCTAGAAATACCAGACCATGCACATTGCAGTAGCCGGAAACATTGGCGCAGGAAAAACCACCTTAACCACCCTCTTAGCCAAACACTACAAATGGGAGCCCCATTTTGAGGATGTGGTGGACAATCCGTATTTGGATGATTTTTACACGCAAATGGAACGTTGGAGCTTTAACCTTCAAATCTACTTCTTAAATAGCAGGTACCGTCAAATTTTAAAGATTAGGGAGGGCAACAAAAAAGTGATTCAGGATAGGACCATCTACGAGGACGCCCACATTTTTGCCCCCAACCTGCATGCAATGGGCCTGATGACCAATAGGGACTTTGAAAATTACAAAGGACTTTTTGAGCTTATGGAAAGTTTGGTGCAACCACCAGACCTTTTAATTTACCTAAGAAGTTCCATACCCAACTTAGTGAACCAAATCCACAAGCGCGGCCGTGATTATGAAAATAGCATTTCCATAGACTATCTGAGCCGTTTAAATGAGCGTTATGAAGCCTGGGTAAATACCTACGAAAAAGGCAAGCTGTTGGTGGTAGATGTTGATGCCCTAAATTTTGTGGACAACCCAGAGGATTTAGGTGAGGTCATCAATAAAATAGATGCTGAGATTCACGGGCTGTTTTAGTTCATTGCACAAAACCATGTGTTTTGGCATGCTTATAAGCTTCCTCAGTTTTGTTGACCAGTAAGAAGGGTACGTCGGTATATTCTTTGAACAGATTTTCAATGCGTTTTATTCGCTTGCTATCGTTCACACTGCGAAGGTAGATGGCCTTAATTCGATTCGGGAATTTTTTTGACACCTCAATGTAAATATCCCCATCTTTTTCTCCACTGTCCCCAATCAAAATAAACGGAAGTTCAGGATAGGTTTTCAAGACATTCACAATCTCATGGTATTTGTGGGGCCACTCTCCTGGCTTCTTCCTGGCACGAAAGCTGGCCATTCGCCGTAGCAAAATTGGTCCTTTTGGAAAATTATTGGTTTTCAGAAATAGTTCCAGATAGCGGTAGAGATTCCATGGGCTATGGCTTACGTAAAATATGGGATTGGCTGCCTTTCCAGATTTCCCCAAATGCAATTGGTGGTAAAATTCGGCTGTGCCTTCAAGGGCTCTTCTCTTGGTCGCACTTTTAAAAAAGGTATTGAGTATCAACTTCCATTTCAGGGACGAAACCACGCCAGTATGTAAAATGGTATCATCAATATCACTGATGACCCCAAACGCTGAGGTGGTATGTGGAATCAGCATTTCTATCGGAAATCGATTCTGGTGCACTACTTCGCGATGCAAGTGCATGTTGGAAAACGAGGCTTCGGCCAACAACCAGCCTTCTTGGTTTATTAATCCTGACAAGCCGTCGACCTTTTCATTCAACAAAAAATAGCCATGATCATCCGTGGTCGTGGTCAGACTTTCTCCGTTCGTCAATTTGACGATAAGGTCTGCATGCTTGATTTCATCGGTTTCAAAACGTTTCCAAGAATTGCGGATAAGATTGAAAAGTCCTTTCTGATTCAAATCAATTTCTTCATCCTCAAGGGCTCGTCCGCGAAGGTACAATCGCGAAGTAGTACCATAGCTTTGAAAGCCTATGACCTGAAGTTTGTCTTTTTTGAACAGCCCCATAAAAACAAAGATAACAGGCTTTTGAAGTGTGTTTTGTGCTTTCGGTTCCTTTTATGTTGCTATTGTAAATAAGAACGGAAGATATCTTTTAACCAGGGTAAAAGATTCGAGTGTTGTTACTATCCTAAGACTTATTATTACTATTATATTTTTTTTTTAGTTCTTTCTCAATTAAATAAATCAAAACAATGCAGCCAAATAAGAAATAGCTAACAAAAATTATTAAGCTCATTCTAATTTCTATATCAAAGATTAATCCAAGCAGGGACATGAAAAAAATTATAATCCCAAAACGAATTAATTGCCTCCCTGCATATTGTTGGGAGTAATCCCAAATTTCTTTGGATTTCATTGAAGTTTTTGTCCTATAACCATAAAAATGATTAATCTTTTTTGGTGGCTTTTTCACCAAAATATATCCGCTAATACTTAACAAGGGTCCTAAGAAAAATGGGGCTATAAATAAAATATTATTAGTCTCAATCATAATTTATTTTTTAAATGCCAAAGGTGTGGTTTAGATTGTTTAGAAAAAATATTTTATATTGTAGGATTCAAATATATCTTAACTTTTAATCAGTTTAGTTTTTATTGATAAGAACTTCTTCAATCGTGAAAACTCAAACTCTCTTTCCAGAGGTTGCAAATACATTATTAGAAGTGCAGTCATTGCAAAGAAAAAACTGAACAAACCATGGACCCATACTAAAGAAAAAAAACGCCTTTTAGGGTAAGTATGGAGCGTACCTTGACACTTTTTCCTAAAACAAAAAAACCTGCAAAGCGAACTTTGCAGGTTTTAGTTGATTCAATGACGTTCCGATACATTTGGAAGGTCTAACCTCCTTATTCCACGCGTATGGCACTATTGTATGCCTCAACTTGGGCCTTAACCTCTTCCTTGGTAGCTCCGGTAAACTCTTTTACCGTTTCTTCTACCACGTCCCCATTGGATACGGTGGATGCGATAACCGTGGCTTTATAGGAACCATCTTCCAAACTGTTCATTTCCACAGCTATTTTTTGCTCCACCTGTTTTTGAACCATTTCCGTAGCTATTTTTTCTTCATTGTAAGCCATCATGGTATCTGCACTAATGGCAATACTTGGTGCAATCACCAAGGCTACAACGGACATTAATTTTAGTAAGATGTTCAAAGAAGGTCCAGAGGTATCCTTAAAAGGATCACCAACGGTATCACCAACTACGGCGGCCTTATGCGCCTCCGTACCCTTTCTACCTTGTTCTTCAATCATTTTTTTGGCGTTGTCCCATGCGCCACCAGCATTGGACTGAAAAATAGCCATTAGAACCCCACAAGTGGTTACACCGGCCAAAAGACCACCTAACATTTCTGCACCACCCAAGAAACCAACGGCAACTGGGACGGCAATGGCCAGTAAACCTGGCAACACCATTTCCTTAATGGAAGCCTGGGTAGAAATCGCCACGCACTTATCATATTCCGCAACCCCATCCGCAGCATCAAATGTTGCTCTCTGCTCTGGTGTGGCTTTGGACATATCAGAATCAACAGCTCTCATTACTTCCAGGGCCGCTTTTAGTTGTGGAATGTCCCTAAACTGTCTACGAACTTCTTCAATCATCGCCATGGCTGCCCTACCTACTGCATTCATGGAAAGTGCAGAGAATACAAATGGCAACATCCCGCCTACCAATAGACCGGCCATAACTGTGGGTTTGGACACATCAATGGCAGCAACATTGGCCGTTTGCATAAAGGCAGCAAACAACGCCAAGGCCGTTAAGGCAGCAGAAGCAATTGCAAAACCTTTACCAATGGCAGCCGTTGTATTACCTACAGCATCCAATTTATCCGTACGCTCCCTTACCTCCGGCTCTAATTCTGCCATTTCGGCAATACCACCGGCATTGTCAGAAATTGGTCCGTAAGCATCAACAGCTAATTGAATTCCCGTGTTTGCCAACATCCCTACTGCCGCGATGGCAATACCGTACAAGCCTGCAAAATGGTGGGAAACCAAAATCGCAATGGCGATAAAAATAATCGGGAACATGGTGGACATCATCCCAACACCTAATCCTGCAATAATAGTGGTTGCAGCGCCCGTTTCTGACTGACGCACAATGGAGTTCACCGGTTTTGTACCCGTGCCCGTATAATATTCGGTAATTTTTCCAACAGCAAGACCAGCAACAAGACCGGCTACAACAGCCATAAATACCCCAAATGAACCATATTCAACCCCGCCAAAAATCCAGCTTTCCGGCAACATATTATCGATGATGAAATAGGAGGCCACCAGCATTAAGGCAGCAGAACCAAATTCACCAATATTAAGCGCTGTCTGTGGGTTACCACCGTCTTTAACCTTTACAAAGAAAGTACCTATGATAGACATGATAATACCTATCGCGGCCAATACCAAGGGAAGGTAAACCGCACCTAAACCGTCAAAAGCACCAGCAAAAGCAGGGATTTGGGTAAAAGCAGCACCCAATACCATGGTTCCTATAATGGAGCCCACATAAGACTCAAACAAATCCGCACCCATACCAGCTACGTCACCTACATTGTCTCCAACGTTGTCTGCAATGGTTGCAGGGTTTAAAGGGTGGTCTTCTGGGATACCAGCCTCTACCTTACCTACCAAATCCGCGCCAACATCTGCCGCTTTGGTATAAATACCACCGCCCACACGGGCAAAAAGTGCAATAGAAGAAGCACCAAGGGAAAAACCGGAAAGTACATTAAGCACTTCACCAAGTTCCCAACCTTGTCCACTATAAATCATGAACAAACCGCTTAGCCCCAAAACACCGAGACCTACAACACCAAGACCCATGACGGCCCCTCCGGCAAAAGCAACTTCCAAGGCCTTGCCCAAAGAGGTTCTGGCTGCATTGGTGGTACGAACGTTTGCTTTAGTGGCAACTTTCATCCCTATAAAACCCGCTAAGGCAGAACAGATGGCACCTACGATAAACGAAACGGCAACCATTCCATTGGAGCCAACCTCATTGCTTCCTTTAAAAAATAAAAGGATAGCGACAGCGGCAACAAAAACAGAAAGAATTTTGTACTCCGCTTTCAAGAAAGACATTGCCCCATCCGCGATATTTTTGGCGATACGGGCCATTTTAGCATCACCAACCTCTTGTTTGGATACCCAGCCGCTTTTAATAAAAACGTACACTAGTGCCAAAATGCCAAAGGCAGGCAAAAACTTTACGATTAATTCCATAATTATTAGTTATTTATAGTTTTTAGAGTGGCGCAAATGTAGTAAAACACCCAGTAATAAAAAAAGCATCCCACGAAGTGTGGAATGCTTTAAAAATCCTTATAGGTTTACGGGTCAATTAAATCACAAAAGTGCGCTTCTTTTTGTGCTCGCTATCCTCATAACGCTTAACGCACTCTATGTATATTTTTTTGGCTTCCTCTGCATCTCCCCATCCACCGGTATCCACCTTTTTCTTTTCCAAATCTTTATAGACTTGGAAGAAATGCTCTATTTCCTTAAGCCTATGGGGGTTTAAATCGGCAATATCATTTCTTTTATTCCAAATGGGATCGGAGACCGGCACACAGATAATTTTTTCATCGGGTCCTTTTTCATCGGTCATATGAAAAACCCCTATGGGTTTCACCTCCATGACCACCATGGGATAGGTAGGCTCCGTGCCCATGACCAGCACATCTAGCGGATCTTTATCCAATGCCAAAGTTTCTGGAATAAAACCGTAGTCCCCTGGATACATCATAGAGGAGAAGAGGGTTCTATCGAACCTGATTTTGTTTAGGGTAAAATCATATTCGTACTTATTTCTACTTCCTTTTGGAATTTCTATCAACACATCAAACGACGTCACTTCTTCAATACTCATACACTAATTTTTATTACTACGTACAAAATTACGTTTAGCTAACGGAATGAGCGTGAAGATAGTATTAAGAATGTAAGGTATTACTGTAATCCCTAGCCTAAAAGCTAAACCCAAAGGAGCCGGTGACCCCAAAAGGTCTTGCGTTAGGGGCATCCAAATAATTTCCCCTAAAGTTAAAATCTATCCTAAATACCTTAAAAATATTGCCTACCCCAAAAGAATATTCATAGTAGGGCGCTGCATCTGGAGCCAATAGCGGTATGTTGGTGGGGGAACTTAGTGCGATATTAGCTTGGGAAATAGTGCCCCAAGCCGCCCTAAAACCCATAATTTCCCTGAGGTTAAGTTTGCGCAATAACGGAATCCGGGAAAACAGACGGCCGTTAAAATTATGCTCTAGGTGCATAGTGGCGTAGGTATCGGTGACAAACTCATAAAAATCTAGGTTCGGAAAGGTATTGTAAATGGTGAACAAGGTCTGGTTGCCCGGTATTACGCTTAACAGACCTAAGGGCACCTCCCCAAAGGTCTTGCCCAATTCCACGGTACTGGTCAACCTTCCCAATCCGCCCAGCTGCCACGGTTGTGTGTAGGAAAACTGTAAACGGCTGTAATCAAAATCACTTTCCAAAAACCCTTGCAGCCCTGCGGTATAATTTAACAACAACGTACTGTAATTACTGTTCACGTCATAACGTTCCACCCCATAGCCAATAGTCTTTTTTCCGGGAGTGTACACCAAGGTGGTATTAATGTCAAACTGTTTAATTTCCGATGCTATTCCCGTTGGTGAAGTTGGATCTATAAAATCCAAACTAAAGTCTTCTGGCAAGGCAGACCTAAGATTTCTGAAGGATGCCCCTACCGAAACCCTGAAATTTTGGACCGGTTCCATCTCAATATTGGCCACTGCTAAATTAATGTTGGTCAAACGGTTATTGTTACCCACGGTCACCAAAGCGGAGGAGGCAATACTCCTGCCCAAAACATCCGTGGTACTGGTTAGGGTGATGCCTAACTGTTCCACATCCCTGCGATGCCCCCCTGACAAAATAAGGCGGCTCTTGCGGTCCAGCATAAATTTACCGGACAACCCATGCTTAAACCGTCTATCCATGAAACCATAGGCGCCATAACCTTCCAAACGCCATTGATCGTTTTGACTAAAAAAGGTTCTTGCCCCGGCCCTTAAACGCACCCCTTCCGCATCGTTAAATCCAAAAGTGCTGTAAAGGTCACCAATATCAAGGTTCCATTTATCAATTTCTACATACCCAGATGCCAAAATACTGGCCATATTATAGAAGGTATTGAACTTAGGCACCGTCTTTAAGGTATCCAACAGTTTAAAAATCCCAGACTCATCCTCATTTAATTGTTCCAATCTTGCATTGCCCCAAAAGGTACTATCCCGCTGAAATACCCTAGGGTCATAAGGGTCAGAAACGGTTTTGTAGAACTTTTCCGGCAGGTCTGTATTAAAATTATAATGATCGTAGACCGTTGTCCTTTTTCCATAGACCCCCTTGGATTCCTCCTTTTTGGATAGCGCAAAATCACTGAGCATATAATCCCGTTTCAGAAGAAAAACAGAATCGCTCACCACCTCAAAATCCTGTTCTATATACACTTCTTTTATCCAATTGATATTGGCGCTTTTGGTCACCTCTAGGTTTATTTTTTTTATGGCGAAGGTGGTATCATTTACCCAAAAATCACCTTTAAACGTAAGCTCATTGTTTCGTCTTGGATAATAAATGATATTATAGCACCACTTGTGGTCTATATACGCACTATCGGACAAGACGTAATTGTAAGTATCTATACCTGTTTTGGAAAGTGGACTCGTAAAACTCTTACTAAAAAACTTTAGATAATTGTCATAAATGTTATAATCCGTGTACAAATCTTCTATAAAAGCGGTGATGGCTTGGTTGCCCCCAAAACCTGAACTTTTATTGCCTTGAACTTCCACTTTTTCCAAATTATACCGGTTATCCCCATACACTTTGGAGGCCACCTCGTTCAAAAAAATCGGCAGATAAGTCTTGCCGGTGATTCTAGAGGTATCCAAATCTTGGAACACAAACTCCAGCCCTTTAAAAACCTTACTTTTTATAAGCGCACTATCAATGGTATTAAGATCAAACTCAATTTTTTCATATTTATCATAGGCGTAACTTTGGTATTTCTTAAGGCCATTTTCCCTTTTCTTGGCCCATATTTTTCTAAGAATGGCTATGGCAGGGTTATTTTTCTTGGATTGTTTCCCGGTATAGACCACTACTTCACCAAGGGCTTGGGCCGCATCTACAAGTACTATGGCAAGATCATAGTTCACTTTTTTCACTAACGGGATTTCCCTAGTCTCATAGCCAATAAAGGAAACCACCAAGGTATCATAGGTTTGCTCAGACTCCAAATAAAAGCGGCCGTTATCATTACTAATGGTGCCTTCAGAAGAATTCTTAAAAACAATATTTGCAAAAGCGACAGGTTCCCCAGACCCGTCCGTCACCAAACCGCTTACTTTGCTTTGGCCAAAACCAAAAACATGGCAACATAGGATGATAAGGATAACCAAGGGTTGTTTCATGTCAATTTTACTCCCGAACACGATGAAATAGATGCTTTACATTAAGTGGAACCATTTATCAAAAACAAAGCCCCGCCAACATTTGTCGGCGAGGCTATTATAACTTACGTAGTACATTTTAGCTTTTGTACATCACCTTCTTCACGCCTTTGATGACATCCCCACTATTGGGCAACCATTCTTCCAACAAAACTGGGGAATAGGGTGCTGGGGTATCTGCCGTGTTGATTTTAACCACTGGGGCATCCAGATAGTCAAACGCCTTATCTTGGACATGGTAGATGATTTCGGTGGCCACATTACCAAAGGGCCAAGCTTCTTCTAGGATGACCAAACGATTGGTTTTCTTCACGGAATTAATGATACAATCAATATCCATGGGCCTCACGGTGCGCAAATCAATGATTTCGCAGCTAATTCCTTCTTTTTCCAATTCATCGGCAGCTTTGTAGGCCTCTTTAATGATTTTTCCAAAGGAAACGATGGTAACATCGGTGCCAGCCCTTTTAATATCGGCTACGCCCAATGGAATGGTATACTCGCCTTCCGGAACTTCCCCTTTATCCCCATACATTTGTTCAGACTCCATAAAAATTACGGGGTCGTCATCGCGTATAGATGCTTTTAACAATCCTTTGGCATCGGCGGGGTTGGAAGGAACCACCACCTTTAGGCCTGGGCAGTTGGCATACCAACTTTCAAAAGCCTGCGAGTGGGTTGCGGCCAATTGCCCAGCAGACGCTGTAGGACCCCTAAATACAATGGGACAAGCAAATTGGCCACCAGACATTTGCCGTATCTTGGCGGCGTTGTTTATAATTTGGTCAATACCTACCAAGGAAAAATTGAAGGTCATAAATTCTATGATGGGCCTATTGCCCAACATGGCAGAACCAACGCCTATGCCGGCAAAACCAAGCTCGGAAATGGGGGTGTCCACTACCCTTTCCGGACCAAACTCATCCAACATTCCTTTGGAAGCCTTGTAGGCACCATTATACTCAGCGACTTCCTCGCCCATTAAATAAATGGTATCGTCCAAACGCATTTCTTCTGACATCGCCTCGCAAATGGCTTCCCTAAATTGTAGTGTCTTCATAAATTTCCTCTCCTAGATTAAGATTCTGTCGCTTTAAAAACGCAAGCAAAAATAGGAAATATTACAGCAAACTATACGGCATACTTTTTAAAAAAACTTGAAAAATTTACTATGCATGCATAGTAAATTTAGGATTGTTTCAGTATCTTTGACAGAGAAAAATTGAAATCATTATGAAGATTCTTGTTTGCATAAGTAATGTACCGGACACTACTTCAAAAATAAACTTTACCGAAGGAGATACTAAATTTGATACCAATGGGGTACAATTTGTCATTAATCCGAACGATGAATTTGGTCTAACACGGGCCATGTGGTTCAAAGAAAAGCAGGGTGCTACCGTGCATGTTGCCACGGTTGGCGGAGCGCAAACGGAACCTACCATAAGAAAGGCACTGGCCATTGGTGCAGATGAGGCCATCCGCATCAACGCAGAACCTACAGACGGTTTTTTTGTGGCCAGGCAATTAGCAGAAGTAGCCAAAAATGGGGGTTACGATTTAATTATTGCCGGACGTGAATCCATAGATTACAACGGGGGCATGGTACCGGGCATTATTGCCACCCTTTTGGACATGAATTTTGTGAACACCTGTGTTTCCCTAGAAATTGAGGGTACGGATGCCAAAGCCGTGAGGGAAATAGATGGGGGGAATGAAACCATCGCAACTTCCCTGCCCTTGGTTATTGGTGGACAAAAAGGACTGGTGGAAGAAAGTGATTTACGCATCCCTAATATGAGGGGAATCATGATGGCAAGAAAAAAAGCCTTACATGTTGTGGAGGCCACAGATGCACCAACAATGACAGCCGATGTAAAATTTGAAAAACCAGCGGCCAAAGGACCCGTGAAATTGGTTGATGCAGGGAATATTGATGAATTGATCAGCTTATTGCACAATGAAGCCAAAGCTATTTAAAAGGCCACGTTTAACGATAAAAGAAAAGATATGTCAGTTTTAGTTTATACCGAGTCAGACAAAGGAAATTTTAAAAAGAACGCATTTGAAGCGGTTTCCTACGCATATGAAGTAGCCCAACAATTAGGTGATACCGTTACCGCTCTTGCCATCAATGCCTCTGATTGCTCTGTTCTGGGCCAATATGGCGCAAACAAGGTCAAACATGTTTCAAATGAGCAGCTAACCAACTTCAATGCCAAAGCTTACGCCAATGCCATTGCGGAGGCCGCTATTAGTGAAAATGCAAAAACCATCATTATTAGTTCCAGTGCGGACAGTAAATTTTTGAGTGGCATCCTAGCCGCAAAATTAAATGCCGGTTATGTCCCAAACGTTGTTGCCGCCCCGGTAAGCACATCACCCCTAGTAGTTAAAAGAACGGCTTTTAGCAACAAAGGTTTTGCCCATACTGAAATTACCTCGGAAACCAGAATCATTGGTGTCTCCAACAACTCCTTTGGGGTGGTGGAACATGGGGTCCAAGTCGATGTTGAAGACTTTGCCGTGCAAGTAAATGATAAAGATTTTGGAGCCAAGTCCGTTGAGGTAGACAAGGTGGTGGGCAAAGCCACGATTGCGGATGCCGATGTGGTGGTTTCCGCCGGCAGGGGACTTAAAGGGCCGGAAAACTGGGGAATGATAGAGGAACTCGCAGACGTTTTAGGTGCGGCCACCGCCTGCTCCAAACCGGTCTCCGACCTGGGTTGGAGACCACACGGAGAGCACGTTGGCCAAACGGGAAAACCAGTTGCCAGCAATCTTTACATAGCTATTGGAATCTCTGGGGCCATACAACACCTGGCGGGGGTAAGTGCCTCAAAAACAAAAGTGGTCATTAATACAGACCCGGAGGCCCCTTTCTTTAAGGCGGCAGATTATGGGGTGGTAGGTGACGCTTTTGAAGTTGTGCCGCAGCTGATTGAAAAATTAAAGGAATTTAAAGCCCAAAACGCTTAATTTTTGTTACTTTGCTTCTTTGAAGCGGCTGTTCAAATAATTGTCATTGCCACTTATTTGAGCAGCTTTTTTTGTTTTATCAGGTATGAGCTTAGTACGGTTAAAAATAAAGGGGATTTCTTACAGCCAAACACAAAATGGGGCCTATGCCCTTATTTTAAATGAAGTGGAAGGGGATCGAAAGTTGCCCATTGTCATTGGAGCTTTTGAAGCACAGTCCATTGCCATTGCATTGGAAAAGGAGATTCAACCTCCGCGACCGTTGACGCATGACCTTTTTAAAAGTTTTTCTGACCGTTTTGGCATTACCGTGAAGCAGGTGATTATCCACAAACTGGTAGATGGTGTTTTTTATTCCAGTATTATCTGTGAGCGGGAAGGTGTAGAAGAAATTATCGATGCTAGAACGAGCGATGCCATTGCCTTGGCACTGAGGTTCAACGCCCCGATTTTTACCTATAAGACCATTCTGGACAAAGCAGGTATCTTTCTTAAGTTTTCTTCCAAGGAAACAGAAGACGGGAATAACGACGAAAGCATTGTAGTGGATGAAATCCTACAAGAAAGTGAAACCGTTGAGATTGAAAGCGGCGGTAATACGGGCTACAGGGAACTCACGTTGGATGAACTCCATAAAGAATTAGAGAAGGCCGTTGCAGACGAGGATTATGAAAAAGCGGCCAAATTACGGGACGAAATCTCCAAACGTAATTAATCCACACGGTCTATGCTATCCTTACGGTGCTGGTTTTTTCTAGGGTTTCTATTGCTGGGCTTATCTACTTCAGCAGCTACCCTATCACCAAACTCCATCATTCTTTCATTAAGTGCCTCGGACATGGTTTCTTCCCCGGAAAACATGGTTCCCAACCAAGGTTTTAGCCTCAACACACTTCTTAGGGGAGCTTTGGGAATGGGGGTGTTAATTTTAATAGCTTTTTTATTTAGCGCCAATAGACGCGCCATTAACTGGAAAACGGTTGGCATTGGTCTTGGCATACAAATTATAATAGCGATAGGAGTACTTAAAGTACCCTTTGTACAAACCATTTTTGAGGCCGTTGGCCAAGTCTTTGTCAACATACTGGATTTTACCCGAGCAGGAAGCCAATTTTTATTTGAGGGACTAGTCGTTGACATGGATACTTTTGGATATATTTTTGCCTTTCAGGTATTGCCCACCATCATTTTTTTTTCTGCACTTACCTCCGTTCTTTTTTACTTGGGCGTCATTCAAAAAATAGTAAAATGGCTTGCCTGGTTATTGACCAAATCCTTAGGGATTTCCGGCGCTGAGAGTTTGTCCATTGCCGGAAATATTTTCTTGGGCCAGACAGAGGCCCCGTTGCTCATCAAAGCCTATTTGGAAAAAATGAACAAATCTGAAATCCTTTTGGTCATGATTGGTGGTATGGCCACGGTGGCTGGGGCCGTTTTGGCAGCCTACATTGGCTTTCTAGGTGGTGAGGACCCCGTACTCCGTTTGGTATTTGCCAAGCATTTATTGGCTGCATCCGTTATGGCTGCGCCCGGGGCCATTATTATTTCCAAAATACTATACCCACAAACGGAGCACATCAATACGGATGTACAAGTATCTCAAGAGCGTATTGGAGCCAACCTGTTGGATGCCATTGCAAACGGGACTACGGAAGGACTAAAATTGGCCGTTAACGTAGGGGCCATGCTATTGGTATTTGTTGCTTTTATAGCTATGATCAATGGGGTTTTGGGAGGTGTTGGGGACTGGACGTCCTTTAACGGCTGGATTGCCGCCAATTCCCCTTACGAAAAGTTTTCTTTGGAAGCTATATTAGGTACCATTTTTGCCCCGCTCATGTGGCTTATTGGCGTTGCCAATGAAGACGTAATGCTCATGGGGCAATTACTGGGGATAAAACTGGCGGCAAGTGAATTTGTGGGGTATATACAATTGGCAGAATTAAAGAATTTGGCAAGCTCTGCCCATCTTACCTATAACAAATCCGTCATAATGGCGACGTATATGCTTTGTGGCTTTGCAAATTTTGCTTCTATCGGCATCCAAATTGGTGGCATTGGATCTTTAGCTCCAAGCCAACGCAAAACCCTATCACAATTTGGGATGAAGGCGGTTCTTGGGGGGTCCTTGGCATCCTTGCTTTCCGCTACCATTGCTGGGATGATTTTGGGATAGTAGCCCTTTGCCAAAAAAAAACAAACTCAAGTGGTTGATAATTATTGATAAGTGTCCTAATGTTTTACGCATTGCGGATATTCTATTTCCTTATTTTTAATCTAATTTTTACACATCCTGCAAATCAGGATACAAATGCCTATGAAACAATATCACGAGTTACTGGAGCATGTATTGGAACACGGCAATCAAAAAGGAGACCGGACCGGAACAGGGACCAAAAGCGTTTTTGGATACCAGATGCGGTTTGATCTTTCTGAAGGTTTCCCCATGGTGACCACCAAAAAACTACACCTTAAATCCATTATCCATGAGCTGTTGTGGTTTTTAAAGGGCGATACCAATATTGGCTATCTTAAGGAAAACGGTGTGCGCATTTGGAACGAGTGGGCAGACGAAAATGGTGATTTGGGTCCCGTATACGGCCATCAATGGCGCAATTGGAACAGCGAGGAAATAGACCAAATCCAAGAGGTCATCCACACCTTAAAAACCAATCCCAATAGCAGGCGGATGTTGGTCTCTGCCTGGAACCCAAGCGTGCTGCCAGATACTTCCATTTCTTTTGCGGACAACGTGGCCAACGGCAAGGCGGCCCTGCCTCCCTGCCATGCCTTTTTTCAATTCTATGTGGCCGATGGCAAGTTGAGCTGCCAATTGTACCAACGCAGTGCGGATATTTTTTTGGGGGTACCCTTTAACATTGCTTCCTATGCATTGTTTACCATGATGATGGCACAGGTCTGCGGATATAAAGCGGGTGATTTTATCCACACTTTTGGTGATGCGCACATCTACAACAACCATATGGAACAGGTGCAATTACAACTATCCCGGGATATTAGGCCGCTACCCAAGATGCTATTGAACCCCAACGTAAAGGATATCTTGGGATTCACCTTCGATGATTTTACCCTAGTGGACTATCATCCACATCCACATATTAAGGCAATGGTGGCCATTTAAAAGCAAACTGGGGAATAGCGTTTAGCTACACTACAAAATAAAAAAAGCCCAAGCATTCACTTGGGCTTTTAAACAATTAATCAAACACTTGAATCCTCTTTTTCAAAAATTTAATTTCTTGTAACCGTTATAAAATTGGAGAGGTCAAAAAATCCATTGAGATTGCTTGTATTTTCTCCCATGGCCAATCCAGTTAAACCATCCTCATAAGTAAGATGCCAGATGTAGCAGACTCCTGTACCGGCACCATCAAAATCAACACCTTCCACTGCCATTAGCGTAGGTGGCAGTCCTAGGATATTGCCTGCTGCATCCGTGATAACATAGGTTTGCAGTGAACCGTTTAGCCCGCTATCATCCAAGGTAATGCCACTGACCATATCTGGGGTTCCGTCTACACTAAAGGTAAAGGGGCCTCCGTTTAGGGTTCCTGCATTCAATGGGTTTCTTGTTACGGTAATGGAGTTGGACAAGGCAAAGAAACCGTCTAGGTTAGCGGCATTTGCACCAGCCTCCAAACCTACGATACCATCTTCGTAGGTAATGTGCCAAATTAAACAAACCCCCGCACCTGCACCATCAAAGTCCACCCCACGGGCAGCCTCCAAGGTTGGCGGCAAGCCTAAAATATTCAACTGGTCGTCCGTGATCACAAAACCTTGATTGGAGCCAGTAATGCCGCTAGCGTCCAAATCTAGACCGTTGGCCATATCTGGCGTCCCATCCACCACAAATTCATAGGGGCCACCAGAAAGGATACCAGGGTTTAGTCCATTCCTGTTCACCGTAATGGAGTTAGACAGTGCAAAGAAACCGTCCAAATTGGCTGCGTTTCCGCCAGCTTCCAATCCTACAATACCATCCTCATAGGTGATGTGCCATATAAGGCAAACGCCCACTCCTGCCCCATCAAAATCCACACCCTGTGCGGCCTCCAAAGTAGGTGGCAAGCCCAAAATGTTTAAATCCGCATCGGTAATCACAAACCCTTGGTTGGTTCCAGTAATTCCGCTGTTATCCAGTGCCAAGTCTGTGGCCATATCGGGCATGCCATCAACGGTAAAGTCATAAGGACCGCCAGAAAGGATACCGGGGGTAAGACCATTACGCGCCACCTCTATAAAATTGGATAAACTGAAGTTTCCGGCCAAATCATCCAAATTTTCCCCAGCTTCCAATCCTGAAAGGGTTCCAGAAAAGGTAAGGTGATAAATATAACAAGACCCTATGCCCGCGGCATCAAAATTAACCCCCTCTACCGCCTCTAGGGTTGGTGGGAGCCCTAAAATATTACGCTGGTCGTCAGTGATGACATAGTTTTGTGTTTCGCCATTTAACTCGGTATTATCCAGTGTTATGCCAGAAACCATATCAGGCATTCCATCAACAAGAAAGGAAAACGGCCCTCCGGAAAGTACGCCGGCGTTGAGGGCATTTCTGTTGACAATAACAAAATTGGAAAGGTCAAAATCACCAGACAACGCATCAAGGTTAGCACCGGTTTCCAAACCGGTTAGCCCCGGCTCGTAGGTGATATGGTAAATGTAGCAGGCTCCAACCCCTGCGGCATCAAAATCCACCCCTTCTACAGCCTCCAAGGTAGGGGGCAGACCTAAAATATTTTTTTCATCGTCCGTGATGACATAGTTTTGGATGCTTCCTGTGAGATTGGCCGCATTAAGGGTGATGCCGTTGACCATATCCGGAACGCCGTCTACCGCAAAGGTAAAAGGACCTCCATTTAAGGTTCCTGCATCCAAGGTAACAACGGCCTCAATACCATCATCATCCTCACAACTTGTCATAAACGCCACAAAAGCGCATAGTACCAATAGTGTTTTAAAATTGTTCATTTTTTATGTGTTTTAAATTTGAAACAAAGGAACCCGGAAGCTGTAACAGAAGTATCACAAGAAAATCAAATTTTATTACCAATTGATAATCAATGTCTTAAGCAAAAGTTTTTGCGGATGATGCAAGAAATAGGCGGCTTTTACGACCAAATGGGCCAAGCGAGGCCGTAAATTCACAACCCTTGTGAAGGTTTCGTGATAGTTTAGCTTTTATTTCGCCCTTAATGAAACATGTATTGCTTATTGAAGATGATGCAGAAATCATCCGCCTGTTGGAAATTCACTTGAAAGACCTTAACTGTAGCATCCTAACGGCCAACCGAGGTGATGACGGTCTCCGATTGGCCATTGAAACCGTGCCAGACTTGATTGTATTGGATGTAATGCTGCCGGAAATGGACGGTATTGAGGTTTGTCAAAAAATCAGGGCAAACCAAATTCAAACCCCTATTTTAATGTTGACGGCGAAATCTGAGGAAATAGACAAGGTTTTGGGATTGGAAGTTGGGGCCGATGATTACCTGACAAAACCCTTTAGCGTAAGGGAATTTATTGCTCGGGTAAAAGCAATATTTAGGAGACAAAAAATGGCGATGAACCAACAGCTAGGCACAAATACCGGGCAGTTGCTCCAATTTGGTTCACTTTCCATTGACATTGAAATGCGAAAAGTGGTTCTTGACAAGCAACGTATAGAACTTTCACCAAAGGAATTTGAACTGTTGGTCCTACTGGCATCCAATCCTGGCAAGAGCTATGACCGCACCAAACTTTTGAACCTGATTTGGGGATACGATTTTCAAGGCTACGAACATACCGTAAATTCCCATATAAATAGGCTAAGGGCCAAAATTGAAAAAGACATGAGCAATCCTAATTATATCCTGACCACTTGGGGGGTTGGGTATAAATTCAACGAAGAACTATGAAACAGACCATCCTCTCCAACAGATTGATCCGTAAGTTGGTATTGGCTTTTATGGCAATTCTAGTATTGGCAGGCATCGGTTATACAGCAGCGACCATCTACCTATCCAATAATTATTTTAACGAAACAACCCAGCGGTTGCATGCCAATTTAGCCCAAGATCTTATAGATGAGAAATTTGTGAACCAAAGCCCTATCGATAGTTCCGGAACCGTAAACAAGGCCCTCTTTGGAGATATCATGCATGATATGATGGCGGTGAACCGGGCGATAGAAGTGTATTTGTTAGATACCCAAGGTTATGTACAATACTCCGTGGTACTAGATCATGACGCTCCAGAGACCCATAAGAAAAGAATAGACCTAGCTCCTGTTAAGGCCTTTATTGCCGCAAACGGAGTGGGTTACTTTTTGGGGGACGACCCCAAAAACCCGGATAAACAACAAGTGTTTTCGGCGGCAAAATTCAAAAAAGGAAATACAGAAGGCTATATCTATATTGTATTGGCCGGAGCGGATTTTGCCAATACCCGGGAATTATTGTTTGGCAGTTACGTCTTAAAGCTTGGGGTGGGAACCTTATTGGTCACATTGCTCTTTGCTGCCCTTTTGGGCTTTCTTTCTGTTTGGTACCTTACAAAAACACTTAGGGAGCTGGTTTTTGCCGCAAACAGATTCCAGCAAGGCGATTTAAATTACAGAATTGCAAATGCCGAAAAAAACGACCTAGCTGGGGTAACCACTACGTACAACCGCATGGCAGATACCATTCTTAGGGACATGGAGCGTATTACATCCTTGGAAACCATGAGGAGGGAACTTATCGCCAATATTTCTCATGACCTGCGCACGCCACTTGCCATTATCCAAGGCTACATAGAAACCCTGCAAATGAAGGACGGCAGCCTAACGGCAGAGCAACGTAAAACGTATCTGGACACCATTAACTCCAGTAGCGGACGCCTGGCCAAATTAATTTCACAGCTTTTTGAATATTCCAAGTTGGAAGCCAACCAAATTGAACCCAAACCAGAACCCTTTTTAATCAGCGAACTGGCCAATGACATACACCGTAATTACCAAGGTTTGGCCCAAAAAAAACTCATAGACCTCCAATTAGAGATGGACCATGACATACCGTTGGTCTTTGGCGATATTTCATTGGTGGAACGGGCTATACAAAACTTAATGGACAATGCGCTAAAATTCACCCCCAACGGCGGTAAGGTTACGGTAAGCATAGAGGCGCTACAAAAGGATGTTGCCATTACGATCAAAGACTCCGGGCCAGGAATACTCAGCGAGCACCAAGCCTTGATCTTTGAACGCTACAGGCAAACAAAAAGTGGTAAACAAAATGAAGGCTCCGGACTTGGTCTGGCCATCGTAAAAAAGATCATGGAACTGCACAACTCCAACATTCACGTTTTTAGCAAACCAAATGAAGGTACGGCGTTTACCTTTAACCTTCCGCTGCACCAAATAGCATAAAAAACGAACAAAAAATGCAATCCAAAAGGCGGGATAATTGGTTATCTTTAAAGGAAAATTGTTTTTATGATGCTTACCGATACGTTGTTGGATTTCTTTGTGGAAACCAGACAACATACCGAAACTATCTGTCAACCTCTTGAAATAGAAGATTATGTGGTACAGCCCGTTGTTGATGTGAGCCCGCCCAAATGGCACCTGGGGCATACCACATGGTTTTTTGAGGAGTTTTTGCTTAAACCCTATGCTAAAGACTACCGTTTGTTCGATGAACACTTTGCCTTTGTCTTTAACAGTTATTACGAATCTGTTGGAAAGCGGGTGGTGCGCACGGACCGGGGAAATATGAGCAGACCTTCGGTAAAAAAGGTATACGCCTATAGGTCATATGTAAATGAAGCTATACGGGCACTCTTCTCAGCGGTACAAGCAAAAGAACTGCACCAAATACTGGAAATAGGCATTCACCATGAAAAGCAGCACCAAGAGCTACTTCTTACGGACATTAAATATATTTTGGGCAACAATCCTTTACTTCCCGCATACACGCCAGATTTTCTGGAACACCCTACCGAAAGTCATGAACAGTTATGGATTTCCATGGAAGAAGGACTTTATGGGGTAGGTTATTTAGGCGATGGTTTTTGTTATGACAATGAACTTGGAAGGCATCAGGTTTACCTCAACGGGTATTCCATTTCCAACAAACTGGTGACCAATGGGGAATTTATGGCGTTTATTGAAAATGGTGGGTATACAACCCACGGGTATTGGCATGCGGAAGGTTGGGACTGGGTACGGCAAAACCAAATCAGTGCCCCTATGTACTGGCATTCCATTGATGGGGAATGGTTCCACTATACCGCCCTGGGATTACAAAAAATAGACCCTAACACCCCTGTTGCGCATATTTCTTATTTTGAGGCCTTTGCCTACGCCCAATCCAAAGGTTTGCGCTTGCCCACAGAGTTTGAATGGGAGGCCGCCCAATCGCATTTTCCTTGGGGCAACCGCTGGGAATGGACAGAAAGTGCCTACCTGCCCTATCCAAATTACAGAAAAGCGGACGGTGCCCTAGGCGAGTATAATGGGAAGTTCATGGTGAACCAAAAGGTGTTGAGAGGTGGCTCCGTAGCCACGTCTTCACAACACACTAGACCAACGTACCGTAATTTTTTCCAAACCCATTTAAGATGGCAATTTACCGGCTTACGGCTGGCCAAGTAAGTTGCACGAAACCTATGCAAAAAGATACAAGCACACAAAAATCCACTTTTGGCAAAGAAGTCCATGAAGGACTAACGGCATATCCAAAATATCTTTCCTCAAAATATTTTTATGATGAGACTGGCGATCAATTGTTCCAGGATATTATGGCAATGCCCGAGTATTACCTCACTAATGCGGAATATGCCATTTTAGATGAACACAAGGAAAGCTTGGCATCTTACTTTGGTGATGCCAAAAATCCCTTTAGCTTATACGAGCTGGGGGCTGGGGATGGAAAAAAAACAAAAATACTTTTAAGGTATTTTTCTGAAAAACCCATGGATTTTGACTACCGCCCTATTGACATAAGCCAAAATGCATTGGAAAGTCTGGAGCAATCCATACACCATGAGTTACCCAAGGTTGTTATAAATCCAATACAAGGCACATATTTTGAGACCCTAACTACCATTGGCCAAGAAACCGCCCGTAAAAAAGTGATTCTCTTTTTGGGTTCCAATATTGGGAATCTATTACATCCACAGGCCATAGAGTTTCTAAAAAAACTGAAAGCGGTACTACGGGAAGGGGATTTAATTTTCATGGGGTTTGACCAAAAAAAACATCCGCAGACCATTTTAAATGCCTATAATGACGCAGCAGGTATCACGGAAGCGTTCAATAAGAACATACTGACCAGGATCAACCGCGAATTAGAAGGGGATTTTAAGTTAGATAAATTCCTGCATTGGGAAGTGTACGACCCAGAAACCGGAACGGCCAAAAGCTTTTTGGTGGCCAAAGAACCCCAACAAGTGTCTATTGCTGGGTTAAATCTTAAAATTACCTTTGACGCCTGGGAGACTATTCACACGGAAATCTCCCAAAAATATGATGATAGGGTGGTGCATTGGATGGCCAAGGAGGCTGGGCTGCAAGTTTTGGACCAGTTTAGCGACCAAAACAAGACCTACCAAAACTATTTATTTAAAAGAAAATAAGATGAAAGCTATTTGGAACAATACAGTTATAGCAGAGAGTGATAAGACGGTTGTTATTGAAAACAACCATTACTTTCCTCCGGAGAGCATTAAAAAAGAGTTCTATCAGCCTAGTGACACCCATACCAATTGCCCTTGGAAAGGTGTGGCTTCTTACTACAACGTACACGTTGATGGAAAAGAAAATAAAGATGCCGCGTGGTATTATCCTGAAACTAGTGAGCTGGCCCGCAGTATCAAGGGCCACATTGCGTTTTGGAAAGGGGTAACCATTGAGGAATAGGAATTCCCCAATGGTTATCCATTGTTTATACTTCTAGCACGGCATTCTCCGCACCGGCATAATCATTCCATTGAAAACGGTCTGCTTCCGCATCGTTTACATAGGTGCTATCCACCAAATAACGAAATTCATAGGAATTTTCTTTTGGTAGTTCAAACGTACCTTTGAAAGTTCCGTTCTTTAGTTTTTTAAGGGTACTGCCTTTGGGGTTCCAATTATTGAAATCACCAACAACGGCTACTTTTTCTGCTTCTTCAGCCGGCACGGTAAAAGTTACCTTGCAAACTGGTTTTGTTTTTAGATACTGTTTTTTAATCGCCATGGCAAACTATTTTTAAGTTGAAATTCATAGCAAAACAATACATAAAAGCATTAATAATCAATACATTAAGAACGATTTACGATTTTCATAAATTTTAAAGGACAACAACGTTACTTTCTTAAGAATTTGAAATAAAACTGTCCAATGTTCAAAAGCCGCTTATTTTTTTAAAATATCTGCAATCCTATCTATTTCGTTTACCGTGTTGTAATAATGAAAACTCAACCGGATACCGTCTCCCCGCTGCGAGCATACTATATTTTCTTGCGTTAACAACCCAAATGTGGCTTCGCCCCCCTTAATATTAAAAATGCTGCTGTGTAAAGGTCTTTTAACCACAACAGATGACAATAGACCAAGATTGGTAAAGACTTCTTTGGCATGGTAAGATAAGGTATCAATTTTACCGCCAATGGAGTCCATACCTATGTTCTTAAGGCGTGAAAGGGCAAATCCTAAACTTCCAAAATTCAAGGTATCCAAATGTCCCGGTTCCATACGTTTGGCAAAAGTGCGTTGGTGCATGGTGTCATTTTGATTTCGGCCAGAACCGTAACCGTTAGACCGAATTTTAAAGCGTTCTTGAGCGGCCTCGCTAACCAATAAAATCCCGTTTCCAAAACCGGACAGCAACCATTTGTAGGCACTGGCCCCAATGACATCGATAGCTGATTCTTGGAAGTCAAAATTGGAGGTTCCCAAAAACTGCGTGCCATCGGCAAGAATCAGTAAACTGGGGAAATCTTTTTTAAGTTGATGTAAAAAACCAAGGTCTATTTTTATGCCATCTAACCACTGTACCACACTTAAGGCGAGCACCGTAATTTTTTTAGTCTGTACCGCTTCATAAATAGCCTCTTCCAACCTATCCGTAATGTTAATATATTCCTTTTTAAAATCCCGACTTTCAAACGGGCGGTTTAAAGAGGGATAATCCCCCTTAAGCAACAGTACCTTTTCCTTTGGCGATAAACCTTCCAACAATACGTTTAAACCAAGGGTAAAGCTGGGCACCAAAATAATCTCCTCGCTGGATGCATTGAAAAAATGGCCAACCGTTTTTCTCACATCCGCCAACATGGCATTGGCATGCATTTTCATCATGCTGCCACCCACCAAATAGTCCAGGTCATGCTCTTGTCTCCATTCCAACAAATTTGCACCAAGTAGGCCCGTAGCAGCGGTATTTGCGTAGATGTATTGATGGAGTATGGGAAATTCTTTATGGTCTGTATTCATTATTGACTGTTAAGGGCAATCCATTATCTTTGTTCCTCATTGATAAAGATAACGACAAATGTTTTCTAAGCGTAAGGGTAAAACTGAAGTTGACCTAGAACAGCATGAGCTGCTCGAAAATGCCCAAAAGCGTATCAAGCAAAAGAAGAGACTATTCTCTCATTTTGTTATTTTTTTAATCGGTAGCGTTTTCCTGATTCTTATCAATAAAATCCTAAAGGTACAAGCCGAATATAACTGGTTTGCATGGGCCATTACCGCTTGGGCCTTTTTATTTATGATTCACGCTTTTAACGTTTTTGTTACCCATAAATTCATGGGAAAAGAATGGGAGCGTTCACAACGGGAAAAACTGGTCGCCAAACAGAAAAATCGCATAGCAGCCCTACAAAAGGAGATTGAGACCGATTTTCCAATTTCCAATATCAACAAAAAAAAAGATCTACCGGATCATTAAGGAAAGTGAAAATGAGCGAACTGATCATCATTGCCGCTGCTGCGGAAAACAACGCCCTAGGCATCAACAACGATTTACCTTGGCACCTCCCGGACGATTTTAAACGTTTTAAAAGCCTTACCACCGGTCATAAAATCATCATGGGACGCAAAACCTTGGAAAGTTTTCCGAGACCCCTGCCCAATAGAGAACATGTTGTGGTTAGTAGGGACGCTAACTATAAGCCCAAGTTCCCTTGCACGCTCTTTCATTCATTGGAAGACGCCATTGCTTACGTTAAGGAAGACCCTGTAGCTTTTATCATCGGGGGCGGACAAATTTATAAACAAGGGATGGATTTCGCCACTAAAATTGAACTGACCCGAGTGCACGCTTCCGTTGATGCAGACACGTTTTTTCCGGAAATTGATTTGAATCAGTGGAAACTTATCCATGAGGAATACCATCCTAAAGATGAACGGCATGCGTTTGATTTTAGTTTTATGACCTATCAGCAAAAATCATAAAACCAACTTGAAAAAATCCACTAAATAAAAAAGATAGGCCTTACGACCTATCTTTTTGGCTAAAACAAATTTCATGGGTTACCCGCCAAAATTGGCAGTCTACGTATTGTATTTCAATTTATCAATCCAATTACATCTCAACTTAAATGGGGTTTCCCCCAGGTAACAAATTATCAATTAATTACCCATGGCCCGTCCACTATGTTTGGGCTATTCTGCTCTAGTTTTAATTCATCACCATCGATGTTTACACTTAGATATTGAAGGGTTGTACCTCCACCAAAAGAAACATAACATGCAGCTCCTACTTTTTCGAACAAAGTACTAGCTGAAGTTGCGGTCCATCTACCGGAACTGGGTAAATAGTACGCAATTAAACTTCCTCCATCTCCATAAAAACCGTGTGTAACCGCAGTGACACTAAATGATAAGGCCGCTGTAAAGTCGCCACCCGTAAATGGATAGGCATCTTGGTCGCCATATATATCTACCGTAGAATAGGTGATACCATCAAAATTACCAATGGGTGAGGTAGGTGCATCAATATCGCCCGACCAATTTTCAATCTCATAACGCAAGACTGCCGTTATGCTCCCGGTTTCGCTAAAAAAATATAGACCTCGGATATTCCCCTGAATGGCAGCACCAACTTTGTCAAGTGGTACGACACCAAGGGGTGAATTTGGTTCGGCAATGCTAAAAACACCTTTTATATCGCCGGTGCTCGCATGAAACCAAGCGTATTTATCACCCATTTTATTGAAAACAAGAATGTTACTTGCAGATACATTTACCATGGCCCCAATACCACCACCATCAGCATCATCTTCAAAAAGGTCTACCAAAGCTTGCAATCTAGCAGGGGGAAGTACGCCTTTAAGTTCACAATCCACCATGTCATATTCCGTGGCAAGCTCAGTACCTACAATCAGGTCGGGGCGTTTAACACTGCGCACTACATAAGACAATGGTAAACCAGCTCTGACATCAGTGCTTTCTGCGATCTTATTGGCAATTTCTGAAATACTGCTTTCACCGGCCAATTGAAACGTACCTGCGGCATCACCGCCATACGCAATTACTTTTATTCTTAGATTGTCAAGACTATCTAGAAAGTTCGTTTCCAATTCACCCTCAACCGATGCGACAAGACCGTCGTATGCAAAATCGATATTGGCCTCCATCTCGGTTCTGCTCGAGGTAGATTCGATGAGCATATAAAAAATTCGACCATAGGTTACCGATGAAATAAAAGTTGCGGGATTATCGGCCTGTACAAAAGTAGCTAAGTCTTGAGGGGTCACGCTTGCGTCGAAAATCTCCTCAGGGCTGGTAGGAAGGTCAAAACTCATGGTATAGTAGGACTGCTGTAGTTTTACCAAGGTTCTATTGTAGGATAGATCTTGACTGAATGACATATCGCTTGATACTTTGGTGGTAAAGGTTTCCACATCAATCCCCATCTCTAAGGCCATCTGACTTTCAGATTCTATCTGAACAATGTCCAATTGAAAATTCGCGGGTACGACTTCTCCAGAGTTAGCAATGATACTGTTCATAGCATCTTGAATACTGCTCTTGCGCACCTCTTCAACGGTAAAACTTGAATTAAGATTACCATTATTAAGGTTATAAGAAATTGTTCCGCCCGCCCGTTTGACCACAATTGGGGCTGGAGTTGCATTGACCAAGCTTTTCCCTTGAAGTAGGTTTCCAGGATAAATGACATCTGCATTGCTATCAAAAAGGGGAAACTGTCCATTACCATCAAGTACACTTACTCTTTTAGTGGTGCATATGAATCGCTCAGTAACGGGGTCACCATCTTCATCCAAAGTTGGATAATCTTCACTCACAGGCTCAGATTCAGTGATTACTTCTTCCGTCCGAGACATGGGAAATGTTTCGGGATCTGCCCCTAAATTGATTACTTCATCAAAAGTTAAACCCGCTTCCGTAGTTGGACAGCCTTGATTACTACTGGGCCCAATTTGTGCAGGGCAATCATCATTGGCATCAATTACCCCATCACCGTCCGTATCTATGGCCTGTATATCACCGCCATCTTCTGAACTGCAGGAAATGGCCAATGTGAGACAGCCGATAACAAGTAATATAATCCAGTAACTGTAATTCTTTGTTTTCATCTTTCTAATTTTTTTTGTGGTTAAACTTGGATGTTGTTTTAAGTGGCCTGAACGGTGAAGGTCTGCAGCCCTATACCGAGCAGGAAACCACAAAAAACGGTTGTTGTTTTTGGCAACACCACAAACCTAGCATGATGGCTTTAGGAAATAAAAAAAAGAGGGGAGACAAATGGTATACTACCCAAAAAAAACATTGGGAGGCCTTGTATTTATTGGGCTGAAACTAGATGCTCAAAATAGCGTTCTCCAATGAATCACTCGTTGAAAGGTTCATTTTTTTACGCAAACGCTGCCGTGCTTTTTTGATTCCTGGGATGGAAATGTTTAAAATATTGGCAATTTCCTTGGAAGAAAGGTTCATTTTTAACAAGGCCATTAGACGAAGTTCATTTGAGGTAACCTCAGGGTATTTTTTAGTGACCTTGCTATTAAAATCTTTGTGGACCTCTTCAAAATAGCGTGCAAAATTTTCCCAATTATTATCGTCCTGCAGGTCAAAATTAATAGAGGTAATCAATTGTTGGTACCCATTATTGGAAGCTTCTTTTTCCTTGAGCTCTTTTGCTTTTTGCTTAAGGTTTTCAAGCGTTTCATTCTTTTTGGCCAAATGAAGGGCCTGTGTGGTCAATTCTTTTTTCTTGAAAGCCAGTTCGGCAGCTACTTTTTCGCGCTCTACTTTATTACGTTTCATTTTTTGGCGGATACCGTAAAAACCAAACCCAAAAACCAATAGCGACAGCCCTAGACCAGAGCCCAACAACCACTTTTGGAGAGAACTTACCTTTTTTTGCTCTTCCAATAGTGCAATTTCTGTTTCTTGTTGGGCAATCTGTTGTTCTTTTCTTTCAGTATCGAAGATGGCTCGCATTTCTTCAATTTGTTCTGTTTTCGCAAGATTAATCAGTGAATCATTTATCACATTGAAATTTCGAAGGTCAATCAATGCATTTTTGAATTTATTCTGGGCTTCGTAGCTTTTTGAACGATAGCCAAAAATTTTGGCAAGATTTGGGAGTAGGTTTGCTTCTTGTGCGATGACTTCTGCTTCATTAAAGCATATAATTGCCTTCTCATAGTCTTTTTTATCATGATATGCTAGGCCGAGATTCATTATGGCATGTGAGATGTGTAGTGTACGTCCCGTTTTTTGGAATAAATCAATCGACTTTTTGAGAAATGCGATACCTTCATCAAAATCTTTGCCCTCAACTAATAAACCGCCTAGGTTGCTATACGCTTTTGCCTCCATATAAACTGAGCCTATTTTTTTGGCGAGGTTACGATGTTTTTCAAAATACATTCTAGCTGCATCCCTTTTTTCCAACTCTACAGATAAAATTCCTAAGGTTTCATAAGCTCGTCCTAGTAATTGCTTGCTGTCTAAAAAATCATAAATCTCAGCAGCTTGTTCCGTGTAGAGAAGGGCGCTGGAGTTATTTTTCATGAGCATTTCCAAGTACCCAATATCGTCCAGAGCAGTTGCATATTTTATACTATTCCTATTAGTGCTATAAAATTTTTCAACTTTCAGAAAATCTTCTAAAGCAAGTGCTCTATTTCCCATTGCTTGATAAATGTTTCCCCGTATTCTATATGTATCTCCCACTACTACCGAGTCGATGTCTATTGAATCTGTCAACTTAAGACTTCTATTAATCAATTCAATGGCGTAATCGTTTTTTCCAAGTCCATATTGAGATTTGCTAAAACCATTATTTGCTAGAATAAGCTTGGATAAGTTTTTGGTCTTTTCCCAATATTCCTTCGACTTTAAATAGTATGTGTTTGCAGAATCTAAGATTCCCTTATTAAAATAATATGCAGCGTAGTTTTGAATGGCATCATAATAACCTTCTTCGTTGTCCAATTCTTTTGAAAGTGAAAGCTGTTCTTTGACAAACGGAAGCGACTCGTCAATATTTATACCTAGTTGTAGCTGAAAAATGGCATTCAGCGTGGATAGTTTTGAAATACCACTTTTTTGATTCCTATATAAAACTAACAAGCTGTCGAGCTCAGAATTCTCTTGGCAAAATAGCTGCTGGGAGAAAAAAAAAATATAGCAAGTTGAGATAAGATATCGGTATTGAATTTTCATAGCAGCTTGGTTTCCCTTTAAAAGTAAGGAAATAATCCAAAGCTTTGGTAATTAGGACAATAAATGACTTTTGAAGTCAAAAGTATGATAAAGCAAAAGCCGCCTTTTGGTACTAAAAATCCAAATATTGGGTTTGAACATTTGAACCCACAAATGGGTTGAGTAAACCTACATCTTTATTGGTGTAAAAAGAATGGTTACTATTGAAGTTTTCTGCGCGCAACTGCCGATTTTCTTTTAAAACGTTCTTGGTTTGCATGGCCACCGCATAACCAGAATCTATGATTTGAATAGTTTTAGGAAGGATTTTCTTTAAGGTAGGAATCAAATAAGGATAATGGGTACAGCCCAAGACCAAACAGTCAATTCCTGCATTGAGCATTGGTTTCACATATTCCAAGAGTAATCGTTTGGTTTCTTTGGAATCTTGATTTCCTGCCTCAATGAGCTCTACCAAACCTTTTCCTTCTTGCTCGTAGACTTCAATTCCCCCAGCATGAATTCTAGAGGTGCTATGAAACAAACTACTGGATAATGTGCCCTTGGTGGCCAAAATCCCCACTTTCCCGGTCTTTGTGTGGAGAGCCGCGGGCTTTATTGCCGGCTCAATGCCTATAAAAGGGATTGGGTACTTTTTTCTAAGGTGGTCTATGGCGTTGGTGGTGGCGGTATTACAGGCCACCACAATGAGCTTACAATTTTCCTGCAGTAAGAATTCTGTATTTTTTATGGATAATTGGAGGATTTCCTCTTTTGACTTGCTACCATAAGGTGCATTGGCACTATCTGCCAGATAAATGGTGTTCTCGTTGGGCAGCACACGCTTAATTTCCTTCCAAATGGAAGTGCCCCCAACGCCAGAATCAAAAATGCCAATAGGATTATCCATTTCTAAAAATAAAAAACCGCCCGGCTCCAGTTAATATGGCCAGACGGTTTACGGTATCTATTTGGTATAACTAATTGGAATATCTTAGAACCCCAGCTCTACTTTAACCAGTGGCAACAGGTCCTTACCTTTAGCAACGATCAACCCACCTCCTTGTGAAGCATCAATCACATAGTCATAACCCTGGGCAGCAGCTACCTTCTCAATGGCCGCTTTGGCTTTTTCCGAAATTGGTGCAAAAAGCTCTCCTTGTTTTTGCTGCATTTCTTGCATGGCAGCTTGCTCCGCACCTTCAATATTTTTTTGGATTTCCTGAAGTTCCAATGCCCTTTTTTCATTCTCCTCACGACTCTTGGTCTGTGATTCATTCTGATATTGGGTAGCCTTATTTTGAAATTCTGTCATTGAACCTTGCAAATCTGCCCTGTACGTTTCCTGTAACTTTTTAAGCTCTGCTTGCGCGGCAACCATTTCTGGCATTTGCTGCAAAAGTTCGGTAACATTAATATGGGCTACTTTACTTTGTGCGTTTACAAAACTTGTAGCGGCTGCAAATAAAGCTATGGCAACAAAAATTTTCTTTACATTTTTCATAATTCTAATTAACTTTAATTTTGAGTGTTTAATTCTTAGATTCTTCTGTATTCCCTGATTCTTTTTCTCGTTCTTCTGACTTTGCCTTTCTTTTGGCCTCCCGTTCTTCCAACAATTTCTTTCTGCGTTCTTCGTAGGCCTTTTTACGTTCCTCCCGCAATTTTAGCTGCTCTGCCTTTTTAGCTTCGGCCGCTTTTAAGCGGGATTCTTTGTCCGCACTAGATTTTTCCTGACGCGCCTTTAGGGCCTCACTGACCTCTTTTTCCAACTCTGCTTCTTGTGCTTGAAAATCTTTTAACTTACTTTCCTGCTTTTCCTTCTTTTTAGATTTACTTACTTTTCTGGTCCTTGCTATTTCCCTTAATATCAGGTCACTTACGTCATGCCTTTTTTCGGCATACAACATTACGACATCTGCCGATCTATCAAAAATAAAATCATACTTTTTATTCTGTCCTATTTTCTGGACCTCTGCAAATACTTGGTCCTGTATGGGCTGTATCAACAATCGTTTTTGCAGTACCAAATCTCCCTGCGGACCAAAACGGTCTTGTTGGTACGTAAGCACCTCTGTTTCCAAAATTTGAATCTCTTCTTGGCGCTCCTCTATCAACTCATCCGTGAGCAACACTTTTTCTGCCATTAGGTCCTTCTTCATCTGCTCTACCGTGCTCAGCTTTAGCTCTATCTCTTTCTTCCACTTCTCTGCCTTAGTATTTAATTGCTCCGTTGCATCACGGTATTCTTCTACGTTCTCCAGAATATACTCCATATCTACATAACCGATCCTTACTCCCCTTTGGGAATATGTGGATATACCGATTAAAAGGACTAGGAAAACCAAAAACTGCCTTGTCTTCATTTTAATAGCTGATGATTGTATAGAAAATATCGTGCCAAAATACATAAAAACCTAAAAATGAAAATCTTAAGCAATACAAAAAGACATATTTTCTATGGTTAAAACTGCTGACCAATAATGAAGTGGGTCTGCCATCCGCTTGGGCCAATAGAATTTGGTCTTAAATCCGAATCAAAACCATATCCAAAATCAATACCCAATAGACCGAATGCAGGCATAAATATCCGAAGTCCCGCCCCAGCTGATCTCTTTAACTGAAACGGATTAAATTCATTAAAATTGCTAAAAGCGTTACCGCCCTCTAGAAAAGTAAGTGCATAAATGGATGCTGATGGCTTTAAGGTAAGCGGATATCTTAGTTCCATGGAAAATTTATTGTAAATAACACCGCCCGCAGGTGTTCCATTGGCTGCCAATGGGGTAACGGACTGGTTTTCATACCCTCTTAACTGAATGATTTCCCTGCCATCTAATTGAAAGTTTCCAAGACCATCACCACCTACAAAGAAACGTTCAAAGGGAACATTGCCTATATCATTGTTGTAATTGCCCAAAAACCCAAACTCTGCATTGGTCCGGAGCACCAGCTTGTCCACAATTCTGGTATACCAGTCTCCGCGGAAATTTACCTTATAATACTCCAACCATTTAAAACGCTCTTCCTCCAAGAGTTCCACCTGCCCTTGCAGGCGTGTTATTTCGGCCTGGTCTTCCAAGCTAGGTGCCTGCTGATTGCCCAAGGTTAAAATCTGGTTGTTTAAAACATCCAGCTCATCCGTTATGGCACCAAAATCCTTTCCGCTGATCAAGGAATATGGAGGGGTGAATTTTGCGGTTATTTCAAAATTGGACCCAGATAATGGAAATATTCTGTTAGGACCCTGTGAACTTCTGGAGATGCCCAAAGTGTAGGTAAATGAATTAGAGGTTCCGTTTCCAAAATTAAAAAGGCCCAGATTGCTAAAGTCGTTAAATTCATACCTCTGATACCCTAATGCATGGGAAATGGTAAAGAAATCATCTGGCCATTGTACCCTTTTTGCAAGTCCGGCAGATACTCCAGTGATGGAAAAACCCCTGCTCTTATCTGCCTCAATTTGTCTTCGCTCGTTAAAATTGGTGGCAAACTGCTGGGTTCTGGAAAAAGAAAGGTTAAACCTTACCGGTTTTTTGCCTCCCAACCAAGGTTCCGCAAAATTTAAACTGTACACCCTAAAGGCTTGGCTGGCCTGTAAGCGTAGGGCAAAGGTTTGGCCATCTCCCATGGGAACCGGTTTATACGCCTCTCCATTAAAAATGTTCTGTAAGGAGAAATTATTAAAAGAAAGTCCCAAGGTTCCAATAAATCCTCCTCCACCATATCCGCCTTGGAGCTCAATTTGGCTAGAGCCTGCCTCCACCAAGCTATACTGGATATCTACGGTACCCTCATTGGGGTTAGGGTTCTGTATATCTGGGGCAATCTGTTCTGCATCAAAAAAGCCCAGCTGTCCCAACTCCCTGATAGTTCTTACAATGTTGTCCTTACTGTATTTTTGTCCCGGTCTTGTGCGTAGCTCCCTAAAAATCACATGGTCATTGGTTTTGTCATTCCCCACCACCTGAACATGGTCTAGAAAGGTTTCCTTACCCTCTATGATCCTAATCTCAAAGTCTATGGTATCATTTACCGCTGAGACCTCAACAGGATTGATATTGGAAAAAAGGTAGCCATTGTTCTGGTACAGGTTGGTAATATCCTCACCATCTGGCTTGCTGTCATCCGCGATGCGTTTTTTTAGTAAGACCCCATTGTAGACATTTCCCTTTTTAATGCCAAGCACTTGTGCCAATTGCCGATCTGTGTACACAGAATTGCCCACAAAATTGATATCCCCAAAGTAGTATCGGTTTCCCTCCTCTACCTCAATTTTTAATTTGATGTTGTTTTCATCTACTTTAATAAAGGTGTCTGATAGTACCCTTGCATCCCTATACCCCTTTTCTGCATAGGCATCTACCAAACTTGCAAGGTCTTCCCGGTAGTCATCATTAATATATTTTGATTTCTTCCAAAACCTGTAAAATTTCTTTTGCTTGGTTTTCTTTAAGGCCTTCCTAAGTCTCTTATCGGTGAGTTTTTCGTTGCCTTCAAAAGCGATCTCACTAATCTTTACCTTATCCCCTTTTTTAATGTTGATCACCATACTCTCACTATTGACCCCAACCGTATCTTTTTTGGTGGCAATGGTGGCCTTTGCGTTGAGGAAACCCTGTTTTCTGTACTTATTTTCCAGATAGGATTTGGTATTGGCGATTAAGCTTTCGGTAATTTTTTTTCCCTTTTTAAGGTCGGTATCATTGATGATATCCTCCACTTTTTTCTTTTTTACCCCATAAACCGTGACATTGGTAAGGGTGGGCCTTTCCAGAATATTGAGCTCTAAAAAGATTTTATCCCCCTCAATCCTAGTTTGGTACATTTCCACATTGGTAAAGAGCTCCAGTCCCCATAGTTTTTTTATTACGGAACTTATTTCCTCTCCCGGTACGGTAATGGGTTGGCCAATTCTTAAGCCTGTGTATGTTTTAACCGTTTGTTCGTTATAACTCTGTAAGCCGGTGACCTCTATACCGCCCAAGATGTACTTTTTCCCGTCCTCCAATGCGGTTTGCTGCGCAGATGCGGACCACAACATAAAAAAGAAAAGAAATAAAAAGTAGGTGTAGGTAGGAATTTGTGTAAACCCTTTAACTGAGTTGTTCGCTAGTTTTTCCAAATCGTCGTTCTCTGTTCTGGTAATTGATAATTGCATCCACTAAATGCTGCTCCTTAAAATCGGGCCAAAATACGTCAATAAAATATAACTCCGCATATGCAATTTGCCACAATAAAAAATTGCTGATTCTGTGCTCTCCACTAGTGCGAATCAGCAAGTCTACATCTGGCATATCATGCGTGTAAAGATGGGTATTTATAATGGCATCATCAATATTCTCTATTGAAATTATATTATTTTTAACTTTGGAACTTATCTGTTTTATAGCTGTTTTTAGCTCATCACGGGAACCATAGCTCAAAGCCAGGGTCAACGTCATTCCTGTGTTCTGGGCGGTTTTGGAAATTACCTCCAATAACTCCCGTTTTGCTTTTCCTGGAAGGGATTCTATGTTCCCTATGGCATTTAACTTTATGTTGTTGTCCGTAAATGTTGGCAGTTCTTTGCGTAGGGAGGAGACCAGTATGCGCATTAGGGTCTGCACTTCAATTTTGGGTCGGTTCCAGTTTTCCGTGGAAAATGCATAGAGCGTTAAAAAGTCTATGCCAAGGTTAGCGCAATTTTCTACCGTGCGCCTAACCGCCTCTACTCCATGTTCATGACCAAAAACCCGTAACTTACCCCTTTCCTTGGCCCAACGGCCGTTACCGTCCATAATAATGGCGATGTGGCGCGGTAAGCGCTCTTTATCAATGGTTAAAAGGTTGTTCATGGCTATTCAAAACAATCTTGGCATGGTTTACGCCCAAACGTATAGGTTAGGGTTATTCCAGAAAACACATACCAATCATCACTAAATACATTGCCAAACCTAAATTGTTCAAAATTGGAACCCTCAGGATTGCTGGCATCCAAATTATCCGTTAAGGTATACCTAGCTCCGATTTCGGCCCCTAAAATAAGAAACTGACTTAATCGATACTTGGCCCCAACCGTCATTGGAATGGCGAAACTACCATCTTTTTGGTTAATATCCTGAACTTGAAGTGCATCAATATAGTTAAAATCGTATCTAAAGTAGGTTACCCCTGTATATAAATAAGGGGTAAAAGCGGGACCAAGTTTGTGGAGGTTATATTCCACAAAATGAAATTCCATACCCAAAGAGTACTCCACCACTGAATTTTCTACGCGAAAGCCGCGCTGCACTCTGGAAGACAAGTTGCTCCTGGCATCGTCATTTACAACATTGCCTTTTATAATGCTTGCCCGGTACGCATATCTTTTGGATTTGTTCCATTTAAAAACACCGCCATATGCAGGCCCAGTAGGCAAAAGGTAATTGGTACGGCCAACATCACCAATAACATTAGCGCCTCCTGCAAAGAGTCCAACCTCATAGGTTTGGGCATGTACCGTACCTATGACCAATAAAAACATCAAAATAATTGTTCTCATTTAATATGGGATATGACTAAGGCTTTTAGTTATGTTTCAGCTAAAAATGCCATATAATGTTCAGCTTAATAAACAGTTTTTATCGCTAATTATTGCATGGTGCAAAGGCATACCAACCTAAACACGGGAAATTCTTTGGAACTGGTTTTTATATCAAAAAGCAGATAATTGAGCGTAGCTTGGGAAAATGCGCGTCGGTAGGAAACCATGGATATTTAAACGGATAAAACCTACTAATTTCTTCGGTCGTGACCCCATAACAATTTTTTTCTGAGGGTTTTTAAAAAACTTTCGGATTTATATACGATCATCTTTACCGTAAAATCTGCCTTTTGAATAGTAATTTCCTGAGCATTGGGCATTGATGCGATACGGGAGTCCAAAGAAACCAAGTGGTTCTCTTCCCTGCCCAGCACCTTAATCCTTATTTTAGTATCATCCGAAATGACCAAGGGCCTTGCATTAAGGTTATGTGGGGCAATAGGGGTCAACACCAAAGATTTGGCAGTAGGGGCTATCACGGGACCCCCGCAACTTAGGGAATATCCAGTAGAGCCCGTTGGGGTTGAAATGATTAATCCGTCTGCCCAATAGGACGTTAAATACTCATCGTTTAAAAAGGTTTCCACAGTAATCATGGAGGTGGTATCCTTACGGCTAACCGTAATTTCGTTAAGGGCAAAGTTCAGTGATCCAAACTCCTGAAAACCGCTGTCCAAACAGATTTCAACCAAAGTGCGTTCCTCAATATGGTAGGTTCCGGCAAGAAATTCCGTCACTACCTTCCTAACATCTTCTTTTTTGAAAGTGGACAAAAATCCCAATCTGCCCGTGTTTACGCCCACTATGGGGATACCCAAATCCTTGACATACGTAGCAGCCCTTAACATGGTGCCATCCCCACCAAAACTAACGAACATGTCAAAACTTCTGTCCAGACCCGTATTCGCATTAAAGGTGCGGGTATGCTTTACGGGGCCAGCTTCTTGTATCAAAGGCAAAAATTGATGCTCAAAATGGACCTTTGCGCTTATTTTTTTGAGCTCGTCCAGTAACTCAAAGACACAGCCCACGTCATGGCCTTGGAAAGACTGTCCGTAAATAGCGACCTTCATAAGCTACACATTAAGGTATTTATCCAAATAATCCGAACGTTCCTTTAAGTCTTCCAAAAATTGGTCGTCATTGTTTCCAAACTCTATGGTATAGCTGTACCTTCTGAACGTTTGGAAGATTTCATTGAGATGGGTCGCATTGGTCTTAAGGGTAACTTGCACCATATCATTGGCTGTTTCAGTAATAAATGCACCCAACAATTTACTGTTGTTGGTTTCTACAATTTGGGCTATTTCACTAAAGGAATAGTCTTTGATTCCTTTAGAGACCACTATAATCCCACCTGGTTCCGTAAAAAAAGGCGTCCCGATAAAAACGGAGACCACATCATTTAAATCATAATAGCCCAATACCCTTTTAGAAGCATCAAGCACGGGTAATAGGTTAGCTTCATTTCTCGCAAATTGCTCTAGCAAATCTAGCCAAGAGGTCTGGTCCGTACCATGGAAGGATTCCAAATCATACCTAAACGTATCAATGCTCTTATCAGGTTCAAAACAAGCTAAATCATTCTCTGAAAGCAAACCAACGAACACCCCTTCCTCTTTAATGGCGACATGGGAATAGGTAGTTTCTTCAAAAAACGAAATGGCTTTGTCCAAAGTATCCGTTACATCAAAGACGGGAACGGTAGATAAGATATGTTCTTGAATATGCATAGTCTAGGTTTCAAGTGCAAAATACAACTTTAACAAGCGCAAAAGGCATGCCTTATTTGTATTTTTGCCCGATAAAGTTCGTGTTACATGACAAAATTAAGTGTAAATATCAATAAACTGGCAACCCTAAGAAATGCCAGGGGTGGCAATGTGCCAAATCTTGTAAAAGCCGTGAAGGACATTGAATCCTTTGGAGCCGAGGGAATTACCGTACATCCCAGGCCGGACCAAAGACACATTCGCTATCAAGATATACACGATTTAAAAGATGTGGTTGGCACAGAATTTAATATTGAAGGCAACCCTATCCCAAAATTCATAGACTTGGTGCTCTCTGCCAAACCGGCGCAGGTTACCCTAGTACCGGATGCAGAGGAGGCCATAACCTCCAACGCTGGCTGGGATACCATAAAACATAAGGACTTTTTAAAGGACGTAATTGCCACTTTTAAGGAGCATGGTATCCGTACCTCCATTTTTGTGGACCCAGAGGTTTCCATGGTAGAAGGAGCTGCCAAGGTTGGTACGGATAGGATAGAACTGTATACGGAAAGTTACGCAATAGGCTATCCAAAGAACCCAGAAAAGGCACTACAACCTTTTATTAAAGCCGCGGTTGTTGCCAAGGAACTTGCCTTGGGATTAAATGCTGGCCATGACCTTAACTTGGACAATATCGCTTATTTTAAAAAGCATGTCCCCCATTTACTGGAGGTTTCCATAGGCCATGCCTTAATATGTGAGTCCATTTACCTAGGGTTGGACAATGTTATTAATATGTATAAAAACCGATTGAGGGAATGAGCTTGTTACATTCAAAAATTATAGGAAAAGGAAAGCCGTTGTTAATTTTACATGGTTTTTTAGGTATGTCGGACAATTGGAAAACCTTGGGCAATAGGTACGCTGCAGAAGGCATGGAAGTTCATTTAATAGACCAGCGAAACCATGGCAAAAGTTTTCATTCCTCTGATTTTGACTATACATTCCTTGCTAACGACCTTGCCAATTACATAAGGCACCATGCCATTGAAACTCCCCTACTTTTAGGACACTCCATGGGTGGCAAAACGGTGATGCAATATGCGGTGGACCATGGAGACAATATTGCCAAAATCATTATTGCAGATATAGCCCCAAAATATTACCCACCCCACCACCAAGACATTATGAACGCCTTGGACTCCTTGGATTTTGGGACCATCACCAATAGAAAGGAAGCGGACGATCAATTGGCCAAACAGTTATCCAACCTGGGAATCCGTCAATTTTTATTAAAAAACCTGTACTGGAAAACAAAAGAACAATTGGCTTTTAGGTTTCATTTGGAAGTACTCAAAAATAAAATGGAGGAAATTGGGGACGGCTTGGACCCAATGGCCACATACTTGGGTAAGACACTCTTTCTACGAGGTGAAAAATCCGAATACATCTTACCCAGTGATTACGACACCATTAAGAGGCACTTTCCCAAGTCAGAAATCCAAACCGTATCCAAAGCGGGACATTGGCTACACGCAGAAAACCCAGATGAATTCTTTAAGAAAACGCTAGATTTCATAAATCCATAAATTCTAAGGTTATTTATTATGCATGCATAATTTTTTAATTGCAATTATTGTGTGTATCGCAATTTTAGGCTAGATTTGAACATACGGATTAAAACTAACTCAAATTATATTCTTATGAAAAAGTTCCTTGCCCTTGCTTGCTTTACAGGGCTCTTGGTCACCTCGTGCTCTGATGACGACACTGTGATGGAAGAAGAAATGACACCACAAGAACCCATTGTCTACACCAGTGGTACCGCAGATTTTTCTAATTACGTGGCGCTGGGCAATTCATTGACAGCGGGGTTTTCGGACGCGGCACTTTTTAGGGCAGGCCAAGAAGCTTCTTACCCGAACATGTTGGCCCAAAATTTTGCGCTGGCGGGCGGCGGTGAATTTACCATTCCTTTTATGGCAGACGACCTGGGTGGCGCTACCCTTGGCGGACAGCCTATTCTAGGCAATAGGTTGATATTATCCTTTGCAAGTGGCTCGCCCGCACCTGTGCCCGTATCCGGCCAAGGTTCCACTGAAATTTCCAATCGTTTATCTGGTCCCTTTAACAACATGGGGGTCCCCGGGGCAAAAAGCTACCATTTGTTGGCTCCAGGCTATGGCAGTGTTGCCGGTGTTCCGCAGGGCACGGCCAATCCATATTACGCTAGATTTGCCTCTGCAGAAGATGCCACGGTCTTGGGTGATGCGGCAGCTCAGAACCCAACATTCTTTTCCCTTTGGATAGGTAACAATGATGTCTTGGGATACGTAACAGCTGGCGGGGCCGGCGTTGACCAAACCGGAAATTTGGACCCTTCCACTTACGGAGGCAGCGATATATCCGATCCAATGGTACTGGGCGGGGCAATCACCCAGATATTAACCACCATGACGGCAAACGGCGCAAAAGGGGTTATGGCCAATTTACCCGATGTCACTTCCATACCGTTTTTGAATACCGTTCCACATAATCCCGTACCCTTGGACCAAGCAACGGCAGATTTATTGAATGGGGCCTATGCAGCATACAACCAAGCACTGTTGGCATTCAGCACCAATCAAAACCCGCTGGGCACACCGCTTATCTCCCCAGAAGAAGCCCAAAAAAGAACCATTTCCTTTGAAGCTGGCAGCTCTAATCCAGTAGTACTGCTGGATGAAGACCTGACCGACTTAACCGCTGTGAGTCCTGCGTTGATCAATATGAGACAAGCTACCGAGGAAGACCTTTTGGTCTTAACCTCGCAAACGATAATTGGCACCTTGGCCAACCCTAACGACCCTACCTCAATCAACGGGGTTGCCGTACCCTTGGCAGACCAGTGGGTTTTAACCCCCGAAGAACAAGAAACTGCCAATACGGCATTAGTTGCCTACAACCAGATTATTGCTGGCTTGGCTTCACAGTTTGATGTTGCCCTGGTGGATGCCAATTCCCTTTTGGTGGAACTGGGCACAACAGGCTTTACTTTGGCTGATGGGAGTGTGGTCACAGCCGATTTTGGAACCGGTGGTGGCTTTTCATTGGACGGGGTTCACCCTTCCCCTAGGGGTTACGCCATTTTGGCCACGGCATTTACGGAAGCCATTAATGAAAAATACGGTTCTAATTTACCGGAAGTAAATCCACTGGCGTTTACCGGTCTGTATTTAGAATAATAAGGCTACATGTGTTTATTTTAAAAGAGGCACCGTTTTTGCGGTGTCTTTTTTAATTTATAACACCATTTATGAAATTTCTATTACGTATCCTGTTAAGCGCCTTTGCCGTTTTATTGTTATCCGAGGTTTTACCGGGAGTTACCACCAACAAATTCACTACTGCCATTCTGGTGGCGTTGGTGCTAAGTGTGCTTAACTTCTTGGTCAAGCCTATTTTAATTGTACTTACACTGCCCGTCACCATCGTGACCTTTGGTCTGTTTATACTGGTCATTAACGCCATTATTATTATGTTGGCAGATTCCTTTGTGGCCGGCTTTAACGTAGACGGTTGGTTCTGGGCCATTGTTTTTAGCCTTTTACTATCCTTCTTACAATCCATTTTGTATTCCATCTTAAAAGAGGATGCCAGTTAGGTACTTTTTGATTGATTTACAATGTTTTAAAAACTTGCCAAGGCGAATAAAATATCCTATTTTTGCCACCCATTTTTAGTACAGCAAATAGCGCATCAATGAACATTACAAAAGAACAAATAGACGATTTAAATGCCGTTGTCAAAGTAGCCCTCACCAAAGATGACTATCAAGATAAGGTAGACACCATTCTTAAGGATTATAGAAAACAAGCCAATATACCTGGTTTCCGTAAAGGGCAGGTACCCATGGGGCTTATCAAAAAACAATATGGCAAGGCGGTCTTGGTGGACGAAGTGAACAAACTGCTCCAAGACAACCTTAATAAATATCTGACCGAGGAAAAATTGGACGTCTTGGGAAATCCCCTGCCCAAACAACAAGAGAGCTTGGATTGGGATGCGGAAGAGTTGGCTTTTGAGTTTGAGCTAGGCCTGGCGCCTTCCTTTGATGTAAAGCTAAAAACCAAAAAGGCGATAACGCAGTACAAGATCGTTGCCGATAAAAAAATGGTTGAAGAGCAAGTAGAGCGCATCAGAAAGCAATACGGAAAAATTGTATCCAAATCTGAAGTTGGCAAAAACCATGAACTTACCGGTATCTTTAAAAATGAAGCTGAGGAAATTGAGCATAAAACAACCCTAGAACTGGATAAGGTAAAAAGTAAAAAAGCCTTGGACACCCTGCTGGGCAAGAAGGTAAATGATACCGTAACACTTAAAACAAAAGGGCTTTTCAAAGAAGATTACTTATTGTCCGCCGCTTTGGGGATTGATCGGGAAAAAGCGGAAAAATTAAATATAGAGGTTGAATTTACCATTGAAGAAATCAATGAGCGTGAGCTAGCAGAATTAAACCAAGAGCTATTCGACAAAATTTTTGGTGAAGGAAAAGTAAGCTCCGAAAAAGAATTGAAAGCCAAAATCAAGGAAGATTCTGAAAAGCAGTTTGAACAGCAAGCAGACCAAAAGCTTTTAAATGACGTCACGGAAAAGTTGATCGAGGAGACTAAGTTTGAGCTACCCAAGGAATTCCTGCACAAATGGATTCAGGTAAGCGGGGAAAATCCACTCACGGAAGATGAAGCTAAAGAGGAATATGAAAAGTCCGAAAAAGGACTTCGTTATCAGTTGATTGAGGGCAAAATTATCAACGAAAACAATCTTCAAGTACAATTTGACGAGCTCAAGGAATTTGCCAAGGGCTTTATTAAATCACAAATGGCACAATACGGCCATTTGAATCCAGAAGAGGAAGAACTGGAAAACATTGCTGCAAGGGTTATGGGCAACCAAGATGAGGTAAAGCGCATGTCCGAACAGTTAATGAGCCAAAAATTACTGAATCTTTACAAAGAAAAAGCCAATCTTAAAGTGAAGGAGATCAGCTACGAAAACTTTGTAAAAGAGGTTTACGGCTAACAACTTAAATAATATGTATCTTTACGGTTCTGAAATTTTCATTTCAGAACCTTTTTTATGGACTAAAATCAAGAGTACAATATCCTATGGATTACGGAAAAGAATTTAAAAAATACGCCACCCAACACCAAGGAATCAACAGCATGTATTACGACCAAATCGTAAGCAGCATGTATCCCGTAAATCTTACCCCTAACATCATTGAAGAACGACAAATGAATATTGCCGTTTTTGATGTGTTCTCGCGTTTGATGATGGACAGAATTATTTTTCTAGGAACGGGAATCAACGACCAAGTGGCCAACATTGTTCAGGCACAACTACTATTTTTGGAAAGCACTGATGCCACCAAAGATATTTCCATTTACATTAATTCCCCTGGCGGAAGCGTTTATGCCGGATTAGGTATTTACGATACCATGCAGTTTATAAAGCCAGACGTAGCCACCATTTGCACAGGAATGGCGGCCTCCATGGGCGCAGTCTTGCTCTGTGCCGGAGAAAAGGGTAAAAGGAGCGGACTTACCCATTCTAGGGTAATGATACACCAGCCCATGGGCGGCGCCCAAGGACAAGCAAGTGACATTGAAATCACGGCAAACGAGATATTAAAACTGAAAGGAGAACTTTACCAGATTATTGCAAACCACTCTGGCCAAACCTACGACAAGGTATACGAAGATAGCGACCGTGATTACTGGATGAAATCCGATGAGGCACTCTCCTATGGAATGATTGACGAAATCCTGGTAAGGGAACGATAGATTATCCGACAAAAAATTTAATCAGATAACAAAACTTGGTGGGGTACATAGAACAAAACCCCATTTTTAGCGTTTTGCAGTAGGACCAACTTGACGAAGCAACATGGCAAAAGAGAATTTAGAATGTTCATTTTGCGGCCGTAAAAAGCCGGAAACCAATTTATTGATAGCTGGTTTGGATGCCCATATTTGCGACCGATGTATTGAGCAAGCGCATAGTATTGTAGCCGAAGAATCCAAACAGTCCAAATCCAGTGACCTTTCTTCTGAATTGGTCCTTAAAAAACCTCAGGAAATCAAAGAGTTCCTGGATACCTTTATCATTGGTCAAGAACGCACCAAAAAGGTAATGTCCGTTGCCGTATACAACCACTATAAAAGACTGCTGCAACCCAAAAGCAAGGAGGATGATATTGAGATACAAAAGAGCAATATTGTCATGGTTGGGCAAACTGGTACGGGAAAGACATTAATGGCCAAAAGCATAGCCCGTATGCTTAATGTGCCGTTAGCCATTGTGGATGCCACTGTACTTACCGAGGCAGGTTACGTTGGTGAAGATGTGGAAAGTATTCTGACAAGGCTACTACAGGCCGCAGACTACAATCTGGAAAAAGCAGAACGTGGTATTGTTTTTATTGACGAAATTGACAAAATAGCCCGTAAGAGTGATAATCCCTCCATCACCCGTGACGTTTCTGGTGAAGGGGTACAACAAGGCCTCTTAAAATTACTGGAAGGAACCGTAGTGAATGTTCCACCAAAAGGTGGGAGAAAACATCCTGACCAAAAATTTATTGAGGTCAATACGGAGAATATTCTGTTTGTCGCCGGTGGTGCTTTTGACGGTATAGAACGTATTATTACCAAACGTCTAAATATGCAGGCCGTTGGTTATAGTGCCTCCAAAGCGGAAGACAAGGTAGACAACGAAAATATCCTGCAGTACATTATCCCCAAGGATTTAAAGGAATATGGGCTTATCCCGGAAATTATAGGAAGACTTCCCGTGCTTACCCACATGAATCCCCTGGATAAAAAGACCCTTAGGGCCATATTGACAGAACCCAAAAATGCCATCATAAAACAATATGAAAAATTGTTTGCCATGGACGGCATACAATTTAAGATTACGGAACAGGCACTTGACTATATCGTTTCCAAGGCTGTAGAGTATAAATTGGGGGCTAGGGGTCTACGTTCTTTGTGCGAGGCCATCTTTACCGATGCCATGTTTGAACTCCCCAGTAGTAATGAAAACGAGTTTAAGGTCACCAAAGCATACGCAGAAGAAAAACTATCCTACGAAACCATTAAAAAGCTGAAGGCGGTTTCTTAGCAGCTATTAGGAATTCACTACTATACCTATATCTCTAGCACACCTATAAATTTTAGCCTGAGGCGGGCATTTTGCGTTTTGTTGACCATCCTATTGGTTGAATTCAAAGAAAATGAACTAAGAATTTCTTTAGGTCATCATGAAAAAAACCAACTATAGGGAAGTATAAAAAGTACTTTTATTTAAAATTGGTACCAAAAAGGTTGAAAAGATGCTTATGCACCTTTTTTATATTGCTCAGGTGCACTTACTTCAGATTCCACTTGATGTCCACCTAAAACTTTTTGAAGTAAACCCTTACACAAGGCCGTAATTATTTTTTCATCTGAATATAACTCATGGCCAAAATTTGGCACCACGTTCATGGATACGCCCACGTTCTCTGCCCATTCCAAGTTGGGTCTATATACATCGTTTTCGCCGTACATCAAATCTATCTCACAGCTGGGTTTGGTCTCTTCAAAACGAATCCTAGTTGCGGAAATAGCAGTTAATGACTTCATCTTAAAACCCTTAAGTCCAGCCTTCCAAGCAATGGTGCCACCAGTACTAAACGCCAAAACATGGCAGGGTTCTGTTTCCTTTTTCATCAAATGTGCCACAGCGGTATCTATCCCGCCGTTGACGAAGGCCTTGTGCAAATTTTTCTCGGTATTGACCAGTTCGTCAATGTGCCCTAACTGTTGGCTATCATAGAACTGGATGTCAAAAAATTGTTGTAGATACCCAAAATAGGATGTAATCCAGAGGCCCTTTTTAACGCCCCACATGTCTGATATAACGAGTAATTTTTCTGCCATAATGGTCTTTTTGTTAATGGTTTTAATAAGTATTCGGGAACTATCGGATTCAAACTTCAACCATAAACGCACTAAATCAATATTTATTGGTTCAATTATGGGTTTTGTTCGTTGAGGTGCACATTTAACTATAACGTTTTCGTAAAACACTGCTGTTTTGTATGGTTACCTTGGATAAAAATGGAGGTTTTATCGCTAGAAAAGTATAACTATCTTATTTTAAGAGTCTTAACCACCACTACGGGGTGGTTGTTATGAAGGATAAGTTGCCTATTGGTTGTGTTTAGTTCATTTTGAGCAATTCCTCAAGATAACCCCTATCGTTGGAAAGCCTGGGTATTTTATGCTGCCCACCCAATTTGTTTTTTAGCTTGAGCCAATCATAAAAAAGATCTTTGCGCGCTATATGAACCTCTGGCATCCTTAGGGTAATATTGTTATAACGTTTGGCTTCATAATCAGAATTCAAGGCTTTAAGTGCATTGTCCAAGAATTCCGTAAAATATCCCAAATTCTCTGGCGGGTGCCTAAACTCTATCATCCATTCATGCGCCCCTTTATCATTGCCCTGCATAAATATGGGTGCTGCGGTATACTCCTTAATTTCCGCTCCTGTTTTTTTACAGACCTGCTTTAAGGCTTCTTCCGTATTCTCAATAATCAACTCCTCACCAAAAGCGTTGATATGGTGCTTGGTACGTCCGGTAATCCTGATTCTAAATGGGTCCAAAGAGGTAAACCGCACCGTATCCCCAATCTTATAACGCCATAAACCGGCGTTGGTGGTTATAATGATAGCGTAGTTGATACCTGTCTTCACCTCCCAGAGAGGAATGGCCTGCGCTCCTTCTTTACCATAAACATCCATCGGAATAAACTCGTAAAAAATACCGTAGTCCAACATCAAGAGCAAATCTTCCGAGTTGTTCCTGTCTTGGATTCCAAAGAATCCTTCAGACGCGTTATAGGTTTCATAATAATTAAACCGCTTTCTGGGCAGTAGCTTTTTGTATTGCTCCCTGTACGGGGCAAAACTGACCCCTCCATGAAAATAAACCTCCAAATTCTCCCAAACTTCAAACAAATGGTTTTTTCCCGTTCGCTCCATCACATTATTCAACAACACCAGCATCCAGGAAGGCACCCCGGCCAAGCTAGTTACATTTTCCCGGATACTTTCCTCAATGATGGCCTCCAACTTAGATTCCCACTCGCTCATTAAAGAGACCTTGTTGCTTGGGGTACTACTATACTCCGCCCAGAGTGGCATATTATCAATTAAAATGGCAGACAAATCACCAAAAAAAGAACCATTATCCTCATAAAGTTCCTTGCTGCCCCCTAAACGTAGGCTCTTACCAGTAAACAACTGGGAATTTTCGTTATTGTTTAAATAAAGACATAACAAATCCTTTCCTGATTTGTAGTGACAATCTTCCAAAGCCTCTGAACTTACCGGGATAAATTTACTTTTTGCATTGGTGGTGCCACTGCTCTTTGCAAACCATTTGATATGGCTGGGCCAAAAAATATTTTGTTCCCCCCTACGGGTACGCTCTATGGTTGGGGCTAGCTCCTCATAACTGGAAATGGGCACCCGCTCCCTAAAGGTTTCATAGGAACGGATAGAGCTAAAACCATATTGCTTGCCAAGTTGGGTATGTGCCGCAAAATTGATCAATTGCAACAATAGTTCTTTCTGAACGTCCAAAGGATACTTTAAAAACAACTCTATCTGGTGATAGCGCTTTTTAAGTAGCCAGGAGGCTATGGAATTAAACAATGGTATTGGCATTTTAGGTATATTTAGACCTGCGGTCCGCTGGCTAAAATACAAATTCATTATTAAGAAATCACAACATGTTGTACCAAGGTGTCTTACGTAAAATGAAAACTGAAATGGGAAATCCCATTCAATATTTTATGGTGTTTGAAAGTGACTTTATACATCTAAACCAGGCACTGGACAGCACCTTGCACCTAAAATTTATAAAACACCAGTGTCTCAATTGCGGAAACGATAGGAAAATTTACCGTCAAGGATTTTGCCAAAGCTGTTTTTTTGAAATTCCCTCTGCTGGTGATTGGATTATGAAGCCAGAGCTAAGCACGGCCCATTTGGACAAAGAGGACCGGGATTTGGAGTATGAAAAAAAGGTACAGCTACAACCACATATTGTCTATCTTGCCAATAGTAGCAACGTAAAAGTTGGGGTGACCCGCAAAGCACAGGTACCTACCCGTTGGATAGACCAAGGAGCACATGAGGCCATTGAAATTGTGGAAGTGCCCAACAGATACCTTGCCGGTATTACTGAAGTAGCGCTAAAAAACCATGTGGGGGACAAAACCAATTGGCGTAAAATGTTACAGAACAATATAGAAGACCTTGACCTCGTGGAATGGCGCGAAAAACTAAAAACCCATATTCCCGAGGAGGCCCAGGAGTACTTTATCACAAACAATACAGAGACCCAGCTCAATTTTCCCGTTTTGCGGTATCCAGAAAAAGTAAAGAGTTTAAACCTTGATAAAACCCCAGAATATAAGGGTGTTTTAAAAGGAATAAAAGGGCAGTACCTGATGTTTGAGGACAATACCGTTTTTAATGTTCGCGGAAGTGAAGGTTATGTGGTAGGAATTGATATCCGATAATTTACATTTAAATTCAGATAAAAAAGTTTTTGCTTACCCTCTTTTCTCTTGGCTCTTGCAGAAAGCTAAAAAGGAAAAATCGTACTTAAAAAGTTGGTCTAAAACCAAGTGAGGAGATTACAATCATCCCATCAATAACTATTTAAACTCTAGTTTTGGGTAGAATCTTGTTTCTTCTTCCTGCCCAATAAGTTGCCCAAAACACTTTTTGCAGCATCTTTTACCTGGTTCCTTTGGCCGGAGGAATCTATCGTCACGGAATCTTTCTTTTGAGCACCCAGCAAACCGCCCAACATCTGTACTGCTTTTGTCTTAGTGGAATCAGAGGTTGTAGCATCCTTGTTATTTCCCAACAAACCTCCCAATAAATCTTTGGCTTTGTCTTTTCCTTGGTTGACCATTTTCTGTTTCTGAATCTCCACCAATCGCTTTGTTAGGTTGGTTACACCAGACTTTAAATCTGTAGTGACGTTTGGGCTATTGTAAGCCCCGGTAATGGATGCCGTTACGGGAATGGTCAAACCATTTAGGCTGTCATCATCTAACTTGGCAATGATACTATTAACCTCATTACCCAAATAGGCAGCAGGAACGTCCAAAACTGCCTGATATTCCAAGGCCTTATCAAACGTATGATTCCCAGAAATGTTGATGGTAATATCCTTATAGGTTAACTTAAAAGGTTTAACGGCAACCCTACCGTCATTAAAAGTAAGCGCAGTTTTCAAATCCTTTAGGTCCAAGGCATCCAAATCAATAAAAGTAACACTGTTGTTCAACGCTTTTAAAACAGAGGCCTCCTTGGTATTTACCTGGGCGGATAGCAGTTCTCCCATTAAGCTACCGCTTAAGGTGGCCAAATTAGGAGTCATATCGTCTTTTAAAACACCGGACAACGTTATGTTGGAATTGAGTTTTCCCTCTAGGGCATTAGCCACAGGTGCCAATATTTTAAATAGATCCAAGGCTTTAAAGGACTCTGCAATTTGGAAATTGCTAATATCCAAGTTCATTTCAAAGTTAGAGACTTCCCCTTTGGTGGCTACTGCACCATCCATCCCTATGGTACCCCCAAATAATCCAGCTTGTACATCTTTTAAGGTTGCAATTTCCTCTTTAATCAATAACGTCCCAACCACATTTTTAAGGTTAAGATTATCGTACAGTACATTGGCGGCCCTTGCTTGTATGGTACAATCCAAAAAAGAAGGGATTTTGATGCGCTCGGCCAGCTTAGTATCGCCGCTAATAGCACCTCCATCAGGTTCTGCAGGCTCCTCCACCATAAAATCACCAACGGCAAAGGTATCAGAGGCCAAATTAAAATTTCCTTCAAGTTTTTCATCGTTAAATACAAAACCCAATAAATTGATCAATGTGCCCGTAGCCTTAAAATCGGTTTGGCCCATTTTTCCAGAAAAAGAATTCAAGCTTACCGTAGTTGGATTAAACGTCATCACTGCCTCGTCAATGGTAACAGGGTGCTTTAGTTCTTCTGACTTATATTGAAAATCTGCCAATTTAAATGTCCCATTCGTGGTGGTGTTTTTATACTGTTGATTCTCTACCGATGCCATATCAAAAGCAGTAGTAAGGTCTGTGGCCAAAATTCCTTTAAGGTTAAAATCGTTAGAAACAGGGTAGGCTTTGGAAATGTTGGCCAAATTAATTTTTCCGTCCGCATGGGCCTTTACTTTGGTATTGCCCAATAGCTCATGAATTTTAGCATTCAAATTAAAACGGTCGTCATCAATTTTAAATGATAAACGGTCGATGTCTACAAAGGTATCCTCGGTAATACCCGTGGTGTTCTTAATCTCGGTTTTTAGAAAGATGTTAGTGACCGCTTTTGGCAGGTCCGGATACTTAAACGAGGCATTTTCAGAATTGATGCTGATACCAAAAGTGGGAATATGGGTATCATCTACCAAGCCTTTAAAAAAACCTGAAACCTCAAAATTTCCAGTGGTGGTGACATTTTCAATATTTTTGGAATAGCCCTCAGGAATCACGGCCAAAAAATTCTTAAAATCTGAGGATGGGGTGTTAAAGTTGATATCAACCTCTTGGTTTTCATCATTGAGCTTCACGAATCCATCAAAAACCAACGGTAACTGATTCACCAAAGCCTTATTTTCTAAAAAGCTAAACTTGCTTTGTTCTAAATCTATACCAAGGAGCGCATCCAATGCAACGGCGTTGTTGTCCAAATAGTTGGTTCCATCAAAAGCAAAGGAAACCAAGGCGTCTGTTTTGGTTTGCAACTGGGAATTGGCCAATGATAGATCACCAGTACCAACATGGTTCATATCGGATATCTCCAAATGCATTCCAGTTGCATAATCGTCATAGATTATCTTGGTACCCGTGACTGCATATTGCCTTAAATCCAATTTAAAATCTGAGGAACTGCCAGAATCCGTTTGCTGGGTGTCCGTTTTGGAGGGCAATGCAATATCATAATTTACATTTTCCAAGCTATCCACCTGAATATGGAGAAGTGCGCCGTCCAAAGTGAGTTTTTTGATCGCAATGGGGTCTTCTTGCCTCTTAAAAAGCTCCTTGACAGAAAGTTCCAAGGCAATATCCTTTGCTGCAAAAAGGGTATCACCCTCAAAAGGTACTTTATTCACCAAGGACACCCCTTGTAAATCCAAATACGCATCAGGAAAACTTTTGATCAAGCTCAACTTTGCTTGCTCAAAGTCAAAAGTGGCATTGATATTTTGGTTGACCTTATTTTTAATGATATCTGCAATTTTACCCTCTAGAAAAAAAGGCACGGCTATCACAAGCAGTAAAAGAAAGGCAAAAAAGCCCAAGGCTATTTTAAGGAGTCGTTTTTTCATGATATTATTGGGAACGTGAAACTTTGGAAAATGTGATTAATCCAACGTTAATTCTTCCTCTATTTTTAGGTTAAAGCGCTTACGCATCATATATACGCACAAATAGAGCAAAGGGGTGTCCAGAAAGGCAATAAAAATTTTAAACAAAAAACCACTGACCACAAGACCATAAAACAATTCCCACGGTATGACCCCAAATGCACATAACAGACCTACGACGGTAAAGGTATCCACAAACTGGGATGAAAAGGTTGAAAAATTATTTCTGAGCCAAAGATATTTGCCATTGGTCATTTTTTTCCAGAAGTGATAGATTGAAATATCTATGTACTGGGCAAACAAATAGGCCAACATTGAGGCCAACACCCCCAAAGGGGACAAGCCAAACACTTGGGTAAAGGTAACGTCATCTATAGGTGAGCTTTCAATGGCGGGCACCACATTGGCTACATAAATAATAAGCATGGAGAACACAGACGCAAAAATACCTGCGGTAACCACTTGATTGGCCTTTTTCTTACCGTAGATTTCGGAGATCAAATCAGTAATCAAAAACGTGATGGGATAAGGCAAAATACCCACGGATACCTGAAATAAAGAAGCTCCAAAAAGTTGGATTTCCCCAAAAGGCTCCCAATAAAAAAATTTCTGGAAAATCAGGTTGGAGACTACCAGAGAGGTTATGAACAGTGCCCCCAGATATAAATAAATCTGAAAGGCCAATTTCTTATCCTTTTGGGGCATAGGCTTATTTGATGTTCAATATATAGGGCATCCGGGCCTGAACCCCTTGCTGCTCTGTGAGCTTTTTAAGCTCTATGAAGGCGTTATACGTTTCCACACCCAATTCTTCTTTCATAACGGACCCACCTATTTTGGCTTTTACGCCTCCCAGGTCTTCCATTAATCGTTCAAAATCAGATTTATATTTAGGATATTTACGGAGCCCATAGTTTTGCAGTTCTACCAACTCAGCGGCGTACTCAATAGCATCATCTAAACTGCCCAATTCATCTACCAGGCCATTGTTTACTGCATCAACCCCGCTCCATACACGGCCTTGGGCTATTTGGTTTACCGCCTCCTTGGACATGTTTCTCCCTTCCGCCACGCGGGACACAAACGTATCGTACACATTTTCGATACCCTCTTTTATTTGCGCACGGAACGCATCGGTCATGGGTTCAAAAAGGGAATAATCCACTGAATTGGCATTGGTACCAACCTGCTCCGCATTGATACCTATATCGGCTGCCAGCTGGTTCATATTGGGTATGGTACCAAAAACTCCTATAGAACCGGTAATCGTGGTTGGCTCTGCAAAAATCTTATCCGCGCCTGCGGCTATATAGTAACCTCCAGAAGCGGCCACGTTGCCAAAAGATACAATTACGGGCTTTGTTTTTTTGGTGAGCTCTATCTCCCGCCAAATAATGTCAGAGGTCAACGCACTGCCACCAGGGGAATTTACCCGTAGCACAATTGCTTTTACCTTATCATCTTCCCTGGCTTTTTTCAATGCTTTATTGATAACTCCCTGGCCTATAAAATCCTTGTTGCCCTCCCCGTACAAGATTTCTCCCTGCGCATAGATTACGGCTATCTTATCCGTTCCCTTTCGTAAAGTCTTTTTATTGGCCACGGTGATATAATCTTCAAAATCCAGATAGTTGATTTTCTCCTTTTCTTGGATGGACAGTTTATCCCTTAGCAACTGCTCATACTCATCATAATACCACAAGTCATCTACCATATGTGTTTGTGCCGCATATTTTGGCAAGCGTGCTCCCAAGGTATCGGCAATTAGGTTCAGGTTTGTTGTAGATAGGTTTCTAGAATCCGAGATATCTGTTAACATACTGGACCAAATGGCCGTGATGAGCTCTTTAATTTGAGCCCTATTCTCGTCACTCATACTATCTGCAATGTAAGGTTCCACGGCACTTTTGTACTTCCCGTGACGAATGACCTCTATCTTAATTCCTGTTTTTTCCTGTAAATCTTTCAGATACAAAACTTCCGATGACAACCCTTTAAAATCCATAGCCCCTTGCGGGTTCACATAAATGGAATCTGCCACACTGGCCAGATAATAATCTTTTTGGGTGTAAAAATCCGCATACGCGTAAATAAACTTGCCGTTATCCTTAAAAGTCTGCAAGGCCCGCCGTAACTCCTGCGCTTGTGCATAACCAGCTAATAAAAAACTGTTTTTTATGCTTATTCCTTTAATGTTGTCATCGTTGGAAGCGACTTGGATGGCATGTAATATATCATCCAAACCCATTCCAGCCTCGGCAAACAAGGTGGCAAAGGGGTCCGTATCATCTGTCCCTTCATAGTCCCTTATGGGTGTCTTAAAACTGAGCTCCAACACGGAATTAGGCTTTACCATTACCCCGTCCTCGCCGCTGCCCACCAAAGCAGCGAACACAAAAAACATGACAAAAAGGATTCCAATGGCAATTAAAGTTCCCAGAATGGCCGCCAAAAGATTTCTTAGAAAATTCATAGCAAAGTTTTATAAGGCAGCAAAGATAACCAATGTCAGATTGTTTTGTTTATTTTGCCCTTGCAAACATGATCGCAACAACAACAGCCTACATTTCCATTGGGAGCAATCAAGGAAAACGCCTTGCCAATCTGCAAAACGCCATCCTGCACTTTAACATGGATGGAACGGAGGTAATTGCTACTTCCCATGTCTATGAAAACGCAGCAATGGGATTTGATGGAGCTGATTTTTTAAATGCCTGTTTTTGCATACGTACGGATAAAAGCCCCACTGAACTTTTAAAGCATATCACGGCCACCGAAGCATATTTTGGCCGCAAGCGCTTTACGGACGGGCAATACCACTCACGAACAGTAGATTTGGATATCCTCTATTACGGAGCAGATTGTATTTCCACCGATACCCTGACCATTCCGCATCCCCGAATGACCCAACGCAATTTTGTCCTTAAACCCCTGGCCGATATTGCACCACAGTTCTATCATCCATTGGAACAAAAAGATACCAGAAACCTTTTGCAACAATGTCAGGATACCAGCGTACTTTGCAAAAGAAAATATCGATTGTTCGTTTCTCGCGTGGCACTTTTTAAACAGTTACAATTTTTGGCCATAGAGGGAACCATTGGGGCGGGCAAGACCACTTTGGCCAAAATGATATCCAAGGATTTTAATGCCAAACTGGTCTTGGAACGTTTTGCGGACAATGCCTTTTTGCCCAAATTTTATGAAGACCCAGAACGGTACGCATTTCCATTGGAAATGTCTTTTTTGGCAGATCGGTACCAGCAATTTACAGACGATACCAGTCAGTTTGATTTGTTCAAAAATTTTATGGTAAGTGATTATGACATTTTTAAATCCCTCATTTTTGCCAAAGTAACCTTGCAAAATGAAGAGTTTGGGCTATATCGGAAGCTTTTTAATTTTATGTACAAAGAAGTGAAAAAACCCGATATCTATGTTTATCTGCACCAAAATACGGATAGGTTATTGGAAAACATTAAAAAAAGGGGGCGCGATTACGAGCAGAACATTTCGCGGGATTACCTGGAAAAAATAAACCGCGGCTATCTAAACTTCATCAAAAGCCACCCACAACAAACCAGTTTACTCATTGACCTTGGAAATTTGGATTTTGTTTCCAACCCGGCTGATTACCGCTCTATTTTGGAAAAAATTGGGGCAGCGTTGATGGATGTATTGAATTAGCTAGTGGGGTTTTATTAAGGCCAAGACCTTTTTACATTATTTGGTGTGATTTACCATCCATCCACTTTTAGCAATCTACTGTTTTAACAATTTTTAGATTTTATTTGGATTTCCACATGGCTTTTACTTTCTTAGCAGCCTGTGAGATTCAGAAACTAACTAACTCAAACTATATAGTGCACCCTTGGTACCGAGTATCAAGGGTTTTTTGTTTACTGTCAAATTATTGCTGATACCGCTTTAATAAAAACCAAAAATGGCTTTATCCCTGTAATTTGGACCAGAAGTCCCAAAGCACTATCCCAGCACTCACCGAAATATTCAATGAATGCTTGGTGCCAGACTGGGGAATCTCAATGACCCCATCACATGCTGACACTACTTCCTGGGATACGCCTTTTACCTCATTCCCAAATACCAGACCATAGGTCTTTAAAGGTTCCGGTTGAAAATTGTTCAACAGAATTGCCCGTTCCGCCTGCTCTACAGAGAAAATGGCAACCCCGCTAGCCTGTAGTTTTTGCACGAGCCCAAGGGTATCCCCAACGTATTCCCAGGATACGCTATCCGTGGCTCCTAGTGCCGTTTTTTGAATATCCTTGTGAGGGGGTTTTGCGGTAATACCACAGAGATAGATTTTTTGAATCAGAAAGGCGTCCGAGGTCCTAAATACCGATCCGATATTGTTCAAACTCCGAATATTATCAAGAATCACGATAATCGGGGTTTTTTTGGCTTTCTTAAATTCATCAACGTTTAAGCGTTGTAGCTCTTCATTAGCAAGTTTACGCATAGACTTATCCACTTTTATCCTTGAAATATCAACAATAGTTCAAGAACCCTAGGTAACTTCATATTTTCGATAAAATTAAGACAATCTATTTTGGGCAAAATTACAAAGGTTAAAAAGGTGACACCTTTAATGAAGCAGTACAATGCCATCAAGACCAAACATCCTGATGCGCTTTTACTTTTTCGTGTTGGGGATTTCTATGAAACCTTTGGTGCAGACGCCATAAAAGCCGCTGAAATTTTAGGTATAGTGCTCACCCACAGAAACAACGGTGGTGACCAAACGGAACTTGCGGGCTTCCCACACCATTCCTTAAACACCTATCTACCAAAACTGGTCAAAGCAGGGCAGCGGGTGGCCATTTGTGACCAACTGGAAGACCCCAAACAGACCAAGAGTATCGTAAAAAGGGGGGTGACCGAGCTAGTGACACCGGGGGTTGCTTTAAATGATGACATTTTAAGCGCCAAGAGCAATAATTTTCTCGCAGCCGTGCATTTTGGAAGGAAAAAATTGGGGGTTGCATTTTTGGATATTTCAACGGGGGAATTTTTAATCTCCGAAGGCTCCATGGAGCAAATTGATAAATTATTGCAAAACTTTGCCCCAAATGAAATTCTGGTCCCAAAAACGCATCGGAAGGAATTCACAGAGCAGTTTGGCACAACGTACCACAGTTTTTTTCTTGAGGATTGGATTTTTCAAGAAGACTACGGCAACGAGCGCCTAACAGACCATTTTAGAACCATAGGCTTAGAAGGCTTTGGTGTCGCACATCTACAGCACGGCATTATTGCCGCTGGGGCGGTACTGCATTACTTATCGGAAACCCAACATAGACAGCTAAAGCATATCAATAAAATTGAGCGAATCGCAGAGGAATCCTACATCTGGATGGACCGTTTTACCATTCGTAACCTAGAACTCTACCAATCTGCCAATACCAATGCCGTCACCTTGTTGGACGTTATAGACAAAACTATTTCACCAATGGGTGGTCGTTTGTTAAAAAGATGGTTGGCGCTTCCTTTAAAAGACGTTGCAGAGATTACCCGTCGCCATGAGACGGTTGGTCACTTGAAAGATACAAGTGCGGTCTTAGAAAAAATGCAGCATTGGATGAAGCAAATGGGGGATTTGGAACGATTGATCTCCAAAGTGGCCACCGGCAAAATCAACCCAAGGGAGGTAGTTCAGTTAAAAAATTCACTTTTGGCGGTGCAGCCCATAAAACAATTGGCGTTAAAAAGTGGCAACAAAGCACTACAAGGTCTGGGAAACAACTTAGAGGATTGTAGGTTGCTTACAGAAAAAATAAAGGCAATGCTCAACGAAGATGCCCCGGTCAACATCGCCAAGGGAAACACCGTTGCCACTGGATATTCCAAGGAATTGGACGAATTACGCGGGTTGGCTTTTTCCGGCAAGGACTACCTTAACAAAATGTTGGCCCGTGAGACTGAAACTACGGGTATTACCTCATTAAAAATTGCGTCGAACAATGTTTTTGGATATTATATTGAAGTCCGGAACACGCATAAAGACAAGGTGCCAGAAAGTTGGATACGCAAACAGACCCTTGTTAATGCAGAACGCTACATTACAGAAGAGCTTAAAGAATATGAAGCTAAAATCCTTGGTGCGGAGGAACGTATTTTTACTCTGGAACAACAGTTGTTTGAGCAGCTTTTGGTTTGGATGCAAGCACATATCACCGAGGTACAGCAAAATGCCCAAGGAATTGCCAGATTGGATTGCCTTTGTGGTTTTGCACAGTTGGCAAAAGACAACAATTATACCCAACCAGAGATAAATACCTCTACGGATTTAATCATTAAGGATGGCAGACATCCGGTGATAGAAAAACAGCTTCCATTGGGTGAAACCTACATCACCAATGATGTTGTTCTCAACAGGGAAGAACAGCAGATCATTATGATCACAGGACCAAACATGAGCGGTAAATCTGCCATTCTTAGACAAACCGCGCTCATTGTTCTCTTGGCCCAAATGGGAAGTTTTGTTCCTGCGGCATCTGCCCAAATTGGCTTGGTAGATAAGATTTTTACGAGGGTTGGGGCAAGTGATAACATCTCCATGGGGCAGTCTACCTTTATGGTTGAAATGAATGAGACCGCTTCCATCCTCAACAACTTATCCGAAAGAAGTCTTGTCCTACTTGACGAAATTGGCAGAGGCACATCTACCTATGACGGTATTTCCATTGCCTGGGCCATTTCCGAATACCTGCATGAACATCCTTCGAGGGCCAAAACGCTTTTTGCAACCCACTACCATGAACTCAATGAAATGACCAACACCTTTGAACGAATCAAAAATTTTAACGTATCGGTCAAGGAGTTAAAAGACAATGTTCTCTTTATAAGAAAACTGGTTGCGGGAGGCAGTGAACACAGTTTTGGCATCCATGTGGCCAAAATGGCCGGTATGCCGCAGCAAGTAGTACAAAGGGCTGGCAAACTTTTAAAAAAGTTGGAGCAAACGCATGCCACGGAAGATAACGGTGCGCGTCTTCAATCTGGACAGGACGAGCTTCAACTAAGTTTTTTTAACCTAGACGACCCCCTTTTGGAAGAAATCAAGGAGGAAATCCTGCATTTGGACATTGACACCCTAACGCCAGTAGAGGCCTTAATGAAGCTCAACGAAATCAAAAGGCTATTGAGTAAGAACAAAAAAGCAACTTCCTAGTCCAATATCATTATCTTATGGTAATGGACTAATGTTTCTCCCTATTGGGATACTTATCAAAAACAGCCAACGAAGTAATGTTTAAAAGGATACCATTCATTTAAATTTTGGAGCGGCTATTATTTTTCATTCAAAAATTGTTTTAGATTACAAGAATTGTTTTAAATTTGCATCCGCATGTTAATAAATATGCACGTTCATACAAACGCGAAAATAGCTCAGCTGGTAGAGCATCACCTTGCCAAGGTGGAGGTCGCGGGTTCAAATCCCGTTTTTCGCTCAATTTCGACTCCGCTCAGTCAACCAGAGTGGAGTTTTTTTTTGAGGTAAAAAAAAATCAGATGAAGTCCTGCTCGAGTGGTGGAATTGGTAGACACGCCGGACTTAAAATCCTGTGGGCATTTGCCCGTGCGGGTTCAAGTCCCGCCTCGAGTACAGAAAAAGCTACAATCCCCGTATTGTGGCTTTTTTGTTGCGACCAATCTTACGTACCAACAATTTGGTCTTCCTGTTCAAAAAGCCAATTCACATTCCTGTATTAGGGCATTTAAAGTTCCCCATTGTATCTTTATCCCAAATTAAGATAAGAAATGAGATTATTTTTTGGTTTTATCCTCCTATGGGTTGCATCGGCCTGCATTAACAATAAAACAGAAGATAAACGTGGGGTTGCTGTCCCCAAAACTGCTCCCCAGCCCATTTTTAGTTCCTTATCCCCATCAAAAACCAATATAAATTTTAAAAATACACTTCAGGAAAACCTTTCTACCCTGGACAACTTGTTCGATTATGACTATTTCTATAATGGGGCTGGCGTAGGCCTGGAAGACATTAATAACGACGGGTTATTGGACATCTTTTTTTGTGGCAATCAAGTTCCCAATAAACTTTACCTAAACAAGGGAAACTTTGTGTTTGAGGATATCACGGAACAAGCTGGCATTAACCAAGGAAAGATATGGACCAACGGGGTCACCTTTGTTGACATCAACCATGACGGCTGGATGGATATCTATTTGTCCCAAGGCGGACCAAACCAAAGGTTACAAAGAAAAAACCTGCTATTTTTAAACCAACAGGACAATACTTTTAAGGAGGTTGCGGAAGAAATGGGACTTGCAGATATGGGCATAAGTACCCAGTCCGCTTTTTTGGACTACGATAAAGATGGTGATCTTGACCTGGTGGTAATGAATGAAAATGAATACTATGGCGTTGATCCCATTACCTTGGGCAACTTAATCACAAAAAATGAAGAGGCCGCTTATTTTAACTCTTCCCACTTTTATGAAAATAGTAACGGTAAATATGTGGACGCTACCAAAAAAGTGGGTTTAAATAGGCCAATTTTTGGATTGGGTCTTTCCATTCATGATTTTAATGGAGATATGTGGCCAGATATTTATATTGCAAGTGATTACTATTTACCTGACGCCCTATTTATTAATAATCAAAATGGTTCTTTTACGGATGAGATAAAAACCCATACCAACCAAATCTCTTTCTATGGCATGGGAATGGACGTGGCGGATATTAATAATGATACCCATGATGACATCTTTGTTTTAGATATGGCAGCTAGCGACCATAAACGGTCCAAGACACTTATGGCCTCAATGGATACCAAAAGATTTGAGTTTTTAACCGAAACTGCAAAATTCCACCACCAATATATGTACAATTCCCTGCAGTTGAATACCGGGACCAATCAATTCAACAACATAGCACATTTAACCGAAACTGCAAACACGGATTGGAGCTGGTCCGTTCTTATGTCCGATTTTGATTTTGATGAAGACAAGGATATTTATATTACCAATGGTTACCGCCGCTACGCACTGGATAATGATAGCCAGCGAAAGGTGTTCCAAGCGAGGCAAAAATACGGACGTAATGTACCCCTATCCGTAAAAAAGCAATTGTACAATGACCTTCCCACAGAAAAATTACCCAATATTTTATACCAAAACCACGGGGATTTAAGGTTCCAAGAATCAGCGGCGACATGGGGTTTGGCAGACTATACTTATAGTAATGGAGCTGCAACGGGCGACTTGGACAATGATGGTGATTTGGATCTTGTCATCAATAATCTGGATGATATGGCCTTGGTTTACCAGAACCATACGATGGAAAGGGAAAACAAGAACTACATTAAAATCCAGCTAAAGGGAAACCACTCTGAACAAACCGCGAAGGTTGTTCTTAACTATAATGGAAAACAGCAGGCCGTTACCCCAAGAAGGGTCAGGGGATATAGATCTTCCCAAGAAAAGGCCGCGTATTTTGGTTTGGGAAACAATACGATTATAGATTCCATAGACATAATTTGGGACACCGGTAAAAAGCAGACCCTAACCAACATAGCGCCCAATACTACCGTTGAGGCTTACATAAATGCTGCTACCAAAACCTATAAAGCCCCAAGCTCAACAACTCTTTTTGAAGAGATTAGCACACCCAAAATATCCCATACACATATTGAAAATCCGTACAACGATTTTGAAAAGGAAATTTTATTGCCGTACAAACAATCCTCATTAGGCCCATTGATGAGCAAAGGAGACGCCAATGGGGATGGATTGGAGGATGTCTACATTGGAGGGAGCTCCGGTCATGCCGGCCAGTTATTTATTCAAGGTGCCAATGGGTTTTCCAAAAAAAGGACCATCGCATTTGAGCTTGACAAGGACTTTGAAGACATGGAATCTGTATTCTTTGATTTTGATGGTGACAATGACTTAGACCTATTTGTGGCCAGCGGCGGCAATGAATTTGAGGAGCACTCGTCTCTTTTCCAAAACAGACTCTATGAAAATGATGGAAAGGGCAATTTTAATAAAGTTAAGGTAAAGGCCTTTGAGGAATATCCAAAAAACAGTAAAACCGTTGCCATTATAGATTTTGATGATGACGGGGATCCGGACATTTTAATAGGCAACCGTGTCATCCCTAAGAACTATCCAACGTTCCAACCCTCCACATTATACAAAAACGAACAAGGAACTTTTGTAGACGTAACCCAAGAATTTGCACCCGGACTCTTAGATTTTGGCATCATAAACAAACTCTTGGTCACGGATTTTAACAGCGATGGCAATGAAGATTTTATCGCCGTGGGGGAATGGACAGGTATCGGTTTTTTTGAAAATAAGGACGGTAGGTTTGTCCAGGTCAAGGATGAATCCAAAAATCCTGGTGCCACGGCCAAGGGTTGGTGGTTTACAGCAGAAGAGACTGACGTGAACAAGGATGGACTAAAGGATTATGTCATTGGTAATGTAGGCCAAAATCTAAAGTTTAAAGCAAGTAAAGAAAAACCCCTTAAAGTGTACGCAAATGATTTTGATGACAATGGAACCACAGATGTTGTCCTAAGCAAAAAATACAATGGTGAGTACGTCCCCGTTAGGGGCAGGGAATGCTCATCGCAACAAATGCCTTTTATCAGTGAAAAATTTGAAACCTATTCTGAATTTGCCGACGCAAAACTCATCGATATCTACGGGGATAAACTTGACAAAGGATACGCTGCAGAGGCAACCGATTTCCGCTCCGTTCTCTTGATTAACCAAGGTGATGGTGTTTTTAGACTTGGTTACCTGCCCATAGAAGCCCAGTTTATACCTAATTTGAGTTACTGTGTACAAGACCTTAACCATGATGGTTTTGAAGATATTGTGGTTACCGGGAATATTTATGAAACGGAGGTAGAAACCCCTAGGCTGGATGCCTATTCTGGAATTGTTCTTATATCCAACCAAAAGGACGGCTACAGCGTGTTGGCACCAAGCAAAAGTGGGCTCATTGTCAACGGAAACATCAAGGATGCGATTTTTGTGGAGCATCGGGACCAAACGCTTTTGCTGACAGCCCAAAATAATGGAAAATTACAGCTATTTCAATGGCAAGACCAATAAAAAATCGACCTTAAAGTAAGGTAAATGCAACATCAATGTTAACAACATCCAAATGTTGCTCATTTCGGTTGAAATTAATTAACTTACCCGCAAAATCAATCATTATGAAAAGTATTCTTTTATTCTTTTGTGTTTTTTCCATGTTTTTGGGTGAAGCGCAGTATTCTGGACAGTTTGCCTCATCTGGCTCTGCCGCGGGAAATGCCAATGGATTAGGACAGCTTGAACAAGCTTTGGGACCAATCAATGAACGTAATAGTAAAACGGCAAAAAAAATGGAAACCATTCAGGGTTCTCCATATACATCAAATACATTCCTCCCTGGAAACGTGTACTATAAAGAAGAAAACACGGGGAGCGTTTTCTACCGTTACAATGCGTACAATGAAGAAATAGAAATAAAAACCCAAAACCTGGAAGACGCCCCGATAAGAGGTCTTAGCCGAGACAAAAATATTGCCGTAATCGGGGTAGATGGCAGACAAGTAAGATTTAGCACTTTTATTGACAAAAGGAACAGAACGCAAAATGGGTATCTAACCTTAGTGCAGGACGGGAAATTTAAGCTCTATGAAAGAAACAACATCAAGTATACGGAAGGGCAGCCCGCCCCAAACCCATTTATTAAAGCAGTTCCGCCAAAATTCTCACAATTTAAAGAGTATTATTTGGAGATTGAGGGAAACAACAGGGTTGATGAGGTAGAGCTTAAAAATAAGAAACTCTTAAAATTATTGCCCGCGGATATGAAAGTGTCCACACAGCAATATTTAAAAGAAAATAAAATTAAGATTAAGGACATTGAGGATTTGATGGCGGTAGTCACCTATTTGAATCAATAAACAAAAAACTTTTATCCACTTAGACCCTACTACTGCCGTAGTGGGGTTTTTTAATAGGCATCATACCATCAAACATGAAAAAGGGTAACCTCATCTACGGCATTAGGGCAATCATAGAAGCTATTGAAGCCGCCAAACCGATCAATAAAATATACCTTCAGCGCGGATTGTCGGGAGACCTTTTCAAAGAATTGGAGCAACACATCAGAAGAAAGGGACTAAGCAGTTCTTATGTACCTGTGGACAAACTCAACAAACTTACCACCAATAAACACCAAGGTGCCATTGCAAGCATTTCCCCGGTAGCTTTCCAGGACTTTGAGGCCACAGCCGAAAAAATATTGACAAGTACGGAAAAACCCTTGTTCCTTATTCTCGATGGTATTACAGACGTCCGCAACTTTGGGGCCATTATCAGAACAGCGGAGTGTACAGGGGTCCATTTGATCATTGTTTCCAAAAACGGTGCAGCCCCCATAAATGATGACACTATAAAAACCTCAGCAGGTGCCGCCTTTAACATTCCCATCGCAAAGGTAGACCATATAAAGGATGCGCTGTTTTATTTACAGGCCTCCGAGGTAAAAATTGTTGCCGCAACGGAAAAAGCGCCAATGGATATATATCAAGTTGATTTAACCAATCCGCTCGCTATCATTATGGGGTCGGAGGATAGGGGAATAAACCCTTCCGTTCTAAATTTGGTATCAGAAAAGACTAAGTTACCCTTATTGGGCAGTATAGCCTCGCTGAACGTTTCGGTTGCCTGCGGGGTTTTCCTTTATGAAGTGGTAAGACAACGCATGGGTTAATCCTTTGTTTTAGGATTTTTTTTATAATGGTATATAATTTCCGTTTTATCGTCCGGGTCTTGCTCTTGGCCGGTTTCCATAAAATTCCCATCTGCATCAAAGTGCTTTAGGAAGGGATCGTCATCTTCGTTAAAATCCTCTTTTTCCCATTGATACCTTTGCGGACTGGGCAACCGTGTTGGAATTACTTTGGCCAAAACCAAACCAACTAAAAATCCAGATAGGTGGCCCTCCCATGAAATTCCGTCCTCAATCGGGAAAATATACCAAAGCATACTTCCATAAATAAACACCACCCCTAAGGATAGGGCTATCAACCTATAGTATTTTGAAAAAACACCCTTAAAAAAGATAAACGCAGCCAAGGCGTAAATCAACCCACTGGCACCAATATGGTAAGAAGGCCTACCAATGACCCAAGTAAGGGCTCCAGAACATACAACGCCCAGCAGAAACACTCTTAGGGCTGCATCCTTATAAAAATACACCACGGCCAAGGACAAGATGGCCAGTGGAATGGTATTGTTGTACAAATGTTCCAGGGAACCATGAATCAACGGGCTTAGCCCTATGCCAGCCAGACCCTTAATGGTTCTCGGATAAACGCCTAAATAGTTTAAGTTTACCTGAAACCGCACCTCTATCCAGAAAACCGTCCAAATAGCGAGTACGGCAAATAGCGGCACTAGCAGCATGGACGTCGTAAACTTATAATAGCTATTTTCGTTCATGGACCACATAAAAGCAAAGAATTGACCAGTTTAACCAAAACGGCTAAATTGTCAGATATATTTTACTTGGAATGAACCAAATGAACGCACCTTTAGCGGAACGTATGCGACCGGAGCATCTAGAGGATTACATCAGTCAACACCATCTAGTGGGCAAAAATGGCTCATTGACACAACAAATTAAGTCTGGCGTAATTCCATCATTGATTCTTTGGGGACCGCCCGGGACCGGAAAAACCACCTTGGCCAATATCATCGCCAAGGAAAGTAAACGTCCGTTCTATACCTTAAGTGCCATTAGCAGTGGGGTAAAAGAAGTACGGGAGGTCATTGCAAAGGCCAAAGATCAAGGAGGTCTCTTTACCACTAAAAACCCAATCCTGTTTATAGATGAAATCCACAGGTTCAGCAAATCCCAACAAGACTCTTTGCTGGGAGCTGTAGAAAAGGGTTGGGTGACCCTAATTGGAGCAACAACGGAAAACCCTAGCTTTGAAGTGATTCCGGCCCTTTTAAGCCGCTGTCAGGTATATATCCTGCGGCCTTTTTCAAAAGAGGACCTGGAAGCGTTGCTAGAACGTGCCATTAAACAGGATCCTTTATTAAAATCCAAAAAAGTTCATCTCAAAGAAACCGAAGCCTTAATAAGATTGTCCGGGGGTGATGGCAGAAAGCTTCTAAACATTTTTGAACTGCTGATTAATTCCTATCCGGAATCCAAGGTTATTGTTACTGATGAGCTGGTCTTAAAGCAAGTACAGGCCAATACAGTGCTGTATGATAAAACTGGGGAACAGCACTATGACATTGTCTCTGCTTTTATAAAATCCATCCGCGGTAGCGATGCCAATGCAGCAGTATATTGGTTGGCCAGAATGATCGAAGGCGGGGAAGATGTAAAATTTATTGCTAGAAGAATGCTTATTCTTGCCGCTGAGGACATTGGCAATGCCAACCCTACCGCATTGGTGATGGCGAACACTACGTTTCAAGCGGTGACGACCATTGGTTACCCAGAGGCAAGGATAATCCTGAGCCAATGCGCCATTTATTTAGCAGCATCACCAAAAAGCAATGCCAGCTACATGGCCATCAACAAAGCCCAGCAAAGCGTGAAGCAGACTGGTGACCTGCCCATACCGCTACACTTGCGAAATGCACCAACCAAATTAATGAAAGACTTAGGGTATGGAGATGGGTATGCATACGCCCATGACTACCAGAACAATTTTATTGACCAAGAGTTCTTACCAGAGCAACTAAAGGGAACTTCCTTTTATATTCCAGGAAAAAACGCTAGGGAACAGGGAATGAAGGATTTTTTACTGGCGCGATGGAAAGACAAATATGATTTCTAAAATACAATGACCAATTCCTCTACCATTTTGTCCTGCTCCTTTTCAGACTCAAAATACCATTTCCCCTCTTTCTGGTACACAATTCCCTTAACGCCTTTTTTATCTGCATGAAAAACATTTTCAGCAGCGGTTTTGGTCAAACGGTATTGTATGGTATCCGCGCCATCGACCAAAAGGTAACCATCATTGGTACCGATGGCATTTAAGCTAGTGCCGTTATTTGCAGAAAGGCCCTCCTTGGCTTCAGTTGGCACAATATTGCCATCGGTTGGGGAAGCACTTATGGGAGAAGGGGCTTTGGACTGTTCGGTGACCTGGGTATTTATTTTCTTTGGTGCGGTTGGAGGCCTGTAATTGTGGGTTAATCCAGTAAAATAGGAAGAAGCTTCCGTTATCACCTCTTTATAAGCCTTTAATAAGTCTTTTTCTTTGGTTTGTGCCTCAGGGGTGAGGTATACACTATTTCCCTTACAATCGTTAAGCGCTATGGCCACCTTTGTCTTTAACATGCTAGAATTGTCCTGAACATCCGCAAATAGCGCTAAGCATCTATTCGCTGCGCCATCTTGGGGCAGCTCGTCCTCATACAACACATTAAAGCCCGCCTGTTGCATGAAGTGCTTTATAATGGTGCTACTTTGATATTGGTTATACTCCTTAAAAGTCAAAAACTTTTTGGGTACCACAATGTATTTATATCCATCCAACTGTGCACTTATTGAGGTCCCGTACAAAACTACAAAGGTAAAAACCACTATATTCCTTAACATCTATACAAATTACTAATTAGGGTTCCAAGATAGTATATTCAACCCAAACTGTAAAGAGGCATAGTTACTCGCCGGCAGGTTTTGGTAACCGAGCAAGTTATCCGCCATTAGGTAAAAGTTCACAGGTCCTGCCTGCATACTAACCCCAAGCCCGAGATTGGCAAAGGAGTATTTATCCATGGTGTAAGTGCCTTTTAACGCCAAAACATTGCCCAATCTTTTTTGATAAAAAGCGGTTAACGCCGCCTGGGGCCCTCTGGGCCGATGAATCATGAAAAGTTGCGCTCCTACGGCATTCTTATAATCGATGTTGATATTTCTTCCACTTGGAGCGATATCGCAATCGCAATTTGATTTCTTGCTATATTCCCCAAAATGGTAGCGATAAGATGCATTAAGTTGTGTAGGCCTTAGCGAAAAAAAGGCATCGGCATTGGTATCCAGCGGAATACGTTCTTCAAAATCATCCACCAAATCCTGCCAAATGTCCACACTCAGGTTTCCCAAATCCTCGGGTAAGATAATTTCTATACCCTCATTGGTTCCGGCACCATTTAGGGTGTAGTTTTTAACATCATTATTGTGGTAAATAAACCCGATATCCAGAACGCTAATGGTGAAATAGGAATTTGAACCCAGTCTTTTTGTAAACCCAAAATCAAGACCAACACCTAAGTTTCCGCCCAACAGGGAGCGACCCAACAACCATCTGGGCAATTCTACACTTTGGGCCAAGGTATCATCCCCAAGCAGTTCCAGAAGGCTTTCCACGCCGGAAGTCCTCATGGTAACATCTGCCACTACCGTATTGCGCAAAATATTGTTCTCCCCTTGGGTGGTCACAAAATACCCATCGTTACCTTTGGATGTAAATTCAAATACACTGGAATATACCTTGAACCGCAACCCCGCGGTCAACCTATTGTTAATCTGCCTATTGATGCCAAAATGGAAGACATTGACGGCTTCGCCCCCAGTTGTTAAATGATTGAATTGAAACCTGCGGCCGATATTGTTGGCGTTGCCTTCAAAAGCTAGCTGTGCCAAATCGGACGGCCAATATTGGGCAATAAACCCTTCGCCGTACATGCCAAAAGAATAATAATCCGTAGGCCTTTTGGAACTTCTGAAACCACCCGAAAAAACCTCTATTTGTCCGCTGCCCCCAATGACATCGTTTGGGCTTAAACCATTGACCACACGTTCCCGGAACTTTGTGGTAAAATCAATGCCGTCATTGGCAAAAATATCGTTTACGGCAATTCCACTGCTTCCCGCCTGTACGGAAAGTCCTGACAACAAAGGAACTCCAGCGTGCCATTGGTATGGGGTAATGACCCCTGGGTTTAAAAGTAACGACTGGGGCACTTCATAGAAATCATACAATAACTGCTTATTTTGTGCAGTTACGCCCGCGGTCCAAAGGGCAATGAACCACAAAAAGGTATTGGTCCACCTCATCTGAGTTCTAGGCTAAAGGTAGCACTTGAACGAATTATAATGACTGGGGTACGTTCTGAGGATGTGCTGGAAGCGTCTCCCAAATTCTCCCCCGTTACCTTAATTAAGGTGGTGTTTCTTAGAATATCCAAGCTTTTGCCCCCCTCCCCATAGGCTACCTGACGTTCCAATAAGGGAAAAGGGTGCTCACCAATGGCAAAGTTTTCCGTATCCAGCACTGTTCCAGCATTGTCAAGAAAAGAGATACTCGCGGCTATTGGTTTACTGGTGGTGTTTTCTATTTGATAGGTAATGGTGCCATTAACAACCCGTTCTGAAACAAAAGGCTCGTTAAAGGCTTCAAAGGTAAAGTCCTGTTCGTAAAACGTTCCGCCACCCGCCGCGTTTATGGTGCCTTCATCGGACTCAAAATAAAAAATGCTACTAGACACCTCTGGAATTATGGACAGATTGTTAAACTGGTCAAAATCCTGCTCCTCCGCACAAGAAACGGCGAACAACAGGGCTATATACCAAAGAGGCCTACAAAGGGAACTAATTTTCATCATAGTGGAATACTTAATAAGAGATAACAATCAACAAAAAGTATACCCTACTATAACTCTACAAATAGTTTTTTATTTCGCTCAATTCCATGACCGATGGACAAATAGTATGGTCCAGTTTTTTTTGATATTCAAAATGTAAGGTATGCAAGCCCATATTCTTTGCGCCCAAAATATCCGCTTCTAGGCTATCTCCTATCATAAGTGAGGTTTTAGGTTGGGCATCTGCCATTTCCAATGCCATTTTAAAAATCTTGGGATGCGGTTTTTTTACCCCTGCCATTTCTGAGTTCACTACCACCTTAAAATAGTCCAAGATGCCCGCATTACGCATTTTCTTTTCTTGGATTTCCTCAAACCCATTGGTAATTATATGCAGCTTATAGCTGCCCTTTAAATAATCTAGAAGTTCCAGTGTACCGGGAAAAAGATGGTTAAAGGTAGATAGGTTGGCAATATAATCCTCTGCAAGTTGGTTGATATCATCATCGCTTACGAACATGCCCAATTGGTCAAAAGCGGTCCTTAGCCGCTGGTAGCGCAGTTCTTCTTTGCTAATTTTTTCCTCGCGGTAAAGCCTCCAAAAACTAAGGTTCAATGGAACATAGATTTCCAAGAACCTGGCCAGTTCAATGTCCAATTCGTTGCTTTTAAAAATCTTTTGAAAGGTTAATGCAGAGTTTTTCTCAAAATCCCAAAGGGTGTGGTCCAAATCAAAAAACACATCGGTAACAACCGCTTTAAACATAATATCTTTTTAAGGTGGCCCCGTAGAGTTCCAACCAGTTTATTTTATGGTTGCCCCCCAAGAGCTCATTGGAAAAAACAAGGGTAAAGGTTCCATTCACCTGTTTAACTTGTTGATAAAGGAGATCTAATTTCTGAAATACCTCTTGTTGATTCTTAAAATTCCTTAGGGCATAATCACACAACACAAACGGGTGAATGCGCAAGGGTTGCTGTGCCTCTAAGGTAAGGTCGTAAAAATAGAATGGAGTACAGGTTCCGGCCCTAAAACCAAGGTGGTGGGTATAGCCCATGGTATAATCGTCCGTAAATTCCGCTTCAATTAAATTGCGGTACGTTTGCGGAATGGCCACGCGGTTATACCGTAAACGAACATGCTGTACGGGCCTATTGATCAAATCAGAAAGACGTTTTCTTTCCTTGACCAATATGGAAATATCCCTAACCGAGGCCAAGGAAGCGCTTAGCGCCACTTTGCTATAATCCGAAACCGATTTAATGAGGTGCCTAAATTTGTTACGGTAAATGGAGATGTTCTTATCATGGGCAGAATATGCCGCAAATTGAAAGAAGAACATGGCCTTTACCTTAAATTTCTTATGAAGGCCCAGCAAGAAATCAAAATTGTCATACGGATCTTTTTTGGGGTTGAACCAAACCGTAATCCTTTTGACCAAACGAGATAAGCGCAGACGGCTTAAATCCAGAAAAAATCCGGCAATGCTCCTGGAAAAACCTTTGAGCGCGTAACAATGGGAGGTTGTCACATTTATGATAGGGGTAAAGGAATACGTTTTTGATGCCTGTTCTAGGTCTGGAAACCGCTGCTTTAAACCGTCCAACAGTAAATACGCCCATTGATCTACCAGCGGGCATTCCAAAAACCCTTTTTCAAACCCCAAGCTTTTTTTGGCCGGAAAACGACCTAAATCGTCTTTTACATGGGGTAAATATTCCTCATACCTACTAAGCAAGTAAAATGCTGCAGAAAAAATATCAAAGGGGACATTGCTGCGTTCGCCAGCATCAAAAAAGCATGGCACCCCGTTCCATTCTCCAAGCTTAATCTCTATATCATTGATGCCTTGCTCAAAAAGCAAATCATTGGAGCGAACAAAGAACTCGTTCTGCAAAGGCTGTTTGGTATAGGTGATTTTTGGCCCGGTGTGTTTGATAAAGTCCTCTACTTTGGTGGTAAACGTGACCTCAATACCTAAAATCCGCACAAAAACCTGCTTCATCACATAGGTGAAACGTTTTGTAATCTTATGTGTATAGATCAAGAGCATCTACAGGAGTTGTTCATCGGCAAAACTAAAGTACGCCTTTTGTGTGATGATTAAATGGTCCAACACCTTTATATCCAATGCTTGGGCCGCATTCTTAAGTTTTTGGGTGAGTTGCTTATCGGCCAAACTCGGTTTAAGGGTCCCAGAGGGATGGTTATGCGCCAAAATGAGTCCTACCGCAGCATGTTCAAGTGCAAGTTTTAAGACCAGCCTAACGTCTACCAATGTACCCGTCATACCCCCTTTGCTCAGTTGTTCCTTGTGAAGCACCTTATTGGCATTGTTTAGGTACAAAATCCAAAACTCCTCATGTGGCAACTCCCCCAGAATAGGTTGTAGCAAATCAAAAGCGACTGCACTACTGGTGATTTTACCAACCTTGACCAAGTCTTCTCCCCTTCTGCGCCGGCCAATCTCCAAAGCTGCGGCTATACCAATGGCTTTGGCCTCCCCAATACCTTTAAATTTCATAAGTTGCTGCAAGGACAATTTACCCAAATTGTTTAAATTATTGTCTACAGATGCCAAAATGCGCTTTGATAATTGTACCGCACTTTCTTCCCTACTGCCAGAACCAATAAGAATGGCGATAAGCTCTGCATCGGAAAGTGCGGAACGTCCCTTTTGCGCTAGTTTTTCACGTGGCTTATCGTCATCAGACCAGTTTTTTATGGGAAAGGAGGTTGGCTTATCTTGCATGCGCTAAAGATACTTGGAATTTTGGATTTGATGTTTCCCAAAGCCCATCGGATTCCATCTTTGCGATACCATGAACATTTGTCTAAAAAAGATTTAGGCCTTATCTTATAACGCATTAACACTAGCACCTATACGAAATGAAATCCCTATTAACCACCGATGGCCATGCTGAAATCAAAGATAGACTAGCAAAACTAACCGAGAATTCTAAAGGCCAATGGGGTAAAATGACGGTAGGCCAGATGTTGTGGCATTGTCAATACCCATTGCAACTTGCTATTGAAAACAGGCCAAACACCTCAAAGGGAAACTGGTTCATAAGGACTTTTTTTAAAAAATCGCTCTACAATGACAAGCCTTGGCGAAAAAACCTCCCTACTGCCCCACAGCTTAAAGCAAAAGAGCCCAAGGATTTTAGCACTGAGTACGAGGCTCTCACCCGTTTGGTAGATGAGTTTGCACAATTGCACGATCGTGAAACTTGGCACCCACACCCAGCTTTTGGCACATTTACCAAGAACCAGTGGGGACAATTGGAATTTAAACATCTAGACCACCATTTAAAGCAGTTTGGGGTATAGATTTCTATGTGCTGGATGGGGCATTGGCCCAAACACTGGAAAATTACCGCTAACCAAATAGGTCTTTAACTGCATTTAAGTCCAAACCGCCATAGTTGCCAGAACTCATAAACAGGGCTACCGTGTTGTCATAGTTCTTTTGAAACACCACCTCCCTAAAAGATGAAGCGTTGGTATAAATTTTTAGGTCTTCCCGCTTAAAGGCACTTTTAATTTGCTGCGTACTTACAGGTTCTAATTTTTTTATGGCCACGGATTCTGGCAAATAGAATACAATAGCCTCATCTGCCGCCGCCAACGAGCCTTCATACTCTTTTAAAAACTCCGGGTTAAAGCTGCTATAGGTATGTAATTCCAGAAATGCCACCAATCTTTTATCAGGATACTGTTCTTTTACCGCCTTAGTGGTGGCTTTTACCTTACTGGGAGAATGTGCAAAATCCTTATAGGCAACCTTGCCATTGCCCTGCACCAACTTTTCTAGACGTTTGGAAGCTCCCTTAAATGTGCCGATGGCTTCGTAGAAATCAGCTTCGTCCACCCCCATTTGCTGGCATATCCATTTGGCACCGGCTAGGTTATTGAGATTGTGTTGCCCAAATATTTCAATAGGCATCAATCCTTCCGGGGTATCCAGTAGCGTCTTTCCATCCTCTACCTTATAATTGGGGGTGCGATACGGAAATTTGCGAATGGTATTTTGGGACTGCTCTACCACCTGCACAACGGCAGGGTCTTCTTCGTTATAAGTAATAGAACCCCCATTTACAATGCTATCCACAAATATTTGAAACTGCTCCACATAATTCTCCAAGGTTGGGAATACATTGATATGGTCCCAAGCAATTCCGCTCAACAAGGCGATATTAGGTTGGTATAAATGAAATTTTGGACGCCTGTCCACGGGGGAAGAGAGGTATTCATCCCCTTCCAGGACCATAAAGTCATTATCTTCGGTTAAGTGCACCATGCGTTCAAACCCCTCTAACTGGGCTCCAACCATATAGTCCACCTCCTTTTCGTGGTACTTTAACACATGCAAAACCATAGAGGTTATCGTAGTCTTTCCATGGCTACCTCCTATGACCACCCTAGTTTTATTTTTGGATTGTTCATATAAAAACTCGGGATAGGAATATATGGTAAGCCCTAGTTCTTGTGCTTTTAAAAGTTCTGGATTATCCGCTTTGGCATGCATTCCCAAAATAACGGCATCTATGCCTTCGTGGATTTTATTGGGAAACCATCCAAAGACCTCTGGCAGTAACCCATGGGCTTGGAGCCTTCCTTTTGAGGGTTCAAAAATCACATCGTCACTACCGGTGACCTGATATCCTTTATGTGCCAAAGCCAATGCTAAATTATGCATCGCGGAGCCACCAATGGCAATAAAATGTACGTTCATAGCTGTTTTATTGCTGGCAAAGATAACCAATGGGCCAAAAATGTGTTTTGATTCTTGCTATCTTGTCAAAAAAGAAATTCATGAACCTATCAGAAATACCTTCAAAAGAGATGATGCCGGGCTATCACGGTAAAATGGTACACGCAAACACCATGAGTTGGGCATTTTGGGATGTAGAGATTGGTGCTCAGGTACCAGAACACCAGCATATCCACGAGCAGATCATGCACGTGGTGGAAGGAACGTTTGAATTTACCCTAGATGGCAATACCAAAACCTATAAAGCGGGTGATGTTGTCATTATCCCTTCCAATGTGCCACACAGCGGCAAGGCCATTACCACCTGTAAATTAATGGATGTTTTTAGCCCTGTTCGGGAAGAGTATAAATAAGGCGGTGAGGCTCCATGGGTGAACAAGCGGAACGTACAACAAACTAAGCAAATCCAGGGGTACAGAAACTTAAAAAAACGAAACATATGAACATATCACTACAACATAAAAACGCCCTTGTTGGCGGGAGCAGTGGCGGTATTGGTAAAGCCATTGCCCAACAACTGGCCGCCAGCGGCTCCAATGTTACCTTAATGGCTAGAAATAAGGAAAAACTAAAATTGGTTTTGGAAAGCCTAGATACGTCCCTAGGACAAAAACACCAGTATTTGGTGGTGGACTTTTCTGACTATGAAGGATACCTGCAAAAGATTACGGCGTATTTTAAAAGGAATACGATTGATATTTTAATAAACAACACCCAAGGACCCGCAGCCGGCAGCGCGTTAGAAAAGAAGGTCATGGAGTATCAGGAGGCTTTTGACCTGCTGTTTAAGACCGTAGTCCTTACAACGGAACTGGCCTTGCCCAAAATGATGCAAAACCAATGGGGCCGCATCATCAACGTAGCATCAATATCCGTTAAAGAGCCCTTGTCCTATTTGGCCCTATCCAATTCCATCAGGGCCAGTTTGGTTACCTGGGCAAAATCTTTGGCCACTGATGTTGGGGATAAACAGATTACCGTAAACAGTATTCTAACGGGATACTTTAATACCGAACGCATTGTACAGCTCAATGAAAAAAAAGCGGAACAATTGGGAATTTCACAAGATGAGGTCTTGGCAGACATGAAATCCAAAGTGCCCTTAAAACGCATAGGCGACCCAAAAGAGTACGGATATCTGGTGGCTTTTTTGGCATCGGACAAGGCGTCCTATATTAACGGAACACAAATTCCCATTGATGGAGGTCTATTAAAGAGTCTGTAAATACGCTAGGCAGTGAACCCCACACCTGCTTGTACAACCAGTACCGTTTTGAAGCTTTTTACTCATCCAAACACCTGTTTCCCTCATTTTTCATGGTATTCCGGGTACTTTGGAGGCATCTTTGTCCGTAATTTTATCATTCTATAAGCTAAGTAAGATTACCACTTCCTTGCTAAAGCGTATAGTTTAAGCGCAGCACATGAAACACATTGTAATCCTAATTGCCCCACTATTTTTTTTCCAAATGGCAAAAGCCCAACAACATAATGATTCTTTTGAAACCCTTTGGTCACAGGTTGAAAAACTAGAGGCAGATGCCTTGACCAAGTCTGCCGTTGCAGTAGTGGACATCATTAGGGCCAAGGCAGAAAAGGAAAAAAATGCCCCGCAGAACGTTAAGGCGCTTTTGTATGCAGCTAAGTACGCCCTTACCCTTAAGGAAGATGCCCAGTTGAGCATAATACAGGATTTTAATACCGCCATCCAGAACGCAGAATTCCCTACCAAGAATATTTTAGAAAGTTATTTGGCCAATCTCTACTGGCAGTATTTTCAACAGAATAGATATCGATTTTATAATCGTACACAAACAGAACAAAAAGTAGACCCAGTAGATTTTAGGACTTGGGACCTTAGCACCATTTTTAAAGAAATCACCACCCATTTTGAGGCTTCCTTGGAGAATGAATCTGCCCTTCAGCTGCTTCCAATTTCAGATTTTGAGCAGATTCTGAACCAACAGAAAGGTTCTGCGGAATACCGCCCTACCCTTTTTGACCTGCTGGCACATACCGCACTACGTTTTTATACCACTGGTGAAGATAATATGACCAGACCTGCGGACAAATTTGAAATTGATGATGCTGAATTTCTTTGTGACGGGGAAACCTTTGTACAGTTAAACATCTCCACTACAGATAACACCTCCCTCCAAGTTAAGGCTCTATGTGTTTTTCAAAAACTTTTAACCCTCCATGCCGCTTCCAAAAAGCCGTACACCTATGCTGAAGTGGACATCCAGCGTCTAAAGTTCATTTATCAAAATGCAGTTTTTCAGAATAAAGAGGGTAAATTTTTGCAGGTGCTTCAAAATAATGCCTCTAAGGAAAAAGGGAACTTGGCCGCTAGCCTTTACCACTATGAAATAGCCTCTTTACTGCATCAACAGGGTGCCACTTATAATCCAAAAACCAATACGGAAACGCGTTGGAAAACAAAGGAGGCCCTTGAACTTTGTGAGCAGCTCATAAGGGAAATGCCGGATAGTAGAGGGGCAGAAAAATGCCGGGGCCTTAAATCCCAGATTCTTTCCCATGACCTGCGTCTGACTGTGGAGCGGCACATTCCTATGCACCAAACATCACGCCTGTTGGTGAATTATAAAAATTACGATGGTCTACAACTCACCGCCCACAGCATTTCCCAAAAGCAATGGAACGCATTGCAACGTATCTATCCGCAAGAAAAGAAGCTGGTCTTTATCAAAGACTTGGTTGCCGTTGCTTCGTGGGAAGCCAGCTTAAGGAACGAAAACGATCATCAATCCCACAGTACCGAAATTTCCTTGCCCCCTTTGGGGAATGGGCAATATCTCATTTTAGCACTACCCAAGGACAACACCGATAACACATTCGCCTACACCCAAGTACAGGTTACCGATCTGGCTTTAATTCAGATAGAGACAGAAACCCATCAGGAGTTTCAAGTAGTGGATAGGAATAACGGAAATCCGGTTATTGGAGCAATGGTGACCTTGCGATATCGTTTAAACTATAACGGTAAAAAATTGACCAAAACATGGTACACGGACCAAACGGGAACAGTATCCATTAAGAGGACTCCCAAAGAGTGGAATGACGTGGATATTACCGTGTCCCACAAAAAAGATACGGCCTTCTATGGGAAGTACTACATTTACCGAAACTATGAACCAGGCGAACCCAAACCTACCTATTCTTCTTTTTTATTTACAGATAGGAGTATCTATAGGCCGGGGCAACCGTTATATTTTAAAGGCATTGCGCTAAAAAGATGGAAAGAAAATTCCTCCTTATTGAAAGACCTCAATGTTACGGTGCAGTTAAAAGACGTAAATGGCCAGGTAATAAACACTGCAGATTTTACCACCAATGAATATGGTTCTTTTGCAGGGGAATTCATCTTGCCAAATACCGGGCTCACCGGACAGTTTTCATTACAAGTGAGTGCAAAGGACCATGCCTTGGCCGGTTACACCAGTTTTTCCGTAGAGGAATACAAACGTCCCAAATTTGAAACGGCTTTTGAACGGGTCATGGAGAGTTATAAGGTCAATGATACTGTTACCGTTCATGGAACCGCTACGGCCTATGCAGGAAGCAACATCACCGATGCCAAAGTTAGTTACAGGGTAAAACGTTCCGTTTCCTATCCTCGCTGGTACTATTGGCGATATCCCTCCCAAAATACAAGTCCTCAAGAAATAACGAAGGGCGAAACAAAAACGGACGCCACGGGTACCTATTCCATAGATTTCAAGGCTATTCCGGATAACCGAACGGACAAAAAAAACCTACCCACCTTTACGTACGAGATCACTGCGGACGTGACCGACATTAATGGGGAAACGCATAGCGCCACTACTTTTGTGACCGTAGGATACCATGCCATGATGGCTAGGATGTCTTTGGCCAACCCAATGGATAAGGACATCAAAACCCATACGCTTAGCATTGCCACACGCAATCTTAACGGTCAGTTTGTAGCCGCAAAGGGAACTGTAAAAATGTATAAGCTAAAAGCCCCAAGTACTGTTTTAAGGCCACGGCAATGGCAATCACCGGATTATCCCGGTTTTACGAAAGAGGAGTTCCGAAAGTTATTTCCACACGATGCCTATGAGAATGAACATGATGCCTCTTACTGGGAAAAAGGTGCATTGGTATGGGAATCAAATTTTAATACGGAAACTTCCAAAGAACTTTCCTTGGGGAACATTAAAAAATGGGCATCGGGCAAGTACCTCTTGGAATTGGAAACCACCGATAGATTTGGGCAGGAAGTCAAGGATATTCTAGAAACCACCCTGTTTAGCCAAAACGATGAACAACTGGCAGACCATCAATTGTTCCAAATTAAGACCGATAAAAACAGTTATCGTACCGGTGAGCGCGTTAAAGTGACCCTACTTTCCAATGCAAAGGACGTTCATGTAACGGTTGCCATAGAAAAAAACAAAAAAATTATCGATACCAAGATTATCCGCTTGAACAAAAACTCAGCTAGTTTCACCATACCCGTAAATCAGGAAGATTTGGGAGGGTTTGCAGTTTCCTACAGCTACGCTGTGTACAACCATTTTGATTCTGGTACCCTTAATGTTGCTGTACCCTATCCCAGTACCGACCTCCAAATAGAGACCCTGACATTTAGGGATAAACTACAGCCTGGTACTGATGAGACTTGGTCGTTTAAAATTAAAGGGCCTAAAGGGGACAAGGTCGCTGCAGAGATATTGGCAAGCATGTATGACGCCTCCCTGGATGCCTTTAGGAATCATTACTGGGGATTTAACCCTTTGGTACGGCCACATTACTATGCCAATAGAACGGTGAACGCTTATTCCTGTTTTACCAATGCTACCTTTATCACCCATTTAGACAATGAGTTTTACACCTTTAAGAGCCTAAATTTTGATAGTTTTAATTGGTTTGGCCTTTATTTTGGGCATGGCAACTACAGGCTTGCAGGTGCCCAAGTAATGCGCAGTAAAACGGCTATGGCACCAAGGGCAGCATTAGGAGAGCCAATAATGGATAATGAAGGGTCTGAACTTGATGAAGTTGCTTTCTCCGAAGATTTTAAAAGAGAAAAGAAAGCCTTAGGTTATGCCGTAACCTCAGTGGATTCTAAAAAAATTGCTGATACTTCTTCTGAAGCAACCAAAGCCGAGAATTTACAAATCCGTAAAAACCTTCAGGAAAACGCATTTTTCTTTCCGCAATTGCAGACTGATGCGGAAGGTACCGTTTCATTTAGCTTTACCACCCCAGAAGCCTTGACAAGATGGAATTTACAATTGTTGGCCCATACCAAAAACCTTGAGAGTTCCTACACTACGCTGCAGGCCATCACCCAAAAAGAACTGATGGTAATACCCAATACGCCAAGATTCCTTAGGGATGGTGATCAAATAGTAATCAGCAGTAAAATTACAAACCTAACGGATAAGAAGCTATCCGGTTTAGCAAGGCTTACATTGATAGATGCTATTTCCGGCAAGGATATTTCCAAGAAATTGGCATCCTCCGCTCCCGGAACTGACATAAATGGAGTTGCCTTTACAGTAGATTCCCTTAACAATGCCCAGGTATCATGGCGATTAGAAATACCATCTGACATACAGGCCGTTCAATATACCGTAACCGCCAAAGCAGGGGATTTTAGTGATGGGGAGCAAAACGTTTTGCCCGTTTTGACCAACCAGATGCTAGTGACAGAAACCTTGCCCATGTGGGTCAGAAGCAACCAAACCAAGACCTTTACCTTAGATAAGTTAAACAAAGCTTCCTCCCCTACGCTCAAGCACCATAAGTTAACTTTGGAGATGACCAGTAATCCCGCTTGGTATGCGATACAGGCACTCCCCTATCTAATGGAGTACCCGTATGAGTGTAATGAGCAGACCTTCTCTAAATATTATGCAAATACCTTGGCCACGCATATTACCAACAGCAATCCAAGAATTCAGGAGGTTTTTGACCAATGGGCTACTACGGATGCCTTGGTCAGCAATCTGGAAAAAAACCAAGAATTAAAATCCCTTTTGATTCAAGAGACCCCATGGTTACGCGATACACAATCTGAGACCGAGCAGAAAAAACGTATTGCGCTGTTGTTCAACCTCAACAAAATGAACAGTGAACAGGCAATTGCCCTGAACAAACTACAACAGAACCAAAGCCGTTCCGGTGCCTGGCCTTGGTTCAATGGCGGTCCGGACAGTCGTTTTGTAACCCAACATATCGCTGCCGGCCTTGGACATTTAAAAAAGTTGAACGTTACTTCTGGAGTAGTTGAAATGCAATCCGTTTTAGAAAGAGCTATCTATTATTTGGATGACCAATTTGTGCAAGAGTACCTCCAAATGAAAAAGTATGCCACCAACCTTAATGACGATCATCTAAGCCAAACGCAAATCCATTATTTGTACATGCGTAGCTTTTTTAACGATATTAAGACTACCAAAAAAGTTAAGGACATCCAAGACTATTACATGGGGCAAGCACAGCACTATTGGAAGAACAAAAATCTGTATTCCAAAGGAATGTTGGCCTTGATCGTGCATCGGGACGGGGATAGCAAAACGTCTAAAAAGATACTCCGCGCCTTGGAGGAAAATAGCATCACTTCAAAAGAATTGGGTATGTACTGGAAGGAAAACACAAGTTCTTGGCATTGGTACCAAGCCCCTATTGAGACCCAGGCATTGTTGATTGAAACGTTTTCTGAACTGCGGCCCGCCGATGTAGAAACCATTGACAACCTTAAAATTTGGTTGTTAAAAAACAAACAGACCAACCAGTGGAAAACGACCAAGGCAACCACCGAAGCCGTTTACGCCCTCTTATTGCAGGGCAGTGATTGGTTGTCGGTGACAGATGCCGTGGACGTTTTGGTGGGAGGAGAAAAAATAGCGCCTTCCCAATTGCAACATGTAAAAGTGGAAGCAGGAACAGGATACTATAAAACGTCATGGAACGGTAACGAAGTACTACCCAAAATGGCAGAAGTTCAAATTTCAAAAAAAGGGAATGGTATAGCCTGGGGCGGATTGTATTGGCAATATTTTGAGGATTCGGATAAAATCACCTCGGCGGAGACCCCATTAAAACTAAACAAGAAGCTGTTCCTCAAAAAGAATACAACCACCGGAGAGACCATTTCAGAAATTACGGATAAAACGGCTTTAAAGGTTGGTGACCTGGTTAGGGTACGGATAACCATACGGGCCGATAGGCCCATGGAGTTTGTGCATATGAAAGATATGAGGGCAGCAGGTTTTGAGCCGGTAAACGTTATATCCAGGTACAAATGGCAAGACGGTTTAGGCTATTATGAAGCCACTAAAGATGCCAGTACCCATTTCTTTTTTGACTATCTGCCCAAAGGGGTCTATGTGTTTGAATATGATTTACGTGTGAACAATGCAGGGGATTTTAGTAATGGCATCACCACCATCCAAAGCATGTATGCGCCAGAATTCACCAGTCATTCAGAAGGGGTCCGGATTCGTGTACAAGCGCCATAGTCCCTCATGGGAAAATTACCGACGTTTACAAAATTGGCGCCTCTGCTAACTTCGCAAAAAATGGATGCCAGATGAAGCTTGTTCCATGTAGTAAGAAAGGTTAAACACCCTTTTAAGTCCCGGTGTTACTTAACTAAAGTCTTATTTTAGGGCTGTTCCCTCAACCAAAACCGCGGCTACCTCATTATTGGTTTTATTTGCCGCAACGGTCTCTTAGCTTAGCTCCATCATTTAAAACCAATACGTTATGAAAAATGCCATTAAAATTTCCATTACCGAACCATGCTCCAAAAATTTTAATAATTTTAAGCGTACCCATGGGGGAGGCTTCTGCAGCAGCTGTAAAAAAGAGGTCATTGATTTTACGGGTATGTCAAATGCTGAAATGATACTACACTTAAAGAAAAAGAAGGAAGACATTTGCGGAAGATTTACCCAGCAACAGTTACAACAGTCTATTTCAATTGTGCCAACCCGAAGCGCATGGCTCCATAGGGCAGCAATTTTTGGGATTTCCATTTGCACCTTGGGAACTATGGGAACCTTGGAGGCACAACAAACAACCACCAAAAACAAGGAGATACAAACCCAAGTAAGCAAAACCACACAGTTAGAGGTATTGGCGGCCAAAAATTATACCATCAAAGGAACGGTGCTGGATGACCAAAGCCTGCCGCTGCCCGGGGTGAACGTGGTCTTAAAAGGTGCTGCCATTGGCACCCAAACAGCTCTTGACGGTAGTTTTGAATTTCCTAAAAAATTAGAGGTAGGTGATATCTTGGTCTTTAGTTATATCGGGTTCGAGACCAAGGAGTATATGGTAAAAGCATCCGAAAACGAGACCATTAACGTTACCATTTTATTTGAGGCAACGGATATTATCCTCATGGGCGATGTGGCCATAGAAGGCGTTTATAGTTCTAAAAAGAACTTGTTCCAAAAATTCTTTGGACTGTTTAAATGAGGTTTTTATTGGTTTTATGCATTGCATTTACAACGGTAACCCAAGGGCAGCGAATAGCTTTTTCCGGTATTGACTTTGCAAAGGCAGATAGCTTGGCCAAGCACTATCATGGGGCAAGTCTTACCAACCTGCCCCATTTAACGCATAACCTTACAGAAGGTTTGGATACGGAGGTTGAAAAGTTTAGGGCAATTTACCGCTGGGTATGCACAAACATCGAAAATGACTATGCCGCCTATCAACGTACCAAAAAAAAGCGCAAAAAAATAAAAAAGGACCAAGCCTCCTTTTTGCTTTGGAACAAAGGATATACCCCTAAAATGTTCCAAACTTTGATGAAGCATAAAAAAACGGCTTGTACCGGTTACGCTTATCTCATTAAGGAAATGGCAAACCTTGCAGGGCTGGACTGTGAAATTATTAACGGCTTTGGAAAGGTACTTAACGCTAACCTTGGTGCAGAAAGTGAACCTAACCATTCTTGGAATGCCGTTAGGCTGGCAAACACTTGGTATTTATGCGATGCCACCTGGTCCGCAGGGACTTTTGTCATCAATGAGGGGGTACCCAGCTTTAAAAAGGAGTATGTGGATGGCTATTTTCTGACCGAACCCCGATATTTTGCCAAAAACCACTATCCATTGGATACCAAATGGCTGCTTATGCCTAACCCGCTGGGGTTTGAAGATTTTTTGGCGGGACCCTTGTTGTATAAGGACGCTTTTGAAATGAAGGTATTCCCGGAAGAACCCCAAAAAATGCATGTCCGTGTCCAAAAAGGACGGTCTTTTGTAGTAAAGTTCAATGGGCAGGTTAATTTGGAGAAAGCATTGGTCCTTTTTATGGTGTACGATGGCAACCAAACAACAGCCGTTGTCCCAGAGCTTCAAAAAAAAGATACCGTTTATTTCCTAAGGGAGCCACTTAACCGTCGTGGCACCTATGATATTCACCTGAACATCAATGGAAAGCCAATTGCCACTTATGTGGTTAAGGTGACAAAATAAGTGACCTAAGAATTAAAAACTCATCTTATCCTTAAACAGGTAGGACTGCCTACGGGACACTTCAATTTCCTCCCCGTTTTGCATGGTGAGCTTTAATTTGCCGTTAAACCAAGGCACCACGTTACCAATGTAATTGGTATTTACTATTTGTTGTCTGTTCACCCTAAAAAAGGAGGCTTCGGGCAGTTTTTCTTCTATTTGGTTCAACGATTTGTACAACAATGGCCTTTCTCCCCTAAAAAAGACCCGCGTGTAATTGCCAACAATCTCAAAATGCGAAATATCTCCAATCTTTACCAACCAACAAGATTCGCCATCCTTAATGAAGATTTGGCTCTGCTCTGTAAGTTTCTCCCTGTCAGAAACTTCAGGATTTTGCTCTAGTTGCTTTTTCACCTTGTCGATGGCGCCGGCAAAACGTTCCTCACTAATAGGTTTTAACAAATAATCCAATGCATTATATTCAAAAGACTTTATGGCATACTCATCAAAGGCGGTTGTAAACACCGTAATGGGCACCTCATCCAACATTTCCAATAGTTCAAAACCGTCCTTCTCCGGCATATTGATATCTAGAAAAAGAAGTTCTGGCTGTTCTTTTTGTATCAGTTCCAAGCCATCGTCCACATTTTCCGCCTCCCCTACCAAAGTAATATCCTGATGCTCCTTTAACAGCTCTTTAAGTTCATTACGGGCCAAACGGCTATCTTCCACTATTACGGCTTTGATCATGGTATTAAAGGTATTTGTATGGAGGCCCCAACGGTATGGTCTGCAATCTCCTCCAGTTTAAAAACGGCTTTGGGCCCGTATAATAGGGACAATCTTTTTCTAATATTGGCAAGCCCCAACTGGGTGGTATCTTTTGCCATCAGCAATTTACCGGTATTGCTTACCAAGATGGACATGGTTTGGGCAGATTTGGTAATTTGGAGCCGTATCACCCCACCTTCCTTTAACTTGGAAATCCCGTGTTTGGCGGCGTTTTCCACCAAAAGCTGAATGACCATGGGAGGAATTTTAAGGCGTAGACATTCTGGGTCTATGTCTTCGTCATATTTTAGGCGTTCTTCCATTTGGATTTTGGAGAGCCCAACATAGTTCCGGACCATTTCCAGTTCCTCTTTAACGGTAATGCTATCCACTGAATTTTTGGTCATTGAAAATTCCAACATCTCAGAAAGCTTGGTAATCATTTCCTTGGACTTGGGAACATCCTCTAACATGAGGCCCCTAATATTGTTTAAACTGTTGAACATAAAATGTGGATTCACTTGGCCCTTTAGCGTGTTTAATTGTGCCTCCCTAAGGGTGCTGTTCAATTCCAAACGCTCCAGACTGTTTTTATTGGCCCTGATGCTAAAATTTATGACAAAGTAAAGGACAGTCCAGCATAACATGGTGAACGCAGCATTGGCAAATGCAAGGGCATAGTTAAAGTTTTCCTTGATAAATGCTTTTTCTTCCGCCGTGCGCCCTATATAGGCATCATAAAAATGCTCTGCAGTAAATATCAACATAAAATAGAGCCCGCAGGTGGCAATAAAGGCCAATAGCAACCTAATGTACTTTCGTTTCTGGTCAAACTCAAGCCCTACATATTGTTTTAGGTACCAACGGTAACCAAAGGTCACAGCAATTCCAAATACCGTGGAAACCATAAAAGAAAAAAACAAATAAGTCTTACTAAAACCTAACGGTACAATAAATATGGTGGCGTCCAAAACCGACCAACCCACCAATTGTAAAACCCAAAACAGGATGTTTTTATTCCTAGGCCTCATAAAAGTTGTGGTTTTAGGGCTTTGGGTGCCACGGGCAGGGTGAGCTGTACGGATAGCCCCCCATCAAATGACTTGGTATAGCCTCCCTCCTCCTTAAATAGTAATTTTAAACGCTGTTTGATTCTGGATTCCATGACATCATCTGGTCTGGCCAATGAAAACTTGGGACAGGACAGCGTAAGTGTCAGGGTTTCCTTGACCAAACTTCCCGCCAGCCCAAATTCATTGGTTCCAGCTTGTCTAAAATCTTCATTTTCAGCGACCATTTCGCACAAGTTGAGCAGAAGCATTGGCGGAATTTCCAAACCTAGGGTCTCTTTGGTAAAATCCTTTTTAAACAGGACATCGGATGCGGTAACCTTGTTTAGGAGCAGTGCATAGCGGTCTACCATTCGCAACTCTTCATTAATAAAGACTTGGTGCACATCATTTTTAGTCAATGAATACCGTAAGATTTCGGAAAGTTCCGTAAGCATACGTCTGGCAAGTTTTACATCGGTATCCATGGTTGTTCTTATCGCACTTAATACCTGAATGATGAAATTAGGGTTTAAATGGCCTTTTAACGTATTTAGCTGTGCTTTTTTAATAGAGTCTTTGAGGACGATGCGTTCTGCCCTTTGGTTGTTAAGCCTAAAAAAGTACTGCACCCCCAAATAAGCAGAGGTCCAGGCAGCCATCAATATCAAACTAAAAATAAAGCGAGAGGTATCCGAGGTAAATCCCATAGTATTGGAAACGTCCAATGGGTCCTCAGGGGCAATACGTTCCGTTAACCAGCGCGAGGCAATTCCCAAGTAATAGGGAATAGTGATAAAAATCCAGCTGGCCGTCATAATACCTATGATTACCTTTAGGACGTTCCACCAGCTAAACCGCGCAATACTTTTTGTAAGTTTAAGGTAAAACCTAAGAAGTGTAGTGGGGATTACACCCACCAATACCAAGGAAATATATAGTAAAAGCCTGGCAAAAATTCCACCGGATGCGTTTAAGGAAATAAACACCAATAAGAAAAAAGCACCCCAACCCAAAAACTGCAGTACAAAGAAAATGAAGTTTCTATTTTTAATGTTCCAAGTCATACACATACTGCCCCGTTAGGCCATTGAGCGTCTAATTGAACCAAAGATATGCAAGTTTTCCAAGCCTACTGTGCTTATCAACCCCACAGGAAAACCAAGGACACTGGGCCCTAAAGTTTACTTTTGCTCTTTCTTCTTTTTTTAAGGCACCCATATAATTTTCTATCCTCCTTAACCCCCCAAATGATGGCTACTACCGACGAGGCAACCATGAAAATGGTCCATACCTGTTTACCCGCATTAAATTGGGAGGCCAATGCTGATGCCAATAGCAGGGCTGCCGCTCCGTAAAGGGCATTGCGTATGGGTTTTTTCATTTTTGCAATTTTTGGGTGGCAGCTGTTGTGGTTTCTTCTTTGTGGAGCACTGCCATTCCCATGAACATAAAACCGGCGTGTATGGGTAAAAAATAATGAATGACACTCTGGTCCGCGATGGCTCCAAATGCACCTAAAAGGAGGGCGATGAAACCAATGACAAATACGGCTTGCTTAATATTCTTTGAATTTTTCATAATACTTGTTTTATATTGGATTGATTTGATAACTATACTTGCCCGATGAAGGAGTTTTGATAATTTGATTTCCTAAGCTACGTGCCCCAATAAGGAACCTATACCAAAATGCTTAGGATAAGTGAAACGATTATTTTTACTAATGCTACCATCTGTTTTGATTTAATTGATTTGATGACACAAATGTAGCCGGCAGGTCACCTTCAAAAAATAGAATTATGACGAACGGTAAACTGGTCTTACCGAACGGTAAAAAGAGGATACTTAGTTTATAAAAGTGGTGGTGCTTTAGTTCTTGGAAGGAGGAAATTTCGAGAAAATCTTGTGGACCACACGCTGAATTTGTTGTTCACGTTCAACCGGGGTAGCTTTTTCCTTATAATTGGCAGAACCAACTCCCTGCCAGAACATCTTATTGGTCTGGGAATCCACAAAATCAAATTGTAATTGACGCTGAAGTCCAGAGCGGCCCATAGGAATACCAATGGTCATACCGCCACCCATATTACGGTTGGTGCCACCAATCCCAACCCCTACATTATTTGTACTGGGCGCAGATTGGAATTCCTCACTTTGGATGTTGATATAGAAATCTGGTTCCTCTACCTGAAGGAAGCCTTTGGCACGTAAGGTAGAGTCCAATACGCTAAAAAGTCGTCTATCGTCAAAAACACTTAGGCCAGTTTCCACATCGGAAAAATAGTTATACGTAGTGTAGTTGTTAAAATTGGTCCTTTTATCATAGTCATAAGCCACGCGGACCGTATTGCATGAGGTCAGGAAAAGAAGGACACAACAAACCAAAAGTAGCCTCATAACCAAGTAGTTTCTTTAAAATTAGCAAAAAATTGAGTGTGGTTTCCAGTAAAAAAGAAACTATTCGTTCAAAAGGCCCCAAAGCTTATCCTTGAGTTCTTGTATTCCTTTTTGGGCAACGGAAGAAATAAACATGTAGGGAACTTTTAAGGTATGGTCCAACTCCACTTTCATCATTTCCTGAAGTTCATCATCCAACATATCGGACTTTGATATGGCCACAAAGCGTTGTTTGTCCAATAGCTCTGGATTATATCGGCGTAATTCATCCAACAAGATTTCATACTCCTTTACAATGTCCTTACTATCGGCAGGAATAAGGAACAAAAGCGTGGCATTACGCTCAATATGGCGCAAGAAATAATATCCCAACCCTTTGCCTTCCGCAGCTCCTTCTATGATACCTGGAATATCTGCCATGACAAAACTTTGGAAATCCCTGTACTCCACAATGCCTAGATTGGGTTTTAAGGTAGTGAATTCATAATCCGCTATCTTGGGCTTTGCCGATGTCATGACGGACAGCAGGGTGGATTTTCCCGCATTGGGAAAACCTACCAGACCCACATCTGCCAAAAGCTTTAGTTCTAAAATCACGTATTTTTCCTGACCGGGGATTCCCGGTTGCGCATAACGTGGGGTTTGGTTGGTAGAAGTTTTAAAATGCCAATTGCCACGACCGCCCATTCCTCCTTCTGCCACAATTTTTTCTTCCCCGTGTTGGGTGATTTCAAAGAGGATTTCATTGGTTTCCCCGTTCCGTACCACGGTACCCAAGGGCACATCCAAATACACATCTTCACCATCTGCACCGGTACTTCTATTTTTGCTGCCATGCTCACCATGGCCCGCTTTAAAGTGCTTTTTAAACTTATATGTGACCAGCGTCCAAAGATTGTTGTTCCCCCGGAGAATCACATGGCCACCGCGCCCACCGTCCCCACCATCAGGCCCACCTTTGGTGATGTACTTTTCACGGTGCAAATGCACAGAGCCCTTGCCCCCGTTACCAGAAGAGACAAACAGTTTTACGTAATCAACAAAATTACCTTCGGTCATATGTTTAATTCAATCATCAGTTTTGTACAGCTTTAGCCTGTGGGCAGGGAATCGTCCAAATAAAAGGTATACACCAAGTAACAGACCGCAACTATTACAAATATGAGCACGGCAGAGCATCCGGTGATAAAGCATCCCTTAAATGCATATTTTGGCGGAATGGCTTCTTCTGGCATGGTTTTATATCACTTAGGCCAAACGATCGATCACCTTTGCCAAACGCTGGGTAATTTCTGTGATTTCACCAATACCGTTCACTGCATAAAATTTATCCTGTGCACTGTAGTACTCTTTTAAGGGCGCTGTTTTTGCGTTGTACTCATCAAACCGATTGCGGATTTTGGCTTCATCCTGGTCATCACTCCTTCCGCTGTCCTTACCACGTTCCAATAAACGAGCTACCAAAATATCATCTTCCGCCTCAAGGGCAATAGTGGCATGTATCTGCATATCCCTGCTTTCCAAGAAATGGTCCAATGCCTCTGCCTGGGTGGTAGTTCTTGGAAATCCGTCAAAAATAAATCCAGCGGCATCCGTGTTCTTTTCCACTTCTGCCTTGAGCATATTAATGGTTACCTCATCTGGCACCAAGTCACCGTTATCCATATAAGATTTGGCCAATTTCCCCAATTCCGTCCCGTTTTTAATATTATATCGGAACACGTCCCCGGTAGAGATGTGCTTAAGATTGTATTTTTCTTTTAAAAATCCAGCCTGCGTTCCTTTGCCCGCTCCGGGTTTTCCAAAAAGTACTAGGTTGATCATATGGTCTTCATTTAATTGATATACTTCTTTTAAGTTTCTTCCCAGCTCCCTGTAATCCAATCCATACCCAACAATAAATTTATTGGGAATTTCAAGCCCTACATAGTCAATATTATATTCCCCATTGTATACTTCCGGTTTATAGAAAAGGGAAGCTATTTTAAATTCCTTGACCTTAGAATTGGCAAATAAATTCACCAGCTGCTTTAAGGTCCTGCCCGTGTCTATAATGTCTTCCAAAATAACCACGGTCTTGCCCTCCAGATTTTCTGGAACATCCAATAAGGTTTCCACAATACCTGTAGAGGTGAGCCCTTGATAGGAGCTAAGTTTTACAAAGGAGACCTCGCATGGCTCTTCATAGGCCTTTAAAAAATCTGCCACAAACATAAAAGACCCGTTCAACACCCCTACAAAAATGGGTACTTCATTTTTAAGGTCCGCTGCAATCTGGCTTGCCATTTTATGAACCGCACCCAAAATCTGTTCTTGGCTTAAGAAGGGTTTAAAGTATTTGTCATGCAATTGTATCATGGCAAGGGTTCTTTTTTGCAGGCCGCTAAGATACTATTTTAAGAGCGGTTTCCTTTTGAAACCTTCACCCTTTTGGGAATTCACCGTATTTTTGTTTTTTAAGCACAGGGTGTTATGGACTATTTTTCTTCAGACTTTAAATTAGGAATTCTCGGCGGCGGGCAGCTGGGCAAAATGTTGCTCTATGAAACCCGAAAATGGGATATTTACACCAAAGTTTTGGATGCTTCTGAAGAAGCGCCCTGTAAAGTTGCTTGTAATGAATTTGTGCTGGGCAGTCTTTTGGACTATGATACCGTCTACAGTTTTGGAAAAGATGTTAATGTACTTACCATCGAAATTGAAAATGTAAACTTAGACGCCCTTGAACAATTGGAACGGGAAGGGATTACCGTTTATCCACCCACCAAATCCCTGCGTACCATACAGAATAAGGCCACCCAAAAGTTGTTTTATGTTGATAATAACATCCCCACGGCAGGTTTTCAGCGTTTTGCCTACAAAAGTGAAATTACGGACAGTATAAAGAACGAAGCCTTGGATTTTCCCTTTGTTTGGAAAGTTGCCCAATTTGGGTATGACGGACAAGGGGTTAAAGTGGTCCGGTGCTTGGAAGATTTGGAAGAACTTCCATCTGGGGAGTGTATTGCGGAACAACTGGTTCCGTTTAAAAATGAACTGGCCGTGATCGTTGCCAGAAGCGCCAGTGGCGAGGTTAAGACCTATCCCGTGGTAGAAATGGAGTTTCACCCAGAGGCCAATCAGGTAGAATACGTTATCTGTCCTGCCAGAATACCGGAAGAAGTAGCCAAGAAAGCCCAAAAGGTGGCGCTGGCCGTTTCGGAAAAGATAGGACAGGTTGGCTTACTGGCCGTAGAGTTGTTCCAGACCCATGAAGATGAAATCCTGGTCAATGAAGTGGCACCTAGACCCCACAACAGCGGCCATTACAGTATAGAGGCCAGCTTTACCAACCAGTTTGAACAACATCTGCGGGCCATTTTAAATTTACCTTTGGGAAATACAGCGAGTAAGCTCGCCGGCATTATGGTGAACCTGGTTGGTGCAGAAGGGCATACCGGCCCTGTAATTTATGAACATTTAAATCAGGTTCTTGCCAAAAAAGGGGTTACCCCGCATATTTACGGGAAGAAACAAACAAGGCCCTTTAGAAAAATGGGACATGTGACCATTGTAAATGAAAACATTGAGAGAGCTAGGGAAATAGCACAGCAGGTGAAGGAAAAAATCAAGGTAATTGCAAAGGAATAGGTGGCAGCAAATCCAATGAGGGTGATAGCTTATATAGAATAGTACATCTGCGTTTATCGTTTACGGTACAAACCCCTGTTTACCGTGGTTTTGAGGAAATAATTGTATTGTATTTTTGAATGGACTAATTAAAAAGAAATAACATGAAATTCAGTTTTAACAGCGGTGGCAACCAGTTTAAGCTCGAGGAAAAATTTAACGTGGCAGACCAAGAGATAAAAGCTGCCAAATACGAAGCTGCCGTAGCACTTTTACAGGAAATCATCAGCGAAGATCCCAAATTTGGAAAAGCCTACAATCATTTAGGTTGGTTGTACGAAACCAAGTTCAAAGATTTGGCAGTAGCCGAAAAGCACTACAAATTGGCACTAGAGCATGCGCCGGAATACACTGCCGTTTATAAAAATTATGCTATTTTATTATCCACTTTGGGCAAATATGATGATTTAAAGGTACTACTGGACAATGCCATCAACGTACCTGGGATGGACAAGTTTACTGTGTACAATGAATATGGCATCATGTATGAGCAGTTAGAGCAATACAACCAAGCCATTAACTATTATCGTGATGCCGCAAAAGCCACTATGAATGATAAGACCATGAAAACGGCCATGGATTCCATTGAGCGCTGTAAAACCAAAATGAGTTTATAAGCTGTTTAGTAAGAGTGGTAATTGTAATACCTTGTAGCCATTAAATAAAAAATGATACCATGAGCAAAGTAGCCGTAGTAATGGGCAGCACCAGCGATTTACCCGTAATGCAAGATGCTATTGATATTTTAAAGGGCTTTGATATTGAAGTGGATGTGGATATTGTATCTGCCCACAGAACTCCAGAAAAACTTTTTGACTTTAGCAAAAATGCCCACACCAACGGGTATTCCGTAATCATTGCCGGTGCTGGTGGTGCGGCTCATCTACCCGGTATGGTAGCTTCAATGTCTCCTTTGCCCGTCATTGGAGTTCCTGTGAAAAGCTCAAATTCCATTGATGGTTGGGATTCCGTATTGTCCATTCTTCAAATGCCCGGAGGGGTGCCCGTAGCAACAGTAGCCCTAAACGGAGCCAAAAATGCGGGAATATTAGCTGCCCAGATTATTGGTTCGTCCGATACCTGTGTTTTGGATAAGGTGATTCTCTACAAAGAAGGCCTAAAAAAGAAAGTGATTGACGGCGCAAAATCCGTAAACGGGAAATAGTTGGCAGTTGGCAGTTGGCAGTTGCAGTTGGCAGTTGGCAGTTGCCATTGGCAAAACATAACTAACAAAAATTTAATGAAAGTCTTAAATTGTATCTTATTGCTACTTGCATTGTTGGGTTCATGCCAAACCAAGACCACCATTACACATACCTTAAATTCGCCCACCTTAATTGATATTTTTCCGGATAGCTTAGCGCTTGTGGAAATTGAACAAAAATGGGGCGAAGAGGATTTTCCTGTTTTTATGGATGACGTTATGTGGTATCACAGTGAGCTAATGATAATGGTTGATACACTGAGGATGGACCGCATTAGCACCGAAAGCAGAAACCTTAAACTCATTGGTGGAGAAAAAACATGGGAGATAGAAATGGACACCACAGCCCAAAAATGGCGGTATATTTATTTTGATGGTACTGATTTTATTGAAAAGGACGCCATTGCCATGAAAGACTACCTTATAGAAAATTACTAAAAAAAGGACATGCACAACCCACTTCTTATACCTTTTGACGAAGCCCCATTTTCCCAAATAAAAAACGAACATTTTAAACCTGCTTTTTTACAAGCTATGGAAGATGCTCGTGCCGAAATTGATGCTATTACATCAAATTCAGAAAAACCTACTTTTGAAAATACAATTGTAGCTTTAGAATTTTCAGGGCAACAGCTAGATAGAATTTCGAGTGTATTCTTTAACCTCAACTCAGCGGAAACCAACGAGGAAATTCAGAAAATCGCCCAAGAGGTTTCTCCGCTGCTTTCGGAATTTGGGAATGATATTACCCTAAATGAAGATTTGTTTCAAAGGATAAAATCCGTCTATGAGCAAAAAGACAGTTTACCCCTGTCGGTTGAGCAACAAACCTTACTTGAAAAAAGATATAAGAGTTTCAGTAGAAATGGAGCCAATCTTTCTAAAGAAAAAAAGAAACGTTTACGGGAAATCGATGCCGAACTTTCCAAGCTTACATTAAAATTTGGGGAGAACATCCTGGCGGAAACCAACAAATACCAAATGCACCTCACCAACGAGGCGGATTTGGACGGTTTACCGGACGGCGCAAAAGAGGCTGCCGCGCAAATGGCAAAGTCAAAAGGAAAGGATTCTGGTTGGGTAGTTACCCTAGACTATCCTAGCTACATCCCTTTTATGAAGTATGCCAATAACCGTGAGCTACGCAGGGAACTCTCGCTAGCCTTTGGAAGCAAAGGTTTTCATGAAGATGAACTTGACAATCAAGAAAACGTACTTAAAATAGCCAACTTAAGGCACCAAAGGGCAAATCTTTTAGGATATGCTACCCACGCCCATTTTGTATTAGAGGAGCGTATGGCGGAAACGCCCAAGAAAGTCCATTCTTTTTTAAATGAAATCTTGGAAAAAGCAAAACCGGCTGCAGAGCGAGAATTCAAACAACTGGAAGAATTTGCAAAAGAGTTGGATGGTATAGAACAATTACAAAAATGGGACGGCAGCTACTATTCGGAAAAATTAAAGCAAAAGTTGTTTCGTCTGGATGACGAACAATTGAAGCCTTATTTTAAATTGGAGCATGTAATCGATGGGGTTTTTCTAGTTGCTGAGAAATTATTCGGTTTACGGTTTAAGGAAGTATCCGATATTGATACCTACCATGCAGAAGTAAAAACCTATCGCGTTTATGACCAGGATAAAAATTTTGTTGCTGTGTTTTATGCAGATTTCCATCCAAGGGCGGGAAAACGGGGTGGTGCGTGGATGACTTCCTTTAAATCACAATGGAAAAAAGATGGGAAAAATATACGCCCTCACATATCCAATGTGTGCAACTTTACACCGTCCACAGAAACCAAACCATCCCTGCTCACTTTTAATGAAGTAACTACCTTGTTTCACGAATTTGGCCATGGGCTGCACGGCATGCTCGCCAACACCACCTACCCAAGCCTATCTGGCACATCCGTTTATTGGGATTTTGTAGAACTTCCCAGTCAGGTCATGGAGAACTGGTGCTATGAAAAAGAAGCACTGGAGCTTTTTGCAAAACACTATGAAACGGGAGAAGTAATTCCTATGGAACTTATTGATAAGATTAAGGCATCTGCCACTTTCCAAGAGGGCATGCAAACCATGCGCCAATTGAGTTTCGGGTTATTGGATATGGCATGGCACGGGGCAGACCCCTCTGATATTACTGATGTAAAAGCGCATGAAAAAAAGGCTTTTGAAGGCACCAACCTGTATCCGGATACGCCAGAGACTTGTATGAGCACCTCTTTTGCACATATTTTTCAAGGTGGATATTCCTCTGGCTATTACAGTTACAAATGGGCCGAAGTACTGGATGCCGATGCCTTTGCCTACTTTAAAGAAAACGGAATATTCAACAAAGAGGTGGCCACTAAATTTAAGGAACACGTGCTATCCAAGGGCGGAACGGAAAAACCCATGGTTTTATATAAGCGATTCCGTGGTTCGGAGCCCAAGGTGGAGGCCTTGCTGGAGCGTGCGGGGCTTTTACAGGATTAACGGGTTTTACCACAACTTCTTCCCACTTTACAACAAGGTATTGGGGAATCCAAATAGCAACCTTAATTTTCTGGATGTTAAGGCAACATTGCTTGCATCCATAAGAAAATTATGAAGAAATCCTTTTTTGTATTAGCCACCTTGCTGGCATTTAGTTGCAGCTCTGACTCCGAAGATATTGCTGGGAATGAAGAAAATACCGCTCCCATCATTGCCAACCAACAATTCCAAATTGCTGAGCATGCACCAAGTGAAACTGGTGTTGGACGTGTTATTGCCACGGATGCCAATGAGGACGAGCTGATGTTTATCCTAAATGATAGTGAAGATTTTATTTTGGACGAGGTTACCGGCAACATTACCGTGGGGCCTAACCTACAACTGGATTTTGAAAGCCAAACAACCTACGAACTATCCGTTTCCGTATTTGATGGGGAAGCACTGGCAGATGCTACCATCACCATTAATGTGACCGATATCAACGAGTTTGATGAACTAAGTGATGAACAAAAGGAACTTGTTGCCCATTTTAAGCATTTGACCCTTTTTCAGGATAACACTTCACCCACCCAAGATGTTATGAGAAAATGGCAAGAACCTATGAAACTTTTCCTTTTGGGAACCTTTGACAACAGTGCCCGTACTATGGTGCAAGAGGTAATTGCCGATTATAACCGATTGACGGACACCGGTTCTTTTGATATTAGTTTGGTCACCAATGAGACCGAGGCCAACGCCAAATTGTTCTTGGGCACTAAGGCATCCGTGGAATCCGTTTTCCCGGCCATGTACGAACAAATACGGAACCTTAACGTGGATGGCTTTGCCGTTTCCTCATTTGCCAACGACACCTATTTTTCATCAGAGATATGGATATCAAATGGAGGGCAGGCAATCTGTAGGCACGAATTAGGGCATGCTCTGGGCTTGGGGCATTCCAATCTTTGTGATGGTGAAAACGCCAGCGTGATGTGCTCTAGCATCCGTCCGCAAAACCAATTGCTGGGTATCGAGGAAAAAGTCATTAGCTACTTTTACCATGAAGCTATGCCCACCGGCCTTAACGAAAACTTGATACAAGACCAATTGTCCAATCTTATCCTCTTGGAGGATTTCTAAGGGAACTGCCTGTTGATTTTCCACGAATCCTAGAGGGCCGGGTAATGGTTTAGATATGGATTTCGCTACAAATTATTCATCGGTTCAGATACAGGTGTTAATACAATTTATTTCCCGTGACTTGGTCCAAATACACGTATAGCTTCTTCATAAAAATGGGGCTTCCCGTAGTTGTAGTATTTTCCTCAGCAGAAAAGATATTCTGCTGCTCTATGTCATAAAATTCCACGTTCACCAAATCCTTAGTTTTAGAAACCTTTAGGTAGTGTACATTGGAGCCTACATCAAAACCTTTTAAAAGCACAGTTCCGCTTTCCAAGACCCCGTTCACAAATACTGCCGTGTGGAGTACGTTTCCTCTCTCATCGTATCGGATTGCCTTTCCGTCCAGCATATTGCTAGTGGTAAGGTATTCCAATTTCTTTGTGTCAGAATCCTTAAAATAGGCTATGGATTTCTTATTACTGCCCGTCAAGTTCTTGGAAAGCACTTTTCCATCCGCACCGTAGGACTGCTGTTCTACCAAGTTCCCATTTTTATATATCTCATATTGCACTTCATTACGGTATGCAGAGGTTACGCGCTTTCCGTTCATCGGCTTGCCATTTTCGTACAACATACGGCCAATTTCCTTGGTGGTGTCATCATAATAAAAGGCTGTGCCATTAAGTTCCCCATTTTTAAAAGTCTCCTTCTTGGTTAACGTCCCTTGGTAGTTGTAATATTTAAATTCACCTTCTGGCCTACCGTTTACAAAATTGCCCTCTTCCAATACGCGCTGGGAATAGTCCAGTTTTTGATATAGCCCATTGCGCACCCCTTGGCTAAGAGTGTGCAGTGTACCTTTGTTCTTGTCATATAATTGGCCGTTCCATGGCTTACCATCTTTGTAGGTAAGTTTTGCAATAAGTTCCCCTTCCCTGTTGTAGTAAGCGGCACAACAGGCAGCATCAATATCTTCTATTAACACGGGGTTAATTTCCCCATACTCGGACCTGGGACCATAATCATACAATTTTAACTTATTTATCTTTCCATTTTCGCGGACTTCCATTCTTTTAAGTTCATCAGACTCCGAAAAGAATTCGTAGAGACTGCCCTCCTCTTTTTCATAATCATAGAGGCCTATTTGGTTACCATCCATATCAAAAAACTTCCCGGTAACCTCCTTATAATTTTTGAACGAAATATCGGATTGTAGCTTTCCATTGCTATAAAACTCCATGCGTCTTGTTCTATAACTTCGATCATCATACTCCTCAATACTTCTAAACGTTTTATATTCCCCATTGCCTACTTGGCGCTTTCTGTAGTCCGTGCGGTTGGTGACATAGCCCTCCTTGAGGATTTCTATACTTATTACATCCCCATCCTTATAGTCCATGATAAAGCGCTGACCGTTCAATGGTCTGGCATACTTGTTCTTATACTCCAATTGCAACTCGCCAAGGACATTTCCCTTCTTGTCATAAAACACCTCTTTGGTCTGTGTTTTTTTGCTCTGGACAATTTCTGTATCTGGATAATACGTAATCTCCTCTACCAGTTCACCATCTTTGTAAGTGGTTTTTTTGTCCTTTAGGATTTCAGTACCATTATAAGGATTGTACCCTTTGTACTGCATGCTGTTAATCTCCTTCCCATTGGCATCATAACTCACCTGCAATTCTTTTTGTTTGTCCGCATACTGGGTTTTGGTTTTAACCTGCCCAGAGGGATAAAAAGTCTTCTCCTCCACCAAATTGCCCTTGCTATAGGTTTTAGCGGAAACCACCACATCCGTAATCTCCCTATAATTCTTACCATAGTCAAACAGTAGTTCTGTACCGTCTTGGGGCACTAAGCGCTCATTTGCATAGGCATATCCAATCTTTGCAAGTTGGTTACCCGTTTTATCAAAGTAGGTTTTGGTCCACCCCGGCTCTTTGGAAACTTTTTCCCTTGGCTGTCCATTGGCATAGTACCGCTCCCCAATGAGCAAGTTTCCAAAAGGATAGTAATTAATCTCCCTTACACGCATGGGATTGTAGTTGTAAAAAACCTCAACCCCTTTAAAATAACCGTTAGGTAATGGTAGCTTCTCCCCAATTAGTTCCCCATTGGCGTCAAAATACCTTGAAAGTCCGCGAGAGTTGGTTTTGGTTCCGTAATACTCATAACGGATACCATTAAGGTCTTCTTGATAAAACTTTTCAATAATGGAATCGCCCTTTTTTTCCGTAAATAGTTGAATGTTCCCAGAGGGTATGTTCTGCTGGCCGGATATAAAGTAGCCGTTTTGGTAGTTAGCCACAATCTTCTTGCCCATAAAGGTGGTAATAAACTCCCCTTGTAGCCTGTTATTTACATAATTACCTTGTTGGTACAAGGTTCCATCTTCATTGTACCAGCTTGCTTTTCCCTCCCATAGATCTCTTTTGGCACTCGAGGAGGTGGCTCGCATTTGTATGCCACCGGATATATAATAATCTTCTACCTTGTACAAGTTACCCACTTTGGTGACAGGTGGCCTATAAAACGCAGCACTATCCTTCACTGTTGGTTTCCATTTAGAATCATAATAAATGGTGTCTTGTTGCCCTATGGCAGAGATGGTAAAGAGCAAGATAAGCATGCAAAGGCCCTTTGTTTTGTAATGGCATTTCTGAAGGAGAAGGTGTATCATTTTAATTGCTTTATAACCAGGATTGGATGTTTTTTAATACCACAAAATTAGGACACTTAGGGCAGCGATACACCCCTGTTTTCCGTTATTATTTTGGGTGCAACTTTAAATTTGCGGTAGCTAGACTATCAACAACTTCATAGTAGCGCATTTCATATTTCTGTCCAAACAGTTCACCAAGCCAAAAGTCGGTCGGGAACATCGCCTCAAAAACAGCATCTACCTTATCTTTTTGATTTGACGGTCCCAATTTTTCTTGGATTAGCGTCTTTATTTGTTTTTTGGACAAACCTGCCCTCACAAACGCTGGGGTAAAATCATGTGCCTTTACCTGCTCGTAAAAATCTTTTGTACACCGAAAATGCAGTTGTTGGCCATACAACAAGTAACCGTCCAAGGTAATGGTTCCTTTGTTCTCAGAATTGCGCAAATAATGGGTAGCATGCTCTGTTTTCATAATCAGTGTGGGACCAGTTTCCATGATGTTAGCCGCATTGTCTCCTGCTTTAAAGCCCTTTAATCCCGAAAGGCTCGCTATGATGTTGTTTGCGAATTCTTTACCGTAGGCATGGTGATCAAATATGGTATCTTGCTCAGAAACCAGTATAGCAGGGCAATGCAGGTTGAAGCGATATTCGTAACCATCAGCATCCACTTCTGAAGCCCTAGTGATATAGACCCGATTATTTTTTTCTAGGGAGTCCTTCTGTTTTAAGTAAGATTCCCTATAATCGTAAATAGCGTTAAACCGCAGTGGTTTTCCGTGTTGCCGCAAAGAACCCATTTCAAAAGTTTTGAATTTTCTCGCAATCTTGTTCTTTACAAGCACGTTATCTTTAAAAAGCCAGATACCTTTTGGTGATGGGCCTTCTCCTGGCAGATAGCTCATCCAACTTATGGCCACCTCTATACTATCTTTATTAGCCTCTAAAACGGCCTTATCATCTATCAAAATCGGTGGGTTTTGGTCATCTAAAATAATCGCATAGGCTGCCGTGGAAAGGTCTGTGCCTTCTAGGAATTTAGCCCTTTCAGCAGTTAGGATACCGTCCACCGCCTTGCCCACTTCTTTTTTTACAAAGGACATGCAGCCTCTGACCACTAGTAATAGAAGAATCAGAATTCCTAAAACGATAAAAAGGGTCTTTGGTTTCATGGCTGCCGGAATCAATAGGTTTGGTCCTTTAATTTTTGCAAATATGCTTTAAGGGCCTCCTTATGGGCATAGGTGGTATTATGCCAATACACCCTGTCTTTTTTGAGGTTGGTCCGGTTTTTACCCATTTGTTCCCCCGTAATAAAATATAAGGTATAATACTGTTTATCATGAATCACCAGTTCATTATAGTTGGTGCGTGCAATTTTCTTTGTCTCTAGTAAATTCAATTGCCCACTAGCGCCCAAATACAAATCAAAATCTGAAAATCGGTAATGGGGGTTGCCATTGTCCATATTTCTAAAGGTTCTTCTGTCTCCATTTTTAAAAACAAACTTTCTAACTTTTTCAAAGTCTTTTTTGGAGAACTCAGCACTAACATCTATAAATTTTTCATTTTCCAATGCTTTCCATGCGTTGGCCAAACTATACGTTTTCCGGGACAGATCACCTTTTTGTCGCATGGTGAACTTCACCGTATTTTGCGCATCAAAACGGATATACCGCCCATCTATACGGCCCTGTTCCAAGTCATAATTATATTGGTGTATATAGGGGTAACTAAGACGTCCCTCTGCATCGGCATAAAAAGAAATCTTTCGTAAATCTTTATCATCTTTATAATGCAAATACAGAATGGCGTTAAGTTTACCCTCATCTTCGTACATATGTTTAGAGGTCATGGATATGGGGGCCAAATCTGCGTTTAACGTATGGGTACGCATTAAACTGTCAAGCCCTGCCTTGGCCAGTTCAGCATAAGGTTCTGTACAATGTAAATCATATTGGTGCAGTCTTATCTGCCTGGTTTCCCTATTGATTTCTATTTCTGCCGAAGTTGCGGCGATGGGCAGTTGTTCCTGTGACAGGAAGGATACAAAGGCATACACTAGGATTTTTACTTCCTCCATGCTTTCAGTTTTTGTAGTTGGGTGTTGAACTTTTGGAAATACACATCGTTATAACAATAAAACTGGATTTCCCTAAACTTGGTAAAAGTAATAGCTTCTTCTAGGCCAGCAGCCACTACTTGGTCCATTGGATACTTAAAAACACCGGTAGACAAACTGGGAAATCTAATACTTTGATATCCTTCTGCCGCCGCAGCGGATAAAGAGGTTTGATAAAAGTGCTTTAATGCTTTAGTATCGGTGCTGCATGCCTCTGAAAGTACGGCATACATTAAACTGGATTGGGCACCATGTTCTTCAGGTATAAGGTACACATCTCCATATGCTACCTTGTCCTTATTGGGGACAACCTCATGTAATTTACGCAAAGCATATCTATGATTATAAATTACATAATCTAAAGGTTTGTGGCTACCTGATGTTTCCAGTCTTTTGTTTACCGGGGCCACGATAAGGTCTATCGTCCTTTCTGTGATATCATGGGATTTATCAAAGATTTTAATATGGTCCATCTTACAGGTAAATTAGCTATTGTTTTGTATTAGGGTTTCCTTCGACAGAATTTCACAAGTCCAAAGGATTTAAAGTTCATACTAAGCATAAACTACCAATACGCCCCCGACAAAAATGTCATCCTCATAAAGGTAAAGACACTTTTTTGAGTTAAGTTCAGGGGATGTTCCAAATCGGTAATCTCATGGTCATCCACGAAAACGAGATACAGTCCGTCTTTGTGCGCCAGCAGGGCATTTTCAATGGCGGTTTCTTCCGCGGCCAGGGTTTTGTTGGCCAGATCGCCAAACACTATTTTACCGGTTTCGCCCTGCTCTTGGATTTCGGTGGCGTTCAAGAAGGACAGCACGATATCGCCCTCGCGTTTTTCGTTGTATTTTTTTACTTCGTGGCGCACGCAGGCCCCAATCAACTGTTTTAGGTTTTTCGGGGTGGAATCCAGAACAACATCAATCGTTTTTACTTTTTTCTTGCCGAGGCGTTTTAGTTGTAGGCTGAGTTGGTTCATAACTTTATGGTTCATTTTCATTGCGTCAGGGATTGCAGCGGAAAGCCCACAGCCGCTTTTTGACAGCGAGGACTTGGGTTTAACCCCTCCGTCTTTAATGTTATCCTAATTACTATATCAGACTCTAATAACATTGTTGCTGTATCACCCCTTATGTATCTGCGCCATTACGGTGGGGTCCTGGATTTTATGGTCTTCGGCCAATAGTTTCATTTTTGAAATCAATTCCGCCGTTTTTGGGTCGTCATCCACAAAGGGCAAAAACATACGGCCGCAATGCTGACTGTGTACGGGTATGATGTTGAGGGCCAGGCCGCCCTTGCTGACGTTGGCACTGCCTAACCCCATGCCGGACTCAGCAAATATTAACACTTTACCGCGTTGCCAAGGGTTTATTTTATAGTCTTTGCCAAAGGCGTCGCTGTAATAGGAAATCATGGGGGTGGTGTCCCGGTATTTGGGAAGTTTCCCCACCACCAATTTCCCTAAAATTTGGTAGGGCTTGGAGAAACCGCCAAAGGTTTCGTCCTTAAAGTCCTGTTTCCTTTTTCCCTTTAGAATGGTTGCCGCCTGTTGTTTTGATATCATTTCTGTATTCTTTTTATGGCACCAGTGCCTTTACCTTCCAAAAAGCGATGGCCTCTTTTAATTCTTCGTGATTTTTATTGAAAAGATGGTTTTGCTTTACCCTGTACTGTTTACAATGCCGTTCTCTTTCTCCTTTGGTATATTCCAAAAAATGAACAATACAGGCAATCTGTTCCGTGTTCAATAATGAAAATCGACTTTTGGAATAGTCTGACTCCAGATTATGTGTCAACGCAAACTGGATTTCCGGTGGCCAAAGCGTAAAGTCTTTGTCTTCATGCAATTCCTCCTCTTCGTCCATAAAGACATACAAAGCAAATAGAAGGTATAAGGGCAGGTGAAAACGCATGCCCTTGGCGTCATGAAACGATATGGAACTACTGCATTCATACAAACGCACTATTGGTATTTTTTGCCAATCCAATCGTTCGTCTTTTGCCCTTAAGCGCTCGTACGCCGCTGTATTTTCCAGTCTATCGTCCAAAGCCTGCCCTTCCCAAAGTCCCACGCCATCCTCTAGAACAACGCCTTCAAAAGCCTTATAGATCTTTCCAATAAGCTGGGTTTTAGTGAGGATCATGGTCATTAGCCTAGCGTGATTTTGTTTCGGTTTATTTTAACTCTATCGGTGCGTTAAAATTACGGGATGGTTCCTTTTTTAAATTCCCTGTTTCCAGTGAAAATAAGCAATACAAAAGTCTTACTTTTATTCTCATCAAGATTATGACCGAAAAAATCCTTAAACAAAAGCCCTAGATGTTCTGGAAAAGTGCCTTTAACTACAAACAGCCCAAAACCGCAGCATCCATTAACTTTAGAATAGGTTTTATAGCTGAACTATTGTCCAAACAAACAGTAACCAACACCCCTTATTCTTCATTTACACATCCATTTAATGATACCTTGACCAAAGAAGAGGCAAAACTGCTCTTTAGACAAGTGAAACAACATATGGGTCTGGCAGGGGCAAACATACAACTGGAGTTTTTCTGGGAAAAACCCTTGGAAACCAAGGAAAATACCGGTTTTATTGATACTTCTGAACTCTACCGGAAAGAACGGCTAAAAGTTGGTGAATATCTAGAGAACAAGGACGGCTTCACCATTAAATTGGGAATGACCACCCTTAAAAATTCCGATGCACTGGTGTTTACCATGGCCCATGAGCTTGCCCATTATCACCTTTTGGGAAAACACCGGATTTTTTTTAATGATGAAAAGCTCACCGATATTTACGCCATACGAGCCGGATTTGGAGGCTACTGGCTCAAAGCGCAAAACTGGGAGGATACCACCAACCAGGAACGTTACAGTTATCTAGACAAGAATGAAGGGCTGTTTACCTTGGGGAGGTTAAAGCAACTGCATTTGCAAGATGTTGACCTTGAAGCCTTGCCCAACAAATGCAGTACTGCGCTTAAAGAGGCCATTGATCAAACGCATGGTTATAACCACATGGAAATACCGTACACGGAAAAGTTTCTCATTGCTAATTTTGCAATTAAAGTGACGCATTCAACCTATGTTGATGCCCCACTGAACGATACCGACATTTACTCCTCCATATCCACATATAACACTTGGGTAAAAAAAGGACGCGGACGGCTTTTTAAGAAAAAAAGGACAGATATTGACCAAACAGTACGCCTGTTTTTAGAAAGCCATAAAAAGTGGGTCATAAAAGAAACCGATTTTCTTTATAGGGCAGAAGCACATTTGAGACGCTTATTAGCTTCCCAACAAGTTAAAGCGGTTAGCACCCTAACAAGCTCATGGAAAAAGCTGCTAAAAAAGCATGACGCAAACATGGACGCACATATGGTACGCTATGAAAAAAATTCCTTTGTGGCCGTGGAAGAGATTGTCCAAAATTATGCCGACTACAAAACACAAAAAACAAAGGATATATACGCTTGGGCAACGACAGAAATTGGAGATCTTGATGTCCAAGAACCCCAATAAAAATAACGTGGCCATTTTGTACAAATCACCATCATAGACGCCGTTTAATTTTCATCCACCAAACCATAAAAACCCTGTTAGCATATTTACCGTTAAATGGCAAAGCAGTTGCATTCAGCACTTTTAATTATGTTTTTGACTTAAGCCGATAGTGAGAACACAAAAATGCCGCCTTGGACAAAAGACGGCCACTTTTTACCTAGCTCCAATTCTTAATGCACCACAAGCGCACCAGGGAAAGTTTTCCTGAGAACAACTCAACCTTATCGAGATTTTAGTCGTTTTTTCCTCCTCCAAGGAGCATTTACCTCCCAATCCCCGGCCATTATGCATCCGTAGGGCATCACCTCATCAATAACGGTCCCTAAATTGAACTTTTCCATTTGTTCACGAACGGCAGTGGCATTTTTATACGCACTTGGTAGTTCGGAAACATCAATCTCATTAGAAAAAAAACGAACGTCCAGGCCTTTGGTTTCCATATCAAAAATTTCCTCATTGGTGTAGTTTGCCTTGTTTTTCTTGTGCTGGGTCCTGCTCATATTACGTCCTGCACCGTGGGGCGCAAAACCCAAGTTGCTTGCCGTGGTTTTACCTTCTACGATCAGTACCGGTTCTGCCATATTCAAGGGAATTAGACGCGGACCTGTAATATCTGGCATAAATTTGGCGTCCAAGGGCGTTGCTCCTTTGGCATGATAAAACAAATCACCTTCCTTAAAAACAAAGTTATGCTCGTTCCAATACCGATCTTTAGCCTCCAATCCCAGTTTTTCCAAAGTGGCATTATGAATCACTTCATGGTTAACTTTGGTCCATGCCCTTATAGTTTGCAGCCCTTCCCAATAAGTTTTACCCTCTTCCGTATCAAATGGAATCCAAGCATTTTGTTTTAAGGTATTAGGGGAGATTTCAATTCTAAAACGTTCGGCAATTTTCATGCCTTTGGTATACAAACGTGCACCTGGTCCTCGGGAACCGTGGTGGGTGATCAGCATGGTATTTCCCGTTTTTTTGGAAATTCCCACAAAAAGAAAATGGTTTCCATCGCCTTGGGTACCTAAATGCGACCTAGCGGCCTGTATCATGTTTCCATCGTTCAATAAAAAGTTATTTTCAAAGGCTTGTAATAGATCGGACGGAAGTCGGTATTGCGTATTTCTGTCCCTACCACCCGGACCAAAATGGGTGCTGGCGTGTGCCGCATCTAAAACTGTTTTTGGGTTAGCGTCACCAAAGTCCGTCAGCATTACGGAACAGCAGATGTCCGCAGAATGCATTCCTGGGTGTATGGCATTTTTAGCCACCACCACGCCGCCCACTGGAATGGTTCCGTTAGGTCCTGCCGGACAGGCGTCTGGCATGATGGCCCCATCTATCAGCGTGGGTGTGCGCATTAAGATGGACATAGAAGCTACGACCTTGTTTACGTTGTCCGTTTCCAAATCGTTTTCCGCTTGTATATTTATGGCAAAGGGAATGGCCTCTGGATGTAAGTCCATAATTGGTCCTGGACGGTACTGCTCTAAATAGGCCAACATTTCCAATCCTTGCAATTGGTGGTTATTGATGTGGGCAATGGCCTCAGGAAACCATTTTCCAGATTTAAAACCTAGTTCAATCAGCGTTTTTCCGGTTATTTTTGTTTTATTTTCCATAGTTCTTATTTAGTAGGGTTCACAGACTCCAACATGAATTGGGTAATTCATGAAGTCCATGAACCCACTTGTTTATGATTCCGTAACAAACTTGCGATACAACTACGCAATTATTTTGCGTAGTACTAAGTAGTATAATTCTACCTTTAGTTTACCCTTCTTATGAAGGAAAATAAAATTGCCTTTATCAGCGCCGTAAAATAATCGGCTGTATAGGACGGAATTTGGTTATAGGCTATCAAAGACTTCCTTGCTTATAACGGAAAAATAACGCAAACTTTCCAGGCGGTGCAACTGGGTGGGAATCTGCGTCATTCTATGCCGCCCCCTGAACGTATCGGTGTTGGTTAAACTAAGCTCCACCAAATAGGGCATTTGGAGTATGACCTCCAAAACGTATTACGGCACGCCGTCCACTTTGTCCAGACACAGGCTATTGAGTTTCTTGAAGCCGAACAGCTTTTGGGGCTCCCTTTCCTTCTCGGAGGAGCCCCTACCAAAGATTCTGCCCCGGCGGGGCTTTTGTATCTTTTTAAAGAAGGTCTCCTCCAGGGCCAACACCTGTATTTGAAAACGGAACGCTCCTTTGGGCACTGGGGCGAGGCGCCTTGTGGGCAGGATCTGACAGATGGAGCACACCTCCCGTCCGTGCCCATTGGCTTCCTTTAAGAGGATATCGCCAAAGTCCGTCAACCCCAGCAAGCGCTTTGCGGTCCTGGATTACGGCACTTAGCATTTGGTTTTAGAGGGTCATTTTTCCCTTATATTTTCAAATCATCCAAGCTACCGTCATAAAACCCAAAACTATGGGGCAACCAAAAACGGGCTTCCAAACTGTTTTTTCCGGTACCGCCAAAGCCCAGGTCGGGGTGTTCCAGACAGACCTCATCCCGGTCGTTTTCTTCGGCGGCCATATCCAATAAAATAGTGGCCAGCGCACACAGCCCATCCACGGTAAGGCCAATGATCAGTTGGTCCGCATATTGAACACGGTCTTCAAGATACCTCTTTTGTGCATCGCTCCAGCCATACAAAAATACGGGGCAGTCTTCCAGGGCCAGGCTCCTGTCACTGAAGCCCGGGCCAGAAAGCGGAAATTTTTCCAGCTTCTCCCGGTAATACCCATAAGACCTAATGGCCAACGCTTCGGTTTTGAGAAAAGAATCTTTTACAAGCGTTCTATCGATATATAAAAATACATCTTTAATTTTCGATTGTTCCCCAGTCAGTTTTAGATGGATATGGTTCTTGTTGGAAAACAGCAACTGAAACAAATACAGTCCCAAGGCTTCGTAGGACGACTGGTACCCGTAAAAATCGACCGCATCTACCTGATGCGTTATTTCGAACGGAAGTGCTTCATCTCCCGTAAAACCAATGTTGCGCTTGCGCTTGGCCACCAAGAGGTCCGGGAAGGTGACCACGGGCGCGGGTTCACCAAAATCAGTGCGCAGCAGGTTGAGCGACTCGCCCTGTTTCAAGTTTTGGAGTGGTGTATGTTTTTTAAAGCCTTCCATAACATATCATCCATTAAAAACGATACCGTATCCTGACCCCTCCATTTGGGGCATCCGTACCATCCATTTGTGAGTGTACCGCCACGGCTCCATAGATGGATGCAAAGCAATCCTGGATTTCTTTGATCATATCGCCCTCGGAGAGACCCACAAACTCATTGGCATAGCCTTCAATTTGAAAATTGTACGCCAAGGGCAAAGCCTCCTCCCCAATGGAAAACCCGAGTTCCGCCACGGCGTCCTTTACCTTCCCCTTTGCACAAAACCCAATATGTGAGCCCTCCGACAATTGCCCAAAGCCCAGTTGCGAAAACCGCGCTGGAACGCCAAATTCCGGAAACCAGCATGTGGTCTGTTCTAAGGTGGCCGCTCCAAAACGGTGGTTCTCCAAAACTGCCGGAAGGGGAAAGTGGGGAAACCCATTGTGCATGTCCAATTTGGCCGTTTTGGGATTGTAACTGGAATGACCGATATCAAAATCCAGTTGTAGGCGATTGCGTTGCCCCTCTTCCAAATCGTCCAAGCTCAGGGGCACCACACCTTGGTGGAACAAGGCATCTGTAACTTCCAAAGGAACCTCATAGGTTAAGCTCAGGGACAAAGCCAGCAGACCATCCCCATTCTTGTAATCCATGGTGCGCCAATTTTCATCCAAAGTGTAGACACCGGTTACCGCACCAATGTTTAATGGCAAAGCGTAGATTTTATGGTCAAGAATTAGATTTAACATTATTTTTTTGCTTACTCAAAATACGCGTAAATACATCGCTGAAAGCCCAATTAAGGCACCTCAATAAAATACTTTTTCTCAAGGGGTTTATCCAGCCAAAAGGTCTCGCCAAAAAACCAATAGGGCTGGTCTTGGTACAAGGAACGATATTCACCCCAGTTGTAAAATATATTATAGCTTTTCTGCTTTTCTTCACTAAATACGGTGCCGAACAAATACGCCGCGGTAGTACCACTAACGCCCCCTGTAATCAACGTTACCTTGTCAAAGTTCACTTTTGTGCCTATGGGTAGTTCCGCCAAAACCTGTAAACTTTTTTCCATTCCAAAACCACTGCCATCTTCAAGATAATAGGCATAATCTTCATCTGGTGGAACACTCGGGTATGTTATAATGATGGTCTCTTTAATAGTAGTTACGGGCTGGCTCATCAATTCAGCGAACGGAGCTATATTGGAAACATCGCTTTGCTTTGGCGCTAAGACCATATAGACATACAGTATAAAAAGAGCTATACCAACAACAACCGTAATAACCAGACCTATAACCACTTTTTTCATCATTAAACCATTTAATTTCAAGAATGTTCCAAGCCATAGCTGGCCTAACTGCTTTCCAAGGTCACAAACACATTACTAAAGTCCAGCTTGGCCAAATCGCTCTTATGGATTACATAAAAGATATCCCCGGCATCGCCCCATTGCATATCGCCGGCCGAGGTCACCACCAGCAGGGTCACCCAATCCTCGGGATTTCCTTTTTTTGCCAGTGATGCCTGCAGTTCCGGCGCTTCGTGTTGGGTAAAACCGTGGGCGTTAACGGCATAATCAAACTGTATTTTATCATTGAGCGGTTGTTCAAAAGTATCATAAAGCTCATCCAATACCCTGTCCTTGTCCAACAGAACCTCACTTTCTCCCTTAAAAAGATGCTTGTTCACGTAACTGGCATAGAACGAGGGGGCACTGTTCATTTTTTGGGCGGTTACCTTGTATCCTTGATACCCATCGCCAAACATCTCAAAATAATCTTCTTTTGTAAATTGAAAACGCTTTCCGGAGGCCAAGGTGCTGTTGTCTCCAACGTAGATGATCTTGCCGGGGTTTATATCGCCTGCATAGATGTTGTGCATAGTTTCCAAAAAGAAGAACAAAGTGCCGGTTCTAGGCAGATAGTCTTGTAAATGTGCAATGGCCTCGCAATTTATTTGCCCAATAAATTCCAGCACATAGTCTTCTTTATCATCGCGCCAATTTTCACCGAATCTTGGGTAAGGAACACGTTCTGGCAAATCTGGCATGCCGCCAAAACGGTGATTGCCTACAGCTGCATAATCCTCTTCCGTGGTATGCTTAAAACCAATGCCCTTTTTCACCATGGGACGCAGGGCATCGGCAAATTCCTCCAGTTTGTTATTTTTAATTACTCCATCGACCTCAGCAACCAACTCTTCATCGTGTTGCGCCCAAAAGTGGGTATCGTCCCAATCCGTGAGCCCAGTGCCGTCCGCACCTTTATAACCAAAGTCCAACAAGCGCTGTTTGTCCTCTATGGACAAGTCGATTTCCTTGATGGCGTTGAAGGCATCTGGTAGGCTCGCCAAAGGATTCCCATTCAGTTTTATACGTTTCAATTTTGGCTGTTTGGCCAAGGATTCGGGCAAGGTGGCCAAGTCATTCTTATCCAAGGAAATGTTCTGTAAACTGGGAAGATCGATGTTCTCCGGGATGCTCGTTAGTTTATTGGCGGACAACCAAAGGAATTTGAGCTTGGGCAGCTGCCAAATGGCATCCGGTATTTGCTCCACCAAGTTATTGTTGATGCTCAACTGCTCCAGTTGGGTAAGCTGCCCGATGCTTTCCGGCACTTGTTCCACGGAGGTGCCACTGATGTGGAGCTTTTTTAGTTTTGATAATTGCCCCAGTTCCGGTTGAAGCACGCTTAAAGGCAGTTTTTCCGCATCCCAGACATTGGCTTTTTGGTGCAGCGTAAGCTCCTCCAAATGGGTGAACCCGAACAGGGCCTCCGGTAATGCTGTAAAACTTGGATTTTGTAGCGAAAGAAAACGTACGTCCGTTGGGTTGGCGGTGGCCGTCTCTTCCATGGATGAAAAGCAGTAGTCCTCCCAATTTAAGGCCGACATATCCAGCTTTTTGGCCACAAAAATCGGGAATGCCTTGTCGTGATAGCTCTTGGTCATTTCCCCCTTTAACAGCACCCAACCGTTATCAAAGGTGAGCGAACCAGAGAAGGCCAAACGGTAATCGAACCCTTCGCTTCTGGCATTCAAAAACAAGGGGGCATTGGTCTTTTCCTCTTCAAAATACAGTTGCCCTTGGGGCTGCCCATTTAGATGAATGTCCTTTGCGGGAAAGGTCAAGGTGACCGTACCATCTCCCGGATAATCATCCAGCACTTTTGTTTTGATCGCTTGTTCAATTGCTTTGGTCTTGGCCTTGAGCGTTAACTGAATATCTCTAGACATTGCTCCGATACTGATTTTGGTTTCTTCAGGAACAAACTCAAAATCAAATATTCCCACCTTGAACACTTCTTTTTCATCTTTAGGGATCTGCACCTGCCGGAAGCTGTTCTTTTTCTCCTCTGCCTGCTGCTCTTTCTTGGTTCGCTGGGCCTCCAATATTTTTTTGTAATCTACTTGCGTGTCCAGCACATGCTGGGCATAGGCCTTTTTTCTGGTGTCCGTATCACCCAAAATGGCAATGGATTCAAAGGTTTGTAGCACCCAATTGTCCAGTTCGTTGGAGGGGATTTTTTCATGAATGGTCTTGAACTCTAAAAAATAGATATCATCCAAAAACACCGCAGCCTGAAAATACTGCAATTTAAAATGCAGATCGTTCCAAGCGGCATCGGTATGGGAATGGACAATAAAACACGTATAACCTTTGAACTCCGTCTCCTCAAAACGGATAAGTTCGGATTTATAATTTAGGGAAATGCACCAATCTTCCCACTTTTCTGCCAATGTATCTCCTTTATAGTCGTCCGACTTTAAATCCGCAATCTCAAATAACCTTGCCTCTACATGTGGATGCTGAACCTTACCATCCGTTGTATCATCTTCTGCCCGCAACCCAATTTTACTTTCATAAGTAATTTTGAAGTCGTCCGGAAGCTGTAGTTCCAATATTGGGGTGGTCAATGTTTTCATCGCTAATTGTTTTCAATGTTAAGTGTGGCCGTAGCCGTAATCGCCGCAGCGCTATTTTTATCCCATAACCTCACCGTCCAGCGTAACGGACTGTTAAACCTACCATTATTTAGGGACAAGGTGGCCTTTAATACCTGATCGTTGGTGATGCCCTCTACATTAAAGTTGGGAAGTGCATCTTTATTTTCCGTTAAGACCCTACCCCGGGAATCTACCAATTGGGTATACATTCCAAGTTGTATTCTTCCGTTCTTTTTTTGATACCCTTCCAAGAGTTGAAAATCCATGGAAATGTTACTGGCCTTTGGGGTATTGGAACCAAATAGTACGGAATTGGTATCCGAATTAAAGAGGTAGACTTCCTTGGCCATGAGACCATCGGGTGTTATAGTGATTTGACTATCGGGCAAGAGTTCAAAATCCATTTCTGTCTGTAGCTCATGGTCACTTTTAGTGTCATAAAGGCGATACACCGCCTTATAACTCTGGCCAGAAAGGATGGGATTGGCCAAGGTTAGGGTCCCATACAAAACAGCATCTTCCGGTTGTGACAAACCGCCCAAGAGGCTTTCCTGCTTTAAAATAATTTCTCCGGAAGTGTTGAACACGGTAATATCCAAGTCCGGAAACATATCGCCCTGTTCCAAGGTGAACCCGGATACATTGGCAAATCTCACATCAAACCACTGGCCATACTGAAAGGTATTTACGGCCAATGCCTTGATATCTGAATGGACATAGACTTGTCCGGCGGACAAACCGTCCTCTAAGGTGATTAACTGGTGCTCCAGTTCCGATTTGTGCTGCATCTTACAAGACGCTAATATCAAAATACTTCCCAATAGTGCTATGTATGTTTTTTTCATGTTATCTATTTTAAACCGGGACCCCCGATGCTAGCCTTCACAAAGTTGTGAAATTCCTTTACCACTGCTTTTTTGTTTAACCGATGCTGCATTGCGGTGTGGCGGAGCGCCTTTTTTACCTTGAGCATTTTAGCTACTATCAACCCAGCCAAAACCAAAAAACAAACCAAATAAATACAAAGGATGATGGCAAAAGTGTTTTCAATATTCCTTGCCTCTGAGTACGGGTAACTTTTACCTCCAAAAAAGAGATTATACCCTAAAACTATGGCCGGGAAGCCGAGCATGGAAAAATAGATATATTTAAAATTAGCAGCATAAGCGCCGTAACCTTCTACCAATTGTGTTAATTGCTTCTTTGGTATTTTGGACAGTAACGGCCATATCTCGCTTTGTGTTTTGACTTCTTCCATATTTGGCTATTGGGATTCAAAAAAAACAGGTTTGCCATGTTTTCGTTACAAAAATGTGGAAATAAACTATGACTGACATCCCTTATTTCAGGGGTTTTTAAGGTATTTAGATAAGTATTGCAATGGGATTAACGTAATGCGGCACCTCAATTACCCAACTTCATTACCGCTCATAATAAGAAACATACAAGACCGCCATTTTTTTATAATAGGCACCGTCTTTTATATTGGCATGTGCGTATTCCTTAAACTTTTTATAGACTGCTTGATACTTTTCTTCATCCGTATTATAGGTATATGCACCGGCCAACAGATATTGATTGGCAGCGACCATCCAATCCTCACCGCCTTCTTCCAGTTGTAGGCCAACCTCAAGGTATTTTTCAGAGTACGTGTATTTGCCCTGCTGATTGTAAAGCAGCCCCAACATAATGTTTGCCCTACCATGGTTTTTGTACAAATCAATAGCGCCGAGATAGGCTTGTTCCGCCTCTTCTGCAATTTTATTTGCGCTTTTGGACATGGGGTTTTCCGTTGCCGTTGAAAGGGCGGGTTGTAGCAACATGGTCAGCACACGACCATAATCAAATATTCTGTTGGCATCTTCCGGTTCCTTGAGCACGTCTGCATGTTCCTTCCTGAATTTTGGAAGGTGTTGCGTAGCGATCTCATTTTTTTCGCGGGCCTCAGTTATCCATTGGTCCAAGGTTTCTTTTTCAACAGGTTTAAAACTGGTTTGAGCAACTGCTGTTTTTGCTATTATCGCTAAAAATATTAAGGTCAAGGATTTCATAGTCTTTACATTTGGTCTAAAAGTTGTTGTTTTTTTGTCTTAAACTCTTCTTCGGATATTAAATCGTCCTCAAAAAGTTCTTTTAACTCTTTAAGTTTTGAGCGGACATCCGTTTTTGGTTCCGGCGCTTTTTCCTGTTGCTGTGGCTGCCCCATGGCATTGCCCATGTTCATTCCTGCGAACACGCCCATACCGGCACCAGCAACACCTTCATTCTTGGCCATATCGCGCATAGCCTTTAATTTTTGGAGTTCGGCAAAATCTACCCCAGCAATATTGGCGGAATGCACCTCTGCCTGAACATCGCTGATTTCATTGATACGGTCATTGGTCTCCTTATCAAAGGAATTTCCTTCAATCCTGAAATCGAGCAACTGGAACCCTAAATTTTCAAAAACGGAGCCCGATTTGTTTTTGGCCTCCGCTGCAATCAGTTCTATATTGGAATCTATTTCGGCATAGGAAAATTTTGCATTGGCCAAATAGTTGGATATGGGTTGTGTGATGCGGGACAAGAAAATTTCTTGTAATTGGTCCACAAAATAGTCTTGTTGACCGGCGAGAATGTTTTCAAAAAAATTCTCCGCTTTGGTGATGCGGATGGAATAATTGCCATAGGCCCGCAACTTTACCGGAAAACCATACACCGGGTCGTTGTAGGTAATGGGGATTCGCGTGCCCCAGCGCACGTTTACCATATCGGCTTTTCTATAAAACCAAATGCCCGTTTTATGCTCGCTCTCAAAAGCGTTCATAAATTTGCGCATGGTGGTCAAAAAAGGCTTGTTGGCCGTTTCTAAATCGTACAGCCCTTCTTCTTCAAAAACACCTTCAACCTTGCCTTCATAGGTGAAAATACAGCCTTGACCAGGCTGTAAAATCAGTTTGGAGGCGTTCTTTAATTCGTCGCCACTTTCTGTAAACTTGAAGAACAATTGGTATTCCCGTGGATTTTCCCATTGGATGACCGACCGCATTTGTTTTTTGATATCCATAGACTTTATATTTTTAGAACGATTTCCAAACTATCTTGTTTTTACACTAATTCCTGATGTAACCCTTGCTGGGACGCTATCAGGGCTTTTAGCTCAACTAGCTGTTCCCCAATGGATTCCTTGGGAATTAAGTTGGCCAAAGAGTTACTTTGATACAGTAAAAGCCAATCTTTGGTTTCAACGACCTTATGTAACTTGGCCCATTGCATCTCAGTTGAAAAGGTATCGCCCCTTAGAATAATCTTATCCTCTAGAAATTCGTATTCCATTTTCTGTTGTAACATTTGGTTGGAATAAAAATCCCTTTTGGACTTTATTTTAACAGTAACATAAGGCAAGACCACTAGCCAAAGTCCGACGCCAATAAAAATTAACATATAGAGAAAAGGCACTTTATCATAGAGAAAAACCAAGGCCAAAATCCCTATTAAAAAGAAGATTGCACCGAGCACTACGGTGGCTATTACCAAACCCCTTTTATAGAAGAGTTGTACCATTAAAGCGGCGTAGTTCTCATAATTTAGTTGGGTCGTAATATTCATTTCGTATTTCTTGTTCAATAATGGCTTAAAAATCAATATCTCCCCCTAAATCTACCGCATCATTTTTATATTGTTCCTGGAACAGTGTTTCCCATTTTGTCCTAAGTGCCTCCAGTTCCTTATGGCGTTCGCCTGCACCTTCGGTTCCGTTTTGAACATAGCTGTGGTACCAGTCCATGTAATGCATATTCAATTGCCCCCATGTTTGCAGGTTTAGACCATAACTTTCAATGACTGAAGTGGGGTCTACCCCATGTTGGGATGCTTGGGTCTGGTGGACGGAAACTTTTAGATACGAATCATAGTCGGGAAACTTTGCCAAAAGGTCCTCCAATGAAGGAACATCTGCACTTACTCCGGCAAACTTGCCCACTTTAGGGTTGGTAAAAAAGTTGCCGTAGGTGGCTGCTACCGACCTATCCTCGGCCATTAAATCTCCTAATTTATTGGACCATTCCTCGTTTGTCTTTTGCCATACCGGGAACTCAATGCCCAATACTTTACATACTTCCTCTTCGCTCATCCCTGCTGCCAGGTTGCCGCAGGCCGCGCCCCAATCTTCAAAGGTTACTCCGTTTATTGCTTCCATAGGTTTATTTTAGATTTTAGATATTAAATGTGAGATGTGAGATCGAAAACCTTACTTCTGGTCTCATCTTCTATTTACTTATCGGTTTTCCTGTTTATTTCTTGTTTCTTATGTCTTGACTCTTGTTTCTTGTCCAACTAAGATGTTTGTATCCTTTTATAAGCTTCAAACTCCGTTCGTTTGCGTTGCATATCTGCCTCATAACGTTCTTTTGCATCGGAATTTAGTTTAATGCGCTCGTTAAAGTATTTTTCCCAATACGCGTAGTACGCATTTTCGTAGGCCGACCAATGACTATCATCACGTTCCGTTTTTCGTTGCTTACTTAGGGTATCCGACGCCTTTTCCATGGCATCATATTCGGGTTGGGCTTTTAGTGCGGCAATGTTGTCTATGATGCCCCAACCAATTTTAATGAACTTGGTTTCTGGTTCCACCGTATTGACAGCATTGCAATAGCCGCAAGTAATGTACTGCGCCCTGAAAATATCTTTCTTGATTTCCAAATCTGCATCGCATTGCGAACAGGATGCTTTTTTATTAGCGATTTGGATGGCATGGTCATAAAATTGTTGTGATAGCTTGCCTTCCAATATTCTTTCGAACCTAAAAAGTTCGTCGATCAAGCGGTCGTTGGTGTCGCTCGCTTTGTATCCTTCCTCGTTATAGAAATCACCTACGGCCTGCATTTCCGGTCGGACTTTACCGTGCCAAACGGCATCTATTTTCTGGATCAGTTCATGGATTTGAGCTTTCATTCCCTGCCATGACCTGTACACGGTTTCATAGTCATGGTCGGTTTCAACCAGTTGCTCTAGGCAAGCGGCCTCGGCATGTTGCAGTGATTCGCTAAAACGCGCTTCTATCTTTTTGAGGAAAGCGTCCCAACGGTTTATCAGTTCTTGTTGATCACCCATCGTCACACATCCGCTTTAAAGTGTTGCACATTTTCCATAAAAGGAGTCTTGCAATAATCACATTTCACCAAATTGGAATTCTTTGGTCGTGGCGCACCGCAGCTCTCACAACGCTTTGAAACAACCGATGCTGCCGACCGTGTCCTGTTAGCATACATCTGACCTTTGGAAGTCTTGGCGTTGTTCGTGATATTCTTGAACGGGTTGGTCATAGTTCGTTTTAATGGCTGATGCAAGGTAGAAACAGGCAAAAGTTACCACTACCCCTTTTTCAGGGGTTTTGGATAAACCCAGATTAAGCAATAGAAATTCCCCGCCTGAAAGGAACGGGCAGGTATTACGGCTGCAAATCCCTGCAAAATCAATAGTTGCACTGACTTTTGCTCACTCACCGCAGCGATGGCTACGCCTCAATCGCAAAAATTTTGATTTTATTGGGCTTTACACCCTCATCATGAAAGTCCAGTGCATGATCTGGGATAAAACGAAAAAAAGGGCCTTTACGTACTTTTTTGAAACAATTTATGCCCATTTGGAGCTTATTGACCGGATTTAAGGGTTAAAACCAATATAAACTTGACAACATATCTTGCAAAATGTTAAACTTTCAAAATTTATTGAAACTTTAAAAATATTTTTTATCTTAGCCCTATGGATTATCAAGAGGCCAAAAATAAGTTCATCAGTACCTGGGGAAGCCTGGGCACCCTTTGGGGCATTAACAAGGCCATGGCACAGATACAGGCGCTGCTCTTCATATCCACCGAAGCCCTGACCACGGAAGACATCATGGAAGAGCTCCAGATTTCCAGGGGCAATACCAGCATGAACGTAAGGCAACTCATCGACTGGGGCATTGTGACCAAGGAACTCAGGCCCGGGGAACGAAAGGAATATTTTTCTACCGAGAAAGATGTGCAGGAACTGGCCCGTATCATTGCCAAGGAACGCAGTAGAAGGGAAATTAAACCCGTCATCAAAGCTTTGGAAGATATAAGCAGCATTAAAGACGATGGCAGTACCGCAACTAAAGAACTCATTAAACAGACCAAGGCTTTACACGATTTGGCTCATACGGCAAACAGTATATTAGAAAAAGCAGTGAGCCAAAAACAAAATTGGCTAACCAAGTCTATACTGAAAATAATACAGTAAAAAATTTATTAGATAATTTCAATATTTTCTGAAAGTTTAAAATATATAGTTATGAAAAACGAGATTCCTACATGGCTCATTATCTTAGGCGGCATGGGTCAGATATTCACCGCCCTTATCTATCCCTACATTAGGCACCGTGTCTTTGACTGGTACACGGACGTAAAGCAATTGAAACCCCTCAATCAGGAAATTGCCAAAACCTATGGCCGGTACATCCAAGGCCTCAACTTTTCCTTTGGACTCATTGCCATCCTGCTTCCCTTGGACCTGCAGAACGGCAGCAGTCTTGCCTTGGCCCTAACCGGTCTCATCGGAGCCTATTGGGTAGGTAAGGTAGCCACGCAAATTGCCTATTACCCCATGTACCAGATTCCACAGGAACGCATTTTTAAAGTGGGCAGCTATTTCATGAACGGTCTGTTTACCCTGTTCGCCCTGGTGTACACCTGGCTCTTTGTGCGCAACCTGTATCAATTCCTAAACCTTTAAAAATGAACATCATGAAAAAATTAGTCGTCGCTGGAGGCAGTGGCTTTCTGGGAAATGCCATTGTTGACCACTTTAAAACCAAATTTGAGGACATCGTTGTCCTTACCCGAAACACGATTGAAAATACAAACACCGTGCGCTATGTGTCATGGGATGCAAAAACCCTGGGCCACTGGCAGTGCGAATTGGACGGCTGCGATGTCCTCATAAACATGGCTGGCCGATCGGTAGATTGTAGATATACCGCTAAAAACAAGCACCTCATTATGGATTCTCGTGTGGACAGCACCCGTGTGCTCAACCAAGCCGTGGCCATGGCCACAGACCCGCCCCACATCTGGCTCAACTCCTCCACCGCCACCATTTACAGACACTCCCTGGACATGGAAATGGACGAGGAACAGGGCGAAATTGGCACAGGTTTTTCCGTGTCCGTTGCCCAGGCCTGGGAAGCCGCCTTTTTTTCGGGGAACACCCCAAAAACCAGAAAGGTGGCCCTACGGACCAGCATTGTAATGGGCAAGAACGGTGGCGCCCTAACACCCATTAGGACCTTAGCAAAAATGGGCCTGGGCAGAAAACAGGGCAATGGAAAACAAAAGTTCAGTTGGATTCATGTGGATGATTTTGTCCGATCTATTGAATTCATCATAACTAATAGCGATTTACATGGGCCTATAAATATCGTAGCACCAAAACCTACGACCAACACCAAACTCATGGAAACTGTTCGTAATACCATGGGGATAAGCTTGGGGTTACCATCTCCCAAGTGGCTTCTAGCAATTGGTGCAAGAATCATACGCACCGAACCGGAGTTGGTATTAAAAAGTAGGAACGTGGTGCCAAAAAAACTGCTGACCGCGGGTTTTGATTTTAAATACGGTGACCTTGACCATGCCTTAAAATCAGTACTAGTCTAAATTCTCAAATCCAATGTTCTGGTTTTAAAAACACCGATGTTATTTCCAACAAACACTAAAAATACGGTTTGGAACTAGCAGGCAGTTCCGTACCCTACACTCAACTATTCTATGGTGTATGCCATATAAACGCCAATAGGAACAGTCCGCAATGCCATCCGTGACCTTCCTGTGATAATTTACCGCTAGTTTGCTTTTCCTATTTCGTATAACATTTTAAAAACTTTACTTTTGATATCAGCAAACAACGGTATGCCAACTAACGAATTACATCCCAATACTTGGATTGACAAATATGCAGATTACCTGTTTAATTATGCCATAACTAGGGTAAGCGATGCAGAGATTGCCAAAGACTTAGTGCAGGAAACTTTTTTTGCAGGCTTAAAATCTGCCAAAAACTATAAAGGAGAAGCGGCAGAGCGCACCTGGCTCATTGCTATCTTAAAAAGAAAGGTGATTGATCACTACAGAAAAATCAACTCTAAGAAAGGTAAGGCAGAGATAAGGATGGGATATGCCAACATGGAAGATGCTGAGGGCGACTGGCTAGAGGAGAAAGTAGCAGATCCCTTTTCCCAGTCCGGCGAGCAGTCCATTGAAAATGAAGAACTGGGCTTGGCACTGCAGGACTGTATATCTAAATTACCTTCCAAACAAAAATTGGTGTTCACCATGAAAACCATCCAAGGAATGAACACGGAGGATATTTGTAATGAATTGGGAATAAATGCGTCTAACCTCTGGGTAATGATACACCGATCCCGAACCGCATTAATGGGGTGTTTAAATCAAAACTGGTTTTAATTATGATGATTTCCTGTGAAAAAGCAGCGGATATCTGCAACAAGTCTCAATACAATGAGGCCACCACTTGGCAAATTGTAAGGTTTAAGCTTCATATTTTACTGTGTAAAACATGCGCCGTTTTCACCAAGAAGAACACAAAACTTACCCATCTTTGTGATCAGGCCAACCTACAACAACTTCAAAAAGAAGATAAGGAAGCCATGAAAGCCGCATTGAAAAAAGAACTTCAATAAAAGCTCACGCCCAACAACGACAGAATTGGAACAGATTCTACCCAAAACTGACTGTAGTATCTTGGGCGTTCTTCATGTGTGAAATATAGGAAAATGGCCAAAGTAATGGCAACCATCACCCGATAACACCACTCTAATGCGGTGGCTTGATCATTCAAAAAAGTAAACAGCAGAAAAACAACCAACAACCCGTAACCTAATTTTTTGGTATTGGCCACGCCAAGGCGTTGCGGAAGCGTTCGTAATTCCTTGTCATCAAACTTTAAATCGCGTATTTCAAACGGCAGTATCAATACCAGCACCAGCAAAAAACGTTGCAGTAGTAAAATTGGGACAGTACTGTCAAAATCGCTCACCATATCGTCCATAGCGGGCAGGTATACCGTGCAACCTGCCCAAACCAAGGCCACCAAAAAAACCTTTAACCCACCATAACTCCTTAGGTTTTTATTTTTTTCCAAAAAAGGAACAGCGTACAGAATAGATAAGAAAGCCAAGAAAACGATGGAAATTTGAAGTCTACGATTCAAAAAAAGAAAAAAGTACGCAGCGCAAAGACCAGATAAAAAACTAAAAACCTGAATAACCTTATGGTATGGATTGGAGACCAATAAGTACTTTTTTGCCTCTACACCATATTTAATAAAATTATAACATATGATGGTCCCAAAAAACAAAAAGGCCACAAGCTGCCAATTTGTTGAAACTTTCATAAAATTAACCGTAAGCAAATAGCAACAACATACGGATAAAGCTACGTGAATACTGGCATCAAGGTAAAAATTAAAAAAACGTCTAGGCCACCGCATTAAACAAAACTAAGGATAACCACCATATAGTTGATTACCGGTTAAGAACTTTAGGCAACAGGCCCCAAGGACCAAGGTGTTTAAAGCAAATTAATACCTAATTTTAGGCACTTTATTTGAAGACGATGAATACAGAAAAATTTGCATTACGCCATATTGGCATCCGTGAAGAAGATTTAAGCACTATGTGCGATGTCGTAGGGGTTAAGAATCTAGATGAATTGATAGATCAGACCATACCAGAAGACATCCGGTTGAAGGAAGATTTAGACCTTGCAGATGCCATGGGCGAGCATGAATTTCTCAACCACCTGCAAACCTTGGCAAATGAGAACAAAGTATTCAAGTCCTACATAGGCCTTGGCTACCATGAAAGCCTGTTACCATCCGTCATCAAAAGAAATATTCTTGAAAATCCTGGATGGTATACGGCTTATACGCCCTACCAAGCAGAAATTGCCCAAGGTAGGCTGGAAGCCCTGTTAAACTACCAGACCATGGTATGTGATCTTACCGCCATGGAATTGGCAAATGCATCACTTTTGGATGAAAGCACTGCCGCTGCGGAGGCGATGACCATGCTGTATGATGTTAGAAGTAGGCAACAGAAGAAAAACGGGGTGCTAAAATTCTTTGTTTCGGAGGAAATCTTACCACAAACCTTGAGCCTGCTCCAAACAAGGTCCACACCACTTGGCATTGAACTGGTTGTTGGCAATCACCAAGAATTTGATTTTTCCACGGATTTTTATGGTGCCATTCTCCAATATCCCGGTAAACATGGGCAGGTCCATGACTATGCAGAATTTGTGGAAAAGGCCAAGCAAAAAGAAATTAAAGTAGCCGTCGCGGCGGATATATTGAGTCTTGTGTCACTAACGCCACCAGGAGAATGGGGCGTTGATGTTGTGGTTGGCACCACCCAAAGATTTGGTATCCCATTGGGTTATGGCGGTCCACATGCGGCATTTTTTGCCACCAAACAAGACTACAAAAGAAATATACCTGGCAGGATCATTGGGCTTACCAAAGATACGGATGGCAACCCTGCATTGCGCATGGCATTGCAAACTAGGGAACAACATATAAAGCGTGATAAGGCTACTTCAAACATTTGTACTGCTCAAGTCCTTTTGGCCGTTATGGCAGGAATGTATGCGGTATATCATGGCCCAAACGGACTTAAATTCATCGCGGAAAAAGTACATAACCACACAAAGATGGTTTCCCAACTCCTGGAATCCATGGGCTTTGAACAAACTAATACCAGTTTTTTTGATACCATAAAGGTAAAGGTAAAAAGCGCGCAACAGCTAAAAACCAGTGCAGAGCTCAGACAGATCAATTTTAACTATGTGGATGAGCAAACGGTGACCATCTCTATTAACGAAGCTTTCGGGGAAAAAGATATAAAACCTATTTTGGCCGCCTTTGCGGAATCGCAAGGACTGTCAGATGATGTTAGCCACCCAGATAGGCTAACGGACGTGATTCCCAGCAACCTTAAGCGACAATCTACCTTTATGGAACAGCCGGTCTTTAACACCTATCATTCGGAGACTGAACTTATGCGGTACATCAAAAAACTAGAGCGAAAGGACCTGGCCTTGAACCACTCCATGATTTCCCTGGGTAGTTGTACCATGAAATTAAATGCCGCCTCTGAAATGCTTCCGCTGAGCTGGACAAGCTGGGGCAATATCCACCCCTTTGTACCCCTAGACCAAGCCAAAGGTTATCAATTGGTATTAAAGGAATTGGAAGAACAGCTAAACATTATCACGGGTTTTGCGGGAACCTCGCTACAACCTAACTCTGGCGCCCAAGGAGAATACGCAGGACTTATGACCATTAGGGCATACCATGAAGACCGTGGTGAAGCACACCGTAACATTTGTATCATTCCGGCATCGGCACATGGTACCAATCCGGCATCAGCGGTCATGGCCGGTATGCAAGTGGTGGTCACAAAAACGGACGACCATGGTAATATTGACGTTATAGATTTGGAAGAAAAAGTAATACAGCACTCTACAAATCTGGCAGCACTTATGGTCACCTATCCTTCCACACATGGGGTGTTTGAATCCTCCATACGGTATATCACCAAATTGATACATGACCACGGTGGACAAGTATATATGGACGGTGCCAACATGAATGCACAAGTAGGACTTACCAACCCTGCAACCATTGGGGCTGATGTTTGCCACTTAAACCTACATAAAACTTTTGCCATACCCCATGGTGGTGGAGGCCCGGGTGTGGGGCCCATTTGTGTTGCAGAACAATTAAAACCATTCTTGCCCACTAATCCTGTAATCAAAACAGGTGGAAAACATGCCATCACCGCAATCTCAGGAGCACCATGGGGCAGCGCATTGGCCTGCTTAATCTCTTACGGTTACATTAAAATGCTAGGTGGTAAAGGTGTTACCGATGCCACCAAGATTTCCATTTTAAACGCCAATTATATCAAGGAACGCTTAAACGGCAAATACGATGTGTTGTATACCGGCGAAAAAGGCAGGGCCGCACATGAAATGATCATTGATTGTAGACCTTTCAAAGAGCATGGCATTGAGGTGACGGATATCGCTAAAAGATTAATGGACTATGGGTTTCATGCCCCTACCGTATCCTTTCCCGTAGCCGGAACCATGATGATAGAGCCAACAGAAAGCGAAAGTTTGGCAGAATTGGACAGATTTTGCGAGGCCATGCTCGCCATCCGTGAGGAAATAGATGAGGCCTCACTGGAAGAACCCAATAACGTCCTTAAAAATGCACCGCATACTTTAGACATGGTCACTTCTGACCATTGGGTGTTTCCCTATACACGGAAAAAAGCTGCCTTCCCCTTGGATTTTGTGGGGGACAACAAGTTTTGGCCCACGGTACGAAGAACGGATGAAGCGTTTGGCGATCGTAATTTAATTTGTACCTGCACGCCCATAGCTGCTTACGCGGAGGCCTAAAGACCCTTATTTTATTGGAGGTGAACCCATCCTATCCCAAAAAGGATGGGTTTTCTCTTTTTGGGAATAGTTGAATTGCCCTCACTGAACATCAGTAATTATCCTATGCATGCATAGTAAGCCTGGTGTATTTTAAAGTATCTTGCTACATACCGAGCAAATTTAAAAACACATACCATTATTAATCTATATGAAAATAGGCATCACTGGCACAGGGAGTTATCTACCTGAGATCATTACTAAAAATGAAGACTTCTTAAACCATCGATTCTTAGAGACGGACGGCAGTGAATTTAAACATTCCAACCAGGTAATTATTGAAAAATTCCAGGCCATAACAGGTATTGCAGAACGCCGTTATGCCAAACCAAATCTCAATACTTCAGATTTAGGAGCCTTGGCGGCAGAACAGGCCATAGCAGACGCAAACATGGATAGGGAGGAACTGGATTACATCATTTTTGCCCATAATTTTGGCGATGTGGAACAGGGGAAAATACAAGGTGACACCCTGCCTTCCCTTGCTTCTAGGGTAAAGCAACAGCTAAAGATTAAAAACCCCAACTGCGTGGCCTATGACATGCTCTTTGGATGCCCGGGATGGATAGAATCCTTGATACAAGCCAAAGCATTCATCAGTTGTGGGATGGCAAAAAAATGTTTGGTCATTGGTGGTGAGACCCTATCCCGTGTTATTGACCCTCATGATAGGGACAGTATGATTTATGCTGATGGAGCTGGCGCATGCATTCTAGAGGGCACAGATAGCCACGGAGAAATCCTGAACCATGCCAGCGAAACCCATGCCATAGACGAGGCCTACTACCTTTATTTTGATAAAACCTATGATAAAAAAGGTGATGCCAATACCCGTTACATTAAAATGAACGGTAGAAAAATCTATGAATTTGCTTGTACCCATGTGCCAAAAGCCATGGCCAGCTGTTTGGACAAAAGCGGAATATCCATAGATGAGGTAAAAAAAGTGTTCATTCACCAAGCCAACGAAAAAATGGACGAGGCCATTATTAAACGGTTCTTTAAACGGTATGGCAAACAGGCACCAGAGCGTGTAATGCCTATGATCATCAAGGAAATGGGAAACAATTCGGTAGCAACGGTTCCTATTTTATTTGACCGTGTTAGGAAAGGAAAGGTAAAAAACCATAATCTACAAAAAGGTGATATTGTGATTTTTGCCAGTGTAGGCGCCGGTATGAACATTAATGCAATGGTCTACCGATATTAATTGGCATTTCGTAAAACTTGATGAAAAACATCGTATCCGATTATCTGGCTTTAATTGGATTATATCGTTTAAAATTTAGACTTTTGACAGATGTACGAAGGAAAATATCCCCATAAACGATACCGTATAACCTTAGCATTTTTGCGCAAACATATTTCCAAGGACAAAAAGATATTGGATTTAGGTGTGGATAACCCCTTTTCAAAAATTATGAGGGCAGAAGGCTATCAAGTGGACAACACCAAGGGGGAAGATTTGGATGTAGCGTATGCTTGTGTTCAGAATTCAGAGGCAGATGTGGTTACTGCCTTTGAAATCTTTGAACATTTGGTTGCCCCGTTCAACGTCCTCAGGGAAATTAAGGGTGATACCTTGGTGGCGAGCATACCTATGCGCTTGTGGTTTGCCACCGCCTACCGGAGTAAAACAGACAAGTGGGATCGGCATTACCATGAATTTGAGGATTGGCAATTTGATTGGCTCTTGGAAAAAGCTGGATGGCACATTGTAGATTCCGTAAAATGGACCAATCCTACTAAAAAAATCGGCCTTAGACCATTACTACGCTACTTTACCAAAAGGTATTATTTAGTCTACGCGGTTCGTAAAAACCAAATCGCCTAAAAAACCCCTACCTGGAGATTGGGATTTGTAATTTGTTTTTTAGACTTTTAGCGGATGCATATTTGCGTTATCATTCCTGCACACAACGAGGCCCGTTTCTTAGCGCAATGCCTTTCCTCATTTGTATCCCAAAGCCAACCCCCTAATGAGTTGATTGTGGTGGATGATAATTCTTCTGATGAAACCGCCTCCATTGCGCAAAAATTCGCCGGGGAATACCCTTGGATCAAGCTACGGCACCACCAAAGCGCTAACCAACATTTGCCTGGACAGAAGGTAGTGGAAGCTTTTAATTTTGGCCTCCAACATGCCCAAAACTATGACCTTATTGGAAAGTTTGATGCCGATATCATACTTCCACCCAATTATTTTGAACAAATGCGCAACTATTTTCAAAGCGACTGGAAACTTGGCGTTTGCGGTGGTCTTTTGTACATCAAAAAAGAAGGTGGATGGATGTATGAAAACATAGCGGACAAATCCCATGTCCGTGGCCCCATTAAGCTCTACCATAAAGCCTGTTTTCAAAAAATCAATGGGTTACGGGCGGGTACGGGATGGGATACCGTGGACATCTTATTGGCAAAGTATCATGGTTTTACCACAAAAACAGATGCCTCCCTTAAAGTAAAGCACCTTAGACCTACTGGTCATGGCTACTCGCACTTAAACCATAAAGCAAAAGGGGCGGCCCTATATAAGATGCGTTATGGACTGCCTCTGGCTAAAATTGCATTATTAAAAATGGCGGTTCAGGCCAAAAACCCTGCCCTTTATATATTAGGGTTGTACGGTTTTCTTAGGGCTTTTTTCCTTAAAACAGAACGTTTTGTCACTAAAAAGGAGGGTAAATACGTTAGGCAACTCCGATGGAATGGGATTTTTAAAAAACTAAAAGTACTTTAAATGGTTGTATTTTTTCTTCTGATACCTCTTTTGGGATTGGTGTTGCTTTTTTTAAAAGACACCAATCCTAGGCGTAAAATAATACTGAACGGACTGTTATTACTTAACTCAGCAATCTATCTAGTACCTATGATACTAGCGTATCTGAGCACGCCAGAAGGGGCTTCTTTATTCAATGAAAATACAGGTGGTGGCGCTTTTTTATGGTTCTATATGTTGTTGATGCCGTTATGCGGGTTGGCACTTTTGGTGCTGGCCATTTTAAAAATTGTATTTATGGTACAATCAAAACAAAAAGCTAATAGTTCTGATCCAACACCGCCAAAATAGGTTTGCCCGTAGTTCCATTAGGAAAGGCAATACCGAGCATGCTGGCAATAGTAGGGGCAATGTCTGGAATCTCTGTTCTAGCAGCCGTTTCTCCTTTTTCAATCCCGTTGCCATAGAATATAAGCGGGACATGGGTATCATAAATCATAGGAGATCCATGGGTGGACCCTGTTCTAGAATAGGAGATAAAACCTGGCTTTTGCACAAAAAGCACATCACCGGAACGCTTTTGGTTCCAACCGTTTTGTAAAATGTAGGGAATGCCTTGGGTATAATTATTTTGCCACATCTGGGTTCCGGTAAATACTCTGTCCATCCCCTCATAGGACAAGAGTTCATAGGCTATTTCTTCTTGTATATCATCCAAGTCCATATCAAGGTTCCCTACCACCTTATGATCCAAAAAGACCTGGTTGTTGCTAATGTTCTTTACAATATCTGTTGTGCCATAGGTGTAGCTTATAAACTCGGTGAGGCGCGTTTTCATCGCGTTAAGGTCCAAATATCCTGCAGGGATATGGTTATCGGCCAAATAGGCCGGAACGTTGATCGCTGCATGATCTGCGGTTAGGAACACCGTATAATTTTGGCTGCCCACTTGGGCATCCAACGCGCCTAATAATCGCGCTAAATCTTGGTCCAAGCGCAAATAGGTATCCTGTATCTCCTTGGAGTTTACGCCATATTTGTGTCCCACATAATCCGTACTGGAAAAACTAACCGCTAAAAAATCGGTATCGGAATCCATCCCTAAATTTTCATTTGTTAGTGCAGCGATAGCAAAATCTGCGGTAATACTGTTTCCATATGGGGTAGCCCGTAAGGTACTGTATTGGCCATTGGCATCCCATAATTTGGGCAGATCGTAAGGAAAGGTCACTTTATCCTCCCCTTTAAAGGTTCCTTCATACGAGTTTGCGTCACTACCACTTTCTAGGTACGTAAAAATAGGTTTCAATGTTTCCCAAGGCTTTTTATACCCTTCCACCGCGTCTGAGGTGTTGTGCGCATTCACCCAAGCAGGCAGCACATCCATATAAAAGGAACTGGTGATCCAATTACCGGATTTACCCCCCTCAAACCAATAAGCAGCGTTGGCCGTGTGGCCACCGGGCAAAACAGCGCCCCTATCCTTTAAGGCAATGGCAATGGTCTTCCCGCGCATTTGCGTATGTAACCGCAACTGGTCCGTAAGGGTAGTGACCTGCATCCGATGGGGTGACATTTGCCCGGCATTGCTAGAGGTGCCTATGCTCTCATAAGCATCGTCCGAGGAGCAATATACTTCCTTATCCTGCACCTTGTCATACCAGTTATTGCCAATAATTCCATGAACTGCAGGGGTGGTACCGGTATACACGGAGGCGTGCCCGGGCCCAGTGCTTGTGGGGGCATAATTAAAATGGTGGTTTTTACAATTAAAACCATCATTGACCAGCCGTTTAAATCCGTCGTCTCCATAATGGTTCCAAAAACGGGTCAGGTAATCATAGCGCATTTGATCTACAACAATCCCCACAACCAACTTTGGGGCACTTTCAACTACCGCCTTAACGGTTTCCGTGTTTTTTTTCTTCTTTCGTTGACCAGAAGCATGGGGAGACACCAAAAGAAACGCGGTGGCAAAAAAGATGAAGGTTCTCAAGGTCATAATATTTCATTTAATACCTACAAAGCTATTGATTTCAAAGAGGTAAAAAATGAATTTAAGGTTAAATACAAACCAATATTAGTATTTTTACAGCTGAAGCACCCAAAGATTTATGAAGCATCTTGCCGCTATTGGCCAATATTTTTTAATGGTACGGGAGGTTTTTAAAAAACCTACCAAGTGGAGAATCATGAAGACCTTAATTCTAAAGGAAATAGACGAGCTGGTCTATGGGTCCCTTGGCATTATTATCTTTATTGCCTTCTTTATAGGCGGGGTGGTCACCATACAAACTGCTTTGAACCTTACAAGTCCGTTGATTCCCAAAAGCCTTATTGGTTTTGCCGCCAGGCAATCTGTTATCCTGGAATTTGCGCCAACGTTTACTTCCGTCATCATGGTGGGGAAGGTAGGCTCTTATATTACCTCAAGTATAGGCACCATGCGGGTTACCGAGCAGATAGACGCCCTAGAGGTCATGGGGGTGAATAGCTTAAATTACCTAGTGTTCCCAAAAATCATAGCCATGCTATTTTATCCTTTTGCCGTAGCCATTGCCATGTACGTTGGTGTGCTGGGCGGATGGGTGGCAGCGGTCTTTGGCAATTACGCACCCAGTGGCGACTTTATTGAAGGACTACAACTGGATTTTATTCCTTTTCACATTTCCTATGCCTTTATAAAAACCTACGTTTTTTCCTTTGTTATCGCAACGGTGCCGGCTTATCACGGTTTTTATATGAAAGGAGGCGCGCTGGAGGTTGGCAAGGCCAGCACAACGGCATTTGTGTGGACCAGTGTGGCCATCATTATTTTAAATTACGTACTCACCCAACTGCTGCTCGGACAATGATAGAGGTTAACGAATTACATAAATCATTTGGAGATACCCATGTACTTAAGGGGGTGTCCACTTGTTTTGACCAAGGCAAGACCAACCTTATTATTGGGCAGAGCGGATCGGGAAAAACAGTATTCTTAAAATGCCTTTTGGGACTATTTACCCCGGAGGAGGGCACCATCAGTTATAGCGGACAGATTTATGCCGACCTCACTAGCAGGGAACAGCGGGACCTAAGACAGGAAATGGGAATGGTATTTCAAGGAAGTGCCTTGTTTGATTCCATGACGGTGGAAGAAAACGTAATGTTCCCAATGGAAATGTTTACAAAAACAGCCAAAAGCGATATGCAGGATAGGGCAAATGAGGTGCTGCAGCGGGTAAACCTAGTGGATGCCCATAAAAAATTCCCCTCGGAGATTTCTGGAGGGATGCAAAAACGAGTGGCCATAGCAAGGGCCATTGTCATGAATCCCAAATACTTGTTCTGTGATGAACCCAACTCCGGCCTGGACCCCAAAACGGCTATTTTAATAGACAACCTTATCCAGGAAATTACCGAAGAATTCAACATTACCACGGTAATCAATACCCATGACATGAATTCCGTGATGGAAATTGGGGAGAAAATTGTTTTTTTAAAACAGGGTCATAAAGAATGGGAGGGCACCAAAAGGGAAATTTTTAAAACCGACAATAAGGCGGTAACTGATTTTGTCTACTCCTCTGAACTCTTTAAGAAGGTACGGCAAATGTATATTGAGGAAAGAAACTAAAACAACAGCGCTTAGGCTATATCATCAAAGAATTATTATCTATCAGGATAATGTAAAATTCTTAAGGATTAGTAATCTTAGCTACGGCACTACTCCACTTCCCGGACCTGTATGGTGCTATCTTTTAAGCGCACCTTTAACCATTCCGATACCCGTTTCATTTCTTCTTTCTTGGCATCGGGATTGATGCCGTCCTTTAATTTCACCTCAAAAATGGGTACCGTATCCTGTTTCTTAAAATCGGTTTGGACGCGGTTGGAAAAACCGATACCGCTAAGGTTACCGTAGAGTACCTTGGCCTCTTTTGAAATCTCGGCGAATGGAATGCTACGTTCCGCATATTTGCCCAGACTGGCCACTTCTTGCTCCAAAACCCGTATACGTTCTTCCTTGGTCAACAATTCCGCCTTTTTAGATTCGTACAATTCATTCACATAATTGAATTTTTGTTCAGAATCGTCACGACCGCCCTGCAACACACGAAGCTCCGTATCCACCAATCTGCTATAGGTGTTTTTCTTGTTGCGCCACATGTTCACTATATTTTCCGGAACCTCCTCCGTGCCCAAGATGGCCACCTCTAAGTAAGACCCCAGCTTTTCATCAAAATGGATATCGGTTAGGTCATTTTCATAGCGCCCATTGCCCTTAAATTCATATATCTCAACCGTATTTGCCAAAAATTCCTGGGCCTGTTTCCGGAAAAGGGATTCTTTAAAAACCGTGTAAAAGGTAAATCCGGCGGGTATCATCACCGCCAGCCCCACTAAAGAGGCAACCCTGGCAATAAACCTACGCCTTTGGGAATTGGCGTAGCGCACCATGGGAAACCGTAGGTACTTGATGACCAAAAAAGTGGCCAACGCTATAAAAATGGTGTTAATGGTAAACAGATACATGGCGCCAAGGGCATACAAAGGTTTACCAATGGCAAGTCCAAAACCAACGGTACACAAGGGCGGCATTAATGCCGTTGCAATGGCCACCCCAAAGATAACACTGGCAATGGTTCCTTTTTTAGCACGTGCCACCACTAAGGCAAGACCCCCAAAAAAGGCAATCAAAACATCCCGGATGTCTGGCTTTGTGCGTGCCAAAAGCTCTGAAGATTCATCGCGCAGTGGAAAAAGATAAAAGAACAGAAAGGCCGTAAGCACACTTAAGATCACCATTACCCCAAAGTTCTTTAACGATCGCCGCAACATGTCAATATCATTAATGGCCAAGGACATGCCCATACCTAAAATGGGACCCATTAACGGGGAAATCAACATCGCACCGATAACCACGGCGGTAGAGTTGGCATTTAGACCAACGGAGGCAATAAAGATGGAACAGATCAATATCCAAGAGGTATGCCCCTTAAAAGGAATATCGGCTATAATGGATTCTTTGGTGGCAACTGGATCGGTATTGCTCCTAATTTCCAAAAGTTCAAACAAAAAGGTTTTTGCCTTGCCCAAAAGCCCCTTTACGTCCTTTTTAATGTCTTCCCCACCCGCATCATTACTGGTTGGGGTAATATTATCCTGATTGAGGTTCTGGTTCATTTCTTACGCGTATTGGTCACCAAATTTATCCTGTACCTGACCACGTACTTGTTTGATATCTTGCTGCTTGGCTTTGGGATAGATCAAAAGCACATCATCCTTGTCCACGATAATATAATCTTCCAGACCATCCACAATAACCTTCTTGCCCTTTGCCGACCGGATCATGTTCCCTTTGGCATCCGCCAATATGGTATCACTGTTCACCACGGCATTGCCACTGTTGTCCTTGTCCAGCTTTTCATAGAGCGCGCCCCAAGTACCCAGGTCGTTCCAATCAAACGTAGCAGGTAAGGTAAAGATAGCATCGGAATTCTCTAAAATGGCATAATCTATGGAGATGTTTTCTGCCTTTGGGTAGTTTTCTGCTATAAAGCCCTGTTCCTCAGCAGTATTGTAACAAGCCATTCCATTTTCAAACAGGTCATATTGTGTGCTTTGGTAAGCTTTAAAGGCATTAACGATCGTGGTAACGCTCCACATAAAAATCCCTGCATTCCACAGGAAATTGCCTTGGGCCAGAAAATCTTTTGCCGTTTCCACATCTGGTTTTTCACGGAACTGGGCCACTTTTTTAATGGGGTTTTTATCCTTTTTTTCGTACTCTATGTACCCAAAACCAGTATTGGGATAACTAGGTTTTATTCCCAAGGTACAGAGCACTTCCTCCGTACTACATTTGTGAAAACAGGCGGTCACATCTTTTTCAAAGGCTACCTCATCTTCTATCCAATGGTCACTTGGGGCAACGATCATTACCCCATTTGGGTTCATTTTTTGAATTTTAAGTGCAGCATACAAGATACAGGGGGCTGTATTTCTCATGGCAGGTTCCAGCACTACTTGGTCCTGTTTCACCATGGGCAACTGTTCCAAGACCAAGTCATTGTAACGTTCGTTGGTCAGAATCAAAATGTTTTCCGTTGGTATAAACCTGTTGAGCCTGGAAAAGGTTTTCTGGATAAGGGTATCACCAGTACCCAGCATATCATGGAACTGCTTTGGATTATCGGTTGTACTCACGGGCCAGAATCTGGAGCCTACGCCACCGGCCATTAAAACTGCATAATAGTTCTTATTCATGGATTCTTTTTTAGTCCTTTATTAATTCTACCTCAGCATTGGGCTGAAAGAGATAAATACGTCCCGTGGACAGTTCTACACACTCATACCTTTTGGTGCGTTTTTGCCCCTTTTTAAAGAGCTTGCCATTATAAAGCCTAAAGGTACTGCCCATGGGTAATTCAAAAACGTAAGAATGGTCGTTCTGTTGTACGGTATCAAAAGCTTTAAGGGCAATGGCCAGGTGGGCGTCCGTACTGCTGCTTGCCTTTGGGTTTTTAAAATGGTTGGCAATAAGCGGCAATAATTTTGATGGAAACACTTCTGGCCGGATAAATGGGATCATTAAATGTTGAAAGGTTCGCTTCCATTCCAGTCCGTGCGGTTTAATGCGACGCCCAAATTTTTCAAAGGCTACCAAATGCGCAATTTCATGTACCAGGGTAATCAAAAACCGATACTTGTTCAATGAGGCATTTACGGTAATTTGGTGCATCCCATTGGGCAGTCTACGGTAGTCCCCATGGCGCGTTACCCTATGGTTTACAATTTTAAGGTTGACCCCATTGGCCTTGATCAATTCAAAACAAGGTTCCACGGCACGGGCCGGAAGGTATTTTTGTAGTACGTCGCTCACGGCCACAAAAATAAAGTATTATCACAATTCTTTTGATTATCCTTAATTTAGGAGTGATTTATGCCGGTGGGCAATGTGTTTAAAGCAAAACGTTAAATAGGTCTATTTGGTTATATTTTACACCTATTATTGGGGATGGTTGTTATTCATGCATAGAAGGCAAGCGGCGACACCGGTAAGGATAAACCTTAAGGAAACCTGAAGGTTCTCGATACAATTGCCGCCACCACCGGAAAGTGGTGACAACAATCACTCGAACTGACCTAGGTGAATACAGGGGAATAACGTATAAATGATGGATTTAAAATTGCTCACATCAAGGTTTAAATTAGGGAATATGGCGATCAAATAGTAGTTCAAAAACATGAATGAGAAAGTTTTTCCAACGCTTCTGTACTAAAATGGCACTGGTAAAGATAAAACCTAAGGAAACCAGAAGATTCTCGATACAATTGCTGCCACCACCGGAAAGTGGTGACGGCAACCAATAAGATGACAGGGCAGCATTTTTATAGCCCAAATAGATTACGTTTGATTTAAGGAAAAGATATGATTTTTACGAAACGCTTTTTTTTCATACTCTCCATTTTGTTTTGTGTACAATGCACAGAAAAGCCCGTTTTTGATTTGGCATCTGCCCTGACCCATACCAAAAGTATTCCCGGCAAAGCAGAATATTTGGATTCCCCTTATGTTACAGCCGGCAACAGGGTCTATATGGTAGGACACCAGAACGGAAGCTTTCCCGACCTTGGTTGGCATATTAAAGGGGAAATGGGCGGCATCTGGAACCATCCCATTAAATTAATGGACGGGTTTGAAGCAGAAATACGGCTTGCCAATGACACTGTTGCCCTAGATAATGCCACTTCTTTTGTAAACTATCCTTTTGCCAATCAGCATCATTTTCTGTTCAATGACAAGGACATCAAAGTAGTACGGACACAATTTGTACCAGACGATGTGGAGGGATTGGTGGTGCAGTATACAATTGCGAACACCGGAGAAACTCCAAAAAACATTACTTTTGTATTCACCGGAAATTCTGATTTACGCCCCACCTGGTTGGGCGAGCGAACCCAAATGGTCAATGGACAGGATGAGCCTACCTATACGGACAGCATTTGGGGATGGATATTTAAGGACTCCAAAAATCCTTGGACAGCTTGTATTTCACCCAACATAAAACCGGAAAGAAAATTTAGCTCCACCTTGGACGGTGAGGCCCTGACGGCTTCCGGAACCTTTGAGTTTGATTTTAACTTGCCCAACAAAGGCAGCAAAACCATTAGTTTTGCCATCTCCGGATCCTACACCTCCACAGAAGCTGCAACCGCCACGGCAACCAAACTGCACGATAGTCTTGCTTCTTTTTTTGAAGCGAAAAAATTACGGTACCAACAATTGGCCCAACAGGCCCGGCTCACCATCCCTGACAAAAAAATGCAACAAACGTTTGAGTGGCTTAAATACAATTGTGACTGGCTGGTGCGCAAGGTACCAGAGATTGGTACAGGTATCACCGCCGGAATTCCAGATTACCCTTGGTGGTTTGGGGTAGATAGTGAATATGCACTACAAGGGTATATGGCCATTGGACAGGAAGATGCCGTTTACAACACCATACACTTACTGGACAGCGTCTCCGAGGCCGTTAATGGCAATGGAAAAATCATTCACGAAATGTCTACCAACGGAGCTGTTTTTAATAATGGCAACATTAACGAAACCCCACAGTTTGCCACCTTAATCTGGCGCATCTACCAATGGAACGGTGACCGTACATTTTTAGAAAAGTACTTTCCAACCATTGAAAAGGGATTGGATTGGCTGTTGAAGGAAAATGATTTGGATGGAAATGGTTTTCCCGAAGGATTCGGGATGATGGAAATCCACGGTCTTGATAGTGAAATGATCGATGTGGCGGTCTATTCCCAAAAAGCTTTTGATGACGCCTCCCAAATGGCCACTATTTTGGGCAAGGACAAGCTTGCCAAAAACTATGCGGCCATCGCCAAGGAATTGAAGGCAAGAATCAACTCAGAATTCTGGTCAGAAGATTTTGGGTCGTATGCGGATTTTATTGGGACAGATGAACAAGCTCTGCGTTTAATTGATGATGCCATAGTCCGCGCGGACACCTTGGGAAAACCTTGGTCCATAACGGAATTGAAAAAGACCAAGCAATTCATTGTAAACCATCCATCAGACAAGGCCAGACCATTTGTGCTGCATCATAATTGGGTGGTGAACACCCCTATGGAAATGGGTATTGCAGATGGGGAAAAAGCGGTAAAAGCGCTGGAGACCGCTAAAACCTATGTAAACCCATTTGGGGTTTTTGTAACGGGAATAGATAGGGACAACTCCGCCGGTTCCAATGAAAATACCTATAAAGCACCGCCTATTTTCAACTATACCGGTGCGGTGATGACCCTGCCTACGGGCGTTTCTGCCATTGGGGAAAACAATTACGGCAGACCCAATGAAGCCTTGGATTATTTGGAACGTATGACACGTAGCTTTAGCTATGCCTTGCCTGGTAGCATGTATGAGGTCTCCCCAGATTTTGGGATGATGGCACAGGCCTGGAATATTTACAGCTATGCCTACCCCATTGTACAGCAGTTCTTTGGCATTCAGCCCAATGCGGCAAACAAAGAAGTAGTAATACATCCGCAGATGCCCGATAAATGGAAGGAAGCTTCCTTGGAAAATATCAAAATTGGAGATAATGAAATCTCTATATTCTACGCTATGACCAATGGTAAACCATCAATTACGGTTAAACAGACCAATATTGATTGGACCCTTATTTTAAAAACATCAGCAACTGAAAAGCCTAAAACCTATAAAGGCGAAATCACCACTACTAAAAATGGAACCATCATTAAAGGCAAAGGTGAAACAGTTTCCATAACCTTTTAACGATAACATGAAGTATTTAAAAATCATTAGTGCATACGTCCTATGGATGACATTAGCCCTAAGCTGCTCCAGCTCAAAATTTAAACCCAGTTGGACAAAAACCCAAGCACCTGATACTTTTACCGCCAAGTTCCAAACCTCAAAAGGCGACTTTAACGTGGTGGCACAACGCCAATTATCGCCCAAGGCGGTGGACCGTTTTTACCAGTTGGTGAAGACGCGTTATTTTGACAACATTTTATTTTACAGGGTGAACCCCGGCTTTGTTGCCCAATTTGGAGCACATGACAGTACCATTTACCAAGCTTGGAACCAGTATAAAATACCCGATGAACCTGTACTCCAAGGCAACGAAAAAGGCACTTTGAGTTTTGCCCGGGGAGGAAAAGAAAGCCGGGGAACGGATTTATTTATCAACCTACGCGACAACCACCGTTTGGATACACTAGATTATAATGGTGTTAAGGGGTTTCCCACGTTTGGCAGGGTAACGGAAGGCATGGATGTATTGGAATCCCTTTATGATGGTTATGCGGACACTACCATGAACAACTTGGATGTGATGTATACCCATCTAGATGCTTTTATCAAAAAATACCCAAAGTTGGATACGATTTATGGGGTAGCTTTAGTAAAATAATACCTAAACACCATTAATACCCATGTCCTTGAAAAAGAGGTTATGGATTAGGTTGTAACCATAAGGAACCGCACACTGCATCCTAACAAAACAAAAGCGGTATCTGATAGCGCCCAAAAACTTATGGGTCATAATCCTAAGGCGTGCTATTGCTCACCTGTAACAACTTACCATTATAAAGCTTATGGGCAGATAAGCTAAAATCCTTGATATAGGCAGCCATTGCTGCGGCGGTTACCGGAGCTTCATACCCTGGGAAGGCTTCAGCCAGCATTTCGGTCTGTACGGCGCCCAGGGCCAAAACATTGAACGATGGTCCGGTTTCCTTAAATTCTTCTGCCCAAAGCTCGGTTAAGGTAATTACGGCTGCTTTACTGGAGCTATAGGCAGCCAATCCAGGGAATTTCATGCTCCCCTGCACACCGCCCATGGAGCTTATGGTAACCACATGCGAATCTTGGTGCATTTTAGGCAATAGGATTCTAGTGAGTTCGGCAACGCCAAAAACATTAACGCGATACACCCTTTCAAAATCTACCATGGTGGTTTCTGCAAAGGGTTTGTTCAGCAGGCTCCCGGCATTATTGACCAAGACATCCACCGTGTTCCACTCATCAATAAACTCCATCACCTTATGGTAATCATCCCCATTACAAAGGTCAAAGGCAAAAGTGGCAATATTGGCATGGTTCAGGTCCAAAATGGGCCTTGGGTTTCTAGAAAGGGCCAGTACCTTGTGGCCTTCATCAGCAAACTGCTTGGCCAGTTCAAAACCTATTCCCCTACTGGTTCCTGATATAATGATGTTTTTATGAGACATAATGTTAATTCGCTTACATTAAATGACTGTGCTACATGGCTTCGTTACGGAATTCTAGAACGGAAGATATTCAAAAGGAGGTAAAGATAATTGATTGCCCCAATTTTTAGGCAGAAAATGGGGCGGTAATTACGTGTCTACGCTGTTAGCAAACTTGTTATTTCTTGTCTTACCGTCCACGATTTGTTTTATTTTGGCAATTGATTTTTCTTTTTCTGAGTTGAACCCAAAAAATGCGAGTCCTATCCCAAAGGCCAACATCACTAAAGGAACAACGGCAAATAACGGATTGGTCTCTTGTCTAAGGATTCCATAAATGGTCCCAACGAAGCCCAGTCCAACCCCGCCCAGCCAAAAAGCCATAAATACGATAACAAATCTGTGGATTTTTAAGTCCATCAAAATGGTCGTTCCGTTTGCGCTATCAGTAATTGTCCCTTTGATTTGGGGTGAAAATGAGTTTTTTCCCTTTATCACTGGCTGTATTTGAAAGTTATTGCCGAACAACGTTCCTTCAAAACTTTTTTGGTTTGCTGGTCGGCCAAGCCTTAAAACCATTCCTTTTTTTGGTTGAATATTTTTCCGTAGTCTTTTTTGAACTTCCGGTTTTGATAGCGGACTAATGATTTCGACCTGATCTGAAAGAAATATTTTTATAGAAGTTTGTAGAGGGTTGAGCTATGCACAGTACGGGGGTAAACCAGCGTTTGCTTTCTACCACGGACATATGGAAATCTTTTGGTTTTCTTTTTTCTTTTTCCGGCTAAAGAGGAAGCCCAAAGCCTCGAGGCCATAGGTTTTATGGACTTTATAAAAATAAACAAACCTTGCGATTCTGCCCTCCAACAGGTAAGCCGTAAGCCCGTATGGCTAAAAGGTTTTGTTGGCAAGCGTATTTTGGGGGCAGTTTAGCGTATATTTTTCAAATCCTGTTTTCCAACAATCGCCGTGATATCCACCGTGCCATTATTGATTTTATAGTAAATGCTGCACAAACTGCAAACACAGCTGTGATCCCCTTTTTTAGTATTCCACAAATTATAACGAATGAGAATCGTTAGCTAAACTGTCAAAATATTCAAAAAACCTTTTGAAATAGTTGTCCGCTTGTTGCACTGCAAATTTTTTGATTCCATAAGGATGAATACGAATTAGGTCCTCTTTTGCATCGTAACTTTATCTATACCTACTCATTAAGTGGAGAGTAGGACTGTGCTAAGATTTGTTCCTTACCCTCTTTAGTAAATCCGCTGTTTTCAGACTTTTCCAATTTTGCCCTAATCCAGTCAATTTGGAGTGGTTGGTATTTAGCCTGACGAATTAAATCCTTCACAAGTTCGCTTTTACTAAAATATTCTTGATTATCAACTTGTGCGTTTAACCATTCATCATTTGGTCGCGTGAAAGATATGCGCTGTCTCGCCATAGAAATCCAATGATGATACTACTTTACCCTGTAAACGAACCAAACTCAAATTTTTATAATAATGACACCTATAGTAACATATACGTATAGTACCGAATTATGATGCAGTTAGTTTTCGGTTTGTTACTATCGTTTAATTTATATACTTCATTTCCTTTTAGCCATTAGATGGCTTGTATTATGCTACCATGTTCTACCCAGTTATTTTTCAATTATATCACCCTTTTTTAGTTCAGTACTTTTAAGACCTTCAACAAATTCAAATGCTATTGACATCAATCCATTTTCACTGTTGGTTGGAACTAAACAATTGAAATGAAGATGTTCTACATCTGTTTGGCCTGTCATACCTGATAATCCAATTGCTTGACCTTTTTTGACCTTGTCGCCTACGTTAACTAAGCTTCCATTTTCAGTTAAATGAACGTACTGGGTAAATATTCCAGAATTTGGTTCATATACGGTAATGAAATTTCCATAGGGTTTCCATTCTTTTCCTTTTCCACCAAATTTGTAATTATCAACAACCCCAACTACAAAGCCATTTGTTGCTGAACAAATAGTATCATTTATTTTTAGGGAAAAATCAACAGCAAATCTTGACCAGTCTGTATTATGAGTATAATTTGTATTGTTTCCTTGGATAACTTTGTATTTCCTTCCTTTTAGAAAAGGTAATTCCAGTTTAATAGGTTCGATTTTTTTTGACAAACTACCAAACTTCCAATTGTAGGCGAATGACATATTTTGGTCAAAATCTGAAACATTTATGATGTTAACTATTGTATCTGATTGTGCCTTTAATTCGAATGTGCCAAGTTGTTCAAGTACTGTTTTTAAATTTGGGTTGTTAGTTTCAATTTCGAATCTAATTGGGCAATCAACGGGATTTGTTAGCTTAATTTCTAAACTGTTATTCTCAAGATTAATTGTTGGTGGTGGAATTTCAGCTTGGGATATTTTCTTTGAAGGCAATTTAGTCGTTGAGCAACCAACAATGAATAGTGTCATTATACCTAATACTCTAAATTTCATATGGTTGGTGTTTTTTGCGTCAACGCTTGGGCTATGAACAGTTGCTTGTGTTAGCAAGTGTTTTCATTCAGAAGTAGTAATTTCAAATTCCGAAACTCTAGTTTCAATTATATTATTGTTTTCTACAAAATAGTAGTTGCAAATCAATTTAATAGAATAGGTCGTATTGTTGTTTAAACCAGTTACATTGATTAAAGTTGAACTTGTATCGAAAGTCTGATTTTCTACTCCGTCAATTTCTAAAACAAAACTATAATCATATTCAAAAGGCCCGCAATTATATAATCCACTTAAGTCTGTTCTCCAAGATAAATCAAAACCTGTTGATGTTAAATTGAAAGTACTAACATCTAATTCAGAAACTAAAGGAGAGTTATAAGAAGTAAATTCAAATTCTTTGAAAGTTGTCAGTTCTAAGTTGGGTTCATAATTAGTATCCACAGGCTCATTATCAAAATCAACCTCAACTTTAAGGCGGTAATTGTTATTAGGTAGTAGATTAACTATTGTGGGGATGGTTGCATTAGAAAAACCAGATTCCCAATAGCACTGATATTCACCTATTAATTCATCATTTATATAGATATTATAATTTGTCTGTTGTCCAGTTGTAGAAGGACTATAAATATTAATATCTGTATTATTTCTTGCTACAATGTTTACCGATGTATCTTGAACGTTAAATGCATATGCCTCGAAATCATCATCTGGAAGCTTAAATAATTTCCTGGTTTCTGTCGAAAAATGATTTTTAACACCTAAAAGCTCATTTTTACAAACAAAAATATCTAAACTATAATTGTAATCACCTTCTATATGTGCATAGTAAATAGGAATGTCAGAAATCTGCAATTCAGATTGATTAAAATTTATGTGTAATGGGTTCTGTGTAAAAGAACCTAATGAATTGATAAAAAATTTCATTTGGAAAATCAGGGTTAAGACCACTTATATTATAATTGATAGCAGTGTATCCAATATAATTTGTGTCAATTTGCAACAATAAATCATCAAATTCTTGTATAGACGGTGTTGTATATCTGAACTCTTCTGTATTGACCGTTCCATTAACGTCAAATTGCACTTTTATTGTATAGTCCGTTGATGGTTGGTGTAGGGATACAGTTGACTTTCCGTTGCCATTGCTAATGGGATTGCTGAAGTCAGTTGCCCCATGACCACTATAAACAAAGTACCGATAAGGGTAGGTGCCATTTGTATTTCCCCATGTTATGTAGGTTCGAATTTTATTTGAGTCAGTCTCAAAAATGAACTTTTCAATCTTGAAATCAACTACCCCTGTTTCTGCATCAGCCCGACTACTATCATCAGATGAACAACCTAACATAAATAGTAGTATTACAAACAACAAACTTTCCTTCATTTCAATATTTTTTGCACTTTAATATTTGCTAACGGCCCGGGTATGAAACGTAGGGCTTTTCTGAGCACTTAACTTTCCGCCCGAAACCAAGCTTACTATGAACCCGAAACTTGCGGAAACCACTGTTCGCCCTATATTTTATACCCATTGTTAGGCACAGTTTTTTATTTTAAACACTCAATTGTAGCTCAATTTCAGGCATTTCATCATAAGTTTTACCGTTCAAAATTCTCCCGTTCTTTTTCTTGTTTTTGCCACCCCACTGCTTGAAGAAAAACGCTACGTCATTTTTTTCACATTGTTCCTGTATGTCTATTACCCAATCGGCTTTCATAGGTCTAGGATTATGTCCACTTTCTCCACCAACGATTACCCAATCAATATTATCAAGATTCATATTTTGAAGTGGTCCAATTAATGGTTCAAGGGATAGGAACTTTGTTTTTGCATGTGTCTGTCTTAATTGGTCAATTCGTTTTGTAACTCTCTTATCTTCTACAGAAACGCCCATCCAAATATTGTGGCTCCATTTAAGTTGATTGTCAAGTTCCAAAAGTCTGCCCGCTCTTTTTGTGAGAACTTGAAAAACATGCTGTGGATTATCACGCATAACCTTAAAGACTTTTTGAATAAAATCTAATGGGACATCCTTATGGAAAAGGTCACTCATGGAATTGACAAAAACTATTTTTGACTTTTTCCACGTGTAAGGTACTCTCAGAGCACTTTCATGAGTTCTCACCTGAAAATTATCCTTGTATTTCTCCACACCCATTGCTCGCAGCCTCTTAGACATTATTTCTGCATAGCAGAATTTACACCCTTGGGATATCTTAGAGCAACCCGTAGTGGGATTCCAAGTCATTTCAGTCCATTCTATGCTTGATTGTGCCATTTATAATATTTCTATTTGTTTAGGTTCACGACTTTTCTTCCAAACTGTTGAACACTTAAATGAAGGATTTGATACTCTGATTAATTTACTTGCTTTCATTTCTTTAATCACAGGTATAACATGTCTTGCAATAAAGCCATTATTTAAAGCAAAGAGGAATACATCAATATCCGTCTTCAGAGTTCCATCAAGTATTTTTGAGCGTAAACTATCTTCAAATTTTGAGATTTTTTTCTGTTTATTGTCTTCTTCAAAAAGCGAAGGTTGAAGCTGTATTTTTTGGTCGCCCTGAATATCAAAATTTGCTTCTCCTGTTACGCCATCAAGACCCCAACAAATCTCAAGAAACTTTTCTAACCCCAATGGATGGCCACTCCCGAAAATTAAACCGTAGATGTTAGTCCCTTTTCGGATTGAAAAAGGTGCTAACCCATACGAGTGGTTTTTTGGTATCAAATCAGAGTACTTTTCATGGACTAGTCTGTGAATATCATAAAAGGGGGTATCTTTTATCTGTTGAGAGTCCATTCCAATAATATCAACTACGTTGGGGTCATTAGGGAATCTATTAAATGTGGACGATGAGATAAAAAACATTAAGTCTGTTACTGGAAGTTCAATGAGGGCTTTGAATCTCTCTTTATTTACGTACTTGATTCCGAACTGGTCTAAAAACATCAAGTTAGCTGCTTTCTTGGTATTTGGTAACAGCTTGGGAAATAATTCAACGAAATCTTCATTGTGAAAATTGATACTAATGTTTTCTCTGTCGTATCCTAGCTTGTTGATATTTTGGTCTAATTGCTCGAGGTATTGTTTATTCTGGTCATTGAAGAATAAATTAATTTGAACTTTAGTTGTCTTTACAAGGTCTTCAAATTCTTTAAGGACTTCTAAAGCAATTATTGGACTTCCTGCGGTACCTTCTGAATCTCTGCCCGTACCACAAAATAGGTCAAACAGGTTTACTATTTGTACAAAAGGCCTATGAGCAGCTAGGAAAACAGGGAACCATTTTTTAAGATACTCACGGTAAAGTTCAAGCTTTACGTTGGTGTCTTCCGTGAATGGTCTATTAAAGAATTCTTTGCTCATTTTTCCAAATTGTGCCTTACAACTAAACAAACGCTACCAAAAGGTCGCTAATCCTAAACCAGCTTTTTTAGCTGTTTAGTTCATCTGTATTTCTTGGGTAGCGGCATTGGCAATGCCTTCCAAAACGGGAATCATTTTATTCACCATTTGTGCCATATGTGCAAAATCCACTACGTCTACCTCATCCCCTACTTTGTGATAATGGTCAAAGTTGGTAAAGTCAAAGGTGCAAAAGGTGTGTGCAGGCACCCCATATTCTTGGTGGAATGGATAGTTGTCCGATCGCTGGAACAGGTTAAACTCCTTGGCCGTTGGCAAGAAACCCACCAAATTGGCCTTGGCATAGCGGTTACTCACCTGGGCCAGGTTAGAATTGTCATAACCGGTGATATACACCTCATAGTCCTTGCCCTCCAACGGTACGCCCGTCATCTCAAAGTTGAGCATAGCATAGAGCGGCACGTTTAAATCCTTCATTTTCTTGGCCAAGTGCTTGGAACCCAACAGCCCTTTTTCCTCCGCGCTGAACAGGGCAAACACCAAGCTGCGCTTTGTGGGGTTCGCTGCAAAGTACCGTGCAAATTCCATTACGGTAGCCGTCCCGGAGGCGTTGTCATTGGCGCCGTTGGCAATGGCGTCCCCATTCACTTCTTGGATCATCCCAATATGGTCATAGTGGGCACCAATTAGGATCAGCTCGTCCTTTAGGTCGGCATCGGTACCGGGCACAACGCCAACCACATTGTATGCGGGTTTGGTAAAGTTGGACAAGGTATCCCTATAACTATCAAAATAGGGCATCACTCCCTGCACCTTAAATTTTTCCTCAATAAATTGGGCGGCCATTTCAATGCCTTCACTGCCAGAATCACGGCCCTGTAAGGCATCAGAGGCCAAAAAATTCATGATTTCCCCTATGTCTTCAGCGGTGGTGACCGTTGGGTAGGCGGCACTGAGTTTTGCCATTACGCCTTCTGGGGCATCTTCCCCCACAGGCCGGTTGGGCATTTGCACCCCATCTGGGGTTAAACCATCCGTGGCCACCGGCTCTTTTAGGTTTTTGGTGTTTTTACAAGCCGTAGCAAGAACTACTAAGGCCAATACTGCAATAATCCTGTGTCTCATAAGTACGTGTGCTAAAACAATTCTTTAGGTCTAAAGATAAAAAAAGCATCCTAGGAACCTAGGATGCTTTGTATAATTAGCTACCAAACAATCCGTTTAGGCCAGCATGGTCACGGGGTTCTCCAAATACGCCCTCAATGTTTGTAAAAACTGTGCTCCGGTGGCCCCATCCACGGTTCTATGGTCACAGGCCAAGGTCACCTTCATGGTATTGCCCACAACGATTTCCCCATTTTTTACCACTGGCTTTTGCACAATGGCACCCACGGATAAAATGGCAGAATTGGGCTGGTTGATGATGGAAGTAAACTCCAATATACCAAACATACCCAAGTTGGAAACGGTAAAGGTGCTCCCTTCCATTTCTGCTGGGGTAAGCTTTTTGTTTCTTGCGCGCCCGGCCATATCCTTTACCGCAGCACCAATTTGGGTGAGGTTCATTTGGTCCGTAAATTTTAACACGGGAACCACTAGCCCATCTTCCACAGCTACGGCCACCCCAACGTGCACGTGATGGTTGTACTTGGTGGTATCATTGTTCCAGGTAGTATTTACCTGCGGATGCTTTTTTAGGGCCATGGCGCATGCTTTTAGCACCATATCGTTAAAAGACACCTTGGTATCTGGCAGGCTATTGATTTGGGCACGCGATGCTTTCGCATGGTCCATATCCACTTCTATGGTGAGGTAATAATGTGGCGCTGAAAATTTAGATTCGCTCAAACGCTTGGCGATTACCTTGCGCATTTGGGAGTTCTTCACCTCTTCCGTTCCCTCTTCACCTACCGGTAATACTACGGGTGCCGGTGCTGGGGCAGCAATGGCGCTGGTTGCTGCTGCTGTCTGTGCAGGCGCGGTAGCGGTCGCTGCGGGCTGATAGTTTTCCACATCCCGTTTAACGATCCTACCATTGTCCCCACTACCTTTTACGGTAGCCAAATCTATACCCTTGTCGGCGGCGATTTTTTTTGCGAGTGGGGAAGCATAAATCCTTGAGCCATCCATAGCAGCTGCTGGTGCTGCCGGCTCGCTGGGTTCTGCGGTTTTGGCGGGTTCCTTCTCCGCTGTATCCTCTGCTTTGGCCTCCGTACTTGGGGTTGCCTTTCCCGCATTTAAAACGGCATTAACATCGGTCCCTTCTGGGCCAATGACCGCCAGCAAAGAATCTACCGGGGCGCCTTCACCCTCCTGAATACCTATATGCAGTAAGGTTCCCGAGTAAAAAGACTCAAACTCCATGGTAGCCTTATCGGTTTCTATTTCCGCCAGAATGTCTCCTTCTTCCACCACATCGCCCACTTTTTTTAACCAAGCGGCCACGGTACCTTCTTCCATGGTATCGGACAATCTGGGCATGGTAATGATTTCAACACCCTCTGGAACCTCACCACCTGAACTCGGCGCTGGGGCCGGGGCCTTTTCGTCGGAAACAGCATCAGCGGTCTCTTCCTGTGGGACAGTGTTGCCTCCAATTAGTCCAGAAATATCCTCGCCTTCCTCCCCAATGATGGCAAGCAAGGTGTCCACAGGGGCTCCCTCCCCTTCTGCGATACCAATGTGCAACAAGGTTCCTTCATTAAAGGACTCAAACTCCATAGTGGCCTTATCTGTTTCAATCTCGGCCAAAATATCCCCTTCTTCCACTTTATCACCCACTTGCTTTAGCCATTTTGCAACGGTACCCTCTTCCATGGTATCGCTCAGTCTGGGCATATTGATTACTTCTGCCATCTACTCTAGAGTTTATGTTTAATGAATGGATAATCTTCTTGTTCGTACACCATATCGTACAATTGTTGTACTGGTGGAAAATCTGATTCCTCCGCGAATTTCTCACACTCGGCCACTCGGGCTTTCACCCGCTTGTCCATCTCCTTGATTTCCTCTTCCGTGGCATAGCCTTTTTCCAGAAGTACGTCTTTGACCTGGGTAATAGGGTCTATTTTTTTGTATTCTTCTACCTCATCCTTGGTACGGTAGTGCTGCGCATCTGACATGGAGTGCCCTCTGTACCGATACGTTTTCATTTCCAAGAAGGTTGGGCCGCCCCCAGTCCTTGCGCGTTCAATGGCCTTATCTACCTCTTTGGCCACGGTTACCGGATCCATACCATCTACCGGGGCACAGGGCATCTCGTAACCCAGTCCCAATTTGTAGATATCCGTGGAGTAGGAAGTCCTTGCCACGGATGTCCCCATGGCATAGCCATTGTTTTCACAAATAAAGACAACCGGCAGCTGCCATAACATGGCCAAGTTAAAGGCTTCATGTAATGAACCTTGCCTAACGGCGCCATCGCCCATATAACACAGGGTTACATTATCACGCTTAAAATATTTGTCCGCAAAGGCCAGACCGGCACCCAGGGGAATTTGACCACCAACGATACCATGTCCTCCATAGAAACGGTGTTCCTTGGAAAAAATGTGCATGGAACCGCCCATACCTTTGGAGGTTCCGGTGACCTTACCAAAGAGCTCTGCCATCACCATTTTGGGGTCTACGCCCATACCTATAGGCTGTACGTGGTTACGGTACGCGGTTATCATACGATCCTTGGTCAAATCCATGGCATGCAAAGAGCCCGCCAAAACCGCTTCCTGACCATTGTACAAATGTAAAAAACCCCTCACCTTTTGTTGAATGTAAACTGCGGCAAGCTTATCTTCAAACTTTCGCCAAAACAACATCTCTTCGTACCAGTTACGGTATACCTCTTTGGTTATTTTTTTCATCAATTGGTATGTTAAATAACGTTACCCCATTTTTGGGAAAAACAAAAATACGGATATATCTCTTTTGGGAAAAAAATTGATTTAAGAATCACTCAAAAAAGAGCTATTAAATGCCAGGGGTAACAAATCTGCAATGGAATCACATACATACACCGGGCCATTTTTGCCTTGCAGTATGATTTGAATGGGCTTCTGCTGCCGTTGTTCATACTCTGCAATGGACTGCCTACAGTTTCCACAAGGCGCGGCAGGACGGTCCACTTCATACCCCTTTGCGCTGGCACTTATGGCAATCATTTTAACGTGTTGTTCCGGATAATTGGCACCAGCACTAAAAATGGCCACGCGTTCTGCACACAGGCCCGATGGATAAGAGGCATTTTCCTGGTTGTTACCCAAAACCACAACGCCACTATCCAATAAAACGGCCGCACCCACCTGAAAATTGGAATACGGGGCGTAGGCTTTTTCTCTGGACGCAATGGCGGCCTTTAAAAGCGATCGTTCCCGTTCCGGTAGTTCTGTAATGGTGTCGTATTGGGTATACTTAAAAGAGACGGTCTTCCTTTTCATGGTCCGATGCATTTTTGGGAATCCTAAAAATAAGAAAACCCCAACGGCCGTTGGGGTTTTGCTTGTATTTTATTTTGCTCCTTAATCGTTATAAAATTCTTCACCAAAATTAAAGGTAAGTGAAAAACGAAGGGTGTTCTCCAAGGGATTCCTGACTTGGGAAGTGGAAAACAAATAGGATAAATCTATTTGCGCCGCCTTAAACTTAAAGCCAGCACCCAAGGTAAAAAATTGTCTTGCCCCCTTGTTTGGGTTTTCGTTAAAATAACCTGCACGGAGCATAAAGGCGTCCTGGTAGCGGTATTCCGTACCAAAGGCCCATGTTAACTCCTGCAGCTCCTCACTAAATCCGTCGGGCGCATCACCAAAAGATTCAAACACGCCATTAAAGAAACTAATTTGCTGATAAATATCGTTGTCAGCAGATGTGATTACGCCATCAGAAGGTGTATTTCCGAATTCATCAACAAAATCCCGTGGGGTGGGGACCAAAAGTTTGTTGAACTCTGAGTAGACGCCAATGACGTTATCCTGGTCCAGAATAAAATCAAAACCGGCACCAAACTTTAAATTGGTGGGCAAAAAGTTTTCTTGCCCGCCTTCATCATACTGTAATTTACCCCCTAAATTGGAAATATTGAATCCTGCCCTCCAGCGACCGTCAAAATTATTGTAGGCAATCTCCGGAGACCTGTAAAAACCGGAAACATCCACTGCAAAAGAATTGGCTCCCTGCGAATCTTGCTGTGAATCTTGAAACCTAAGGTTGGAACTGATAAAACGACCGCCCACTGCCATGGAGAACGTATTGCTCAATTTCAAGGAATAAGAACCGTCCAAAGCAAATTCATTTGGATTTACGATGACCGGGGTCTGGTCTATGGTTTGCCTAAGCTCAATATCCCCCAGTCCAAAATACCTGATGGAAAATGCAAAGGCACTCCGATCACTTAGTTTATTGTAAATACTTGCGTTTAACAAGGAGATATCCGTTACAATGCTTTCCAAATATGGGGTATAGCTCACACCAATGCCCATTTTTTGTTCCGCAAAGGCAAATTTTGCCGCATTCCATTGCTGGGAAAAGGCATCAACCGGGGTGGCCACTCCCATATCCCCCATACCGGAGGCCCTGGCATCTGCCGCTATGTTCAAAAAGGGAACCGCAGTGGTAATGGTTCTTTCTAATTGGGCACTGGCACCTACACCGGCCAACAGAAAGCTGAGTAGCATAAATTTTTTCATTTGTATCATATCAGTTAATCTGGTTAAAGGTCTGAACATACTATAAGGTGTTCAAAAAATATAGATGTACTACCCATAAACGGGCTTTTTGGGCAAATCTTATACCTGCGTATCAAATTGTTCCAAAAATCCGTTCAACTGCATTAATGCGTTCCAAGATTGGCCCATGAGGTTCCAAAGGTGCTCCACACCAGTGTTAAAGCCAATATGCATTTATACTACATTGCACTTTACATCGTTATCTCTACAGTAGAACGCCAAAGGCACATAACGAAATGCACAGATTTATTTTCATCGGATAAAATATTCTGTTTTTCTTTTCGTTCTTATGCCGATAGAGCTTTAAATCAAATGAACCTAAAGTACCAACATTACAGCAAATAGTTGGTTTTTGAACTCAAGTCCTAATTATGAAAAATTACGTTTTTAAAATTGTGCTATCATGTGCGGTCGTCGCCGGCCCACTTTCTAGTTGCAAAAATTCATCCTCTTCCTCTAAGAATGTTTCTAGGGCTACCGGATGGAAGATCAATGCCAAGGAAGGTGGTTTTCAGTACAATTCTGAATTCAAGGAACAGGAAACGCCTCCAGGAACGGTGTTTATTGAAGGTGGAACCTTTACCAAAGGCCAGGTTCAGGATGATGTGATGCATGACTGGAACAATTCTCCCACACAACAGCATGTACAGTCCTTTTATATGGATGAGTCCGAGGTGACCAACCTTATGTACTTGGAATATTTGGATTATTTAAAGGCGGTCTATCCTCCTGAAAATCCGATGTATGAAAATATCTACAAAGGGGCACTCCCGGATACCTTGGTCTGGAGAAACAGATTGGGTTTTAACGAGACCATGACCAACAGTTATTTAAGGCACCCAGCCTATGCGGAATATCCCGTTGTAGGGGTAAATTGGGTTCAGGCAACACAATATGCCGAGTGGAGAACGGACCGTGTCAATGAAGCCATGTTGGAACGCGAGGGCTATTTGGCCCAGGATGCTAAGTATCAAGTCCTAAGTGGAGAAATAGGTGGAACCTTCAGTACGGAGGCCTATTTAAACAATCCAGAATCCGTTTACGGTGGCCAGATAGATTCCCTTCAGGGAAAACAAAAAAAGGACAGTACCAATACCTTTGCCAAGAGAAGCAGCGGTATCATCATGCCAGAATATAGGCTACCTACGGAGACCGAGTGGGAATATGCGGCACAGGCCCTTATCGGAACAAGGGAATACAACAATTATAGAGGTAGAAAAAAATATCCATGGGAGGGAGATTATACCCGAAGTGGACAGCGTGTTGGCCGCGGAGACCAATTGGCCAACTTTAAACAAGGTAAGGGTGATTATGGCGGTATAGCTGGATGGTCCGATGATGGAGCCGATATCACTGCCGAAGTAAGATCCTACAAGCCCAACGATTTTGGACTTTACGATATGGCAGGTAACGTTTCTGAGTGGGTGGCCGATGTTTACCGACCCATAGTGGATGATGAGATCAGTGATTTTAATTACTACAGGGGCAACATTTATATGAAAAAAGCCATCGGAGAGGATGGAAAAGTACAAATACTTAGGGACTCTGTGGTGTTTGATACCCTTCCCAACGGCAAAGTTGTGGCCATGAACCTTCCAGGGGAAATTAAAATGGTTCCCGTGGGGGAAGAAGAAACCTATTTAAGGACCAACTTCTCTTCCAGTGATAACAGAGGGTTTAGGGACGGTGACCCAGGTTCTTCCAGATTCTTTGAGCGTTTTAGCGATGAAGATGAGGATGCCAGGAAAATGTACGATTCCCCAAAGCATAAAGTGGAGAGGGATTCTACCGGAAATTTAATCCGTCAATATGATACCTCAAATTACAGGACTTCATTAATCAACGATGAAGTAAGGATTTACAAAGGTGGTTCTTGGAGGGATAGGGCCTTTTGGTTAGACCCTGCACAAAGACGCTATTTACCACAGTACATGGCAACCGATGATATTGGTTTTAGATGCGCTATGTCACGGGTAGGTTCCAAATCCAAAACCAAAAACAAAACGGTACGGCACAAAAAGGCAAAATAAAATTGCATAAGATATCATGGAGCCCCTAGCTGAAAAGTTAGGGGCTTTTTTTATCTTAGACCTATGGAAATATCATCACTGCACCAGCTTTTTCTTAGGCATCCAAACGCTTTTACGGATAGTAGGAACTGTATTGAAAACGGTATATATTTTGCCCTTAAAGGCCCCAATTTCAATGGAAATACATTTGCCAGGGAAGTCTTGGAAAAGGGTGCGGCATACGCCGTTGTGGACGATGCTGCCCATGCTGGCCAGGAGCGAACCATTTTGGTGGACAATGTGCTTAACACATTACAGGAACTGGCAACCTACCATAGAAATTACTGCAAGGCCAAAGTCATCTCACTTACAGGAAGCAACGGAAAAACCACTACTAAGGAGCTTATCTACGCGGTGCTGTCCACAACCTATAGTACCATTGCCACCAAAGGTAACCTTAACAACCATATAGGGGTACCATTAAGCCTTTTGACCATTGCCCCAGAGACAGAAATGGCCATTATAGAAATGGGTGCCAACCATCAAAAAGAAATTGCCATGCTGAGCGCTATTTCACAACCAGATTATGGCTATATCACCAATTTTGGAAAAGCGCATTTAGAGGGTTTTGGCGGTGTGGAAGGTGTGATTAAAGGCAAAAGCGAGCTTTACGACTACCTTATGGACAATAATAGGTACGCTTTCCTGAATGCGGACGACGCCATACAAAAAGAAAAGCTGTCCAGCCATATCAAGAAAATTGGATTTAGCCAAACAGACCATGAATATTATAACATACGGATGATAGCCTCAGAGCCCTATGTAAGCCTAAGTTTTGAGGGACAAACCATTAACACCCAACTGGTAGGCCATTATAATTTCACCAATTGCGCCATTGCGGTATTAGTGGGGAAGTACTTTAATGTCCCCATTGATGCCATTAAAAGCGCCATAGAAGGGTATGTCCCGGAAAACAATCGTTCGCAATTGATCAAAAAACAAGGGTACGAAATACTTCTGGATGCCTACAATGCCAATCCCACAAGCATGAAAGCGGCCTTGGAAAGCTTTCAAAAAAATACGGCCAACACCAAAATCCTTTTCCTTGGCGATATGTTTGAATTGGGAGAAGAAGCGGAAAAAGAACACCAATACATTGCAGAACTGGCCAAAGAACTTGGTTTTGACGAGGTATACCTGGTGGGGGAGAACTTTTATAAAACGACCAGCCAATATCCAAAATTTAAAACCTTTGAGGACTTAAAAGCGCATTTGGGAACATCAAAAATTCCGTCCTCGTCCATACTCATCAAAGGCTCAAGAGGCATGGCCTTGGAACGTATCCTAGATAGCATTTACTCCTAAAGTTTTCTAAAGATTACGTTCTAATTGAAATCATAGGAAACATTTTACGAACTAAGCTCCATAATCTTAAAGCATGGAGAAACATAGTATCATTTTTGACGGGGAATGCAATCTTTGCAATGGAGTGGTAGCCTGGTTGTGGCCACTTACCCCAAAGGACACCTTTGAGTTTGTGGCTTTTCAGTCCCCATACGGTAAAAAACTACTGCGCACCTTTGGATTTCCCCAAGACCAACTCACCACGGTGATTTTGGTGGACGAAACAGGAGCGTACACCCATTCCGATGGATTCCTGAAAATACTGGGATACATTCCAAAATACCGCTTGGTTGCAACCTTATTGGCTTTTATCCCAAGGATATTTAGGGATGTGATTTACAATGCCGCATCAAAGAACAGGGTGCGCTGGTTCGGAAAATCAAAATCTTGTACCATCGGTGTTTAGGCCACGACAAGTGTGCATATTGAATTCTAACACCCAATAGCATCCGTATCTAGAATCTAAAATATTCTGGGCAAGATGTGCAGAAAACTTTGTGTTGAAGTAAACTTCCCCGACGCCTCGGGGGAACCAGTGGAGTATACTGCCCCGACGCCTCGGGGGAACCAGTGGAGTATACTGGATTCGAACCAGTGACCTCTGCCCTGTCAAGGCAGCGCTCTAAACCAACTGAGCTAATACTCCAATAAGATGCCGCAATATCGTAAAAATGTTACCAATCTCCATATTCTGCAGAATTCTTTTGGGTTTCGTGCAGTGTAATATGTAATTGCTGGGCCTTATCCAACTTTGGCTTTAAAATATCATAGATAATTTTTACAAAATATTCGGTTGAGGGCAAGATGTCTTTAAACTCTGGGCAGTCTTCATTTAGGTTTTTATGGTCAAAACGAAGCTCTACCTCTTCTTTTATCAGCTTTCCCAAAACAGCCAAATCCATCACAAATCCGGTATCTGGATCAACCTCCCCTTTGATCCTCACTTCTAGGTCAAAATTATGGCCGTGATAATGTGGACTGTTGCACTTACCAAAAACGTGTAGATTTTTCTCATCGCTCCAGTTGGGATTATGTAAACGATGTGCCGCGTTAAAATGTGCTTTTCTGCAAATAGTTGCTATCATACCTCCGTAATGTGCGGCAAATTTAATTCAAAAAAAAGGCTCCCACCTAGCATCGCCCTTGTTAAAAAACCTCTTTTTTGATAAATTCCAGGCTCTTACCCACCTGCTCAACACTCCTAGAGGACTCATCCTCAAGAAAAAAATGGGTAACCCCCAGCTCTTTCCCCCATAAGGCCAAGGCCTTAATATCAATCATCCCTGTCCCCAAAGTGACATTGTCCTCCACATCACCATGACCGGTAAGATTGCCCACAGTACCTTTTTTCATATCCTTTAAATGCATAAGCTTAAACTTATCAGGGTATCTATCAAATAAAAGCATAGGATCTTCCCCGCCATGTACTACCCAATAGACATCCATTTCAAAATCAAAATGTACAGCCTTCTTGGCCATATCATCAAATAAGGTACCCTCACCATATGGACGAAATTCATAGCCGTGAGGATGGTATACCAAATTAAGGCCTTGGCTTCTAAAAAACTTTCCGGCACTATTAAAGACTTGGGTGGCGTTTTGGTTGTCCTCAAGGGTATAATCATCCCCATCATGAGGTATCCAAGCACACATGACATAACTGGCGCCAAAGCTTTTGGCCCTCTTTGCCACACGTTCCGGATTATCCCGTATTTCCTCAAAACTTGCATCCGCACTCACTACCTGTAGGTTATTCTCTACAAGCAACCGTACAAACTCTTCCTGCGACAGGCCATAGGTGTCCACACCGCCTTCAATACTTGTAATTCCCCACGCTTTTAATTGTTGGAACATGGCTGGTGCATCTTCTTTAAATTGGTTTCTAAAACTGTATAGCTGCACCCCAACGGATTGGTCCACACCATCATCTTCTCCGCAGGAAGAAATAAGCAGTGCACATAGCATTAAACAGGATAATTTTCCCATGCTTACGTTATCTTTAGGTTAATAGGTTCCCATCATCATCCCATTGGGCCACAATATGTCTTTTGCTCTGATCTACACATTTAGCAATCCATTCCGGATCATAGGCCACGCCATGCTGTTTTAACACCTCTTCTGGAACACCGTCCCAAATATTGGGCATATTACCCTTATAGCCTAAATCTGCAATACCTACTTTGGAGGTATAATACCCGGACACCGTTAGATTCCGCATCAGCGCAAAGAACTGGATTTCCAAAGGTTGTTTGTCTAGCGGGATTTCCGGGTCATGCCAACAAATTTGATCACAAATTTCCTTTTGTTGTTCTAGACTTGCGGATTTAAAGGCCACACCAAATTCGGTATTACTTTTATGATCTAACCACATTAAACCGCCTAAGAGCGTAGTTTCCAATTCAGGAATATCCTTTCCCATAAATTCTATAAATTCTGGGACCTGCGCCTCAATAGGGCCACCATGCGGTTCATTGGGCGGTAATATAACCGTGCTCAATACCGCAATCGTTTCCATCTCGTGGGCATTGAACAATTGTTTTGCATGTAACTCCTCAATGCGTTCCAATTCCTTGGGGGTACGTCCAAAATAGTTGGGGTCTGGCTGTACTGCGGCTGCTCCACTCTTATTGACGTCTGTTTGGCAACCATGAAAAGCAAGCGCAGAGGCACCCGCACCCAAAATAATGGTCTGTATGCTTTTTCTCCTATCCATAATTAAATACTTTGCTGCTTGAGCTGTTGAATGATATAATCCGATGCCCGCATGGATAACGCAAGAATGGTCCATGTACAATTTTTATCGGCCTGCGAAACAAATGGCCCGGCATCTACTATAAAAACATTGTCCACATCGTGCAATTGTTGAAATTTATTGGTTACCGAAGTCTTTGGGTCATTTCCCATCCTGGTGGTGCCCACTTCATGGATAATTTCCCCGGGGGCGTTTAATCCATAATTTTTCTCCTTACCTGGCTTTTCCCCTAGGTAATGCCCGCCCATGTTGTGGATAATTTCCTCAAAAGTATCCTGCATGTGCTTGGCCTGCCGTTTTTCCAGATCTGACCATTTGTAGTTAAATTTCAACACTGGAATCCCATATTGATCCACGGTGGTTGGGTCAATTTCACAATAGTTCTCTTTTCTGGCGATGCCTTCCCCGCGGCCTCCAAAACCAATGACGCAGCCATAATATTTTTTTACATCCTCTCTTAGACTATCTCCATATCCCCCGACCCTAAGTCCGAAAAACTTGTTAAAATCATTGGGGTTAAAACCAAAACCATAATTAGGCTGTCCGATACCTCCCCAGACCTCAATATGATACCCTCTTGGAAAATCCAGCTTGGTATTGTCTCCCCACCACGGAGAATACACATGCATACCGCCAACACCATCTTCATTATAGGAAATATCACGGTTCATGAGCGCAGGGATAAAACCAGCAGCACTGGAGCCGGTAGAATCATGCAGGTATTTGCCCACCAGATTGCTGCTATTTCCAAGCCCATTGGGATGTTGCCCACTTTTGGAATTTAAAAGGATACGTGCAGAACTGCAGGCAGAAGCGGCCAGCACCACTACCTTTGCCCGTAGTTTGTACTCTTTCCTATCTTCCTTATTCACATAGGACACTCCTGTTGCCTTGCCCTCTGCATTGGTAGTGACTTCCCGCACCATGGCGTTTACATATAATTTTACTTTGCCTCCACTTTTCTGCGCCGGAAAAATTAAGCAACTGCCCGATGAAAAATCTGCATACACAGAGCAAGATCTGGAACATTGACCACAATAAAAGCAAACTCCCCGGTCCTTGTTTATTCTTTTGGTAAGCATGGACATTCTGGAAGGTATCACAGGAATACCCGCCTTTTTAGCTCCATTGATATAAAACAATTCGTGCAGTCTTGGCTTTGGCGGGGGGAGAAAAAAGCCATCGGGGTCGTTTTCCAAACCTTCGTTTGTACCAAACACACCGATCAACTTATCTAACTTATCATAATAGGGCTTTACATCCTCATAGCCAATGGGCCAATCCTCCCCATAACCATCCCGGGTCTTTCCTTTAAAGTCCTTGGGGCCAAAACGTAGGGAAATCCTACCCCAGTGATTGGTGCGCCCACCCAGCATTCTGGAACGCCACCATTTAAATTCCGTTCCTTCTACATGGGTGTAAGGCTCTCCCTCTACCTCCCAGTCCCCATAGGACATGTCCCACTCCCCAAAGGCACGGTCTGTGTTGGCCCCTCTTCTGGGCGACTCATAAGGCCATTTTAATTGTGTCATGGTCTTGGGGTCAGCAGGATCAAAGTAAGGGCCTGCCTCCACAACGGCCACATTAAAACCTGCATCTGCCAATTGTTTGGTAGCCATACCGCCACCTGCACCAGAACCTACAATGATAACATCGTATATTTCTGGGGATTCTATGATTTGCATGTTATAATCGATTTGTTTTCCGCTTTAAATTAATCAAAACTGCACGTAAACCGATAAAAAAATACTAAAACCTAAAAATTGGGCATAAAAAAAACCTGATGCAAAAACATCAGGTTGTTTGGTGGGCGCTGAGGGATTCGAACCCCCGACCCCCTCGGTGTAAACGAGGTGCTCTGAACCAACTGAGCTAAGCGCCCCATTTTCTCAAATGAGGAGTGCAAATATAGCACCATTTTTTTGTTACCGACAAGAAAAAAATAGAAAAAAATCAGACCACCTCAGCCACCACAAAAGTACTGCCCCCAACATAGATAATGTCCCCTTTATCCGCAGATTCCTTGGCGGCTTTAAGCCCTTTTTTTACGGAATCATATGTCTTTCCCCGAAGTTTTTGGGCAGCTGCCAAGTTTTTTAGGGACTTTAGGTCCATTCCACGGGGGACCTTGGGTTTTACAAAGTAATACGTGGCAGCCCGGGGAAACAAGGAAAGCAATTGTTCTACGTCCTTGTCATTAACAAAGCCTAGGACAACATGCAAGCTTTTAAATGGCTCATTTTTTAGCTGACGCAACACCTCTGAAAGCCCTTCCTTATTATGGGCCGTGTCACATATAATTTTTGGCTCCTCCGACAAGATTTGCCATCTTCCCAACAAGCCCGTATTTTTCACCACACCTTGCAACCCAAGCTTAAGCTGTTGCTCCGTAATTTGAAAACCTTTTAAATGTTTGATACACGTTACAACCCCTTTTATGTTCTTTTGTTGGTAGGCTCCCAGTAAATCCGTTTGATACTGTTGTTGGACCTCATCTTCTGCAAATACAATTTTGGCTCGTTTCTGCGTTGCGATAATGTTAAAGATGGGTGCTGTGGTTTTATGGTATTCACTGATAATTACGGGAACATTGGGCTTTATGATACCTGCTTTTTCCAGGGCAATTTTTTCCAAGGTATTTCCCAGAATGCTTTGGTGGTCATAGCCAATATTGGTAATTAAACAGATTTCCGGGGTGATGATATTGGTAGAGTCCAGACGACCACCAAGACCAACTTCCACCACCGCGATATCTACCTGCTGCCTGGCAAAATAAGTAAAGGCCATAGCCACGGTCATCTCAAAAAAAGACAAATGGTGAGAGGCAATATACTCCTGATGTTCTTGCACAAAATCCAACACGTAAGCCTTTGGCACTTTAGCTCCGTTGATTTTTATGCGTTCCCTAAAATCCTTTAAATGGGGAGAGGTATACAAGCCCACGGAATAACCTGCTTCTTGCAATACGGAAGACAACATATGGGAACAAGAACCTTTGCCATTGGTTCCCGCCACATGAATGCTCTTGAATTTATGCTGGGGATCATCTAGGTATGCAGTAAATTCCTGTATGGTTTCCAGCTTGCCACTATAGGCCTGTCTGCCTTTTTTTTGATACATGGGTAGTTGGGCAAACATCCATTGCAGCGTTTTCTTATAACCCACTACTGCCCAAGTTTAAAGTTGACCACCACATAGCCTATTTGTTGTGAAGGTGCATTGGAATCCAAGTTCCATTTGTGCATTAATGCGGTTTTTTTAGCAGGTTCCAACAAACATGGTGCATTGTTAGTGGTGCCCCTTACCCCGGGTTCGGCTTTGATTACCCTACCATTTCTATCTACTGTGATACGTACTACTACGCGTCCGTCTTGATTACATTCTTGTACCACCTTACCCTTACTTACCAGGGCCCTTCCATTGAGTCCATAACTACCTGTGCCGGTTCCACTTCCGGGATCACCGTAATAACTGGTTGCATAGGGATTACCTTGCGGGCTTCCCTTGTCTCCAGCTTGGGAATCATCACCCTCACTCCCGGATGCTGTTCCGTCAGATTTGCCTATACCGCCCATCATGGCATCAAGCTTTCTCTTTTTAGCCTCCTGCTCCTTACGTAGTTGTTCTGCTGCCTCCTGTTTTTGGCGTTCTTTTCGTTCGGCCTCGGCCTTTGCTTTTTGCTCGGCGGCTTCCGCTTTCCTTTTGGCTTCTTGTTGCTGTCTTATCCTAATAGATTCCTCACTTTCCTGCGTAAGTACCTTTTCCGTAGGTTGGGGCGTTGCCTCGGTCTCTTGTTTTGAAGTGGTTTCCGGAACTATATCCTCTTCTACCTGCCTTGTGCTTTCTGGTTCATTGGGCGGTTTGGGCAGATTTAATGGGGTAGATTTAATCCTTTCCTTGGGTTGTTGGCTTCCACTCCCAAATTCCATGGTACCAAAATTTATGGCAATACCATTTTCCTCTGGCGGGTCCATATAGGTTAACCCAATATAAAATAACAATAGCAATAGCACGCTTAACAGAAGTGTTGTAAGCGTAAAGGATTTTTTCTTGTGTCTCGTATTTAAGAAGGACATTATTTGGGCCGCACAGCCAAGATTACCTTATAGTTATTCTGGTTGGCTATGTCCATTACGTTTACTGCCTCTTTAATGGCAACGCTCTCTTCTGCCCTAAGAATAATGGTAGGTTTATCCTGACCTTCTAATGCTTTTTTTAATTCAATTTCAATGTATTCCGCGTTAATTTGTTGACTATTAACGTAGTATTTTAAATTCTTATCAATAGTTACCGATACGTTCTGGGTATTGGTAGACTTGCCTTTGGCTTTAGGAAGTAACAGATCTAAAGCGTTGGGAGCGTTTGCCGTTAGCATAAAAAACACCAACAACAAAAATACTATGTCCGTCATGGAGGACATACTAAAATCCGGACTTACCTTATTCCTACCCTTTAATTTCATAGTTCTCCAGACTAAATTGGCTCGTTCAGTAAATCTAAAAACTCCACGGCATTTGCCTCCATTTTATGAACCACCTTATCCGTCCTGTTCACCAAATGATTGTACCCTATGTACGCTATGATACCCACAATTAATCCTGCAACCGTCGTTGTCATTGCCGTGTAAATACCTGAGGCCAAAGAACCCATTTCTGCCTGGCCTCCACTGGTGGCCATTTGATGAAAGGCAAGTATCATCCCTATAACTGTCCCCAAAAACCCGATCATGGGGGCGGCACCGGCTACGGTTGCTAAAATGTTGACGTTTTTTTCAAGTTTATAGACCTCCAATGTGCCTGCATTTTCTATGGCGGTGTTAATGTCGTCCAAGGGTTTTCCTATGCGGGACACCCCTTTCTCGGTCAACCTGGCTACGGGCGAGTCCGTTTGGGCGCAAAGTAGTTTGGCGGCCTCCAACTTTCCATTCATGACATGGTCACGAATTTGGTTCATAAAATTCTTGTCAATTTTTGATGCGGCATTAATGGCAAAGGTGCGCTCAAAATAAATGTAGAGTGCCACAAACAAAAGGACAAAAAGCACCACTACAATAATAGTACTTGCAGCACCCCCGTTGAGCACTAAATCTACAACAGAAAGTGTCTTTTCTTCGGATAGTGTTTCCGCCAAATCTTCAGAAACCCCTTGGTCTTGAAATAAAATCATATGTTATCCCCAATTTGAATTGCTCATATAACGGAGATTTACCTATAAAATTATACGTTTAGGACTAAATCTCTAAGGGCTATAAAAACTAGTCCTCCCGCTATAAAACCAATAAAGGCCAACCAAGCAATTTTCTTTAAATACCAGAAGAAGTCAATTTTTTCCATACCCATGGCAACAACCCCAGCTGCAGAACCAATAATGAGCATACTACCACCTGTACCGGCGGAATAGGCAATAAAATGCCACAACGGACTATCCATGGGCTCGGAAAACATGCCCATACTTGCTGCAACCAAAGGAACATTGTCTATTACGGCAGAACCTATCCCCAAAAGCAATACCACAATATCTGTGTTGGGTATGGCCGTTTTAAGGACTTCAGCATAGTTAAAAAGGATACCCAAGGATTCCAAGGCGGCTACGGCCAACAGAATCCCCAAAAAGAAAAGAATACTGGGCAACTCTATTTTGGTTAAGGCCGCATGCACTGGACTGTGATGTGCAGACGCATGGTGCTCATCATCAATAGCGGAGCTAATGGCAAATTTGGCATTACTGTAAATTTCTGCAAAAGTTGCAACAACTGCCAAGGAAAGCATCATTCCCACATAGGGAGGCAAATGCGTAATGGTCTTGAAGAATGGCACAAATACAATGGCTCCCAAACCTAAATAAAGCATGGTGGCCCCGTATTTAGACTTGGATGGCTCTACCGTGCCATCGGGATCTAGTGCCAATTGTCCGGAGAAAGCTTTAAACCTACTGGCCACAATCGTTGGCACCACCATACATACCACCGAGGGAATAAAGACATGCAACACCAATTGGTAGGCACTTACCTTGTTCGCAATCCAAAGCATTGTTGTGGTCACGTCACCAATAGGGGACCAAGCCCCACCGGCATTGGCATTGATAATAATAAGGCCTGCGAACCACAACCGGGTCTCACGCTCTTTAATTACTTTCTGTAAAATGGTGACCAATACAATGGTAGCGGTAAGGTTATCAATAATGGCAGACAGTATAAACGCCAAAATGGAAAATAACCAAAGTAGTTTTCGCTTACTTTTTGTTTTGATGAAACCCTTTATAGTGGCAAAACCATCAAAATAATCTATAATCTCCACAATGGTCATTGCCCCTAAAAGAAATACCAAAATCTCAGCGGTCTTCCCTAAATGGTGCAATAACGTCTCCTCTACAAGGTGCATTTTTTCTTCATGTCCCATAAGGCCAAAGCCATCTATTAAGGCGTGTTTGGTAGAATCGAACCATGAATCAAAGCCATCAATACCAAAGGAAATCAACGCCCACAGAATGGCCATCATAGCCAAGGCAGGTATCAGTTTGTCAATTTTAAGATTATGCTCTAAGGTGATGGCCAAATATCCGGCCAAAAAGACAATGATCAATATAGTTTCCATGAATTAGTTGGTTTCGTTCTTACGTTGGAATTATTCCTTTCTCAAAAACATTGGACGCTAAATATAAGGATTAGGAAAATAACTCCCAATCTGCGTATCCTTTTTTGATGGATTTCACAATTGTTTCCATTCGTCCAATATTCTTAAACAATCCGCAACAAAGACTTATCTTTGCAATGGTTTTTTACTCAATTCTCAATTTTATGGATTTCACCCTTACAGAAGAGCAGCAAATGGTGCAACAGGCAGCAAAGGACTTTGCCCAAAACGAACTTTTACCAGGAATAATTGAACGTGACGACGCACAAGCGTTCCCAAAAGAACAGGTGAAAAAAATGGCCGAACTGGGATTTATGGGGATGATGGTGGATTCCAAATATGGTGGAAGCGGTTTGGACACCCTATCCTACGTGCTGGTGATGGAAGAACTTTCCAAAATTGACGCCTCTTCCTCGGTAATCGTTTCCGTTAACAATTCTTTGGTATGCTGGGGCTTGGAAACATTTGGTACGGAGGCCCAAAAGGAAAAATACCTCAGTAGGTTGGCAACCGGAGAAATCATTGGAGCCTTTTGCTTGTCTGAGCCAGAAGCCGGGAGCGACGCCACTTCCCAAAAAACCACCGCTATTGACAAAGGAGACCATTACCTTATTAATGGAACAAAAAACTGGATTACCAACGGCAATTCGGCAGAGGTATATTTGGTCATTGCACAGACCGATGTTGAAAAAGGCCACAAAGGAATCAATGCCCTTATCGTGGAAAAGGGGACAGATGGTTTTGAAATTGGCCCAAAAGAAAACAAAATGGGCATCAGGAGTAGCGATACACACTCCTTGTTGTTTAATGACGTTAAGGTACCCAAGGAAAATAGAATTGGTGAAGACGGTTTCGGGTTTAAATTTGCGATGAAAACGCTAGCGGGAGGCCGTATTGGCATTGCTGCACAAGCGCTTGGTATTGCAGCTGGTGCTTATGAGCTGGCTTTAAAGTATTCCAAAGAGCGTAAAGCGTTTGGCACGGAAATATGCAACCACCAAGCCATTGCGTTTAAACTGGCCGATATGCATACCAAAATCCAAGCCGCAAGGCATCTGGTATACCAAGCGGCTTGGGATAAGGATAACGGCAAGGATTATACCCTATCTGGTGCCATGGCTAAATTATACGCGGCGGAAACCGCTATGGAAGTAGCGACCGAAGCGGTACAAATCCACGGGGGCAATGGTTTTGTAAAAGACTATCATGTGGAGCGGCTGATGAGGGACGCAAAAATTACCCAGATTTACGAGGGAACCTCCGAAATTCAGAAAATTGTTATCTCAAGAAGCATTTTAAAAAACTAACCCCCACTTTTTATGGGGGTGTATGGTCAAAAAATTAGTTTTTTGCCAGAGATAGCCTCAAATTTCATGCTCTGGACGGGACTTAGCTACCTAAAGAACCCCTCTGGCTACCTCAAAAGCTTCCTATGAAACTTTTTAGGTAGGGTAATTACCATATCCTCAAAATGGACAATGGTTCATTTGTATAATGTAGTTTTTTTAACGCATTATCACTTTCCTTGTTATTTTTGTTGGATTGATTCATTTTCGTTGAATTATTATCATTGATTATGATATTTTTGAGTAAATGTCATAATTATGAAACCAGAAAAACAAGGTTTATACCTTCCAGAATTTGAGCACGACAACTGTGGTGCCGGTTTTATCTGCAGCCTTGAAGGAAAAAAGTCCAACGATATCATTCACAAGGCTTTGGAAATCCTTGATAAACTGGAGCATAGGGGCGCGGTAAGCTCCGACGGAAAAACGGGTGATGGTGCTGGAATACTTATCGACATTCCCCATGACTTCTTTAAAAACTCCTGTAGTTTTGAGCTACCAGAAGCTGGCACATATGCAGTAGGCAACGTATTCCTTCCCCAAAAGGAAAACCAAAGGGAGTTTTGTATCACCACTTTTGAAAACCACATTGAAGCGCAAGGCTTAAAATTATTGGGATGGCGCGATGTTCCAGTGGATAAGTCCGTGCCCGGAAGAATTGCAGCCGAAACGGAACCCTTTGTTAAACAGGTCTTCATTGCCCCAAAAGACTCCTTGGATTATTTTCAATTCAACCTAAAGCTATTTATTGCCAGAAAGGTTACCGAACATGAAATTATAGCGTCCAAACTCTCACAGAGCCAATTTTTTTATATTCCAAGCCTCTCACAAAAAATAATCATTTTTAAAGGCTTGTTGGTACCCATTGATATCAGCAGGTATTACACAGACCTTTTGGACCCTAGGGTGGTGACCAGACTTGCGCTGGTACACCAAAGATTTTCCACCAATACCTTTCCTACCTGGGATTTGGCACAACCATTTAGGTACATGTGCCATAATGGAGAAATTAATACCCTTAGGGGAAACATTGCCAGAATGCACTCCAGGGAAGAACTGTTGGCCAGCGATTGGTTTGGGGATGAAATCAAAACCATCCTACCTACCGTACTCCCAGGAAAATCAGATTCGGCCAGTATGGACATGGTGGTGGAGCTGCTGCTAATGACAGGCCGTTCGTTACCCGAGGTTATGATGATGCTTGTCCCGGAGGCTTGGGAAAAAAATCCAGAGATGTCCGAGAACAAAAGGGCATTTTATGAGTACAACTCATGTCTAATGGAACCTTGGGACGGCCCGGCATCCATACCTTTTACGGATGGCAACTATATTGGGGCTGTTTTGGATAGAAATGGCTTACGTCCTTCTAGGTACTCCGTGACCAAACAGGGCTACGTAATTATGTCTTCAGAAACGGGAGTAGTGGACATAGCCCCAGAGGATATTGAATACCATGGCCGGTTAGAACCTGGAAAAATGTTTTTGGTAAACATGGAAGAAGGGCGTATAGTTAACGACGAAGAGTTGAAGGAAACCATCGCCAAAAAACATCCCTACAAAAAATGGCTTAAGGACAACCTAGTGCACCTTAGGGATATTCCGTACAATGACTGTCCTGTGTTCTTTGGTGAATTTCCGTTGGAAACCAGACGTTGTGCCTTTGGTTATACCCAAGAAGACATTAACACCATTATCATGCCCATGGCCAAAACTGGCAAAGAACCCATTGGTTCCATGGGTTCAGACACGCCAATTGCAGTGTTGTCAGAGAGGCCACAGCTAATCTACAACTACTTTAAGCAGTTGTTTGCGCAGGTCACCAATCCACCCCTTGATGGAATTAGGGAAGAATTGATTACGGACATTAGCCTAACCTTGGGCAGCGACCATAACATTTTTGAATTTAATGAACTTCATTGCAGAAAGCTCAAAATTCAAAATCCGGTGATTTCCAAAGAAGATTTGGATAAAATTAAAAACTACGATGTAAGTCCAGATTATAAGGTAACCTCCATCTCTACCCTTTACGAAATTTCCAAAGGCCACAACGGATTGGAAGAGGCTTTGGCCTCTATTTTAAAACAAGCTTCCAATGCCGTGGATTCTGGCTCCAATATCATCATCCTTTCTGATAGGATGGTAAGTTTGGAAATGGCGGCGATACCTGCCTTGCTCTCTTGTTCCTATGTGAATAGTGGTCTGCGCAAACTGGGCAAACGATCTAGGCTAAGCATCATCATAGAATCCGCAGAACCCCGTGAAGTTCATCATTTTGCACTACTATTTGGTTTTGGCGCAAGTGCTATAAATCCTTACTTGGTCAATGAAATTATAGGTCAGCAAATAGAGGAAAACGACATCACCGATGTTTCTTTTGATGAGGCCATAAAAAACTACAATAAGGCGGTTGGCAAAGGTATCCTTAAGGTAATGAACAAAATAGGGATATCTACCCTAAATTCTTACCGTGGCTCCCAGTTGTTTGAGTGCATTGGCATTAATTCCAAGGTGGTAGAAACCTATTTCCCAAATACCCCTACGCGTATCCAAGGTATCGGACTTTATGAAATAGAGAAAGAAATAGCCAAAAGGCACCATAAGGCATTTGACCAAAAAACGGTGGACGCTTCGCTAGAGATGGAAATTGGTGGGGAATACCGCTGGAGAAGGGATGGAGAAAAGCATATGTTTAACCCGTTGAGCATTGCCAAGCTCCAAAAAGCGGTCCGGAGCAATGAGAAAACAACATATGCGGAATACGCACAGTTGGTAAATGAGCAATCCAAAAATTTGATGACCATCAGGGGCTTGTTTGAGTTTTCTAATTATGACCCTATTCCTTTGGAAGAGGTAGAACCATGGACAGAAATCGTCAAAAGATTCAAAACTGGTGCCATGTCCTATGGAAGTATCAGCAAGGAGGCCCATGAAAATCTTGCCATAGCCATGAACCGTATTGGAGGAAAGAGCAATTCTGGCGAAGGTGGGGAAGATGCAGAACGTTTTTATAAAAACCAGTCTGGCGATTGGAGAAATAGCGCTATCAAGCAAGTGGCATCCGGCCGCTTTGGCGTCACCTCCAACTATTTGACGAACGCACAGGAAATTCAAATAAAAATGGCGCAAGGAGCAAAGCCTGGTGAAGGGGGACAGCTCCCTGGGCCAAAGGTGAATCCAGATATCGCCAAGACCAGAAACTCAACTCCTTATGTTGGGTTGATTTCTCCCCCACCGCACCATGATATTTATTCTATTGAGGATTTGTCTCAGCTGATCTTTGATTTAAAATCTGCCAACCGGGAAGCTAGAATCAATGTAAAACTGGTTTCTGAAGTTGGTGTTGGTACCGTTGCAGCCGGTGTGGCCAAAGCCAAAGCAGATGTGGTGCTTATCTCCGGTTTTGACGGCGGTACGGGTGCATCGCCCCTTACCTCCTTAAAACATGCCGGACTCCCTTGGGAATTGGGTATTGCAGAAGCACAACAAACCTTGGTTTTAAATGACCTAAGAAATCGCATTGTCTTGGAATGTGACGGGCAATTAAAAACAGGCCGTGACGTTGCCGTTGCTTGTTTATTGGGGGCAGAAGAGTTTGGTTTTGCAACTGCGCCCTTAGTGGCCTCTGGATGTATTATGATGCGGGTTTGCCATTTAAATACTTGCCCCGTTGGTATCGCCACCCAAAATCCAGAATTGCGGAAAAAATTTAAGGGCAAACCAGAACATGTGGTGAACTATATGTATTTTGTAGCTCAAGAGCTACGGGAAATCATGGCTAAGCTTGGATTTAAGACCGTTGACGAAATGGTGGGGCAAGTTCAAAAGTTGGATAGAAAAAAAGCCATAGACCACTACAAGTCCGCTGGCATTGACCTTACCCCTATCCTATACCAAGTTGATGTTCCCGAGGGTACGAAATTCCATAACACGGAAAAACAAGAACATCATATAGAAGATTCCATTGAATTTGACATCATTGCAAAGGCGCATCCAGCCTTATTTAGAAAGGAGAAAACAACCTTGGATTTTCCCATCCACAATACGGACAGGGCGGTTGGTGCTATTATTAGTAACGAAATTTCAAAAATCTATGGCGCAGACGGTCTTCCGGAAAACACGCTGAAATTAAATTTCACGGGCGCAGCCGGACAGAGTTTTGGAGCTTTCGCCACCAAAGGACTCACCATGATAGTCAATGGCAACACCAATGATTACCTTGGCAAGGGCTTGTCCGGAGCAAAACTTGTGATAAAAGTGCCTGGAAAGTCCACCATACAGCCAGAAGAAAACGTCATTACCGGAAATGTTACGCTTTACGGCGCCACCTCTGGGGAGGCATACATTAACGGAAAAGCCGGAGAACGGTTCTGTGTCAGAAATTCCGGTGCTAAGGCGGTTGTAGAAGGAATTGGGGACCATGGCTGTGAGTATATGACAGGAGGGGTCGCCGTAATCCTTGGAGAGGTCGGTAGAAATTTTGGTGCAGGAATGAGCGGCGGAATTGCGTATGTGTTCGACAAGAACAATACCTTTAAGAACCATTGCAACACAGAGTCTTTAAATCTTTTAAAGGTAGAGGAGGATTATGATATCAAAGAGCTAAGAGCGCTTATAGAGAACCACTACAACACCACCATGAGCCCATTGGCGCAGCGTATTCTTGAGGATTGGGAAAATTGCCTTCCAAGGTTCGTTAAAGTGTTCCCAGAGGAATACAGACAAGCACTGATACGCTTGGAAAGTGAAAAAATTGAAGTGGCCTAATGGTTACAGAAACGTTTTGGGTGTAAGGATTGACAAATTGTAATAGGTGAAGCAACAAGCCAATAAAACAAATACGTGTTGCCTTCAACTAAACATTGAAAAAACAGGCCAGATGGACAATTGGGCGGTTAATCAAAATTATTAGAGCAAGATCATGGGAAAAGTAACAGGATTTTTAGAGTTTGAACGTAAGGACGAGGCCTACATCGCCCCAGAGGAACGGGTAAAAAACTACAAGGAGTTTACCAAACCACTAAAGGAAAAAGAACTTAAAGAACAAGGTGCCCGTTGTATGGATTGTGGTATTCCGTTTTGCCACAGTGGCTGCCCTTTGGGTAATCTAATTCCAGATTTTAATGATGCGGTTTATAAGGGCAAATGGGAAAAAGCGACCAAAATATTGCACGCTACCAATAATTTTCCAGAATTTACGGGAAGGTTGTGTCCTGCGCCTTGTGAGGAAGCTTGCGTTCTAGGAATTAATGAAGATCCAGTTTCCATAGAAAATATTGAAAAAAATATTGTGGAAACCGCCTTCAAAAACGGATGGATACAACCTAACCCACCGTTGAACAGAACTGATAAGAAGATAGCCATAATAGGATCTGGACCAGCTGGCCTTGCCGCAGCCCAACAATTAAACAGGGCCGGACACCTAGTTACCGTATTTGAACGGGACGAAAAAGCCGGGGGTCTTTTGCGGTATGGCATTCCAGATTTTAAGATGGAAAAGGAAGTTATTGACAGACGATTACAGGTACTTGCCGCAGAAGGAATTCGTTTTAAAACCGGAATTCATGTAGGTAAGGATATCACCGCTGAAGAGTTGCAAAAAGAATACGATGCCATTGTGCTTTGTGGTGGTGCAACCGTGAGGAGAGCGTTACCCATCCCGGGCTCTGACCTCAAAGGAGTGGTGCAGGCCATGGACTTTTTACCGCAAAACAATCGTAGGGTTGCGGGTCAAAAAAACTTAGGGGAAGAAATACTGGCAACCGATAAAGACGTGGTGGTGATAGGCGGCGGTGATACTGGATCTGATTGTATAGGAACCTCCATTAGACAAGGAGCAACTTCTGTATCCAATTTTGAAATTATGCCAATGGCCACAACAGAACGTCCAGAAAACCAGCCATGGCCCTTTTGGCCCATGCGTTTACGCACCAGCTCTTCACACAAAGAAGGCGCGGAACGTTTTTTTAGTATTTCTACAAAAAAGTTTTTGGGCGATGAGAATGGAAATCTAAAGAGTTTGATAACCACGGAGGTTGAATGGGAGCAAATACCTGGAAAACGTCCTGTTTTAAGGGAAATACCGGGCACCGAAAAAGAGTGGAAGTGTGAATTGGCATTGCTGGCCTTGGGTTTTACAGGTTCAGAAACTACATTAGCTCAACAATTTGGACTGGAGATGGACACAAGGACCAATATAAAAGCATCAGAAAAGAATTATGCCACTAATGTAGATGGGGTTTTTGTGGCAGGAGATCAAAGGCGAGGACAATCACTGATTGTTTGGGCCATTTCCGAAGGAAGGCAAGCCGCACACCATGTTGATGCCTATTTGATGGGAACATCAAAACTTCCCTTAAAAGGAGATGGTGATTTGCCCAGAGTGTAAGCACCGTTGACTTTCTTTCATAAGCAAATCAACCAGTACGAAATGCTACCAATTGTAAAGAAGCATAATTACACTTGGCAACTTGTACCGCCAAAATTGAACACTAAGCAATTGCTATCCTAATATGCCCAAGGTTGTCCTGTTGCATTTGCCAGTTTATTGATTACCGATATCCATGTGTAAACTAAAAAACCCCTTTACAAAAGTAAAGGGGTTTTTGAGGAAGGCGGCGACCTACTCTCCCACTTGGTGTAGCAGTACCATCGGCGCTAAAGGGCTTAACTTCCCTGTTCGGAATGGGGAGGGCGGTTTAGAATCATCTCTTTGCAAAACCAAAATCTAGCTATCCATAAAAAATAGGATTAACAATGGCTATACATAGAATAAGGGGATATCCTTTAGGTTAATCCCAAAGCCTATACGACAAGCTTAAATTAATACCCGTATAACTGGTATCCCAAAGCCCTACTGGCAGTGAGGATTGAGCAGTAAAAAAGTGAGCGCGCAAACCCACTCTGTTCATTTCTACACCAGTTCCAAAATGGATTCCGATGTGATTCTGAACTGGGGAGCCTAATCTTTTTTCGAAAGTCAAAAATGCGTTATTAAAATTGTTTAACCTTAGTCCCAGTTCAAAGAATAATGTATTTTTTTTATTAAAATAAAAATAATGACGACCTGCAAGCCCTGCGCTGATATTGGACCCTAAATCCAAAGTCGCTACATCATCATCCTTTGGAGTATTTTCAGTTAATGAAGTAAACTCCTCATAGTTTAAAGTTGAAATAAAAGACCATTTATTTTTCAAACCACTAAAAAAATATTCCCCTTCAATACCCAAACTCACATTAGGTTTCAATACATAACTTACATCTGCTCGATCACTATCTGGTTGGTCTGCCTTAAAATTAGCGAATGAAGTACCAAGAAGTAATTTTAAATTAAAACCTCTACCAACATCCTTACTGCTATAGATTTTACTTGGTTTGCCCTGACATTCGTTATACTTCTCGAAAAACAATAGTAGTTCTTTCTGGTCGTAGGCTACTTGCTCATATTCTTTTAATGATATGGCCTCACAATAAACCAATTGAATTAATTGATTCTTGTACTCGTTATTTTTTTGTACGGACCTTTGGTTTGCACTATATTCAAAATACACCAGTTGCTTAATCCCATCACTTAATTTTGATTTGAAAAAATAAATCTCTTTCGCTCCCTTTGGTTTGTAGCTAAAAAGATTTCCTTCATCGCTTTCTAAAAGAACACGTAATACCAAGTTTACTGCTTTATACTTGGGAATACCGTCTGTAGTTGATTCAGAGTTTAGAGCCAGCTCCACTGTTTCCCTTATGTATTTAGGACCGTCATGTATTGCTAACTCCTTAATTGAGCTTTTTAAAATTTTCTCAGTCACATCACTATCTTCATCCTTTTTGTATACAATAATATCCGCCATATGATCACTTCTAAACCCCTTGACCATACAGTCCGTTCGTTGCCCCGTATTATCAACAAAGTATCCCTTTTTAAATTGAAGTTGCGCAGTTAAGGACAAGCACATAAAAAAAACAAAAACTGTGGTAAAATAAGTAGTATGCATTAAAATAATTTTAGACTTTCAAAATAGGCAAAAAGAATTATCCAGTTCCCAAGGATTCTTTTAAAGTAGTTTGGAAAAGAGCAAAAAAAAACCCCTTTACAAAAGTAAAGGGGTTTTGAGGAAGGCGGCGACCTACTCTCCCACTTGGTGTAGCAGTACCATCGGCGCTAACGGGCTTAACTTCCCTGTTCGGAATGGGGAGGGGTGGGCCCCGTTGCCATGGCCACCTAAATTTTGGGTCGTCCGTTGTTGGTACTTGGTCGTTGGATTTTCCGACCACCAAGAACCATCAACTATCGACCGCAGCATAGCTGCAATATTGTTGACATAATAAAGGGACGTCGCGTTTTCGCGAAGCTGTTGAAAGAAGGTACTTGAAGTGGTGGAAGGTGGTACGACCGCCCTTGGAAGCTGCAAGGAACTTCCGAGGGGCGTGTGCAAGCATACGGACAATTAGTACCGCTCGGCTGCGTACATTGCTGCACTTGCACCTACGGCCTATCAACGTGGTCATCTCCCACGGTCCTTTAAAGAAATCCCATCTTGCGGCGGGTTTCGCGCTTATATGCTTTCAGCGCTTATCCCATCCCGACATAGCTACCCAGCGATGCATCTGGCGATACAACTGGTGCACCAGCGGTCGGTCCAACCCGGTCCTCTCGTACTAGGGTCAGATCCGCTCAAATTTCTAACGCCCGCAGTAGATAGAGACCGAACTGTCTCACGACGTTCTGAACCCAGCTCGCGTGCCACTTTAATGGGCGAACAGCCCAACCCTTGGGACCTTCTCCAGCCCCAGGATGTGACGAGCCGACATCGAGGTGCCAAACCCCCCCGTCGATATGAGCTCTTGGGGGAGATCAGCCTGTTATCCCCGGCGTACCTTTTATCCTTTGAGCGATGGCCCTTCCATGCGGAACCACCGGATCACTATGCTCTAGTTTCCTACCTGTTCGACCTGTATGTCTCACAGTCAAGCGCCCTTGTGCCATTGCACTCTGCACACGATTGCCAACCGTATTGAGGGCACCTTTAGAAGCCTCCGTTACTCTTTTGGAGGCGACCACCCCAGTCAAACTACCCACCACGCACTGTCCCCTTTTGCAAGGGTTAGGCCCCGATCAAACAAAGGCTGGTATTTCAACAATGGCTCCACCACGCCTGGCGACGCAGCTTCAAAGCCTCCCAGCTATCCTACACATTGTTTGACCAAGGTCAATACGAAGCTATAGTAAAGGTGCACGGGGTCTTTTCGTCCCACTGCGGGTAACCGGCATCTTCACCGATACTACAATTTCACCGAGCTCATGGCCGAGACAGTGTCCAGATCGTTGCACCATTCGTGCAGGTCGGAACTTACCCGACAAGGAATTTCGCTACCTTAGGACCGTTATAGTTACGGCCGCCGTTTACCGGGGCTTCAGTTCAATGCTTCACCTTACGGATAACATCTCCCTTTAACCTTCCGGCACCGGGCAGGTGTCAGGCCATATACGTCTTCTTTCGAATTGGCATAGCCCTGTGTTTTTGATAAACAGTCGCCTGGACCTCTTCACTGCGGCCCCCCCAAAGGGGGGCGACCCTTCTCCCGAAGTTACGGGTCTATTTTGCCTAGTTCCTTAGCCATGAATCTCTCGAGCGCCTTAGAATACTCATCCCAACCACCTGTGTCGGTTTACGGTACGGGCTGCAATAATCGCTTTTCTTGGAGGCATCTACGCTGGATTGTCACCGCGGCCGTGGCCTTGGTGTACTATCCCCCGATCTCCCGGGGTTCAACGTGCTATTCCGTCAGCACGCACCAACTCCGATGCCCCGTCACTTTTAATATATTGCAGGTACGGGAATATTAACCCGTTGTCCATCCACTGTCCCTTTCGGGTTCGCGTTAGGTCCCGACTGACCCCCAGCTGATTAGCATAGCTGGGGAAACCTTGGTCTTTCGGCGTGCGGGTTTCTCGCCCGCATTATCGTTACTTATGCCTACATTTTCGTTTGTAGCTCCTCCAGCATCCCTCGCAGGTACACCTTCAGCGGCACTACAATGCTCCCCTACCCCTTATACTCGCGTATAAGGCCATGGCTTCGGTAATGTGCTTATGCCCGATCATTATCCATGCGGAACCGCTCGACCAGTGAGCTGTTACGCACTCTTTAAATGAATGGCTGCTTCCAAGCCAACATCCTGGCTGTCTGTGCAGTTCCACCGCGTTTTGTCAACTTAGCACATATTTGGGGACCTTAGCCGATGGTCCGGGTTCTTTCCCTCTCGGACATGGACCTTAGCACCCATGCCCTCACTGCTGATCATCATTTTATAGCATTCGGAGTTTGTCAGGAATTGGTAGGCGGTGAAGCCCCCGCATCCAATCAGTAGCTCTACCTCTATAAAACTAAATCAACGCTGCACCTAAATGCATTTCGGGGAGTACGAGCTATTTCCGAGCTTGATTGGCCTTTCACCCCTACCCACAGGTCATCCCAAGACTTTTCAACGTCAACGGGTTCGGTCCTCCACAGTGTGTTACCACTGCTTCAACCTGCCCATGGGTAGATCGCACGGTTTCGCGTCTACTACTACCAACTATGGCGCCCTGTTCAGACTCGCTTTCGCTACGGCTCCGGTGCTGAACACCTTAACCTTGCTGGTAAAAGTAACTCGTAGGCTCATTATGCAAAAGGCACGCCGTCACCCATATGGGCTCCGACCGCTTGTAGGCGTATGGTTTCAGGATCTCTTTCACTCCGTTATTCACGGTTCTTTTCACCTTTCCCTCACGGTACTGGTTCACTATCGGTCTCTCAGGAGTATTTAGCCTTGACGGATGGTCCCGCCAGATTCACACAGGGTTTCACGTGCCCCGCGCTACTCAGGATACCACTATCTTTTATACGCCTTGCCTATACCGGGCTATCACCGTCTATGGCCACTCTTTCCAAAGTGTTCTAGTTCGTTGTACAAAGAATGTCGTGGTCCTACAACCCCAATGTTGCCGAAACAACATTGGTTTGGGCTAATCCGCTTTCGCTCGCCACTACTCACGGAATCACTTTTGTTTTCTCTTCCTCCGCCTACTTAGATGTTTCAGTTCAGCGGGTTCGCCTCCTTGCGGATGACATGCCTTCAACATGCCGGGTTGCCCCATTCGGATATCCACGGATCAACACTTGTGTGCAGTTCCCCGTGGCTTTTCGCAGCTTATCACGTCCTTCTTCGCCTCTGAGAGCCTAGGCATTCCCCATACGCCCTTTTTTTGCTTGTCACACTTCCCATCCTAAAATGGGAGTGCCCTCTCGTAATCCTTGATTACTTTAAAACTAATCGTATTCTATTCTACTACTTAAGTTTCTTCTTTCTTTGACTTCGCTCCAACGACCTAAATCGTTGCGCTCCGTCCCAATATGTCAATGAACGTTAAAGCCCTCCTGCCCTCTGGGCATCTCCCCAAAGGAGAGAAGGTATCCCTTCGACCCTCCCCCTTTGGGGGAGCCGGAGGGGGCTCTTGTGGAGAATATCGGAGTCGAACCGATGACCTCCTGCGTGCAAGGCAGGCGCTCTAGCCAGCTGAGCTAATCCCCCAGTTAGTTGATCGTTGTCTGTCGTACGTTGACAGCTCCACCATCAACCATCAACCAAGAACCAACAACTAGTTTGTCCCAACTTCCAGAATTTCCTTCAATATTCCAATCAATGAACGTCGTAGTCCCGGGCAGACCCCCTTCGGCTACCCCCAGGACAGGCTTCCCGCCATGCCTTTCGACCTGTAGTCCCGGGCAGACTCCCTTCGGCTACGATCAGGACAGGCTTCTCGCCATGCCTTTCGACCTGTAGTCTCAGGCAGACTCCCTTCGGCTACGCTCAGGACAGGCTTCTCGCCATGCCTTTCGACCTGTAGTCTCAGGCAGACTCGAACTGCCGACCTCTACATTATCAGTGTAGCGCTCTAACCAGCTGAGCTATGAGACTGTAAATCCCAATCAACCTCCCGTGCACAGCGCCCAGCTGGCTGGGCCCTGCCTGCCGGTAGGCAGGTATGAGACTGTCTTGGCCTGTTTACAACAGTACAATATCTTTAACAACATATCGATAGACAACATAAAAGAGCTCGAACCACCTTTCCCCCAAAGAACAGGGCCAATCTGGCACATCGTCTCTAGAAAGGAGGTGTTCCAGCCGCACCTTCCGGTACGGCTACCTTGTTACGACTTAGCCCTAGTTACCGATTTTGCCCTAGGCCGCTCCTCTCGGTGACGGACTTCAGGCACCCCCAGCTTCCATGGCTTGACGGGCGGTGTGTACAAGGCCCGGGAACGTATTCACCGGATCATGGCTGATATCCGATTACTAGCGATTCCAGCTTCACGGGGTCGAGTTGCAGACCCCGATCCGAACTGTGACCGGTTTTATAGATCCGCGCCCACTTGCGTGGTGGCTTCCCTCTGTACCGGCCATTGTAGCACGTGTGTGGCCCAGGACGTAAGGGCCGTGATGATTTGACGTCATCCCCACCTTCCTCACGGTTTGCACCGGCAGTCCCGTTAGAGTCCCCATCTTTACATGCTGGCAACTAACGGTAGGGGTTGCGCTCGTTATAGGACTTAACCTGACACCTCACGGCACGAGCTGACGACAACCATGCAGCACCTTGTAAGTGGTCCGAAGAAAGGGACATCTCTGCCCCATGCAACTTACATTTAAGCCCTGGTAAGGTTCCTCGCGTATCATCGAATTAAACCACATGCTCCACCGCTTGTGCGGGCCCCCGTCAATTCCTTTGAGTTTCATTCTTGCGAACGTACTCCCCAGGTGGGATACTTATCACTTTCGCTTGGCCGCCGAGACCGAGGTCCCGACAGCTAGTATCCATCGTTTACGGCGTGGACTACCGGGGTATCTAATCCCGTTCGCTCCCCACGCTTTCGTCCATCAGCGTCAGTATATAGTTAGTCACCTGCCTTCGCGATCGGTGTTCTATGTGATATCTATGCATTTCACCGCTACACCACATGTTCCGGCAACTCCACTATAACTCAAGACGTACAGTATCAAAGGCAATTTTATGGTTGAGCCACAAACTTTCACCCCTGACTTATACGCCCGCCTACGGACCCTTTAAACCCAATGATTCCGGATAACGCTCGGACCCTCCGTATTACCGCGGCTGCTGGCACGGAGTTAGCCGGTCCTTATTCTTACGGTACCGTCAAACACCTACACGTAGGTGCGTTTCTTCCCGTATAAAAGCAGTTTACAACCCATAGGGCCGTCATCCTGCACGCGGCATGGCTGGATCAGAGTTGCCTCCATTGTCCAATATTCCTCACTGCTGCCTCCCGTAGGAGTCTGGTCCGTGTCTCAGTACCAGTGTGGGGGATCCCCCTCTCAGGGCCCCTAACCATCGCTGCCTTGGTGGGCCGTTACCCCACCAACTAACTAATGGTACGCATGGCCATCTTTGTCCGATGAATCTTTAAATACAAAATCATGCGATCCCGTATTACCATAGGGCATTAATCCAAATTTCTCTGGGCTATTCCCATGACAAAGGTAGGTTCCATACGCGTTCCGCACCCGTGCGCCGGTCGCCGGCAAGTAGCAAGCTACTCCCGATGCCCCTCGACTTGCATGTGTTAGGCCTGCCGCTAGCGTTCATCCTGAGCCAGGATCAAACTCTTCATTGTTGATCTTTAAATATCTCGCGATACCACGACCAACCCTTTTAAAGCCCCTTGACGTCAAAATGGTTCTTTTCTCTCTTTTACGCTGTCTATTACAATATGTATATGAACTTCTTTATTCTTCCCGGACTGACCCAAAATCCCTACGATTCCCCGTCCGTCCATCGCCATGCTCATCTGCAAAGCGGGTGCAAATATAGATACTCTTTTTTAATTCCTGCAAACAATAACCAATCTTTTTTGCAATGTTTTTTTCTTATCAAAAAAGACCCTTGATAATCAGCAACTAACAATAAATATCACTTTGGATTTTTAGGAAAAAAAGTTCCAGACCAGTCCGAATCTAATCACAAAATCCCGATAAGGATAGTTTGGTGCTGCATAGAAATTGTAGTTATTTGTCCAGATAGTATTCAAATGTTCTGCTTTTAAATAAATTCTGGTCTGCCGTACCTTGGCATTCACAAACACATCTAGCATGGGAAAAGCCCCTTGCTCTTCTAGATTCTGCACAAAAAACTCTCCCAATAGCGGGTGGTAACCGTCCATATTGTACGCCGTAAAATATTTTAAGGTAACGCCTGTCTGCAGGTACATGGCCTTTTTAAAGACATCGCTAGAAAAATATAAGGTGTTTCTGCTCACCAAATCTGGCAGATTCATTACCCTGTTGTCTTGTCCAACATTTTGGTACATTATTGTATTGTTCAATGCCCATTTTCTGTATCGGAATTCCTTGTTGTAGGTTAGCTTTAGATAGGTTATAGTGTTAGTTTCCTGAAATGGCCTTACCACTGTATTAATGATACCGGTTAAAAAATCTGATTCTCCCCTTAAATTTTCATCTATTCCAAAATACGTATAGTTATCTACCGCAGTATACTTTACCTTAAAGTCGCCAAAGGGTTTGGATTCAAAACCTGCGGATAGGGTCTGTACCTGTTGTTTTTCAAATACCGCATCATTTTGCCAATTAAAATTACGGTAATCACTTTGGTACAATAGAAAATTAAAATTGGGCGCCCGCGATGATCCGTGAATGGCAGCCCAAACCGTATGCTTCTTATTTAAACGATAGTTTACCTTGGCGTCAAACAGCGTACCTGTTAAATCACCGGAAAGATTGTACCGAAAACCTCCATCAACATCAAGTTTACCAATACTGTTCTTGTAATCGCCCCCAACGGCAATTTCATTCCCCTCCAGTTCATTGGTGATGGTTTGATCATCGTTTATTAAGATTCGATTAAAAAAATACTGATAGTTATAGGTATTGATACTTGCTTTTATTTCCCCCAAGGCCGTATTGGAAAACTGTGCCGATACTTGATTGAACAGTGTTTTCAATGTAGCCTTGTCATTTATGGGCGAGTCAAACGTATCCCCAAAAGAACCGTTTTGTGCTTCTTGAGTAAATTGATAAAATTTGGATTCGTACTCAAATTGATGCCCTAGCGTTAATGCTGTCTTTCGTTGTTTAATAGAATCGTTTTGGACTTTTAGCAAATCAAAGCTGTGATTTAAAAAATATCTTTTGGAAAGCACCTGGTTTCTCGCGTTCCTGTACGCTACATCCAGCCTTGAACGATCAAAGAAATTATCGTCTCCAGACTCAAACTGCACTACCCTTTCCGACAATCCCCCATTTTCCTGCCCAAAAAAATCTTGGGAGGCATAATGGCCCTGTACTACATAACGTTCATTCTTTGTCCTGTAATTGAAGGTTGTCCTAAATATTCCCGATTCCACTTGGTCAAAAGGCAACTTTCCCAAAGACCTAAACCCCCTGTACGCGATGGAGTAGTTAAATCTTGGTGTTGTATTAAAGGTAAGTAACGCATCCAGCATCCTACCTTGCTCCAATGTTGTCTTAAAGAACAGCTCCGTCATGGGCGTTGGCACCTTGTAATATTTAATATCGTTGGAAGTTAAATATCCAAAATGTCTTGCCCTTGCCCCTAATTGCGGATACATAGTGCCATTTTCCAAATTACGTCCGAGGGAATTGTACGGCCGTCCCACATTGGAAAACGGCATCAACTCAAAATCATCCTTGCGAAGAAAATTATACTTATACTCCTTTTCTATCGTCAAAGTAGTATCTACAAACGTAGCGTCCAAGTCATGGCCAAAAACCACATAATCCCCTATGCTAATGTCGTCTTTTGCTTGCCTTTCCTTTCTTTTGGCCAATTTGTCCTGCCGGGGAACCCTAAGGGTCGTATCTTTTTGGCCAAACCCTGGATTCCTTTTTTTGTCTTGTGGTTCCTTTTCCTGGGCTACCGTCAATAATGGAAGCAACAGAAAAATAATAACGAGCCCTCCTTTCATCAAATGCTTTTATCACCCCAAAGGTATTTAATTTAATTTTTGAGCTGCCTTTAATTTGTGTTAACCCTTTTCACGGCAGTTCATCAAATAATTGCATTGCCGTGAATTCTTCTTTACAAAAAAAGAGTATCTTACGAGCAGATTAATTTGCTATGAAAAATTACTACTTTATTCTATTGTGGCTATGCGCCGCAGTGGCATCGGCACAGTATATTGAGAGTGCTCCATGGATGCAAAACCTTGAAAAATCCAAAACAGTTTCAAAATCAAGGAATCCAGAAAACAAAAAACAATACAGTATTTACGAGATTACGGCCGCTTTTAACCGCTACTGGGAAACCAAGGATAAAAACAAAAAGGGTAGTGGTTTTAAACCTTACATGCGTTGGGAAAATTACTGGAAACACATGGTAGATGCCAATGGCTATCTACCCAGCAGCAAGCAATTATATGAGAGCTGGAAAAGAAAGCGGTTTAACAACTCCGTCCCAAACCCTACAAGCGCCTGGACGCCCGTGGGTCCTGTGAGACCAGGAATACAAGCTAGCGGCCTGCCAGGTACAGGAAGGATGAATGCCATGGCCGTAGACCCTAATAATCCTAATATCTGGTACGCAGGGGCACCTTCTGGTGGTATTTGGAAATCTACCGATGCAGGGCAAAATTGGACTACCCTTTTTGATGACTTTTTGCAAATTGGGGTGTCTGCAATCGCCATAGACGCCAATGACAGCAATACCATTTATATTGCCACAGGGGATGACGATGCGGCAGACTCCTACAGTATAGGCGTGTTTAAATCCACAGATGGAGGAAGCTCTTGGCAAGAAACAGGATTGGGCATAAGTTCTGACCCTAATTGGACGGACAACCGATTAATGAGCGAAATAGCCATAGACCCTACGAACTCCAACATCATATGGGTAGCCACAAGTTTTGGATTATTTAAATCCTTGGATGCAGGAGCTACCTGGGACAGGAAAAGGGCTGGTAACATTACGGACTTTAGGCTAAAACCTGGGGATCCCAATACGGTTTATGCCATTACAAACTCGCAATACTTTAAGAGCACCGATGGCGACACCTTTACCCAAATTACGGATATACTACCCACATCCTCCGGTAGAAGGGTCATAGACGTTTCCCCGGCCAATCCTGAAGTGGTTTACATCCTTACCGCCAAAACACAGGCGGAAGATTATGAATACCAAGGGCTGTACAAATCCACGGATAGCGGCGAGACTTTTATAGAGAGCCCCAATACCACCAATATCATGGAATCTAACCAAGCCTGGTTTGATCTGGCCATTGCCGTATCCCCCACGGACGCTGATGAAGTCTACATGGGATGCCTTAACATTTGGAAAAGTTTTAACGGCGGGGATTCATTTCAGAAGGTAAATGAATGGTTCGTAAATAGTGCTGCCTACACCCATGCGGACATCCATACCTTGAAGTTTTTTAACAATGTGCTTTTTGCAGCTACCGATGGTGGCCTTTATACCTCTGATAATGGGGGGGCTTCCTTTACGGATAGGACGGAAAACATGGCGGTCACCCAGTTTTATCGTGTGGCGGTGGCCAAAAACAACAAGGAGCGTATTGTTGGTGGCACGCAGGACAATTCAGGTTTTGTAGGTACGGGAGATACTTGGAACGTGTATACTGGTGGGGATGGTATGGATTACGAGGTTGACCCCAACAACCAAGACATCCTTTACGGTTTCTCACAATTTGGGAGCCCGCTTTGGATAAGCACAAATGCTGGGCAAAGTGTTGGAACGGTTGGTTCTCCTTCCGAAGGAAATTGGATTACCCCATTGGCGGTAGGAATAGATGGCAGTGTTTACGCAGGATATGATTCTGCGGTGTACAAATTGGTGGGCAATGCCTGGGAAAGGTGGTCCAACGATTTTGGTTCCGGAAACATTGATGATATTGAAACCCACCCCACAGACCCGAACATTATTTATGCCGCCGAAGGAGATTTTTTGTTTCGGAGCAATGATGGCGGCTTAACTTTCTCCGCATTCAATAGATTTGATTCCATTATCTCAGATATAGCCATCAATCAGAACGATGGTTCTTTTATCTATGTGACCACCTCTAGTCGCGTTGGCATTAGGCAGTCTGCCCAAACACCTATAAGAGGGGTTTACCGTGTAGCGGTAAATGCTAATGGCGATCCTGGTCCTGAGGAAAATATCACCTTAAATTTGGATACGGATCAAGGTTTTTTTGCCATTGCAAGCCAAGGTAGACATACGGACAATCCTATCTATGTTGGCACTAACTTGGGCGTCTACAGATTGGATGACACCCTTACCGAGTGGGAGGAATACTTCACGGACCTACCCAGCACCACCGTTAGTGATCTAGAAATTAATGAGGAAGAGGAAACTATTACCGCTTCCACCTACGGAAGGGGTATTTGGCAGTCCCCGATTCCCGTGCAAACACCTGATGATGATATTAGGCTGGTACAAGTAAGTCCAGAGAGTGCCCAAGTACTTTGTGGGGAAATAATTCCGACCGCGGTAATAGAGAACAAAGGATTAAACCCTATAACGGAAGCTACTTTCACGGTTACATTGAACGGGGCAATCAACAATACCTTTACTTGGACGGGAACCTTAAATCCAAATGAGACAACTAACATAACACTTCCTGCTTTAAGCGAAGTTCCGTTAGGCAGCAATGAACTTTCCATTGAAGCCGTGGTGAACGGGGATGCTTTTGCCGATAATAATACCTTAAACGTGGATTTCATCAACAACCGTTTTGGAACGGGAAACCAGTTGTTTAACATGGAAACCGATGAAACCACCCTTACCAACTTTGCACCAACGGGAACAAGTGCATGGGAACTGGGTACTCCTACAGGTACTTTATTAAACACACTATCCTCCGGGCAGCAGGCATATGCCACCAATTTATCTGGAAACCACCCCGATGGAAATATCAGTTTTTTAGTAAGCGGATGTTATGAATTGTCTTCCATTGTGGCTCCCGTACTCCAATTTGATATGGCTTTTGATCTGGAACAAGATTATGATATCGTGTATGTAGAATACTCTACGGATGATGCGCTTACCTGGAACTTATTGGGAACCCAAAACAGTCTTCCCTTGTGGTACAATAGCGATAGGACAAACGAATCTAGTGGTGGTGTTGATTGCCAAAACTGTCCGGGAGGTCAGTGGACTGGAACCAATGCAACCTTAACTACCTACAGCTATGATTTTGTCCAAAACGCAGCCAATGGTGAAACGGACCTTACCAATGAGGACAATATCCTTTTTAGAATCGTGTTCCAATCAGACCCTAGTGTTAACCAAGAAGGGGTAGTTATTGACGATTTCATGGTTGCCGGAGTACAGGATGATGATGATGATGACAATGACGGTGTCTTGGACGTGGATGACAATTGCCCTTTGTTGGCAAACGCCAACCAGCTTGATACGGATGGTGATGGCATTGGTAATGTTTGCGATGCTGACGATGATAATGACGGTATTATGGATGTGGACGACAATTGTCCCTTAATTGCCAATCCAAACCAGGAAGACGCAGATGGTGATGGTATTGGAGATGACTGTGATGATGATTCGGATAATGATGGGGTTCCCAACAACGTGGATACTTGTCCAGACACCCCGGCTAACTCCACGGTAGACGCTACTGGGTGTCCTGTATTTACCTTGCCCAACAACAATTTTGCCATCCAGACTATCGGTGAATCCTGTATAGCATCTGACAATGGCAGTATCGCAGTTGCCGCTACCCAAGCTTTGGACTACACCGCTACATTAAGTCAGAGTGGCGTTGCGCTAGCATCGGAAACCTTTACGGATGCCATTACTTTGGGAAATCTATCCGCGGGTAATTATACGCTCTGCATCACCGTAGCAGGCCAGGCGGATTTTGAGCAGTGTTTTGAATTAAGTATTACGCAACCCGAACCTTTGAGCGTATCCTCCCAAATAAACAGTCTGGACAATCAGATTACATTAAACCTACGGGGAGCTAAAAGCTATATTATTGAATTTAATGATAGAACCTTTGTTACACAAGAAGAGCAAATAGTTCTTGATCTAGATGCAGTTAAGAATACACTAAGGGTTAAAACAGAATTAGACTGCCAAGGGGTATTTGAGGAGACCATTATTTTATCTGACGATTTAATTGTGTACCCCAATCCCGTCACCACGGGCTATGTAGATATTATTTTGGCCAACAGCCCTACGGAAGAAGTAACCATTTCCTTGTTTGCCCTTAATGGCAGCCTTATTATGCAGAAAGCTGTTTTTACCGAAAAACGTGAAATTAGATTGAGCATGGACAGTTTGGAGGATGGTGTATATCTACTTAACCTCAAAAGCAATGAATACCTGTACAACTATAAAATTTTAAAACGATGAAAATCAACACCCACAAATACGTTTTAGCCCTAATGGGCTTATTGATGATAGTTGCCTGCAGTAGCAGTGGTGGTGGGGACGATACACCGCCGACAACCGGCGGAGAGGACGATACTCCTATGATTCCCGCGCCTACGGCTGCCACCTTGGTTTTTCCTGAGGACGAAACAGAATGCAACACCGGAGTTGTAGACCCTAACAACACGGCTCTTAGTACGGTGACTTTTCAATGGAATGCAGGACAGAACACGGATAACTATGAGGTATCCATTACCAACCTAAATACCTTAAACGTAATCAGGGTATTGTCCAATACACCGCAGGCAGATATCAAGATTGACCGTGGAACCCCCTTTTCTTGGTTTGTCACCTCGCGGGCTACGGGCACTACGGAAACCGCAGTTAGCCAAACATTTAGATTTTATAATGAAGGTGCCGGCATTGAAAACTACGCTCCCTTTCCAGCATTGGCCATTGCCCCAGCCAGGGGAGCCAATTTGCCCACAAGCACCACCGTAGACCTTTCCTGGTCTGGAAGTGATATTGATGACGACATTACCTCATACGAAGTGTTTTTTGGTACAGATGCCGCAAATCTGGCCTCAGAAGGACCAGTGAACACCACCACACTGGAAAATGTTGCGACCACTGCAAACACCAGATATTTCTGGAGAGTCACTACGATAGATGCACAAGGAAACCAATCCCAATCGGAACTGTTTGACTTTTTTGTGAATTAGAACCTTTTAATTGCTAAAATTAAGATAGGTTTAATAGTTCTTAAACTATAAATAGACGACAGATTTTTTATCTTGGGGGCTAAAATAAATGTCTATGATTGCTAAACATATTTTTCTTGGAACCGCTGCATTTTTTGGATTCGTTTTTACCTACGGACAAGTAGGCACCAATGTTACCAGCGCAAGTGCCAATACCTTTAACTTACCGACTGCTTTTTTACAAAATACGGCACTCAAAAAGAATGGAAACCTACCAAATGATTTGGTAGGGTCCCCTTATTTAAATGAGAATTTTCTAAACGCAACGATAATTGCCAATGACACCTCTTCCTATCCCGCAAGGCTTAGGTATAATGCCTATGCGGACGAGATTGAAATGAAAAAGGATGGTGAAATTACAGCATTGTTCAAAAGACCTTACCTTGAAGCCCAAATAATAGGTGACCGCTATCGTATTATTGAATTTGAAAGAAACAATAAAACGGTAAGTGGATATGCTATCTCATTGAATGAATCTGATGGCATGCAACTCTACAAAAGGGTGTCTAAAATATTTGTGCCTGGAAAGGAAGCTGTCTCTAGCTACAAACAATCCACTCCACCAACATTTAATGACGACGTAAGTTATTATCTAACTTCGCCAGAGATTAAGGTCGCAAAGGAAATAAAACTTAAGAAAAAGGATTTACTGGAACATCTTGGAAATGAAGAAAAACTCAAAGAATTCTTAAAACAATCCAGCAATAAATTAAAGTCGGAAAAGGAGGCGATTGAGCTCATTGAATACGCGAATACGTTGAATAACCCCAATACTCCCTGACTACAATTTTTTTCCGCGAAAAACCGCAACCTTATTACAATGTTGCGGTTTTTTTAATGTTACAACATTAAGTGCAATGCGTAAACACAACATACTTTAAATTATATTACTTCCAATACAGCTTATTGGCTTTATAGCTCCTCTTTTCATTTCCATAAGTGTAACTTAGGAGCATCATATTCTAAGGTAGCAGGTAAAAGCCTAAATGATTAATGCATGAAGCTTGCACCCGCATTAGGGAGTACATGAGCGCTTAAACGATATCCTTATTCATTGGATACATCTTTTTAAATCCACCTGTACCCGACCATTTTTTTTACCAAACACTTTACCTCGATTGGTGGAATTCCCGTTTTACCTCCGATTTTAATCTTAAAAAAGTTTCCAGCCAAAAACGCGCAGACTTTACAAAGTTAGCTTTTGCCATACCTTGAGCTATAGTGAAGTCTAGCACCATTAGACCAACTGAGCGCATAATCCTGATATGCGGAAAGATAAATGTACCTACCTCCAAAAAGGCGAATCTAAAATCGAATTCTTAGTTTAAAAATCCGACTTAGGGCCCATTTTTGTTCTTCAAAATCACTCCCATGACATTGGTTGTTTCCACCCATCAAACTACACAACAGATTATACTTAAATATCCCATGATTCTTTAAACCGCGGATAATCACAATTCAAATCTCAAATTACAAGCATACAGACTTGCTAAGGCTACATTCCCACAAGGAGAAACAAATAACATTATCATTTCAAAAAAAACCTCCATTTACCTTAAATATTTACCGATCTGCATTAAACCAAGTAAACAATACGTCATTAACTTTGGTAACTATCTACCCCGGACTATCTAGGTCAGCGCAAGACATTTTAATTGTGTTTACTGTCAACTTAATTAGTAATATGGAGGGCAACAAACAAAAAGCCTGACGATTGAAAATCGTCAGGCTTTGTATAAAACTCTAAGCTAATAGCGGCTTGAAAGTACTGTTTAAATCTTAGTCAACCTAAAAGACACTTCATAGCTTACGCCTTGGCACTGGGCCCTTACGTCATCTACGAAATTGATGATAAACTCTGAATCGTCTGTTTCATCATATGTAGATACCACTGTAGCGGAGGGACCAACAGCGTTACCACCACCGCATCCTACACCGATACTTTCCACAGGAACAACTACAACTTCCCCGCAGATTAAACTAAAACTAAAGGTAAAAGGATCAAAAGTACCTAACCCTGGATAAGGAACTACGGAAAAACTTCTATCTGCCACTGTTGCACCTTGGCTTACACTTACCACACCATTCGCTAAGGTTTCAGAGTCAAAAATACCTGTCGCCAACATCTCTAATTGATAATCTCCAGTAAAGGTAGCCCCATTTTGAAATGGACAAAATCTAAAGAAATTAACTTGATGGGTCAACTGCCCTTCCAAAATATCGGCACCTTGGATGTCATCTATATTTACTACTAAAGACGTTACCCCAGTTTCTGGGATAGCGTCAAAATTAGCGTCTACACGGATTTCCGCCTCGTACTCCCCAGCAGGAATTACCAATGACGCTGGGTCAATGGTATATTCAGCTGGTGCAGCAGTTGTCAACTCTTGATTCACACTTATGGATACTGCCCGGTCTGTGTTAGAGACCGTGGTTACACCCACTCTAATGATTGCTGTATCACCGGTGTCTGGAACAGGTAATGTCTGCTCTGCACCATTGGTGACCGCTCCAAGGGTCTGGCCATTATCAACATCAAAAATAACCACTTCTTCGTCACCGCAAGAACCCAAAACGAGTGCAAAAGCGGTCAGTGTTGCTAAAACATATTTTTTCATTGTTCTCATTTTAGTATCCAGGATTTTGCTGAATGTTATTGTTCGCATTTAATTCCACTAGAGGGATCGGCATGGTAAACCTAAAATCATCTACAGGTAAATTGCAGGCACCATTCACGGCGCAATCCAAAGGATCTCTATCTATAGCACGGTTACCTCGCGCGCCAATTCTTTTTAAATCCTTCCAACGATGCCCTTCAAAAGCCAACTCTAACCTGCGCTCGTCTAAGATGGCACCAAAAGCCTCCGCCTCGTTAGCAAAAGTAGGTAAGGCAGTATCTGCACCAAATCTAGCATCTCTTAACTGTTTAAGAAGTGCGGCCGTTGAATTTGAGGCACCATTAAAGTTTCCAGCATCTGCATAAGCCTCTGCTCTAATCAATAACATCTCGGACGCTATAAAGACTTTTAAATCATTTAATAACGGCTTTTCATTTCCAAAATATTTGCCTATAACCAAGATATCTTCATTACGGAAATCTGCAGCGCTCTGGTAATCAGGACTAATGATGGAGGTATTATTGATATTGACATCAAACCGTATATCTGCTGGGTCTATTTGGTTGAATAACGACCTGCCCATTTCAAAATAAGGAGAACCATCTATGGTTCCGTCCACAAAAGCAAAATTGGCACCAGCCCAACCACCGGCAGTCCCGCTACCTGTGCTACCTTGACCGTCATAATCGTCATTAATGGTTCGCTCTAACTTAAAAATAATTTCCGTATTAATGGCATCCAAGAACATCGCTTCATATTCCGCCCTATTGGCCAATGGATATTTATCGATAAGCTCTTGGGAAAAAGTAGCTGCCTGTCCATAGTTACCACGATAAGCAGCAATTCTCGCCCTTAGTGCGGTCACAAAATCCTGGCTCACAAATGTAGCACTGCTTTCTACCGTCAATAAATTCGCTGCCTGGTTTAAATCAGACTCGATGAGCGCATAAAACTCCGCGTTTGTTGCCCTTGGCAGCTGTTGATCTACCGTGGGAACAAAATCCAATAAAATGGCCGCTAGAGCACTGTCATCTGCGTAGTCCGGGGAAAAATAGGACAATAACTGAAAGTGGGCAAAAGCACGTAGGGCATATGCCTCTCCCAATGCATTGTTGTAGGCAGCTTGTTCATCTGCCTCAGGTGTGATCTGCACCGCTGCTTCAATTAGCCTATTTGCCGCATTTAGGGCATCATACTGGTTGATCCAAAGGGCAGTTGGTGCATTGCTCCCTGCATTCAGGATAAATCCATACTCTCCATTGCCCAAACCTTGTCCACCATTATCAAATCCTATGGAAATTTCATCAGTAAATACTGCATTGAACTGGATTTCTTGGGTGACATCAAACTCATTGTATACCCCAAGGATACCTTGCTCCAAATCGGCTGCCGACTGGAATGCTTCCTCAGCCCCTAAACGTCCGGGCTGTTGAATATCTATTGCATCATTACATGACCATATCAAAATTACGGCCAGTAGTAACATAACATTGTTTAAACTTTTCATTATAGCTCTTATTTTTTATTAAAATCCTAATTCAAAACCAATAGAAAATGTCCTTGGGGTAGGATATAAACGCGATTGGGTCACATTGGTTGCGTTTAAGGTCTCTACATCAAATCCCCTCCATTTGGTGAACGTTAGCAGGTTTTCACCATTGGCAAAAATACTTACCTTGCTAAAACCGGTACCTTCTAAGGCCTTTGCCGGAAAGCTGTACCCAATGGTAGCAAAGCGCAGCCTCATGAAATCCGCATCCCTTAAATAGCGATCAGAAGACCCGCCTAACGCCCTATTAGTGGCATTTAAAGCAGGGATGTCCGTGACCCTATTATCTGGAGTCCAGGCCCTCAACAAGTCGCGCGTGGTTCTAAACTGCCCCACGTTATCCGGGCTCTGGAAACCACTTAAATCAAAATCATAACGATCTACCCCAAAAGCATAGTTCATCTGTACGGTAGTAAACCAACCTTTGTAATCCGCTTGTAGCGAAAAACTTCCATTCCAATCTGGAGCTCGGTTACTGTTTAAGAACACCCTGTCATTATCCACGTCTGGGTTTTCCGTAACGTTACCGTCTGCGGTAAGGAACAAAAGGTTTCCGTTTGCTGGGTTTACCCCCGCATATCTATAGGTATAATACTCATCCAATCTACCCCCTTCTCGCAAAGCTGTTAGACCTCCGTCAATTACGGTACCATCTTCTGTGGGTAGGTCAATGATTTCCTGCTCATTAAAGTTACCAACGGCACTCAATGTTAAATTAAAATCCTGTCCCCTAAACACATCATAGTTTAAGGTAAAATCTACCCCCCTGTTCTCTAGTTCACCTGAGTTGGTATTTAATTCCGTAACCGCGTTTATGGCAGAAATAGGCGACTCTAAGTATAAGTCAGTTGTTGTTCTAATATAACCTTCCAACGTACCACGAACACGACTATTGAACATCTCAAAGTCAAAACCAAGGTTTGCTGTAGTTATGGTTTCCCACTGTAATGTACTGTTACCAATTTGGCTTAAGAATAGGGCATTGGCAGCTCCATATCCCGTCCCCGTTGCGAATAAATCACGGGTTCTATCTGGTGCATCAAAATAAATGCCTGGCGTACCTGTATTAGCTATGTTTTGGTTACCTGTTGTACCATACGAAGCTCTTAACTTTAAAATATTGAAGATAGAACCGTCCATGAAACTTTCATTGTGAATGTTCCAACGCCCGGCTAAAGACCAGAAAGTACCCCAACGATTACTGCCAGAGAATCGGTAAGAGGCATCCCTACGTAGCGTAGCGGCAAAACCGTACTTGGTATCGTAATCATAATCCAATGATCCAAAGTAGGAGAACAAACCAGAATCTAAAATATTGGCGTTAACGGAGTCCACATAAAAATCATTGTCTGGGTTATCCCCAATAAATGCGGAACCATCACCTGGAGCAAATGTTTTTGGATCTAAACCTTCTTGTGTATATCCAAACTCTTGAAAATGTGCCTTAAAATATTCTGTGTAGACACCAATATCCAAGGAGTGCTTTCCAAATACCTTGGCCCAGTTGAGCGAAGTTACCTGGTTGTAAGAAAACTGTCTGGTAGATTGTTGAAACTGGGTTCCAGATGGATCTTTTCCTTGCGCAAAAAGAAGAGCGTTGAAGGATTCCGGACCTTCTGCAGTGGTCCTTATCTCATCCCTGAATTCTGAACTTAACACCACGTTTGCCGTTAAAGAAGGTGTAATTTTATAAGAAGCATTTAAACTTCCCAATAACTGCACTTCATCTTCTTGCCTTGTAAAGGTGCGCAACCTATCTAACAAGAACAAAGGCGTATTGGCAAAAGACAGCGGTGAAAGCAGGTCTGCCCCATTGGTATAATCGTCTGCCGTGATATAAGGCACCGATTGATAGGCCCCTAAAATATAGTTTCTATTGATACCAGAACCACCAACATTGTTAGGCTCGTTAGACTCCGAGTAGTTGATACCCAAACTCAACCCATAATTAAACTTGTCATTACTAGACTTACCGTTGATATTACTTCTAATATTAAATCGCTTTAAGTCGGAGTCGGACAAAATACCTTCTTGTTCAAAATAGCCCAAAGAAGTAAATTGGTTGATATTTTCAGCACCACTACTCATGTTTAAAGTATGATTCTGCGTTACACCCGTGTCAAAAAAGAAGTTTGACCAATCAAAGGTAGGTGCCGCTGCAATTTCAGCTTCGGATAAGATAGACCCCCTGCCACGACCAAGCTGTCTTTCGAGCTGTAATTGCTCTTGGGAATCCATTAAGTCATATTTGTTATCCTGTAAAGTGGAAAAAGAGGTAATGCCCGTATAATTAATTTGCAGGCCTTGATTATACCCCCCCTGTCTTGTTTTAATAATGATGACCCCGTTGGCACCACGGTTACCATAGATAGCCGTTGCACCAGCATCCCTTAACACAGAGAAAGAGTCAATGTCATTAGGATTTAAGCTCCTAAAAGCGTTCGCATCTACAGGAATACCGTCTATAATATAAAGCGGCTCATTGTTACCCGTAATAGAACCTTGACCCCTTAACACTACATTAGGTGCTGCGCCCGGTTGCCCGGTTGCGGCAGTAATGTTAAGACCGGCTACCTGGCCGGAGAGCGTCTGCACCAAGTTAGCGTTTGGCCTGTTCTCAATTGTTGCAGAGGTAATGGTTTGTGAGGAAATACTTGAAGTCTCTTTGGTCGCCGTACGATACCCTTGCACTACCACCTCTTCCAAGGCCTCGGCATCCTCTTCCATCCGAACGTCAATATTTGACGAACTGCCCACAAGCCTCGTTACGGTTTTTTGACCTAAATAACTAAAGCGAAGGTTTTGTCCTGGGCTTGCATTAATACTGTAATTCCCATCAAAATCCGTTTGTGTACCTGTTTGTGTGCCCACGATAATCACAGACACACCCGGCAAAGGCATCCCACTTTGATCGGTAACATTACCTGAAATTGTTCTCTCTTGTGCAAAAGAAAACGACATGCAAAGCACCAACAAAGGGGCTAACATGTAAGCTAGTTTAGATTTCATTTAGTGTGATTTTTGAATTAGTCAACGCCAAATGTGCTAATAAATCCATAAAAAACCAAGGATTGGAGCACGATTTGCCTTCCATTTGTTAAAATCTGTTGAATATTTTGCATAAAATCATTAAACAAAGATTTTTACCATATAAATCACAATATTTTAACAATTATAAAACATGTTTTACCCAAAAAAATCTTTTGACATTTCTAAAAATATAAATTGGGAGTAGCCCATTAATTCTAATGCCATGTGGTTACCTTAGAGCCCGTTTTAACTTTGGTTATGTTGTTACCCTTTTACAAAACCCAGAATGAAGCAGGCACTGATGAAGCCGGACGTGGCTGTTTGGCCGGACCGGTAACCGCGGCCGCCATTATTTTGCCCAAAGGATTTGCCAATGAAACCCTCCAAGACTCCAAACAACTATCTGAAAAAAAAAGGCTGCAGCTGCTTCCCTTATTAAAGGAGGTAGCGGTAAGCTACGGGGTTTGCCATGTTCCAGAGCCGGAAATTGATGATATTAACATTCTAAATGCCGCTATTTTGGCCATGCATCGGTCCTTGGCACAATTAACGGTAAGGCCTAGCTTAATTTTAGTGGATGGCAACCGGTTTAAGCCCTTTGGTGAAATCCCATTTGAATGCATCATCAAGGGAGATTCCAAATATATGAGTATTGCCGCTGCATCCGTATTGGCCAAAACTTCCAGAGATGCCGTAATGCTAAGATTACACGAAGAATACCCTATGTACAATTGGAAACAAAACAAAGGATACCCCACTAAAGAGCACCGGGAGGCCATCCGTACATACGGACTCACCAAATACCACCGAAAAAGCTTCAAACAATTACCAGGGCAATTGCGACTTGAAATACCTTAAAGCATGTAACTTTGTTTCTTTTGAAATGAAAACTCATGCGCATACGATATAGCTTTTATCTTGTTTTGTTGATTTTTGTGAGCGCCTGTGTTGAAAAACAACAGGATACTACTTCCCCGCTGCCTTATTTTTTGACCAATCCTGCTGCCATTATCAAAATAAACCATCTTGATGCCTTTAAAAGCGAGCTAAAGAATAATTCCATAATCACAGCTTTTGAGGATAGCCAAATCTATGCCCATATTCAGGAAAAAATGAAGGGGCTACATTACCTGGACTCCCCTACGGAATTAACCCTCGCATTCTATGAACAAGGAAAGGCCAATTTTGAGTTTTTGGCACTTGTAGACGATTTTACCCTTGTCCCTACAGAAAACATATCAGACCTAAGCCAAGAAAACTTTACGTATGAGGGAACCACCATTTCCCGGTATGCGTTTAATACCACAGCTATATTTGTCCATGATGTTAAGGGGAAAGTCCTTATATCCTCCTCCAAGATGCTACTTGAGAACACCATTAGGACAGCCTATAATAACCAACATCCCAAGGCTCTTGAAAAACTGATGTCCACAGCAAATCCCAACAAAACAGCCATCGTATTTATAAATTTAAAAGATGGCAAGACCTTATTTACCAATTTGATAGAGCAGGACGAAAACCAGATTGCCCGTTTTGCCGATTGGATGGCCCTTGACATTAATCCAAATCAAAATACGATTTTGTTGAGTGGGGTTACCCTTGCCAACGATTCCCTTACCAACTACCTTAATTTGTTCAAAGGAACTACCCCTCAACAACATACGAGTTTTAAATATGCACCTCAGAACAGCTCGTCCGTGTTGTCCTTCAACTTTGGGGACTACGCCACTTTTGCAGCTAATAAAAATAGATTTTTGGATGTGATCAAAACACCGGACACTATTTTTAATACTATTGAAGAAGTAGGACTGATTGCATTAGACCAAAAAAAGGCCGTGGTTTTAAACTCTTATGGCGCGGACAATCTTACGGCATATATCCTGGAAAACCAGGTTGCCAATGAAGCGTATCAGGGAAAAGAAATCTACCAAATAAATGCTAAGAATATTTTGGTCGAACACTTTAAACCTTTGGTTTCCAATGTTGAAAGCAATTATGTTTGTTTTATGGACAACGCCTTACTCTTTGCCAAGGATAAAGAAACCCTTAAAACCATAATCGCGAACGTAAAACTTGGCACCACTTTCGATAAAACAATTACCTATAAAAGTGTCCAAAGCAATTTGGCATCAGAATCATCCATATTTTTTGTAGCTAACCAAAAGGGAATCTCCAACCCCTTTCCACTAGGGTTTACAGATACATTTGCCAAGGATGTGGAAGATATTGATTTTTCTGAACATGCCTTCGCGGGACAATGGGTCATGGATACTGATTTTTTGCATACCAACCTACTCATTTCAAAATCCGAAAAAGAAACCATGGACTTAGGCGTTAACACCCTATTTACATTGGAATTGGATAGCGATTTGGCCACAAATCCCCAATTTGTGAAAAACCATAGAAACAATACGTTTGAAATTTTAGTGCAGGACATTGACCATAACCTATACCTTATCTCCCCAAAGGGAAAAGTAATCTGGAAAAAACAACTGGACGGCCCAATTAGAGGCAGTGTTCACCAAGTGGATATCTATAAAAATGGTAGGTTGCAATTGGCTTTTTGTACCAATAACCAATTTTTGGTTTTGGATAGAAATGGCACCGTTGTGGCTCCCTTCCAAATGTCTTATGAAGGTGGCAACCTTAATGAACTGGCTGTTTTTGATTATGAGAATACAAGGGATTATCGTTTTGTGGTCACCCAGGGAAACAAGACCTTCATGTACAACAATCGAGGTGCTATTGTAGATGGTTATACGTTTAAAGAAGCTAGCCATGGTATCGTAAGGGCACCCCAACATTTTAGGATAGCCAAAAAAGACTATTTGGTCTATCTATTGGACAACAATACCATCACCATCCGGCATCGTGCCGGTAGGGAACGCATCAAAGTGGATGCCTCCATCCCTTTTTCCAACAATCCACTTTTTCTCTACAAGAACAAATTTTCAATTACCGATACCAAGGGGGTGCTCCACCAAATAGATACCAAAGGTAACATCACCAAGACCAATTTTAACCTAAACGATGATCATGGCATGTATGCCACTTCCAAAACACTAGTGCTCATGGATGAAAACACCATTAGCATAAAGGGTAAAAAGGTGGTTTTAGAACTAGGAGTGTACACCAAACCAAAAATTTTCTACATCAAGGATAAAATCTACGTCACCGTAACCGATATACAAAATCAGCAAATTTACCTTTTTGACAGCCAGGCCAAACCCATTAAAAACTTTCCCATTTATGGAAATTCCCTTATTGATATGATGGATATGGACGGGGACAACAAGCTAGAACTGGTTGCCAAGGACCAAGACAACTCCATCATTACCTACAGAATGGAATACTAGCCGCTTATACAATTCTGGGTACAGGGTATACAAAGACCATCCTCTATATACTTTCAAATTTTATTTTTGGGCCCATACTACAAAACCCGAAAAACCATATTGAAAATGAAAAGAATAGGAAGGCTGTGCATACTGGTACTTACCATAACGCTATGTTCCAGTACAGCACAAGGACAATTCTTAAAAAAACTTGGAAAAAAAGCCCAAAAAGCTGCAGAACGCACTATTGAAAGGAGGGTAGAAAACGAGGCCTCCAAAAAAACCGACCAGACGTTAGATTCTATCTTGGAACCTAGAGGCGGAAACCAAAGAACACCCCAGGACAAAGGTTCCAAGGATGGTAATAACCAAAGGGAACAGGACATGCCCACAGTAGATTCCCCAAACACAACCTCTGGGAATGAGGTGGCTACAGAAAATCCAGCACTGGAAATCTATAGCAAATTCGATTTTGTGCCAGGCGACAAAACGTTATTTTTTGACGATTTTTCCAATGATTTTATCGGTGATTTCCCAGCTAAATGGAACACCGATGGCGGCGGTGAGGTAGTCACCATTGGAGAGGATAATTGGTTTGGCATGAAAATGTCCTCTTACTTTGTACCAGACGTTGGCCCCCTACCAGAGGAGTATACCATTGAGTTTGACCTCTACACCACGGGGCTGGACAGCCAAACGTCTTCACAGGCCATGCTGCATGTAATATTGGATGAAAGCGACAATTTTGGATACGGTAAAAACGTCGTTTATGCTTACTTGCCTTTTTGCCAGTATATAGCCCAAGGTATACGGATGTGGGGCAGAAAGGACGGAAAGGTGTTGGTAGACAATAGAATTTCTGCTGATATCAGGGAAATTATCAAAGGGAGGCCACATGTTTCCATTGCGGTGAACAAACAGCGTTTCCGGCTATGGATCAACGAAACCAAATATGTTGATATCCCCAGAATAGTCTCAGAAGGAAAGATCAATACACTTAAATTAGAACCTGTTGGATTTAAAGATGGCAAAGAGCAACTTTTTATCACCAATGTAAAAGTATCGGAAGGGGGCATAGATTTAAGAAGAAAGCTAATTGCTGAAGGAAAAATATCCACCAACGGAATTCTCTTTAAATCTGGCTCTGCTACCCTAAAGCCAGAATCTATGGGAATCATAAGGCAAATCTATCAGGTGCTGCAGCAGGATGCCAACCTAAGCCTTAGCATAGTGGGCCACACGGATAGCGATGGAAGTGATGCCATGAACATGGAACTATCCAAAAAACGGGCCGATGCAGTTAAAACAACCCTTGTAACTGTTTATGGGGTTGCCGGTGACAGGCTACTTACGGAGGGTAAGGGAGCCTCTGAACCTGTTGCGGACAATACTTCCGCTGATGGAAAGGCACAGAACAGAAGGGTAGAATTTATCAAACAATAATAATTTATCATGAAGAACATGTATTTGAAGACCATACTTATTTTTTTAATTTCATCCGTTGCCATTGCACAAAACAACTGTAGCAAATACTACCCTATGATAGAGGGTGCCTCTTTTGAATACACCAATTATGACAAAAAAGGAAAAACTGAAGGAACGGCTTCTTACCAGGTCACCAACGTTGCAGCTAATGGACCAAACACAACTGCAACCATGGCCATGGAACTAAACGATAAAAAGGGTCAGGAAATCTACCGCACGGATTATAGCTTTACCTGCACCGGAAATATGGTAAACGTGGATTACAACTCCCTGATACCTCCCAATATGTTGGAGCAGTACCGAGAAATGGAAATGGACATCACCGGCACCGATCTAGAACTTCCGAACGACTTAACCGTTGGCCAACAACTTAGCGATGCAAATGTTACGTTAAAAATGAGTATGGGCGGGGTAAACATGACAACGACCGTAGACTTAACCAACCGTGCCGTGGAAAAAAAGGAAACCGTGACCACCCCAGCTGGAACTTTTGATTGTTTTGTCATTTACACGGACAACAAAGTAAAAGCCATGATCATGAAACAATCCTTTCCTTCCCGGGTTTGGTTTGCAGCAGGGGTTGGCATGATCAAGCAAGAAAGCTATTCTAAAAACGGCAAACTAACGGGAAGTACGGTCTTGACCAGTTTTAAAAAATAAAAGCCAGATATTACCATTAACCAACACTACGGGCTTCCGTTGGCATCCCATAGAACACCCCGGCTTTTTAACCAAGTTGGGGGTTCATTTTTAAGGCTGGAGCTACTTATTGCTCTATATCCCTAGCGTAAAAGGCAATGAGTTCATTAGACTCAAACCTAGGATGTACCTCTATGGGATTACAGCACACTTCACAATCCTCTACATAGCATTGTTCTGTTATGGAACTGTCCAACAACATAGAGATTTCTTCCCAACAGTACGGACATTGAAAAAAATGTTCAAACATAACTAAAGGGCAACGTTCAATAATTGGCCAGTAAGCTGTAGCAACTGCAACTCCGCCAGTTTGGCGTTATATTTGGCCAAGTTCTTGCTGGTCTTTGCGTTTAAGAGGTTTAACTGTGCCTGCCGCAGTTCCACAGAGGTGATCTGTCCCAATTTGTATTGCTCATTAGAGCGAGTGTAATTTACGGTAGCCGTACTCACATTCTGCTCTTGCAGCCTGTATATCTGCAATCGGTTTTTATAGTTGCCCTCTGCATTGGCAATATCGCGGCGCACCTCTTGTTTGATCTGTTGCTCCAAAATTTCCTGGCTGTCCAGAAGCACCTTGGCATTTTTAATTTGGGTAATTCCGTTGCCCCCATCAAAAATATTCCAGGTTAGGGTGGCTCCCAATCCAAAATTTCTGGTATTGTTCACGTTTACCCCAGGGAAGAAGGCTCCTGGCGCATTTTGGTTCAGATTCCAACCATAAAAACCGGTTAATCCAACGGTTGGCAACAGCACCGACTTTCCGGACTTAAGAATATAATCGTTTATGGTAATGTTTTTTTCTGCCTGCAACATCCGTATGTTGTTTTGCTCACCAACCTCCAAAAACTCCTCCAATATTATGGGATTGGTAAAAACAATGGTGGTATCCACGTTATAAAGCTGGGACAAATCCTCGTTCAACAATACGTTAAGATCGCGTTGGGTATTTCTTAATAATTGTTTCTCGTTAATTAGGTTAATGCTGTCATTCACTAAATCCACCTCTGCGTTAAGAACATCAAGTTTATTGGTTTGCCCGTATTCAAAACTATAACCGGCACGTTGCAATCGGTTTTGGGTATTGTCATAGGTTTCCTTTAGCACCGCAATATTTTCCGTAAGGCGAGCTACCTCAAAATATACCGTGAACAGCTGTAGCATGGTGGTTTCTATGGTTTCCCTTGCCTGCAGCTCTGTAAGATTGTATTCTTCCTTTAAACGTTTATAGTCATACAGCCTACCCAACCCATCAAAAAGAATGTAGTTACTGCTTATTCCCGCTCCATACCGTTGTGCTTCCGCCTTATACAATTCTGTATCCGGCCTTGGTACTTGATTTCCATTTTCATCTGTAATAAACTGACCGGGAAATTCAAAAGTGGAATCATCACGTTGGTAGTTGGCATTGGCATTGGCCGTTACCGTCGGCAAAAAACCAGAATTCAAGATACTTTTGTTGTTTTCTGCCACCTTAACATTGTTTTGGGCAATCCTAACCCCAAAATTACGCTCCAGCATCATGGCGACCGCACCTTCTTTGGACAAACGCTGCTCTTGGGCAGTTACTCCAAAGCATAGAAAAAGTGCAAAAAGTACGCACCTGATAATCCTTTTTTGCATTATAAAATTTCTTCTAGTTGAGTTTTGTCGGCCTCCAAAGCGGTGCCGGATTCATTTAATTGCCCATTTGATTGGTTATCCAAGTTTCCCATATGGGCCTCCTCTTGCTGTTCTTTAATGGCTCGCTCCACTTCCTCTTTGGTTCGTTTGGTACCGGTAAACAACCACAACGTACCTGTTTTTAGGCTGTTGCTAAAAGATAGGAACAACGGCAACAAGAGCAAAGTGAGCACGGTGGCAAAACCAATACCGTAGGCTATGGAAATGGCCATGGGTTTTAAAAACTGTGCTTGGCGGCTTTTTTCAAACAATAGTGGCGCCAACCCTGCAATGGTGGTGACGGATGTCAAAAATATAGCTCGGAACCTGGACCTGCCTGCCTCAAAAAGGGCATCATCAAATACCATACCCTGCCTTAGGTTGCCATTGAACTTACCAATGAGCACCAAACCATCGTTAACCATTATACCGATAAGGGCAATAATTCCCAGCATGGATAGGATATTGATAGGAAAGCCCTGTAACCAATGGCCCCAAGCCACCGCAGTTAAACTAAAGGGCACCATGAGCAACAATAACAAAGGCTGACTGAAACTTCTGAACGTGAATGCGATAGTGAGATAAATTAAAAAAAGTACCGCCAACCCAACAAAATTTAAGGAATCAAAAAGCTTGTTCCTTTCCCTGTTCTGCCCTTCGTAAGAAGCTGTAACAGTTGGATATTTGGATTGTATCTCCGTCATAATCTCATTCTTGATCCAGCTAAGGATGTCCGGCGCACTGGTGGTCTCCGCATCCTTTAAATCTGCACTTATCTGTATTTCCCGTTGCCCTTCCAAATGATTAATGGCCACATCTCCCCGTGAAATCTTATAGGTGGCAATTTCTTTGAGCGGAATTCGCTGACCCGTTGGGGTTGCAATACGCATTTCATCCAAATCTGAAATAGAGGATCTATTATCCCTGTCATACCGCACCCAAACTCGTATCTCATCTTGGCCCCTCTGAAAGCGTTGCGCTTGTGCCCCAAAAAAACCGGCCCTTACTTGGTTCATAACAGTCCTTAGGTCCAAGCCAAGTAAATAGGCATTCTCTTTAAGTTCCAATTGGATTTCCTTGATTCCTGCTGGATCATTGTCCGTGACGTCTTTTAATAAGTCGTTGTTCAAAAGCGCCTGTTTTAACTCTGCTTTGGCTGCTTTAAGTTCCGTAATATTATTTCCCAGAAGGGACACGGAGACCGGGCTACCCCCAAAATTACCACCTGATCCGTACACCAAGCTTTCTACCCCAATAACTGGCCCCACTAACTCCCTAAGCCTTGTGGTAACCACATCCGAACGTATGGCATCCGGACGTTCTTCCCCTGGTAATAAGTTAATAACCAAACTTGCTGCAGATGAGCCGGGACCTACATTTTTAATGATATTCTCAAAAAGAACCTTATCTGTACCCTTTAAATACTGTTCCGTTAATTCTTCATTTACCACTAGAGCCTTTTCCTCGATTAGACTGATGATGGAATCGGTCACCTTTTCGTTGGTGCCGTTGGGCATCAATAATTCTATAGATACGCGGTCACTGGCAATTCTTGGAAAAAACGCTGTACGTATGATGCCGCCGCCGATGGATCCAAAGGTTAGGACAAGCCCCATCACAAAGAGGGAAAAAGTGAGTATTTTATATTTTAAAGCAAAACGTAGGGTAGGGCTATATAAATTATCCCTCATCCAACCCATAAAACGATCACCTGCCTTATTGATGACCCGCAGTTTGGCAAAAATTTTTCCTATTTCTGTTTTTGGGGTCTTTTGTTGTTGTTGCAGTGCTTTGGAGTGGGCCAAGTGGGCCGGTAGGATAATCAAGGCTTCCACTAAGGAAACGGTTAATGTCAATATCACGATAACGGAAACCTCTGCGAAGAAATCCCCAATGCGTCCATCCAGGAAAAGAAAAATGGAGAAGGCCAATATCGTGGTGATAATGGCGGAAACAATGGGCGGTATCACTTCCATAGTGCCATCCACGGCCGCTTGTACCGGGCTTTTACCCTTTTCATAGTGCTGATAAATGTTTTCAGCGATGACAATACCATCATCCACCAAAATCCCAATAACAATGATCATCCCAAACAAGGATAATACGTTTATGGTGACATTGAAAAGGGGTGCCAGTACAAACATTCCCAAAAATGCCACGGGCAATCCAAAAGCGACCCAAAAGGCAAGCCTTGTGTTCAGGAACAAGGACAAAAAGATGAGCACCAACAACATACCAACAATGGCATTCTCCGTCAATAGTTGGGTACGTTGGTTAAGGGTGATGCTCAAATCACTAACAACGTTAACTTCTACATTATTATATCTCTGGTTAAAATCCTCAAGATACTCCTTCACCTTTTCTGCCGAACCGATTAAATCTTCCGTATTGGTACTGGTAATGGTGACATTTACCGCAAGGTCCCCATTGTAATAAGATGCATTTGGTGTTTCAGAAAAACGGTCACGTACCTTGGCCACGTCCCTTAACCTTACGGTCTTTCCAGTGGCATCTGCCCTTATCACTATATTCAATAGCTCATCTGCATAGTATGATCGGTTATTGGCCCTAATTAGATACTCTTCCGCACTGGTCTTAATATTACCACCGGTCACCAATATATTGGCATTAGAAACAGCAGTTGCCACCTCATTGAAGGAAATAGCATAAGCCATAAGACTGTTTTCATCAACCGCAATCTCTATCTCCTCTTCCGGATAACCGGAAATGGCAATCTGTGAAATGCCATCAATTGCCCTAAGGTCATTTTCTATCTGACGGCCAATTTGCTTAAGCGTGGCCAGGGAAATCTGTTCCCCACTAATGGCAAAACTAATGGTTTGCCTTACGGCATCAAGTTTAGATACGATCAGGGGCTCCATCCCGGTAGGAAAGCTAGGAACACGGTCCACCGCATTCTTGACCTCCAACAGCATAAAATCAATATCTTGGCCCTTTTCAATTTCTACGTTGATGGATCCCGTATTCTCCCGGGACGTGGATGTGACCCGATCAACACCCTGTAGCCCTTTTAAATTGTCTTCAATTTTAAGTACAATGCCTTCCTCTATCTCTTGGGGCGACGCACCAGGGTATGTAATAAGAATTTGAATGTTCTTAGATTCCGTTAACGGGAAAAAAGATGATTTAAGTGATAGGGCACCCACCACACCAAATACCAAGAAAGCCAAAATAATGACATTGACCGCTACATGGTACCTAATAAAATATTCTATAACCTTTCTCATTTGGCAACGGTTTCTTTAGGTTCCGACCCAAAGATCCTAACCAGCATACCAGCGTAAGCACCGGCAACGGGTTTAGATACAATGGTTTCACCTTCAGGAACATCCTTTAGCACCACGGTCTTATCCGAGAAATACACAGGGGTAACATCTATGACATCAAGAACACTGTCACGTACCACATAAATTTGTTGATTTTCCGTAAGGAGGCTCCTGTCTATCTCAATGGCGTTCTCTTCATTTTTTGCATCTAGCTCCGCTTCCAAATACTGGCCCTCCTTTAGACCAGTCCCTGCAACCTCAATATATGCGGTCACCGTTTGTGAAGCTTGATCTACTTTGCCATTGACCCGCGACACTTTTCCGGCGTAAGTTTTGGTTTTTTCCAAATTGGTAAGGTTTACTGCGTTTCCCACCTCTAAAAAATCCGCATAAGACTTTCCAACGGCAACTTCAAGTTCGTACACATCCGTCTTTATAAATTCCCCAAGTTTCTGCCCAGCACGAACCAATGTACCTTCTGTCACCAGGGCCTCCGTCAAAATCCCGGAGAAAGGCGCATAAAGTTTGTACTTTGATAACCGCTGCTCTAAGTTTTTAACGTTATAGTAGTTATTAAAAATGCCCCTGCCAGAGATAAAGAACTTTTCCTTTTCATTGGTGATTTCCGGAAGTTTTGGGGTACTTTTTTGTACATCAAAGTTTGCAAGGTAAGCCTGCCATTTGGGATAATGTTCCGGATAATCCAATTGAAGGTCTGGCATAATGGAGGTGAGCAGGTTATAAAGATTGCTCTTTGCGGCTTGCACGCTGGCATAATATTCTGCGGCATCAATATTGATCAGCACCTGCCCTTGGCTGTACTCCTGCCCGGTTCTAAATAGCTGGCTCCCTTTTCTAAAAACCCCTTGCACCTCAGCAAAAAGCTCTACCCTGTTTTTTGCAACTAGGTTGCCATTTGCAGGAACTTTGATGGCAACAGTGCCGTTTTTTACGGTATCCACAAAAACCGTCTTCACTACTTTTTTAGGTTGGGGCCTTCTATTTTCCTTGCTATCAATAATAAGCTTGGCCCCGTAAAACGAGGCTCCCAGTACTAGAACTCCAATGACAATGGAGAGTATTAGTTTACGCATGCAGTTGGATTAGTTTTTGCAAAATTATTGCCATGCCTTACACAGCACGGTTAAATTCTTCTTAAAAGTTTTGCTATTAAACAAAAAAGGGGACGTACCTCTACGTCCCCGAACCAAACAAACTAAAGTATAACTAACTACTCATTATTGTCATCATCTTCAAATTTGGTATCTGCCGTGCGCGTACGCATGCGTTCCAGGTTAATTTCATTATATGGCCCCAAGGTGGTATCATCCGTATCAAAGACCAAAAACTGCTTGGCATCCATGAGCTTTAAACCTTTAAAGGACTTAAAACTGTTATTTTGTATTTGCAACACTTTTAAACTGGCCAATTGTCCAAACTCAACCGGAATTTCACCACCTAGCCTGTTGTTGGCCAACACCAATTCCTTTAAATGACCCAATTTACCCATTTCTTGGGGTAGGCTGCCTTCCAAGCCATTTTCAAACAGTCCCAAAACTTCCAGTTGGGTAAGCTCCCCAATGGATGCGGGAATAATTCCTTTTAAATTATTACTGGAAAGGTTAAATATCCTTAGGCCTTTAATATTCCCTACGGATTCTGGAATTGCTCCAGAGATAAAATTGTTGTACAAAGAAAGTTCTTCTAACCTATGCAACCTTCCAATACCATCTGGCAACGCCCCTTTTAATCTATTCATCTCCAATTTTAGAACCCTTAGATTTTCTAGTTTAACAATTGTCGTGGGCAGCTGACCGGTTAAATTGTTAAACGCAAGATTAAGATGGACAAGATGTGTGAGGTTGCCTATGCTTTGTGGCAGCGTCCCCTTTAAGCCATTGTTAAACAGGTTTAAGCCAACTACATGACCATTTTTAAGGGTTACGCCCTGCCAATTGCCCACATGGGACCCAATATCCCAACTTACGGTCCATTCCTCGCCATTGGTACTGTTATAAATATCCAACAAAGATTGCTTCTCTTCCTCCGCTATGATATCCAAAGCGAAACTGCTGTAACCAACACCCATACAAAGCAGATAAAAAACAACATATTTTTTGAGCATCCTTTTAGTATTTATAAGATTTTACTTACAAATAAATAAGAAGACTACAAATAAAGCAAAACAAAGAGGTGAAGAGTCTAAATACTGTTGTAAAACAAGTAATTAATGTGGTAAAGTAAGATATATCTTACATTTTATTCTCAAGTTGCGTAGAAATATGCTCCCATTCCTTCATCAAGCCCTCCAAATCCTTCTTAGCGCCATGGTAGGTATCAAAAAAAGATGGTTCCGCGACAGTTTTATCGTACTCCATGAGTAATTGATGGTCATAATCGGCTATGGCCTTTTCCAGCCCCGTTATTTTCCGCTCTATGGTACTTAACTTATTACGAAGCGATTTAAGTTGCTTTTGGCGCTGGTAATCATTGGTAGGCCTTTCCTTTTTTGCGGTGGCGGCAGCTTGTTCCTTTTTCTCAATGGCCCTGAAATTTTCTGCATTGCGCTCCTCTAGGTAAAAATTTATATCACCTAAATACTCTTTGATGCCCCCATCCTTAAATTCATAAACCTTATCCGTAAGACCCTGTAAAAAATCCCGATCATGCGAAACCAAAATCAAAGTACCTTCAAAATTGACCAAGGCCTGTTTTAAAACGTTTTTAGATTGGATATCCAAATGATTGGTGGGTTCATCCATGACCAAAACATTAAAGGGCTGCAGGAGCATCTTGGCCAATGCCAAACGATTGCGTTCCCCACCGGAGAGTACCTTTACATATTTATCAACTTCATCGCCACGAAAGAGAAAAGAGCCCAAAATATCCCGGACCTTACTTCTATTGGTTTCGTTGGCCGCATCAACCATGGTATCCAAAATGGTTTTATTGCCCTCTAAATATTCTGCCTGATTTTGCGCAAAATACCCTATCTGAACATTATGGCCCATTTTAAGGCGTCCTTGGTAATCCAGTTCCTGTACCAAGATCTTGGCAAGCGTTGTTTTTCCCTGCCCATTCTGGCCCACAAAGGCAGTTTTACTGCCACGTTCAATTAATAGGTTAATGTTCTTTAGCACCACTTTTTCCCCATAGCTTTTGTCCAATTGTTCCAATTCTGCCACTACTTTTCCAGGGGTTACGGAAACTGGAAACCTCAAATTCATCACGGCATTGTCATCCTCGTCCACGGCAATGCGGTCCAACTTATCCAATTTTTTAATGAGGGATTGCGCCATGGATGCCTTAGATGCCTTAGCCCTAAACTTTTCAATAAGCTTCTCTGTCTGCTGTATCTGCTTTTCTTGGTTCTTTTGGGCATTGAGTTGCTGTTCCTTTATCTCACTGCGGAGTTCTAGGTATTGGGAGTAGGGCTTGTTGTAATCGTATATACGCCCTAGGGAAATTTCAATGGATCGGTTGGTCACATTATCAAGAAACATCTTATCATGGGAAACAATGACCACGGCCCCCGTATAGTTCTTGAGAAACTGCTCTAGCCAAATGATGGACTCGATGTCCAAATGGTTGGTAGGTTCATCTAACAATAAAATATCATTTTTTTGGAGCAATAACTTGGCCAATTCTATCCGCATGCGCCAACCACCTGAAAAGGTATCGGTTTCCTTGTCAAAATCGGAACGTAAAAACCCTAGTCCCTGCAACACTTTTTCCGTATCCCCTTGGTAGTTGTAACCTCCGTGGATTTCATATTGATGGGTAAGCTCATTTAAGTCTACCATAAGTTGGTGATAGCCTTCACTTTCATAATCTGTGCGCTCCGCCAACTGGGTATTAACGTTTTCCAATTTGGCCTCAAGGCTTTTTATCTCGCTAAAGGCTTGATAAGCCTCTTCCAGAACGGTCCTGCCCTGTTCAAAATCAATATCCTGCCTTAAGAACCCAATTTTTATTTCCTTATCCGCCGCAATGGTGCCAGAATCTGGTTGCATGTCTTTACTTAGCAGTTTTAGCAAGGTTGATTTGCCAGCACCATTTTTACCGATAAGACCTACCCTATCCCCCGAGTTTAAACGAAAGGCAATCTCTTCAAACAGGTACTCCCCGCCAAAGGAAACAGAAAGGTTGTGGATATTTAACATGCTTTGTAATTGATGTTACCTACTGGGCAAAAGCGATTTTGTAATTTTACCCCCAAATGCTTGCAAATGTTAAAAAAAGGAAGCAAACTCTACAGTATTTTAACAGGAAGTTGCCCTAAATGCCATAAGGAAAGTATGTTCTTGGAACGAAACCCCTATGTATTGACCAAATTATTTAAAATGAACGAACGTTGCTCCAGTTGCAATACCAAATATAAGATCGAGCCCTCTTTCTTTTACGGAGCCATGTATGTGAGCTATGGTCTTGGTGTTGCTTTTGCCGTGGCCACCTTCATCATTGCGTTTGTTTTCTTAAATGCGTCTTTGAGCCAAACATTTTTGGCCATAGTTGTGACCCTAATCGTAATGATGCCTGTAATCATAAGGCTTTCCCGCAATATATGGATCAACCTATTTATGAGCTATGACCCCAAATTGGCCAATCAGCCCTGAAAATATTTTTTTGTACAACGGGAAATATCCATTTCTACATCCAAGGGTATTCCTTTTTCTATAAAGGCCAACAGTTGGTCCGCCGCGTAGGGTGCAATTAACACGCCCCTTGAGCCAAACCCATTTAGAACGTACAAGTTGGTGTGTACGGGGTGCCTGCCCACTAGTGGGCGTCTGTCCGCTACCGTAGGCCTAACCCCGGCAACATGATCCTCTACTTCATAAGTACACGTAATTAAACTATTGAGTTTTTCCATTAGCTCTTTTTTGGACTCCTCAGTAGGCGTGTTGGTCTTATCCTTCCACTTGTAGGTAGCACCAACCCGATACCTATCTTCTCCTAAGGGAATGATAAAAACAGAGGATTTTACCACGTTTGGGGCTTTAAGCTCTGGGGCGTAAACAGTCAACAACTCACCCTTGGTACCGTTAAGGGGCAGGTAATTAAAAAATGGGTTCTGCTGCATGCCATAACCTTCGGCGAAAACTAGGTTCTTTGCGCGTAACCCTTCATAAACTACCGTATCCTTATCAAGTACCATAGCCTTAAAATTGAAGGTCTCCCCATGGTATTTTTTATTTTGGCATAAATGCGTTTTGTAAGATTTCAACAAGGTCTTGGTAGCGATACGGCCGGTATACCTTACCTTCCCCAAACCAAAGGGGATGTTTAGGTGAGGATTGTTGTTGGCCAGAATTTTGGTTGAAAGATAATAATCTAAATCTTTTTTACCGGCTGCCTCAAACCAAAGGTTTTGCTCGGCTACCGATGCAAACTTCCGTAGTACAGGTAGCTTATAATCCAGTTTCACCCCAAGTTTACGCTCCAAACCTTCATAAAACGGTATCGCCAGCTCCATTTGTTCCCGAGCCTTCCAGGCCATGGTACATCTTTTTAAGATGACTGGGTTGTAGAGCCCCCCTGCTACGGCAGAGGCCCTTTGGGAGTTATCATCAATAACCATGAAGCTTTTACCGGCTGCCTCCAACTTTTCGCAAAATGAGATACCGGCCAATCCAAGACCTACTACCAAATAATCTACCATAACACAAAGTTAGGGTAGTTTAACAACCCTTAAAAACAAGTCAACCTATTTAATAGGGTAAACAGATACATCATAAACATGGGCAATAGTCTCCAAGCCAGCCGAGTATTAAATGACTGGCGACCCAAACCATCAACCACAATGACCCATCTGGCATTTGGTTAAACTTGCAGCAAATGGAGGTCTAAATGGTCAACACAAAAAACGCCCCGGCATCATTGCCGGGGCGTTATATTATAGAATTGGAATTTTTTAAACTTGCGGATATCTTTCCTTTGAACAAGGATCTGCTATCCTTTTGGCACTAATACGCCCACATATCTTGCTCTCTATCGCGAATAGTTTCTTTGATTCTATTGGCTTCAAGCAATTGAAATAAGGCGTTGTCAAAAACGTAATCGTCAATCTTACGGTCTCCGTGCACATTGTCCTCTTTATAAATGACACCGTTGAACCTTCTTGAGTTCAACAACATATCAAAAGTGATAGGCTGTGCAGAGTTACGGTTGTTAAACACTTTGGCCTCATGTAAAACTTGCCTAGCGCTTGGATACCAAACCCAGAACAATTCTACCTTATTAGCGTTGGGATCAACAGACTCATCATCTATAAAGTTAACGTCTGGCGCTACGGGTGCAATACCCAACAGCCTATATTTTAACTCTCCCTGACGCTTGTCAAAGTACCACATACCTTTGATTCTGTACTCCTCAATATCGGCAGCATCCAAATCCCTGATGTTGATAAACTCTTCAGAAATCTGTTCTCCTGCGTTGTATTGCTCGTACCCTAAATCCGTGGTATCCACCTTTCTCAAGGTTGCGCTTAGGTCTTCTAATTTACGTTTGTCCGTAAAATAAGAATCCGTATAGACATCGGTCAATTTTCCATTTTTGATGTTTTTCATCAATACATGGTATAAAGACCTTCTGTCAGCACCAATACCAATGGTATCCGTAGGATAATACAGCGGAAAATTCACACGCTCGTCCAGATCAATGGTCTCCCATACGGTTTTTGACCAGAGAATATCCCTATCGTCAACATAACCATACTCTAGGTAGGTATCATTGTCCTGTTCTATCTGCGCTTCTGTTTTCTTTCCAATATCCTGTGGTTTCTTGGCATTTAAAATATTTGCCTGTGCTACCATGGATACTGGCAAGAAGCCTACTGCAGCGATTACTAAAACGTTTTTCCAATTCATAATTAACTTCTACTTTAATTTAGTTTGTAAGCTCAACAACAACCGGAGATACTTTTTTCAATTTGTAGCTCTTGTTATTTGTGATATACGCTTGGATATCAAAAATCTGTACGGCGTCACCACGTCTTGCCCTTTTGAGCGCACCCTTGGCAGCGGCATTCATTTTGTTTCCTCTTACCACAACAGATGGCTGTCCTGGCACCTTTAGTTTAAATCCGCTTACACCAATGTTCAGTTCAAAATCAAAATCTTCCAACATTGCACTGATTGTGGATACCTCAAGGTTTTTCCTTGGCATTTTTACACTTCCGGTTTCACCACGAACTGCACCTGCAGGTCTTGGAATATCCTTGATACGGAAGGTGGCCGGCGTATTGATGCGCTGTCCATCTGGCAAGATACCAGAAGCGCTAATGGTTACCGTTCTACCTTTTCCTGGGTTCATTACATACTTGCTACCGCTTCTTTTAGAAAGACCTGGGGCAGATGCAGAAACCTTGTTATCAGGAATACCAGGGATGGAAATTGTCATTGGATTGGCAACACCACGGTATACTACATTCATCTTATCTGCAGCAATCACCGCAGCATTAGGCTTGGAAATAGTTGCGAAAGCATTGTTCACTTCCACAGGAACTTCCTTGCCATCTTGCATAAAGGTAAGGGTACCCTTAATTTCATGATCACCGGGAGCTCCAGCACCAATCAGCATTTTAACACCACCAGCTTCTAGCTTATAATCTTTACCTTCAGTTAATTTTCTGCCATCCAAGGTCAAATCTGCCTTAACAGGTGTAGACGTTTTGTCGGTTTTACTTACGATGATTTTTCCATCGTACTTATCACCGGCATAGAATGCAGATTTAGAGGCATTCAAAGAAGTGGTAAAGTTTTTTAAAGAAACCGCAGCCGTTAAATTACCTTCCAACAAACTCTTAAGCACTTCTTGCTCCGTAGTTTTAATATCGGCTTGTAACTGTGTTAACTTGGTCAATGAAGCTACCATTGGGAAACCCTCATAATGGTAGTTGATCCAATCTTGGCGTGTACCGTCACGTTTTTCTACTTTACCTTCCGCATCTCCGGTGGAGAAACGCGTCTTAACAGATTCCTTAATATCGCTGAATTTGTTTTTAGGTAAGGCGTTAATAACACCATCACGATAGGTATTCACAAAGTCCAAAAACTTTTTTCCTTCTTCGGTCAGGTTATCTCCCTGGAAGAACTTACCATCCAAGAAATCTGACTTGTCCATGACCACATAATCTTTTGGGTCTTCTAGACCCTGGGTCATTTCTGTCTTTAATGCTTCCAAGTACGCGTAATAATCGTCTGAAAGTTGCTTGACCGTCTGTGCGTTTTTGTAAAGCGAACCGTACTCTTCAGCATTTTCCGATGCTTTAGTGGCCAGACCTTCAAAGAAGTCTGAATTGCTCGCGGTCATTTTATCATTGGAAGTCTCTAACTTTTCATTCATTAATCCGAATGCGGCTAGCACTTCTTTACTCATATTCAAGGCCAACATCGCGATGAAGATCAAATACATAAGGTTGACCATCTTCTGACGTGGTGATTGTTTTCCTCCTGCCATGGGTTTTTCTAATTAGTTTTGATTAATATTAAATTTGGGGCGCTAATTAGTTTCTACTCATAGCAGACAACATGTTACCATAAACACCATTTAATGATGATAGGTTAGTTGCCAAAGATTCCATCTGGTCTTTTAACGCACCAGCGTTTTGTACTACTTCCTCGTTAATAGAGGCTTGTCTGCTCGCACTCTCTAACTGTACTTTGTACAAGCTGTTCAAGGACTCCATTTGGGCCGCGGCCTGTGAAAGTTCTTCAGAATATTTTTGGGTATGCTGGATGGCATCTGTGGTAGGTGCCAAGTTTTTAGCGGCTCCCTCAAAACTTTTGATACTATCTCCCAAGCTTTCCATTAAGCTGGCATCAAGACCTGCCTCTTTGAGCATGTTGTCCAATTTAGCGGACAAAGAGCTTTCGGCTTCTTTTACCTCGGCCAACTCATTGCTCCTTTCGGCACCTTGGCCACCAGCTAATTCTGGATATACCAAAGACCAATCATATTCATCATCCACTGGCTCAAATGCACTGATCGCAAAAATCAATGCTTCGGTAATTAGACCAACGGCGAGTAAGACACCACCATTTAATGGTCCAAACTCCCAGTGGAGGATTTTAAACAATGCTCCGATAATTACCACCGATGCACCAAGGCCATAGGCCATGTTGAAAAGTTTTTTTGTTGATTTTGACTGTGCCATAATTTTAAATTTAATTTAAGTTATATAATAAGAATTTGGTTACAAGACCTGTGATACAGTGTTCTACGTACTGATTCTAATTTTCTTTTTGTTTGTTTGTTTGTTTTGTTTTATTGGTCAAAGTCTTCCTCGCCCATGTAATCTTGAACGGTTCTGAAGCCAATGTAGCTTCTTGCTGAATCTTGGTATTCATAATCCCGCGTACTTACCTGAAGGAAGTAAGCGACATCTTTCCAAGAACCACCACGAATCACCTTACGTTTGTTCTGACCGGAGCCAGCGTTTGGGTTCATTGTGGAAACATACTCATATGCTCCGGGATCGTAGCTGGAATTGGTCCATTCCGATACGTTACCGGCCATATTATAAAGATTGTAATCGTTGGGTTCATAAGATTTGGCCTCTACGGTGTACAGTGCCATATCTGCTGCGTAATCACCACGTTGTGGCTTAAAGTTGGCCATAAAACAACCTGTGTCGCTAATCACATATGGACCGCCCCAAGGGTATGTCCCGCCTTCTATGCCGCCTCTGGCCGCATATTCCCATTCTGCCTCTGTAGGCAAACGAAACTGGTTGACGAACTGACGACCCCTACTCTTTTGGTCATCATTCTTAAATTTTGTTCTCCAATGACAAAATGCCTTGGCCTGTTGCCAGCTTACACCCACAACCGGATAATCACTATAGGCATCATGCCAGAAATAGTCATTGTGCATAGGTTCATTGTAAGAATATTCAAAATCACGAATCCACACGGTAGTGTCTGGATAGATCTCAAATTCCTCCGTACGGATAAAATCTTTTCTGCTACCGGTCTTTGCCCTTGCAGCAGCTTCAATATCCATCCAATTATACTTGTACTTTAACTTTTTTACATCTATGGTACGTTGGCCATTGTATGTTTCATCTTCGGACAGATAAATAGAGTCTACCATAATTTCCGTATAGTACTCATCTGGATAGTCATTCACGTCCCACACAAGGTCTACATCCTTATTCAGTGCGCGTCCACCGTATTCATCATCTATACCCACATAATTATCCAACATGTACTTGTCATACTCAGATAATTTAGTGGTATCTGCATCCATAAAGGCATATTCCCCTATACCCTCATCCTCTGGAGTTAGGCCCAGTTGATCTGCCAATATGGCCAACTGCGTGCGCACAACGCTATCTTTTACCCATTCTACAAACTGGCGATACTCACTATTGGTGATTTCCGTATCATCCATATAAAAGGAACGAACGGTTACTGTTCTAGTAGGAGCGTTCAACACCTTGGCCTGGTCTTCTTCTGCCTTACCCATGATAAATGAGCCCTGCGGAATAAGTTCCATTCCGTACGGTTTTTCAGGATACCATTTTTTACCCTTTACACCAACTAATTCACCTTTTGACTTTGATTTAGACCCACAACTTGTGAGCAAAAAAACAAACGCTATAGATGATAACAATAGCTTTCTCATACTTTAGGTTAAATTTCGATTTAAGATTACAAATTGCTAAACACAACTTCTATTATTCTCTAAAAACTCGCTTTTGAATAAATTATTGTATTGTTAACAGTTTATACGCTAAAAAAAATCTGTTCAGTTAAAGCCCTTTTTGTAGGCTTTTAACCATCTCTCGGGAATATTTTGATTGCAAGCATCAAGATAGTCCTGTTGAGTGCATGGTAATAACGCAATCGAATTTGTTTTAGTATGCTCTGGAAGAATTGAAGGCACCTCTACCCACCATCTTTGGGTAAGGTGGCTTTTAAAGAAGATAAGTTCCTCGGTGTCCGTAGGAACCGTAAATTTTGTAAAGTCTTCATCGTTGGCCGTGGGAAATTCTTTTACCCTAAAGCTAAGCCCCTCTATAAAGTACCAAATAATCTGGGCCACCAACTGTGCAGAAAGGGAGGTGTTGGCCATTTCATAAATACCAAATACGGCAACCTTATCGCTTATACCTGCGTAACGGGCAATGGCACAAATCTCGCGGCCATCAAATCCATTGGGCGAGAAATCTGTGGTAACGCCCATTTCACTAGCCCTGACAGCGCGCATGTCCAAGCTTACCAAATGGGCATTGCGCAAAACCGGCTCTGCCAAGGTAATATCATTGGTTATTTCCCCTAGACGATATGCATCAAAGAACAGGCGTTCCATAAGGTCTATCTCCTCTTGTGCATTAAAGTAACTCTGATAACCTAAATTGGAAAAATTATGGAGGTTGTTGGGTTTATCGGTAATGATGCGGCTCATATAGGACTCTGAGGAAATTAATTCGTCATCCTCACCAAAATCAAATCGGCTATCAATATTGACCACATTTATCATTTCCTTTATGGCATCAAAAGCCCTATATGTGGCAAAAGTGATGTCCTGGGTAGCACCTATGACTATGGGTACAATGTTTTCCTCCAAAAGCCCGGCCACGATTTCACGCACCACAAAATAGGTGTCTTCTACCGTTTCGCCGGGAGCTACATCCCCTATGTCTATAATATTGGAATTCCAGTTGCCCATCATGAGCCTGTACAATTGAATCCTTATGGCGTCAATATCGAGCTTTTCCGGTTTTTTCTCAAAAGCGTTCCTTGATTCCAATACCCCAAAAATAGCCACCGTTGCATTGGCAAAAACGGGCAAGCCTTTTTTTTCGGTATGTTTAAACGTGTTTTTTCCTAAAGACTGAGGCGGCAAAAATTCTGAAAACGCCAATACTTTTTCACTAACGGGAATTAAAAAATCAAATGCCATGGTACCATTTTATTGGCATCCGGAACCGACTAAGGAATCCAGATGGATAAGGGCTTTTATTCTAATTAAGACTTTTTCGCTTTGGGTTTGGCTTTGGCCCTTGTTTTTTTCTTGGGCATCTTTTTTTCTATCAGCGCCTGCGCTTCATCCAAGGCAATTTTAGAGGCATCTACGTCTTTGGACAATTCTACTTTAACCTTACCCTTAATGATGTTATGCCTTCCCCATCGCGCCTTTTCTATTCTAATGCCTTCTTCTGGCCATTCCTGCACCAACTTTTCAATTTCCTTTTGCTTTTTGGCCTCGATAAGCTCCACGATATCATCCTTGGTCAGGTTATCAAAGTCATATTTTTTATTGACATTGATAAACATACCGTTCCATTTTAAAAATGGACCAAACCTACCTACTCCTTTGGTCACTTCCTTGTCCTCGTAATGGGCAATGGGAGCATCGGCCTTTTGTTTTGCTTTGATCAATTCAATGGCCCTGTCCATTTCCACTTCAAAAGCACTTTCGCCCTTATCCAGTGAAATAAACTTTTTGCCAAATTTTACATACGGCCCGTATCTACCAACATTGGCCTCAACCTCCTCCCCTTCATACACGCCTAGTTTCCGGGGCAATTTAAAGAGTTCCAAAGCTTCTTCAAACGTTATGGTAGTAATACTTTGATCTGGCAACAAGCTCGCAAAGCGTTTTTCATCATCTTCCGCATCACCGATCTGTGCCATGGGACCAAACTTGCCCAAACGCACTAAAATTGGTTTTCCGGATGCCGGATCGTTACCCAAAATTCGTTCACCGCTAGCACGCTCCGCATTTGCCTCAACGTCTTGGACCGTTGGGTTAAAGTCATCATAAAAAGCCTTCATTACTTTTTTCCAATCCTCATCCCCCGTTGCTATCTCATCAAAATCCTCTTCTACCTTGGCCGTGAAATTGTAGTCAAGGATTTTAGTGAAATGGGTCACCAAAAAATCATTCACAATCATTCCAATGTCCGTTGGAACCATTTTACCCTTGTCCGAACCTACCATTTCTGAAAGGCCTTTTTCCTTTATTTCGCCGTCTTCCAACACTAACTGGGCATACTTGCGTTCTGAGCCCTCTATAGTGCCTTTCTCTACGTAACCACGGTTGATCACGGTAGAAATGGTAGGTGCATAGGTAGAAGGTCTACCGATACCGAGCTCTTCTAATTTTTTGACCAACGAAGCCTCTGAATATCTGTAAGGTGGTCTGGAAAAACGCTCCGTAGCGGTTATGTATTGGTTCTTTAAAGCCTCACCAACAACCATTGCCGGCAACATACCGTCCTGCTCTTCCGCAGTTTCCTCATCATCCGTTCCTTCTAAGTATACCTTTAAAAAACCTTCGAATTTGATGACTTCCCCATTGGCGGTAAATTCCTCCTGATGGCCGCTGGAACTGATTCTCACATTGGTACGCTCTAACTGGGCATCACTCATTTGGGAGGCCAAGGTGCGCTTCCAGATCAGTTCATATAGTTTGGATTGGTCCCGCTCCAAAGAAGGGGACTGTAATTTCATATCTGTTGGGCGTATGGCCTCATGGGCCTCTTGTGCTCCTTTGGATTTGCCCGTATAATTCCTTACCGTACTATAGCTCTCCCCATAATTGGCCACAATAGCCTCCTTGGCCGCCGTCAATGCCTCTTTAGACAGGTTAACGCTGTCGGTTCTCATATAGGTGATCAGACCCGCTTCATAAAGGCGTTGTGCCACTTGCATAGTCCTACCTACGGAAAAATAAAGTTTCCTTGACGCTTCTTGTTGCAAGGTAGATGTGGTAAATGGCGCCGCCGGGGATTTCTTTGCCGGTTTTTTATCCAACTTGGCCACAGAAAAGTCAGTGCTTATATTTTGTTTTAGAAAAGATGCTGCATCTTCCTTTGAACCAAAGGTCTTATTGAGTTTAGCCTCAAAAGTTTTACCGCCCTTGGTCTTGAACATCCCTTTAATACGATAGGAGGCTTCCGGTGTAAATGCTTCTATCTCGCGTTCCCGTTCCACAATTAAACGCACTGCTACGGATTGTACACGCCCGGCAGAAAGCCCAGGCTTTATTTTTTTCCAAAGAACAGGCGATAGTTGATACCCCACCAAACGATCAAGAACGCGCCTAGCTTGTTGGGCGTTCACCAAATTATAATTGATCTCCCGTGGGTTTTCAATAGCCTTTTGTATGGCAGACTTGGTAATGGAGTTAAAAACAATCCTTTTGGTATTCTTACTGGTTAGACCCAACTCCTCTGCCAAATGCCACGAAATGGCCTCTCCCTCCCGGTCCTCATCACTTGCCAACCAAATAGTCTCCGCCTTTTTGGCCAAACCCTTTAATTTGGTGACCAAGGCTTTTTTGTCCTTATCCACAATATATTTAGGTTGAAAGTCATTTTCAACATCCACCCCCAACTCTTTGGAAGGAAGATCGGCAATATGGCCGAAACTGGATTCTACCTGAAAATCTTTTCCTAAAAATTTCTCTATGGTTTTTGCTTTTGCCGGGGACTCGACAATGACTAAATTCTTTGGCATTCAATATATTTTGCGAAACAAAAGTATATGAATTTTTTGATTTTGGTTTTTAAAACATCCACCATCCTACCGTGAGAGGTCATTAAAAGGGCAAAAATTGAGTGCACAATTCAAAACTAAAACCAACTAATCCTAGTTATTACCTTCACAGTTAAGGCAGGCCTCTAGCGTATCAAAAGGCACCACACCATTACAACCGCCCCAAATGAACTCCTTACAACTTTGGGTCTCTTTGTCATAATAGTATTTTGGAATCGCAGCGTTACATAAGCCTCCATCCGGTTCTAAATCACAAAGGGTGTACACCAAAACGGCTTCACCATTCTCACAATGTATCCCCGCAGGTGGAGATACGAACAAACAGTCAGAAAACAATCCCTCTTGTTCCACAAAAAGCTTTCTATCCTTATTGTATGTTTCCACAAGCCCAAGAAATTCTTCCACATTTATACTGGTTGGGTAGGCAATGTACCCCTCTGGACCACCACATGCCTTGTAACCAACGGCAATAAATTGCCAATCAGCACTATTCTCACAAGTGATACTTTTAGATAGTTCCTGAATTCGTAAAAACTGTGCTTCCAAACTTTCCTGTGAAATACCACCATCTTTGCTGCAGGAGCAAAGCACAGCGGACACCGATAAAAAAAGGAGGATTTTTTTCATTTAATTGAACCTGTTTTGCATTTAAATAAATTTAAATCGAGTGAATTATAGTGATATAATAAGCACTATTTGTGCCTGTCTTCCGGAAGGCGGGTTTGCGCTGAAATCTTTAGCGTTAATATCCGTTATTAAAACTGTTTTCCGTTCCTCAAAATCGCCACAACTGCCAATGGGTTCTTTGCACACATCAACATGTGCAAGAGCTTTAATTAAAGTGTAATGTACTGATCAATCGGATATCATCATTTACATATTCATACTGATACAACACTTCATCCCCAACCATAAGCAACTGTTGCTCCAGTGGGATGACATCAAAGGTCACAACATCCCTAAAATGGTTCTGCTGCGGCAAGTCTGGGATATTGGACGTATCATAGACCTTGAGTCCAGAACTACCGTCACACACAAACAATTGATTGTTTTTAATCCCCAAACCGTATGGCTCATCCATAGGATATATCACTACGAGTTCCGGAGTTTCAATTTCAGTGATATCAATTATATAAAGCCCACTTTCCGTAGCGCCACAGAAATTACCGCCTCTTAGGGTTACATAAGCATAATTGTCATCCACCACCACTGGGTCGCAAGCTGTGCCATGTTGAAAATCCGATACAAATGTTGGTGTGGCCGGTGCAGAGATATCATAAATATACATGCCTTGCATACTTCCTAAAAACAGGTAATTGTCACGATTAAAAATAGTCTCAATATCAAATCCTGCAAAAACATCCTCCAAATCCTCAGGGTTGGAAAGGTCAGAAATGTCAAAAACATTAATCTGGTGGCTATCCACGGCATACAAGTAATCTGCCACAATCTTAAAACGGGCCAATGAGCCCCCTTGGCCATTGCCATCACTACCATCATTTGCAAGCTCGGCAGTGTCAATAAAAATATCTGGCTGTACAACGTCTTCAATCCTTCTTCGTTCCGTAACTACTTGCCATCCCACGACAACCTCATTGTCGTAATCAATGTCGCCCCAATCAAAAATTTGGGCTTGTGCGGGAAAAACAACATTATCCCTAAGGACATTCTCTAAACGGTTTACCTGTTGAATGTTATTGATATCAGAAATATCCAAAACGATCAAATCCGTAATACTATCGGCATACAAAAAATTGTCCTTAATGGAGATATCCACATTACCCGCAATTTGGATGAATGCAATTTTCTCTGGAGCATTGGGGTCGCTGTTATCTATAACATGGACACCTTTGTATTTATCATTGATGAAAATATAATCTTGATACGCATAAATTTTACCTGATTCCTCTATACTCCCAGGAGGTTCTACCGTAATGCTGTTAGCAAATTCTGCCCTGCTCACTACCAATGGCTTGGCCACCAGATAGTCTGCATATTCACCAGTTTCAGCATATTCACAGGACACCAATCCCAGAAGGATAAACCACGTTATGAGGACCAAACTATTTTTCATTTGTCTAAGTTTTTATATGATTTTATATCAATATGATGTAAAACATTAAACAAAGTTGCGTAATCTTTGGATAAAGTTTAACTGTCAACTTGTCATACTTTTGAGATATGCATTATCTTTGTATTTGCTTAAGGTGCAACATAAAAACATACCGTGCAAGAGAGAATTATAGAAGAACATAAACAGGGCGAAGCATTAAGCCTGCAAGACAATAGCGCCAATACCAGAAAGCTCTATATAGAAAGTTACGGTTGCCAGATGAATTTCTCTGACAGTGAAATTGTGGCTTCCATTTTGGCCAAGGAAGGTTTTAATACCACCCAAGAGCTTGCAGAAGCAGATTTGGTGTTGGTAAACACCTGTTCCATCAGGGAAAAAGCGGAACTGACCGTTAGAAAACGTTTAGAAAAATTCAATGCCGTAAAAAAAATCAACCCACACATGAAAGTGGGCGTACTAGGTTGCATGGCAGAACGTCTCAAAAGCAAATTCCTAGAGGAGGAAAAAATTGTGGATATGGTAGTAGGACCGGATGCCTACAAGGACCTGCCCAATTTATTACAGGAAATTGATGAAGGAAGGAATGCGGTCAACGTTATCCTTTCCAAGGATGAAACCTACGGGGATGTTGCCCCCGTTAGATTAAATTCCAATGGTGTCACCGCTTTTGTTTCCATTACCCGTGGCTGTGATAATATGTGCACTTTTTGTGTGGTGCCGTTTACCAGAGGTAGGGAACGCAGCCGCGATCCACAAAGTATTATAGATGAAATCAACGATCTATGGCAGCGGGGCTTTAAGGAGATTACACTTTTGGGCCAAAACGTAGATAGCTACCTGTGGTACGGTGGCGGCTTAAAAAAGGACTTTGACAAAGCAAGTGAAATGCAAAAGGCCACCTCTGTAAACTTTGCCAAACTTCTTGAACTATGCGCATTGGCCCAACCAAAAATGCGGATAAGGTTTTCCACCTCCAACCCGCAGGACATGACGCTTGACGTGATAGAAACCATGGCCAAGTTCCAAAACATTTGCAACTATATCCATTTGCCGGTACAAAGCGGAAGCAATCGTATTTTAAAGGCCATGAACCGCTTGCACACCCGTGAGGAATACTTTACGTTGATAGATAATATTCGGAAAATCATACCAGACTGTGCCATAAGCCAAGATATGATCAGCGGTTTTCCAACGGAAACGGAACAGGATCACCAAGACACGCTTTCCTTAATGGAATACGTAAAGTATGATTTTGGGTTTATGTTTGCCTATTCAGAACGCCCTGGCACTATGGCGGCCCGGAAATTGGAAGATAATGTGCCTACAGCAGTTAAAAAAAGGAGGCTTACAGAAATTATAGACCTACAGCGAAAACACGGTCTCTACCGTACCCAACAACATTTGGGAAAAACCGAGGAAGTTCTCATAGAAGGCACCTCTAAAAAATCTGATGCGCACTGGATGGGCCGCAACTCGCAAAATACCGTTGTGGTTTTCCCAAAAGAAGACTATCAGGTAGGTGATTTTGTCATGGTCCACATCAAGGATTGCACCTCTGCAACCCTTATTGGCGAGGCAGTAGGATATTCGGACAATAATGTGACTGACTAATGGAAGGTGTACAATCTATAAAACAACGTTTTGAGCTCATTGGCAATGACCCCAAACTAAACCGAGCACTGGAAAAGGCCATTCAGGTTTCCCCTACCGATATTTCGGTTTTGGTGACTGGTGAAAGTGGGGTGGGAAAAGAGGCTATTCCAAAAATTATACATGCTTTATCCCACAGGAAACATGCCAAATATATTGCCGTAAACTGCGGTGCCATACCTGAGGGAACCATTGACAGTGAGCTGTTTGGACACGAGAAAGGGGCCTTTACCGGGGCTACCCAAACCCGTAGCGGCTATTTTGAGGTGGCCGATGGCGGTACTATTTTTTTGGATGAAGTAGGGGAACTTCCCTTGACCACCCAAGTGCGCCTATTGCGCGTACTGGAAAATGGCGAATTTTTAAAGGTGGGATCGTCCCAGGTTCAAAAAACAAACGTACGAATCGTGGCCGCAACCAATGTTAACATGTTTGAGGCCATTAAAAAAGAAAAGTTTAGGGAAGACCTGTACTACAGGCTAAGTACCGTGGAAATCAACATCCCGCCCCTTAGGGATCGCCAAGGCGATATTCATTTACTGTTCCGGAAATTTGCATCGGACTTTGGACAAAAATATAAGATGCCCACCATACGGTTGGAAGACGCAGCCGTAGACCTGTTGTTAAAATACCGTTGGCCAGGAAACATTAGGCAATTACGCAATATAGCCGAACAGGTTTCCGTATTGGAGGAAAACAGGACCATAACAGCAGCTACCCTTCACGGCTACTTGCCCAACTCCACCGCACCCAACCTACCCGCGGTCATTGGAAATAGTAAAAAGGAAAGTGATTTTAGTAATGAAAGGGAAATCCTGTACAAAGTCCTTTTTGACATGAAGGGGGATTTGAACGATTTAAAAAAGCTAACCCTGGAGCTGTTAAAAAACAATGATTCTGACAAGGTGCAAGAGGAAAATGAAACCCTGATACGTAAAATTTACGGAAAAAAGGAAGACGTCTTGGAAGAAGAAAGCATTACCGAGGTCTTGGAACTGCCGGAGGCGGAACCAGATTTAGAAACTCCGTCATATGTGCCGCCCCTTAAGGAAGATCGGTACCATTTTGCCGAGGAAATTGAAGAGGAAGAAACCCTTTCCCTTCAGGAAAAAGAAATTGAACTGATTAAAAAGTCACTGGAACGCAATAAGGGCAAACGCAAAGCGGCAGCTTCAGAATTGGGGATTTCAGAACGGACCCTCTACCGTAAAATCAAACAGTATGATCTTTAAAATGATAAAACCTAGAGCGTACCGGTTTATGGTGCTGATGTTGGCCTTGGCCAGTAGCCTTTTATTGGATGGATGTGGGCTTTATACCTTTACCGGTGCAGATGTCGGTGATGCACAGTCCTTCCAGGTCAACTTTTTTCAGAATTATGCAGACCAATCCCCAGGCTCTACCATAGAACCACAATTAGATCTGGAGTTTACCAATGCCCTACAAGATTTAATTACCAACCTCACGAGTCTTAGCCTCACCGGGAGTGGTGGTGATTTGGTTTATGAAGGTGAAATTGTGGAATACCGGGTATCCCCTATGTCTGCAACGGCAGACCAGACCGCGGCACAAAACAGATTGACCATGGCCGTAAACGTCCGGTTCTTTAATTCCAAGAAAGAAGGGGCGGATTTTGAAAAACGGTTCTCCTTTTTCTTTGACTTCCCTGGCACGCAATTATTGGAAAGTGTAAAAAGTGAGGCCCACGAAGTTATATTTGACCGATTGACGCAAGATATCTTTAATGAATCCTTGGCAGATTGGTAAGCAACATTTAGTATGAACGTTTCTGATTTTACGGTACTTTTGCAAAACCCGGACCGTCCCATTTCCCCAAAACAGGTAAAGGAGTTGGAGGAGATGCTAGCACAGTACCCCTATTTCCAAGCCGCACGTTCCGTTCATTTAAAAGCATTGAAAAATCTGGAAAGTTACCGTTACAACGATGCCTTAAAACGCACAGCTGCGCATACGGCAGATCGCGAAGTGTTGTTTGATTTTATTACCTCAGCAACATTTGACCAAAATGCCATTGCCGATAGCCTTTTGGGCAGAAAGGCAGTACTTAAAGAGAAAGAAACCATAGCGGAAGAGGTGAGCCCAAACACGGAAACGGAGCTCATTTTTGGGAATGCGGCGGAGGACAGCCCATTGCCCCAAACCTTAGAGGATGCCGAAGAAATTTTAAATCCAGGGCTTTTTACGACAAAAGAAAAACCGTCACAAGCAGAAGAGGATAGGGAACCAGGGGAAAAGCTAGAACTGGGAAAACCGCTACCTTTTACCAAGGAGGAAAAACACTCCTTTAATGAATGGTTGCAATTAACCAGTAAAAAACCCATTAGACGCAAAACAACCATAACACCCAACCCAACTAAAGAAAAGAAGAAGAAATTTGAGCTATTGGACAAGTTCATTGAGAAAAAACCAAAAATTGTTCCCAATCCACAATCCGCCCAAAATGTTAACATCAAAGAATCTATCAAGATAAATCAAAACCAATTAATGACAGAAACCTTGGCAAAGGTGTATTTAGAGCAAAAAAAATACAAAAAAGCCATTCAAGCATTTAAAATTTTGCGTTTGAAATATCCGGAAAAAAGTGGTTTCTTTGCAGACCGAATTTTGGAGGTCAAGAAGTTACAGAAAGAAAACGATAAAAAACAATGAGTACGTTTACAATATTTTTAATCCTGATCATCACCGTTTGTCTATTACTGGTTTTGGTCATCATGGTGCAGAACCCAAAGGGCGGTGGATTATCTTCCTCCTTTGGCGGTGGCGGCAGTCAGGTAGTTGGTGGTGTTAAAAAAACTGGGGATTTTTTGGATAAGAGTACTTGGACTTTGGCCGGCCTGCTCATTGTGCTCATCTTATTGTCCAATGTTGCCCTCAAAGGCAATTATGGCAATGCGGAATCCAAGTTACTACAAGGTGACGACATAGAAACAACCGTGCCGGAGACTGTTCCAGAAACGGTACCGGTAGAGACCCCTCCGGCAAATACAGACAATTCTTTGGACACTATCCAATAAAAATTCCATTTAACGATATTTAAATGCCAGCTTAGTGACAAGCTGGCATTTTTGTTTTCCATAATGTCAGTTTTAAGGCAATGGCATAATTTCTGCCTATCAGTACGCAGATTAATAAACTAATACCTAAAATTTTATAGAAATGGCTAAAGTGAACATTAAACCATTGGCGGACAGAGTACTTATTGAGCCAATGGCAGCTGAAACCAAAACAGCATCTGGAATTATCATTCCTGACACGGCTAAAGAAAAACCCCAAAAGGGAAAAGTCGTCGCCGTTGGGCCTGGCACCAAGGATGAGAAAATGACCGTTAAGGTTGGTGATTCCGTACTTTATGGAAAATATGCCGGGACTGAACTTAAGCTAGAAGGCAACGATTACCTAATGATGCGCGAGAGCGACATCCTTGCGATTGTCTAATCCATCGTTTTAAGAACAAACCGACAACACAAAAATTAAACGTAGTACACATTAAAATTTAAGAGTTCCGTTCATCGGAAACCAAAAAACAAAAAAACATGGCAAAAGATATTCAATTTGACATCGATGCACGTGACGGCCTAAAAAAAGGCGTTGATGCACTAGCAAATGCGGTAAAGGTAACACTGGGACCAAAAGGAAGAAACGTAATTATAAGCAAATCTTTCGGAGCACCGCAGGTAACCAAAGATGGTGTAACGGTTGCCAAAGAAATAGAGTTGGAGAATGCCCTTGAAAATATGGGCGCCCAAATGGTGAAGGAAGTGGCTTCCAAAACCAATGACTTGGCTGGTGATGGTACCACTACCGCCACCGTACTTGCACAAGCTATCGTTAAGGAAGGTTTAAAGAACGTTGCGGCAGGTGCCAACCCAATGGATTTAAAAAGGGGTATAGACAAAGCTGTTGAGGCCATAGTTGAAAACCTGGCAAAGCAGGCCAAAAAAGTGGGGGATTCCTCTGACAAAATCAAACAAGTAGCTTCTATCTCCGCCAATAACGACGAAACAATTGGAGATTTAATTGCACAGGCGTTTGGCAAAGTTGGAAAAGAAGGGGTAATCACCGTTGAAGAAGCCAAGGGCACGGATACCTATGTAGATGTTGTGGAAGGTATGCAGTTTGATAGGGGCTACCTATCTCCATACTTTGTAACTGACTCTGAGAAGATGATTGCTGATTTGGAGAACCCATACATCCTGCTTTTTGACAAGAAGATTTCTTCCATGAAAGACTTACTTCCGGTTTTGGAGCCAGTTGCGCAGTCTGGAAAACCCCTTTTGATCATTGCCGAAGATGTTGATGGTGAGGCATTGGCCACGCTTGTAGTCAACAAACTAAGGGGTTCTTTAAAAATCGCAGCAGTAAAAGCCCCTGGTTTTGGGGACAGAAGAAAAGCGATGTTGGAGGATATAGCCATTTTGACCAACGGCACGGTAATTTCAGAGGAAAGAGGCTTCTCTTTGGAAACTGCTACCATTGATATGTTGGGAACTACAGAGCGCGTTACCATTGATAAGGACAACACCACCATCGTCAACGGTGCTGGTGCGGCCAAAAACATCAAGACCCGCGTTAACCAAATAAAATCGCAGATAGAGTCTACTACCTCTGATTACGATAAAGAGAAACTTCAAGAGCGTTTGGCCAAATTGGCAGGTGGTGTTGCCGTACTTTATGTTGGTGCCGCCTCCGAGGTGGAGATGAAGGAGAAAAAAGACCGGGTAGATGATGCGCTGCACGCTACAAGAGCCGCCGTTGAAGAAGGTATTGTTGCCGGTGGTGGTGTTGCATTGGTACGTGCTAAATCCGTTCTGAACAAAGTAGCTACAGAAAATGAAGATGAGGCTACAGGGCTACAAATCGTAGCAAGGGCCATTGAATCCCCAATTAGGACCATTGTTGCCAATGCTGGTGGAGAAGGCTCTGTTGTTGTTGCCAAAATTTTGGAAGGGAAAGGAGACTTTGGTTATGATGCCAAATCTGACAAGTATGTTGAAATGATGAAAGCGGGAATCATAGATCCAAAGAAGGTGACTAGGGTTGCCTTGGAAAACGCTGCTTCGGTTGCTGGAATGATTCTTACTACTGAATGTTCCTTGACCGACATCAAAGAAGACGCCCCTGCTATGCCTCCAATGGGTGGCGGTGGCGGCATGCCAGGTATGATGTAACCAAAAGAAGGCCTTTCCATCCCAAAAAGGGAGTTGATGACCTTTATAAGTACGCCCTGTTCAAAAGAACAGGGCGTTTTTGTTTTATAGAACTAATTAGACCCGTTGTACATTTTGCCATTCGTAAACAACAAAATACCCGGTCTCGTGATTTTGGGGAACTACAAATAGTGCTGAGAACGGTGTTTAAAACTAAAGAATACGAAGCTATGTCTTAAAAGTTTTCCGAAACCTTGGTGAACTTGCAAACCAAAGGGTAAATCCGCTAATTACGGTTATCAGTCCCAAAAGGCTAAAAGCCCTAAGCACTGCGGTGTTAAAATCGTCACGCCCTTGATAATCCATAGTGTGGGTCATCCAAAGAAAATCGAACCAGCGCCAGTCCCTAAATCTCACCGTTTGGAAAGCTCCGTTTTCCTTAGCCACATAGGCCTTTAGGTTTACATCCGTTTCATAAGATATTTCAAAGGCAGGTAGTGGTCTGCCACGGTATTCATGGTGCGGACCTACACTATCCAATTCCCTAATCCCTGCCACCTTTAAATGCGGCTTTATGTAGCGTTGTGCAACGGCCATTGCTTCCTTCTTGTTGATGCCATCCTTTGGTTTTCCAGATTGGGCGTGAACCAATTGGGATTCATTTATCCAATAGTAAGGACTCCCCGCAATTTCTAGCAGCTCCAAGGATTCCACAGATTGCCCGCCAATCAAGGAATCCGTACCCAACAAATTGGCAAAGGCCACTTTTTTAGGAGGTAAAATCTTAAAATCATCACCATGGATTTCATCAATATCCGTCCAGCTAAAATACAGGCCACTTATGGTCCATAATAAAAACTGAATCCCTAAAAACAATCCTAAATAACGGTGGGTTTTTCTAATTCGTAGCGCAGTTTTTCTGTTCACCATAGCACTGGAAACCTATTAAAACATGGACAACAACATACTCACAGCCATCAATAACATAATGGCATTTTCAATAAAAGTGGCCTCTGTCATGGGCAATTTTAAAGCGGTTCCCAAACAGGCGCAGCGAATACTTTTTTTATCCAAAAGTGTTTTGGTGACCCCAAAAGTGGTAATTCCCAAAACAACAATGGTTGCAACCATGGCTATTAGCAGCTGCACACGCATCAAGAATAGTAGCCCCAGGGCAAGTTCAATAAAAGGGTACACCCACCCATACATTGGCATGGCCTTGGCCAAAGGATCATACATCTTAAAACTCTCCGGAAATCCTTTTAAATCCAAAAATTTAAAAAAGCTGAATACAATATAGAATAGGCCCATAAAATCCAACATGGCCTCGTTGGTGCTCCATTCTTTGTAATTTAACAATATGGCCGCACCACAGAGGTAAAGGAAGATTAAAAAAAGTGGGCGCAATTGCACCCACCTTGATTGGTTCCCCTCCAAAACTTCCTTTTTGGACTTTACTAGGTGTTCATCACCCTGAATTAAACCTATGGTGTACTTGGACGGTAACACCTGCTCTAATTCCTTTACATTATAAAAAGCTTCCGATATAATAATGGCTTCCTGCCGCTCCAAATCAACCTGCACCTGTTCCACCCCGGGCAATGTTTCCAATTTTTTGGTCACCGAGGCAACACAACCGTTACAGGTCATTCCCGTTATGCTGTAGGTGGATGTCATCAGTGATGACTTTTACCGTCGTCCGTGTTGTCCTCACGGTATTTACAACAGGGATGAACATTATCATAAGCTTCTTGCGTAGCCTTCAACTCTTTAGAGTCGTGCCCAACTTCCGCAATGGCCATTTTAATGGCCATGGCATTGGTCTTGCGCTCATCCACGATCAAGGAAAGCTGGTGGGTGGGAATACTCCAGTCCGCAAATTTTACACCGCTCACGTTTAGGGCAGCTTTCTCAATACGCGTTTTGCACATCTCACATTTACCATTCACCTCAAAGGTCATTTTCTTATTCTTGTTTTGTCCAAAAGCTACATTGGTCAAGGTCATTGCCATGAGCACTACAACTATTTTTTTCATACTCTTTTATAAATTAATTATCCTTTAAATCTAAACCCGGTATACACCATGGTTCCTAAAATGGGCCTAAACACTACTGTGGTATCAAAATCTGGGCCAAACGGGTCCGATGCGCCCAAGACTGGATTCCCCTGTCGTACCCCAGTTAAGTTTTCCCCACCCAAATATACTTCGAACTTTTTTGAAAAAACCTTGGTGATTTGGGCATTCATAAGGCTATACCCGTCCGCAACCCTACCAAACTGGGTGGTTGGCACAGTATTTTCGGAACCTGGCAAACGTTGCTCACCCACGGTATGCAACGTATAATCAAAACGCCATTGGGACCCATTCTCCTTAATTTTTGTCTCATAACCAAGATTTAGGAAATACCTATTTTGGGCCTGTAAGGGCTGTTGCAAAAGGCCAGTTTGGTAACTAGTCTTTACATCATAATATTTATAGGCTGTGCGCAGTTCCAAACTAGGTAAAATCTCATAATTAAATTCCACTTGTAAGCTGTTGGCAAAACTTTCACCTGTCAAATTGGTAAACCTTACAGCGCTAGGGTTTTCCCAATCCACAACTACCTGATTTTCAAAATCTGTACGGTAAAAATCAACCGACACGTTTCCGGGTCTATTGAACAGCGTAAAGCCCTGTAAATAACTTACCCCAAAATTCATGGCCTTTTCTGCATCAAAACCATAAATATCACCACCATTGCCATTTAGTTGAATTACCCTAGATGAGGCAAACAACCGCTGGTTCTCCGCAAAAATATTGGCCGCCCTTCTTCCGAGACCAAAGGAGGCCCTTAAGCTGGCCCTTTCCCAAGGGGTGTATCTGGCATGGATGCGTGGCGTAAAAAAATTACCAAGTCTATTGTGGGTATCAAAACGCACTCCGGCGGTTACGCTAAGGCGTTCTAAATCTTCATATCCATATTCAAAGAAGGCACCAAGGGACCGATCTACACGCTGGAAAGCTTGGTCGTTCACCAGCTCATCATACCCATCATATGCTGCATTGAGGCCTGCCTTGAACTTATTTTTGGTATTGCCTATGATGGAATTAAAGATGAGGTTGGTATACAGACTTTGATGATCGATGTCGTATTGGTTTAAACCAAAGTAAGCGTCCTGTTTGTGGTTACTGTAAGAAGCTTGAAAACCAATACTTTGAAAGGGCAGTTCGGGAAACACATAACCCAACTTGGCAGAAGAATCAAAACGATTTGTGTTGATTTCACTACCCCAAATTTCAGAGCCGTCAAGAGCCGCGCCTTGGTTTACCCTATGGATACTTGGTTCGTAATTTACCTGGCCCACCTGTTTATCGTCGTTTAAGTAACGAAAACTAAGAAAACTGACCCAACCTGTCTCTGGATTCTGGTATTGCCATCTGTTCTGAACATTAATTTGGTCCGCAAGGGGAGCATCCAAGAAGCCGTCACCATTGTTGTCCACTTTAACGCTTCTGTTATTGGCATGCACATTGATTCCGGTACTCCATCTATCCGATATCTTTTGGTTGATATGCGCATTAAGTTCCAGTCTGCCGTTTAAATTGGCGTACCCATTTAAAAAGACGGGATAGTCGGTTAAAGGTTTGACAATTTCCGTATTGATTTGCCCGGAGATACTCTCAAAACCATTGACCACGCTCCCTGCCCCTTTGGTAATCTGGATGCTTTCTACCCAAGTACCGGGCGTAAAGGTAAGTCCGTAGACTTGTGAGGCACCCCGCACCATGGGAATATTCTCTTGGGTAATCATCAAATACGGACTTGTTAAGCCCAACATTTGAATTTGCTTTGTCCCGGTGAGCGCATCATTAAAATTAACATCAATGGCCGGATTGGTCTCAAAACTTTCCGAAAGGTTGCAACAAGCTGCTTTAAGCAATTCCGCACTATTGATGGTGACCACATTCTGAGCCGAGAAAAACGTTTTCTTAACGGCATCACGCTTTTTTTCCACTACCACCTCCTCCAATTGGTTATTTGCCAACAAGATGTGTTTGATATCCTTTGGGGCGCCAATGGTTAAGGTGTCCGTTATAAAACCGATGTAACTAATGACCAACCTATCATATTTGGGATCTTGGGGAATGGTAAATCTCCCATTTTGATCTGTTGTGGCACCTATGGGGGAATTCAGCCAATAGACATTAGCGCCCGCCAAAGGCAATTCTTTCCCATTCGGGATGTTTTCTACCACCAGCCCAGTGACTTCTTGGGCATACAGCGTAAAATTTGTAGCTATTAATAAGGCTACAAGCCTATATATTTTTTGCATTGTAAACTGATTTTTCTGATTTGAACATAGTGTTGTCCAACCCACTAGATTGGACGTTAAGGTATCAATCAAAAAAAATCAAATTAAAAAGACCTGATGCCAAACCTGCACGTCATGCACAAGCAGCGGGGGCGGATAGTCCCAATTTACGTCGAGCGTAGTTGGCTCAGTAAAAAAATAGGGGAGAAATGCGGCAGCAAAGGCCACAAAAAATTGTTGTTGCCCTAGGGAGATATCTTGGTAATCATGTAATAAATCCTCCTGCCCTTGCAGGGTAAACGTTTCATCACCACAGCAATGGTTTTCCATCCCAGCCTCCAAAAGACCAGCAGCGGCCTCCATACCACAATCATCAGCTTCCACAAAAAGGGAAACGTCCATAACACGGCCCATGCAGAGGTGTTTGTCCACAGTCCAAGAAACTGTGGATAGCAGCACCAACAGCGCTAAACCTGTGGACAAGATGTTATGTGCTAACTTTTTCACGCTGTAAAAATAAGAAAATTGAATATCAGCTTATATATTATCACCGTTTTTAACCAACTATTAGCACAATTAAGATTGTAAGTTTTTAAAATTAAATCGACATTCGTCCTACACTTTTATAACATGTTAGAACAATTAAAACATAAGGTTTCCAATCTCATTAACCACAACAAGGAAGATAAGGAAGTGGCGATGCAAGAAATCTGCAACCTACTTAAAAAAGAAGTTTCCTACTATGATTGGGTAGGATTTTACTTTAAAAACGGAGACAAGCGGGAGCTTAAACTAGGCCCTTATGCCGGAGAGCCAACGGACCATACCATTATCCCCTTTGGCAAAGGAATTTGCGGCCAGGTAGCGGAAAGCAACCAGAACTTTGTAGTGCCCGATGTCCAGGCACAGGACAACTATATCGCTTGTAGTCTCACCGTTAAGTCGGAAATCGTGGTCCCACTTTTTAAAAATGGTGAAAACATTGGCCAGATTGATATTGACTCCAACACCCCAGACCCTTTTTCCCAAGAAGACGAGCGGTTTTTGGAATTTGTGAATCAAGAAGTGGCTAAAATTATCTGAGCCAAGATTACTGCGGCGCAAGGCATGTTTTTTTTAAAGTTTAAAACTTGTGGGTTATTGTTAATAACCCAAGGTTTAATCGGGGGTTAAATAAAGTATTTTTGGGGCTTATTTTTCAAAGCTGTTTTCCATGAGCACCCAAAAAAAAGCAACTGCCGCCCTTATTTCCGTTTTCCATAAAGATGGACTGGAACCCATTATCCAAAAACTTGATGAATTGGGCATTACCCTATATTCTACCGGAGGAACAGAAAAGTTTATCCGTGAACTAGGTGTGGATGTAGTCCCGGTTGAGGAGGTAACCAGCTACCCTTCCATTCTTGGCGGACGCGTAAAAACCCTACATCCCAAAGTATTTGGGGGTATTTTAAACCGTCAAGACCACGAAGGTGATGTGGCGCAAATGGCCGAGTTTGACATTCCACAATTGGATATTATCATCGTTGATCTATATCCTTTTGAAAAAACGGTGGAAAGTGGTGCCCCAGAACAGGATATTATTGAGAAGATAGATATTGGGGGTATTTCCTTGATCCGTGCTGCTGCCAAAAACTTTAAAGATGTGCTTTGTGTTTCTTCCATGGAAGACTATGGGGATTTTCTCAACGTCATTTCCAAAGGGCAAGGTGCAACCACTTTAGAAGACCGTAAACGTTTTGCTGCAAAGGCTTTTAACGTGTCCTCACATTACGATACCGCAATTTTTAATTATTTCAATACCAGCGAAACGGAAACCGCCCTAAAAATCAGTGAGCAAAATGGCAAGGGGTTGCGTTATGGTGAAAATCCACACCAGAAGGGTTTTTTCTATGGTGATTTTGACGCCATGTTTACCAAGTTACACGGAAAAGAGCTCTCTTATAACAACCTTCTGGATGTGGACGCAGCGGTGCTTTTAATGAACGAATTTATTGGTGAGCCACCCACCTTTGCCATTCTAAAACACAATAATGCCTGCGGATTGGCGCAACGTGAAACCATTCACCAAGCCTATATTGATGCCTTGGCAGGCGATCCAGTCTCTGCCTTTGGGGGTATTTTGATTGCCAATACGGAGATTGACAAGGCAACGGCAGAAGAGGTTCACCAACTTTTTTGTGAGGTGGTGATAGCCCCAAGCTTTTCTGACGATGCGGTTGAAATTTTAAAGGGAAAGAAAAATCGTATTCTCTTGGTTTTAAAACCAACGAAACTTTCTGGGAGATCGGTAAGGACCTGCTTAAACGGTTTTCTGGCCCAGGACAAGGACGGAAAAACAGATGCCTTGGAAGACCTTAAGTACGTTACGGACATGAAACCAACTGCCCAAGAATTAGAGGACCTCATTTTTGCCTCAAAACTTTGTAAGCACACCAAATCCAACACCATAGTCCTTGCCAAGAACAAACAGCTGTGCGCCAGTGGCACCGGGCAAACTTCCCGCGTAGATGCGCTGAACCAGGCCATCCATAAGGCAGAAACCTTTAATTTTGACCTTAAGGGTGCCGTGATGGCCAGTGATGCATTTTTTCCATTTCCGGACTGCGTGGAAATTGCCCATAAAGCAGGGATTACAAGTGTAATACAGCCTGGAGGCTCCATTAAGGACGAACTGAGCATTGCGTACTGCGACGCCAATGCAGTTTCCATGGTCATGACGGGAACACGCCACTTTAAACACTAAATCCAAAAACAGCTTAAGGGATTGTACATACTGGCCAAACATTTCGGTAGGGGTACTGGTTTATAATGCTCATTTCATTACTTTTACCGATAAAATTTACCTTTAAACTGACAAACCAAGACTTTTATGGGATTTTTTGATTTCATGACGGAGGAAATTGCCATTGACCTTGGCACCGCAAACACCTTGATTATCCATCTGGATAAGGTAGTTGTTGATAGCCCTTCCATTGTAGCACGAGATAGAATTTCCGGGAAAATCATTGCCGTGGGCAAAGAGGCCAATATGATGCAAGGCAAAACCCATGAGAACATAAAAACCATTAGGCCTCTAAAAGATGGTGTGATTGCAGATTTTGATGCATCTGAGAAGATGATCAATATGTTCATCAAAAACATTCCTGCCTTAAAGAAAAAATGGTTCCCACCGGCATTAAGAATGGTGATTTGTATCCCATCAGGTATCACCGAGGTTGAAATGAGGGCCGTACGGGAGTCAGCGGAACGTGTAAATGGCAAAGAAGTTTACCTTATCCACGAACCTATGGCCGCGGCCATAGGTATAGGTTTGGATATCATGCAGCCAAAAGGCAACATGATTGTTGATATAGGTGGGGGAACCACGGAAATTGCCGTGATTGCACTTGGTGGTATTGTTTGTGACAAATCGGTTAAAATTGCAGGTGATGTTTTCACCAATGACATCATTTATTACATGCGTACCCAGCACAACCTGTATGTTGGCGAAACCACGGCCGAAGCTATAAAAATCGAAATTGGCTCTGCTACGGAAGACCTACAGACACCACCGGACGATAAATCCATCCAAGGGCGGGACCTTCTTACTGGAAAGCCAAAACAAGTTCATGTTTCCTATCGTGAAATTGCCAAGGCGCTGGATAAAAGCATCTTACGTATAGAAGATGCGGTAATGGAAACGCTTTCCCAAACACCACCAGAGCTGGCTGCGGACATTTACAATACGGGGATTTATCTAGCAGGTGGTGGATCCATGCTTCGTGGCTTGGACAAAAGGTTGTCACAAAAAACCGATTTACCGGTCTACATTGCGGAAGACCCTTTAAGGGCCGTTGTTCGCGGTACGGGAATTGCACTTAAAAACCTAGAACGTTACAAGAATATTTTGATAAAATAGCTAGGATTAGCCGTGTTTTAATCGCCATTACCACAATGAAATGCAGCGAATAATAAATTTTATTCTAGACAACAGAAACACCTTCCTGTATGTCTTGCTGTTCGTTATCGGCCTTGTTTTCACTATACAATCACATACCTATCACCATTCCAAGTACTTTAATTCTTCTAAGTGGCTGTCTGGCAGTCTATACGATACAAAAGCTGACATTACCGACTATTTTAGTTTAAAATCAGAAAACAAAAAACTGATAAAAGAAAATGAACGGTTAAAATTCCTACTCTACAACCAACAATCAGATTCAAACTTTACCTCTCCATCCAACATGGAATTTGAGGTCCAGTCCGCCAAGGTCATCAAAAATAGCTTTGCGCTTGCAAGGAATTACCTTACCATTAATGCCGGCGAAAAATCAGGGATAAAACAAGACATGGGGGTCATTACCTCCCAAGGAATTTTAGGGGTCGTAGAAAACACCTCCAATAATTTTGCAACCGTACAAAGTATCCTGAACACAAAATCATCCATCAACGCAAAAATTAAGCATACAGATTACTTTGGTTCCTTAAAATGGAATGCACGGGATTATAGGGTTGTCCAATTAATTGATATCCCCAGATCGGTTCCAGTAATGATCGGTGATACCATAGTGACTGGTGGCATGTCCAGTATATTTCCGGAAAACATCCCTATTGGGACCATTAAAACCTACAACCTAAACCAAAGCCAGAGTAGTTATGATATTGAGGTAGACCTTATAAACGATATGGCCAACATTAGGGCCGTATATATCATAAAGAACAAGAATAGGGAAGAAATTCTGGAACTCGAAAAATTGACGATCGATGCTCAATAATCCCGTCTTGGTAAATAGTTCTAGGTTTATACTCTTGGTGTTGGCACAAGTGCTTGTGTTTAACCACCTGAACTTTTTTGGCACCATAAATCCTATGGTGTACGTTTTATTCTTTTTTTGGTACCCTGTAAAGGAGAACAACGCTACCCTTATGCTAACCGCTTTTGCGCTAGGCTTGGTCATTGATATTTTTTCTGATACCATGGCACTCCATACCTTGGCCGCCATCACCCTTGCATATTTTAGACCCTTTATGATGCGTTTTTGCTTCGGAATTAATTTTGATTTCCAGAACTTCTCTTTTAAGAACGCCACTGTTGTCCAAAGGATGACCTTTTTGTTCCTATTGATCATACTGCAAAACATGGTATTCTTTTTCCTTGAAATTTTAAGTTTCTCACATATAACCTTAATTTTAAAACAAATACTATTCACCACGCTTGCTACGTTTCTATTTTGTAGCCTATTGATTGTTCTATTTAGCAAAAACCAAGAATAACCAGAAAGCCTTAAAAACATGAAAAAAGTACTTTTATCCTCCATCATTGTTCTTGTTGGTTTTGTTTTTATCGGAAGACTTTCATATCTGCAAATTTTTAGTTTTTCCCCAAACCAAATTTTGGAGGATCCTGCCATTAAAGCGGTTTATGACTACCCAGAGAGAGGATACATCTATGACCGTAATGGGAAATTGTTAGTGGGGAACCAACCCGCCTATGATGTTATGGTTATCCCAAGGGAGACCAAAGCGCTGGACACCTTGGAATTTTGTAGACTATTGAAAATCTCAAAGGAAGAGTTCCTTAAAAAAATGTCCAAAGCAAAGCGCTATTCTACAAGGTTGCCATCTGTTTTGGTCCCCCAACTTGCAAAAGAGGACTATGCAAGTTTACAGGAAAAGATGCGGAAGTATACAGGTTTCTACATTCAAAAACGCACGCTACGGGATTACAAGACCAAGAGTGCGGCCAATGTACTGGGCTACATTAGTGAGGTTAACGAATGGGATCTAAAAAACAATGAATATTACGTCGCTGGGGAACTTAAAGGAAGAACTGGAATTGAAAAACAGTATGAAGACCTGCTTAGAGGGCGTAAAGGGGTAAAATACCTTCAAAAAGATAGGTTCAACAGAGATATTGGGCCTTACAAGGATGGGGCATTGGATACCCTTCCAGAGTTGGGAAAGGAACTGCATATAAGCCTAGATAAAGATCTACAAGAGTATGGGGAACGGTTAATGCATGGAAAAAGAGGCGGTATTGTGGCAATTGAACCTGCAACAGGTGAAATCCTTACCATGATCTCGGGCCCTACTTACGACCCTGCGCTTTTGGTAGGCAGGGAACGCTCCAAGAATTACAGCAAATTACATTATGACAGTATTGCAAAACCCACATGGGACCGTTCCATTTTGGCACAACCCTCACCAGGTTCCCCCTTTAAAACCTTGAATGCCTTGGTTGCATTACAAGAAGGTGTTATAGATACGGATACCAAAATAAAATGCTACAACGGTTTTTATGTTGGTAAAACCAAACGCGGCTGTCACTGTGGTGGAGGGTCACGCGACTTAAATTCCGGCATCTTCAACTCTTGCAATGCCTACTTTGCAGGTACGTTCAGAAAGATATATGGGAAATTTAATACCACAGACGAAGGACAGGATGTTTGGGAAAAGCATATGAAAAGTTTTGGCCTAGGTAATTATTTGGGCACAGATTTACCAACCGGGGCCCCTGGAAGGATTCCGGACAAAGAATACTATGATAAGGCCTATGGTGATAACAGATGGGCATCTTCCTACATTATTTCCAATGCCATTGGCCAGGGTGAGGTTGCTGCCACCCCTATTCAGCTTGCAAATATGACGGCTGCAATTGCCAATAGAGGACACTTTTATACACCCCATATCATCAAAAAAATAGGAAACAACGGCAACCTTGATCCCAAGTACAGCGAACCAAGGCATACCACCATAGATAAAAAACATTTTGACCCTGTTGTAGAGGCCATGGCCAATGTTTATAAATATGGAACTGCTAGAAGATTGCAAGTTCCCGGAATAGAAATTGCAGGAAAAACAGGTACCGTAGAAAATTTTACACGCATCAATGGCGAAAGGATGCAGCTAACGGACCATTCTATTTTTGTGGCATTTGCGCCCGTAGATAAGCCCAAGATTGCCTTGGCGGTTTACATAGAAAACGGATATTACGGTGCCAGGTATGCTGGGCACATTGCTTCGTTGTTGATTGAGAAATACCTGAAGGGAGAAATTACCCGTAAGGATTTGGAAAAGCGTATGCTGGAAAAAACGTTGGAGCATGAATATGCAAAGCCCTTAAGCGGGGAGCCCTTCAAGATAAACGAACATGTCTGGTAAAAGTGTCCTTAGGCGGTTAGATTGGCTTACGGTTTTTTTGTACCTCCTATTGGTGTTTTTTGGTTGGGTCAACATTTACAGTACCACCTTAACGGAAGCTGAACACTCCATATTTGATTTTGGCACCCTCTACGGAAAACAACTTTTTTTCATCATGGTTTCCATGGCCTTGGTAGTGATTATCCTGTCTCTTGAAACCTCTTTTTTTGAACGCTTTTCCAGTCTTTTTTACCTATTTTCCATCGTGCTACTAATTGGGCTTTATCCTTTTGGAAAGACTATAGCAGGTGCCACATCTTGGTATGGTTTAGGTTTTTTTAACCTGCAACCTTCCGAGTTTGCCAAAATGGCCACAGCCTTGGCACTGGCGAAATACCTATGTGATATACAGACAGATATCCGGCAGACCAAACATCAACTTTTTGCCATCCTAATTATTGTCATACCAATACTGCTCATAGTTCCCCAACCAGATCCAGGAAGCGCACTTATTTATTTCTCCCTCATGTTTGTGCTTTTTAGGGAGGGGCTTCCCCTGAAATACCTGGGCTTTGCGCTACTGTTTGGACTATTGTTTGTTTGTACGCTAAAATTTGGGGTTATTTGGGTCTGCATAGGACTGGGAATGCTCATATCCCTATTTTTCTTTGTGAAACGAAATAATGTAAAAATCCCTAAGCTTCCTTTGGCCATTTTTCTTGTGCTATCCGTACTCCTATCCCTTTCCGTAGAATTTGTCTTTGAGAATGTTTTTGAGCAAAGACATAGAGATCGTTTTAGCTTGTGGTTGGGACTGGAGGATGACCCGGCAAAATTAGAACAAATTAAAAAGACCATAGGCTACAATACCTACCAGGCAGAAAAGGCGATTGAATCCGGTGGATTTTTAGGGAAAGGATTCTTAGAGGGAACCCGCACCAAAGGGGATTTTGTCCCAGAACAACACACCGATTATATCTTTAGTTCCGTTGGGGAAGAATGGGGATTTTTGGGAACTGCCCTTATCATAGTGGTATTTAGCATTTTATTTCTTAGGTTGATACATCTCGCAGAGCGACAAAAAAAAGATTTCAGTAGGATGTACGGTTACGGTATTGTCTCCATCTTATTGGTACATTACTTTGTAAACATAGGGATGGTCATTGGCCTGCTGCCCACTATTGGAATCCCATTGCCGTTTTTTAGCTATGGTGGATCTGGATTACTGTTCTTTACGGCCATGCTCTTTGTATTTCTTAAAATGGATACTTCCCGTTTAAACGAGGTTTAAAAGTCCCATCCATTGGTTCGCACTTTGGACTCTACGGTCTGCTGCCATTCCTGCGATTGTTGGTAAAAAAAGTCTATTCCCGTTCGTTTTTCCAACTCGTCCACGGAAACCAAAAACCCTTCCAGTGGCTTGCCAAATTCCCGGTTGGGCATAATAAATGCCAAAGCTTTTGGCCGTTTTCCATCAAACCGGCATACTATTTTGTAAAAATAATTGGGTACATCAACATCTTCCTCACCTATTTCTTGAAGCCCATCTTCCAATATCCCGCCCGTTATCACGTACAGATGGCCATGCTGTTTGCACCAACTTCTAACCTTCATTTCTAACCTGTTCCACAAGCCCGCATTAAAATCCCGATCTTGCGGGGCAATATTACTAGTGTAAAAAGTCTCATTGTAAGCCAATTTAGAAAACCTTCTGTCTCCGGCCGGACAAAGGTGGCCCCTATCAAAACCAGAACCTTTATAGTTGCGCCAGTCGGCAGACTTACTTCTAACCTTAGGGTCTTCAATAAAATAGGGTCGCTTTCTATCATCCAAGGTGAGCTGTTCCTTTTTTAGCTCATAGGCCAGCCATTCTGCCTGTTCGTGTTCCTCGCTATAGGATAACATGTAATACTCGTGCATGACAACTGCGTTAGTGGTTGAAGCAGGCAATAAACCGCTTTTAAAAGGCAATTGTCCAGAAGATTTGTCGGGAGAATATGGTGCTGGAGTGTAAAAATTCTCCACCAACCAAAACACAATTACACAAAGCAACATTAAGACGGTATAGATGCGTTTGTTTCTACTCACGTTAAAATCCTATTTTAGGCCTAAAAGATACTATAGTATTTTCATTTTATTGAAGGCTCCCCTGTTTTGCGTTATGCGGAAATCCAATTAGCTTTGCCTGATGCATTTTTTATGAAACAAAACCACCTCATTGCGCGGGCAAAACAACTTCTTGATGCGGGTGAACTGGTTGCCATACCTACGGAAACAGTCTACGGGCTTGCTGCTGATGCCACCAATTTGGAAGCTGTGGATAAAATATACAAGGTAAAGGGAAGACCTAGCAACAATCCTGTTATACTTCATTTTGCATCTTTGGAGGCTGCTACACCTTATATCTTGGACATCACCGAGGAGGCTCAAAAACTGGCAGCCGCTTTTTGGCCCGGGCCACTTACCCTACTCCTACCAAAATCAGCAAAAGTGCCTGACAGAATTACGGCTGGTTTGCCACGGGTGGCCATTAGGGTGCCCAATAATGAACTTACGCTCACTCTTTTGGGGCAGCTATCTTATCCGCTGGCAGCGCCAAGCGCCAATCCGTCCGGTTACATAAGTCCAACCACAGCGGAACATGTAACGCGCCAACTTGGACATAAGGTGAGCTTGGTTTTGGACGGAGGCCCGTGTGACCAAGGTTTGGAGTCTACCATTTTTGGATGGGATGGGGAAGGTAGGCCCACCGTTTATAGAAAGGGAACCATTACGGAGGAAGCCATTGCCCAGGTATTACACAGTATACCAAGGACGCATACCACCAAAACCATTGAAGCACCGGGAATGTTGTCCTCCCATTACGCCCCCCACACAAGAACCCTTATCACGGAAGACCTCGTGGCTACCATTGAAGAACACAAAGACACCAACTTTGGTGTCATAGCCTTGGATTCCAAAATGGAAACAAAAGGATTAAACCATCTGATTGTCCTTTCCATTGGCGGTCATTTACCTGAAGCTGCCTCCAACCTTTACAGTGCAATGCATCAGATGGACACAAAAGGCCTTGACCTTATTATTATTGAAAAAGCTCCTGATTTCGGTATTGGTAAAGCCATAAACGATCGCATTCTTAGGGCTACGGGAGGTATCAAAAAAAAAGCCCCATAAACATGGAGCTTTTTTCTTTTTTTGCTTTTGCCCTTACCCTTTAACGCTGGCCAATTTGGTAGCAGGGTTCTTTAGGGAATTGGCCTTAAGCTCTTTTAATACGTTGATTGCTTCTTCTACATAAACGTCTTTTGCCAAATCATTATGCCAACGATCCCTTCTTTCCCTTAAAACTGAATCTTTGGTAAACAGTTCCTGTTCGTACTTTAGGGATTCAAAGGTTAATTTTGAGTCATACTCAGATAACTTTTTAAAATAGTTGGATTTTTCCTTGTTTTTGTTTTGGTCCGCCCTGTAAGCCTGATAGTTTAGGGGCACAGTGGTTTGGTCTTGTTGGCTACGCAACCATTTGGCATTTTCTTCTATAAGCTTGATTTGCTCCTTGCTGGCAAGGCGTTTGGTACTTCTTTCCACGATACCATCGTAATCTATGTAGCCATCCCATACTTGATAGCTTGCCGGGGATATTTTATCCCATGCCAGTGGGTTCTCCTGATCCCGTTCCCCCAAATCGATATAACTGTATCTGTCCGGAACCACGATATCACTTTTGACCCCTTCCAACTGGGTTGAGCCTCCATTAATTCTATAAAATTTTTGGGTAGTCAGCTTAATGGCACCTAAATCCCCATGTTCGCTGCTGCGAACAATATTTTCCAAAGCAATCACATTCTGCACGGTACCTTTACCAAAAGTTTGTTTGCTCCCTAAAACAATGGCTCTTTTATAGTCTTGCATGGCAGCGGCCAAAATTTCGGATGCGGAGGCGGATAGCTCATTGACCAAAATCACCAAAGGACCGTCCCACTGGATGCGCTCATCCTTGTCTTCATGTATTTCTTTTTCCTGCATGGAAGATTTTACCTGTACTATGGGTCCGTCTTTAATAAAAAGCCCGGCCATTTCTACCACGGTCTTTAAGGAACCCCCACCGTTATCGCGCAAATCTAAAATTAGGCCTTCCGCTCCCGCCTGCTTTAAGCGCTCTACCTCTTTGGCCACATCTGTAGCTGCGTTGCGTTCCGTATAGTCATCAAAATCTACATAAAACTTTGGTAATTGAATAAGTCCAAATTTTACATTCTCATCCATTACAGTAGCAGACTTGGCATAAGATTCTTCCAATTCTACCACATCCCTGGTTATGGACACTACCTCTATGGTGCCGTCTACCCTTCTTACCGTTAGGTCTACCACGGTTCCTTTAGGGCCTTTGATAAGCTTAATGGCATCATCCAGGCGCATGCCCACAATATTGATGGGCTCTTCACCATCTTGTCCAACTTTTAGGATTTCATCACCCACTTCAATGGATTTGGCACGCCAGACCGGACCGCCAGAAATGATTTCCACAATCTTTGCCCCCTCTGGTTTCTGTTGGAGCCTTGCCCCAATACCTTCGAACTTACCAGAAATATCGCGATCAAAACGTTCTTTGTCGTCCGGGGCGAGATATAGGGTATGCGGGTCAAATTCATCTACAATAGTGTTGATGTACTGGCCAAACCAATCTTCCCGCTCCAGAGTGGACACAAAATCAAAAAAATCGTCCAAGGTTTTTTTGGTGCTTTCCCTAGATTCCTCCTCTAGTTGCTTGGGCGTTTTATTTTTTAGCTCTTCCTGTTTCTCCAAAAATGCTTGGTCCAATCCCTCCTTATCCTTGGTATTATCAGGGTTTTCCGCCTGTTCTTTCCGTTTTAATTTTCCGTCATAAATAGCAATGGCATTGTACTTTAACTGCTTTCTCCACCGCTCTTTCAATTGCTTTTTCGTGGAGGCGTAAGGCACGTCCTTGTAATCTATGTTTATGCTTTCGTCCTTGGAAAAATCAAATGGCTTTGCCAGAATATCGGCATAGATTTCCTTGGCCTCATCCATACGGCTCATCAATCGGCCATACACCAAATTAAAGAAATCTACCTCCGTATTTTTGATTTGGTCGTCTATCTGAAATTTATACTGTTCAAATTCCTGGATGTCACTTTCCAAAAAATAACGTTTGGTAGGGTCTAGGATGTCCAAAAAATCGTTGTAAACGCTTTCAGAAAAGGAGTCGTTAATATCCTTAGGCTCAAAATGCGCCCTTTCCAGCACATAAGTAATCAAATCCAACAACAATTTATCCTTGTCGTCATTGGCGATGGACTTGTTGGTAAAACTGCATGAGGCGCCTGCAATAAGAATGACCAAAAGGCCAAGTACAAAGTTCTTTTTCATAGGATGTTTTTTGGGACTTTAATGCTTCATTTTCCCAGTTGAGAATCTATCTTTTCTTATTCAATTCCCTAAGATACTGAAAAAATCATGCCAGCTTTGGACGTGTCTTTTAATATTTTGTTAAACGGTCTCCATAGCCCATCGTTATGAAAAACGTATTTTTGCGGCTTTAATTATACCATATGTCCAAACCTCTTATTTTAGTGACCAATGACGACGGTATCACGGCTCCGGGATTGCGCTTGTTGATCCAATTGATGAATGAACTGGGCGATGTGGTAGTGGTGGCACCGGACAGTCCGCAATCTGGCATGGGGCACGCCATCACCCTAGACAACACCTTGTACTCCAAAAAAGTGGTCATTGATCGGGAACATGGAGCTCCAAAAGAGTACAGCTGTAGTGGCACACCGGCCGATTGTGTTAAACTTGGTTTACAGGAGTTATTGCAAAGAAAACCAGATATCGTGGTCAGTGGTATCAATCACGGGTCCAATGCGTCCATCAACGTCATTTATTCCGGTACCATGAGTGCCGCCGTTGAAGCCGGCATAGAAGGCATTCCCGCCATTGGTTTTTCCTTATGCGACTACGGTTGGAACGCAGATTTTACAGGAATAAGCGAATCTGTCAAACAAATTGTGCGTACCGCACTAAAAAACGGTATCCCCCGCGGTACGGTGCTCAATGTCAATTACCCCAAATACGATGGCGTACCGCTAAAAGGGGCTAAAATCTGTAGGCAGGCCAAGGCCAATTGGAAAGAGAAATTTGACAAAAGAACAAGCCCAATGGGTAAAGAATATTATTGGTTAACCGGGGAGTTTGATTTACTGGACAAAGGCGAGGATACGGATATCCATGCCTTAAACAACGGCTATGCCTCCATTGTCCCCACACAGTTTGACCTCACCGCACATTACGCTATATCCACCTTAAATACCTGGAATTTTGAAGACTAATACAAACAAAGAAATTATAATCGGCTTTTTGGTGGGCATCATTGCCAACACCATTGGCACCTTAATCTATGTGGTACTTTTTTCTGACCTTGGTATTGCAGATACGTTTAAAGCGGCCATTGCCCAAGAACATATTGGCAGTTTACTTGCCCTGGGCGCCATTTTAAACTTGGTAGCCTTTTTCGGATTTTTAAAGTTGAGGCGGGATTACAGGGCAAGGGGCGTAATGATAGCCACCATACTTACTGCGCTGGTTATTCTCTACTACAAAGTATTTTGAGCATGAACTATTATATCATTGCCGGTGAAGCTTCTGGTGACCTACATGGGTCCAATTTGATAAAAGCGCTGTTAAAACAGGATACGGCGGCCAATATTAGATGCTGGGGCGGTGATTTAATGGAACAAGCAGGCGGGCATTTGGCCAAACACTATAAGACCATGTCCTTTATGGGCTTTGCCGAAGTCTTAAAAAACATCCCAGCCATTTTTAAAAACATACGGTTCTGCAAAGAGGATATTACCGCCTTTAAACCCGATGTGATTATTTTTATTGATTTCTCTGGATTTAACCTGCGTATTGCCAAATGGGCAAAGCAACACAGGTATACCACCAACTACTATATTTCTCCACAGGTTTGGGCCTCCAGAGCGGGGAGGGTGAAGAAAATCAAAAGGGACATAGACCAGATGTACGTAATATTGCCGTTTGAGAAAGCATTCTATGCCAAATACGGTATGGAGGTAGATTTTGTTGGACACCCGCTGTTGGATGCCATTGCCAATACCCCCATAACGGAAGACCAGCACTTTAGAAAAACCAATCAACTGGATTTAGAGAGGCCAATAATTGCCCTATTACCGGGCAGCCGAAAACAGGAGGTGGAAAAGATGCTTACCATTATGCTTTCCGTCATTGGCAATTTCAGAAAATACCAATTTGTTATCGCGGGCGCACCCAGCTTGCCCATGGAATTCTATGCCCCTTTCACCAATGCCCAAACGGTAGGCTTTGTTTCCAATGACACCTACTCCCTTTTAAGTCATTCCCATGCCGCATTGGTAACAAGTGGCACCGCAACGCTAGAGACCGCTTTGTTTAAAGTGCCACAAGTGGTTTGTTACAAGGGCAGTTGGTTATCTTACCAAATTGCTAAACGAATCATAACCCTTAAGTATATTTCATTGGTGAACCTCATCATGGATACGGAGGTGGTCAAAGAATTGATTCAAGAAGAATTACATACCAACAACCTCATCAATGAACTCCAAAAAACACTCCGTGGCCCAGGACGGGAAAACATCATTAAAGGCTACACGTCGCTCATCCAAAAACTTGGGGGTGCCGGGGCCAGTGATAAAGTGGCGAGCTTGATTATCAAAAATGCGTAACTTTAGCATACAAGAAGCAATGCTGCCGTTACATGTCTAAAAAATTTTCCGTCTTACTTTTCTCGCTGCTATTGGTGGGTTGTTTTGGCAAAAAAAGGACCACCTATGGTACCACTCCAACCATTACCGTAGCCGCTTCAGAGAATCCAAATGGGAATGCCAAGGAACCTTCTAAAAACCATCCTCAAAATCTTCTTGCTGACGCCATTGTTGAAAGCGCCATGAAATTTACGGGCACCCGCTACCGGTATGGAGGTACCACAAAAAAAGGGATGGATTGTTCTGGATTGATCTATGTGGCCTTACAAGAAAACGATATTATTTTTCCAAGGGTTTCCACTGCAATGGCCAATGAGGGTAAACGCATTGGATTGGTTAAGGCACAAAAAGGCGATTTACTTTTTTTTAAAACCAGAAAGCGGGGCAAAAAAATAAACCACGTGGGTCTGGTGGTCTCAGTTGATGGGGACGACATTAAATTTATACATGCTTCTACCTCCCGAGGTGTGATTGTCTCGTCGCTCAGGGAAGGCTACTGGAATTCAGCTTTTGTAAAAGCTACTAGAATCTTGTAATGCGGCTATTTCGCCTTGCATCCGTAAAACTTTCCCTATGCCTGATGTTTGGCATTTTATTGGGCCAGCTCACGCAACCAAATATCAAGACGGTCTGGATTGGTTTCACCCTTATTTTTGTCCTTTTAGGGGCATTGTTGCAAAAGCAAACCAGAAAAGGAGTGCCTTGGTTTACCTTATGTTCTTTCTTAACCACCATCTTACTAGGCGTTTTGGTATATACCATGGCCCAGCCCATAAACTACCCAACGCATTTTAGTATGCGGGCCAGTACTGAAAGAACAGTCTATCACTTAAAAATACGAGACATCTTAAAACCCAATGCTTACACCCTAAGATATATAGCAAAGGTTCACAAAGTAGACAGCTCGCCAACTACCGGGGAACTTTTATTTTCCATGCCCAGGGATAGTGCTCCAACGAGGTTTAAGGTAGACGATGAGTTACTGTCCTTTGGAACCGTTGCACCGATCCCGCAGCCAAAGAACCCGCATCAATTTGATTATTCCCGCCATATGGCAACCCAAGGAATATATCACCAATTACGGGTAAATTCTGGTGATGTTGTCCCGTTGCAACAAAGAGATAGGACAATCAAAGGTTATGCTGCCGACCTCCGGAACCACGTGATCACCAAGCTACGGGAACACGCTTTTGGGCAAAAAGAACTTGGGGTCATACAGGCACTTTTATTGGGACAGCGAGATAACATAGATGAAGGAACGTATAATGACTACAAAAACGCAGGGGCAGTGCATATTTTGGCGGTCTCTGGACTTCATATTGGTATTTTTCTTTTGCTCTTGCAATTCTTACTCGCCCCACTAAATCATATCACCCACGGAAAGACGCTAAAAACTGTGTTGATTATTACCATCCTTTGGGCTTTTGCGTGTATTGCAGGCTTGTCACCCTCGGTGGTACGGGCGGTAACCATGTTTTCCTTTGTGGCATACGCAATGCAGCTAAATAGGCCAACGAGTACCTTCAATAGTATTGCACTTTCCCTCTTTTTTATCCTGTTGGTCTCACCCATGTTCCTTTTTCAGGTAGGTTTTCAAATGAGTTATGCCGCTGTTTTTGCCATTGTATGGCTTTATCCAAAACTGCAACGATGGTACCGGCCCAAAAATAGCATACTGAGAAAAGGCTGGCAATTGTTGAGCGTAAGCTGTGCGGCACAATTGGGGGTGTTGCCCATAAGCCTTTTTTACTTTCACCAATTCCCATCACTGTTCTTTGTTTCCAATTTGGTCATCGTTCCTTTTTTAGGGCTGGTACTGGGTTTTGGCGCCTTCGTTATTTTTCTTACCGCTATAGGTCAATTACCGGCCATTCTTGTTACCGTTTACAATACTATGATCGGTTGGATGAATGCGGTTGTGCATGTAGTAGCGTCTCAAGAGGATTTTTTGTTCCAGAAAATTTCGTTTGATGGATTTCAACTGGTATTGGCATACGTGGGTATTATAGCGTTGGTAAGCCTTCTACAAAAATTTAGATTTAAGCCTCTGGCGCTAATTCTTGGAAGCATCATCCTATTTCTGGGACATGCGCTTTACACCCGACACCAGCAACAACAGACCCACCAATTGATTATTGCACACCAAGTAAAAGGAAGCATTTTAATGCATCATGGGCAAAATTGGCTTACCGTATTTCACGGGTCCAACGCAAGGTTGGATTATCTTCTGGAAAATTATGCCATTAAAGCGAGGATAGACTCTATAGTTACGGACAGCCTACACAACGCTTACCGTATAGGGCATCAAAAATTATACCTTATGGACAGTTTGGGGGTTTATCCACGACCAAAATCCGCCGATTATCTCGTTCTGACCAACTCCCCAAAAATCAACTTTGAACGGCTATTGGATTCTATACAACCCAAACAAATTATTGCGGACGGGAGTAATTATAACAATGTTGTGGAACAATGGAAAATGACCAGTACTAAAAAAAACATCCCTTTTCACTATACTGGAGAAAAGGGAGCTTTTGTAATTGATATCATAGACTAGTGCACGTTACCCATCAACTTCTTGATAAACGGCGAGGCCAACAAAACAAGGAGCCCTGCACCAATTGAATAGTAAGCTATTAATTCAAAACCCTCTGTATAGACATTTAAAGTATCAAACCCTCCTACATTGGCATCGGTGCTTTCAATGGCCAATTGCTTCCCTATAAAGCCCACTACTTGAAATGCGAATGCAGAGGATAAAAACCAAACCCCCATCATAAACGCCACGATTCTTTTGGGCGACAAATCGGTTATTTTAGAAAGTCCAACAGGTGACATAAAAAGTTCACCAACAGAAAGCAAGAAATACATGAGCAACAAATAGGCAAAAGGTACAAGCCCAGCTTCATTGGCACTGTTTTGGCTAAGGGCCAAAATATAAAAGCTAATACCTGCAAACAACAATCCCAAACCAAATTTGTATGGTGTTCTTGGATTCTTTTTCCTTTTGGCCAACTTGGTCCACATTAATGAAATGGGAATAGCTAGAATAATAATCCACATGGAGTTTAAAGAATTGGTTTGCGATGCGGACATGATGCCTTCTAAATCAATATTCCGTGCAGCAAATAAAGTGATTACACTACCTGAAAGCTCATGAAAACCCCAAAAAACCGTCATAAAAACAGTAATCAATACGGCTACAAACAACTTTTTACGTTCTTCCAAAGTTGCCTGATACATGATAAAGCCCAGATAAACCAAAATAGCTATACCAATTGCCTTAAAAATAACATTCACAATATTCTGGTCTTCAAAAAAACTGCCTTCAACACCTAAAGATTTGTATGCTGAGAGCAAATAAGCTATCAATGGAGCGGAGGCAAACGCTAAAATTGGGATAATATATCTTTGCGGAATCCCAAGAATTTTTTGGTCTATTTTACTGTCTGTAGGTGGCATTCCGTTTTCGCCAAATACTCCTTTACGTATTCCACTCCAAAAAACAATCAGTCCCGTTAACATTCCAATACCAGCCAATCCGAAACCATAATGCCAGCCGTATTTGGCGGCCAACCAACCACATAACAATGGCGCTACCCACCCACCAATATTAATACCCATATAGAATATGGTAAATCCGCTGTCCTTTCTGGTATCTCCTTCTGCATATAACGTTCCTACAAAAGTGGAGATGTTAGGCTTAAAAAAACCGTTCCCAACAATAATGAAGGATAAGGCCAAGAAGAAGGCAACGTTATTTTCTATGGCAAGGACAAAATGCCCTATTGACATAAGAACACCACCTAAGAAAATAGAATTGCGCATTCCTAATATTTTATCGGAGATACGGCCACCTATTACGGTTGAGGCATAAACCAACGAGCCATATGAAGCATAGACCGCTGCCGTTGCAAAATCCCTTTCCGTTAGCGCTTCAAAAATGACCTGGACCATGTAAAGGGTAAGCAAAGCACGCATCCCATAAAAGCTAAAGCGCTCCCACAATTCTGCAAAAAACAGATAAAACAATCCCTTAGGATGTCCAAAAATCTCATTAGAATTGGGCGTTTTAACTACTTCTGACATATCTTAGTTGGTTTTGGTTTATAATTTTTCCTTGATGAAATTGGTCATTTTGGTATACAGGTGCAGTCTGGTATTACCCCCATAAATGCCATGGTTTTTATCAGGGTAAATGGCCCATTCAAACTGTTTGTTGGCCTGGACCAAAGCCTCTATCATTCGCATGGAATTTTGCACATGTACATTATCATCGCCACTGCCGTGCACCAATAAATAATCGCCTTTTAGCAATTCTGGGTAATTAAAGGGGCTGTTGTCATCATAGCCACTGGCATTTTCTTGTGGGGTCTGCATATAGCGTTCCGTGTAAATGGTATCGTAAAAACGCCAGCTGGTCACTGGTGCCACGGCAATGGCCAACTCAAACACATCATTCCCCTTTAGAATACAGTTGGTGGACATAAAGCCACCGTAACTCCATCCCCAAATACCGGTTCTCCCTTCATCAATATAGGAACGTTCACTCAACTTTTTAGCTGCTGCAATTTGGTCCTCTACTTCCAACTTACCCAATTCTTTTTGGGTCACTTTTTTAAAATCGCGGCCCTTATACCCGGTGCCCCTACCATCTACACAGGCGACAACATACCCTTCTGCAACCAACACTTGGTGCCAGTAATCATTGCTGCCCATCCAGCGGTTGGCCACCTGCTGGCTACCCGGTCCGCTGTACTGGAACATGAATAATGGATATTTTTTTGATTCGTCAAAATCGGCAGGTTTCATCATCCACATATTAAGGTCATTGCCATTGATGTTTATCGTGGCGAATTCTTTTGGGACAATTTGATATCGCTCAAGTTTATCAAGCAATGCCTGATTATCCTTTATCCCCATTATTTTCTCTCCGTTGGATGCTTTGTATAAAGTATAACGAGTGGGTGTTTTGGCATTGGAAAAAGTGTTGATAAAATAGGAATAGTCCGCACTAAAATCTGCTGAATTGGTGCCACTATCAACGGCAAGGGCCTTTTTGTCCAAACCGCCTGAAGATATGCTGTAAATACCGCGGTTAATGGAGCCATTTTCAGTAGACTGGTAATAAATACGGTCGTTTTCTTGGTCGTAGCCGTAGTATTTGGTGACCTCCCAATCTCCCTTGGTAATCTGGTTCATGAGGTTACCCGCTTCATCATAGAGATATAGGTGGTTATAGCCATCTTTTTCGCTAGTCCAGATAAAACTATCATTGGCCAAGAAGGTTAGGTTATCATGAACATCCACATAGGCATCATCCTTTTCTTCCAATAAAAGGGAAACGGTGTTTGTTTTGGCGTTCACCCCGTGCAGTTGTAAAACGTTTTGGTGACGGTTCATGGTCTGCACACTAAGATAATGAGGGTGGTTCATCCATTTTATTCTTGGTATGTAATAGGGGTTCCCTAAATCCACATTGATCTTTATCCCTTTTTCAACATCAAAGAGATGTAAGGAAACCTTGGCGTTGTCCTCCCCTGCTTTGGGATATTTAAATTCGTATTGCGTCTGGTAAAGTTCATTGCCGTACACGTCCATGGAAAACTGTGGTACATTGGTTTCATCAAAGCGTATAAATGCAATTTGGGTGCCGTCACTGTTCCATTCAAAGGCTTGTACGTATCCAAATTCCTCTTCATAGACCCAATCTGTAACGCCATTGATTATTTTCCCATACGCCCCGTCATTGGTTAGCTGTAGGACTTCCTTGGTTTCCAAATCCAATATATACAGATTATTGTCCAAGGCATATGCCACTTTGGAACCATCCGGAGAAAGCTCTGGTTCCTGTATTTCCCGTTCAGAAATTTTAGTGAGCTGTTTGTCCCCTAAATCATAGACATAATAAATGCCCCGCCTGGAGCGTCTAAAAATAGGTTTTACCGCTGTGGCCAAAATTAATTTTGATTCATCTTCACTGAATTCATAGGAGGTAAAAAACGGAATGTCCCCTCCAGAGCTTACCAAGGTTTTTGTTTTTTTGAGCGTTTGGTAATCGTAGGTATCTACCCTACTAACCTTGGTTCCCCTATCTAGATTAAGTACGGTATACTGCTTGCCATTCTTCATGGAACGCAGCACATCCATCCCTTGGGTGCTAAAGGTGCCGTTCCAAATATCCTCCAGTTCTATCTTGTTCTTTTGGCCTTGGGCCAGTATAGTGCCAACAAGTACTAAAACACATAAAAAACGATATTTTCCCATAATTAATCCGTACCATTAAAACCATCAAGTTTACTAATTATTTATTGAATACTAAACTTTGCCGGAGATTTACTTAGGAGCTATGGGAGCAGATTTGGTAATTCGTATCTTTATCGCCTTAAAGAATTCAAATGCATACCCCAATAGAAGGTTTTTCCAAGCTTTCAAAACAAGAGAAGATAGACTGGCTCGCTACAGCATATACGGCTGACCCAGAGGCCACAAAATCACTTTTAACGCGCTACTGGAACCAGGATGCCGGTGTTCAAAAAATACACGACGAGTTTATTGAGAATACCCTTTCTAACTATTACCTGCCCTTTGCCATTGCCCCTAATTTTCTAATCAACAATAGCTTGTATGCCATACCCATGGCCATTGAGGAAAGTTCTGTGGTGGCGGCAGCCAGCAAGGCAGCCAAATTTTGGCTGGATAAGGGCGGTTTCCAGACCACGGTCCTTGGTACGGAAAAAGTGGGACAAGTACATTTTATGTATTACGGTGAAAAGCAAAAACTCCAGTCCTTTATAGACCTTATCCAAGACAATTTTAGAACAGATGCCGCTGGGATAACAAAAAGCATGGAAAAGCGTGGCGGTGGCATTTCCGCCATTGAGCTTAGGGATCTTAGCGGTAAACTAGAGGGTTATTACCAATTACACTGTACGTTTGAGACGCTAGATGCCATGGGGGCAAATTTTATCAACTCCTGTTTGGAACAATTTGCCAAAACCCTTAAAAAAGAGGCTTTGACCTATTCAGAATTCACGGAAAAGGAACGGAATATTGAGGTTGTGATGAGTATCTTGAGCAATTACGTGCCCCACTGCACGGTAAGGGCAGAAGTATCTTGTCCCATTGATCAACTTCAAGAGGGCGAAATAGGCAATGAGACCTTCGCTAAAAAAATGGTGCAGGCAGTGAATATAGCCAAAGCAGAACCTCACCGGGCGGTAACCCACAACAAGGGGATAATGAACGGTATTGATGCTGTTATTTTGGCTACGGGCAATGATTTCAGGGCCATTGAGGCAGGTGTTCACGCCTATGCATCCAAGGACGGGAGTTATTCCAGCCTTACCAACGCAGAAATTACCAACGGTATTTTTCATTTTTGGCTAGAAGTTCCCCTTGCCTTGGGAACGGTTGGCGGACTTACCTCATTACACCCCATGGTAAAACTTTCCCTAGAAATCTTAAAGCACCCAACGGCCAAAGAACTCATGCAAATTGTTGCCGTGGCAGGGTTGGCCCAAAACTTTGCGGCATTGCGCTCTTTGGTCACCACGGGCATACAAAAGGGGCATATGAAAATGCACTTATTGAACTTACTCAACTCCCTAGGGGCAAACGAAGCAGAGAAAAAGGCCTTGGTGACCCATTTCAAAACCCATACCGTAAGCAATGCAGCTGCAAGGGAGGCCTTAGAGAATCTTAGAAAGTCTTAATGGCAAAAGAATTTTACAGCAATGGAAAATTATTGTTAACAGGGGAATATGCCGTCTTGGATGGGGCGGAGGCACTGGCACTTCCCACCAAATTTGGACAGTCACTTTCCGTTACACCGTCAAATGAACCCAAATTGTCTTGGCAAAGTTTTAATGTGGATGGAAGCTGTTGGTTCACTGCGGAACTGGCCATCCCTGAACTTAAGATCATTACCACCAATGATTTTAAGGTGGCAGAGACCCTTACGTTGATTCTCCAACAGGTACGGGAACAGAACCCAACATTTTTAATGGATGCCACTGGTTATTGCATAAAGACCGTATTAACCTTTGAGCGCAACTGGGGGCTAGGCACCTCCTCTACCCTTATCACCAATATAGCACTATGGGGACAGGTAGATCCTTACCAACTGCTGCAACATACGTTTGGAGGCAGCGGGTACGACCTAGCCTGTGCAACTGCCAAGACCCCGCTTATATTTGAATTGAAAAAGAAAAGTGTACGGATCGTTCCCACGGTTTTTAAACCAGTTTTTGCAGATAAACTATTTTTTGTCTACCTGAATCAAAAACAAGACAGCCGTAAAGCAATAAAGAACTACCGGGCTCAGCCCATAGCTAAAACGGAACTGGTGCGACGGATTTCTAGCCTGACCCACACCATTCTGCATGCCAAAACCTTAGATGAATTTGAACGACTTCTGGTTGAACACGAGCAACTGTTATCGGAAGTTTTGCAAATCCCTAGGGTGCAGACACGTCTATTTCCCGATTTTGAGGGAACCATAAAAAGTCTAGGCGCTTGGGGCGGCGATTTTGTGCTGGCCACGGGGAATGAAAAAACCCCTGGCTATTTTCTAGCCAAGGGTTTCCATACGGTTATCCCTTTTGAGCATATGGTGCTTTAATAAAAAATTGCCCTGCTATCCTCTATTTCCGCTTTCTCTTTTAAGGCATTATAAACGCTTGTATTGACCGCATTTCTATTATTGGTGGTCAATGTATTGGCAAAAGTGCTAAAATTGGGGAGCTCTGTTGCAGGGGTTTTCTTGGTAACGGTAACCATAAATACCCCACTTTGGCCCTCTATCAATGCTGAAGTCTGACCTTCATCCAGTCCAAAAGCAGTACCCACTACCATTGGCTCGCGACCTGCACCGGCAAGTGTTGGTGACTTTCTGGTAACTGCCGTGGCCGTAGACTTGGTAACGCCGTTATTGGCCATGACCTCATCCATATTTCTGCCCTTGTTCTCTGCAATAATACGTTCCGCTTTCTTTTTCTTTCTTAAAATAGGTAGCACCTGTGGAGATGCATCCTCTGATGTCATCAGCCCTCCTTTATGCATTTTGGTCAATTGTACTATGGCATAACCCTCGGCCAAATCAAACCTTTTGATATCCCCTACATTGGTATCCTCATTAAATGCCCATTGGACGATGGATCGTTGCGCAGAAAGACCTGGAAGGTTCTCATCCATAGCTTTGAGCTTGTTCACGGGGCGGACAGTCAACTCACTTTCCTTGGCGATATCATCAAAATTTTCGGCCTCTGCATCTACCGCGGCCATTTCAAACTTAGTGGCGTTGGTAAACAAGGTATTGATGGTTTCCTCAGATGCCTCAATGGCACGCGATAAGGTAGCTACCTGTAAAAGATTACGTTTATCATCTATTTTAATGACATGAAAACCAAATTGTGTTTCTACCAGACCAATATCCCCTACGTCATTACCAAAGCAAAAATCGTTGAATTCATCTGCCATGATTCCCTCTTGGAAATACCCTAAATCGCCTCCTCTCGGAGCAGAAGGCCCGTCAGAGTTTTCCCTTGCCAAGGTGGTAAACTCCACACCTGATTTTTTGGCCTCGGCAAAAAGTCTTTTAGCTTCTGCCGCCGCTTCTTCCTTAGTTCTTTTTATATCCGGGTTTGCCCGTTCCGCACCCTCGTAAGCAATTAAAATATGACTAGCCTTAACGCTTCCGTTGGGCTTGGCATCCATGATTTTACTAACCTTAAAACTATCACCATCCCTGTAAGGTCCGTAAACTGCACCAACAGGCAAGGCCATTAAGGTGTCTGCGGCAACCGCTGGCAATTCTGCCTTGGCTTTATAAATGGTATCGAACTTTGTATCAGAATTTCTATCCAAGAAGGCGGCCATATCCTTGGTGTTCCTAAAACCGGCAATGGTGTATGTGGTATCACGATCTTCGTTATACTCCTCGCTATCTTCCATTAGTTGGGTCACCGCGTTCTTTATGGCATTCTCATCCTCTAAAGAGGGCTTCTCCTCAAAGAAAACAAAACGCACATCCCTTGCCTCTTCCTGCTTAAAATCATCCTCGTGCTCTTTAATGTACGCTTTTATTTCATCCTTGGATACCTGAACGGTACTATCTGGAATGGAACTGTAAGGAATACGGACAAACTGTAAGTCTACCTTTTCATTGGCCAACTTATAGTCAAACTGACCCTCGGTCAAGGTTGCACCAACGCCAGCCTTGACCAAGTTATAATACATCTGTTCCTTGGCAGACTGCATAATTTGGTTTTCTATATTTAACCAGTTATCATAAGCAAGCGGATTGGTTTCCTTCCAGTCTGCTATGGTTCTCTTGAAAACTTCTTCATTAAAAACGCCGTTATCATCATGGAAAGTTGGGTCCTGGGCATATCCTGTATTTTTTATGAATTCTATAATCTGGTCACTTTCCACATCTATACCCAGGTCCTGAAACTGCTGGGAAAGAATGGCGCTTTTCACCTCTTGGTCAAAAACCTTGTTCACCAATTGCGTAGATGAAAAATTAGGGCCATACTGTCTTGAGGCCTGCTCCACTTTTCTTCTAAATGCATCTATTGAAATTGCCTCACCGTTCACCTCCGCTACGGCAGAACCCACTTTTCCGCCGGAAAAATCATTGCTGGTGAAAACACCTGAAATTACAAATGCGAACAATGCCAACCCTATAATCAAAATCAAGACCGTGGTTCGCTTTCTAATATTCTCTAATATTGCCATTTACCTTCTGCTTTATGCTAAAATTCAGTGGGCGAAATTACTATTTTCTTTTGAATTAGGAAAGCTAAATAATGGGGGTATCAGCCTTTGGATGGTTAGGTGGATTTAGTCCCCGTCAAGGATTTCAAGGCCAACCGAATCAATTTTATTATTGGAAACCTCAAGAATCTTAAATTTAAACCGGTCAATGATAATCTCTTCGTTCTTTTCCGGTATCTGTTCCGTTTCGTTCGTTATCAAACCACCTAGCGTTTCATACTCGTCACTTTCTGGAAGTTCCAACTTAAAAGTCTCATTGATATAGTCCACTTCCAAGCGTGCTGAAAATTTAAAATTGTTCTCATCTACCCGCTCCTCCAAATAATCCGTGGTATCATGTTCATCTTCTATCTCGCCAAACAATTCTTCCACAATATCCTCTACTGTAATCATCCCAGAGGTACCTCCATACTCATCCAAGACCACCGCAATACTTTTTCGTTTTTTGGTCAGCACGTTTAAAATATCATGGATAAGCATGGTTTCCGGTACCAGCTCCACCGGCAACAAAATACTTTTTATTGTCTTGGGTTTTTTGAATAATTCATAGGAATGCACGTATCCTATAATCTCATCAATAGTCTCCTTGTACACCAATATTTTGGAGAGACCGGTATCTGAAAATAGGGCAATAAGGTTTTTTGGGGTTTCATGCAGCTCCACCGCAACGATTTCCGTGCGCGGCACCATCACCTCTCTAGCCTTAACCTCGGAAAACTCAAGGGCGTTTTGAAATAACTGAATTTCCGAATCCACTTCATCCTGTTCCTCAACAGATTCCATTTGCTCCGTAATATAATCTCCCAACTCTATTTTTGTAAAGGCCAATTGCACCTCGTCACCATCGGTTTTAAAAAAAGTCTTTAGAATAAAGTCGGAAACTTTGATGACCCACCAAGAAATACCGGAAAACAATAGAAAAAAAAGATAGGCCGGTACCGCAAAAAACTTGAGCAGACTGTTGGAGTAAATCTGAAAGAGCACTTTGGGCAAAAACTCCGCCGTCAATAAAATTAGGATGGTGGAGATGACCGTTTGTGTAAGTAAACTAAAATCCGTTAAAAAAAGATTTATGGTATTTGACGAGGTGGGGTACCACGCCGCAAACCAATCCATAAGCATGTCTCCCATAAAAAAACCATAAATGACCAGGGCAATATTATTTCCGATAAGCATGGTAGCTATAAACTTGGAAGGTTTTTCCGTAAGCCAACCCAATACCTTGGCCAAAAAGCCCCCTTGTTTCTTTTCCAGTTCTATATGGATGCGGTTAGCAGAAACAAAAGCAATCTCCATTCCCGAAAAGAATCCGGAAAAGAGCAGGGCAAGGATGATTATGGTTAAGGATGTTCCCAAGTGTTAGCGGTTATCATTGTTCTTGGAACGTGCCTCAAACTTTTTTCTGTACTTCCTCCTGAAAAAAAACATCCCTAACGAAACGATGGCAAAAAAAATGAATATATACGTTTCCTTAGGTTCTGTAGACCACAAGGCCACAATTTTATACACCGATAAAACCGCTACCACCAAATAAACGTATTCTGTATACCTTAACAATTTAACCATATCAGTTTTCTTTAATCGTCATTAACCCATATGTTTTATGGGCATTAAAAAATGTGAATTCCCTATTAAAATCCATTCCTTCGCCATCCATAATGGTGCCGTCCTCTGGATTGGTGTAGGTAAATTTTTCTTGCGTAAAAATCCATTTGTTCTTTCGGTCCCAGTACAATTGTGGGGCTTCCAACTTTTTACCATCATGTGCCGTGATGACCACATTTCCCTGTAAATCTATAAGATTGGTCTGTGAGTATATAATACCATAGTCTGCGGTGATGACACTTTTTTGATTTTTCTCGTCAAAAAAATCTACCTGAAGACCTTCTGGAAACTCTTTGTACTGAAATTCCAAATTATCAAAATCCTTGTTCAAAGGGCTTTTAAGTATGGCAATGACCCGGGTTTCCGCAGAATCCAAAGAGGACATTTCCTTTTTGGCCTCCGTATAGGTAAGGGTAAAGTTTCTTGCCACTCCTTGTGGATAAATGGTGGTAGCCGCCTCTTGGCCCACGCGTTTGTAATTGTCTCCACAACCCACAAAAAGTATTGCCACGGCAGAGGCCGTGGCAATGGATATCTTAATTTGATATGTTTTTAGTTTGTTCACCCTTATAGGTTTGGCACTTTAACACTACCACCAACCCAACAACTAAAGGTAACCGTCTTCCCGGACATATCTGCATTAAAAATCATGGTCTTGTCCGGAGCCTTTGCCTCATAACTCGCTGCAGTTTGGTTGGCCCTTCCTTTTAACGATGGATCCACACGTCCGGCCCTTCTTGCCATTTCTGCCGCTTTCCAATAAATGGCGCGCTTTTCAAACACGGTACTACCACAATCATTGGCACTGCCCGCATACAGGTTGGCAATCAACAGATACGCCCTACCATTGGATGGGTTGGCATCAATAGCCTTTTGGGCATAGTTTCTTGCTTGGGATTTACTGCTCCTTCTTACGATGGTGGCAATTCTGTATAAGATTCTAGATTTTTTAAAATTATCCGTCTCCAATTCTACCGCCTTGTTAAAATCCGCAATGGCGCCATTTTTATCATTGGCTTTGGACTTTAAGGTCCCCAAGTACACGTAAACATCTGCGGAGGGATCTAATTCTGCCTGTACCTCTACCATTTTACTGAACAATGGGTCGTCCGTACATTCCTTACTGAACATCCTGCTTACCGCTTTTTTCACCCATTGCACATCGTTCTTTTTACTGTCAAAAGATTTATTGTAAAGTGGAATCAAATTCTCACAATCTGCCAACTGCCCTAATTTAGCATCAATACTACCTGAAACTTTACCCAATAATTCCGAGTTACGGGTGTATACTCCAAGATTTCTCTTATCCTTGCTGGTTAATGTCCCGGCCTCTTCTTTTTGTAAATAAGTATTGATCCTGTCCGTGTAGGATTTATTGATCACCTCATTTTGTTCGGTAACGTCATCGTACACGTCAAACACTTCTTGCAAATCCTTTTTCCCTGCATTGTGCAGGTTAACCAAGGAAGAAAAATAAATATAAAGCACTTTAGGGTTTTTGAAACTTTTTAGATCAGAATCAAAAAGGGGCTTTATCATATCATACAATTGCTCATCGGAGGCCAAGTTATTATCGCTCTTGTAATTGGCTTTATCGGTTAGCACATCTACTTTTGAGAATTTTGCAGGAAAGTACTTGTGGCTATCATCATACAACTTCATCAAATCTTGTTCGTGACCGTCCTTGTCTGCCCCAGAGGAATTTTTGATCTTATGCTTAAGAATACGCTCACCGTAGCTAAAGGTAGCCTTGTTCAAGTCTGGACACGTGTTCCATACCATTTTCCATGGTTCATAAGCAGCATCATAGTTTTTTACTTTGGCATGTTCCGCGAAAATGGAGAGATTGGTCATACACTCAGGATTCTGGGCCTGGGCATTACTTAAACCCATCGACATGCATACTGCGATTATTGTTAAGTAAAGTGTCTTTTTCATCGTGTTAATTTTAAGTGTTTCAATGTACAAATTTTTCTAAAACTGGTTGGTCATTCATCGATATCACAACGGATTATTGCGATTTCCCAAAAATTATGGTTATTAATTTATTCTACGTTTAATAAACCACCTGTCATTTAAGGAGAGGCCTACGTTTATTTTAAAGTAGCTTTCCTCTACCAATCCTGCATCTGTGGTTCCGCGTCTTCCGAGTTCAAATCCAAGGTTTAAATTAGAAAAGGCCGCGGGTCCTACACCGGTCAGTGGTAACCCTAGCCCAAAAGTTATGCCAAAATTATTTATCTCTTTACCGTTCACCAGTAAACCTGTTTCATCATACCGTAATCCTGCGCGGTAGGTAATCCTGTTCAAGTAACTGGAAATAGACCTGTAATCCGGGATAAAATACCCCCCAAAGGCGATGCTACTGGCATCTGCATATTGCACGTTGTCCTGACCCAAAAAATCATTGGTAAAAGAGCTAAATCCCTGTAAACTGTACTCCGTGCCCAAAAACCATTGTTTATCCTCACCAAAACCAAGGCCTATTGTTGTTACGGTAGGAATCTTTAATTCTGTATTGCGCAAATTATTTTGATCCAGGTTTACCTCAACGGTCTCAATATTTGTGCCGTTGGCAACGGAAAAAGAACTCAACTGTTCCGAATTCTTAGAAACCAAATTTACTTGGGTGTTGACCCCGATATGGGTGAACAGCGTATATTTTTCCTTAATTTTTGGGGTATAGTTAAGGGCGTAATTAAAATCGAAACCATTTATCCTGGATTGCCTAAAATCCCTGGTGCCAAACAATACGTTCTCCACCGTCTGAAGACGATCAAATTCCAAGGTTCCAAAATTGTAATTCACCGTTGCGCCCAAACTTAGGTTTTTGGCTGGGGCATAACCAAAGGAAAAATAAACTCGGTTAAGACCACCGCTTCCACTAAAGGCATTATTGATTTCCAGGCCATCTGGGTTGATACTTTGGGATGTTACACTGTAGCCTACGGATGAAAAGGGCATTAAACCAAAACCCAATCCCATTTTTTGGGAAAGTGGCAATCCTATGGCGAGGTATTCCAGATTGGTGATGGCGGTCCTTTGCACATCAAAGGCATCTTTTAATCGCAACTCGGTTCTGGATATTCCAGCAGCATAGGCCGTTAACCTTAGTTTTGAATACGCCGCTGGGTTCCTTAGGTTAATGTGGATGCTATCCGCGTACATCTGCAGACCACCCATCATCTGGTTTTCTACCGTTCCCTGTGCACGGGAATCTCCAAAGCCAAAATAAGAATACGGAGAGATTGTACCATTTTGAGCAAATGCGCCGGTAAAAAGGAGCAACGCAAGTGCAATCAAAGAATTTTTAACCATCTAGTTTTTATTGTGTTCTAGCAGGAAATTAAGCCCCTCCAAGAGAAAATTCGAGTTGGCAAATATGGAATTTTTTAAGCGTTTCTCAAAAAAATGAACGTCGCCGCCTGTTAAAATAACTGTTAAATAACCATATTGGGCTTGGTAACGGTCTATAATCCCATCTATTTCACATACAATGCCGTTAATGACGCCAAAATGCATGCTTGTTTCAGTGGTATTACCAATCAAACCTTTGGTCTCCAAAGGCTCCAGCAACGGTAGTTTTGCCGTCTGCTGATGCATGGCCCTGTACCGCATCATCATTCCCGGTGAAATAGACCCACCTAAATACGCACCGTGGCCATCCACAAAGTCAAAAGTGATACAAGTTCCAGCATCAATGACCAAAACTTCTTTTTGTGGATATAAACAGTGCGCCGCAGCGGCCAATGCAATGCGGTCCACGCCCAAACTTTGCGGTGTTGCGTACTCATTGAAAAAAGGAAGCTTAGAAGACGCTGATAGCACATGTACCTTACAAAATAGGGAAAGCAGTTCCACCTCTTTGTTTTGTAAAGGTTTCACGGAAGATATAATGGCATCCGTGATGTTGGGGTAAACCTCAAAAACGGATTTTGTTTTTTCCAGAAATTGGGAGGCTTCAAATTGATGCTGGTACAACAACTTACCTTTCTCAAAAACGGCCTGTTTTATCCTTGTATTTCCAATATCTACAACCAAGTTCATGCATCAAATTTACTATTATTCCCAACAGCTTAGAGCACCTTATCTTCCCAATTTAGGGTACAGCCACAAATAAGCAGAACACCCCAAGAACAACATAAAAAACCAGTACAGCGGAATTTCACGGTACACCACATTCATTGCCTCCACTTTGTTTCCATTCGCAAAAAACCTACGGTTGACACGGTTCCTCTGAAAACGTTGCACTGTTTGCCAATGGTTAGGTTCCATCACATAATAGCTATAGGTAGCCAAGGAATCCTGCTCCACCGAGACCGTGTTCCATCCTATTTTCTTTGGAATGGTGGTGGCAGACCATTGTTCCCTATTTTCCGGATGTTGCGATACCGCAATGAGGTACCCGTCTCCATGTTGCATCTTGGGGCTTTTTTGGGATTGAAGCCCTATCGTAAATGGACGGCCCAAAAAAGCAAAATTGGTGTGGTCGTTAAAATGGATTGTAGCCTGTTCCTGTTTTGCCACACTTTCCAGTAAGGATGTCCATATTTGGCGGTAGGTATCCGATTCTCCTTTTAATTTTAGTTGAAAGGTGTTACGCAGTATTGTAGTGGCCATCCTTCCTTGACCTTGCTGAAAAACCACTCCATAGGTACCAATTTGCATTTCTGTTGCCTGTGTTGGCCTGCCTATTGTAAAAGGGTACTTTTCCACTTTGGACCCTAACAAACCCATGGTAGCGCTTTTAGGCCCATTGACCTTGGATAGCATTTGTGACAAATGATTGCTTGATGCGGTCAAAAGCCGTTCGCTGGGCTGTAGAAAAAGGCCCAATCCATTTTTAACGGCATGGTCCAGTATCCCCTTGGTACTTCTTGAAAAACCCAAAAAAGTCTCGGTATCCACCAGCAGGATATCAACATTGGCCAATACTTCTTCCGTAAGCCGATATAGTGGCATTTGGGAGGTGTTAAGATATTCAAACTTATATTTCTTGTTTGTAATTTGACTTCTTACCATGACCTCATGCCCTTCTTCCGCCAAAAAATTCTTAAGGTACTTGGTTTCAAATGATGGGAATTCATTGAGGATAACCACCCTCATTTTTTCTGGTTCATGCACTCTAAAAGGAATAGGCTCTTGGCGAAGCACCTCCCCGGTACCATTCTTTTCTAGCAGGCGGTACACAAAATTCCCTGCTGTTTTGGTGACGGTTTTTAGTTGAAATCCCGTTTTTTTGGCTTGGTGTACCACTATAGAATCTAGGGCTGTTCCAGTACCATCGGTCAACACCAAAGTACTGTTCCGTCCTGTATTTTGATAGTATCCGCTAAGGCTCAGCGTATCTCCTGCTACCAACTGATTGCTGTAGAAAACTTCCTGTACTCCTTGGGGCAACTTATTTGGCAGCAATACCACATTTTTATCCGCTATTTGGCCAAAATCAGAAGAAGCCAACCCATCCCCTATCACAAAAACGGTGCTAACATCCTTGACCTGTTCCCGGATATTCTTCCCAGGTACATATACCAAGGGTTCAAGCCCAGGCTTGGCTGCCATTAAACTATCTAATTGCGATTCTTGATATCCATCGGTTTGCAGGACTACGGCATCTTCCGTTTTATGGGACAAAGCGGGCCTTAAAGCAATGGCCGCCAACGCAAAAACTGCCAAAAGGGATACCAGGCTATGTAGCCAAAAATGTTGATCTGCCCATCCCTGCCACTCTTTCCACAGAAAACCCATCCAAAGGAGCAATGCGCCCAGGATTACTATCCATAAAGGATAGGCCGTAGTGAATTCTATACTACTGTCCATGGATGCTTAACTGTTCAAGAAAAAGTTGGTTCATGGTGTTGGCAGGAACACGGCCTTGTTTTGGCGCAATGGGTTTATTGGGAATGGCATCGTACAATTGTTGGGCAAGCAGCTTAAAATTTACATCGCTGATGTCCTCTGCCTGAGACAAAAGTTTTAAATACTGCAGGGCCTGTAAATACTTTCCGGGTTGTTCAATGGCCAACCGGGCCAGTTCATTCCCTGCATTTACAAACAGGTGTTGCTCTTCTTTGGACACGGTGCCTTTTGCAAAAATGGGGTCAAGGCTTTTCAGGGCATATTTTATATGCTTGGCATTATCTTCCAATTCTGGTTCGGAAATCCTCCTCACATTCCCAATTTTGTCCAAATCTCCTGTTAATCGCTTGGTTTCCTTTATGGGAGGCGGGTCAAAACCAATACGATGCACGTAAATGCGGGCACTGTTCTTAATTTCTTGAATACGCTTTAAGGCCTTGTATTGGTAGGGGAGGGATTTCTCTGGTTCATACAACCTTAAATAAAGTTCTGCATCCCACATTTCCCTCATGGCCTCTTTGAGCATGGCCTTTAATGATTTGGCAAATAAGGTAGACGCTTCGGGGTCGCTGTGGTTGTGCACATAGGCTTCCAAGGGATCGGCCTGCCCTTGTCCATTTCCTGCAGTGTTCCCATCATCATGATCGTGTTCGTGGTCATGGTCATGATCGTGGTCATGCTCCTCCTCAACCAAATGATGTTCATTATCGCCATCATGGTCATGCGTATAAGCATCCAAGCCACCATCTTTAACCGAGCCCATTTGTACCGCTTCACTGGAACCTACCACCTCTGATTCATCACCCATAAACCTACCGTATTTTAAGCGAAGCGCTTTTTGGTCATAACCAAGCTCGTTACTGGTAAAATTAAACTCTTGTGCCTTAATTTTTCCTCGTTGCTTGATGAGTTTTTCCGTATCCAGAATCAGTTGACGCTGACTTCTAAAATAATCTGGCATCAAATCTGCCGCCATGGTACTCTCTACGGAAAACACATCGGTTAGGGTGTCCTTTATGACCGCAAAATAGGTTTCGCTCCGCGCAATATTGGGACGGGGGGTTTTAGCGTCCTTGGCCTCCACATAAAAATAGAGTTCGTCTCCCATTTCCATTTTCATTTTTTTTAAGTCGATTTGTTTGTTTAAGCTAATGGTCTTGGCCCCAACCGCTATTTGATCATCAAAGGCCAAACGCGCTTCCCGAAACTTTACCGATTCCCCAGAGCCCTTGCTTACCGTAGCCACAATGGCTGCATCGGCTATGCCAAAATCATCTGTTATCTTACAGGTAAATTGTAGGATGGCAGGCTGGTCATATTCAAAACTGCTGAATTGCCTTAGTTCTGGAATGCTTATTTCCGGTGGAACATCGGACATCATTTGTAGTGCGTAAACCTCAGATAGGTAGTGCCGTCCTGTGCCATCTTGGAATTTAAAATTGTACACCGCGGAATTTTGAACTTGGTGGGCAATGGAGAACACATTTTCATTATTTTTCATGGGTTGGCTGTCCTCATCAATCTGTAACCAAACGGTATCCACAGGAGCATCAAACTGTAATTGCCAAGAAACTGTTGACCCCTCTAAGACTTGGATATTCATTTCGGAACTTACTTTCGGGGCCAATTTGGTATACTTTGGATAACGGATGTGCACTTGCTGACTGGTTAACGTGGGTGCTTTAGTAAGGGTATCAACAGCATCCATGGGTATAAAGGAAATGTTATTTTCCATGGGGACTTTGGTTTGGGCGGGACTAAAATCCAAGGTTACCCCAGCACGGTATAAGCCATAGCCCAGGCCTGCCAATAGGACCGCAATAAGCCCAAAAAGGCCCAACCGATGCTCCAGTCTAATATCTTGTTTTACCCGTCCAAGGCGTTCTGCCACTTTTTGTTGCTGCAATTGTGCCACTACGGACAAATCTTTTGAATTTTGCAGCAATAGTTCCGTGCTGTACTCCAGTATGGGAAGCTGGGCATCCAACGTTCTGCACAGTTGCTTCAAGGAAAGTTTCCAAGGTTTTTTAAGAATTGCAAACACAGCAAAGGTTAGGGTGAACCAGAAGCTTGCCCAAATCAAATTTTGGGTCACAAACAAAACGCACAAACCAGTACCCAGGGCAAGCAAGAACAGCTGTAGCCAATGTAATGTCCGCCACTTGGCAACCAAACCGTTAAGGTATCGGAACTCCGTTGTCATTGTTTTCTCAGTTTAGCGATGATGCGTTCCAAAAGAATGACCACAAGCAAGACCAACCATAACCAAGGCGTTATGTCTGCCCGCTGCATGGTTTTTGTGGGTTTAAGGTCCTTTACCCTTGAAACCTGAAGCTCCGCTTCTGCCAACTGTCTTTTGTCTGTTTTTAGGTTTTGGGAGCTTATGGCCAATGGCAGTATTTCTAGCAAATGCCCTACCAAATCTTGCTTTAGCACATTCCCCATGGTGAGGCGTTTGTTCAATATCCAGTGGTTTGCGGTTCTTCCCTGTTGAAACAGCTTATTTTGCAAGCTATCCAGCTCAAAGGTAATGGTGTTCACCGTATTACCCAATACCATTTTTTCACCTAAATGGATGTGCACATCATAAGCCATTTGGCCCATTTTATTGTTGGCATCGGTAACCACATCAAAACGGATAGGTTGCCCGGTATAGCTTGATATAGCCTTTATCGCGGATGAAAAAAAATCCTGTTCCGTCTCAAAATCCGAATGGGCAGTAAAAGCCACCTTGATAGTGTCCTTGTTGATTATAGGGATTGGGGAATGTCCTTTTAATTGCAGGCTATCTTTCTTTATGGTCTGCACAATGGCATCCTTTCTAGAAATAGGGCGAATTTGGAACCATGTACGTTCCCTAGTCATGTGCTGTTTTACCAAATTAAAACCCACTTGGCTCTCCACGGCGCCCACATATCTTTCGTTAGATTCTTTCTCTTCCAATACCACCCATCTGATGTTGGCCGCTATTTTTGGCCGGTTACCTTTTACCCTGGAAACATACCCTTTGGTAAAAATGACCACACTATCCGATGGATACCCATCCAACGCCCTTGCGAGTTGCCAATAATCCAATCCGTCGCTGGATGAATCCGGTAAATTATCTGCATCCCATTGGGGAAAGCCATGGGTAAAAAGCTTTACGGGATGTTCCGATGCAACGGAATCCAAAAATACCCCCAAGGCCTTATCCTTTAGTACCTCCGGGGCGACAAAATAGGATAGAGCTTCCCTTTTTGTTATTCTTTTGAACTCAGGGCCACAGATGAGCAACACCACTAAAACCACCATTAAACTGCGGAGCAGCAATAGAAAAAGTTCATTTAACCTTACATTCCTGTTCCTATTGTTCTCGTCTCTTTTTAAAAACTTCACAGAACCTACCTTTACGGTTTTGGCTTTGCCCCGATGCAATAAATGAATGGCAAGTGGCACTGCCAATGCCATTATCCACCAGAGATATGTAGGTTGGAGAAGGTTCATGCTAAGAAAGATGCTGTCTTTTGCCCAAAAATAGTTTTAAGGCATCATCCAGTGGTGTATCCATCCGGAACAGTTCGTAACCAATACCGTTGTCCAAGAGAAGATGCCTAGTGTGGGTCAGGTTTTGCTGCATTTTACCTAGATAATGCGCTTTGGCGGAGGTTGCATTGGCCTTTATCTTTTCACCTGTTTCCAAATCCTCAAAAATCACATTACCTTGGTATTGAAAATCCATTTCGTTTTTTCCCATCACCTGCAACACCATTACCTCGTTTCTAGAAGATTTTAAACGTTTTACCCAGTCTATAAGCTCCGTTTGTTGTTGGTGCATATCTGTAAGTATGCACAGTAGTTCACGCCCACTCCGGTTAGATATGGCATTGATGTCTACCGTGGTATCTGGCCAATTTCCCGCGGGGGCGATGGCTATCAATTCGTTCAGCATACGTTGGTAATGCTTGCTATGGGCTGCGGGATAGATGGCTTTTAACTGGGCATTGTTCAAAGAGAACAACCCTGTGGAATCACCCTGTTGATGGGCAATATAGGCCAGGGTGGCCACCAAAATTCGCACCCAATGTATTTTTGCAAGTCCGGCCTCTTTATGGTTCATGGAAGCACTGGCATCTATGATAAACTTTACGGTGACCCTAGAATTGATATCTGCCTGTTTAATGTAATAACGCCCAGATCGGGCCAACATTTTCCAATCCAAAAGCCGCATATCGTCTCCAGGTTGGTAGGCCTTGTACTGACTAAACTCCAAGCCATGCGCTACTCTTTGGCTAAGGTGTTTGCCCGCCATAAAATCATCGGCCAACAAACGGGCCAAAAGGCTTAAACCAGCAACGGATTGCACAACATCTGGCCTAAAAAGTTCTTGATAACGCTCGCTCACCTATATGGATTGTTAAAGGGATGTATCTTCAATTATTTTACGGGTCACCGCATCAGCATCCACACCCTCTGCCTCTGCTCTAAAATTGACGATGACCCTATGGCGCAACACAGGAAGGGCCACCTTTTTAAGGTCTTCTTGGGTTACGGCATAACGACCATCCTGTAATGCCCTGGCCTTGGCGGTCAATATCATGGCCTGGCCGGCCCGTGGTCCCGCACCCCACTGGACCCATTTCCTTACAAACTCATTTGAGCTGCTTAGCGGCCTTGTTGCCCGGACCAAGTTGCTTACATAGTGGAGCAGATGATCACTTATGGGAATATCCCGCACCAACTTTTGCAAGTGCAGAATCTCATTGCCACTGATGACCCTTTGAATTTTTACGTTACTAGAGCCTGTGGTCCGTTTTAACACATCTACTTCCTCCTCCGCAGATGGATATCCTATTTTTATGTAAAATAAAAAACGGTCCTGTTGCGCTTCTGGCAAGGGGAAGGTTCCCGATTGTTCTATTGGGTTTTGGGTGGCCAAGATAAAGAAGGGCCGATCCAACTTATAGGTTTTACCGGAGTAAGTGACCTCAAATTCCTGCATGGCCTCCAAAAGGGCTGCCTGTGTTTTTGGAGGGGTTCTATTGATCTCGTCCGCAAGCACTATGTTGGCAAAAATGGGCCCCTTGTTAAATTGAAAAAACTTTTTTCCGGACTGTTGGTCCTCCTCCAAAATCTCCGTGCCCAAAATATCGGACGGCATCAAGTCCGGTGTAAACTGAATGCGTTTAAAACCAAGGTCAATGGCTTGCGCCAAGGTCCTTATCAACAGGGTCTTGGCTAGGCCTGGAACACCTTCCAAAAGGGCATGGCCGCCAGCCAAAAAAGTGATCAGAAGTTGTTCCACGGTTTCCTCTTGGCCCACGATGACTTTCGCAATTTCTTTTTTAAGTAGGGTAAGCTTATTTGTTAAGTCCTTAATTTCCGTCTCGGCCACTGCCAAATCTTTATCCATTACAATCTATTAAGAGGTTAATGCGTACATTACGATATTGACGCCAAACTTGGTGTTGTCTATTTTATACCAGCGTTTGTTCCTAAAATCATAGTCCCATTCACAACCATAATCTTTATTGCTGTACAAGACGCCTATCCTTCCGTTAATCTCTATGGCCTTTAAATATTCATGAACCAAATCGTCCCCCCAACCGTTTAATTCTTGCGATGTGGTGGGCGGGCCATCTTCAAACTCAAAAAAGACCGAATACAATTCATGGTCATTGGGTATTTTCTTTAATTTATCCGAACCATATAACTCTTCCATCTGCCGCTCAAAAGACTTGGCAAACAGCCCGTCTATATCATGATTACAATCGTCCACAAAAACAAACCCACCATTAGCGACGTACTTTTTAAAGTTCTCACGCTCTTTTTTGGTAAACTGTACCAATTTATGGCCAGATAAATAACAAAAGGGGGCCTTAAACACCTCTTCACTGGCCAAAGGCACAATGTTTTCTGTGGTATTTACAGGCAAGGTGGTATACTCCACAAGGGAATTGAGCAGGTTGGAAGGCATACGTTGGTCCACGTCCCAATCACCGGACTCATATTGCAGGCGCGTAAAAAAGAATTCGTTGTCCATTTATTCAAAGACGATGGATTTTAAACTTTGGACGGGCCTTTTTTTGCCCCTCCAATAGCATTTGGCTTAAGGATATGACACATGATGATTAAAAACAAAACTGGTTGTACAAATAATGGTACAACCAGTTCCTGTTTCGCAAGATTTAAACCGCGTCCGAAAGGCTGGTAAAGGTAAAATCCCTGATTTTCATGTACGGGATCAAATTCCCGTTAATACGCACCTGTTTACCTAAAGTCTCCAGGTTATTTAGCATAATGATCGGACTTTCATTAAATCTAAAGTTTTTTACGGGATGTTTTATTTTTCCGTTTTCTATATAAAACGTTCCGTCACGGGTAAGGCCCGTGTACAATAAGGTCTGCGGGTCCACGGAACGGATATACCATAAACGTGTAACCAAAATTCCTTTTTTGGTGCTGGCGATCATTTCTTCCAAACTGGCATCTCCCCCACCCATAATGAGGTTGCTGGGAAAGGGCACGGGCGCTACGCCCTTTTCCTTGGCCCAAAAACGATCGTACGCCAAGTTTTTTACAACGCCATTCTCTATCCAACTGGTTTTTTTCAACGCTTGCCCAGAACCGTTCCACGTTCCCGTAGGCACTTCTGGATGTAGGGGATCAGACCACAGATTCACCCTTTCATCCACAATTTTTTCACCCATTTTGGTACCGCCTCCCTCTTTGGACATAAAGCTTCGGCCTTCATCCGCCGTTCTGGCATTGATGGCAAAACCAAGATTTCCAATTAGGTTTTCCCCGGCGGCAGGTTCCAAAATAACCGTATATTTTCCAGGTTCTATAGCTTTGGCCTCCCTAGACATTACCGCCTTATCAATGGCCACTTTAGAGGCTTCCGCAGCGTCAAATTTTCTGATATCGTTAAAGTCCCGTGATACCCAACCAGAACCGGTGCCATCATTACTGCGCATGGTGACCGTAAAATCCACGTTAGAAGATTTGTTATAGGCAAACAATCCGTTGGAGTTGAGCATCGCACTAAACCCATAGGAATCATCCAAAAAACCGGCCGCGGTAACATCATTGGCCACGGCGGGCTCTATACTTGCCTTGGCTACGGAAGTACGGTAATCTGGGCTAATGTTGGCCGTATCATCCACATAATTAATGGCCTTGTCATACACCTGTGGCCCCAAAGGCTCCATAAATTCAGGGTTTTCCGGGGATAGTTTTGCCAATTCTTGGGAGCGTTCCACCACTTTTTTCAAAGAGGCATCATCAAACTCATCAATTGTCGCAGTACCGGATTTCTTTCCGTAGCTGGATTGTACCACAAGGGTCTGATTGGAGCGGTGCCCAGATGTGGACACGGAATTACGTGCATAACGAATGTTGCCACTTTCGCTACCACTTAGATTAATTTCGCAGGTATCGGCCGTAGAAAAGCTCAATGCTTTTTCCATGATCTTTCTGGCCTCTGCTTCTGTATATATTGCCATGTTTCTTTTGTATTACGTTAAGGAATTAAATGGAACGGCCCGTATTGATGACATTGATATCATTAAAACGCGTGGTTGAGCTGCCGTGCGATACGGCGCTGATCTGTGAGGGTTGCCCCTTGCCGTCAAAGAAAGAACCAAACATACGGTAGTCACTTTCGTCACATATTTTTGAGCAGGAGTTCCAAAATTCTTGGGTATTGGATTGATAGGCCACATCATTCAACATTCCCGCTATCTCACCATTTTTAATTTCATAAAAACTAGTGCCACCAAACTGGAAGTTGTAGCGTTGCTGATCTATGGAATACGATCCCCTACCCGCTATATAAATACCTTTTTCCACATCTTTGATCATCTCTTTGATGGAATACTTTTCCTTGCCCGGTTCCAAGGATACGTTAGGCATACGCTGAAACTGAACATCGTTCCAACTTTGTGCGTAGCAACAGCCATGGGATTCATTCTGGTCAATAATATTCACCTGATCACGGATGGCCTGGTAGTTGACCAAGGTTCCATTGCGTACCAAATCCCACTGCTTACATTTTACCCCTTCATCATCATAACCCACGGCCCCTAAACTGCCTGGCTGGGTTTTATCCGCAACGAGGTTTACAATACTGCTGCCATAATTAAAATCGCCAGATTTCCATTTATCCAAGGTGGCAAAACTGGTGCCCGCATAATTGGCCTCATAACCCAATACCCTGTCCAGCTCCAAAGGATGCCCTACGGATTCATGGATGGTAAGCCCAAGGTGATTAGGTTCTAGGACCAAATCATACTTGCCTGGGTCCACAGATTTGGCCGTAAGCATCTCTTTTGCCTGTTTGGCGGCCAAAATTGCATCTTCAACAATATCGTAACTATTTCTATAGAGGGTCATTCCCGCTGGGCCTTCCAGTTTTTCTGATGCCAAGCCGTCCATGTACTCATAGCCCATGCCCATGGGGGCGCTCATCGCTTGGCGGGTCTTAAACTTCCCAGCAGACTGGTCTACGGCTGTGACCCCAAAGGTTGGCCAAATACGGTGTACATCTTGATCAATATAAGAGCCATCCGTGGAAGCAAAATATTTCTGCTCGTTTACCATAAAGAGGGCGGAGTTGACAAAGTTGGCCCCATTATCCATGGCAGCAGCGTTTGCCTTTAACAGCAAATCTACCTTTTCCGAAACCGGAACTTCCTTAAAGTCTTTTTGTATGGGCGTTTTCCAGCTTACTTCGCCATGGGCTTCCACTGGTGCCAATTTTACAGGTTCTGTCTGGATTTTAGCATTGGCCTTGGCGATGGCCACGGCCCTTTCCGTTGCTTTTTTAATGCCGTCCTCGGTAACGCTGTTGGTAGAGGCAAAGCCCCAAGTACCATTGGCAATTACCCGGATGCCTATCCCAAAAGATTCCGTATTCACCACGTTTTGCACCTTGTCTTCACGAGTAAAAACATATTGGTTTAAATACCGGCCTATTCTTGCATCAGCATAGGTAGCACCCATGGATTTGGCCGTGTTCAAAGCCACGTCCGCCATTCTTTTTTTGACCAGCACATCCATTCCAGGCTCTAAAAGTGCCTCGGCGGCAATGTTGTTCCCCAGCATGGTAGTGGGCAATAACAAAGCCCCTGCACCCAAACCGGACAGTTGCACAAAATTTCTTCTTTTCATGTAGTGTGAGTTTAAAGTAAAAAAGGATACCCTTTAGAAAGCCCTTTTTCTTGATTGATTTCCCGTTAACAAACGATAGCTTCTAAAATACATCTTTTGAAGCAGTTGCGCCGTAATTTTTTGAATTTATTAAGAGTATTCCCAAGGGTGTAGCTACTGAGGAAGGTTTTATTCTGCAGATGGGTTAGGCGCAGTGGGGATTTTAGGCTGCTTTTTGTTTTGTATGGGCACAAAGCTAGAGGTTATTGATTCGTTTTATTTTTTCTTGTCCAAAGCTAAATCTATAAGATTTAGCGACATAATAAACATACACAGCCCTTTTGGTTTTGCCCTAAAGCCCGCATTACGTTTAGGGATTGTTACAACAAGTTGCTAAACACAAGAATGAGTACTGGCTCTTTAAGTAGATTGCATAACCACTAAGTATCGATTAACATTTGCTAGTTACGATTCATAAATTGGTTAGTCAATTTGAGTATTGATTTTCAAGTCTGTTTTACAAAATCTTATTTCCAGAATAAAGATAAATTTAGTCATGAGTTAATTGTGCTAAAATATGTACAATGATTATTTACTAACCCATTGTGCATTTTGATGAAAATTCGTCAATTCGAGTGATTTTTTGATACGAAGTATCGGAAAATAGTATCGAGAATCAGAATTTTAGCAATGAAACCTTGTTCTCGATACTTTTCTTCCAGAAAAAACCCGAACTGACGGTTTTAAATCTAAAAAGCATTCAAAATGCACAACGGGTTTTCCCACCATTTTTCAATTAAGTTTGTTGACCAATTTAATGCAATTCAAAGTTAATCGGGTCGTAAGCAACGAGATTGTGTTTACAATATTTTGTAGCCTATTCTAAAATTTATATTGGAATCGTCAACTGGAACTCCGTTTGAAACATTTTCAGGAAACATCTTATTACTGAAAACGCGTGCCTCTGCAAATATCTTCTTATAAGCCAAACCAAATCCAATAAATTCTGACCCACCATTTCTAAGGAAATTTTCGTCAATTCTTGATACATCTAGTGTTATTGAAAAATCAGAGACATATTCTACAGTTATTCCCGCACTTACAATTAAGTTTAAGTTTTTAATTGTTGGAATATAGCCCCTTGCACCAATTGACCAGGAATTATTATTGTAAGAAAGGGCGGCCACCTGAGTAATTTCTGCTATTGAAGTTTGGAGTACAACTGATTCAGAGACTTGAGATTTAATGGTGTAGCCAGAAAATATTCCCAATTTCTGGTTAAGAACCAACAGTTCCAACTCAGCTCCAAACATTGACCGAGATATGTCATTAAAAGATGGATTTAAGGTAGCAAGATTTCTAAATTTGTAACTTACGGAGGTATTTTCTATACCTCCGTAAATAGAAAAGTTTAGCTTGACCTTGTTATTAATTTGTTCAAAATAGTTTGTTGAGGTCGAATTTATAAGAAGGTTGTACTCTGTAATTAATTTAGAGATAGATTTTCTAGAATAAGAGAGATTAATCAACTTTTTCTTCAAGGCATCTCTATGCTCTTCAAACAAAAGACTTAATTGTTGTTTATAATGCTCATTTACACCTACTTGATTGCTCAATACAAGATATTTTTTAAAGACTAACGGTTCAAAGTTTTCGTTGGGTTTCTTGATGTAATATCTCGTGCCGTTTGAAAATTGATACTCATACAAAGAAATCTTACCATCAACTAATTTTCGAAGGGCCAAAGTCCTCCTTTCAAAAATCGGATTCTTATTGTTGGTAAGGTTATTAATGTTTTCTGAACTAATATCTAAGTTAACCTCACTTACTATAAACTTAATGTCATTACCTATACCAAACTGAGAAAGATTAGTAATTTCTATTGTTTGTTCAGATTCGTTCGGATTAGTTTTAAAGTAAACCCTTTCAGGGTTATTGATCCAATTTTGGTTTTTGATTAATCCAATTTTGTTTTCTCCATTTTTCGTAATGATATAACCATTTTCATACTGGGAATTAATTGTTTGAAAGAAAAGGAGTAGACAAGTTAGTAGGATGGTTTTTCGCATAAAATGTTCAAATTAATATTGAATATAGGTTTTCAGGTTATCTTATAAAAGCTTAGATTTTGAATAGTACTACGGTGCATTCAAGACCTTAACGCAACAAAAGTTGCTAATTGTTAATAGTTCAATTTAATTTTTTCTTTCCAAAGAGCCTCGTTTTTTTGAAGGCTTTTCGGAAAGAAAAAATCATGTGGTATTTTGGGCAATGACCTCCAATGGTGTTCTGTACCCCAGCACCTTTCTTGGCCTGTTGTTCAGTTTCTGTTCAATGGTTTTGAGCTGTTTTTAATTTTTAGTCATCCAGTCGCTAAGTGCATTTTTTGATTGTTCTGGGTCTAGTTTTACCTCAGTAAATTTTGAAGTAAAAGTATTTGGGTCTTTAAGATACTCACTCCTCATATTCTCAATTTCTGATATCGTTAGTTTTGTATCTATCATATCAGTTGATTCGACTTTGAAACAACAGTCATAAACCCCATAACCACTTTCCCTAGTAAGGTTCAAGAATGTACTGCCTGAATCGTCTTGATATAGTATGTATTCGTAATTAGCTAGGTGTAATATATTCAGCATGGGCTTATTCTTCTATGAATTTAAACTGTTTACCGTAGTAAGCTGTGTTATCATATTCTCCAGTTATCCTTATGGTCCCACTCTCGATTTTTGTTTTGATATTTTCTAATTCGCTAAAGAAATTAGGTTCTCGATTTATAAGAGTTGCCCACTTTTGTTCTTCTGTCATTGTATTTTCAATCGAGTGGATTATCGACTTACCTTGTTCATTAAAATTAGCTACAGTATCAATTTTACTTAAGAATAGATAACCCATATTCATCCATTCGGACAATTGAATAATCGATTCTTTAAATGGTAATTCCCTTTTACAAACTTCGGATATCAGCTGTAATAGTTCGCCTTTATGAAAATCAGAATAGTTGATATTATTCTCGAAAATCCTTTGAACTTCGATTCGGTTACTTTTATCCTTAAAGTCAAGAGAAATTAATTCAGTATACAATTCAACTCCCAAATCAGTCTCTAAGTTTTCAAATGAATATACCCATTTCTCGAATTCATGTGCTTTGAGCTTCTTGTTTATGTAATTGGATAATATTTTACTGACTTCTAAATTCATTGGCTGAGTTGCATACAACAACCAAAGTAACCAAATAAAATCGACAATTACGTAATTGACGCAGCAACTGTATACCCATAGCTTTTAAGAAACCAAGGTCCATAGTTGCTTTTTAGAATACCACAAGGTTGGAAAATCCACAGTGAAAGTATACGTTGGGCAAACAACAGAGTACCCTAGGACTGATTTTTGGGACAGGCACCCCGTTCATGGGCAAGCGGAAGATAAATACCAGAGGGATAAAGCAGGTAAACAAGGTAATGCACCTACTGGCCATCGCCTGCAACCTTACGACCTACCGGCCGGCAGGAGTACCTGAAATTTGAACAGAAACGGTTAAAAAGCGAGACGGGGATGCTTGCTTTGGCAGCATTGGTGAAAATTACCTTTAAATTGCTGAACGCACCTTCCCTGAGGTATCAAAAATTGGTCTACAACTTTTGGCCGATAAGAAAAAAGCCCCGTACAAGGGATTAAATGGATTCAATTTTCTAGATTTTTAGAGCTTGTGCGACGGTGACCAGTGTTGGCCACTGGCATTATTTCCTAGCTAAAAATTCTTTCGCAGTCAAAACAGGAATTTTTGAGTTTTTAAAGTCTTTTTTATTCCGCGTTATAATTACATCTATTTGATTTTCCATTGCTGAATAGTACTGCAGTCCATCCTCCAAATCCGGAAAATTATCATCGCTCAAAGCTAATTCGGTAATCTTGTCATCTAAACTCAATAATTCAACCAGCACTTTAAATTTTCTTAATATTTCCCTCGCCACTTTTGCGGATTTGAGTTTGGAAATAATATAATTTGTGTTTGCAAATGTTAAAGATGAAATAGTCAGTTCTAATTCTTTTTTGTCCGCACGAGAAAATAAATCGGCAGCTTCATCATAGAATTTATCTCTTTTTGAAAGTAAATCTATTACGATATTTGTGTCAATTAATAATCTGCTCATTTGTATTTCTCAATAAGGTAATCAGTATAAGCATCTTTTACGTCAACATCCTCATTAAGATTAATTACTCCGCTTAAACTTTCAACTAGAGGTGTGATTTCTGTTGAACTTCTTTTCTGCTTGGTGAGCGTTGTTAAATAAGATTCGATAAGTTTCGACAAGCTAATGTTATTCGATTTCGCATAATTCTTTGCACTTTCGATAATTGATTTGTCTAAACTCAATGTCAATTTTTTATCCATAACATTTTTTTACGTACAAATTTAATAAATTATTACGTAAGTTTGATTTAGTCACGGATTTTTTGGCTTGTGGCTAACACCCAAATAAACCAAAAAAAAACCGACAATTACATAAGTGACGCATCAAATACATTACCATAGCTTTTAAGAAACCAAGCACCATAGTTGCCTTTCAGAATACCACAAGGGTGGAAAGTCCACAAGGAAAGTATATGTTGGTAAAACAAGAGAGTACCGTACGACCGGTTTTTGGGACAGGCACGCCGTTTATGGGCAAGTGGAAGATCAATACCAGAAGGATGAAGGAGGCAAACAAGGTGATGCGCCTCTCGGTCAGCGCCTACAACTTTAAGACCTTACGGCCGGCAGGCAGGAGTACCTGAAATTCGACCAAAAACGGGTAAAAAGCGGGGCGGGGATGCTTGCTTTGGCAGCATTGGTGAAAAGCACCTTTAAATTGCTGAACGGACCTTCCCTGAGGTATCAAAAATTGGGCTACAACTTTTGGGCCGACAAGAAAAAAGCCCCGTAAAAGGGCTTATGTTTACTCGTTCCATGGTCGGTCAGGGGCTTGTGCAAGGGTTACCATTGTTGTAGCAAGTACTTTTTCAGAACAAACTGTCTGGATATTTCTCAATTTCGTTTTCAATTTGTTCTTGTTTAACTTGCTCTAATTGTTTTATTATTGATTTTGTTTCTCTGTATTCTTGTGCTTCTGGAAATTTAATAAATTCGACCTCTTTCTCATATTTCTCTTTGATAACTCGTTGTATGTCGTCAAGAGTAACTCTAAAATATTCTTTACGATAGTTTACTTTATTTATTCTTCTATCGTCAAACTCTTTTTGCAATAAATTTTCTAATTCAGGTGCATTTTCGGTGAAGATAAGAGCGTGTAAGTCAAATCTAAATGGAACAGAAGCATCTCCTAATTCCTTTACTCTATCCATTGGTTCAAGTCTTCTTGTCATTCCAATCTTATATATGTTCTCGCCAAATGAACCAATATTTGAAATAATATAAACGTGTCCCGATTTTGTTTCTTGCGCTCTTGATATTGCTCTTTCTTTTGCTGCGTGTGCTTCTTGAAGATTTTTTTGAAGTTCGGCTATTTGATTATTAAGTTTTTCAAGTTCCTCTCCACTAACAAGCCCAAGTTCTTTTTGTGCTCTTTCCAAAGCTTTTTGGTAGCGTTTTTCTTCTATTTCAGCTTCTTTTTTTGCTTTTTCAAATTCCCGTTGTGCTCTTTCTTCCTCTCTTTGTTCAAGCCTTATTGCTCTTTGTTCTTCTTTTTCCACCTGTTTTTTGTGTTCCATCTCATAGGCTAAATGAAGTTCATCAAGTTTTAATTGCAAATACTCCTCTGTTATTTCAACATTATTTGATTTACCAAGCCTATTAATTGCCCTATATGACTTATTTATTCTTTCTGTAAATCGCTGTACGTTATTCCATTTTACTTTTGAAATAAGAGTGTCGCATTCTCCGTTAAAAGCTCTTAACGTTAGATTGATATAGCGACGAGTCATTACTTCTCCTTTTTTATAATTCCCATTAACGTGCCATTGAGTATAGCAAACACAAGCATCACCTTCTTTTATTAATTCCTTTTGTTTTGCTCTAATTTTTGCTAGTTCTTCTTTGTATTTATCCGAAGTATCGTAGTCAAAGATTGGTTGGTAAATTCCAAGTTCTACGAATTCAAGGTCATTTTGATATAATTTTATATCTCTTTCTAATGCTTTATATATTGACTTCGCTTCTTTGTACTTAATATTTAGGTCTGAAGCTTTGGTTTGAATCTCGATTAGTTGTTTTTCTTCATTCTCTTGTGATTCTTTAATTTTGTGAATCTCTTTTTCAACTGATATAATGCCATTGTATCGATTCAAATCAGAATTAAGTCCAATTATTTGGACGTCTTTAAGTTTTATTTCAGATTTTAATTTCTTTTTGTTTTTGAAAAGCGCAAATATTGTCAGAACTAAAAGAAGTCCTAAAATTCCGAGAGATAATATATATTCTAGTGGGTGCATTCAAGGCCTTAACGCAACAAACGTTGCTAATTGATTATGGTTCAATTTAATTTTTTCTTTCCAAAGAGCCTAGTTTTTTTGAAGGCTTTTCGGAAAGAAAAAATTATGTGGTGTTTTGGGAAATGACCTCCAATGGTGTTCTGTACCCCAACACCTTTCTTGGCCTGTTGTTCAGTTTTTGTTCAATGGTTTTGAGCTGTTTTTCGTTTATGGTTCCAAAGTCGGTCTTTTTGGGCAGGAAACGTCTGATGAGCCCATTGGTATTTTCGTTGGTGCCACGCTCCCAAGACGCGTAGGGATTGGCAAAATAGATGTCCATTTTGGTTGATTCTGACAACCATTTATGGTCGGCCATTTCGGTACCGTTGTCGTAGGTCATTGTCTTTTTGAGGATACATTGTTAGGCAACGTTTTTACTCGTTTATCCTTTTCCTTAAATCCATTCTTTCGTGCAGTATTCTCGTGATTTCTACATAACTTTTATTCATTGTTCTGTAAAATATTAGGTGTCGGTTTGCTTTAACTCCGAGAAGTTGCTTTGATATTCCTTTGTAGTTTTTTCCTAAATCTGGATTTTCCGCAATTTCCTCACAATTGGTAATTAGTTCATCGTAATATTTGTCAGCCTGTTTTTCAGACCAAACCTCAAATGTGTAATCCCAAATTTTCGATAAATCCTCGACAGCTTTGTTTGTCAGTTTATATTCAGCCATTCGAGTGTTTTTTCGCTTTCAAAGATTCTAAATGTTTTTTTGGGTCAAAATCGTGAGCAATTCCGCTATCGATTCCTTCTTGTATTGCATTTTTTAAAGCAATCACTTTACTTTCTTCTTCCTCTAAAAGTCTTAATCCAGCACGAATAACTTCACTGACGTTTTTAAATCTGCCTTCACTTATTCGGTTTTGAACGAATTGGTCAAAATAATTTCCGAGCGATATTGATGTGTTTTTGTTCATTTGACATAAATTTATTTAAATATACCAAAAATTGGTATGTAAGCAAAATTTTTCTCAAATTGCACACAACGCCCAAATAAACAATCACGCTTGCAAGCATCGCCCCTATCCTTACATTCTTTTGAAAACACCAACTGCCAGTCTTCCGCACCTTTGGTGAAGGACCGTTTAAAGTGGTGGGCATTATGCTGGGCCAACCGTGGGGCAATCTCAGGGGTTTGCCCCACATAGTACCTGTCCATTTTTTTACTGTAAATGATGTAAAGGTGGTGCATGGCAAGGATGTTGAACAAAAAACCCCGCAACTGCGGGGTTAATGTGGTGCCTCCAGCCCCGAAGCTTCGGGGGAACCAGGGACCATGTTTACCTTTTTGCCAGAATATCATCCAGGATGCAGGGCCTGTCCAACACCTTCTGAACAAACTTTCGGCTTTTCATCCGTTTGATAAAACGCTCCAAATAGCAAGCATCACCCCTATCCTTACATTCTTTTGAAAACACCAACTGCCAGTCTTCCGCACCTTTGGTGAAGGACCGTTTAAAGTAGTGGGCATTGTGCTGGGCCAACCGTAGGGCAATCTCAGGGGTTTCCCCCACATAGTACCTGTCCAATTTTTTACCGTAAATGATGTAAAGGTGGTGCATGGCAAGGATGTTGAACAAAAAACCCCGCAACTGCGGGGTTAATGTGGTGCCTCCAGCCCCGAAGCTTCGGGGGAACCAGGGACACTATTTACCTTTTTGCCAGAATATCGTCCAGGATGCAGGGCCTCTCCAACACCTTCTTAACAAACTTTCGGCTTTTCATCCGTTTGATAAAACGCTCCAAATAGCAAGCATCGCCCCTATCCTTACATTCTTTTGAAAACACCAGCTGCCAGTCTTCCGCACCTTTGGTGAAGGACCGTTTAAAGTGGTGGGCATTATGCTGGGCCAACCGTGGGCCAATCTCAGGGGTTTCCCCCACATAGTACCTATCCAATTTTTTACTGTAAATGATATAAAGGTGGTGCATGGCAAAGATGGTGAACAAAAAACCCCGCAACTGCGGGGTTTATGTGGTGCCTCCAGGAATCGAACCAGGGACACATGGATTTTCAGTCCATTGCTCTACCAACTGAGCTAAGGCACCGTGCTTATCTAAGCGGCTGCAAATATAATTTGTTATTTACCATTCTCCAATAAAAAAAGAAAAAACCTGAAAAACAAAGTTGCTAAAAGCTTTGTGGTTGGCATCAGCAAAAGAAAGCACAGGCACACAGGGCGACCCATCCATTCACACGTTATTTTCTACCATTTATAAAAACTACAAAAAAACCACCGCTTAAAGCACCTACTTTTAGTTCAGAACATTTATTGATAGGACAATGGAAACTTTTGGAGAAAAACTGGGCTACTTTTTTTATTACTTCGTTTTGGTCATTGCTTTGGCCCTCTTGGCAAATAGCTTAATTCTTTTCTTCGCCTAAGCCCGCATCACCAAACGGAAGGTATGGGCTCAATTTTAAAGTGGGTAAGCTCCATGGATGTTTCCGTGTCATTAATAATGGTCAATTTGGAATACAATTCCTTGGGAAAGACTTGATGTGTCATCACCTGTTGCCCTTTATTGATAAAAACCTCTACAGAGGACCAATCCATGAGCATCCTTATTTCCACTTTATCCTGTGGCAAGTGCTCCAACGGCATGCGATGCGTTCCCTTGGCAAAATCTTTTTGAAAATCTACCAAACCAGATTTGGTCCTGTCAAATAAAAATTCTTTGTTGGGCCTGTCATAAGACATGCGCAGGGTATCCCCTTTATCATTGGTGAATTGGAGAAGCAACCGGTCCGTGGCGGTCTCAAAGGAAATATCACTTTGATTAAGTGCGGCATGCCCAATCTGCTTTTTATCATTGGGGCCGACGGCAATGATGGTGCCTTCCACTTTTTCCGCAAGGCCATCAACAGCTTCCAATGGGTAGTTTTTAAGCACAAAATCACCATGTATTTGATGCAGTTCCAAACTTCTGGGGACAGTCATGGCACTTCGCCATTTTTTTGTGGGGGTATCCCTGGCATAGTCCCAATTGCTCATCCACCCTATAAAAATACGTTGGTCCTCCGGTGTGTTATTATAGGTGACCCCAGCGTAATTGTCCGTGCCCCAGTCTAGCCATTTTATGTCTTTTTGTGTGGTGGTAAAGCGTTGACCATCAAAATCGCCCACAAAATACTGGGTGCCACTGCCACCGTTGGGGGCACCGGGATTGATACTAATGAGCAACACCCATTTTACCTCATCACTGCCTGCTACCTTCATGGGAAACAAATCTGGACATTCCCAAACACCGCCATGGGCACCATTTTCCTTTCCAAAATCGCTCAAGTAGGTCCACTCCCTTAAATTTTTGGAACTATAAAATTGGGCGTGATCCCCCGCCACCAAGGCCATAATCCATTGTTGGCCATCTTCATGCCAAAACACCTTGGGATCTCTAAAATCCTTAATGCCACTATTGCCAATTACGGGGTTATTTGCATACTTTACCCAAGAATCCCCATTGTCCAAGCTATAGGCAATACCTTGTGTTTGGAAATCTTTGCGTCCGGCTTTTTCACCCTCCATGGAGTGATAGGTAAACACGGCAACCAACGGAACTTTTCCATCTTTCCCAAACCCACTGGTGTTATTTTTGTCCACCACCGCACTTCCAGAAAATATAAGCCCATTTTCATCGGGATACAAGGCTATGGGCTTGTGCTGCCAATGCACCATATCTTTACTTACCGCATGCCCCCAGTGCATAGGCCCCCAAACAATATCCTCTGGGTAATATTGATAAAACAGATGATAAACACCATCGTGGTACACGAGGCCGTTGGGGTCGTTCATCCATTTTTCTTGTGGTGTAAAATGATATTGGGGGCGGTACTGTTCTTTATAAACCGCCGTCTCCCGTTTTGGTGCCTTTTTAGCATCAGGAACTTGTCTACATGCCATGAAAACCATCAAAAGGGATAGGAACAGGAACTTGTTTTTCATAAAAAAGACATATTCAAAGAAATACCAACTAAAAACAGCCAAAAGATACAAAAGAGTATCTTTATTCCCTTAAAATTTGGACATGCGTTTCTTAGGTATTTTTTTGATTGCCCTGATCTATTCCGGTAGTGTACAGGCGCAGAAAACCATAGCAAAAACCCTTAAAAAATTTAATACTGAATCTGTTCCCTATATTTCGGTAGAGGAGGCAATCCTTACGCAAAACAGTCTTTTTTTAGACACTAGAAAACGAGAAGAATATGATGTTAGCCATGTAAATGATGCCCTATGGGTGGGCTACAAAAAATTCTCCATTGGTAATGTATTGGCCCAAATACCAGTTAAAGACACCCCAATTATTGTCTATTGTTCGGTAGGTGTGCGTTCTGAGGATATTGGCGAAAAACTCCTTAAAGCAGGGTATACCAATGTAAAAAATCTGTACGGCGGGATCTTTAACTGGAAAAACAAGGGCAACCCTGTATTTAGCAATGACGGAATGCCAACAGAAAAAGTCCATGGCTTTAGTAAGCAATGGGGAAAACTCCTGACCAACGCACAAAAAGTATATTAAACCTAACCACATTGCACCTTTGAAAAATACAAAAAACCTACTCCTTATTTTCACTCGGAACCCTGAATTGGGAAAATGCAAAACCAGATTGGCAGCGACCACAGGCAACCAATTGGCACTTGAAATTTACAAGTTCCTATTACAACATACCGCAAACCTCACCAAGGCCGTAAAAACGGATAAAGTAGTCTACTATTCGGAAGAAATCTGGGAAGAGGATATTTGGGACAATGACCACTTCCAGAAAAGACTGCAAAAAGGCATCGATTTGGGGGAACGGATGTTGAATGCTTTTACGGAAGGTTCCAAAGCCGGTTATGAACGTATGGTAATTATTGGAAGTGATATGTACGATTTGTCCCCTGGGGATATTGAACAGGCTTTCTCCCTGTTGGACCAAAAGGATTTTGTCATTGGACCCGCCAAGGACGGTGGCTATTACCTTCTTGGGATGAAAAAGGTTAAAAAGGATTTGTTCAGCGATAAGGCATGGGGTACGGGCAATGTGCTAAAACATACCCTTAACGATTTACAAACTGAAAATTACGCCCTTTTGGATGAACGCAATGACGTAGATATTTTTGAGGATATAAAAGACGTAGATGCATTTGAACCCTTTATCAAAAAAATGAACGCATGACAAAAAAGCAATTAGACGAATCTGTAAACTATTTAAAAAGCAAGGGTTTTGATGCACCTGAAATTGGAATTGTGCTAGGTACCGGTCTAGGGCAATTGGTAGATCATATAGAAGAGCCCATTATAGCGCATTACAACCACATTCCGTTTTTTCCATTGGCTACCGTAGAATTTCATACCGGTAAATTGATCTACGGTACCATTTCCGGGAAAAAAGTGGTGGTGATGCAGGGGCGTTTTCATTTATATGAAGGCTATGATTTTTCTGATGTCACCTACCCCATTAGGGTGATGCACCAATTGGGCATCCAAAAGCTCTTTGTATCCAATGCAGCCGGAGCCATTAATCTATCTTTTCACAAAGGGGACATTATGCTTATTGAGGACCATATTAACCTACAGGGGGGTTCTCCGTTGGCCTTCAAAAACGTATCTGAATTTGGTGACCGTTTTGTGGATATGATGGAACCTTATGATGTGCCCATGCGAAAGAAAATTGAGCAAATTGCAGACCGTAATGATATACGGTTGCAGAAAGGCGTTTACGCCTCTGTAGTTGGTCCACAACTGGAAACAAAGGCAGAATACAGAATGTTAAAAATACTTGGGGCAGACGCGGTGGGAATGAGCACGGTTCCAGAAGTCATTGTGGCCAATCATCTAAAATTGCCAGTAGTTGCAGTTTCCGTATTAACGGATGAGTGTGACCCGGACAACCTTGAACCCGTGGATATTCAAGAAATCATTGCCATTGCGGGGCAGACGGAACCAAAAATGATACAATTGTTCACAGAGCTCATCAAAAGCCTGTAAGGTTACGTTCTAATTTGCTACTACCTCCAAGGTAACCCTTTACATGAATACAGCTGCCTTGCAACAGATAAGTATTATTATTCCCGCATTGAACGAGGGTAGGATGATAGCTAGTTTGCTGAACCACCTAAAACAAAATAGTTCTCAAAAGAATATCTTAGAGGTACTGGTCGTAGACGGTGGTAGTTCTGACAATACTGTGCAAAAGGCCCATGCACATGGTGCAACGGTCATCGCATCCAAAAGAGGCCGCGCCATACAAATGAACCAGGGTGCAAAAAAAGCGCAGGGCAGCATTTTATATTTTTTACATGCCGATACGCTGCCTCCCAAAAACTTTGACCAAAAAATCATGGAGGCGGTAGCGCAAGGATACCAATCCGGTTGCTTTAGGATGCAGTTTGATAGCAAGAACCCATTTCTCCGGTTTTTCGCCTATTTATCCCGCATTAACCATACGCTCTGCCGGGGCGGTGACCAATCGCTCTTTGTCACCACTGCTGTTTTTGAAGCAGAGAAAGGCTTCAATGAAGCTTATTTCATTTATGAGGATAGTGAGTTTATCCGAAGGCTCTACAAGACCACCAAATTCAAAGTATTGGATGGCGCCGTAATTACCTCAGCGAGAAAATATCGTGAAAAAGGGTGGTTAAAAGTGCAGTTCCATTTTGCCATGATCCATTTAAAATATCATTTGGGAACAACCCCAGAAGAGCTTTACAGCTATTATAAAAAACGTTTGCTCACCAAGTAATCTCCTATGAAAAACCTTATCCTGTTTGCTGCTTTGGCCTTTGTATCACTTACGGCCTGTAATCAAAAGGCCCAAGAAAAACCGGCTCCCTCGGTATCACAAACAACACCTACAGATCTTGCTTTGGTCCCTAACGACTGGATTGCGAAAAGAGTCTCCAAAAGCAAGCATCGTTTACAAGGTACAGCTGCGGGAAAAATTGTCTGGAATGCCATGAAGGCCAACGGGGGTTTGGCCAAATGGTATGCCAATGGCCCTTTGTCCTTTAGGTTTCAATACCAGCCTTTGGATAGCAGTACCCCACGTGATACCTATCAAATTATTGACACTTGGCGCAGTACCGCCAGACATTACCATGCCAAAGATTCTAGCCAACAATTTGGCTGGGAAGGCAAAACAGCTTGGCAATTGGCCAAGGATAGCACGGCTTTTGCCTACAACACTAGATTTTGGGCACTAACGCCCTACTTTTTTATAGGGCAACCCTTTGTATTGGATGGTTCCGGTGTACAACTTAAACAATTGCCCAATACCGTTTATCAAGACAGGATGCAAGAGGTTATTAGGGTCACCTTTGACACCGGAACGGGTGATGCACCAGACGATTATTACGTACTCTATTTTGATGCCGAAACCCATAAATTGGCCGTAATTCGCTATATTGTTTCCTATCCCGGTTATTTTAAAAACGGGGGACATTCTCCAGAAAAGTTGATGGAACTTGGAGCCTACCATACGGTAGATGGTATTGCCCTGCCAACCACGTACAAAACCTTTTGGCTCTCAGCGGAAGGAGAGGCTGATGAACACATCACCGATATCACCGTAAGTGATATTAAATTTCAACCTAAAGCCAAAAAATCAATTTTTGGGATTCCAGAAAAGGCAACTGTTGTAGAAGGGCTCTAATTATTTTCTAAAGATTCATAGTCCAGTAGCACCCCTTCTGTAATCCATTTGGCCAAGGCTTGCCTATTGTCCGGCTCCAAAATACGCTTTTGGTCCTTTTTATTCCTAATGTTGCCAATTTCAATGTAGGCAATGGCAGGCAGCGTATGTTTCACCACATACAGATTACTGCGCTCTTGGAAGGTTCCCTTATAACCCCGGTTGGGTTGGAAACGGGCATACTTTCTTTGAAAGGTCTTGTGGATGCTTTCTGCCAAACGTTTGCCATTGCTACTTTTTTGGTGATGATAAAAAAACACGTCAATAGTGGTGCCAACGCTTCTACTGTCTACATGCGTTGCAATTAAGCGTTGATATTTACCAAGGTTCTTTTTGTAAAGTTCATTGACCACATCACAACGTTGTTTTAGCCGTGCCTTTTGGTTTAAGGGTATTTTTAAATCGGGATGGGCAACCTCATCATAATCCAATTCCAGGATACGATCGTCCCTGATGCCATCATTGTTATCCTTTATGATCAGATGAACTTCCGCACCATGGGACATGAGTTCCCGGGCAAGCCTTAACGTAATATCATAGGCATACTCATCTTCAGAAATCTGGCTACCCTTATAAGTGGCCAAAGCTCCTGGGTCTGGCCCGCCATGACCGGAAATAAGATAATAGACCGTTCCCTGTAAACGATTGCTTAAAGAGTCTATTTGTTCGTATTGCTTGCCAAAAATGGCATATCTAGGTTTTTCTGGGATAGCTAGGATAGCTGGTTCTTGCCCCAATGTAGTGTCCGGAAGTTGGTATACTTGCCCTACCCTTAAAAATTCGTTATCCACTAACAGACTATCGTTTAACTCAACAAAACGGTTGTAATGCTTTGTAGGGTTAATGTTATGCTTTCTTAGCAAGGAATAAATACCATCTCCTTGTTCTGCCCTTACCGTTAGTGAATGGTTCTGTGCCAATGCCAAGGGGCATGGAAGACATAACAATAGCAACAAAAAATACTTCACGGACTACCTTTTTGTAAAAGTACAAAGGCAGAGCAAAAAAAACAGGAATACCCCCAGGAGCTTAAAAAACTACAACAGCAGACCACTAAGGAAATCCTATGGAATGTGTCTCTAATTTACCCATTGTGCATTTTGATGAAAATTCGTCAATTCGAGTGATTTTTTGATACGAAGTATCGGAAAATAGTATCGAGAATCAGAATTTTAGCCATGGAACCTTGTTCTAGATACTATTTCTTCCAGAAAAACTCGAACTGACGGTTTTAAATCTAAAAAGCATTCAAAATGCACAACGGGTTCTAATTTATCAATTCTGCAAAAGTACAAGTGTTGCATACCTAATGATTAAGGCGAGCGTACCGTTAAAGGGGTTTTGGGTAATTCTAAAATTTTGGACGTAAAACCTAGAAGCATCCAGCTTGCAATTAATAAGTAAAAACCCTTGAACACCAATTAGCGTCAAGGGTTTTCGTCGGGGGAAATAGTTGAGTTAGTTCCCGTCATTTACATCTTCAAAATCTGCCAAAACCGCGGTCGCGATCATACTGCTGAACCCATCTTTATCAAGTTTGTTTACCTTTTTGCCATTGTCTTGGTTGTTGATTTGCAACATGCTGATGGGTGGCAATACATTTTTGGCAAGAAACAAATTTCTATGGTTCAATAGCACACCGGGTTTTGGTAGATCTTTGTGCACCAGACCATTGCCTTTGAGCATTTCAATGAGATGCTTCGCAAATGCTTGACCTTCCTTACTTTTTTGGTGATGGTAAACCGTCATCTCCTTATGGTCAAGACTGGTTAGAGTCCCATCAATATCCAATACCAAAACCCTTTGGTACTTGCTGCGGTTCCTTAAATACCTTGTATTGATTTCTTCAACATAGGCTGAAAGTTGCCTTGGACCAGCAATGGCCTTTTCCGTGGCGGTTGGCACCTCTTGCCCATCCGCCAGTTCCCCACTCATGGTATCGTCCTCAAAAAAATACACTTTGGCACCATGGACCATTAGGTTTTCTGTCAATTGACGCACCACTTCTGAGCGAAAGTTCTTATGTTCTGGCCGCAGTTGATCCGTGGCAGCCTCACTTAACAACAAGTAGATAACGGCACCGGACAAGCGCTCACTTGCCACCGAAATATGTGCCAATTCTTTATCAAAAATTGGGGACTCTACCTCATTAGCGACCAAAAGGGCCTTTCTTTTAAAAGAATCTTCCACATTTGGAATGTAATACGTTCTGCCCAAATAGAGTTCGCTACCGTTTTTTATGTTGTCTTTGTTCAACTTTAAAAAGGCCTCGTAATGCTTTACAGGATTAAGCCCCTGTTTTCTTAATATCGCATAAATGCCATCACCATCTTTGGCTTGGACCGCAATGGTTTCTTGGGCGACCAGCGGGAGAAAAGCAAACAGCTGGCAAAGTAGGATTACACCAAATTTCATAAAAGATACATCTCAAACAGGTAGTAAAGATAGTGCTTAATCGATAAAATGCAAATAAATCGGATGAAATGCACTCTTTTTAAAAGTATTGCCCAATACCAAAGACAACCCCTTGTGCGGCATCCGAAGTAATGCCGTACCCATAATCTATCCTAAAAATAGCGTTAAAGATGCGCTTGTGTATAAATCTGATGCCTAGGCCAGGGTACACTCGTAAATTTTGAACTTCGGTAAAATCTCCGAAATCGCCCCCCGGATTGCGCCAGCTACCACCATCAATAAAGGCATTTCCTTGCAGCACAAACCAGTCTTTTTCCAAAAGTGTATGCCGGTACTCCGAATTGAGCACAATGGCAGCGGTACCCCTATCAATAAGATTGCCCACACCCCGGATATTAAGATTGTTGTCCACGGCAAAGGGGGCAAACGGGGTGTTAATATTGCTCGCGACCCCAAACCGAAGCCGGTTGGCCCAATTGCCTCTTTCCCCGATACGTTTAAAAAAGAAAAAATCATTGTACCCAATGGTAAAATCCGGTAAGACTTGGTTCTGACTTCTAACCAACTGTACATTTAAAATACTTCTAAAACCGGACAGAAAATAGTAATAATACTCAAGGTCATTAAAGTCATAGATAAGTTTATACAAGTACTTATCTACGTTCAGTTCTTGGGGAACGTTCGCATTTGTGGCCCCATTGATATACTGGTAATCCTCGGTGAAGAAATTAAGGCCAAATTCCATACGGTTCCGTTGATTGAACTCATACAACCCCATAATCTCAATAGATTCGTTATTATACCTGTAATCTGCCGTACCATTGGCCAAAAACACAGGCTCTTGCGTGGTCAAATCTTGATAGTTTACGGCAAGTCCCCATCTTTTAGAGAAGAGGTTGGGTGCCCTTACATGCAGCCCAATGGAATTAAAAACATCATACTGGTAAAATGCACCTAGCGTTATCCCCCTGCCCAAAAAATTAAACTCCTGAAGGCCTACCCTAAAAGCAAATTCATCATTTACCGAGGTGTACACATTGGCAAAGGGAATAATGGTAAAATTTTCCTCAATACCATAAACAACGGTATAGCCATCTGCCCCTTCAGCCTTTGCCACCTGAAAATAAGCATGCGCCACCGCGGGAAGTAGTTTTAGCCGGTCCATGTCTTGTTGGATAAGCAATGAATCCAAAGCTGAGCCTTCTTTTAACCTAATCAGTTTTTTAAGAAAGGAGGTTTTGGTTTTTTGGTTGCCTTGAATTTTTAGATCAACCACGGTTGCCTGTGAAAAGACCATAATCGGTACTAATAAGATGGCAGCACATATGTAATTTCTTATCCCCAATTTTTGTTTTCTATTTACCTCTAACCGGTCGTGAATCTAGAAAAAATTTATCACCTTAAGTGGATTGTAAAGAGGTAAGTAGCACTAGTGCTACCTGCCTAAGTACAGGCAAGCCCAGAATCACAATTTTAGCTTAAAAAACCGTTCTAGATACCAGTTTTCCTTCTCCAACATCACCCAACCCGTTATTTTGTCGTGTACACAGCGTAACAACAGACACAATGGTTAAAGATAGTGATTGCAATCATGGTTCTGCGGTAATTGTGATAGAACCAAACAGCATCTTACTCGTTTTTTTTAGCTATGGTCTAAAAAAGTAAATTATTCTTTTGACCTTATGTATACCGGGCCGCATAGGATAAAGTTACAGCCAATAGTATCACACCATTCCATTTTATTTAGGGAATACTAAAAGTAATGGAAGAAAAGAGATTTACCCAATTATCTTCGCTCACGGCCAGCAAGGTAAAACCATAGGTTGGGCCAGGGTCCAAGTCCGGGGGTTGCTGTGGGCTAATATTGAGCACTACATTATCCAATGTATAATACTGAAATAACCTGTCTACGGTGTAAGTGCCTGACAACAGATCATTGTTGGCGTTGGAAACAACTTGGAAATATATCACAGCATCATCTAAAACACCATCTTCCCAGGTAAATATGGGCATGGTACCGCTAGGTTGCAACATGATATTTTCTGGCAAATACGCTGTAGGTTTTGCATTTTGTTTTAGTCTGATGGGGTTGGAAAGATGAACTTTACCACCTTCTTCAAAAGCAACGATCAGCCATTTCTCATGCACTGGGGCAATTTCGTATTTTAACAAATAACCATTAAATACCGGCAGTAGCTTACCGGCTGCTTTTGTATAGAAAGAGAAATCGTTTTGGTCTACCTCAATGGATGCCGTTTGGTAATAGCTGATATTGGTTGCCCCATCGCGTGGGTATAAAAAAAGACTTACAACGGTAGGGTCTTCATTGCTGGCCGCACAGGCAATCACATTGCCCAAAACAAACTCCTTATCCGTCAAATCTGTTTCTAGGGTCGTTGCTTTAACAAATGGCGCATCATCAGAAATACAGGATAGCAGGAATAAGGCGTTCAACAAATACACTAGAAAAAACCCTTTTGTTCCCATTGGCGAAACCTATGCTACTTATAGTCGCCATAAAACTTTTTAATTACAGTTTCCGCTGGTTTATTTTGAGGGGTAAAACGGTTATCACCAGCACCACCGGACCTTTTATGGTGAATAAACCACTTCCAGACAAAACCTCCCGCGAACCAAGCTTCTTTCCAAAACTCATCAAAAATAACTTGGGTGGCTTCCGCTTGTGCTTTTAGGTTAACTTCCATCTGATTGCGGTCTACCAACCAGGGTTTCTTGGCGGTAAAATCCATACTACGGTACCCAAACTCGGTAAAAAGTATAGGTTTGTTGGTGTGGTTGGCAATGTCTTGTAGTTGTACCTTCCATTTTTGCCAAGCTGCGGACATTTCCACTTTTGAGGGGTTTTTAGATTCCGATAACGGAAAGTACGCATCCACACCTATATAATCTAACTGCTCCCAAAACGGGGTTCTGGTGTACTCATCCCAATTGGCGGCATAGGTTAATTTGCCGGAGTATCTTTCTTTTACCTTTGTTATTAAATCATCCCAGAACTGGGGTCTTTGTTTTACAAATTGCTCCAATTCCGTACCAATGCAGAACAAACTGGCCTTTACTTCTTCCGCCATTTCGGCATAGGTTAGAATAAAATCCAGATAGGTTTTTTCCAAGGTTTGCCAATCGGCTTCGTTCTCCATGGCAATTTTACCGGTAAATTCCCCGCGCCACACCCAAATCTGTGGCTTTACCATCACCTTAATACCATTCTGCTGTAACTTTTGGGCGTATTGTTTTGCCCCAGTTCTGGTCTCCCCAAACCACTGTCTTTCCGTATTAAAAACCACGCTTGGGGCACTTAAACTCCTAATAAACCCAAACGGCATTACAGCGGCATAGTTGGCATTAACGGCCACCACGGGATCTATATGCTCCTGTTGTACCTTTTCACGGGAGGCCACAAAACTCACCCCATTTATTTTTTCGGTTACCTGACTGCTACATGAAAACTGCAGAAGGCATAAAAAAAGAAGTCCCCATACTTTCATATGGGGACCAAAATAATTGTTTTTAAAGTGACCCGCTAGAAAACGGCACGTAATCCTATGTTAAAAGTTTCACCCAGCCCGGTATCCCTACCAGCAACAAAATTGGTATACAAGGTTTCCACATTTAACTCTTTGGTCAACTGGTATTTGGCACCACCGCCCAAGGCCGTAAAATTTTGACTGAACTCATTTCCCAAATCAATAAGTTCCGTATGTTGCCCTAAAACAAAAACCGTGAATTTAGAACTTGGAAAATAACTTAAGAAGACCCCCGGGGTAAGACGTAAACTGTTATTGGCAAAACTTTTTTGTTTATCCCCAAAATTATATTCTGAATTGATTTCACTAAAAATCTGCCACTTTTTACCAGCAAAGGTGTAATCATAAAATAGGCGGTTCTGCCAAGTAAAACCGTTCTGATCCAAAAAGACTCCATTATCAAGTTCGCTATTGATCAAGGGGATGGAAAAAGCGCTTAAAATGGATAAATTGCCCACGTTCTTAAACGGCACCACTTTAATGGCCGGTGCAAACGAGGTGATTCCAGAGGTGGTCCTGCGTTCCGTAATGCCATTGGCCACAAAATCCCTTCCGTTGGCCCTGTATTCCACAATAGCGCCCAAGTTTACCCTTTTAGTGTCCGACACACCGGTAAAAACCTCTAAAGTAGAAGTGAAAAAATTCTGCCTAATCCCATCTTCATTGGCAAATGTACTTTCCGTTTGGGTGTAAAGGTTGTTGAACAGTTTTATATCCCATTGGCCTTTTGCCATGAGTTTTGACGGGGTAAGGTTTTGGATCACACTTCCGCCATCGTCAGCATCGTTTTGGGCGGTGATGCCCAAGGTCAATAATAGGCAAACAGCTACGGGAAGATAATTTTTCAAAAGTTTCATTTTTTTTATTTTTCAGGTTGTGTTTTTTTATTTCATCTCGTTCAATGCCCAGTCATACTCGTAAAAACCCACTTTGGCCTTTTCGGGTATCTTTTCTGTACGATACTGGTTTACATAATCAATTAAATTCTTTCCGTCTTGGGTAAAGTCACCTTTATACCACTCAAACAATTGCGATAGTTGTACTTTTTTTCCTTGTAGCTTGATAAATTTTGCATCGTTCAAAGCCAATTTGGTTTGTTGCTCCAGTTGCCCATCCAAGGTGTTGGGCAGATAGGCATTGGCAATGATCGGCGGACACCCCAAGCCGGCACAAACCAATACAAAATGGAATCTTGCCTCTTTAGGGAAGTTAGCCCTAAGCAATTTGTTCTCTATATCATTTAAGGTGATGTTTTTTCCTCCTATAGCGTAGGTGATTTTATCAAAAAAACCAGCTTTGTCCAAAGGGGATTTAATGGGGTAATGGTCAACAATACCCTTTATAACGGACAAGTTATAGGCATTGATCCAAAAGGCCTGATAATTTTTGGTATCGGATTTTGCTACAGAGATATCCTTGGCCAAACCCAGTACTTCATTCAATTGGGAAGGATTGGAAGCTATGGCCTTATAGTCTACCCGGCCATTGGCCACATAAGTGCTTAGAAAGCTATCAGCCTTAGAAAAAAATTGGGAAATATCCTGTGCAGCTCCACCATGGAAAAAAACCAGGGTCGTTAGCGCGGCAACCAGTATTTTAGTTTTCATAATAGTTAGATTAGTGATTAAGAATCTGCCCTTTTGGTCGGTAAGTGTTTTTACTACCTACACCAAAGTAGTAGTTTTATGAATTATTTAAGATTTTGTGCCACAGGCCATTACAAGTTCGTTTTGAGAAGGGAATCCTTACAGTATTTAACTTATTTAAAAGCCTTCTAAATAAAAGCTGGCAGTTAAGTTCTTACCTTTAAGGCCGACACAACCCACAACCAATACAATACACAAATGGAAACTGTTGTTATCATAGGCAATGGTGTTGCAGGTGTTACCGCTGCGCGACATATCAGAAAACATTCGGACAAGAGAATCATCATCGTATCTGCAGAAACCGATTATTTCTTTTCTAGAACTGCCCTTATGTACGTCTATATGGGGCACATGAAATTTGAACATATACAACCGTATGAAAATTGGTTTTGGGAAAAAAACCGGATAGAACTTGTGAGGGCCTTTGTAAATAAAGTGGATACCAAAAACAAGCAACTGCAACTAGATGGCTCCAGAACCCTTAACTATGACACTTTAATTATCGCCTCTGGGTCCAAACCCAATAAATTTGGGTGGCCTGGGCAGGATTTGCATGGGGTACAGGGATTGTATTCCAAGCAAGATCTAGATTTGTTGGAGGTGAACGCCCCCAATAAAGAAATCTGCAAACGAGCGGTAATTGTAGGCGGTGGACTTATTGGGATAGAACTGGCAGAAATGCTAAGGAGCAGGGATATCCCCGTGACCTTTTTGGTACGCGAAAATAGTTTTTGGAACGGTGTTTTGCCAGATGGCGAATCCCAGATAATCAATGAACACATAAAAGAACACCATATAGACCTGCGTCTCAATACCAATCTAAAGGAAATAAAGGCCGATGCGTCCGGGAGGGTAAAATCTGTTATTATTGAGGAAACGGGAGAAGAGCTTTCCTGTGACATGGTGGGGCTTACCGCCGGTGTAACGCCTAACATTGATTTTTTAAAAGATTCCGGGATTGAACTTGGCCGCGGGGTTAGGGTCAACAGACAACTACAAACCAACATTCCAGATGTTTATGCCGTTGGGGACTGTGCAGAGCAGCATGAAGCCATTGGGAACCGAAGGCCTATTGAAGCGGTTTGGTATACCGGCAGAATGATGGGGGAAACCGTTGCCCAGACCATTTGCGGCAACCCGTTGGAATACAAACCAGGTCACTGGTTCAATTCAGCCAAATTCCTGGATATTGAATACCAGACTTATGGATGGGTATTTGGAAGCAAGGGAAAACCTGATTATGAAACACAGTTCCACTGGCGACATAACTCAGAAAAAGTGTGTGTCACCATTTCGTTCCATAAGAACACTCATAAATTCTTAGGCATCAACACCTTTGGTATCCGGATGCGGCACGAAATATTTGACCGTTGGCTAACGGAAGGGAAAGGTGTTGATTTTGTTGTGGAACATTTAAAAGACGCCAATTTTGATCCAGAATTCTACAAAAAATATGAGCAAGACATTGTATCCAAATACAATACCGATCACGGAAAACACATAAAGCCAAAGAACAAAAGTCTAAAACGAATATTTAACCTAACCAACTAGTTGGTTCTCTACATTTTGTTTTTTGAATCTGATACTTGAATTTGAACTTTTATAATTATGAGCACATACGATAGAAGCATGGCCCTAACAGGCCAACCGCCAAAACAATTGAGTAGAAATCAAAAACTGGCCACGCTTTTGGGTTTTTTTGGTTTGGCCGTTATTCTTCTGGCAGCGTTCAATGTCAACTTTCCCAACAAAGGCCTTTGGCTTAGTATTTCTTTGGGCGCAATTACCATGGGAATCTTGTGGTTTGCTTGGGATATGTATTCCAAAAAAGAGCCGGGAATTAAAAATGACGGGGTATGGTTCAAATCCATTTCTAGCCAAGGTTTCTGGGGCTGGATGGCCGGCATAGCACTCACCGGTTTTTATATTGTACTTTACTTTTATCCGGAATATCTAGGCTTGGCAGCCAAAGGCGACAACACAGGCATCATTCGTCTTTTTGATCCTTTAAGCCGATTACTGAGCGGCAACCCTGCAAGCCAATGGTTTGTCTATGGCACCCTTTATACCGTGGCCATTTTAGCCTTTGGCATCAAGTTTATTTGGAAATACCGCCATAACCGCTATGAAAAAATAAGAACCTTTAGCGTCATGTTCTTTCAACTGGGCTTCGCTTTTATCATTCCTGAACTCATGGCCCGTTTAAATGGCAGTTCCGTACTCAATGGAGGTAGTCTTCCCTATTACGACCTTAAAAATATGTGGCCTTTGAATTACTACAATTTTGAAGGATACCGGGTTAAAGCGTTTTTAAGTTCCGGGGACATTGGTTTTGCCCTTTTGATTTTTGGTGTGGCATCCGTTTTCATTATTAGTCCAATTCTCACCTACAAATATGGAAAACGTTGGTACTGCTCTTGGGTTTGCGGTTGTGGTGGCCTAGCGGAAACCGCTGGTGATTCTTTTAGACAGCTAAGCGATAAAAGCGTAAAAGCGTGGAATATTGAACGCTGGGTGGTACACAGTGTGGTGGTCTTTGTTACCTTGATGACCACAGCGGTCATCTATTCTTACCTGGGTACCGACACAAGCAAGTACTGGTTAACAAAAAACACATTTTTGATTGGGGTGGCCGTGTTATTGACCACGGTATTTGCCTTGGTGATGATTTTTAAAAGGGAACAGCTACAAAAAGATGCCAAATATGGGGCAATTGGCTATCTGGTCATTATTTTGGCGCTGATTGCAATGCACTTTTTTAGTGGTGAAGGCAATGTGTTCCTGTTCAAATCCGGAACATTGCGCAAGTCCTACTCTTTTTTGATAGGCAGTATTTTCTCCGGGGTCATTGGCACCGGCTTTTATCCTATTCTAGGCAACCGGGTATGGTGCAGGTTTGGATGCCCAATGGCGGCTATTTTAGGTTTTCAACAGCGGTTGTTCTCAAAATTTAGAATCACCACCAATGGTGGTCAGTGCATTTCCTGCGGCAATTGTTCTACCTATTGTGAAATGGGTATAGACGTGCGCGCCTACGCCCAAAAAGGTGAGAATATCGTTCGTTCCAGTTGTGTTGGTTGCGGTATTTGTTCCGCAGTTTGCCCAAGAGGCGTTTTAAAATTGGAAAATGGCCCGCTTAAAGGACGTATTGATGGGAATCAGGTATTGTTGGGCAATGACGTGGATCTAATGACCTTAGTGAACAAGAACTAGGCGAACGAACTTGCTAATTTATAACGGGGGCCGATAGTATGGTCATTAGTTCTCGACTAAAGCCGAAATGCACATTAAAATGATCCTGAAAATATCTTATTTTAAGTTATTTGTCATCCTCGTTTTTAGCACGTTACCCTTTACCAAAAAATACGCGAAAACCTTCCATGAAAATGGAAACCTTGCATCACAGGGCTGGAAAGTGGATGAATCCAAAGAAGGTTTTTGGAAATTCTATTACCAAAATGGGAAATTATCAGAACAGGGGCATTACAAAAACAATCGAAAAACCGGGTATTGGTATATCTATAACGCACAGGGGAAATTGCAAAGTGAAGGTCATTTTAAAAACGGAAAAAAAGCAAAATGGTGGTTGTTTTATGACCAAGAGGAGAAAATAAACCACAAATGCCAACTACAGGATAATGTAAAAAACGGCTATTGCCTTAAGTATAAAAATGAAAAATTAACCTCTGCCGAAAAATATAAAAATGGAAAAAAAGTAAAAGAATGGTTTAGTTTTGGCAGCTTTAAAAAAGAAAACAACCTCTCTGACCTCAAGTAATGACTGATATTAAAGTTATTATTCCTGCTTTTAACGAAGCTAATTCCATTGGCCACGTCATAAGGGACATCCCAAAAAGTGTGTCCGAAATTATTGTGGTCAACAATAATTCTTCCGATGATACGGTAAAAAATGCCACAGAGGCCGGGGCCACCGTTTTAACTGAACATCAAAAGGGTTATGGCCACGCCTGCCTTAAGGGTCTAGCTTATATTGAAGCACAATCCAAAAAGCCGGATATTATCGTATTTATTGATGGCGACTATTCTGATTATCCGGAAGAATTGGACAAGGTAGTAGCCCCCATTTTAGAGGAGAATATGGATTTGGTCATAGGAGCGAGAACAAAGGAACTTAGGGAATCTGGATCCATGACCGCTCCACAAATTTTTGGCAACTTGCTGGCTACCACGCTCATGAAATGGTTTTTTGGGGCAAAATTTACGGATTTAGGACCTTTTAGGGCAATGAAGTACGAAAAACTCAAAGAATTAAGAATGCAGGACAAAACTTATGGGTGGACGGTAGAGATGCAGCTCAAAGTATTAAGGAAAAAAATGGCATATACCGAAGTACCAGTACGTTACAAAAAAAGAATTGGCGTTTCTAAGGTATCCGGTACTGTAAAAGGTGCTATATTTGCGGGCATCAAAATCCTTGGATGGATATTTAAATACAGCATTAAATAATTATGGCTCTTACTATCGCTTACATTATCATCGCTATTTACAGCCTGGCGCTTATTTTAATATTCTTCTATAGTTTGGCCCAACTTAACTTACTGGTCAACTACCTTACCAACAAAAAGCAAAATGAAGAGGCACCAAAATTCAACTTATTGGACCCCAAGGAGATTCCACATGTTACCATACAGCTTCCTATTTACAATGAAAAATATGTAATGGAGCGCCTGCTGGAAAACATCGCTAAGATAGAGTATCCCAAAAGCAAATTGGAGATTCAGGTCTTGGATGATTCTACGGATGATACGGTGATAGAAACCAAACAACGTATTGAGGAATTACAGAAAACGGGATTGGACATTCATCATATCACCAGGACCAATAGGCAAGGTTTTAAAGCTGGAGCCTTAAAAGAAGGCCTTGAGATTGCCAAAGGCGAATTTGTGGCCATTTTTGATGCCGACTTTTTACCGGAAAGCGATTGGCTTAAAAAAACAGTGCCCTATTTCAAGGATGATGAAATTGGCGTGGTACAGACCAGATGGGGACATATCAATAGGGATTTTAATTCGTTGACACGCATACAAGCCTTTGCCCTTGATGCACACTTTACCCTAGAGCAGGTTGGCCGAAACTCAAAAGGACATTTCATCAACTTTAACGGTACCGCCGGTATTTGGAGAAAGGCATGTATCCTAGATGCCGGTAACTGGGAGGGCGACACCCTCACGGAAGATTTAGATCTAAGTTACCGTGCACAGTTAAAAAACTGGAAATTTAAGTATCTGGAAGATGTGGAAACTCCTGCGGAATTGCCCGTAGTCATGAGTGCCGCCCGTTCCCAACAATTCCGTTGGAACAAAGGGGGTGCAGAAAACTTTAGAAAATCCGTGGCCAGCGTAATTAACGCCAAGAACATAGATTTTAAGACCAAATTCCACGGGGTCATGCACTTATTGAACAGTTCCATGTTCTTATGTGTCTTTATCGTGGCCTTGTTGAGCATCCCCATGTTGTACATTAAGAACACCTATGGCCATTTAGGCTGGGTCTTTGAGATCACGAGTTTCTTTATCGTAAGCACCATAATTTTATTTTTCTGCTATTGGTACACCTACAAGAGCATTCAGGGAAGTGGGTTTGAAAAATTTATTGATTACATCAAGCTGTTTTTTACCTTTTTCTCCGTGGCATTAGGACTTTCTTTGCACAACTCCATAGCCGTGATGGAAGGGCATTTGGGCAAACGCAGCGAGTTTGTGCGTACCCCAAAGTTTAACATCAACAACATTACGGATAGTTGGAAAGGCAATAAATACCTGGCCACCAAACTCTCGCCCAACATGGTAATAGAGTTTGCATTGATGCTGTATTTTCTTTTTGGCATGTACAGCGCCATTCCACTTAACGACTACGGGTTGTTTCCCTTTCACCTCATGTTGTTCCTAGGTTTCGGTTTCGTGTTCTTTAAATCATTGACCGCAAAAGCCTAATATGCTTTCTTATTGGAAATTGCATAAACTTCCTATACTTCTAGTATTGGGAAACATACTGCTTTATGCGGTTTTTAGCTTTGGTCTGCAACGTGAGGATTTTCTAAATCTACTTTTACTCTTCTCCCTGCTTTTCCTAAGCTATGCCAAAACCATGGCTTTGGGACAACAGAATTTCAATTTTTTACTTGGGGCAGGAATTTTGTGCAGATTGGTTTTCCTATGTGCCACACCCAACCTCTCCCAAGATTTTTACCGGTTTATTTGGGATGGCCAACTCATTAACCAAGGCATTAATCCGTATCTATACACCCCAAATGAAATTATGGGCAATGCCTTATTTCATAGTTCCAACTCGGCAGTTTTACATGAGGGCATGGGTAGTTTAAGTGCCAAACACTACAGTAATTACCCGCCTTTGAACCAAATTATCTTTGCCATCTCCACTTTTCTAGGGGGCGGCAGTGTTTTTGGTTCTATCGTTGTTATGCGCTTGTTTATTCTGGGTGCAGATATTGGCACCCTTTATTTTGGGGGAAAACTCTTGGGACACCTAGGCCGTTCACCAAAAGAAATATTTTGGTATTTTTTAAATCCGCTTGTGATCATTGAACTCACGGGCAACCTTCATTTTGAGGGGGTGATGTTGTTTTTCTTTGTGTGGGCCATGTATCTGGTATCACTTGGGAAATGGAAATGGGCAGCGCCGGTGTATGCACTGTCCATACTTCTAAAATTGGTGCCTATATTGTTTCTTCCATTATTTCTAAGGCATTTTGGTATAAAACGGAGTGTCTTTTTCTATTTGGGCATTGGCCTAACAGCTTTGGTTTTTTTACTTCCCTTCTACTCTGCCGAATTTTTTGACAACTATGGAAAATCCATCGGGCTTTGGTTTTCCAATTTTGAGTTCAATGCATCTCTGTACAATCTGATAAAAATCATTGGTATAGACTTTTTTGATGCCAAACCTTGGTTATTGGTTAAATCCTATGGTAAGATTGTGCCTATGGCCACGATTGCGATAGCACTTGGATTGACCTTTTTTAGAAAAAACCAAAACCTTCCCATTTTGCTTGGCTCCATGCTCGCCCTCCTAAGCAGTTACTATATCTTTTCCAGCACGGTACACCCTTGGTATATTATCTTCCTTATCGTTTTGGGTGTTTTTACAACATATAGGTTTGCGATGGTGTGGTCTGCCATGGCCGTCTTAAGCTACTTTGCCTATTCCCATCCAGATTTTCGGGAAAACCTATGGTTACTTGCTTTAGAATATTTGGTTGTTTTTGGGTATTTGCTTTACGAACTATTAAAAAATCATAACACATTACAGCACTTTCGTAAAAAATTTAACTTAGACTAGGCGAAAACAATATAAAGTGTACATTTACTGCGTAATGAAGGAACAACCATTCCATACTAGTATGTTGGGCACCCTAGCTCCCTCGCTTCCGTTGGCGCCCCGTCGCCGTCGCCCGTAAGGGTGCACTTCCATTTTGGGATTAGGTGAGTCCAGTCCCCCATCTACCATTGATCAACCTTTATTTTTTATCCAACAAACATAGTTTGCAATGCAGTTACTTGTTGCCAACGAGTCACATTTTAAATACGCACAGATCATTAGCGATACCATCACCGAGTCCGCCAAGGTGCGAGGTACCGGTATTGCTAGGAGGACTCCGGAGTACATCATAAAACGTTTAGCCAACGGCAATGCGGTCATTGCCCTGGATGGCGATAAATTTGCCGGCTTTTGCTATATAGAGGTCTGGGGCAACAAAGGCTTTGTGGCCAATTCTGGTCTTATTGTACATCCAGATTATAGAGGACAAGGTCTGGCGAAAAAAATTAAAAAACGGATTTTTGAACTTTCCCAGCAAAAATTTCCCGATGCCAAAATCTTTGGCATCACCACCGGACTGCCCGTCATGAAAATGAACTATGAGCTTGGCTACAAACCGGTGACCTTTTCTGAGCTCACGGACGACCCTGATTTTTGGAAAGGTTGCCAAACCTGTAAAAATTTTGATATCCTAACACGTACCGAAAGAAAGATGTGCCTGTGTACTGGAATGTTATATGACCCAAAAGAGAAAAACAAACACCCTGATGCAGGCAAAATAAGCAAGAAAACTTTTCAAAGGTTGACCAATATCAAACAAAGTCTATTTTATAAAAAAAGGAAGAAAACAGAGTAATAATTTTACTAGTTATCCATCAACTGGCAATAAAATAAATACGGTTTGCACCCCTGCGCAAACCACAAACAATAACATATGAAAAAATTAGTATTGGCCTATAGCGGCGGATTGGACACCAGTTACTGTGCCAAGTACCTCTCTAAAGAACAAGGCTTTGAGGTACATGCGGTAAGCGTGAATACGGGTGGGTTTTCATCTAAAGAAATAGAGGAGATAAAGGAAAAGGCGTTGGCCTTGGGCGCCACGAGCTACACTAGCGTGGATGCTATTCAGACCTTTTACGATACCGTGGTAAAATACCTCATTTTTGGCAACGTACTCAGGAACAATACCTATCCGCTTTCGGTTAGTGCAGAACGCATCGTCCAGGCCGTTGAAATTGCGAAGCATGCCAAAAAGCTTGATGCCGATTATATTGCCCATGGCAGTACTGGTGCTGGCAATGACCAAGTGAGATTTGACATGGTTTTTCAGACCTTGGCACCAAATATTAAAATTATCACCCCAATCCGGGACAACACCCTTTCTAGGGAAGCTGAGATTGCTTATCTAAAGGAAAACGGGGTGGATTATTCTTGGGAAAAGGCAAAATATTCCATCAATAAAGGGCTGTGGGGCACTTCTGTGGGCGGTGCAGAAACCCTTACCTCCAACCTGCCCTTACCAGATACCGCCTACCCAAGCCAATTGCAGGAAAAAGAACCGCAACAAATTACGTTGACCTTTGAAAAAGGGGAGTTTGTGGCCCTAAACGGAAAAAAAGATACGCCCGTGGCCAATATTGAAAAACTGGAGGCTATAGCCTCCAAATACGCTATTGGCCGTGACATTCACGTTGGGGATACCATTATTGGCATCAAAGGCCGTGTGGGTTTTGAGGCGGCATCCGCTTTGATCACCATAAAGGCGCATCACTTATTGGAGAAGCATACGCTGAGCAAGTGGCAACAGTACCAAAAAGAACAGTTGGGAAATTTTTATGGGATGCTCTTGCACGAGGGCAATTATTTAGACGAGGTGATGCGAAATATTGAAGCCTTTTTGTCGGATACCCAAAAACATGTAAGCGGCGACGTACATGTTAGCCTTTACCCATTTCAGTTCCGGTTGGATGGGATAGACTCACCCCATGATTTGATGAACGCCTCTTTTGGAAGCTACGGCGAAATCAATAAAGGGTGGACCGCAGATGATGCCAAAGGATTCATCAAAATAGTATCAAACCCTGGGAAGATTGCCAATTTTGTGAACGATGCCAATGCACCAACCCATTAAAAACCCAATAACCAAAAGCGCTAAACTGTTTGTTGAACGTGAAACTTGAACTTTAAAGATGATAAAAGCAGGAATTATAGGAAGCTCAGGCTATACAGGTGGTGAATTAATCCGCTTGTTATTAAACCATGCCCACGTAGACATTGATTTTGTGTATAGTACCACAAGGGGCGGACAAAAACTGACCAAAGTACATCAAGACCTTTTGGGACAGACCCAAATGGAATTTTCAAATACGGTCCATCAACAAATCGATATTGTTTTTCTATGTCTTGGCCATGGGAATTCCACCCAATTTTTAAAGGACCATCCGTTTTCCGAGAACACCCTTATCATTGATTTGAGCAACGATTTTAGGTTGCAAAGCGACGCCAAGTTCCACAACGAACAATTTGTGTACGGCCTGCCAGAGCTAAACAGAAAAAAAATACAAAGTTCCCGTTTGGTAGCAAATCCTGGGTGTTTTGCAACGGCGATACAATTGGCGTTATTGCCCTTAGCGGCCTCAGGGCTATTGCAGGATCAGGTGCACATCAATGCGGTGACAGGCAGCACGGGGGCAGGCATAAAACCGTCTGCCACCACCCATTTTAGCTGGCGAAACAACAATGCCAGTTGGTACAAACCCTTTACCCACCAACATCTTGGGGAGATTGGTGAAAGTTTGGACTCTTTTGGCCATGACACCGGTAAATTATACTTTTTGCCCAACCGGGGAAACTTTGCCCGTGGCATATTGGCAACGGCCTACACCCGCTACCAAGGCAGTTTGGAAGACGCCAGCAAACTGTATACGGATTTTTTTGGCAATGCCCTCTTCACCCATGTAACGGAAGAACCTATCCACTTAAAACAAGTGGTGAACACGAACAACTGCCATATCCATTTACACCAATATGATGATGTGTTATTGGTAACATCGGCCATAGATAATTTATTAAAAGGTGCCTCAGGGCAAGCCGTCCAAAACATGAACCTGATGTTTGGTTTTGACGAGGACGAGGGGTTGAGGCTTAAGGCAACAGCATTTTAATAGGTAAAAAACAACTGGGAAATAGGAAATTCCTTCTGGAATAGCCAAAGAGGCACAATAAAAAATATACTCTTGATTCCAACCCAAGGGTAGGAACAATTCGGCCAAAGGGAGCCGGGTGCAAATCTTAAATATTGAGTAAAAAAGGGAATGGCCATTAGCGCACTACCTAAAGCAAAAATCGGAATTATGAAAATAGCAATCATCGGAGCAGGGAATTTGGGACTATCCATCGCCAAGGGAATTCTGCACAGTAATGGGGCAACCACCATGTACCTCACCAAAAGAAACACGGCCGACATCAAGGATTTTGAAAAATATGGAATTGTAACGGTTACCTCGGACAATGCCGAAGCCGTTAAACAATCGGATGTTCTCATTTTTGCCGTGCAGCCAGGACACTTTGATGGGATTTTACATGACATTAAGGAGTTATTGACAGAAAAGCACGTCATTATCAGCACCATTACAGGTTTTAGTATTGCGCGTATGGAAAGTATAGTGGGGAATGACAAATTCATTATCCGTAGCATGCCAAATACGGCAATTTCAGTGGGTAAGAGCATGACCTGTTTGTGTTCCAACGAACTTGGTAAAAAACGCATCGACCTGGCCAAAGCTATTTTCAACAGAATGGGACATTCCTTGGAAATCCCGGAAAACCAAATGCAAGCGGCCACGGTCATTTGCGCTAGTGGAATCGCTTTTTGGATGCGCCTTATCAGGGCAACTACCCAAGGCGCCATTCAATTGGGCTTTGATGCCAAAGAGGCCCAAGAACTGGCGATGCACACCTGTAATGGCGCCGCTGGTTTATTGATTGAATCTGGCAGCCATCCCGAGGCGGAAATAGATAGGGTTACCACCCCAAAAGGGTGCACTATTTCCGGTCTAAACGAGATGGAGCACCAAGGGCTAAGCTCCTCATTAATCAGGGGAATTGTCACGTCATTCGATAAAATAAATGAGATAAAACAATCGTAGCCATGGCACAACACCATTCGCTAAAAGCTTGGCATAGGGCCAACAGCGATAAGCTTAAAGTCATAGAATTATGAAACTATTTGATGTATATCCACTTTACAAAGTGACCCCCGTTGCTGCCAAAGGCATTGAGGTCACGGACGAGCAAGGTGAAACCTATCTGGACTTTTACGGTGGCCACGCCGTAATTTCCATTGGGCACTCCCATCCACATTATGTGAACCGTATGACAGAACAATTACAGAAAATGGCATTCTACAGCAACTCCATACAGAACCCGCTACAGGTGGAACTGGGCCACAGATTGGGTACTGCCGCTACCTGTGAGGACTACCAATTGTTTATGTGCAGTTCTGGAGCAGAGGCCAATGAAAATGCCCTAAAAATGGCCTCTTTCCATACGGGAAACACTAAGGTGATTGCTTTTAACAACAGTTTTCATGGTAGGACTTCGGCCGCAGTGGCCACTACAGACAACCCTAAAATTGTGGCTCCCTTAAACGCCCAGCAAGCCGTGGATTTTGTGCCACTCAATGATTTTGGGGCTTTTGAAAGCACCATCTCCCAAGGCGGGCATTGCGCCGTTATTTTAGAAGCCATTCAAGGGGTTGGCGGCTTGGACCAACCCACAACGGAGTTTTATCAATTTGTGGCGCAAAAGTGCCAGGAATACAAGGTGGTTTTAATTGCGGACGAAGTGCAATCCGGTTTTGGCAGAAGTGGGAAATTCTTTGCGTACCAACATCACGGGATTGAACCGGACATTATTTCCATTGCCAAAGGGATGGGGAACGGTTTTCCCGTGGGGGGCGTACTGATCCACAACAAATTTGAACCCTGGTACGGACAATTGGGCACCACCTTTGGGGGCAATCATTTGGCGTGTGTCGCTACCTTGGCTGTACTGGAAGTCATAGAGAAGGAAAACCTTATTGATAATGCCAACGAGCTGGGCTGCTATTTTTACGGGAGGGCCAATGAAATTAAAGCCATCAAAAAAGTTAAAGGAAAAGGTCTTATGTTAGGCCTGGAATTTGACTTTCCGGTGGCCGAGCTTCGCCAACGATTAATTTATAACCAACGAATCTTCACCGGAGGTTCGGCCAACAAAAACCTGCTTCGTTTTTTGCCAGCTTTGAACATCACCACAACACATATTGATGTGTTTTTTGAACGGTTACAACTAGAATTAGAAACCAACACCAAAGAGTAATAGGGATAAGGAACGGAGTAAGACCACATAACCCATGTATCACAAAAAATTAGCATCGCTTCCCTCTTGTTCCTTAGTTACCGTCTTTAATCCCCGGTCTAAAAAAATCCAATGAAACACTTTTTGAGCATCACCGATATTCCCGACCTCCACCAAACGGTGCAGGAAGCCATCGCCCTAAAAAATAATCCTTATGCTTTTGAACATTTAGGGAACCAAAAAACCATTTGCCTTCTTTTTTTTAATAATAGTCTTAGAACACGTTTGAGCACAAAAAAAGCGGCCATCCATTTAGGACTGCATGTTATGGTGATGAACTTTGGAAGTGAAGGTTGGCAGTTAGAATTTGCGGATGGCACTACTATGAACCACGGTTGCTCAGAACACATCAAAGAAGCGGCCCGGGTGGTCTCACAATTTGCGGACATAGTTGCCATACGGGCTTTTGCAGGTCTGGTTGACAAAAAAACGGATGAGGCCGAAATGGTACTCAGCGGGTTCCTAAAATATGCCTCTATTCCCGTTGTTAATATGGAAAGCTCCGTTGGCCATCCCTTACAAGCTTTGGCAGATGCCATCACCTTAGCGGAGCATAGTACCGGTACCCAGCCCAAAGTAGTCCTGTCCTGGGCGCCACATCCTAAAGCGTTGCCCCATGCGGTCGCAAATTCCTTTATCCAAATGATGCAGCGCCAAGATGCGGAATTTGTGATCACCCATCCAAAAGGGTACGAGCTGGATCCAAAAATCACAAAAGACATCACCATTGTGCATGAACAAGAAACAGCCTTGGAAAACGCGAACTTTGTGTATGTAAAAAACTGGAGCTCATACCAAAGGTATGGCAAGGTACTCACCCAAGACCCCGAATGGATGATGACCAAACAAAAACTGGGCAAGGCCAAGTTTATGCATTGTTTGCCAGTACGCAGAAATGTTGTGGTTGAGGATGCGGTGTTGGATAGCGAGCAAAGCCTATGTATAGACCAGGCCAATAACCGAACCTATGCGGCACAGATTATCCTAAAAAAAATATTGGTCCCCTAGCCCCCCAAAGGTGGAATACTAACTATACGAGTTGAATCAATTTAAAAACACATAACAATACCGCAGAAGTATTTAGAAGTATGAGCTTAAAAGAACAAGATAAAAACAGTAAGCATCTGTCCTTACAAGAGGACGAGAGGTGCTTATCTATAGTAAAAATAGGCGGACACATCATAGAAGATGAACATCAACTCGCCCAATTCTTAAAAGCTTTTTCGGGTATTGAAGGTCCTAAAATTTTGGTGCACGGTGGTGGTAAAAAAGCCAATCAGGTTTTGGAACAATTAGGAATATCGCCCAAAATGGTCAGCGGCCGTCGCATTACTGATGCCGATACCCTGGATGTTGCCATTATGGTCTACGGTGGGCTCACCAATAAAAAAATAGTAGCCCAGCTACAAACCATGGGCTGTAATGCACTTGGTATGAGCGGGGCCGATGCCAACACCATTCAAGCCGTAAAACGCCCAGTTGAGGATATTGACTTTGGTTTCGTCGGAGATGTCTCCGGAGTTTCTAGCAGCAGCATCACCCACCTTTTAAACATTGGCTTAACACCTGTTTTTTGTGCCTTGACCCACGATGAGCACGGACAATTGTTAAACACCAATGCAGACACCATTGCAGCAGAATTGGCGATAGGTATGAGTAAACATTTTGACACAACACTCTATTATTGTTTTGAACTAAATGGCGTGCTGCGTGACGTAACGGATACAAATTCGGTCATTAAAAAAATCAACGCCCAATCGTACAAGACGCTTGTGCACCAAGGAATCATCGTAGCGGGGATGCTCCCCAAAATACATAACTGTTTTCATGCCCTAAAAAATGGGGTTAAAGAAGTTAGAATCGGTAATTTAGCCCTGTTCGATGATGCAAACACAAATTATACAACATTGATTTTATGACGCTGGATAAAGACCTATTGGCAAAAGAGGCCATTGCCCTTTTAAAACAACTCATAGCTATCCCCTCACTCTCAGAGGAGGAAGACAAAACCGGCGATGCCATTGCCGCTTTTTTGACCAAATTTGGAGTGGCCACCAAGCGCCAACACAACAATATTTACGCCTTTAACAAGTATTATGATGAGCGTAAGCCCAACCTACTGTTAAACTCGCACCACGATACGGTAAAACCAAATTCTGCCTACACCAAAGACCCGTTCCACCCACATATTGAAGATGGAAAATTGTACGGGCTGGGCAGCAACGATGCTGGCGGGGCACTTTGTTCCCTATTGGCCACTTTTGTTTATTTCTATGAGCAAACTGACCTAAACCACAATATTATCATGGCGGCAACGGCAGAAGAGGAAGACGCAGGAGCAAAGAGCCTATCCGCACTATTGCCCATACTTCCAGAAATAGATGTGGCCATTGTTGGCGAACCCACCCAAATGCAGTTGGCCATTGCGGAAAAGGGACTCATTGTTTATGATGGTAAAATCTTGGGGACCCCTTCCCATGCCGCACATCCTAACGATGACAGCGCCATTTACAAAACGGCAGATGTACTAAAATGGTTCCAAGAGTATACCTTTGATAAGGTATCCGAAGTTCTAGGACCCGTAAAGATTACCGTAACACAGATAAGCGCAGGCAGCCAACACAATGTGGTACCTGCCCATGTAGACTTGGTCATTGATACCAGGGTCAACGATCGGTATACCAACCGGGAAATCAATGATATCCTTCAAAAAGAAGCTCCTTGCCAACTTACCCCAAGGTCGTTGGACAAAGACAGTTCCTCCATTGCAATAGATCATCCTTTGGTGCAATCTGGCATAGCCCTAGGTCGGGAAACCTATGGATCCCCTACTTTGTCCGACCAGGCAAAGTTGAGTTGCCAATCTTTAAAACTGGGGCCCGGCTATAGTCCGCGTTCGCACTCTGCCAATGAATTTATCTACGTAAATGAGGTGGAAGAAGGAGTGGGATTGTATATTGATATTATAGAAGGATTTATAAAAAAGCAATAAGATGTAAGATAGGAGGCTACAACAAACAAAACCTTACTTATCCTACTTCTAAAATCTAATATCCAATAAAAATGAAACTCTGGGACAAAGGCTTTAGTACCGATAAAAAAATAGACCACTTTACCGTAGGAAACGACCGTGAACTGGACCTTTTACTGGCTAAGTATGATGTAATGGCATCCATTGCCCATGCAAAGATGCTGGGCAAGGTGGGCTTGGTGGAAAAGAAGGAGGCCAAGGCATTGACCACCGCACTGAAAACCATTGCCAAGAGCATTGAAAAAGGGGAATTTACCATTGAGGATGATTTTGAAGACATGCATTCCAAAATTGAATTCCTCCTTATTGAGCAACTAGGGGATACTGGTAAAAAAATACATTCGGCTCGATCACGAAACGATCAGGTTTTGGTGGCCATGCATCTTTATCTCAAAACAGAACTGGCAGAGATGACCGCCATGGTAACAACCCTGTTTGATGTGCTGATACAGCTTGCGGAAAAGCACAAGGGTGTTTTGCTCCCAGGGTACACCCACCTCCAAATTGCGATGCCTTCCTCTTTTGGGCTCTGGTTTTCTGCCTACGCGGAAAGTTTGATTGACGACCTGTATTTTGTAAAGGCGGCCCAAAAGGTAGTGGATCAAAATCCATTGGGCAGTGCTGCAGGTTATGGGAGTTCTTTCCCTATTGATAGAACATTTACCACTAAAGAATTAGGTTTTGAGACCATGAAATTCAATGTAGTTGCAGCGCAAATGAGCCGTGGCAAAGCGGAAAAAGCAACAGCATTTGGAATGGCAACCATTGCAGCGACCTTATCTAAATTGGCGATGGATATCTGTCTATACATGAGTCAGAATTTTAACTTTATTTCCTTCCCTAATGAACTTACCACAGGTAGCAGTATTATGCCGCATAAAAAGAACCCTGATGTGTTTGAACTGGTACGTGGCAAATGCAATAAAATTCAGGCCATACCCAACCAGCTCTCCCTGCTCATCAATAATTTGCCCAGCGGATATCATCGGGATTTTCAATTGGCCAAAGAAACCATTGTACCAGCCATACAAGATATGAAGGCCTGTTTAGAAATTCTGACCTTTAGCCTAAAGGAAATAAAAGTAAACGACCATATTTTAGAAGACCCCAAATACGACTATCTTTTTAGCGTGGACACCTTAAACGAAATGGTGAAAAATGGGATGCCTTTTAGGGATGCCTATAAAAAAATGGGGATGGCCATTGAGTCCGGAGATTTTAAACCCAAAAGGGATATTCACCATACGCATGAAGGTAGTTTGGGGAATTTGTGTTTGCAGGAAATTCAGAAAAAGATGGAACGAGTTGTATCCACCACTAAATTGACCAAATGAAAGTAATAAAAAACCAGCTGCCAAAATTATCTGAAATCATAAGCACAATGGGAAATATGATTAAGGCGGACCTTCCCCAATCCTTGACCCCAGAATCGGTTTTTGAATTTGCCTCAGAAGCCTGGAACATGGCCAACTTCCCGACAGAGTCACTCACCGGCCTCCATAAACACCCTTTTAAAGAACAGCTACTGTCCCTTATCGAATATAAAAAGAAGTGGTATCAAAACGATACCCGAATGATAGTGGAGGTTTACCTAAGCAAGGAGGATGGACTTATAGTGGAAAACATGGACTACAACGACTATATTTCCACTACTTATGCCCAAATAACGGAATCATTTCCTGATTATACACAGCCTTACCAATTGGTCAATAGAAACGCTGTATTGGTAATTCCCAAAAAACCATTTTACCATTGGCTTAATGCTCTCTATCCTGATGACCCGATAAAAGAACACCATATCCGAGAACATAACATTTATTTGATTCATGAAGTTGGTGATGAAAGCGAATTTGAATCTTGGTTGGAAGAGAACTATGTGGAGATTTTTGAACATGAGCTTTTTATGTGGCATACAGACAGCGAAGATTGGCCAGACTGTACCTTGCCGCTATTCAAAAAATGGTTTAGGGTACAAATGCATAGTATGGTTATTGACTTTGAGAACGACCATCTGACCAAGGATTAGGCAACCCCTGACTCAGGACAACTTGCCCAAGGTATACCAAACCAAGTCTTCACGGTTTACAGGGATGCATTCACCACAACATTCCCCTAGTTTTACAACATTTATTTGAACTACTGCTGGCATTGGAAATAACTTCCGTGCCAAAACGTTCGTACTATATCCAATCAACATATCATGGCCAAGCAACTCCTTATTTTTTGTGCCGTTTTTTGCTATTTCACCAGTAATGCACAAGATTTTGTGTCCAGATGGAACACGGGCAATACCAGCGGCTCATCCTCTGGGCCCAACCAAATAACCATTCCTACCAATCCTGCGTTTACAACGTACAACTATACCGTAGATTGGGGAGATGGATTCCAAGACACAGGGGTAACCGGCGATATTACCCATACCTACGCCGTACCCGGGATATACACCATAGCCATTAGGGGAGATTTTCCCGCCATATTCTTTAACGACTCTGGTGACAACCTAAAGATTTTGGAAATTGTGGATTGGGGCTCCTTACAGTGGCAAAGCATGGAAAATGCATTTTTTGGTTGCCTGAACCTAAATTTTGATGCCATTGCACCTCCTGATCTAACCCAGGTGACCAGCCTCAAAAACATGTTCAGGGGTTGCCAAATTTTTACAGGTATTGTAAACAATTGGGATGTAAGCACCATAACGGACATGTCCGGCACCTTTATGGACTGCGAAAACTTTAACCGCCCCCTAGATAATTGGAACACCGCAAATGTGACCGATATGTCCGAAACTTTTAGTGGATGCGTCAACTTTAACGAACCATTGGACAATTGGAACACGGCCTCGGTAACCACCATGCAAGACATGTTTTACGTCTGTGTCAATTTCAACCAAAATATCAACAATTGGGATGTAAGCCAAGTAACCGATATGTCTGGCATGTTCACGGCCTGTAGAAACTTTAATCAACCTTTGAATCTTTGGAACGTTTCCAATGTGGTGGACATGAACCTCATGTTTTTTAGGACCAACGATTTTGAACAGGACCTAAGTACCTGGCAAGTGGGCAATGTCACGAATATGAACAGAATGTTCGATGAATGTGCCTTCAATTCACCAATTGGCAATTGGGACGTTTCCAGTGTTACGGATATGGGAGGAATGTTTAGTGACACCCCAAACTTTAACCAACCACTGAATAACTGGGATGTTTCCAATGTGTTGAGCATGAGGGAAATGTTTGAGGGTGCCCAAGCTTTTGACCAACCACTGAACAATTGGGACGTGGCTAACGTTACCACTATGGCCGGCATGTTTTCCGGTGGGTTTTCCACCAATTCGGTATTTAACCAAGCCTTGAACGTTTGGGACGTTGGTTCCGTGACCGACATGGAAGGTATGTTTGAGAACAACCTTGTTTTTAACCAGCCCCTAGATGGTTGGAACACGGCAAATGTCACCAATATGAGCGCTATGTTCTTCAATGCCGATGCGTTTAACCAACCACTGGAAACTTGGAACGTGGAAAACGTTAGGGAGTTCAATCAAATGTTTCAAAACAATGATGCGTTTAACCAGCCTTTAAACACCTGGAACACGGGCAGTGCAACAACTTTGTCCGCCATGTTTGCCGGCGCGACCACCTTTAACCAGCCGTTGGATAGTTGGAACACCACTTTGGTGACCAATATGTCATCTGTCTTTTTAAACGCCACTGCTTTTGACCAGGATATTTCCTCTTGGAACATGGAGAATGTCTCCATATTGACCAATATGCTCTCCAACTCCGGGTTATCGCAGACCAATTACGATACACTTTTGGTGGCATGGGCCGGACAAGACGTGCGAGATAATTTGAGCCTAGGCGCCGCAAACCTGACCTACTGCGATGGTTTATCTGCAAGACAAAGTTTAATGGAGGACCATAACTGGAATTTTATAGGTGATAGCGTGAACTGCAGTTTTGTGCTTTGCACTGAAATTACCATGCCCGCCGCAGGGGACACACAAGTACCCGCCAACAGTGATATTAGATGGGCACCTACCCCAAATGCCACTGGATACCGCGTAACCATCACTAGGGACGACGGTTCCGGACCCGTGGTTGCCTACGATCAAACGCTTCCCGCGACATCGGTTGGGGTAGACTTTACCAATGAATTTAATGCTGGTGATGAGGTATCGGTTCTGGTCATTCCTTTTAATGATGAAGGAGATGCCGTGGGCTGTACCCCTATTACGTTCACCGTGGTCGACAGTTGGGCCAACAGTCCAGATGCCTTTAAAATCACCATAGACACCAGAAACCTAGATAATAATTCAACCAATGCCAACCAATATCGAATCGATGTAAACGATGGCTTCCCAGATTACCTCACCTATGACTTTTCCATAGACTGGGGTGATGGCCAATACAATAATAATGTTACCAACGGTATTACCCACACCTATCTTAACCCTGGAATATACACCATAGCCATTATCGGTGATTTTCCTTCCTTTTATCATACCTCTTCCAACCGGGATAATTTAAAGCTTATCTCTATGGACCAATGGGGCACTCAGGTTTGGCAGAGCATGAAAAACACGTTTTACTTCTGTGAAAACATGGTGTATAATGCCAGTGATGTGCCTAACTTATCCCAAGTTACGAGCATGCAAAGCATGTTTAGAAGAACGTATCTCTTTAACGCCAACATCAATAACTGGGATGTGGGCAATGTTACGGATTTGGGAAATATCTTCTACCAGGCATCCATATTCAACAGCCCTTTAGATAATTGGGACGTTGGCAATGTGACCAATATGAGAAGAGTATTTAGTTCTGCCCCTGCGTTTGACCAAGACCTGAGCAGTTGGAACGTGGGGAGCGTAGTGAATATGGATTATATGTTTGAAGGGGCAAGCAGTTTTAACCAACCTTTAAACTCTTGGAACGTGGCTAACGTAACCTCTATGATAGCCATGTTCCAAAGGGCAGTAGTTTTTGACCAACCTTTAAATAATTGGAACGTAAGCAATGTGACCACCATGGAGTCCATGTTTGCCTCTACCGATGCCTTTAACCAAAATATTGACAACTGGACGGTTTCCAATGTCATGGACATGAGTGACATGTTTAATTCTGCAAATGCTTTTGATCAGCCCTTAAACAGTTGGGATGTTTCCTCAGTAACGACAATGAGTAGCATGTTTTCCAATACCAACAACTTTAACCAACCTCTAAATAACTGGGACGTTGGTAATGTGACCACGATGAGCTATATGTTCAGTGGCGCGGGCAGCTTTAATCAAAATATCAATAGTTGGAACGTTACCAACGTTACGGACATGACCTATATGTTCAGCTATGCCACCAGCTTTAACCAGCCTTTAAATTCATGGGATGTCAACTCTGTAGTTTCCATGCGCGGAACATTCCGGGGAGCGCGGGCCTTTAACCAACCTTTAAATAGTTGGGACGTAAGTGCAGTGGCCAATATGTCTGATATGTTTGAGGATGCCGTGGTTTTTAACCAACCTTTGGACAACTGGGACGTTAGTTCAGTGACCCTTATGGAGTCCATGTTTGAGGACGCCGAAACCTTTGATCAAAATATAAACGATTGGAATGTTTCCGTGGTGACCAATTTTCAAGGAATGTTCAAAAACGCCATTGCCTTTAACAGTCCCCTCAACAATTGGAACACCGGTGAAGCCCTTAACACGGCAGAGATGTTCAGAGGTGCCAGTAGGTTCAATCAGAACATTGATGCCTGGAACGTGTCTTTTGTGACCAATATGCAAGAAATGTTCAAGGAAGCTTCCAATTTTAACCAATCCTTAAACCCATGGAATGTGGCCTCGGTCACCAATATGATGGGCATGTTTGAAAGTGCTGCAGCCTTCAACGGTAACATCAACGATTGGAATGTTAGACGGGTCACCAATATGCAGAACATGTTTTACCGGGCCACAAGCTTCAATCAAAGCATCAACGACTGGAGAACCTCCATGGTACAGAACATGGCCAATATGTTCTGGGAGGCATCGGCTTACGACCAACCTATGGACAGGTGGCTCCTGGGTAATGTGAACATGAATTCCATGTTTAGAAATGCCACTGCCTTTAACCAAGCCTTGGGCCACTGGGATATCAGTGGGGTTACCGATATGACCGATATGCTAGACAATACGGCCTTGAGCAGAGACCATTATGACAGTACCTTGATGGCATGGTCAGAACTAACACCAAATTTGGGAATAGACCTTGGTGCAGAAGGTTTGCCCTATTGCGACGCCCTTGAGGAAAGACAATCCATGATAGCCAATTTTGGCTGGACCTTTAGCCAAGACGTTTTAGATTGCCCAATACCGGAATGTACAGCATTGACTTCGCCTTTAGATGATGCAACGGACGTCCCTGTTAATACCAATATTAACTGGCAGCCCACCCAGTTTGCTAGGGAGTACCAACTAACCATTACCATACAACCAGGCAATACGGTCATCAACGAAACAGTAACGGGTACGTCTTATGAATTTATGGACGGGACGCTTTCACTTGGCGACACCGTAGAGGTCTTGATCGTTCCTGTCAACGATGAGGGTAGTGCAAGTGGCTGTAGCGCGGAAACATTTACCATTTCTTCCGATCCGCCAACGGTCCCGGAATGTACCCAGTTAACCATACCCCTTGCCAATGCCACCGATGTTAGCATTGGTACAAACCTTACTTGGGACCCCATTGCCAATGCGGATGGCTATATGGTCAGGGTAGGAACCAGCACTGGCGCCACGGACATTGTGAATGATGAAAACGTGGGCAATCTCACCAATTATGCCTTTGCCAACGATTTACCAGAGAACACAGTGGTTTTTGTCACCATCACACCTTATAATGAGGAGGGTAATGCCACTGGATGCAATGAAGAACAATTTACGACGGAGTTAATTCCTGTGCCCCCGGCATGTACTACATTGAACAACCCCTTATCCGGTGCTACAAACGTACCCATAGATACGGAAATCAGCTGGGATGCAGTGGACGGGGCAACCGGTTATTTGGTGGTGGTTGGCGATACCCAAGGCGGTATTGAGATTGCCAATAATGTGGATGTTGGGAACTTGACCTCCTACACATTTAACGAAAATCTAAGGGAAGATAGAACACATTACGTGACCATCATACCCTATAACGATGTTGGCGATGCCCTAGGTTGTGCTGAACAAAGCTTTAGGACCGGAACCACAACGCTAAGCGACCCACCTGAATGTTCCACATTGAGCGGTCCCCAACCGATGGATACCGATGTAGCTGTAGATCTAGCCCAAATAACTTGGAACAGTGTGGCAAACGCGGACGGTTACCGCATTACCATCAATGGCAGTACCAGTGATGTCAACGATGTTACCGATTTGTTGGTCAATGGCACCTCACATCCCTTTACCAATAATTTTGACAATGGGGAGACCGTAACCGTCAACGTTGTACCGTTTAACACTAATGGGGACGCTATTGGCTGTAGCGCCCAATCCTTTAGCATTGTTGCAGTAACACAAAATCCGCCGGATTGTACCAGTCTCTCCCAGCCAGCGAACGGAGCAACAAACATAGCTGTTAGTACTGATCTTAGCTGGGGAACCATAACGGATAGTGACGGATACTTTATAACGGTAGGGACAACAACAGGCGGAAACGACATCCTGGACAATCTTGATGTGGGCAACAACACCGTTTATGATTTACCTGCGGACCTGCCAGAAAATACCGAAATCTTCGTGACCATTGTGCCCTACAACGGTGCCGGAAACGCAGCGGGTTGTACAGAGCAATCGTTTACCACAGAGTCCGTGGCAACCCTGCCAATATGTACCAATCTGATTGCACCACTGGACGGGACCACCGATGTTTCCGTCTTCACCGATCTCTCATGGAACGCAGTCGCCAATGCCGATGGGTACAGGTTAACGGTGGGAACAACAACCGGCGGAAACGACATCCTGGATAATTTTGATGCGGGCAACAGCACAGTTTATAATTTGCCTACAGACTTACCGGGGAATACTGAGATATTCGTCACCGTGGCGCCCTACAATAACGTTGGGAACGCGACCAGTTGTGCTGAAGAATCGTTTACCACGGCAGTAGGCACTGCCTTACCCAGCTGCACAAGCTTAAACGCCCCGATGAATGCAGCGGTGGATGTCTCGGCTGATGTGGCCGAAATTTCTTGGAATCCCTCCCCCAACGCAGATGGTTACCGTATCAGCGTGAACGGCAACACAAGCGATGCCAATGATGTGACAAATATGGTGGTCACCGGAACTTCGCATCCCTTTACCAACAGCTTTGATAACGGCGAAACGGTAACAATTACAATTATTCCCTTTAATGCCGATGGGGATGCGGTTGGATGTACCTCGGAATCATTCACCATTGAATCCGAAGCTATTGAACTTCCAGACTGTACAAACCTTATCACACCCCTGAACCTTGACATTGATGTTACAGTAGATGTGACTTTGGCTTGGAACGCCGCAGATGGTGCGGAAGGGTATCGTTTGACCGTTGGGACTGCAACTGGGCTTGGAAATATTTTGGACAATGAGGATGTTGGGAATAGCACATCATATAATTTACCGGATGATTTGCCTGAGAATACCGAAATATTCGTATCGGTTACACCCTACAACCAAGCTGGGGATGCAGAATTTTGTGAGGAGGAAAGTTTTATCACCGTCCCGGCAACTGCCAATGTGCCCTCCTGTACCGAAATCACCAGCCCCGCAAACGACAGTTCCAATGTCTCCATCAACAGCACCATCTCTTGGAACGCCATTGGCGATATCGATGGGTATTTTATCAGCATCGGAACCACGGCCGGTGCAACGGATATCGTGGACAATGTAGACGTAGGGCTTAGCACCTCTTTTGAACCTGTGGATAACCTTCCCTATGGCCAAGAAATCTTTGTAAACCTGATTCCTTATAACGAAGAGGGTATGGCCACGGGCTGCGAGGTACACTCATTCCTGACCGAGGAAGAAACCCAGCAGGAAGTGGAATCCCTGTATGGCCTCTCTCCCGATGGTGATGGTATCAACGAGTTCTGGGTCATTGAGGGCATTGAAAACTATCCTGCCAACACCGTTACCATTTTTAACCGATGGGGCGATATGGTCTTCAAAATCGATGGATATGACAACAATGGCAATGTCTTCCGCGGCGAGGCCAACCAAATGACGGGCTTTGGGGCCAGCCAGCTGCCAGAGGGAACCTACTTCTTCCAATTACAGCTCCCGGAAGGGCACAACCTGCAACGAACCAAAGGATACCTTGTTTTAAAAAGATAAGCATGACCAAAGTTAACACCTACATACTGGCCTTGGCCACACTCACCCTTGCCATTCCTTTTATGGGCAGGGCACAACAAACGCCCGTATTCTCCGAATACAACTACAACCCTTTCCTTATCAACGCGGCCTACGCCGGCGTGGAGAACGGGGCAGAGGCCACTTTGAGCAACTCGGGCTTCAACAGCCAATTCGATGGCACGCCCCAAAACCTCTCCTTCACCTTCAACACCCGTTTGAACGAAGGAAAAATGGGCCTTGGCGCAGGTATCATCAATGACCAAATAGGGGTCACCAATGCCACCCAAATCTTTGCCGCCTATGCCTACAAAATATACCTGAACGACAATATGCACCCCTATTGGAAGGTCTATGACCGTTCCTTTATTTCTTTTGGGCTAAGTGCCGGGGCACTGCTGTACAATGAGGACCTCTTGCAACTGGGATTGCAGGGAGACCCCAACTTTGCCGAGAACATCAATGCCACCCTGCCCGCAGCAGGTATGGGCATCCTCTTTGGACATGCCAATTTCTTTGCGGGGGTGTCCATCCCAAACGTGCTGGGCGATACCTTTGCCAACCAGGACAATATTGAACTCTCAAGGCCCATGTACGCATACACGGGCTACCATTTTGCCACCAATAGATATGACCCACAACTTATCCTAAAACCAAGCCTGCTCTTTAAATATGAGAACGGGGCTCCCTTTCAGGTGGATGTCAACCTTTCCGCCAACTTTAAGAACGCCTTTGAGCTGGGCGCAGGGTTCAGGACCGGTAACACCTTTAACTTTGTGGCAGGCTTCTACCTGTTCAAAAACTTTAGGGCGCTCTACAACTATTCACAGATCGCACTGGGAAATGCACCCATTGCTAACACACATGGCATCCTACTCTCCTATCGCGCCGGGGATGGGTTTGGACGTAGGTGATATCTTTAGGTTTTGGAATTGTAAATAATTTACTTTTCTGACAATTGCTAAAATGTCATTTTGACATTTATCCCTTGTAGCCGTACCCAGTTTCATTGCGTATTGTTTACCTATGGCATATGTTAATCGGCAATGATATAGTGCCACCAGTTGTGCATTTTGAATACTTTTTAGATTTAAAACCGTCAGTTCGAGTTTTTTCTAGAAGAAAAAGTATCGAGAACAAGGTTTCAATGCTAAAATTCTGATTCTCGATACTATTTTCCGATACCTCGTATCAAAAAATCACTCGAATGGACGAATTTTCATCAAAATGCACAATAAGTTAATGCCCATTTGAACTATCAATTTTGCCATCATAGGAATAAACACGAGTTTTTTAAACAAAAGAATCGGTTGGTTTACTCCAACAGATGTTGCTTTAGGACAAACTGAAAGCACTAGTTGGTTACAATCAAAACTGACATTTTTACAGGGCCTCCACCAAATCCATTGCTGGTAATTATTAATTTTTTTTAAAACATATACGCTAAGGTTAAAATAACCATTTATGGCATTTTTTTTGTCCGTTTGTGATTGAATATAAAATTATTGTCTAACTAAAATTTTTTACTAATGAGCAATCTAGAAGTAACTAAAAATGGAAGTGTGGCAAGAAATAACCCCAATGCCATTACCTTCCCAACTTGGTCTAATTGGATTGATGAATTTTTTAACAAAGACCTTTCATCAGTATTCACTTCAAATTTTAATACAGGCATGACGTTGCCTAAGGTAAATATTAGGGAAACCAAAGACTCCTATTTTGTGGATATGGCCGTTCCGGGGATGAGGAAAGAAGATTTTCATATTGACCTGGACAACCAAATGTTGTCCATTTCAACAGAAACTAATGAAGAAAACCAAGGCAATGAGGAAAACCATATCCGCCGAGAGTTTGGATACGCCTCGTTTAAGCGGAGCTTTTCTTTGCCGGAAACCATTGAGGAAGATAAGATCAAAGCTCAATATTCGGAGGGGATTCTTAGTATACACCTTCCCAAAAAAGAGGAAGCCAAACAAAAACCGGCACGCACCATTAAGATTTCATAAGTTAATTGGGGCCGTAAAGGCCCCTTTTATTGTTTCATTTTTAAAAATATTCTAGCCATGAAAGATTTTTTAACCGTGTTTTTGGCCAGCTTTTTCCTAATTAGTTGCCAAGGGCAGGAAGACGACAAAAAAAACAAGGAACTTGACCACACACTTACAGAAGAACCAAAGGGAAATTGGAGGGTGCTGCGTGAGTTTGACGATGCTGGAAATTTAATTCGATATGATTCCACTTACTCTTGGTCCTACTCTGAGGGTCCAGCTAATTTTAAGCTCAGGGACGGGGACAGCATCTTTAAATCATTCCGTTCCCAAATCTCCAAGGGGTTTACTGGTATGGCGGACGTCTTTGGCGACGGCTTGTCCGAACAAGATTCCCTATTTATGAAACCGTTCTTTTCCGATGACTTTTTTGAAAACCAATTTGGAAAAGACTTCATGGACTTGGATAACATTAGACAACGTATGGAAGCCATACAGCGACGCTTATTGGAACGCCATCATCTTAAATTGCAGAAAAACGAAGCACCAATGGATAAAATTTGAACAACAGCGATATTTTATAAGCTCCGTCTAGATAGTCCATTCAAATCCCATTTTATGCGCTGAGTGCAACTATGTTATGGTAGGGTTATATGTATCCCTACCTAAGTAGTTGGGGTCACCAAAAGAATTGAGGTCCTAGACAATCACTCCTCTCCTATTTTAACATTCCCCAAATTAATTACTTCCTGTGGCGTAAGATTGCGCCAATGGCCGCGTGGCAGGTCTTTTTTGGTCAGGCCGGCAAAAACAACACGGTCCAGTTTGGTTACGGTATAGCCAAGGTGTTCAAAAATCCGCCGCACAATTCGGTTTCTCCCGGAATGGATTTCAATTCCTACTTCTCGCTTGGGTGCTCCCTGAATATAGGCAACTTCATCAACATTCACCGCCCCATCTTCCAGTTCCAGTCCGCCTTGAATCTGTTTTAAATCTGCCGCAGTCAAATTTTTATCGAGCACTACATGGTAGATTTTTCGAACCCCAAATTTTGGATGCGTCAATTTTTTAGCCATATCCCCATCATTGGTAAATAGCAATAGTCCTGTTGTTGCCCGGTCCAATCTTCCTACGGGATAAAGGCGGTTATTGGATGCGCTGGAAACCAGTTCCATAACCGTACGCCTCCCCTTTTCGTCATTGGTGGTGGTGATAAATCCTTTGGGTTTATTCAGTAGTACATATTCCTTTTTCTCCGGATTCAATCTTCTTCCATCATAACGCACATCATCAGTTCGCTTAACTTTATAACCCATTTCTGAAACCACCTTACCATTTACGGTGACACTACCTGCCGCTATATAGACATCAGCCTCACGGCGGGAACAAACCCCGGCATTGGCAATGTATTTATTTAACCGCACCTCATCTGGGTTGGTATTGGTTTTTGGGGGTGCACTTCGCTTTCGGTTGGGGTTGTGCTTTGGGAATGGTTTCTTCTTAAAACCACCTTGGGTAGCGGCGCTTTTTTTAGGATTGGAATTGGGTTTGCGTTTGCCTTTATCGTCTGATTTCGCCATCAGTCATTATTTTTTGGCGAAGGTAGTGATTGCCAATTACCATCGCACTACGCGATCACAAACTTTTCTGCCCGCGCCAGCACAACTTCCTTGGTTTCCTTCCCAATTTTAATGCGTTTACCCCTATATTTAGGGAGAACTTAAGACCATAACCGTATGAAAAGTTATTCCGTTATCTTCTGTCTCTTTTGCACCCTAGCGCTAGTTGCCCAAAAAAAGGTCTTGGACCACGAAGACTACGACCTCTGGAGCACCGTTGAAGGGGAAAAGCTATCGCCGAATGGGGATTTTGTGCTCTACAGTTTGGAACGGGGGGAAAGAGACCATTTCTTTACCATAAAGAACGCCAATGGTGACCTTATTTTGGAACATGACCGTGGGCAAGATGGGCATTTTACCTATGATTCGCGTTTTGTGCTCTTTACCATCAAGGCGTGGCAGGATTCTATAAAGGGCATGAAAAAGCGTAAGGTCAAAAAAAAGGATTTACCCAAGGACTCCCTAGGCATCATTAACCTATCCAACAAAAAACTGACCAAAATACCCAACATCAAATCATTTAAAATTCCTGAGAAATGGGCCGGATATGTGGCATATCAAATAGAGAATATTAAAAAGGAGGAAGGAAAAGACTCCATAGGCACCAAAGAAAAGAAAAAGAACAAGCCCAAAAAGATAGGTAAAGACAATGGCTACCCTTTGGTTTTAAGGGATTTATCAACTGGCAACCAAGACACCATCAAGTTTGTTACTGATTATATTTTTGCGAAAAAGGGCAAATGGTTGGCCTACACCTCTACGGGTGACAGCACCAAGGCCAACCACGGTGTTTATGTCAAAAACCTAGAACGGGGAAACACCCTAAAAATACATGAAGCTCCAAAGGCAAAATACTTTAAACTTAACTTTAGCGAATCTGGAAGGAAACTCGGCTTTGTGGTGGATACGGATACCACAAAAGCACAACTGCGCCCCCATGAGCTTTATCTTTGGGAAGTTGGCGGGCAAACAGCTCAAAAGCTTGTGGATAACGCTTCCAGTCCCAAAGGGTATGTGGTATCAAAATACGGGGATGTCCATTTTTCCAAAGATGAATCAAAGTTATTTTTTGGTTTGGCCAAACCGCCCATTGAAAAAGACACCTCCCTACTGGATGAAGAAATTGTGAACGTAGAAGTGTGGACCTATGACGAACCCAAATTGTACACGGTTCAGGAACTTCAATTAAAAAATGACAGCATACGCTCCTTTACCACAGCAGTAAGGCTAAAAGACAAAAAACTGCTGCCTTTGGCCAATGCTACCTATATGAATACGGAATTGGGCGATGAGGGGAATGCCAAATGGGCCTTGACCTCCACTAGTTTGCCCTATGAGTTGGAAAGCCAGTGGACCGCCCGGCGTAACTATGACTACAGGCTGGTGAGCACCCAGACCGGGGAATCGCTCTTACAGCTTACCAATGTGCCCAGAATGGGTCTAAGTCCTAAAGCAACATATGGTTACGGCTATAGCCGGGTAGATAGCACTTGGTTTGCCTATGATTTGGACAAGGGGACCTACCGTGACCTTACTAAGGGAAAAACGTTTTTCAATGAGGAAAACGATTACCCCAATTTTCCTTGGGCGTACGGTACGGCCGGATGGACCAAGGATGATCAAGCCATTATTCTGTATGATAGGTATGATTTGTTCAGCTGTAATCCAAAAACGGGCGAGCATACCCGTTTGACCAATGGAAGGGCTACAAAAACAGTATACCGTTATCGTGAACTGGATGATAAGGCGCTTTTTATAGACCCCAATAAAAAATGGCTGTTAACTACTTTTAATGAGACCACAAAGGATGCAGGCTTTGCGGAATTCAATCCTAAAAACAACAGCATTAAAAAGTTGGTAGAAGGACCATACCGCTATGCAAATATTCAACAAGCAAAAAATGATGAGACCATTATCTATACACGAGAGTCATTTGAACAATTCCCAGATTTACGGTTAACCGATCGGAGCTTTAAGAAAGACATTAAGCTTAGTAATGCCAACCCACAACAAGCACAGTATAACTGGGGCACCATTGAATTGGTGGAATGGACCTCTTTGGACGGAAAAACTTTACAGGGACAATTGGTAAAACCAGAAAATTTTGACCCCAATAAAAAGTACCCTTTACTGGTTAATTTCTATGAAAAAAGCTCAGATGGCATCCATAGGCACCGCTATCCAAAACCGGAGCGTTCCACTATCAATTACAGCTTTTTTGCCAGTCGTGGGTATGTGATTTTTAATCCTGATGTGGAGTACCGCGTTGGCTATCCTGGCGAGAGTGCTTATAATTGTGTCATTCCCGGGGTAACCTCCTTGATTGAAAAAGGTTTTATTGACAAGGACAATATTGGGGTACAAGGCCATAGTTGGGGTGGGTACCAAATTGCTTATCTGGTAACCAAAACCGATATTTTTAAAGCTGCGGAATCTGGGGCACCGGTACCCAACATGATCAGTGCCTACGGCGGAATTAGATGGTGGACGGGTCTAAGCAGGCAATTTCAATATGAGCATACCCAAAGTAGAATTGGCGGCACGCCTTGGGAATATCCTGCGCGTTACATAGAAAACTCCCCTATTTTCAATATTGATAAAATCAACACGCCATTATTAATCATGCATAATGATGCTGATGGTCATGTACCATGGTACCAAGGAATCGAATTTTTTGTGAGTTTACGAAGATTGGGCAAACCCTCTTGGTTTTTGAACTATAACGGCGAACCGCATTGGCCCTTAAAATATCAGAACCGAACGGACTTTAGTATTCGTATGGCCCAGTTTTTTGATCATTATTTAAAAGGAGAACCAAAGCCCATGTGGATGGAACGGGGCGTACCACCAATGGAAAAGGGGATACTACAGGGGTATGAATTGATGGGCGTTACTTCGGACAAAAAGTAATTCCAGTCACGTTTACAAGTATCTTCTCAATTCTTTTTAGAGAGGTCCAGCCAATCTGGAACGGTTTTAAAGCTGTTGTTTTGGTATCTTTGGATAGTGTTTTTAAGGGTTACGGGGTCGTACTCCATCCAATCTATTTGTTCTTTAATCTTTAAATTGTCATCAAATTGCAACCAAATGGTAAACTCCATTCCCCAATCGGTATCCACTAGAATACCATCATAATAATATGGACTTATGCGGCCTTTACAGGCAACTGTTTTTCCTTCCACCACCAATGAGGTCACATTTAAGTGTGGTTGCCCAGCATACAGTTTCTTAAATCTCTGTCCCTCCTCATCCCATTGGTAAAACCGTTTTAACTGCCACAGACTATCGAGTTCCAATTGCAGCGTAATGTCTTTAAAGCGAACATCTTGCCTGTAAAAGGAACAGAACACATCCCAATTGGAGCGTTCTGCAAAGGTCTTAAAATAGGCCTTGGCCACTTGGCGTACTGCTTCCTCTTGTTTTTTTTCTTCCGGCTTTTGGATGTCTAGGCAACTATTTGCCGTTATAAAAATCAGGAGTAAACATAGGCCTCTTAAAACTCCAATACTTTTATGAATTGTTACGTGATTTACCTCCCTGATAACCATAGAAAAACTTGATATAAATATACTGAACCAAACCCATTGTGCATTTTGATTAAAATTCGTCAATTCCAGTGATTTTAAGATACGAAGTATCGTAAAATGGTATCGAGAATCAGAATTTTAGCAATGAAACCTAGTTCTCGATACTATTTCTTCCAGAAAAAGCTCGAACTCACGGTTTTAAATCTAAAAAGCATTCAAAATGAACAACGGGTTGAACCAAATAAAACCTTTTCCAGTTGATGACTTTAGCGTAAGAAAACGCCAATAAAATCCAGTATGCTTCAATTTCATATGTTTAGGACAGCGGGAACCCATAAATATGGAACTACTCAGCAAGCGTTTTTTGTTTGGGTTCTTTTTTGAAAGCATTGTTGAGCAGATAAAAAAAGACCATACCCGTAAAATAACACAATACGTCCAGCCAGTCTGAAGTATAACGCGGGTTCACGTCTGGCAGATACCACTCAAAATACACACAAAATAGAAGGGTGACCGTAATTTGAAGGGATAGCGGTATAGATAGGTAAGCATCAGACTTAATCACCCTAACCGCCCTTAGCGCTATATTCAAAACAATGGGCATACACAAAAGGTCGTTCAAGTGATTATGGACAAAATCAGGTAAAGAAAACTGCAATTGTTGACACACATGAACAGCCGTCGCAGTCATAAGAAAAAGCCAAAAATAGTTTTGTAGGGCCCAATTATAGATCTTCTCCCGTTTCATACTTTAAAATTATGCAGCAATGTAACCTACCAAAAAAGCCAGAAACGAACCTATGGCCAATACAATTACCCAAATGGAATAGAGAAATTGTACTGGAAAACGAATAAAGGGATTCCTATGTACCCTTGCTTTTTCAAAAAGGTCGGTAATACGGTTTCCCTTTGCCTTGGCCAATTTTTCCTCTATGACCTCACGTTCTTTCCGTTCCAGTTTTCTTTTAAGATAGGGGTTGATCACGGCGCCACAATAGGCACAATAATCACGATTGATATTGTCTTTTTTGCATTTTGGACATGTTCTATAGGGCGAGTTCGCCATAGCGCTATCTTGTTTTAACCGTTCACCAAAAATCTGAATGGATTATGCTAATCATCCTCAAAATCAACGGTAGACTGTCTTTCCCTGTTTACGATCAGCTTGGTCACATCTGGCCTTGAGTAGTGGCCCACGGGATCAAAATTTTGGCGTTCTTCATATACCCGGTTGACATCTAAAGTATGGTAAAATAATCCTTCTTTACCTATAATTGGTTCCACCAGCCATTCCCCATCGGGTCCTGCAATACAAGACCCCCCGTTGGCCAAAACTTGTGGCGCTTTTTCCAAAATCCTTTCCACATGCGGGGTGTCCTTTGGAAAGTCATCTTTGGACATCATGGCAGAGACAGAAACCACATAGCTACGGGACTCCCGGGCTATAAATCGGGTAATATCCTTGGTATTATGGTCGCTACCGGGCCATACTGCAATGTGTAGATTCTCACCTTGGCCGTAAAGCGCCGCTCTTGGCAAGGGCATCCAATTCTCCCAACAATTTAGTCCGCCAACGGTAAATTGTTTTAAGGGGTGCACTTGTAGCCCGTTACCATCACCAGGCGCCCAGGTCAGCCGCTCATCGTAGGTTGGTTGTAATTTTCGATGTACGGATTTGATTTCGCCTTGTTGACTGATATAGACCAAAGAAGCGTAAATACTATGGCCACCTCGGTTTTGGGGCCGTTCCATGATACCCAAATAAACCGCGATGGAATTTTTCTTTGCCAATTGGCAAATACCGTCCAATTCTCCCCCCTCTATCTGAATGGCGTTACGAACATAATGCGCATGCAGTTCTTTATTTACATTGGTGTTCCATTGCGCTCCTCCGGTCAATGCCAACCAAAATGGATATCCAGGCAATAATGCCTCGCCAAAAACAATCAGCTCACTTCCATTTTTGGCCGCTTCAATTACCGTAGCTTCTATCTTTTTAATCGTTGCCGCTTTGTTTAACCACACCGGGGCAATTTGTGCCATGGCTACTTTCAATAGATTTTCCATACATAATTTTTTTGACGATTCTTACCCCTTCCCTTAGCCTCTATTCTTTAGGCTTAAAACCTACACTAGCCGGTTTAACAACAAATCAAGATCAATTAGTAAAATACCAAATACCCCTGAGACAATAATAAATTTTATAATGTTATGAAGCCAGATGTACTGCGTCTTGTTTTTGGATAGCCAAAGTAAGAGCAAAAACAAACATAAAAGCAGGAGTACCGCTAGAAAATACAGGTACATTAAACCGATATCGAATTTGGTAATCAACAGGTAACTGGGCAATGCCGTTAAAACTATCAATATGGTAATAAGCACTTTAGATGTTGTTGCGCCGTACAACACGGGTATGGTCCGGTAATTCTGGGCCATATCCCCTGCCAGATTCTCCAAATCCTTGACCATTTCCCGGGCCAGAATCAGTAGGAACAAAAAAAGCGCATGTACAAAAATGACGGTCTCAACATTTTTATAGTACACAAAAACCACAAAAAAAGGTGCAATGGCCAAGGTTGCAGAGACCATGTTGCCCAAAAAAGGGTAGCGTTTTAGCTTATGGGAATAGAGCCAAATGCCAAAAATATAGGCGGCAAAGAACAGCACTGCCCTAAAAGAGATATAACTTGCAGCAAATACAGCAAGAAAATTCAATACAAAATAGGTGGTCAATTTAAACCGTTGGCTTACCAAACGATCTAACATGCTTTTTGTAGGCTTGTTGATCAGGTCCTTTTCTGCATCATAAAAATTATTGATAATGTACCCAGCGGCGATGACCAAGGCAGAGGAGGTAACAATTAAAAACAAATTGATATCCAACACCACAGCGGACAAAGGCAAATCTGGAGATAAGATGAAGATGGATGCCAGATATTGGGCAAGGGTAATCATGAGAATATTGTACCCACGTACCACAGAAAATAGACTCAACAGCTTATACAGCAAGAGTTTATTTTTTCTAGTAAGCATCTAGGAATTTTAGAAGTTGTACACCACTTCCAACTGATGGCCCTGTAGGGATTTTTTGGCTTTTTCAATGTCCTCGGTAAACCCAAGAATATATCCTCCACCACCGGAACCACAAAGTTTAAGGTAATAATCGTTTGTTTCTATACCCTTTTGCCAAAGCTCATGAAATTGTTTGGGTATCATGGGCTTAAAATTATCCAATACCACATGGGAAAGCTGTTTTACATGCCCCAGAAGCCCTTTGATATCCCCATTTAAAAAATGGTCTACACAGGCATCGGTATGTTTAATGAATTTGTCTTTCAACATATTTCTAAAGCCTTCCTGTTTCATCTGTTCCATGAAAATCTGCACCATTGGCGCTGTTTCCCCTATCATTCCACTATCCAATAAAAATACGGCTCCCTTACCTTCCTGGTTCTGACTGGGCAAGCTAGTGGATTCAATATTATCTTTTGAGTTGATTAAGATAGGAAGGCTTAGGTAACTATTCAGTGGATCTAAACCGGAAGATTTACCATGGAAGAAGGATTCCATCTGACCAAAAATGGTCTTTAACCTCAAAAGCTTTTCCCTTGTAAGGTTCTCTAATACCGTAATTTTATCTACGGCATATTTGTCATATATGGCCGCCACTAGGGCGCCACTGCTCCCAACACCATACCCTTGTGGAATGGAACTGTCAAAATACATACCTCCGTCAACGTCCTTTTTTAAGCTTTCCAAATCAAACGCTACAACACCACTTTCCTGCAAGTTTTCCAAGTGCTCGGCAAAACGCGCTAAACTTTTATTGGACGCTATGGCTTCCGGGGAAGGATTATCTTCTGTTTTAAGTGCCCCTTTGAAAAAATTATAGGGAATGGATAGACCTTTGGAATCTTTAATGATTCCATATTCACCAAACAGGAGAATCTTTGAGTAAAACAAGGGTCCTTTCATAAGAAACTTTGGTATTAAACCTATTTTGTTTAACCATTACACATGTAAATATAAACAAAGTAGTTGTGTTACCAATTCATTTTTAGATAATTGGCTTCTAGTTAACATAGAACGCCCAAAAGCACCTCCTAGTATGGCACTTAAATTGTCAGTTCTTTAGCTCCTTTGCCTATTCGATCACAAATATACTGCCCTGCCTCACAGTGCACAACCAATTGATCTTTAATAAACTCCATTGCTTTTTCCTTTACCTTTTCCGGATAGAGCACATGTACATTGGCACCGGCATCCAAAGTAAAACAGATGGGCATTTTGGTGGCTTCCCTAAAAGCCCAAATCTTATGGATAACCTCCAAGGTGTTGGGTTTCATTAAAATAAAGTAGGGTTGGCCTGTCATCATCATGGCATGCAGGGTCAAGGCTTCACTCTCAACAAGTGCGATAAACCCTTCCAAATCCCCTGACTTAAATATAGGTTGCAAGCTTGCCATGTTTTCGTGGGCTTGGGAAAAGCGTTGCGCGGCAAACGGATGGTTGTGCATTAGCCCATGGCCTATAGTGCTGCTAACCGTTTTTTGCCCTTTGTGCACCAATAAAATGGTATCATGGTAATTCTTAAAGTTTTCGTGCACCTCAAAAGGGTAATGGATACCGAACAAATCGCTACTGTTGGGGATACCGGACGTATGGCCCCATTGGATTAAATCACCCTCTATACTGCGGCAGGCACTCCCGGAGCCCAGGCGGGCCAAAAAAGAGGCCTTTTTATTAAAATAATCCGCTGTCATTTCTGGTCGCGCCATCCTTTCCACAGAAAGCAAACATAGTGCCAATGCCGCCATACCGCTGGCAGAGGAAGCAATACCGCTGCTATGTGGAAAAGAATTGGTTGTTTCTATGGTAAAATCATACCCCTTTAAAAAAGGAAGGTAGGGCTCCACACGGGTTAAGAAAGTAGCTATTTTTGGCTTGAAATCCTCTTTTTTCTGACCATCAAAATAGAGTTCAAATGAAAAGTCATGAGCCGGTGCCTTTCGTTTTTGAAACAACAGGGATGTGGTGGTTGCACAGGCATCCAAAGTAAAGCTCACCGATGGGTTTGCGGGAATCTGATTGGCTTTCTTGCCCCAATACTTTACGAGGGCTATGTTACTAGGAGCTTTCCATCCAACCTTTGCTGTCGTGGGCATGGATTCTGATGGTTGGAACACAAAATCATTTTCGGTCATTACCATTGCTTTGGGGCAAAGATAATTCAACCTTTAGTACCAAGGGCAAGGATTGCCCCTTTGCAGCTTTAAAAACCCAGGTACATGTAAAGATAAATTGCTATTTTAGTGATTAACCCACTTCCTATGAAAAGAAAACTCCTAAAGATAGCTGTTGCCGTTGGGATTTGCGTTTTGATCGGTTTTCTTTCCAGTATCGCTACCCAAAGTTCAGTTAACGATTGGTATGTAACCCTTAACAAACCTAGTTTTAATCCCCCAAATTGGCTATTTGCACCTGTTTGGACCCTTTTATACGTAATGATGGGCGTGGCAGCAGGCCTAGTCTGGAGTAAAGGATTTCATCACGTATGGGTTAAAACGGCACTTTACCATTTTGGGTTTCAGTTGTTGTTGAACGCCATGTGGAGCATTGTTTTTTTTGGGTTAAAAAATCCCTTGATGGCCTTATTTGTAATCTTGGTACTCTTGGTTATGATCGCTCTCACGATTAAATGGTTCAAGGTCGTGAGCAAAAAAGCAGCATGGCTAATGCTCCCCTATCTTATCTGGGTAAGCTTTGCAACCGCACTCAATTTCAGCATTTGGTATTTAAACTAAGTACGTTTGGCCGCCAATTGAAGCCTGGGTAAAAGGATATTCCACGTCCTCATAACTACCTGTGTCCAAATGCGTTCTTGCATCAAAATTAGGATTCCATCTTCTTGCATAGCACCCTTATCATCTTTTACTTTTAACTAGCACTTTTTCAATAGAACATCCGTAATCGCTTAAGCCAAATCCAAAAGTTGTCCGTTTGCTATTCAATTTAAAGTGCGTTGGTTTTATTCCGTGTTTCCATCCTACCTGATTTACAGTATCCATATTACTGATTATCAACCCAAAACCATACTGTATCAAAACACCCTTTTAAGTCTTCTATCCTATTTTTTAGATGGCCTCCGGGATAGGTTCCAAAAAGAATAACAACAAAGTTGCACATAGCCTCCCTCTTGTTTTGTCCAAAGTTTCTAATCCTAGTTTATTTTAGTAATTTTCAAAACCATAAAATGAATTCATGAGCCAATATATCCTTGCCTTGGACCAAGGCACCACCAGCTGCAGAGCGGTTGTATTTGACCAAAAAGGAAGCATCGTTTCCATGGCACAAAAGGAGTTTACCCAAATTTTTCCGCATCCTGGATGGGTGGAACATGACGCAACGGAAATCTGGTCCACACAGGCGGGAGTTGCCGCGGAGGCGGTTACAAAAAAAGGATTGGAAGGGGAGCAAATTGCCGCTATTGGCATTACCAACCAACGGGAAACTGCGGTGGTATGGGATCGCAAAACGGGGAAACCCATCTATAATGCCATTGTGTGGCAGGATAAACGCACCGCTACCTATTGTGAAGCCTTAAAAGCAGCTGGTAAGGCGGATATGATTCGTGAAAAAACGGGTCTTGTCATCGATTCTTATTTTTCGGCTACCAAGGTAAAGTGGATATTGGACCATGTAGAGGGCGCCCGGGCAAAAGCGGAGGCTGGCCAATTGGCCTGGGGTACTATAGATTCTTGGTTAATCTGGAAAATGACACAGGGACAGCTGCATATTACGGATGTCACCAATGCTTCGCGTTCCCTGGTGTTCAATATCAATTCCATGGCATGGGACAATGAACTTTTAGACCTGTTCGCCATCCCTAAAAGCATGTTACCAGAGGTGCGCCAATCCAGTGAAGTCTATGGCCATACCAGTCCCAATTTCTTTGCGGCCAAAATTCCCATTGCTGGAATTGCGGGCGACCAGCAAGCTGCTTTATTCGGACAAATGTGTACCTCAAAAGGCATGGTAAAAAACACCTATGGAACAGGTTGCTTTATGCTGATGAATATTGGGGAAGAGCCCGTAAAATCCAAAAATAACCTATTGACCACAGTGGCATGGAAAATAAATGGCAAAACCACCTATGCCTTGGAAGGAAGCATTTTTATTGCCGGTGCGGTGGTACAATGGCTTAGGGATAGTCTAAAAATCATCAAAAATTCTTCTGATGTAGAAACTTTGGCCGCTTCCGTAGAAAGTTCCGATGGGGTTTATTTTGTGCCAGCCTTTGCCGGCCTTGGCGCTCCCCACTGGAACCAAAAAGCACAGGGTACCCTTTTTGGATTGACCCGTGGCAGTACCGATGCCCATATGGCTAGGGCCGCATTGGAATCCATTGCCTACCAAACTATGGATATTTTAAAGGCAATGGAAGCGGATTCTGGGGTTGCGATAAAAGAACTTAGGGTAGATGGTGGTGCCACCGTAAACAACTTATTGATGCAATTCCAGGCTGATGTCCTAAACACCACGACGGTACGCCCAAAAATTGTGGAAACCACGGTCATGGGGGCGGCATACCTAGCGGGATTGGCGGTAGGCTACTGGAAAAGTGCAGAAGAAATTCAGAATATCTGGCAAACCGATGTCCACTTTAACCCCAGTACCAAGCGCGAACCTATTGAGCAAGGCATCTCTGGATGGTATAGGGCCATTAAAGCCTTGGAATATTGGTCACAACACTAGGTAGTAGGGAACCAACGAATAAGTTTCACCCCTAAAAACACCATTAACCATTATCAAAACAAAATGACTCCCTTTATCGCTGAAATTATCGGAACGTTTTTACTCATCTTGTTAGGTTGTGGGGTAAATGCCAACGTGGCATTGAGCAAGACCTATGGCAGTAATTCTGGCTGGATTGTCATAACCACAGGTTGGGCCCTAGCGGTGTATACGGGTGTGGTGGTTGCCGGACCGTACAGCGGGGCGCATTTAAATCCCGCAGTGACTATTGGACTTGCCTTCGCAGGGGAATTTTCCATCTATGACATACCCCATTATATTGCCGCACAGTTTATAGGTGCCATGTTCGCCGCTTTCATGGTTTGGTTAATGCACAAAGATCATTTTGATGCCACGGTGGACAAGGGGGCAAAACTGGCCGTTTTCTGCAATACCCCTGCCATCCCCAATGTGTTGACCAATGTATTGACCGAAATTTTGGGAACGTTTGTATTGGTCTTTGCTGTCTTATTCTTTACGGATGCCACCATGGCAAAGGACGGGACTATCATTGGTCTTGGTTCTTTAGGGGCATTGCCAGTAGCTTTGATTGTTTGGGGCATTGGGCTTTCCCTAGGAGGGACCACCGGTTATGCCATTAATCCTGCCCGGGATTTAGGGCCTAGAATTATCCATGCCTTGGTTCCGATAAAAAACAAAGGGAGCAATGGTTGGGGATATGCTTGGATACCTGTTGTGGCTCCAGTTATAGGAGCTGTGCTAGCCGCAATACTATCCAATATCCTTCAATGATTCCTCTTTTGCAACAATAGCTTTTGCAGCTAAAAATGCTCCCGTCCAAGCATTTTGAAAATTAAACCCACCTGTAATGGCGTCCACATTGATCACCTCCCCGGCAAAATAAAGATTAGCCAATACTTTACTTTCAAACGTTTTGAAATTAATTTCCTTTAGGTCTACACCACCGGCGGTAACAAATTCCTCTTTAAAAGTGCTTTTCCCCTCCACCCTAAAAACGCACTGGGTCAATTGTTCCACGAGTCCTTGGAGCACTTGGTTAGAGGCATCTGCCCACCTAAGGTCCGTAGAAATTCCGGAGGCTTTTACCAAATTGGTCCACAACCGTCTTGGCAAATCCACAGGTTTGGTCTTTAAGATGGTTTTTTTTGCCTCCACGTCTTTTACGGTTAAAAACAAGCCAAATAAGGATGCTGATGTATATTCCGGCACCCAGTTTACCCGAATTTTAAAAGTATAGTTAAGGGCGTGCAAGGGGAGCGCTCCCCAGGCAGATAACTTAAGGATAGCTGGTCCACTTAATCCCCAATGGGTGACCAAAACTGGACCCTCCGCGGTAAGAATGGCCTCTTTTTTGACTGGTTTACTTTTTAAGGCAACGACAATATTGGAAGCTAGATGATTGTTGGGCAATACCTCAACATATGCCTGTGTACTGATGCCTGGGATACTTTTTATGCGATCGTCGGCAATGTTAAAGGTAAACAAAGAGGGGACCGGCTTTACAATATGATGGCCCAAACCTCCCAATTGTTCCCAAATTTTAGGATTACTTCCCGTGGCCACAACCAAATAACGACAATTATAATATTTGTTCTTGGTGGTTACCCGCCATCCTTCCTTGCCATTGCCTAAAGGATTTATGGCCTTTATCGCATAATTCTTCAAAATCCGGACGCCCAATCTTTCCGCCTCCTCAAGGAAACAATCTATTATGGATTGGCTATTGTCTGACACCGGAAAAATACGACCGTCTTCCTCAATTTTTAAAGGGACCCCCCGCGTTTCAAAAAACTCCATGACATCACCGGTAGCATGGGAATGAAAAGGGCCAAGTAGCTCCTTTTTACCCCTTGGATAATGGTTGACCAAATCTGTTGGGTTGAATGCCGCATGTGTGACATTGCACCTACCTCCACCAGAAACTTTTACCTTGCCAAGTACGGTTTTTCCCCGTTCAAAAATGCCAATGGACAAACCGGGATGTTCTGTTGCCAACTGGATAGCGGCGTAGAAACCTGCCGCCCCACCTCCTGCAATGATTACATCATACATTAGTGCATCCTATCTGGATAGTTCGTAAAGATACCGTCTACCCCATAATCCGTGACCGTTTGGATGTCTTCCGGTTCGTTTACCGTATACGTGTATACCTTAAAACCTGCGTTTTGAATCTGTTGGGTCTTTTCTGCATCTAGATGTTTGAACCATGGATTAACCGCTACGGCCTTCAACTCTTTGGCCACGGCTATGGCCCCATCCATCTCCTCATCTTCTGTTAAAACGGCTATGGCAATATCAGGATTTAATTTCCTAAGGGTCCTGAGCTCATCCCAGTTAAAACTGGAAATCACAAACTTTTTAAAGTCCCATCCCCGTTTTTCCGAATAGAACTTCACAATATGGTTCACACGGTCCGCCGTATTTTTTCCTTTAAGCTCAATATTCAGGGCCACCTGGTTATTAATGAGTTGTAACACTTGCTGTAACTGCGGTATCCTGTGATTTCCTTCCAGTATCACCTGGTTTAGTTCTCCAATGTAATATTCATCAATCCGGCCGGGTGCATTTGAGATTCGGTCTAAAGTATCATCATGGAAAACCGCAATTTCACCACTTCTAATCTTGTGAACATCAATTTCTATCATATCCACCCCCAAATCCAAAGCCTTTTGTACGGAGGCCAAGGTATTTTCCGTCTCATAGCCCATAGCGCCACGATGCCCTATAATTAATGGTTTTTTCTTTGCCATTTCACAAGAAATTAAGGTCACTGCCAAAACAAAAATAAAAAGGGATGTTTTTTTCATCATTAAATATGGTATGAATTCTTTATTTGACTACTGCATGAACCTGTTCCTCGCTGGCACGTTGCTCCACTACATGCGCCGGGACACTGCCATGTTTTTTTAATTATTTTGAGGTCTAAACAGACGGGCTTTACCGTCTTTCATTGGTTTCCAACTGTAAAATTAAAGATTCCAACGGTCTTAACACAATGTAAATACTTCCCATTTCCCCATCTACCAGCAAGGAGCCTTTGAATTTTCCCCCAAGGACATCTATCGCTTGATAGGTACCTTTTTTTAGATTCCATTTTTGGATTATTTCTAGAGGTACCTTTAGGTCAATAGCGTACTCCTTGTCCGTATCAAAATTGGCTACTATAATAAGTCTTTCGGTATCTGACCAGCGTACAAAGGAAAAGACACGGTGATCATACGTAGGCGTCTTCTCCTTGTTAAAATAATGTATTTCCCTATACTCGCCCATTAAAGCGGAACTTCCAACGGTAAAATTTAGCAATCGCTGGTAAAAATCACGTAGGTTTTTTTCTTCTTGGGTCAACTGTCCGCCATCAAACGTTTTGTTGTTTACCCAACGTTGGTGCGCTGGCACCCCTATATAATCAAAAATAGAGGTCCTTGATGGACTACCATAGCCAGCGTTTTCTGACCCATCTTCCCCAACTTCCTGCCCAAAATAAAGCATGGTTGGTGAACTGCTAAGGGTAGCCGAAACCACCATGGCGGGTTTGGCAATTGCGGCATCACCTACAAATTCCGGACTAGAAATCCGCTGTTCATCATGGTTTTCCAAGAAATGTAACATGTGGTGCTCTATATCCTGCATACCACTTTGTACGGTATGGATATGGTCTGTCCACCCGTACCCTTTCATGATATGTTTTAAACTATCGTACAATTCTACCTTGTCGTACAAATAGTCCATCTTTCCTTTAAAAATGTATTCCCTGTAGAGATTTGGGTTATATACCTCTGCCAATAGAAAAGCGTCCGGGTTTTTCATTTTGATGGAAGAATTCATAAAACTCCAAAATTCAACTGGCACCATTTCGGCCATATCATATCTAAATCCATCCACCCCCATATCTAGCCAATACAAGGCAATATCCCTAAATTTTACCCAGGAATCGGGAACGCTCTTTTCTTTCCAGAATTGGTAATGGGCCTGGTAATCCTTTGTGGCATAGTCATCTGGAAGCGTATCAAAATCCTTGCTACCGTCCGGTTTCAGCCCATAATTTATCTTTACGGTCTCATACCAATCATTGGCGTTTGGCTGGGGCAACCTAGATCCATTTCCCGTCCATTTTGCGGGAACCTCAGTAAACTTTCCATCGGCCAACGGATTCTCCCTTCCTCCCAAAGGCAGGTATCCCTTTGGCCATTCTGGCACCTTAAATTCGCTATTGGGAATGTAATAAAAGTTGTTGTCCCGGGCATACGCCACAGTGGTATCGTCTTCTGCCCCAAAATCCTTTACGCCCTTGGGATTGGTAAGACCTTTATAATTTCTGGCAACATGGTTGGGCACAATATCAATGATCACCTTCATGCCATGTTGGTGTGTTCTATGGACAAGTGCCTTAAACTCTTCTAGCCTATGTTCTGGTTGGACCGCTAAATCCGGATTTACATTATAGTAGTCTTTCACGGCATAGGGAGAACCTGCTCGACCTTTCACCACATCCGGATCGTCATTTTTAATCCCTATTGCGGTATAATCATTGATGACGGCATGGTGGGGAATGCCGGTATACCAAAGGTGGGTTACGCCCAGCTTTTTAATTTCCGATAGGGCCTTGTCATCAAAATCTGCAAACTTGCCAACGCCATTTTCCCCAAGGGTGCCCCACGGGATGTTGGCGGTATTGGTATTTCCAAAAAGCCGCGTGAAAACCTGATAAACAACTGCTTTGTGTTTTTTGTCCTTCATGTTTTCCTTTGGTTTAACATCATCTGCACAACTTACCATGCCCATGGTTAACAGCACCGTAAGGGATATACTGACGGATTTTTTCATACGGTGACTTCCTTCTGCGGTACCAATACCACCCGTTCACCGTTGACGCGGATGGACATTTCCTCAGTTCCTTCCAAGAAAAACTGGCTTGCTCCCTCCTTTACGGTGACCTTGATAATCCGGTTCCTAAAGTTCACCTTAAAAGAGTAGGATTTCCATTCTTTTGGTATTTGCGGGGTAAAGTGCAGTTTATCATCCAATACCCGCATCCCGCCAAAACCTTCCACGATACTCATCCAAGTACCTGCCATGGAGGTAATGTGCAGCCCTTCTTCCACCTCTTTGTTGTAATCGTCCAAATCTAAGCGTGATGTCCTCAGGTAAAAGGTATAGGCTTGGTCCATCCTGCCCAACTTTGCCGCCTGTATGCTATGGACGCAGGGCGAAAGTGAGGATTCATGAACGGTAAAGGGCTCGTAGAAATCAAAATGACGTTCCAGCTCTTCAATGGTAAAATGGTCCTCAAATAGATAAAAACCCTGCAAAACATCGGCTTGCTTAATGTAGGGCGAACGCAGGATACGGTCCCAGCTCCATTTCTGGTTTATAGGCCTTTGGGACCTATCCAAGTCTTTTACCTGTACCATCTCCTTATCCAAAAAACCATCTTGCTGCAGAAAAACCCCATGTTCCTTGGAACGTGGGAAATACATGTTTTTTGCCACTTTTAGCCAGCTATCCACTTCATTGTCCGTAAGCTTGGTATGCGCCATGACCCTATCATAATCCTCTGGATAGCCGTCCTTTACCTTTTGGATTTGCTCTGTTGTAAATTCTATGCACCATTTTGCCAAGTAATTGGTGTACCAGTTATTGTTGACATTGTTCTCATACTCATTGGGTCCGGTAACGCCCAAAATCACATATTTATTTTTGTTTTGTGAAAAGTTGGCTCTTTGGTGCCAAAATCTAGCGATACCTATGAGGACTTCCAATCCCATTTCTGGAATGTAGGTATAGTCCCCGGTAAATCTGTAATAGTTGTAGATGGCAAAAGCAATGGCCCCGTTTCTATGGATTTCCTCAAAGGTAATCTCCCATTCGTTATGGCACTCTTCGCCGTTCATAGTGACCATGGGATACAGGGCGGCCCCGTTTGAGAATCCTAATTTCTCCGCATTCTCAATGGCTTTTTCCAGATGGTTGTACCTGTATTCCAATAAACTCCAGGCTACCTTTTGGTTTTTTGTTGCCATGTAAAAGGGAAGGCAATAAGCTTCGGTGTCCCAATAGGTACTCCCGCCATACTTTTCCCCAGTAAAGCCCTTAGGGCCAATATTTAACCTAGAATCCTTACCCAAATAGGTTTGGTTTAATTGAAAGATATTGAACCGAATGCCCTGTTGTGCTTTAACGTCACCGGCAATGGTTATGTCACTCATGGCCCAAATGTCTGCCCAAGCGTTTTTCTGGGTTTCCAGCAGCCCATCAAAACCAAGGATAGCGGCCTTGTCCAAAACAGAGTTGGCCGCCCCAACCAATTTCGTGGCATCGTGGTTGGTAGATACGGTGTAGCCACCATATTTAATCAAACTCACTGTTTCCCCTTCTTGTAAGCTCTCCTCAAATTCCAAGGTTACCTTCTTTTCAGTGGTTCCTACTTTTTTGGGCACTACATTCTTACCCGCAAAATTGGCCTCTGCATGCATAAAAGTACAGGTTCCAAAATGGGTCTTCATGGTATGCGCCTCAATAAATGCCCTATTGTCTTTGTGGGAGACGTTGGTGATGTTCCAAAAGGCATCATCCCAGTTGCTGTCCTCATTGGTGATGCCAGCATCTACGTAGGGACTCACCTTCACCCTTGCAGGCTTGTTCTTTAAGGTAAGTTGGTACTTTATGGCCCCAACTTCATCAATCTCTAAGCTCAAAAACCTCAAAATGTTGACCTCTACTTCAATATCATTGGCTGTGATGGCCTTGAAGGTCCTCCGGTACCAGCCTTCCTTCATGTGCAACTCCCGCCTAAACCCAGTGATTTTTTTACAGGTATTTAAATCTAGGGGGACATCATCCAAAAAAATATGAATACCGATCCAATTGGGGGCGTTGAGCACTTTCGCAAAATACTCTGGATATCCATTCTTCCACCAACCTACCCTAGTTTTATCTGGATAATATACCCCGGCAATGTAACTACCTTGAAAGGTTTCACCTGAATAAGTTTCTTCAAAATTGGCACGCTGACCCATGGCGCCGTTACCCAAACTAAAAAGACTTTCAGATGATTTTATGCGTTCTACATCAAACCCTTCCTCTATCAAGGACCAAGGGTCTGGTTGAATATAATCTTGATTCATTGCCTTGCCGTAAAATGATTTTGAGCAAACTTAATTAATTGTAGAATCCCGTTCAATTAAAGTTGGTGATAAAATTTTGGTTTTAAAAGATGGTTCTTCCAGCTCGCTTTCTATTTTTTCGATCAGTATTTCAGCGGCTGCCTCGCCCATTTTTTCTCCATGTTGATCTATGGCAGTTAAACTTGGGTTGGCATATTTGGACAAGAGGCCATCTGTAAAACCGATAAAGGAAACATCTTCCGGTATCCGCTTCCCTTTGGACTTGAGATACCGCATACCGGAAATGGCAAAAATTTCATTGACGCACAACACGGCATCCACTTCAACGGAATCAAAGAAATTTTTAAATGGCTTCTCTTCCATGCCCATGGTAGGCATTTGTAGAATATACTGCTCTTGCACCTCCATATGGTTGTCCTTTAAAGCGCGGACAAACCCAGTTTTTCGTTCCCTGCTCACACTAAGATAGTCCTCTGTGGTCACGAGGGCAATTTTTTTACGCCCCTCATCTATCAATTTTTGGGTAGCCAAATAGGCGCCCATCTGATCGTCTATGATGACCTTATCGCAGTCCACCTCATTGGTGATCCTATCAAAAAGAAGCATGGGGATGCCCTGTTCTATCACCTCTTTTAAATGGTTATAATCGCCTTTTAACTGGGTGTCCGAGGATAGGGACATGATAAACCCGTCTATACTTCCATTGGCCAGCATTTCCATATTGATTACCTCCTTATCAAAAGACTCGTCAGATAGGCAAACAATGACATTGTACCCTTTAGTATTGGCATATTTTTCCACTCCGCGGACCACCGTGGTAAAAAAATGATGCACAATATCCGGGATAATTACCCCAATGTTTTTTGTCCTTTTGTTCTTAAGGCTGATGGCAATATTATTGGGTTTGTAATTATACAATTTGGCAAAGGCCTGTATTTTTTCCTTGGTGTCCCTACTAATTTCCTCACTGTTCTTTAGTGCCTTGGAGACCGTGGAGATAGAAACCTGTAATTCTTTGGCAATGTGTTTTAAGGTGATTTTTTGTTTCAAAATTGCAAAATGATTAAGAATGAGTTAAAGTAACCATAATTATTCACTGGGAAAATTAACTTAATTCTTTTAACAAAAGTGGGGTGTGGTGCCATCGTATCCATTGTTATGGGATAAAAAAAAGCTTATATTTGCCTCGGTTGAATGTATTAAACCCACAAATTGCGGCTACTTTTTGCGAATGTGGTTTTATTTAAGATTAATTTTATTGTATTGATAACGGGGAAAAGTTATGAACACGAAACCGATTTCGTAATACTTGAGATTTTTCAAAGCTTGCATTTTAACTTAGAATTTACATATGTTTAACGCTTGAATTTAAATTAACTAAACTTAAATTAATTATCTATGAAGATTAGGCTGCTTAAGGGCTTATTGTTGTTGGGAGCATTTATTTGCTTCGGTGCGGCACATGCCCAAACGGTATCAGGTACTGTTTCTGATGCTAACGGACCCTTGCCGGGAGCAAGTGTTTTAGTGAAGGGTACCACAAATGGTACACAAACCGATTTTGACGGTAACTACACCCTAAACGGGGTGGATGGTGACGCTACCATTGTCTTTAGTTACATAGGATTTAAAACCATGGAGGTTGGTGTAAATGGCCGTAGTACGATTAATGTAACCTTGGAAGAAGATGCCCAGGCATTGGATGAGGTGGTCATCATTGGATACGGTACCACCACGGTAAAGGATGCTACGGGTTCCGTGACTTCCGTAACCGCCGAGGATTTTAACACTGGTGTCATTTCATCCCCAGAACAATTAATACAAGGTAAAACTGCTGGTGTCAATATCCAACAGACCAGTGGTGAGCCAGGAGCAGGAATCCAAGTAAACATTAGGGGTTCACGTTCTGTACGTGGTGACAACAATCCGCTGTTTGTTATAGATGGTATTCCTATCGCCGGAGGCAATACGGATGCAGATGGTACTGCAGGTGAGGGAGCGGGATCTGGTTCCCAATCTAACCCATTGGCCTTCCTTAACCCTAGTGATATTGAAAGTATGACTGTCCTAAAAGATGCCTCTGCCACCGCTATCTACGGTGCAAGGGGTGCCAACGGGGTTATCATTATTAACACTAAAAGCGGCAAAGCGGGTTCTGGAGGCGTTTTTGAATTCTCTTCCAACCTAAGTATTGCCTCGCCCGTACGTAAGTTCGATCTTTTAAATAGGGACGAGTACCTTCAGGCTGTTACGGATTTTGGCGGAAATGCTGCGGCCAATGATTTTGGGGGTAATACGGATTGGCAAGAATTCATTCTTCGTTCTACTGCATCTACCAACAATAACATTGCATATTCCCAAAATTATGGTTCAGGGAACATACGAGCCACCTTTGGATATCAAAAACAATTTGGTGTGGTGGAAACTTCGGAATTCGAAAGAATTACGGGCCGTATCAATTGGAACCAACGTTTGTTGGACGACAAACTTATCTTGGGCGTCCAAGCCACCATTGCTAGGGTGAACCAAGAAAGGCCACCAACAGATGCTTCGGCTGGATTTAGGGGGGATATTCTTGGTGCCGCTTACTCTGCCAACCCAACGTGGCCCGCCAACCCAGGATTTGATGATGGTGGTGGATTAATTTTACCTGCCAACTATCTGGCCAATACCCAAAACGTGACCAATACCAACCGCTTTCTTATCAACGGAACTGCTGAATATAAGTTTACGTCTGAGTTTTCTGGTAAAGTGGCCGTTGGTTTGGACCAATCCGATAGTGATAACGTATCTGTTCTTTCTCCAAACCTTTTTAATTTTAATGGGATAGAAGGTCTAGGGTTTGGTACTTACCGTAACCTTCAACGACAAAACGAAACCCTTACCGCTACATTAAACTACAAGAAGGAATTTGCCAACTCTAATTTAGATGTACTGGTAGGGTATGAATACCAAAGCTTTAGAACCTTTGGCTTTAATTCAGAAGGTAGGGGCTTTGGAACCACTGAACTCAACAATATGTCGCAAGACCTAGTGAACGTTGTAGATGGCGCAAGTGCCACCATTGATGGTGATTTCCAAGGGTTTGGCTATGGTACCAATAACAGTGGATTAATCGTAACCAGATTATTCCCAGAGCAATTGGTAGAGACCATTCCCTTTGGTTTTGGAAGGGAAGTAAGCTCCATTGGGTACGATAGCTTTGACAATACGGATGAAATCCAATCTGTATTTACAAGAATCAATTATACCTTGGCCAACAAATATTTGTTTACCGCCACGATAAGACGCGATGGTTCTACCCAATTTGGACCAAATAACAAATATGGTAACTTCCCATCTGGTGCATTTGCTTGGAAGATTAATGAAGAAGACTTTGTTGGTGACAATGTTTCTACGCTAAAATTGCGCTTAAGTGCCGGTGCTACGGGTAGCCAAGGTATTGGATACGGTAACTTTGCCAACAGAATCCGTAACAGCGGAATTGGAACCAACGAAACGTTGCAGGTTTTCCCAGAAAATATCGGTAACCAACAGGTTGCTTTTGACAATAGGGACTTAAAATGGCAAACAGACATCAATTACAACGCAGGTCTTGATTTTGGTCTTAATAACGACCGTTTCCGTGGTTCTATTGATGTTTACCGCAGTATAACGGATGACCTACTGCTGCAGTTACCTCCGGCGTTCCCTTCTACCAGTGAATTCCAGTTTGGTAACTTTGAAGGAAACATCCTAAACCAAGGGGTTGAATTTGCCATCGGGTATGACTTTGCCCAGACCGAGGACTTTAACTTTGGTGCAGACTTTAACATTGCCTACAACTTTAATGAGGTGCAAAATTTTGCCGGTGCCATTAATACCGGTGAAATTAATGGACCTGGTCTATCTGGTGCCTTTGCACAACGTTTGGAAGAGGGCCAATCACTTTTCTCTTATTATATGGCAATTTTTGAAGGCTTTGATGCCAACGGAAACCCAGTATACCAAGACGTGGACGGCAACGGTGTTGGCGATCCAGATGCTGACAAAACCTTTGTTGGTGAAGACGGTTTACCAGATATTACCGCAGGTCTTAATTTAACGGCTTCCTACAAAAATTGGGATGTTTCCGCTTTCTTTACGGGACAATTTGGGTTCTCTGTGTATAACAACACGGCCAATGCCTTATTTAATGCTGGCCAAATAGGTACCGCCCGTAACATTACAAGAAACGTATTGACCGAGGGTGAAAATCCTGGTGCATCCACTGCGGTATCCACAAGATTTTTGGAAAGTGGTGATTTTGTTCGTTTCCAAAACGCAACCATTGGGTACAATGTGCCTCTTAAAGATGGGTCGGCGTTTAAATCTTTACGTTTATCAGTTAATGGACAAAACTTGTTCTTGGTAACTGATTATACTGGGGTTGATCCAGAGGTAACCGTACCAACAGCTTCTTTGGGCTCTGGTATCCCAACAAGAGGTGTGGACTGGTCTGCCTTTCCAAACCCTAGAATTATTACTTTAGGAGTAAACGCTACATTTTAATTAAAAAAATTGTAAACAATCATGAAAAGAAATCAATTAAAAATTTACGCAACGGCAGCGCTTTTTGCTATAGGCCTGTCTTCGTGTACGGATTTAGAGATCGAGGAGACCGATTCCTTGATAACCGATGGATTCCAAGGGTTAGACCCGGAATCTGGTGTCAATAGTGTTTACGGTGAGGTAACCAATACCTTAACCGATCAAGCTGCTACGTATGCTCTTAATGAAGTAACCACGGATGCACTTTTGGTCCCCACCCGTGGCGCGGATTGGGGTGATAACGGTCGTTGGAGAAAATTGCACCAACATGAGTGGGGATTTGAGGAGATTGACATCATCAACCCATTTGCACAATGGACCAGAATACAACTACGTGCTTCACAAGTATTGGATGATAGAAGTGCACCTTCTCCACAAGATATAGGTGATGCTAGCTTTTTAAGAGCCTACGCCATGTGGATGACCTTGGATTTATTTGGTCAAGTTCCTTTTAGGGATACCCAGGCACCTTCCAGCGAGCTACCGACAGTACTTTCTGGAGCTGAAGCCGTAGATTTTATTTTAACTGACTTGGACGCTGCCATAGCCAACCTACCAACGGTTGCGGCTGGAGCGGGCGAACCACTCAGAAGAGCATCAAAAGCAGCGGCACGTTTCCTAAGGGCCAAAGTACTTTTGAACCGTCACATTTATGAAAACCAACTCACAGGTGGTGGTGGTTCACCAGCATCCGCAGATATGGCAGAGGTGATTGCTTTGGTGGACGCCATCGAAGCAGACGGTTTTGGGTTAGATGATTCCAAAGGGTATTTTGAACTTTTTGAGGCATCGGAGGATACCGAGACCATTTGGTGGACAGAATCTTCTACCGGAAACCGCATCTTTAACGGACTACACTATAATTCCACTGGCCTAGGAGGCGGTGGCTGGAATGGATTTAGCACCTTGGCAGAATATTATGACCTATTTGAAGGTGATGCCAATAGCAACAGGTTTGATGTGAATCGAAACCCGTTAGATGGGCAAGAAGAACGCCGCGGAGGCGTTCCTCCACAAGGAATCACTTTTACAAGTGTCGATGGAACTTCTGACAATGGAGGTTTTGAAGACGGCTCTAACGTAGGGCTAGGTTTCTTGATAGGACAACAATACGCTCTTGACGGCACTCCTTTAACGGATAGACAAGGTAATCCATTACAATTCTCAAGGGAATTTGTAGATGGCGACGGTAACCCTAATTTGATCAATAACAGTGAAAGAACTGGAATCAGGGTGCAAAAGTACCAAGCTAGATTTAACGGAGGCTTTACCAACCACTCTATACAGTTTAGATGGGCAGATGCTTTATTAATGAAAGCAGAAGCTATGCTGCGCAGCGGTACAGACCCAACGGCAATGGTAAATGAGCTACGAACCCTAAGAGGTGCCACTCCATTAGGTTCCGTAACAGAACAAGACCTTTTGGACGAAAGGGGTAGAGAACTGTTTGCAGAAGGTTGGAGAAGAAATGATATGATTCGTTTTGGACAGTACCTTAGAGCATGGGAATTCAAAGGAGCGGAGGCTAACAACGCTGCCCGTAACCTGTTCCCAATTCCGCTACCACAATTGTTGGCTAACCCTAACCTACAACAGAATCCTGGATATTAATTCTAAAAGGGTATTATAAGTTAAAGGAGCTGCCTTAGGCAGCTCTTTTTTCTTTATCCCCATCCATAATCTGGCAGCACTACCTAATATTTAGCATCGCTTTTAAACGGTTTTTGTCTAAACTGCACAATTATAGCCAGTGTCCTATATACTAATCCGCTACTCCCTTTTATTCGATTTTCCCTACACTGTAATTTTTCAAAACATCAATACAAAACCAATAAACTTGCCCAAGGTCTCCTAATGGCAATCAAAATTAAATAGGTAATTTTATCCTCCTTAAATTGGCATCAACCCAAAATGCATTTACAATTTATGAAAAGCAACACCATCTATCTTTCCATTTGCCTCACATTATTCTTGGGGTGTACGGAACAGGTAGAGAAACGCTTTGTGGAACGCGATCCTACCTTTACGGGCATCACTTTTAAGAACATCTTAAAAAACACACCTCAACTTAATATACTCAACTATCTCTATTACTATAACGGCGCCGGCGTTGTGGCAGCGGACTTCAATAATGATGGGCTTACGGACCTGTACTTTACCGGCAACGAAACGCCCTCACATCTATATCTCAATCTGGGCAACCTAAAATTTGAAGATATTACCGCGGCATCAGGTATTGGTCCCGTGAGTGGATGGAGCACCGGTGCCACGCATGTGGACATTAACAATGACGGGCTACAGGATATCTATGTTTGCCAGGCCTCCCAATATCGTTCCCTAGAGGGAGTCAACCAACTTTTTATCAATCAAGGGGTCAACAAAAACGGAATCCCCACCTTTGTAGAGGCGGCCAAAACGTATGGTTTGGACTTTAAAGGACTATCCACCCAAGCCGCTTTCTTTGATCAAGACTTGGACGGCGATCTGGATTTGTTTTTACTGAACCATTCCGTACACCCCAACAATAGCTATGGTTTGGGAAAACAACGTGAAGCTTTTGACGCCCTATCCGGCGATCGTTACTATGAGAACACAGGTGGAACCTATGCAGATCAAAGTGCTAAAGCAGGAATCTATCAAGGGAAATCTGGATACGGACTTGGACTATCCATCTCAGACATTAATGCCGATGGATATCCAGATGTCTATGTGGGCAATGACTTTTATGAAAATGACTACCTCTATATCAATCAACAAAATGGTAGTTTTAGGGAAATCATTTCAGGGAATGATCACCAATTAGGGCACACCACGCATTTTTCCATGGGCAATGCCATAGCAGACATCAATAATGACGGCCTCCCAGATATTTTATCATTGGACATGTTACCAGAAGAACTCACAACTTACAAAACCTCTGGACTGGAATACCCCTACCCTATTTACCGCCAATATTTAAACAAAGGATTTGCACCACAGTATATGCAAAACACACTTCACCTTAATTTGGGAGATGCCACTTTCGCTGAGATTGGTAATCTTGCCGGAATTTCAGCGACGGAGTGGTCTTGGGGTGCCCTTATGGCGGACTGGGACAATGATGGTCTTAATGATATTTTTATTTCCAACGGAATAAAGGGAGCGACCAATGATATGGACTATATGAACTTCATTGCCAATGAGGACATCCAAAGGCGTATTGAAGCGGGCATGTCCAAAAACGATATGCCCTTAATCAACGAACTTCCAGAAAAAAAGGTGACCAATTATTTTTTTAAGAACAAAGGAGACATGACCTTTTCCAATGTCAGCCCGCTTTGGTCAGATAGTGGTCCTTCCTTTAGCAATGGATGTACGTATGCAGACCTAGATAATGACGGAGACCTGGATATTGTGGTGAACAACATTAATGACCACGCGTATATTCTAGAAAACACCACCAATACCGCCAACTATCTAAGAATACAATTAAAGGGTAGCGGTAACAACCGCAATGGCATTGGGTCAAAAATCACGCTTTATCAAAATGGCAGCATGCAGGCCCGTGAACATTTTGTTACCCAAGGTTACCTATCCTCTAAGGACCACAACATCCATTTTGGTGTTGGGCAAGAGCCCATTGACAGCGTTAGCATAATTTGGCCAGACGGCAGGACACAAACGCTTAGGAATGTTTCCAAAAACCAGGTGATGCAGTTGTCGTATGAAAATGCCCTGGAGCGCAAAACAAAAGATAGCACGCTCCCAGAAAGCATACAGTTGTATTCCATTGACTCCTTAGTCCCTTTTCGCCACAAAGAGCAAGTTTCCTTGGATTTTGACAGAGAACCTTTGATTCCCTTTGCCAATTCCAATCAAGGCCCCAGTATTTCGGTGGCTGATGTCAATGGTGACAGCCTCCTTGACTTTTTTATCAGCGGTGCCAAAAGACAGGCCTCAATCTTGTATGTGCAAAATCCTCAAGGCAATTTTAAGGTGTCCCAAGAAAAAACCTTTGGGATGGATTCCCTTTCCGAAGATATCACCAGTTTGTTTGTCGACATTGATAACGATACTGACCCAGATTTGATCGTTGCCAGCGGAGGCAATGAATATCTTACCGGAGAGACCCTAAGGCCAAGACTGTACAGGAACCAAAATGGTATTTTTAAGAAGGACACCAGCGCCTTTAAAGATATAGCCCTAAATGCTTCAAGCATTAGCACTATTGATATGGACCTTGACGGCCACCAAGACATCATTCTTACGGCAAACGGGGTACCCCATGAATTTGGAAAAACCCCAAAACAATATATTTTCCAGAATAACGGCAACGGTCATTTTACTGACGTAACCAAAAAAGTAGCTTCGGGTTTTGAGTATGTGGGCAATGTAACGGATATCAAGGTCGTAGATATCAATCAAGATGGGCTTGAGGATTTTATTGCAGTGGGGCATTGGATGCCCATCACCATCTTCATAAATTCAGAACAAGGGTTTAGCCAACTAAAACCCACTGGGCTATCCAATACCTCCGGTTGGTGGAACAGTGTAGACGTAGCGGATTTTGATAAGGATGGCGACTTGGACGTGGTGTGCGGGAATTGGGGGCTCAACACAAAATTCAAGGCATCCAAAACCCATCCCATTACGCTGTATCGGCAAGATTTTGATGCTAACGGCACCGTAGATCCCATCATTACCTATTTTCACAAAGACGTGGAAACCCCTTTTGCATCCAAAGATGAATTGGTGAAACAATTGCCTTTTTTGAACAAGGCCTTTTTATCCTATAAAAGTTTTGCGGAGGCATCTTTAGAAGAACTTTTGGGCAAGACCCAACTTAAAACGGCAGAAAAAAAATATCTGTATACCCTGGAGACCACCTATTTTGAAAACACTGGCAAACTTAACTTTAAACCACAACCACTACCCATAATCACCCAGGCTTCCGCTGTAAAGGATATTATGCTAGAGGACTTTAACAGTGATGGTTATAAGGATGTGTTAATTGTAGGCAATGACTATGAAATAAGCACCCAGTTGGGTAGATTGGACGCTTTTCATGGTTTATTTTTGCAAAATGATACAAAGGGAGGCTTTTATTGGAACAATGATGTGCTGCCAAAGCTATCTGGTGCCTCAAGGAGCATTAAAAAGATAACGGTTAAGGACCAAGTTGGATATATCATTGGCCGAAATAATTACACTCCCTTATGGATCGTGAAAAAGAAAAAATAAAATGCGTTTAAAATATTTATGTTTACCCCTCATAGTATGTGCGCTGTTGTCCTGTAATACCAAAAAAACAGAAAAAACCGCAGCCAAAACACCTACCCTTTTCACCCTATTGAGCAGTGAAGAAAGTGGGATTGATTTTGTGAATAAAGTAGAAAACCAAAAGAACTTCAATATTTTTAAATATCGAAACTTTTATAATGGCGGCGGTGTTGCCATTGGCGATATCAATAATGATGGCCTCCCAGATATTTATCTTACGGGTAATATGGAGCCCAATAAACTCTACCTGAACAAGGGCAATTTAACTTTTGAGGATATTTCTGAAAAAGCAGGGATAGCTGGCAATAAACCTTGGTCCACTGGGGTGGTCATGGTAGATATCAATGCAGACGGCTTATTGGACATTTACGTTAGCAATGCCGGGAATCTGGAAGGCAACAACCATGATAATGACCTGTATATCAATAACGGGGATTTAACCTTCACGGAAAAGGCCAAAGACTATAATTTGGCAAAAACAGGATTCTCTACCCATGCCTCATTTTTTGACTATGACAAAGACGGTGACCTGGATGCCTATATTTTAAATAACAGTAATATCCCGGTAAGCAGTCTGGGCTATGCGGAACAACGCGAAGTACGTGCCCAGGATTGGGAAGGGGTTCCACACATTTTTAGGGGTGTGGGTGATATGCTTTTGCGAAATGATAATGGCAAGTTTGTGGATGTTAGTGAAGACGCTGGTATTTACGGCAGCCTTATAGGTTTCGGCCTTGGGGTATTGGTCACGGACATCAACAACGATTTATATCCAGACATTTATGTGTCCAATGATTTTTATGAGCGTGATTATCTCTACATCAACCAAAAAGATGGGACCTTTAAAGAGGAGATAAAAAAATACACTTCGCATTTAAGCCTTTCTGCCATGGGCATTGATATTGCAGACATTAATAATGATGGGCACAATGACATTTTTATTACCGATATGCTTCCAGAGGCAGAACAACGGGTGAAGTCTGTGATGGAATTTGAAGGCTACAATGTATTTGATTTAAAGCGTGAAAAAGATTTCTATCAACAGTACATTCAAAATACCCTACAGCTCAATAATGGGAACGGTACATTTTCTGAGATTGCTTATTACAGTGGTGTAGATGCCACGGATTGGAGTTGGGCAGGGCTCATGTTTGATATGGATAATGACGGACTAAAAGATTTGTTCGTCACCAATGGCATCAACCATGATTTAACAGATTTGGACTTTGTGGATTTCTTTGCCAATGAGATTATCCAAAAAATGGCGTTGACCGGAAGAAAGGAATCCATAGATTCCATCATCAATAAAATGCCTATTAAACCACAGCCCAATTATGCCTACCGCAACAATGGCGATATCACCTTTAGTAATGCCAATAAGGACTGGGGGTTTGATCTGCCAACCCGTTCCAATGGAGCCGCGTATGGAGATTTGGATAATGATGGAGACCTGGATTTAGTGATCAGCAATGTAAACACAAGGACTTTTGTCTACAGAAATAACACCAATGAGCTTAAAGAGAACAACTATTTAAAAATTAAGTTCAAGGGCAAGGGCGACAACCCATTTGGTATTGGTGCCTTGGCAAAATTTTATTTTAAGGACAATATTATCAATCAGGAACTGATTCCGTCTCGCGGGTTCCAATCCTCCATGGATTATACCATGACCATTGGCTTGGGCAAAACCCAGGCCTTGGATTCTGTCCGTATTGTATGGCCAGATGATTCCACGGAAAAATTCCAAGAAGTCAAAGCAAATCAGACCCTGGAAGTTGCTTGGGACAACGCAAGCGGTAAGTTTATCCCACAATCCAACCTACCCGACGAAACCTTGATAAAAGAATTGCCAAACAGTGCTCTTTTGGCCCACAAGGAGGACAACCATAACGACTTTGATTATGAAGGTCTTATTTACAAAAAGTTATCGCAGGAAGGGCCCTCGTTGGCCGTGGCAGATGTAAACAATGATGGGCATGAAGATGTTTTTGTTGGTGGGGCACACAAACAAGCGGCCACGCTTTACATTCACAGTGGTAATGGTAAGATACTGTCTAAAACCATAGCCGCTTTTGAAACGGATAGGAACTTTGAGGATGTAGCAGCAGCCTTTTTTGATGCAGACCAAGATGGCGATCAAGATCTAATGGTGGCTAGTGGCGGAAACAACATTAACCTACAACGGACCTACAGTCCAAGACTTTATTTAAACGATGGTAAGGGAAACTTTACAAAAGCTACCGCAGAACTGCCCTCTACCTTTAAAAACATGTCTACCATAGCGCCACATGATTTTGATGGGGATGGGGATATAGACGTCTTTATTGGATCAAGGAGCGTGGTAGGGGTCTATGGTGTTTCCCCGGAGCATCTGTTATTGGAAAATCAGGGAGACGGCAGCTTTACCAATGCCACAGAACGTTTGGGCTATGAGCTAAAGGATGCAGGGATGGTCACTAAGGCCATTTGGGCAGATATGGACGGGGACGGTAAAAAAGACCTTGTCCTTAGTGCGGATTGGGATACCCCAAAAATTTATAAGAACACCGGGCGTAGGTTGGCAAAAATGGAGAGTAGCTTAGATACCCTAAATGGCTGGTGGAATACCGTAGAGGCCGTTGATTTGGATGGAGACGGAGACCAAGACCTAATTTTGGGCAATATGGGCCTTAACCTACATTACAAACCAGAAACCGATCGTCCCATGAAAATGTTCATCAATGATTTTGATGGCAATGGGACCCTAGAACAAATTGTTACCGTCAGTGAAAACAGTGGTGATTATCCCATCCACCAGAAAAAGGAAGTTACGGAACAGCTGGTTTCGCTTAAAAAGGAAAACCTAAAAGCTTCTGTATACGCTCAAAGAACCATACAAGAATTGTTTTCTAAAGAAGTGATTGACAACGCCATAGTGAAGCACGTAAGCAACTCGGCATCGGTAATCGCCATCAATGAGGGCGGTGGGAAATTCACCACCCAAGTATTACCCCCAAGGGTACAACTTTCTTGCGTTTGTGATATATCCTGTACCGACGTTAATGGTGACGGCGTATTGGACCTTATCATGGCAGGAAACAACTTTGAATTTAAGCCCCAATTCTCGCGTTTGGACGCCAGTTATGGGAACGTACTTTTGGGCAAGGGCAGCCATCAATTTGAATGGGTGGATTACACCAAAAGTGGATTTAGCATCAAAAACGAAGTAAAACATTTAGAAAAGTTTACCGATAAAACGGGAAAAACCTATCTATTTGCAGCCATCAATGATGAAAAACCTAAGATTTTCTTCCTCAATGACTAAGACAATAGTTGGTTTGCTTTTGATGTTGGCCCTAGGGTTGGTTGGCTGCACGGACTCAATGCTCTTTGAGGCCAAGGATGCCAAAAGCACCGGCATTGACTTTACAAATACCCTCAGGGAAACGGAAGAATTAAATATCCTGGACTATCTGTACTTCTACAACGGTGGTGGCGTGGCCATTGGGGACATTAACAATGATTCCCTGCCAGATATTTTCTTTACGGGCAATCAAGTCAAAAACAAATTGTATCTCAACAAAGGCAACCTAACCTTCCAGGATATCAGTGAAATGGCCGGTGTGGAAGGCAAAAGCAGTTGGAATACGGGAACTGTCATGGCAGATGTCAATGGCGACGGCTTTTTGGACATTTATGTGTGTGCCGTAGTGGGTATCAACGGTTTTAATGGCTTTAATGAACTGTATATCAATAATGGGGACAATACGTTTACAGAACGCGCGGCGGAATACGGTGTGGATTTTGACTCCTATAGCTCCAATGCCACCTTTTTTGACTATGACCTAGATGGGGATTTGGACATGTACTTGCTCAACCATGCCGTGCATACCCAAAATTCTTACGGTGACGTTTCCTTACGAAACAAGAGAACTTATGAAACCGGGGATAAGTTGCTGCGCAATGACAACGGTAAATTTATAGACGTTAGTGAACAAGCTGGAATTTATGGGGGATTAAACGCCTACGGATTGGGTGTTGCCGTATCAGATTTTAATTTGGACGGGTATCCAGACCTTTATGTGGGGAACGACTTTCATGAAGATGACTACTACTACCTCAACAACGGAGATGGGACCTTTACAGAAAGTTTAAAACACTTTTTTGGACATAGCAGCAGATTCTCCATGGGCAGCGATGTGGCAGACATCAACAATGATGGCCGTCCGGATCTCATTTCCTTGGACATGCTACCTGAGAAGGAAACTGTCCTTAAAGCTTCGGAGGGCGATGATAACGTGCAGATCCAAAAAATTCGAATTAAAGAATTTGGATACCATTACCAGTTTACACGAAACATGCTCTACATTAACCAGCCAGATGGTCATTTCATGGAAACTGCCTTATTGAGCGGTGTTGCCGCTACGGACTGGAGCTGGAGCGCCCTCTTTGGCGATTATGACCAAGATGGCCATCAAGACCTGTTTGTCGCCAACGGAATCAAAAAACGCCCCAACGATTTGGATTTTGTAAAATTTGTATCCAACGATCAAATCCAAAAAAAGATTGACAACACCAAACTGGTGGACAACAAGGCACTGGATTTAATGCCCAATGGCGCCGAACACAATTATATCTTTAAGGGAGGAACGGATATCACATTTAAAGACAAAAGCGGTGAATGGATGTCCAAGGACACCATCATCTCCGGGGCCAGTGCCTATGGGGACCTAGATGGAGACGGAGATTTAGACCTAGTGACCAACAACCTCAATAAAAAGGCCTCCATACTCATCAATACAACAGATAGGAAAACCAACTATTTAAAACTAAAGTTTAAGCACAAGGCGCCCAACACCTTTGGTATAGGCACCAAGGTCTATTCTTATCATCAAGGTGTGGTACAATTTAAGGAACTCTTTCCCAGTAAGGGATTTCAGGCTTCCTCAGAACCTATCATTCATTTTGGATATGGCGATACAAACGTTGTGGATAGCCTAAAAATTATTTGGCCCAACAAAACAGCGCAAACCTTGACCAAAATCAAGACCAATCAAACCCTGCTGGTACAACCAGAGCACACCAGTCCTTACGCCTATCCTAAAAAAAGTAAAATGCACAATCTCCTCTTTACCAAGGTGGAAGATAATCTAGGGATGGATTTTATGCATGTTGAAGACAATTATACGGATTTTATCCGTGAGAAGTTGATGCCCTACAAAGCCTCTGACCGAGGCCCTGCAATGGCCATTGGCGATTTGAACAACGACGGTAAAGACGATATTTTCTTTGGTGGCTCCAAACGGATTCCTTCAAAAATTTACGTGCAACAAGATAGCTCGTTTGTTTCTGTAGTGCTCCCAACCATAGCCAACGACTCCATAAAAGAGGCTGTTGCCGCAGGCATCGCGGATTTCAATGCCGATGGTTTAAAAGACCTTTTTGTGGCTTCTGGTGGCGCAGATTATTTTGGTAAGGCAGCACCGCTTTTAGATGACCTCTATCTACAAAACGGCACTACCTTTGACCAAATGCCCGTGCCTCCTTCTTTCGAAAACGGCAGTGTGGTACGTCCTTTTGATTATGATAGTGACGGTGATATGGATGTGTTTGTTGGCAACCATACAGTAACTGGGCAATTTGGCCAAGCTTCCAACTCTTACCTGCTGCAAAACCATCAAGGATCTTTTTCGATTGACGATACTTTTAAGGGCAACGAACTTGGCATGGTGACCGATGCCATTTGGGATGATTTTGATAAAGATGGACTAATCGATCTAATTGTTGTTGGCGAATGGATGTCCCCTAAACTCTTTAAGAACACACCCAGCGGATTTCAAGAAAGGCAGCCATTAAACTTAAACGGCCTTTGGCAAACCCTTCTTCCTTTTGATGTAGACCAGGATGGCGATACCGATTATATTTTGGGTAACTGGGGCACAAACTCCAAATTCACCGCTTCCGTTGATCAGCCTTTAAAAATGCTTTATGGTGATTTTGACAGCAACGGCCAGACAGAAACCATTACCCTTATTGAAAAGAATGGGGCCTATTATCCTTTGGAAGGATTGGATGAACTTAGTTCGCAGCTGGTATTCTTGCGTAAAAAATTCAAAAGTTATCAATCTTTTGCAGGGCAATCCATTGACAATATCTTGGATGAGGCCCGTCTTAATAAAGGAAAAACACTTAGCGTAACAGAATTGCGCTCCGGTTTTTTACGAAACAACGGTGGGAGTTTTACCTTTGTCCCTTTTAATAACAACCTACAAGTGGCACCCATTATGGCTGCTGTCTGTTATGATTTTGATCACGATGGAACGGAGGAAGTCTTGATCGGAGGGAACTATTTTGGTGTAAAGCCCTATCAAGGAAGATTTGATTCCTTTCCAGGTGCTTTGCTTAAAAGCGAAAAAAACGTAATTTTAGGCAATATGCTAGGCTTGGATTTTACGCAAAAATCCATTAGGCATTTGGCCACGATCACCCTAAACCACCAACCTTACCTTATAGCGGTTTTTAATAACGATAAAACCCAAGTTTACAAGATTAATACCAAGTAGCAATGAAATTAACATCACGGTTTTTAGTGCTGTTTACAGCCACGGCATGCTTTATTAGTTGTTCCAAACAAACAACCCCCATAGTCATACATCCTGATGATTTTCACCGTTCTGTTGATAGGGTGACCGAAATCATGATCCATGATATTTTTTCTCCTCCGGTGGCCAGTCGCATTTACGCGTATCCTAATATTGCAGCCTACGAAATTTTGGCGCAAAATTCAGTGGAGTACCAATCTATTTCTAATAGTCTTACAGGTTTGTCACCAATCCCAAGGATTCCAGAAAACGAACCGGTGAATTATGAATTGGCCGCGCTGATCGCCCACATGGATTTAAGCAAACAGCTGATATTTTCGGAAGACCGCATAGAAGCTTACCGGGACAGTCTGTACACCATTTGGAAAAAGCAAAACCAAAAAGAGTTTGATGCCTCCAAGACCTATGGCCTTTCTGTTGCCCAACATATTTCTTCCTGGATGAACAAGGACAATTACAAACAGACCAGGACCATGCCCAAGTTTTCCATAGATTCCGATGATCCTTCTCGCTGGCAACCCACCCCGCCGGCGTACATGAGCGGTATTGAGCCCCACTGGAGCAAGATCAGACCCTTTGTGATAGATTCTTCCAATCAATTTAAACCAACTCCACCCCCAGAATTTTCCATGGAGCCAGAATCGGAGTTTTATAAAGAATTGAAAGAGGTCTATGATATCAGTAACGAAATCACGGCCAAAGGAGACGATTCGGAAGAGGTGGCCATCGCCAAGTTTTGGGACTGTAATCCTTATGTATCCGTAACCCGCGGCCATTTGATGTTCGCCACAAAAAAAATCACTCCCGGTGCCCATTGGATAGGCATCACAAAGATTGCCGCACAAAAAACCAATGCCAACGTTATGGAAACGGTACACGCCTATACCAAAACCTCCATTGCCATAGCAGATGCATTTATTAGTTGTTGGGACGAAAAATATCGTAGCAACCTCATTAGGCCAGAGACCCTCATCAACCAACATATAGATGATAGCTGGCAACCGGTTCTACAAACACCTCCTTTTCCAGAATATACCAGCGGGCATAGTGTTGTATCCGGCGCTGCGGCAACGGCGCTTACCAGTATTTTTGGTGATAATTTTGCCTTTGACGACGATACCGAGGTACCTTACGGCCTTCCTGTTCGGTCTTTTGAATCCTTTAACAAGGCAGCGGACGAGGCAGCAATCAGCAGAATGTATGGAGGTATCCATTACAGGGCCGCCGTAGAGGTGGGCGTAAAGCAAGGGCGAGACCTTGGTGCCTTTGTGGTGGCCAACCTAAAAACCAAAGCAAACAAGGATCTTGTAAAAAACGACTAGCCGATGTTAAAAAAAATTGGGAGTGGATTCATAGGACTTCTTGCCATAGGCTTGATATGGTACTTTTTCATTAAATCATATGACTACACCATTAGATTTGAGGCCAACACCTTTCCCGGCACCATCAATCAAAGTTTAAAGCTTTGGGACCAAACCTTGGACACCGTACACAGCATAAGACAAAACGGTTCATTGTACAGGCTATCCCAGCAAGTTACGTTTGGAGATTCCGTACACGGGTATCAATGGAAGATAAAGCCGTTAACCGATTCTACCTCTAGGGTAGTTGTTAATATAAAGGATGTTGACCACAGCTTTATGAACAAACTTACAGTACCATTTTCGGATACTGATTTTGAGAAACGTTCCAGAAGAACCGTGCTTGACTTTATGGAAAACCTCAAGGAGCATATTGATAAGTTTAAGGTAACCATCGTAGGGGAAGAAAACATTCCCACAAAATATGTGGCCTATATTCCCATAAAGGCCACCCAATTTCAAAAAGCGGGCGGTATGATGAAAAATTCCTCCTACATTAGCCAGACCCTGTTGCAAAACCAAGCCGATTTTGATGGCCCACCAATGATTGAGGTCACACAATGGAACCAAGAAAAGGATAGCCTGGAGTACAACTTCTGCTACCCCATTATCCGCTCTGATCGCTTACCCATGAACACGGATATTCAATACAAGCGCATCTTTGGCAAAAAGGCCTTAAAAGCCATATACAACGGCAATTACATTACCTCTGACAGGGCTTGGTACGCGCTTATGGACTATGCCAAACGCCAAGGAATAGCAGTTGAACCCAAACCAGTGGAAATTTTCTATAACAACCCAAATACCGGCGGGAATGAAATTAGCTGGAAAGCAGAAATCTACCTTCCATTGAAAGAAGAATTGCATGACTAGGTGGTGGCCATTTGCATTCCTTATCCTATTGCAGGCCTGTGCACAGCAACCATATTATGGGATTTTAGAACACATAAACACCTTTCCAAACCAGCTGAGTGAAGTTTCTGGGATGGTCCAACTACAACCCAATAGTGTTTGGGTCATTGAAGATAATGGCAACAAAGACTACCTCTATAAAGTAGGGACCAACGGCAGGCCCATTAAAAAACTAAAGGTAAAAAATGCCAAGAACAATGATTGGGAAGATTTGACCAAGGACCAAAGAGGTAATGTGTACATAGGCGATTTTGGCAACAACGATAATGACAGGAAAGATTTGGTCATTTACAAAGTACCCAACCCAGAAGTGGAACCTGGAGCTAAAATAGAGGCAGAAAAGATTTACTTTCGCTATCCCCAACAAACCAAATTCCCACCCAAAAAAGAAGAACAATTCTTTGATGCGGAAGGATTTGTGCATTGGAACAACCATCTTTACATTTTCACCAAAGACCGTTCAAGGCCATATCAAGGCCGCACTAAAGTCTATCGTGTCCCTGATGAAAAAGGAAACTATGAGGCAACATTCATAAGTGATATCTACCTTTGCAACAAACAAAACCATTGTTCCGTAACCGGAGCCGCCATATCCCCAGACGGAAACACCCTTGCCCTCATCGGATATGGTTATCTCTATACCACCACAAATTTTAACTTAGATTCCATTTCCAAGTCCACCTTTAAAACAACATACCTAAAACACGAAACCCAAATTGAGTCCATTTGTTTTAAGGATGACCGTACGGTACTTATCGCGGACGAGCAGTCCAAAACCAAGGGGCGGAACCTCTATAAGTATCACCTCAACAACCCCTAGGTTGGCTTGCATTACGCGGACAATGTCATGGGTACCTCCATTAATAGTAGTTCCGTATCGCTATCTCCCTTGATATCCAGAGTATCAACATTCCATATTCCTAGCCCGTCCCGCTGTTTGAGGGCTTCACCATTGATTGTCGCAGCTCCTTTTATCACAAAGGCGTATACCCCATTGTTTACCGGGTCTTTTACCTTATATACCACCTCTTTCCCTTCATCTAAATTGGTCATATGAAACCAAGCGTTCTGATGCACCCATACACCAGCATCATCTGCATTTGGGGATACTACCTGTTGCAACTTATTATGCCGATCGGCAACGTCCAAAGTAATCTGGTCATACCTGGGTGCTACATCCCTTTTATTGGGTATTACCCAAATCTGTAGAAATTTCACAGGCCTGTCCGGATTATGGTTGTATTCTGAGTGCATGATGCCCGTACCGGCACTCATTACCTGAATATCACCCGATTTAATGATGGTGGAATTACCCATGTTATCCATATGTTTTAAATCTCCTTCCAAGGGAATGGAAATAATTTCCATATCCTTATGGGGATGCGTTCCAAAACCCCTATTTGCAGATACGGTATCGTCATTTAAAACCCTAAGGACCCCAAAGTTCATTCGTTCTGGGTCATGGTAATTTGCAAAACTAAAAGTGTGCTTGGAATGTAACCAACCATGATTGGCATCTCCTCTTGTGTTAGCTTTATGTAATACGGTATTCATAATTCTTATTTTAATTATTAACAGGTTTACCTTACCTCTAAAAGGATAATGGCAAGTTTTAGCTGCCCTTACCAAGTAATTAGGACACAAAGGTGCGGCAGCTTAATCGTTTTTGGAATGTAAAAAAATGGGGAAAGCTTATAAAAATCCGATGTCACCTTAATTTAATTGCCTTTGCTTCACTTTTTTTAAATGCAGTAGGCGGTAGTTGGGTGTGTTTTTTAAAGAAGGCACTAAAGTTGGCGGGCTCCTTAAAACCCAGTTCATAGGCAATTTCCTTGGTGGATTGCGCTGTAAAAAAAAGTAGCCTTTTTGCCTCTGTGACAATACGCGCCTGAATGTACTCCTTTGCGGTTTTACCCATTTTAGACTTTACCGTTCTATTTAAGTGATCTGGCGTAATATGGAGTGCATCTGCATAAAACTTGGTGGAATGTTCCGCTCTAAAATTATCGTCAACAGATGTTTTAAAGGCCCTAATCAAATGATATCCTGACACATCACCACCTGGTTCAACAGGATTCATATCACAAATATTATTGCACTCTATAAGCAGTAATTTTAGATAGGCCCCAACGGACAAGAACTTCATAGCGGCCCCACTAGAAGATAGTTCAAACATCTTGTAAGCAAAATTGGAAATGGCAAGAAACTCCGCAGCAGTTGGGATTAATGGCGGACTTTGCCCATAATTCTGAAAGAGATTTAGGCTGTCTATAAATGATAGTGGAATTGCACTTTGAACCAAAAACTGATGGGAAAACGTCATCACATATCCCACAGAAGGTTGGGTTTCCATAAGTTGGTGCACCTGTCCTGGAGCCACAAAATACACTTGGCGTCCAGACAGTTCGTAGGTATTAAAATCTATTTTATGGAGCCCTGCTGCCTTTTGTATCACCAGAACAGTAAAATAATCATGTCTGTGCGGCTCATCTGGTTTACCCTGCCGTTCTCCATAAATAGCCTCCATTTTGGCTATGACAAAGTGGTGGTTTTCCCTTTCTGAATTTACAGTGTGATACGTTTTAACCATAAGTATGTTTTGCTAGACGAATGTATCGTGGTTCATAGTAGTACAAACTGTCATTTAACTCATTATCCGGGTTTCAGCAATAAGGCCACAAATGTTAAGGCCCGATGCGTTTAAAAATGCTAGAACAGCTCCTACCAGAGTATGGGCATCAAAACCCAAATCCTACCCCAAAATTAAACCGAAGTCCATCTGCACTTTGGAACAAGCCAATATTTGCAGAAATGAGGTCCGCTCCACTGACAAAGAAGCCACCACCATAGGAATTGTGCCAAGTGTTGGAATCTTCGTTGGGCAACCACACCCGGCCGTAGTCAAAACCAGTAAAAACACCGGGTGTCACTGGTAAAATCCCTGTTTTTTGCTTACGAAAACTCCAGCGTAAATCGGTATTTTGAAAGAAGGCCGATTTACCGGTAAACCTTTGAAATCTAAAACCTCTTAGCCCATTGTTTGCGCCTAAACTGGCCGCCTGATAAAATTCAAAACCATCACCAAAATTCATGTGTCCCTTTAACTTGGTGGCCAGTACCAATCTACCATTGGCTGTTAAACGATGGTCAATGGAAAGGCTGGGAACCAAAAATGCGAAAGAACGGTCCGTCTCCCTTAAATTGGTGCGGTAGCCCGCTTCCAGACGAAAGGCCATCCCCATGGTAGGGTAAGCGGCATTATCCGTGTTACTGTACTGATAAGAAGCATGTACTCCAAAAAAATCTTGCTGGGTATCCCTGGCCTGACGGGTAAAGAAGCCCTCAATAAAACGATCGGCGGTTTCTTCTACGTCATAATTTTCATAACTCGCCCCCAAGCGGACCTCTGAGCCTAAATGTCCGCGCCAAACCAAGGAAGGCGCAAATGCAATGGTCTCTATCCTTACCCGGTTAAAATCTAGCGCCAAGGGGTTTTGGTCGTCCGTATTTGCTGTATCATTGCCAAAGCCAAAAAAGTTAATGGCAAAGTTGGGACTGGTCAGTTTTGCAGAAAGTTCTAGGTTTACCCCTTCAAAAACATGCGCAAACTCCCCCTTATAACCCAAATCAAATCCGTTGGTGGCAAAATAGTAGGCCGCGTTGACCGTGTGCTGCTGGGTAAATGGATTTTGTCTAAAACCGTTAAAGGTATAGGTATTACTGAAACCTATTCGCAAGCCGTCGTCCGGGTTAACCCCAATGGATGGCAATAGCTGATTGGTACTGGCTTTTACTTTTAGAAATTGATACGTGTTGGTATCATAATCATTGGTTTTGTGAATTCGGCCACCGAAGGCTTCATCATAGGTATTTTTCTTGGTCTTAAAATCATAGACATGGACGGATGCGGCCTTCTTATCAATTTTGTATACATCATTATTTTGCCCCCCGATTAAACGAACCTTAATCCCACCTTTTAAGGGAGTGGCCTCAAAGACATCATCATCGTCCAACCCATAGACCCAAATCTCCTTGGTTACCCCGGCATCAAAGGTTTTATCAAAAAAGAGGTCTTTCTTTTTACCCTCTTTTATTCTATATGCTTTTACCTGTACATTACCCTTATCGTCCCCAGAAATCACAAAATGGTCATCCTTGTCCGTTCCCGTAATGATGCCATAGGTATTGATGATATCGTAATAGGTTTTCGCCGTTTGGACCAAATTGGCTTTTCTGGCCAATAGCTTACGTTTAATATCGGTTACCGTTTGATCACGTACCTCTTTTGGAAATTCCAATAAGGCTTTGTCAATGGCAGTTTCGGTTAAATTATCTTGGATATATTGGGCCTGGGCAATCCACTGCGCCTTTTTGGTTTGGGACAGGAGGGCCAAGTCTAGCGCATAGGTCATGGGAGAGGAATTAAAACCCCTAACATTTCTGATTTCATCGTTAAACCCCTCAAAAAGTTTTAGGCCTGCAATGGTTCTGGTGGTGAGGCCCATCAATGCCCCATCGCCCATGATGGAAAACGTCTGGTCCCGATCTCTGGGGATAGGCCTAAATACCTTCTTTCCATTTTCTTTAAACTGTGCCCAACGCCATTGATCAACATGACGGTCCCAATCTCCAATGAGCATATCAAAAAGTCGTGCTTTTACGTAAGCCTCCGCATCAACCTGGTATTCCTCATCCTTCCGCAGCTTCTTCATAAGATCATCCGTACTCTCAATTTTTTTGGTGTACCCAAAACCGGCCATATCATGACCGTCAGAAACATGCTCCTCAATCATATAAAGCTCATCCCCAAACACATCATTAAAAGTGCCAAGGGCAGATTGCTTTGGAATGTAGTATAACTTAGGGTTGGTATGGAAAACCCCTACGGCATCAGAAAGCGTTCCGGTGACAAAAGGGGCATAGGGGTGCGCACCCGTATAAAAATCCTTTAAAATAGTTTCTGGCAAGGTACCCTCCAACTCTCCAATAATGTACTCGTTTTTAAATACCAATGCCTGTAAGTAAAGTTCCGCACTCTTCTTCAGGGCCCGCATCACAAACTGACGCCCATCTTGGTGGACCAACCTTAGGGATTTTGACTGGTGCCCCCCTCCCTTTCTCAACGGTTGCAGACCGCCAAAGAGGGTGTCTAAATCCACTGTGGGGGCTTTTACCTTTGTTGCATAGTATTTTCTATAGCGCTGGCCCCAAACTTTTTTAAAGAATCCCGTTTTTGCCACCTCATCATCCGTATAAATAGATGCCGAAACAAAGGAGGGAAAATCCTGCTTGTCCGGAAACTCTACAGCATCCTTATCCGGAAGAAAAACCGCTGTGCTATAGGTTAACCGCTCTTTATCCTCTACACTGAAAAAATCCACTTTTGACCCACCATCTTTATAAACCGTGAGTACGGCATAACCCATTTGACCAGATGAAAACTGACTGCCGTTCAATAATCTCGTTACCCCTTTTTTTGCCCCTGCCCCACTGACAATCTGCGGTATGTTCTCTTCAACAATGTACTGCAGGGTATGCTCATGGCCAGACGCAAAGATGACCTTATCAGCATATTGTGCCAAGGTAACCAGGCGCTGCTTAAGCTCATTGTACATTTTATTGGACTGGTCTTCAAAGGTTGCTCCAGAAGTTTTTCTTAACAGATTGGCTAATGATGCCAATCCGGGCAATGGGATTTTAGCGCTAGACGGATACAGATGCTGTTTTGCCGAAAACTGACCACCATGGGGGCCGTAGGTGAACATGGGGTGGTGCAAGGCCAAAAGGATGGTCTTGGATGCATTTTTTTTGATGATGCCCTCCAACTCCTCAAAGAACTTGTGCCTGTCTTTTATTTCACAATCATCATTTATGGTAGGGTGCCTGTCCCAATTAACCATATACCATTCCGTGTCCAAAGCGACCACGATAATATCATCACTAATCTCAATGGTCTCAATAGGACAGCCATCTTCCGGGAAAAAAACCTCTTTGCTGTCCAAGGCGTCTTCAATATATTTTTCCTGTCTTTTTAAGCCAACAAGCCCATTATTGTACCAATCGTGGTTACCGGGAATAAAAACTGGTTTCCCCTTAAAATCGCCCAAGGTTTTTAATTGGGCATCCAAATGGTTTTTAGCGGCCAGATAGGCCTTGGTGGAGTCTTTTTTATCGGGCAGTCCTGCGGGATAAATATTGTCCCCTAAAAAGATTGCCGTACTGTTTTCATCCGCTTTTGTTAAACGGGCCTTAAAAGCTTTTAAAGCAGGATTCAAATCGCCCATGGGTGATTTACCTGCATCACCTATCAAATAAAAAGTATGGGAAACTTTGGCGTCAATTTCAATGGTTTTGGCATTAAAAGGCTCTGCATATTTAGGTTGATAGGTGGCACAGCCCACCAGGAATGTCATCAACAGAACAGGGATGTAAAATCGTATCATTGCGGTTAGGCTTCCGTTCAAAATTTGTATTTTGGGATGCATCAATATACAACTATGCCAGACATTGTTCAAAAAGCTAAAGATTTTGTTTCCGGATTATTGAAAAAAGAACTGGATCCCAATTTTTTATACCATAATCTAAGGCATACCCAACGTGTTGTAAAAAGTACCCAAGAACTGCTTTCGCATTCCACAGTGGGGGACACCGAAAAAGAAAGAATACTACTGGCAGCATGGCTCCACGATACAGGGTACACCAAAGGCGTTAATGACCATGAAGCGCAGAGTTGCGCCATAGCGAGGGAATTTCTTGCGAACGAAGGCTATAATGAGGATGGGGTCAAGGCCGTAAATGACCTCATCATGGCGACCAAAAGGTACCATGAGCCCAAAACGCTGCCCGAAAAAATTATCCGTGATGCCGATGCCTCCCACTTTGCCCAAAACAGCTATTGGGAAACCAGTGAATATCTTAGGGAGGAACTGGCCCTTCTGGGCATTGCCAATTATACGCCAAAAGAATGGCGGGACACCAATATCAAAATGTTCAGGAATGAGCATCAATATTATACCGATCATGCCTTGGCCAATTGGACCGATGCCAAAGAAAAAAACCTTAAAAAACTGCTAAAAGAGAAGAAGGTTGAAAAAGATATTGCCAAGAAGGAGGCTTTAAAGGCAAAATATAAAAGTGAAAGTCCAGATCGGGGTATACAGACCTTGTTTAGGGTAACCCTAAAAAACCACATTACGCTGAGCGATATTGCAGACACCAAGGCTAACATTCTTTTATCTGTCAATGCCATTATCATCTCCGTGGCATTGTCCAATCTATTGCCAAAATTAGATAACCCCTCTAATTCATACCTCATTTACCCTACGGCTATTTTTGTGATCTTTAGTGTGATATCCATGATTTTGGCCGTGCTTGCCACCAGGCCAAACGTGACCAGCGGAAAGTTTACCAAGGCAGATGTTGCCCAACAAAAAGTGAACCTGTTATTTTTTGGCAACTTTCATCAAATGAGTTTAAAAGAGTATGAATGGGCCATTCAAGAATTGGTAAAAGACAAGGATTATATCTATTCCTCATTGACCAAGGACCTTTATTTTTTGGGATTGGTCTTAAACAGGAAATACAACATCTTACGATGGACGTACACCATTTTTATCATCGGCATCATCATTTCTGTTCTTGCCTTTGGAATATCTTTTCACCTAGAAGAAGTGGCCAAGGCCAAGCTTAACCAAGTGGGCTAAGCCTTTAACTCTTCCATTAAATCATCATAAGTGTAGGTCTTTTTTGACTCTTCATCGGTCTTGTAGAGTATCTCTGCCCGGATGGCCTTAAGACCGGTTACCCCTTGGAGCCCCTCTAACTCTACTATTTCAATTTTATTGGTAAAGTAGCCTTTGGATTTTAAAAACTTGACAAAACGCAAGTATTCTTTTTCATCCTTTTTTTGGGAGTAGACAATGGATAGTTTCCCCTTTTGCGTCAACCGTTCATTGGTTCCCTTGATAAAGGATTTATCGATCCGTTTTTTGATCACTTCATAGCGGGCATTATAGGTACCGTCAACATCAAACTTTTTTTCGTCCATTCTAAACCGGATGGCCAAGGGCGTGCTATAGACCAATAGCAAGGAGGCCACATCCAAGGGTACGGATAAATTGGGCTTTAAATGGTAATGGGCATTTTCCATCTCTACCATCACCTGTAATTGCCATAACCGCAGGTTGTTGAGATATAGTTGATTAAACTCCCGGTCATGGGCAATGGCGCTCCCTATGTACATATTATGCTCAATACCATCAGTTTTGTAACGCTCAAAGTAATGTGGGAACATTTCTTGCGCATGGGCCTGCTTTTTATCCAAAAGCGCGGCCAATGTCATATTGATGTTCATGACACTTTCATCATAATTTTTGCGATGATCGTAATAGGACTCCGTGCTTTTATCCACTTTGGCCTGATACTTTTCAATCAATTCCTTTAGTCCTTTGTCCTCCCTTTTTAAATGGTGGAACACTGGATTGATTTCTTCTTGAACAAAGTCGAAAATGGTTTGTTCACTATTGGTGTACAAGGTATCCTTAATCTCTTCTAAATGGTTATTGACCCTAAAGATCAACTCTTCGTAAACGGGAAGTTTAAGTCCTTGGTTGGCCGCGTTCAAAACTTGGCTGATTTCGGAAAGCTGAATCATTAAATCTCGCTGTATGGCAATATTCCGCTGTTTGGAAGAGTCTTTAATGTCTACTTGGCCATATAACGGATAAACGTCCTTAAACACAATTTCATTAAAAGAAGGCTTTTTGCCTGCTAATTCCAGCGTCATAAAATGCTTGGCCTCTTCTTGAAACTTCCAATAGACAGATGAATGTACCGTGGTACATTCATTCTGGATAATGGCATCTATTAAATTCTGTTCTTCCTCAATGGACCTGAGTACCGCAGAAACAATATAGGGCATTACATCTACCAGTTTATTGGCGTTGATGCTATTAAGTTCATTGATTTCACTGGATACCAGTTCTAAAACGCCCAGCAGATTCCCCTCATCGGCAATTGGGGCTAAGATGGCGCTTTTTATCCCCTGTTCATGCAAATTTTTATAAGGTTGGCCTCCTTCTGATTTTTCAAAATATTTTGGCACGTTGGAGATGGCGATATAGTGGCTTTCTTCCAATAACTTATGGTAAGAATGATCGCAGAGCATAGCATCACAAGATGCGTTCTCCGTATCATTAAGAATAAAGCTTTTGATGCCCTTGCCATGTATTTTTAAAAAACGATTGGTGTTTGGGTCATAGCCGGCGAAGCCAACAGAAATATTTTTTAAATTGAACAGTGAGCGGAACGTATCCTGAAAGTTATCCATAAAGTCCTTGCTGCCGCGCTTATTGCTACCAATCAACGTAGACTTGATTTCCGATATGGAATGTTCGGCGGTGACATCGAACATATTTGATATCACAAAGCCTTTGGATACAAAACTTTGTGGTGGAATCTTCTCCTTCCAGAGGTCAAGATTGTCAAAATTTTCCAAAAGTTCGTCCACATCGGCCTGAGTGATTTCTTTTGCTTTTTCCGTTGGAATCAGTTCTATAAAATCTGCGTTGTACAAAATACGGTAGTGGCGCATTACTCCTTTGGCATCCGGGATATCGTAAAATAACGGGCGCTTAAAATCCAACATAAACCCGTAATAAAACCCTAGAATTACGGTACTCTGCATAATGTAAAACAAATCCTCCGGCATGTTGCGCATTTCTAGCTCAAAACCATCACCAGCAGCTTCTAAAATGCGCTGAAACCTAGTGGATGAGTTAAAAATTACGTTGGCGTACGGTATGGATGCAGCTTTAATTTCGTTTTGGGTCAGCACTGGTGCAAAAACATCCGCCAAAATAATATTGATGACCTCTTTTAGTTTGTCCAGGATCGTAAGATCATCAAAACCGTCACGCAACTCTGGGTATGGGGCCGCAGTATCTAAAATAAAACGGGCGCGCTCAGCCAAAAAGGCATCACCACTTTGCAGCTGCCGGTCGTAATGGCTTAAAAGCTTGTTAAAGCTTACTTTCTGAATTAACGGGGAATCACCCGGCTCTATGTTTAGCATACCTTTTTAGTCGATAACATCCAAACAAAGTTACAAAATTGGGACCAAGGCTTTTATTAAGCCAATCTTATGGCTAATACTGGCTTTTTTAGCATCTTTATTTAAATTTAACACATGTCATCGTTTTCCCGTCTGGACCGCGCGTACCAAAATGCTAAAATCATTCCGTTTGATGATAGCTCAAAATTCATTTTGTTCAGTGATTGCCACCGGGGAGACAACAGCTTTGCGGATGATTTTGCCAATAACCGTAATATTTATTTTCATGCCCTGAACCATTATTTTAGGATGGGTTTTGAGTATTGCGAACTGGGCGATGGCGATGAGCTATGGGAAAACCTGAAGTTTGAGTACATCTTTGAGGCCCATAAAAATGTGTTTCAGCTGTTGCGAAAGTTTCATTTGACCAACCGTTTGCATATGGTCTGGGGCAACCATGACATGGTCTACCGAGATAAAGCCTATGTGGACAAGCATCTCTCTAGCTATTTTGAACCCATAGACGGAGAGGACAAAGCACTTTTTGAAGGCTTGGCATATCATGAAGCCCTAGTGCTCAAACACAAAGAGACCGATCAAGAACTCTTTCTAACCCATGGGCACCAAGCCGATTGGTGGAACTATAAGTTCTGGCGCGTTGGTCGTTTTCTGGTGCGCATCCTATGGAAGCCTCTGCAGGTTGTTGGCATTGCAGACCCTACAAGCCCGGCCAAGAATTATAAGGAACTCATACGGATTGAAAGACGGATTAAACGCTGGATCGTTAGGAACAAGCTGCGCATCACCATAGCCGGGCATACGCACAGACCCAGATTTCCAGAGCCCGGACAGATACCTTTTTTTAATGATGGGAGCTGTGTACACCCCAGAAGTATTACGGGCATAGAAATTGAAAATGGTCATATTTCACTCATCAAATGGCATATTGACACCAAGATTGATGGCACCTTACAGATCGTTAGGGTGTTGCTGGAAGGGCCTGAAAACTTAAGGGATTATATTTCTGGCTAGTTATCTGGTTTTTGATATCATCCTCATCCAAAAGTTAGAAATAGTAAGCCAAGCTCAACGAAATATTGGAAGGGCTAAAATCAAAATTGAACGTATTGGAAGTATCGTTATCCTCACTTATAGCACCATCGCGATCAAACTTGCCCCAACGGTAACTAAGGGCCGCTATATTAGCTTCAAGTGCAAAATTTTTGGATACAAAAAAGGTTAACCCAGGTACCAACCCTAAACTAAAACTAGTGCTGTTAGCTTCATCCATGGAGGCAGGGTCACCTTCTATTTGTGAGGCTGTGGTAGATGTGGAGAAGGTTCCCTGTCCCTGAAGATAAAGGGCAAAATGGTCTCCAATACCGTAATACTTTCGCACAAATGGATTCAGTATAAAAACATTAGTTTTAAACTCCCTTCTAGGCACCGGTTGGGATTCAATTTGAGTATCCCTTTTACTTTGTTGGTGAACAAAACCCAAACCCAATCCTCCCATAAAATCATTTTTAAAAAAGTATCCAAAGGAGGGCTGAAAATTAAAAGATGTACTGCTGTTCGTGGCAAGAAAATCCAGTTCAGTTGCCTCACTATTATTCCTGACAAAACCTATGCTGCCTGTGAGGTTCCAAGTTCCTTTTTCAATGACGAGTTTGTTGTTGGTACTGTCTTGGGCAAACATGGTATTAACCAGGAATCCCATGGCTAAAAAAAGTAGACTATTAATTTTCATGTAATTTGTTTTAGGCAATATTTGACATAACACTCGTTTTAAGCCGCCATATTGTTGACCAACAAGACTATCTCGGGGCAAGCATCATGGCATTAAACCCTTTAGCCTTACTAATAAACGTCAATTTTTGTTCGTGACCTCAACCTAAAACTGTTAATTTACCGTAGCTTAACTTTGATAGCACCCCCATCTCAAGTCCAACAACGCTGTAAGGCCCGTCTGACAAGTACTGTGGTAAAGCTTAACGGATTTGAAACCATTGAATCGATATTCCTACGTTCTTTTTGCCAATTGGCTGATGGCGTCCACCAATACATCCAACTCATCGGTAGTGGTATAAATATTTGGCGTAATGCGGCATCCCTTTACATTTTCATAATCAATGGCCACCGTCCATATCTTGAATTCTTCCAAAAGCATCTTAGCCATTTTGGCTGGGGCCATATGGGTGAGGCCCACATTGGCAATGGCGCAACTACGGTGTTCCTCTTTTGGGGTATGGACCACTACTTTATCCATATGGCGAACTTGCTCACTCCAGTACCGCTGTAAATACCTTAACCGCTTTTCTTTTCGTTCCAAGCCCACCATGTGTAAATAATCGATGGCGTCGTTAATGGCCAAATCTGTATGCACGGGATGGGTGCCTGTATGGTTTAACCTACGGATGTTTTGGGCATCCATTTCATCTTCGGCAAAAAGCGGCCATATTTTTGGAATATGCTTTTTGGCAACGTACAGCATGCCTGCACCAAGCGGCACACTAAGCCATTTATGAAGGCTTGAGGCATAATAATCGCATTGTAATGCTTCTATATCCACCTGGACATGTCCTACGCAATGGGCGCCATCTACCAAAACCTCTACCCCATGGCTGTGCGCCATTTTACAAATTTTCTTTATAGGAAGGATTTGCCCCGTGATATTGACCATATCGCAGACCATGATCATCTTAGTCTTTTTATTGATTTGCTCCTCGTACAATGCCACAATCTCCTCATCGGACTTTGGGTGATTGGGTATGGATACCTCTTTGCAAACCACCCCATACCGCTTGCGCATTTGATAAAAATGCAGGCGCATAGCACCGTAATCCTGTTTTGCAAAAATGGCTTCGTCCCCTTTTTTCCAAGGATAGCCCCCAATAATCATATTCAGGGATTCTGTGGCATTGCGGGTAATAATCAATTGGTCTGCCTGGCAGTTCACTACATCCGCCAGTCTGGAAGCTACTTTGGCCTTGTTTTTAAACTGAACAGTACGCATATAATAAGAAGCTTCATAGTTCACATTTTTGATGTGTTCCAAATAAGCGTTCATGATGGGACTGGGAATCATGTTATAATACCCATTTTCCAAATTGATATACGCTGGCTTCAAAACATAATCCTCCCGTATCCGCTTCCAGAAACCCTCGTCCTCCATCTGTGGATATGGTCTAGCGGATGTGGTTAAGGTTGCCCCAAGTTCAAAGGGCAAGAGCGTGGAGGCCAATGTGGCGTTGCCCAAATTTTTTAAAAACCGTCTTTTATCCATCCCATCAAATTTTTATCAATTTAACGAATTTAACAGCCCTTTACCAGCTCCATGGCAGGGTATTTGCTACCTTTCTTAAAGAATTGAAGTATGTTTACCCTATGAACCGGTGTTTTCTCTTATTTAGCTTGCTGCTATTGCCTTATCTGGTCATGGGTCAAGGAGATTTGCCAACGACCAAACCATTGGAGATCAAAGCAGAAAACAATACTTTGGACGTAAAAACCAGTGACAAGGGCACTAGACTTAAGATGCCTTCCGTGCTGGACGACAAACTCATAGATAAAGAACGAAAAATAAAAATGTTGGACGATCGTAAATTGGTCCAAGCAGGCACGGGAATGAAGATTGACCCAAAAGTGGGGCAAAGAGAGAAACGGGGAGCCAACCAATATTATGGAGACCAATATCTAGGCGACTTTAAAACTTCTTCCACCTTCATCGGCGTAGTGGCGCGCGACCATGAATATGTAGATGGCGACCGGGTCAAGATTTACGTTAATGGGAATGTGGTTGAACATAACCTTCTGCTCTCTGCCAACTTTAAAGGGGTTAATGTGGATTTGAACGAGGGCTTCAACAAAATTGAATTTGAAGCCTTGAACCAAGGTTCCTCTGGTCCTAATACCGCCCAAGTAATGGTTACGGATGATTCCGGAAAGGTAATTCATAATTACCGTTGGAACCTCTCTACGGGCTCCATGGCCAGCATTGTTGTAGTGAAACAGCCAGATATGACCAAGGGCGAAGAGGAGGAGCAGAACTAGGGGGTAAACGATTTAGGTTCAAGCGCAAGATTCAGTTTCAAGTTCAATGTGGCTTTAAGCCGTTCGCTATATGCCTTACGCTTTACGCTTATCACATTTCCAATTTCAACATACCCAACCAATCTTGATTCTTGATTCTTAGTTCTTGATTCTTGGTTGATATGGCTACACGCCTTTCGCAATACGCTGAAAACCTATCGCACTTCACATTTCCAATTTCAACATACCCAACCAGTTTTTTTTCTTGACTCTTGATTCCTAACTCTTGGCTCTCAATACTCGTTCCTTCTTACTCACCGCGCTCCTGGACGATACGTTGCCTTGGCCCTTTTCAGCACATCTTCACGGTAGTAGGCGGCGTCTTTCCATTCCACGTTGGCATATCGCTGTATTTGGTCATCAAAATGAGGTGAGTTTGGGTCTCCGCTTTGTCCGCCGGCCAAAATAGTCTTTGCTTTTACCCTATCACCAAATTCCACAGCGGCCACAAAACTATTTCCACGGGTACCATATAATTTTTTAGCACCTTCAGAAGTATATCTTGCTCCGTAAGCGGCCAAAGCGCCCCAACGGCCAGAAGCGAACCCAATGGGAATACTGGGTTGGGCATCGTCAAAATTTTGGCGGATATCACCGTTTAAACGTTGGTACCGGTTCACCTCACCCCAAGGCATTTCCCAAGTGCCAAAGTCAGCTTCCAAAACATCAATGACTTCTGAGAACAATTGTAACTTTCCTACGTAATCACCATTTTTTACCCAATAGTTGAGCAATTCCATTGACGATAATCCTTTGGGCCTATTCATTCTCTGATAAACCAATGTGCCGTAATAATGAGCTAATGTCATAGGAATTGATTCTTTTGATGTCCTAAAATCCCAATTTCTCATTATTTCTATAGGCCGTCTAAGTTTCTCTTCACTCTTGACATTTTCATCATACGTTTTTACTAAGTCCGGTATCAATACCTCAAATGCCGGTAAATAAGGATCATGCGCCAACTGAATTAGGCTGTCCAAGGTATAGCCATCTTTATCAGTCAGCAGTTCAATGGCATGCACGCCCCTAAAATTCTCTTCATCACGAGACATGTATCTTGGATAATCCCCTCGTTTGGGACTGTATTCCAAAGCGGCCGTATATGGGGTGGAGTTACAATTCTGAATCCATCCATTCTGTGGGTTTTTAACCAAGATATTTTCATCCACCGTATGCAGGCCCTGCCAATCAGTTTTTGGATTACTACCTTCCACAGGCCGGGTATAATCAAAAATAGTATCCCGTTTCGGAACAAAATTCCCATGGAAATAGGCAATGTTGCCATCGGCATCCGCATAGACCGTATTGTTGGAGGAATTGGTTCTGATATCCATCATTTTTCGGAACCCATCGTACCCATCTTGTTTGGTTCTTATATAGGATTGTTCCAGGGCTTTCACTGGTTCCCACATCATGGCAGATGCCGTCCATTGGCCATCTACCGCATGGGTAATGGGACCATGGTGGGTGCGGTACATGGGAAAGCGTTTTTCTTTTATTTCAGAACCATCCTTATATCGTAAACTGACCGAGGTAGAATCCACCGGTCGTAATTCCTCGCCATATTGGTAAAACAATTTTCCGTTGTTCTTGACCATGGTTTCCTTAAACTCGTCCATCACATCGGTATAGGTAGAAGTATGCATCCAACCTGTTTTTTCATTAAAGCCTTGGTATACAAAAAACTGCCCCCAAGTCACCGCGCCATAAGCGTTTAACCCTTCTTCTGAAACCACATGAACCTCTCCCCTAAAGTAAAAAGAGGTATGCGGATTGATCAACAGCATGGCATTCCCAGACTGTGTTAAATCCCCAGCGATGGCAATCCCGTTGGACCCCTGTGGTTCTGCCATTTCCTTTTCTTTCTCCATTTGCAACAGCTCCATTTTAGGCAGCTCCATTCCGCCTTCATAAAAGGCCTTGATTTTTCGGGTAGAAATTCGCTCTATGTCACCTCCAATACTTCCCTCACTAAAGTACATGGGCATCCAAGGTTCAAATCGAGTAAGCAACTTGGGCTGCACCTCGGGATGGGTATGTAGATAATAGTTGATTCCGTCCGCAAAGGCGTCACATAATTTTTTCAACCATTCCGGACTTTTCTCGTAGTTGGCCTTGGCCTCTTCTTTGGTCATAAAAAGTTTTGCCCTAAGGTCACTGTACAACGCATCCTCTCCTTCCACCTCTGCCAAGCGGCCGGTGGCCCAAATATAATTTTGTTCCACTCGGTTAAAATCATCTTCGCATTGGGCGTACAGCAGCCCAAAAACGGCATCAGCATCCGTTTTTCCGTAAATGTGCGGCACCCCGAAATCATCCCTGATAATTTCAACATTAGCAGCACGGGCCTCCCAATTTTCTATCTCCGTTTGTGGTTGTTCTTTGCAAGAAAGAAGTAAAATGGCCAAAGCAAATAGGACTGTTCTCATTTAGGTGGTTTAAAAATTCATCAGCTTAAAGATAAATACTTAAAACCAGAATGGGCACAACCCATCCTCTTCCATTTTGCAGTAACTTGCAAACTGTTTTTGATTCCTATGGCAGAAAAAAAAGTAAGCATCCTAAAAGCATTTAAGACCATTATCTGGCCCAGAAGAAATCTGGTCTTTATAGGCCTTATATTGATTGTGATAAGCAAGGCCGCCAGTTTTGTTACGCCCATAGCCACCAAGTATGTAATTGATGATGCTTTTGCCAACAAGGATGTAGATTTACTAAAAACATTGGTGGGTGCCATTATGATCGCCATCACCATACAAGCGGCCACCTCTTTTTTATTGACGTATATTTTAAGCGTACAGGCGCAATTTCTTATCTCTGAACTAAGGGCGCAGGTACAAAAACAAGTGCTTTCACTACCGATACGGTTTTTTGACAATACCAAATCCGGAGCGTTGGTTTCCCGTATTATGAGCGATGTGGAAGGCGTTAGGAATTTAATAGGTACGGGCTTGGTACAGTTGGTAGGTGGCAGCGTAACGGCCATTGTAGCACTGGTACTATTACTTAGGATAAGCGTTAGCATGACGCTATTTACCTTGTTGCCTCTGGCAATCTTTGGGTTCATCGCATTAAAAGCCTTTAAAATTATACGCCCCATTTTTAGAAACCGTGGAAAGATAAATGCGGAGGTTACGGGCAGGCTAACGGAAACTTTGGGCGGTGTCCGTGTCATAAAAGGCTTTAATGCAGAGGCACAAGAAAACAAAATCTTTGAAGTTGGGGTGACCAAGCTATTTGAAAACGTAAAAAAGAGCCTTATTGCCACGGCGGCAATGACCAGTTCTGCCACCTTTTTAATTGGAATTGCCACCACTGGTGTCATGGGACTTGGAGGCTATAAAATCATACAAGACGAACTTACCATTGGGCAGTTTATTGAATTTACGGTAATCTTGGGGCTTATGATTGCCCCAATTGTTCAAATGAGCAATATTGGCAGCCAACTCACCGAGGCATTGGCTGGCTTGGACCGAACGGAAGAACTCATGAACCAGGTCACGGAAGCCGATGAAAAAGACCGCACCATTCAACTATCCAATCTAAAAGGAGATGTGGTCTTTAAAGAGGTGTCTTTTGCTTACGAAGAGGACAAGGAAGTGTTGCACAATATTAGCTTTGAGGCCAAATCTGGGGAAGTCATCGCCCTTGTTGGAAGCTCTGGCTCGGGAAAATCTACCATTGCCGGCCTGGCCGCAAGTTTCTTGAATCCAGAATCTGGCAGCATAACCATTGATGGGCACGACCTATCCAAAGTGGATCTCACCAGTTTTAGGCAATATTTAGGGGTGGTTTTACAGGACGATTTTTTATTTGAAGGAACCATTAGGGAAAACATTCTCTTTCCCAGACCCAATGCCACGCCAGAAGAATTACAAGCGGCAGTTAAAGCGGCTTACGTTGACGAATTTACCGATCGGTTTGAAGCTGGACTGGATACCGTAATCGGGGAACGGGGCGTAAAGCTTTCTGGCGGACAACGGCAGCGACTGGCCATTGCACGGGCCGTTTTGGCCAATCCAAAAATTTTGATTTTAGATGAGGCCACCTCCAATCTAGACACAGAAAGTGAGGCACTCATCCAAAAAAGCTTGGCAGAATTGACCAAAGGAAGGACCACTTTTGTCATAGCGCACCGCTTAAGCACCATAAGAAAAGCCAATCAGATTTTAGTGATTGAAAATGGAAGAATAGCAGAACAAGGCACCCATGACGAGTTGATTTCCAAAGAGGGAAGGTATTACAATTTATTTACGTATCAGGCGAGGATTTGATGGCAGGTACCTTAAAGAAAGAGCGTTCAGCCAACGTACCACTAAATTATAATAGTGAATAGAGTCTGTATTGAACTATTATCGCTTTTAATTTTTAGGTAGAGTTTGTTGTGAATTTTGATTTCAATAACCAAAAACAACTAAAAGGCCCATCCATAAGGAAAGGCCATTTGATACCCTAAGGTAGTTATAAAAAGTTTACAACTCCAGTGTCCATATCGTATACAGCTCCTTTAATATCGATTTTCCCTTCATCCAACATTTCTTTTATGATAGGGCTGTCCTTTGTGATTTTTTTAAGCGCAACGCGCACGTTGTTTTCACTAACCTCGTGAACAAAAAGCCTATTGCTAGAATTCCTTGGGCCTTCTGTTAGGGTAGACATAGCTACAGCAGGCCTAATATTTTTAAGCATACGGGTTATAGAACCCATTTTTAGATCATCAATAGCGGCATGTATGGCACCACAGTTTTCGTGACCCATTACCAATATTAATTTGGCACCTGCCACCTTGGTTGCAAATTCCATACTGCCTAAAATGTCATTATTGACAAAGTTCCCAGCTACCCTAGCCACAAAAATATCACCAATACCTTTATCAAAGACATCTTCCACCGGAACTCGGCTATCAACACAAGAAAGCACTATTGCTTTTGGATATTGCGCTCTTACACTTTCCCGAATCTGTACGGAATGATCCCTCGCAGTAAGTTCACTGCGCACAAAACGCTCATTTCCTGCACGTAGCATTTCAAACACCTCATTAGGGGTGAGTGCTTCTTGCTCCTCTTTTGTCAAGACGGATTCCACAAGAATTTGGTTCCTGTTAATTTCTAAGATATCACTTTTAGATTGTTGTCCTATGACCGGTATGGTTAGAATAAACAATCCAAAAATGGAGGTGAAATACTTTGTCATATCATGAATTTAAGATTAAGTCCAAATATAGCCGTGATGGTCTAAATTGGTGCGATACTTCATCACAATTAATAGTTAAACTTTTATTATTTAATAGTTTTACTTTTGAAAACATTTGCTTATCCTCATCAAGTATTCTTCTATGTATTCCCATCACCAAAAATATGGATGCTAAATTGAGCCTTAATATATCCGTTTACCTTTTATCAAGCATCTAAAAAGGGATTAAAGTCATTAACCGCTTTCATTTAGACAAAAGATTACTATCAGTACAATCCAACAAATAAGTAATATTTGTAGAAAAAGGAGATTTTTCAATATCTAAAAAAAGTCTTAGTAGGTGTCTAGGGCATCACTGTATTTTTCTGCGTTTTATTTAACCCTAAAACCCTGTTGCACTGGGAGTTCTTTTTTAATTGCAACAACGGAACACCTTAATACTTGTATTTAATGGAATATTCTTTATCTATTTCCCGTGCCAACAGGGACAAGGAGCAAGCAGGAAAATTGTGTACTGGGTACCAAGAAAAAAGAATGGAAAGAAGGTTCCGTTTACACCTCCTCAGGTGCCAATTCCACTTCGAGACCATCCAATTCGGGTGTCATATGGATTTGGCAGCCTAAACGGCTATTGGCTTCCACATTAAAGGCCTCGGCCAACATAGCTTCTTCGTCATCAGACATTTCCGGTAGTTCGTGTTCGGATTTTACATAGCATTGGCAAGATGCGCACATGGCCATACCCCCACAAATACCAATAGTACCCTCAGGGGCCAGTTCATAGGAACGCACCACTTCCATCAGGTTCATGTTCATGTCTGTTGGGGCATCTACTTCGTGAAGAACCCCATCACGGTTTGTAATTTTTATTTTAATATCCGTCATAAACCCTTAAAGACTAAACTTGGCACTTTATCATTCAATCGCTTTTACAACTGCCTTTGGTGCTTCTTTTTTGGTTCCATCAAAACCGGTAACACCTCCAACGGTAGTATATTTCATTACATATTTTTTATCCGGATAAATACGTTGATAGGCACTTTGGCACATAAGGGTAGCCTCATGAAAACCACAGAGAATCAACTTTAACTTCCCGGGATAGGTATTTACATCGCCAATGGCATATATGCCGGGAACGTTGGTTTGGTAATCCAAGGTATTATCCACCTTAATGGCATTCTTCTCTATTTCCAGACCCCAATCCGCAATGGGCCCCAATTTTGGAGATAAGCCAAAAAGTGGAATAAAATTATCCACAACTACTTCAATATGTGCTTTAGAGTCGGTTTTTTGAACCGTGACCGAATGTAAATTATCATCACCTTTAAGCGCTACTACCTCTGCAGGGGTAATCAAATTAATCTTACCCAGATTCTTTAATTCTTGTACCTTTTCAACAGAGTCCAAAGCACCCCTAAATTCGTTCCTACGATGCACCAAAGTGACTTCCGAGGCAACATCTGCCAAAAAAATGGACCAATCCAAGGCTGAGTCCCCACCACCTGCAATCAACACCTTTTTATTCCGGTATACCTCGGGATCGCGAATCATATAGGCGATACCATTATCCTCAAACTTGGCAAGGTTTTCCAGTTGCGGTTTTCTGGGCTCAAAACTGCCCAAACCTCCGGCAATGGCAACAATGGGGGCATGGTGTTTGGTTCCTTTGTTAGTGGTGACGATAAAGCTGCCATCTTCCAATTTTTCTATACTATCTGCCCGTTCCCCCAAGGTAAAACCCGGTTGGAAGGGTTTGATCTGTTCCATGAGATTGTCTACCAAATCCCCGGCCAATACCTCTGGAAATCCAGGGATATCGTAAATGGGCTTTTTGGGGTATATCTCTGAACATTGCCCACCGGCCTGCGGCAAGGCATCTATTAAGTGGCATTTTAACTTTAGTAGACCAGCTTCAAAAACGGCAAAAAGTCCCGTAGGACCAGCACCAATAATTAAAATATCTGTCTTTATCATGTAATTTTTTTGGACTTTGTACCAGTACACCAAGACCTTGGCGAACAGTCTTGGGTTAGCTTAGATTTATAACCTCTTGAATTTGTGGAACGTACTTCTTTATGGTCATTTCCACTCCGCTCTTTAACGTCATTTGGTTGACACTGCAACCAATGCAGTTGCCTTCTAACCTAACCTTTACCGAGGTATCGTTGTCTATTGAGATAAGGGAAATATCACCACCATCGCTTTGCAAAAATGGTCTAATTTCCTCCAAAGCCTTTTCTACGTTTTGTCTAACTTCTTCTGTTGTCATGACTACTTCTTTTTAACGGCAGAACAGCCTGCCATCGTCGTAATTTTAATGGCCTCCGTTGGGGGCAAGGCCTTGTTTCTTAACACCACCTGCTGGACGGTATTTTTGGTAATTTCCTCAAAAGCCATCTCAATTGGTGTTCCCGTCTGTAACGCTGCCGGCCTTCCTACATCACCAGCCTCCCTTACGCTCTGCACCAATGGCACTTCTCCCAGGAAAGGGACTTGCAAGTCCTTTGCAAGATGTTTTGCACCATCCTTCCCAAAGATATGATATTTGTTTTGGGGTAACTCTTCTGGAGTGAAATAGGCCATATTCTCCACTATTCCCAATACCGGAACATTGATGGCCTCTTGTTGGAACATGGCTACACCCTTGCGGGCATCCGCCAAGGCTATTTCCTGTGGTGTGGATACCACAACTGCCCCGGTTACCGGTAGGGACTGCATGATGCTCAGGTGAATATCTCCCGTTCCAGGGGGCAGATCTAACAGCAGAAAGTCCAACTCTCCCCAATGGGCATCAAAAATCATTTGGTTCAATGCTTTTGACGCCATGGGCCCTCTCCAAATTACCGCTTGGTTAGGCTGCGTAAAAAAGCCTATAGAAAGCATTTTTACCCCATAGTTTTCCACAGGGCGCATTTTGTTTTTACCATCAATAGTGACGGATAGTGGCCTTTCCAAAGCCACATCAAACATAATGGGCATGGATGGCCCGTAAATATCCGTATCCAACAAGCCTACGTTAAAACCCATTTTAGCAAGTGTTACGGCCAAATTGGCGGTCACGGTAGATTTCCCTACACCGCCCTTGCCAGAAGCAACGGCAATAATGTTCTTTATGCCGGGGATTGGCTTGCCCTTTATTTCGTTTACCTTGGGCTTTGCCGGAGCATCCACTTTAAGGTTTACTTTAATCTTTGCCTTGGCGTATACTTCTTGGTGGATGATTTTTAAGATTTCCACCTCGGTTTTCTTGCGCGCCTGAAGACTTGGGTTTTTAATGGTCACATCTACCTCCACCTCATCACCAAAAACCTGCACATTGGTAACGGCTCCGCTTTCTACCATGTTCTGCCCCTCACCAGGAACGGTGATATGCTCCAAGGCAGTCAATATGTCTTTCTTTGCTATCTTCATTATATTCTATTACGCTCTAAAAAGTAGGCGACAAACCCAAAATTTGTACTACTTAATTTAATGTACAAAGATACGCTCTAGCATCCAGATTTACCATCCTTTGGATTGAATTTCAATATGGTAGGATAAATGGGTTTGATACGGTGTTTTGTGCAATTTACCTAAGGACAAAGGCAAAGCCCGGTGGTTCCCAAGCCGCCTAGACCGCTACCTTTATAATAGTTTGATGCTGCTCTTTTTAGGTGAGGTAAGGCGGATTAAGGAAACTCCTTAGCCATCCAATTCTTTACTGGGGTCCCAAAAATGTTTGCTAAAATTCAGGATTTGATTGTCCACGACCTTTACACCCTCGTTCTCTAAAAGCTGCTGCATAAGGTTAGTTCCAGCAAAATGGTGCTTCCCGGTAAGGACACCAATCCTATTTACTACCCTATGGGCAGGTACATCCTTGTTATGTGAATTGTTCATGGCCCAACCTACCATTCTTGCACTCCTTGCGGCCCCAAGATACTTAGCGATAGCGCCGTAAGATGTTACCCTGCCATAGGGAATCTGTTTGGCCACTTCATACACTTTGTCAAAAAAACTGGGTTCTTCCATGTTAGGCATAAAAAATTCTAGCTAGTGTAATTACCGTCAACAATACCATTAGGGCACTCAGGATATAATTTGAATTTTTGGCAAACCTGCCTTTCTTAAAACTTTTACGGTTAAAATAGATGGCATACAGATACATTACCAAAAAAGTACCGGAACCAGCGGAGAAAATAAAAACAATTTCATCAATGACCTCATAATTCATAATGCCCTGAGCACTAAAAAGACCATTTAATCCACTATAGTAAGGAACGGTCAATAGGTTAATTGCCGCCAACACCATTCCCTTGGTAAAGCTGCCGCGTTTTTTGGCAGCTTTAAAAGCATGTTTCCCGGCAGTTGTTTTTCTTGCCTTAAAAAAGAAAAAAACGGCCAAAATCCCAAAAACCAATACGGCAATCTGCATGAGCCACGCTACCACATCAGGATTTTTGGACAAGTATTTGGCAATCCTAACGGCCAAGTAGGTTTGTGCCATGACCATGACCGCCACGCCCAGGCCAAACATAATACCGTTGGAACTCCCTTTCTCCACACTGGTCTTGGCCGCATTTACGTTAAGCAGTCCGGGGGGTGCCGATGCCAAAAATGCCGCACCAAAGGTGGCGAGAAAAAGAATGGATAAGTGTGTCATTTATTGGTAATCCTAAATTGGATATAGGTAATTGCTTTTCCCTTTTCAAGATACTGTTTTTCATAGAACGTTTGGATCTGCAGTACTTCTTCCGGGCTGCCTTCGTTTGTATACACGTCATGGTTGGCATACAATACTTGATGCCCCTTGCCATGAAGCAGTCCCAAGGTATATCCGTGCATAAACTCACTATCGGTTTTTAAATGCACCATCCCGTCCATTTTTAGGATGCGCCGGTACTTCTCCAGGAATGCCTCATTGGTCATCCGGTGTTTTGTGCGTTTGTACTTAATCTGGGGGTCTGGAAACGTAATCCAAATTTCCGAAACCTCTTGTTGCGCAAAAATGTTATCCACCAATTCTATTTGGGTCCTAACAAAGGCCACATTTTCCAATTTTTCTTCCAATGCAGTTTTTGCTCCCCTCCAGAAACGGGCACCCTTAATGTCTATACCAATAAAGTTTTTATGGGGATAACGCCGCGCCAGCCCAACGGTATATTCCCCTTTACCACAACCCAGTTCCAAAACAATAGGGTTACCATTCCCAAAGAATTGGTGCCATTTTCCCTGATGCCCAAAACCTTTTATCACCTCCTCCCGCGTAGGCTGTATCACGTTTGCAAAGGTTTCGTTTTCTTTAAACCGCTTGAGTTTGTTCTTACTTCCCAAAAGAAAAATTTAAGGTTCTGGCAAAACTACATAAATCTGGTATGCGAATTGTTGTCACGGCCATCCATACTGGTATCCAGAAAATGACTTGGCGCTGTCCTACATTTTCACCTTTTTGGGGGCATCTGCTTTTTGCGCCACCTTTTCCAAGGTAAAGGAAAACTCGGAACCCACCTCCACTTCACTTTCCACATAAATCTTTTCACCGTGCGCTTCAATGATATGTTTTACAATGGACAATCCAAGACCGGAGCCACCTTCTTTTCTGCTACCGCTTTGGTCCACCCTATAAAAACGCTCAAAAAGCCTAGGAATGTGCTGTTTGGGTATGCCTCCCCCATTATCGGTGACCCTAACGATGACCTTGTTTTTAATTAAGTTCTCAACGCTTACCTCCGTAGTTCCGTTGGTATGGCCGTATTTAATGGAATTGACCAATAGGTTGGTCAACACCTGCTGTATTTTCTCGGCATCGCCCATGACATAGATGGGGTTGGCATACTCCATATCAAAAGTAAGGGTGATCTCTTTTTTGGCCGCTTTCATCTCCAACAGTTCAAAAACGCTTTTGATCAATTCTATAATATCAAAAGCCTCTTTGTCCAGATTAAGATCGCCCGCCTCCAGTTTTGTAATGAGGTCCAGGTCCTTTACAATATAAATTAACCGTTCCACCCCTTTGTTAGCGCGCTTTAAATATTTTTCATTGACGTTTTTATCATTCATTGCACCATCCAATAAGGTTAGGATATACCCTTGAACGGTAAATAGGGGAGTCTTTAGTTCATGTGAAACATTGCCTAAAAAATCTTTCCGATACTCTTCCCTGATTTTAAGGGTATCTATTTCCACTTTTTTATCCTTGGCAAATTTTTCAATTTCCTCCGTCAAGGTTTTCATATCCGTGGTCACTGGCTTGGAGGAAAATGAACTGGATTCCAACAGGGAAACCTCATCATATATTTTTTTGACACGCTTGTAGATAAACCGTTCCACACGGGATTGAATGATCAAAAAAGAGAGCAAAAAACTACCTGCAACAAAAGCAATCAAGATTATCCACTGAAACCGGTCAAAAAAATAGAGCAGCACCCCTAGTAGCAAGCCTTGAAATACACAGATATAAACGGAAGATCGGATGGCAAACCGATAGGATTTTTTTAATTTATTGGGCATTACAATACAAACTTATAACCAACGCCCTTCACGGTCTTAAAATGGTGGTCCCCAATTTTTTCCCTTAATTTACGGATATGCACATCAATGGTCCTACCCCCAACAACCACCTCATTGCCCCACACCTTATCCAAGATAACCTCCCGCTTAAACACCTTGCTGGGTTTGGAGGTAAGCAACGCCAAGAGTTCAAACTCCTTTCGTGGCAAAATAATTTCCTTGCCATTGTTCACAATTTTGTACTCCTCGCGGTTAATGACAATATTTCCCACGGTGACAATATCCTCAGATTCTTGCTTGTCCTCTTTAAGCCTCCGCAACAGGGCCTTTACCTTACTCACCAATACTTTGGGTTTTATTGGCTTTGTAATGTAGTCGTCCGCACCGGCATCAAAACCAGCAACCTGGGAGTAGTCCTCGCCCCTTGCGGTTAAAAAAGTGATGATGCTGTTTTCCAGACCAGGAGTCCTGCGCATAATTTCACAGGCTTCAATACCATCCATTTCTGGCATCATCACATCCAAGATGATCAAATGCGGTAATTTTTTCTTTGCCTTTGCAACACCCTCCACACCATTTTTTGCGGTATGTACCTCATAACCCTCTGCGGTAAGGTTATAACTTACAATTTCAAGAATATCCGGCTCATCATCAACCAATAGTATCTTAATATCCTTTGTTTTCATGGGAGTTGTGGTTTTATTTTTAAGGTTGGCCATATCAGTGGCACTGGCAATTGGTTATCATGGATAACAGTGCTATGTTATTTGGCATAATTCCAAAAATAAAGATAATACCATAAGAACCTAAGTCCTTAACATTGATTTAATCTGGTAACCTTTTTGTAACACTGCTGAAATAAACTCTTAACAAGTAGCTAACACGATCTTTACAGTGTCTAGCTTTATTTGCACTGATTTATTTAACGGCTTCGGCCAAAGCATAACGTAAATTAATAAGATGATGAAAAAAATGTTCTCTTTACTAGCGGTTTTTGCTGCTTTAACTTTTGTTGCCTGTGATGGTGACGATGATGACGGACCAACACCGCCAATGATTGCAGATGCAGACGGGGATGGTATTGAAGATAGTGTTGACAACTGTCCCAACCAATCTAACGCAGATCAAGCTGATGCTGATGCTGATGGTGTCGGAGATGTATGTGACCCTACGCCTAATGGTACAGGACCTCAGCCAGGGGATATCATAGTGGTAAGTTCCAACATCACTTCGGACACTACATGGGATTCTGACTTTATTTACCAATTAAATGGCCGTATAGCTGTTGAGGCGGGTGCTACCCTAACCATAGAAGCAGGAACGATAATCAAAGGTAATGCGGGTCAGGGCGAGAATGCCACTGCATTATTAATTGCTAGGGGAGCGACATTAAACGCCAATGGTACGGCTACGGCTCCAATTATAATGACGTCTACGGCAGATAATATTCAACCTGGACAAATTGAAAGCCCTAATCTTGACATCAACTTTAGGGGATTATGGGGAGGTTTGATTGTTCTTGGAAACGCTCCAATTTCTGTTGATGCCACGGATGAATTGACCATAGATGACGGAGTTGCTCAAATCGAGGGTATACCAGCAAACGATCCTAATGGAGCTTATGGAGGTTCTGACCCAATGGATAATTCAGGAACTATAACTTATGTTTCTGTTCGCTACGGAGGAACCAATATTGGGTCCGGAAATGAAATTAACGGAATCACGTTTGGAGGTGTCGGTGCTGGTACTACGGTAAGCCACATTGAAGTAGTGGCAAATGTGGATGATGGCGTTGAATTTTTTGGAGGAACAGTGAATGCAGATAACGTTATAGTATGGGCACAAGGTGATGACGCTATTGACATTGACCAAGCCTACTCGGGCACCATTAATAACGCTGTGGTGAAACAAGGGCCAACAAGCGATCATGCTCTTGAAATAGATGGCCCTGAAGGTGCCGCCTCTGGAAGTTATACTCTTGTAAACGCTACTTTATTGGGTGATCCCGATGGCGGAGCAATTGGAGATTTTAGGTCGGGTGCTACTGGGGCAAACAACAATATTTTGGTTCAGGATTTTCCCGCCGGTGCGGATGTAGAATTGGACAACCAAGGTGTTGCCGATAATTTCACCAATGGTACATTAACCTTTATGAACTGGGAGGTAGAATTAGCAGACGGAGTTACCTTAGGTGATATTTTCGATGATACCACGGGAACTACTACCGGTTTTGGTGATTTTGCCACAGCAGTTACCACGCCAACAGTAGGGGCGAATACGGCTGAATTTGCTGGATGGTCTATTGCAGGCATAGCACTCGGATTCTAATTGTGGATCAATACAAAGCTTAACAATATGTTAAAGCCCGTTGTTTATCATAACAACGGGCTTTTTATAATTTTCCGACTTTTTCAATTAGCGAACACCTTATGAAAAATCTATTCTTTAACTTTTTATTGCTATTTGTTTTGGGAACCGTTACAATGTGTGCCCAAACTGGGTTTGTTATCGGCACTATAAGCGATGGCGAATTCAATGATATATTGCCTTTCGCAAACGTCTTGGCCAAAGGAACAACCAATGGAACAACATCTGATTTTGATGGAAAGTATTCCCTTCAGCTAGAGGAGGGTACATATACTTTAGTATTCTCTTATTTGGGATACCAAACAAAGGAAATTACAGAGGTTGTTGTAGAGCCAGGAAAAGAGGTTGTGGTAGACATTACCTTAAATCCTTTGGCAAACCAATTAGAAGAGGTTGTGGTCACCACTACCGTAAGCAAAAACACGGAAGCATCCGTTCTAAACTTACAGAAAAAATCTGTAGCACTTATAGATGGTTTATCATTACAAAGTATTAAAAAAGTAGGTGCCAGCGATATCGCCAGTGCGGTAAAGAATGTTCCCGGAGTTTCCGTCCAAGGCGGGAAATTTGTCTTTGTCAGGGGACTGGGGGATCGTTATACCAAAACACTTTTAAATGGTCTTGAAGTACCCGGGCTTGATCCAGACAGGAATACGCTGCAATTGGATATTTTTCCAACCAACCTGTTAGATAATTTAATCGTTGTCAAGTCTTTTACGGCTGATCAATCCGCAGATTTTACGGGAGGTATCGTAGACATTGTCACAAAAGACTTTCCAACTACTGAACAGTTCAATATTTCCATTGGAAGTGCTTATAACCCAGATTTTCATTTTAATGATAATTATGAAACGTTTGACAGTGGAGGTCGCGCATTTGGTTTCAGGCGAAGTCTAAATAACGACCCAATTACAGAAAATATTCTCACACTCAATGTAGCTCAAAATGCCCCAGAGCTACGGGAACTAACCCAACGGTTTGACCCTCAGATGGCGGCTCAGGCCTCTACGAGCTCAATCGATAGCAATTTCAGTATTGATTACGGCAACCAATTTAGTTTAAATGAGGACAGCTCTTGGCGTCTAGGGTTTTTAACAGCACTTTCCTATAGAAACGAATCTGCATTTTATGAAAATTATATTGACGGCCAAGTATTTAGACGGGACTTTAGGGACAATACTGTACTTGAGCTACAAGCAGATCGTACTAACCAAGGCAGGCTATCTACCAATAACACACTATTAACTGGATTGGCCGGTGTAACCTTAAAAGGAGAACGCAGTAAATACAAACTTAATGTAATGCACATACAGAATGGTGAAACTAGTACCACCTTTCAAACCCAACAAAACTTCATTATCAATTCAAATCTTATTGAAAGGACTGCCTTACTTTTTACAGAACGCTCTATTACCAACCTAAGCCTCAACGGAGTGCATACGCTGGACACAGAAGCCAAATGGAACCTGGATTGGAAGGGTAATATTACATGGGCACGGGTTTACGACCAGGACTTTAGGGTATCTCCTTTCAGGGTAAATGAAGACACAGGGGAAAGAAGAATTGAACCAAGTGAGGCAGGTGACCCTATACGACTGTGGAGGGACCTGGAAGAAATCAATTATGTAGGAAAAGTAGACCTATCCAATAAACATACATTGTTCGATAACGATGCAAAACTAAAAGTTGGAGGTACCTATGTTTTTAAAAATAGGGTTTTTGACATTGCGCAATATGCATTGCCAAACCAAGATTTTGGTGCTGAATTTAGCCTACGATTTGAGGGGGATCCAGACCAGATATTAGCACCAGATAATATTTTGACCACAAACCCCTTGCAAGGAACATTTGTCCGGGAAGATTCTGGTGCGTCCACCTTTTTTGATTCAGATATCAACATTGCAGGGCTTTATGTTTCAGAAGAATTTAAACTTACGCCCAGATTTACATCAATAATCGGCGTGCGTGCAGAACAATTTCAATTAAGTTATACCGGTACTTCGCAAACACAGGGAACCTTAGAAAATGAACTGATTTTAGATGAATTTGATTTTTTCCCATCTGCAAACCTCATTTTAGAATTGGATGAAGAAGGAAATAGGAAAATAAGGGGCTCTTACGGAAGAACCACCGCAAGGCCTTCTTTTAAAGAAGCTTCCATTGCTCAAATTTTTGACCCAGTATCTGGTTTCTTTTTCTTGGGCAACTTAGATATAAAACCTACCTATATAGACAACTTTGACCTCAGGTTTGAGACTTATGGGAAAGGAACCAATTTCTTTGCAATTAGCGGCTTTTATAAAAGCTTTGAAAATCCAATAGAATTGGCATTCATCGCCGGTGCTACAGACCAGTTTACCCCAAGAAACCTAGGGGATGCCACCGTACTTGGAGCGGAAATTGAATTTAGGAGTGATTTAAGCATTATTGGATTGAACAACTTCTTTTTCAACGGAAACTATTCCTTAATTAATTCTACGCAAGATCTTAACGAAGATGAACGAATTTTGCGTGCAACAGAAACCAACTTAAGAGTAGGGGAAACACCAATTACGGAGCGCCAACTTCAAGGTCAGTCACCTTGGATATTAAATCTAGGTTTAAACTATAACAGTAATGATAATGGCTGGGAAGGAGGTCTTTTTTATAATGTGCAAGGACCCACGCTAGAAATTGTGAGTGACGGTAATATAGGAGATGTATTTACCCGTCCTTTTAACGATTTAAAGTTTAGTATAGGAAAGAGTTTTGGGCAAAATGATCAAAATAAGATCACCTTAAGAATTTCCAACCTTTTAAATGATGAAAGATTAAGTGAATTTGAATCCTTTGGGTCTACTAGAAAAACCTATTCCCTTTTGCAGCCAGGACAATCATTCTCAGTTTCTTATAGCACAAGGTTCTAAAAACCATAAAATGGTAATCACCCCCCCCCGGAAAATTCGGGGGGTTTTATTGTATTTTATCGAAAAGTGTGGCTTTTTTCCTAACGTAATCCCACATGGCCCTTCAATTTTTTTATATTTGTGGCATGGCTCTTGTAACCAATACTTTATGAAGCAATTTTACGTTGTCACCTTCTTTTTACTATCCACCCTTGCCTTCTCACAGGAAGCCCAAGGAAAAGGGGATATTGAGGGGTTTCAATTGTATCCCAACCCCACCACCAACGGTAAAATCTTTATAACCACTGCAAAACAGCAACCAAAGACGGTGTATATTTTTGATGTTTTGGGGACCAAGGTACTGGAGGCTACCATTCTAGGCAAAGAATTAAATGTTTCCGATTTGAATAAAGGCGTTTATATCTTACGCGTCATAGAAAAAGATAAGGTGGCCACACGCAAGCTGATCATAAAATAGGGAATAATTACTACCCGCTCCTTCCAAAGGGCAGCAGTTCATCGAACTTACCTACAAAGTTTTACGTTTCACAACAATTTATGGGATGTAATGGATAAGACCACTAGTTTTATAATGCTTTTGTCCCAAATTGGCATTTATGAAACACATCTACTTAATCTTTCTTATGGCATTACCTATCACTACCTCCGGTCAAGAACTGGTGAGCATCAACACCGTTGCACCAGAAGAAGTCAAAGGGTTTAAAATGTACCCCAATCCCGCTTATGGAGATGAAGTATACATTACCACGGCCAAAAATGGAAACAAGAAGATAACGGTATACGATGTCTTTGGAGAGGTGGTCCTTGTAGACAGGCTCACCACCAATACGTTGAATATTTCTGGTCTGGTACCTGGCGTGTATGTGCTGCAGGTCACTGAAAATAAAAAGACCATGACCCGTAAATTGGTCATTAAATAACTATCCAAACTAATCTTGATTAAGCCCCTTTTTAAAAAGAAGGGGCTTTCTATTTTCGGTATTTTTGTATCCAATGGATGTAGATACCTCACATATTTTTGCAATTGATGGTCCAGAAACATTTGAAACCTGCTGTTTAGCGGTATTCAACTATCAATACCAGCAAAATCCGGTATACCATACCTACTGTAAACTGCTTAAAAAACACCCGGACAACATCACAACATCGGCAGGGATTCCATACCTGCCCATTGAGTTCTTTAAATCCAAGAGTGTTGTTACCGCCAAGCTAAAAGCCAAAGACCCCATAATCTTTACGAGCAGCGGTACCACTGGCAGCACAATTAGCCGCCATATTGTGGCGGACATCACTATTTACGAACGTAGTTATCTTAAGGCATTTGAGCACTTTTACGGCCCCATTGCCCAGTATTGTGTGCTAGCACTTCTCCCTTCTTATCTTGATCGGCAAGGTTCTTCACTCATCTATATGGCCAATGATTTTATCCACCGCTCCCACCATAAAGAAAGTGGATTCTACCTAAACAATATAGAAGCGTTAAAACAGCAATTGGTGCGCCTGGACAATGAAGGCACAAAAATCCTACTGCTGGGGGTTTCCTTTGCACTCTTGGATTTTGCGGAAACCTACGGCCTTTCCTTAAAAAATACCATAGTCATGGAGACTGGGGGCATGAAAGGCAGAAGAAAAGAAATGATACGCTCCGCATTGCACCAGCGACTCTGCGAGGGCTTTGGTGTGGAACACATCCACTCAGAATACGGGATGACAGAGCTGTTATCACAGGCCTACTCCAAGGGAAACGGTATTTTTAAGTGCCCGCCTTGGATGCAGGTGAGTACACGGGATACGGAAGACCCCCTGACACCGCAAGCCGTGGGCAAGACGGGAGGGCTTAATATTATAGATTTGGCCAATGTGCACTCTTGCGCCTTTATTGCAACCCAGGATTTGGGCAAAACCTATGCAGATGGCAGCTTTGAGGTTTTAGGCCGCTTTGACCATAGCGACGTTAGGGGATGTAATTTGATGGTCATTTAATTAGGCCTAATGATCTCATAACTGCGAAAAGTACCAACTCTGCTCTTAGATATTGAAAGCATTGATGTTTGTCTAAAAAATTATCAATTACAAAGAGGATTGGGGAAATCCATGAGTAAAAACAATTTGTACACGAGTACATGAAAATATGTTTTTAGCTTAGTTCCGAAAAAGGTTGGTTTTTTGAAACATTCCTCGAAGCTGATAATAAACGATTACTTGAATTTTATAATCACTAAAAGTGATTAATCCAATAAGCCACAATCTATGGCTTTTTTAATAATCCCTACGCTATTTTTTGCCCCCAATTTACTCATTAGGTTCATTCGATGTGTTTCCACGGTTTTAATACTGACAAACAACTTTTTAGAAATTTCTTGTGTGGTCAACTCTTCACTGATGGCCTCTAAAACTTCCTTTTCCCTTCTGGTGAGTTTAGGTATAAAAGTTTCTGAATTTTGACGACCCAAAGCATAGTTCATTAATTTTTTCTCAATTTTATCTTGAAGGTATTGTCTGCCTTCCAATACAGTTTTCAAGGCTTCGATCAATTCGGTCTTTTGGGTGTTTTTGAGCAAATAACCACTGGCCCCATTACTCAACATTCTTTTTACAAAAGAAATTTCCTCAAAATTGGTCAATGCCAATATTTTAAGTTCAGGATATTGCTTAAGCAATGTTTTGCACAATTCTATACCATTTATATCTGGCAAATTAATGTCTAAAAGAAGAATATCGGGTTTGTCTAAATTTATTTTCTTCAATGTTTGTTGTCCGTTATCATAAGTTCCGACAACGTCTATCTCTGGGGTATTTGCAAGCATGGCTTTGATACCATTTAGTACCAAAACATGGTCATCGGTTATGGCTATTTTAGTTGTCATTTAAGTTGGTTGTATCTATTTCGATGCTATAGGAAGTTCCTTTTGAGTTAGAGATTACGTCTTTTGTGGCATTCAAATAATCTATTCTTGAATCTATGTTATTAAGGCCAATGCCTTTACTATCCACGTTATTTAAATCGTACCCTTTACCATCATCTTCTACGGTTACTTGGATGATATTCTCCCGACTGCTTATCTGTACTGTGATTTCTTTGGCTTCTGCATGCTTAATACTATTACTGACCAATTCCTGAATAATCCTATAGATATTTGCCTCGTTTTTTTTCGAAATTCGTGGATGCTCTCCTATATGATGGAAATTGATTTTTTGTTTCTGTAAATCATCCATAGTACTACAGTAATCGAACAAGGCCTCTACCAAATTGAATTTTTCAAGCGATGGCGGTACCAAATTATGGGAAATGGCCCTAACCTGTTCGCTGGACTTATCAATCATAGCCACTACTTCATTAATTACCACCGTATTCTGTGCTAACATTGAAGTTAGTTTGTATTTAATGGCGGAGAGGTCACCGTTAACCCCATCATGCAGTTCTTTAGCAATACGAAACCGTTCTTTCTCTTCACCTTCCATTAAAGACTCTAAAGTTTTTACCTGTTGTTCTCTTTTTAGAGCCAAAATCTCTTGATTTTTTCGCTTTTGTCGCTGTTGGTAGAGAAACCAGCCTAAAAGGGAAGAAACCAATAGAAAAATAGCGATTCCAGTCATGATACCATACTGTGTTTTCTTTTTTTGTAATTCTAACTCGTTTTTTTCTAGGGCCAATTTTTGTTCTGCTATTTCTTTGTCTTTTTTTTCTGTTTCATACTTAGTTTCAATTTCATTTATAATTTCTTCATTTGTCTCATTTAGCATACTGTCTTTATATCTAATATGAAGTTTATAACTTCCTAATGCCTTTACAGGTTGATTCTTTAAGGAATCAATATTACTTATGGCTAGATATATTTCTGAAATTGAAGGATAACTTTTTATTTTTTTTGCTAACACCAAAGCCTCATTGAAATGATTTTCAGATTTAACTTTGTTTGAAGTTTTACCATAAGTCGTCCCTAATGACATATGAGTTTGAATAAGATCATTTTCATCCCCTTGTTGTATTGAAATTTTTAGTGATTTATTCAAAAAATTTAATGCCTTTTCATAATCTCCTTTTCTGTCATATATAACGCCTAAATTGTTGTAATTTCTGGCGACCTCTTTTTTATTTTCGTTCTTTAGATTTACTTTGAGTGATTGCTCAAAATAATCAATTGCAGTATCTATTTTGTCCGTTTTACTATAAATTGTGCCAATGTTATTTAGTAAAGTTCCCAATGCAAAATTGATATTATCGTTGTTCGCTTTTTCCGATAACAATAAAGCTCTCTTGTTATACTTGATAGCATTATCATAATCCTTTTTAATATTATATAGATTGCCTATGTTTACTAGCTTAATGAACTCTCCGTAGGTGTTTCCGGTTTTTTCATCATATTTAACTCCCTGAAAATATGCTTGTAAGGCTTTTTCGTAATTATTTTGACGTTTATACATAACCCCAATAGAAGTATACAGAGCTGATTTTTCCAAGGAGTTTATTTCTGCAATTCTTAACGCCTTACTGAGATATACAAAGGCGGAATCATATTTGCCAGAAAATATAAATGCATTACCTATATTTTTATTAGCCAGCACTTTAAATTTTGCCAAATTCAGTTTTTCAGCATAACGCTCTAGTTTTTTTCCATAAGTAATAGCGGAATCAATATTTTCATACAAATAGTAATAGGCCAAGTCTCCTAGTATTTCGCCTTTAATAGTGTCTTGTTGTTTCTTTTTTAACTGTAGTTTTAAACTATCGATTACCGTAGTTTGTGAAAATCCACAAAAAGTAATTATCAGGAAGAATAGTAAGGTTGGTTTTCTCTTCAAAACACTTGAATTACAGAGTTTAAGATACATTTTTAATTTTGTCCATTCCATACTGCTAAGCTTCATTACTTAAATTAATGACAGTAATCGGAGTTTTGAACGTAATATCTTGAGTTATCCAAAAAAGTATTACCTTCTTCATTTGTTGATAGGTCGTACTCTACAATGGTTCCATCGGTGAAAGCGAGCTCTAAAACAGATATATCCCCAACGCTGTAAATATTATAGGTGCCCGAGTCGTTCTCATTGCTCCCAGCAGAACCGAATCCGTAACTTTCATCAAAGGCAATGTGTGAGTTGCCGTAATAGGCAAAGCTACCGTCAGGGCATAAATCAATGGTGCGTTTTTCAGAGCCATCGCCTCGAGTAAGTCCAAAATAGAGTTGTTTGCCCATGAGTTTTTGCTTCCAAAAAGTGGTTACATTACTATCTTCGGCTTTATAAAACTTTACTGAATTTGACAACTTATCAGCTTCTTTTTTATGTGTCGCAGTAAAGGCCGTGGTTTTGGTCACTATTAAAATGTTCATCCCTTTTCCTCTACCGTTGATGAGGCCAATTGCATAGGCTTTTACTTGCTGTCCGTTAAAAATACCGGTATAATAGCCTTCTACGCGATTATTGTTTTTCTCAACAAAATGGCTATCAGCTGAAAGCTGTACATTTCCTTCAGTGATGCCTTGTTCAGCAAAGGCCTTTAGTTCAGTTATACTTTTGGTGGTATTTGATGAAAGAATTAGTAAACCAGGTATGGTCTGATGCCCCAGTACGATATAATCACCATCTAACTGCCCTTGCCAGCCTTCTGGAATGTCAAAGCTTAGACCTAATTCTTGTAGATTTACTTGTTTTGAAAGTGTTTGTGCTTTCATCTGTATATTGCTCATTAAAATAATAAAAAGTATAAATGATTTTATAATTTGACCTATCATTTTCTTTTTGGTTTTTACAGTTTTAGATTGATTTTTGTGGTCAGTTGTTTTGTGGTTCTTTAATAAAAATGGAATTAGCATCACTCCGACCACTAGACAAAGGAATAGACACTCCATCTTTCCAGAATGTTGCAACATAATTTTCGTTACCTACTACGTAGACTACATTGTTATAGACATAAATTGATTTTGCAAAAGCGTTAGTACTTCCACCTGTTATAGAAGAAGCGATTCCATTTTTCCATGTGGTTGCCACCCATATGTTGTTGCCATTACGGACTTCTCCGGCAATATGAACATCATTATCGATGACGTAAACTGAGTTGGCGTTGGCCATGGTATTTCCATCTGTTAATGAAGTCGCTTCTCCATTTTTCCAGATTTTTGCTGTGGTAGGGCCATCGGATGTTTTTTGTTCCATACCAGCTACATACACATCATTTCCAGAGACATATACTGAATTTGCAAAACTGTTGCCAACTGTTAAGGAAATAGTTGCACTATTTTTCCAAACTGTAGCGTCAAATTGTTCATTACCTAAAATGGAACCCGTTACATACACATCGGCACCTGATACAAAGACATCCCTTCCCAAAACCTGAGCATTGACAAAACCAATACTTTCGGATAGCGTAGTGGTGACACCATTTTTCCAAAGTACTGGCATGAATCCGGTCGTATCGTCATACACATAACCAGTAGCATAGACATCAGCACCTTCAACATAGATTGAATGAGCCATGCTAATATCACTCGTTAGAGTTGTGGCGATGCCGTTTTTCCAAATAGTGGCTACCCCGTTTTGCTGACCGGCCACGTAAACATCATCATTCGTTACGTAGATCTTATTAGCGAGGCCACTACCACTTGCAAGATTAGTGACTGAACCATTTTTCCAAACCATAGCGACTGGTAAATCATTTTCATTCAGAGACCATCCAGCAATGTAAACATCCCCTTTATCGCATTCGGATACTTGTGTCTCTTCTACACTATAACACAAATCCATTTCACCCTCATCGACAACCAATTGTGCGATACCCACTAAAATATTACCACCGTTCCCTATTTTGCCTACCAAGTCAATAAACTTTAACAGGCTGGCAAATTGTTTTAGGTAATCTTCTACTTGTTCGGCACTGGTAAAACAGGCTGCAAGTGTAGTTGATTCATTAAAGAATGTATATAACACATCATGCAACAGGCCTAGTTTTTCTTGTTGTGTTGTAGCATCTTCAAAGCCGCCAAAAGTTTGCACATGCTGTTTGAAATTGGCAATCATTGGTTGTATACAATCGCCTAATGGAAGTACTTCAAGAATAATATCGCTCCCCCAGTTAATATAGTTGCTTAAAAGGGCCACTTGGTTTTCAATACTGGTGTCGGTTGATTTTCCGGTTCTTATCCTAATGTCATACTGCCCATCATTTTCAAAAGTATAGGTGTATTCAGCGGGTTGTAAGTCTCCTGGTAGCGGTGTTCCTCCATAAGCACTCGCAAAGGCGCCCATGGCTTGGCCGATAGTTGTTGGTAAAAAGGTAATGCGTTCTGAAGTAATACTTTTAATTTTCACTTCATCTTTATAGATGCCGATCTCAGTATCATATGTTTTACCAAGGTTGACAAAAGTAATTTCATTATTGGTCAACCTAATATCGACAGGGTCATAAGAATAATCCAGTTTACTGGACTTGCTAGCTTGAGGAAATAGCAGTTGATTGTAAAAAACAGAAACAGTTGTAGCTAGTTCAGGACTTGAAATATCTAAGGGACTTGTGTTGTTTTTTAGTTGTTTTTCAATGGAGTCCTCTATATTTTTAAGACCCGGATCTCCTAAAAATTTTGCTATCAATTCCTGTTTGGCCTCATCTGACATCAACAAGGAAAATGGCAAATTCATTAGCATCGCCAAAGCCGTTGATTTCGTATTAATTTCAAAATCGGTTTGTCCGGGATAGGTAAATCCCATCAACAGTACCTCGCCATTGTTATCACTCACCAATTGCGTTAAGAATTTATCTTCTTGGGTAACCATTTCATAGGTTCCATCTGATACAGTTGCTACGTCTATTGGCGATGAGATGGTGAGATTGTTAACATCTATACCGCTTTCAATCGGTACAACTATTTTCCCGGAAATGGTGCTCTGCGTAGTTGTGGGTGACGGGATTTCCGCTATGGGATCGTCATCTTTCACTATTGGTTCGTCTTTTTGGCAGCCAAAAACGGCGGCTAGAAAGAATACTACTATTGCTATTTTATTAAGTGCTGTTTTCATTTTATTTTAATATTCAAAAGTCCATACATCGTTCCATACCTCGAAACTTTGAAAACCTCCACTGCCGGCAATTTTCCAAATTTTATTAGCGTAGGTAACCGATGTGTGGAACGCTGATGCCGTATATCCAGCATTTTTTGCTGCTAGTTGCCAGTTTACCCCATCTTCGCTAAACCAAACATCGTCTAGTTCTACAAGCTCATTGGTCGCATTGTCAGAGCCACTCAACAACCAAATTTTGTCGTCCCATACGGTTATCGAGTGATTATGGCGTTGTCCATAGGGAGCATTATCTGTTTGTAAAGTCCAAACTTCTCCATCTATCGTGCTGTAAATTCTGGTATCGTTAAAACTACCTACACGCCAAATTTTATTTTGAAATACGGTAAATTCCGAGCCATTCATATTAAAGCCGGCATCATCTGTAACTTTTTGCCAATTTGTACCATCTGTACTGTTCCAAACTTGGTTGCGTGAATAGGAGTCGGCAATATCCCTGCCTCCAATGATCCACATTTTATTGTCAAAGACCAGCATTTTGTGATTAAATCTATTGTTGATATCTATGTGGTCGGTTACTTGTGTCCAGTTACTACCGTCACTACTGTTCCAGATATCATTAAACTCTTGGCTACCATTGCCGCCAATAACCCACATTTTGCCATCAAAGACTACCGAAGCATGACCGGTTCTAGCTGCGAAATTAGCATTGGCCGTTACTTGGGTCCATGTAACACCATCGGTGCTTGACCATACATCATTAAACTGTCCGCCGCAGCAAGAATTACCACCGATGACCCACATTTTGTTATCAAAAACCAAGGAATTATGGCCCCCTCTGGCTGTGAAACCGGCATCGTCCGTTACTTGAATGGCAGCTACTAAATCACGAGTTGTAAATGATTGCACGCTGCTTTCACTACTAGCATTAAAAACATCCCTTGCAACTACCTTCCAATAGTAGGTAGTATTATTTTTTAATGGACTATTGATGGTGTACGAATTAATTGTTAATTCATTGTCAATTATTGTAGTTGGGCTTGAAGATTCGTCTAGGAAAATTTCATAAACTATAGCATCGTTTTCTGCATCCGTAGCAACAGTCCAATTTAATTCAGGTGTTAACGACACTGATTCTTCATTTGCACTCGGCGCAGCTAAAACTACTGCAGATGGGGCTGTATTAGGTCGCATTTCGGTTTCAAAACTATATGGAGACTCCGAACTTAGCCCTTCCTCATCATAAGCTACAATCTTACCGGTAAATGAAGTGGAATAGGCTAAATCTGTAAAAGTGTAGGTGGTAGCCTCAATGTTTGATGCTACAGTTTGACCTTCCATTAAAACGGAATAAGAAACTTTGCCTCCTTCCGGATCATTTGCAGACGTCCAGGTGATGGTTGCAGTATTGTCCGTTATGGTTGTTGAAACAGTAAAGGCCTCAGGAGCTTCATTTTTTGTAGTATCTGCTTCGTCTTTTGAACAATTAATGAGAAGAAACATACTTAATGCTACACTCGAAATTTTTAAGCTTGTTTTCATATTTCATGTTTTTAATGGATAATTTTTTATTAGTTATTATTTACACGTAACTCCGTCATCAATTATAATTTCAGTACCATAATTAGTTAAGAGGTCACATACTGATTGTGGAATGGAAGTGAGGTAGTTTTCTTGTAACGACAATAGCGTTAAATTGGTCAAGTTTCCGATTTCGGAAGGTATTTCGGTTAGTTGGTTATTTTGTAAAGTCAAGTTTCCCAGATTAACTAAATCACCAAGTTTCCTAGGTATAGCCGTTAAATTATTTTTTTCTAATCTTAAGCTCACTAGATTTGTCAATTGACCAAGTTCTTCAGGTATTTCCGTTAAAGCATTATCGTATAACCATAAGGATCTTAAATTGGTCAATTGTCCAATTTGTAAAGGGAATGACGATAAGGAATTAGAGCTTAGAATTAAGCTCTCTAGATTTGTCATTTGACCAAGTTCTTCAGGTATTTCCGTTAAAGAATTACTGTATAACAATAAGGATCTTAAATTGGTCAATTGTCCAATTTGTGAAGGTATTGATGTTAAGGAATTTCGAGATAACACTAAGTCCTCTAAATTCGATAATCGCCCAATTTGTGAAGGAATTGATGTTATGGAATTATTATTTAGCCCTAAGGTTTTTAATTTTATTAGTTGTCCTATTTGGATAGGTATTTCTGATAAAGAATTATACTGTAACCATAAGCTTTCTAAATTAGTTAGTTGTCCTATTCGGGTTGGCACTTCGGTTAAGGAATTATGGTTTAACCAAAGGGTTTCTAAATTGATCAGTTGACCTATCTGTTCAGGTATTGATGTTAAGGCGTTGCTATTTAATCTTAAGGTATTTAATTTGGTTAGCTGTCCTATTTGAATAGGCACTTCTGATAAGGAGTTCTCCCTTAAATCAAATGTTTCTAAATTAATAAGCTCGCCTATTTGTGAAGGAATAGATGTTATGGAATTATAATCTAACCGTAGGTCTTTCAATTTTATTAGTTGTCCTATTTGGATAGGTACTTCCGATAATGAATTATTATGTAAAGTCAAACTTTCCAATTGGGAGAGTAAACCAATTTCTGGCGGTAACACATCTAAGCCTTTTTGCCCAAGTGATAAACGAGTTATAACACCGGCTTCATTTGTAGTGACCCCGGTCCAAGTACCAATATTTGGGTCGTTCAGTATCCAATCTAGTGTATTATTAGGGTTGGCATTAAAAATGGCTATTAATACGTCTCTTTCAGAATAAGAAATAGTCACCTCATAGATTGAGGAGGTATTGTCAGCCGCAGTAACCGTATAGTTCACTGGGTTTTTAAAGTTTTGTGTTCCAGAAGGGGTAATGTCAGCATTTTCAGACACTTGTATACTTGGCGTCAATGAATTGATATCTGCGGTCAATGGTACCGTTGCTGTTATGGTTTTAGCACTTTCATCTATTGTAGCAGTAATGTCCTCAGTTAGACCACTATTGTCATTGGCAGCAAAAACAAAACTTAGTATTTGTTTCCCATTACTCGGACCCAATGTGACGGTTACTTTATATATAACTGTGCTACCATCTTGAGCGGTAACAATGAACTCCTGCACTGTTGAAAAGTCTTTGGCCGTATTCAAATCCATACTCGCTTCCGGTGATAGTTCAATTGTAGGTAAAAGCGAGCTAATATCAGTTCCAAAAGGTACGGAGGCGCTAATAGTATTGGTTGTTTGGTCTATGGAAGCCGCAATATCTTCATCCAGAGCCTCATTATCCTCCGCTTTAAAGACAAAGCTCAACACTTCTTTTTCTGTGTTTGGCGCTATGTTCAATTCTGTTTCGTAAGTAGCTTTTGTGCCGTCTTCTGCCGTTATGGTATAGGTAATGGGGGTGCTGAAATCTTGTGCCCCTGTTGGAGTAACAGTAGCCTTGTCAGAAGCTGTTACGCTTGGGGTTAAAGCAGTAATAGTTGTACCGAAGGGTACAGTAGCTTCAATGGTTTTATTGGTCTCATCAATATTGGCAATTATCGCTTCAGACAATTCATTATTGTGGGTGGTATTAAACACAAAACCGGTTATTTGTTTTTCACCACTCTTTACAATTGTTTCCGTAACGGGTGACGTTACATTGCCATCATCATCTTTGCTGCAGCTTGCCAAAATCAATACCCCTATTAGGCAAATTAACTTTACGGTCGTTTTCATAACAAGACTAGTATAGAATTACAACCGCAAGCTAGGGTGAAGGGGTGAAAATAAGTTCAGGGCATATACTGAACTTTAAAAATTCAGGGTATACCCTGAGGAGAGAAGATTAGCACTAACTGGATAGTGGTAGCCATCGAGTGAAGTAAAAAAGGATATCAAGTAGTTATTGGTTTGGTTTAATTGTCATTACCCTTTAGGGAAGTTTGTAACTATACCAAAGCATAGACTGTAGTAATTCGTAAGAGTTCTTTTAAATGGCCGTTTTACGGCACAGTTCCTAAACCTTGGAAATATATCCCATCCCAGTTCCATTTTCCGTGTTTTTTAATAGTTTTAGAAATAGACCTTTTATGGGACCAAAAAATACATTGTTTTTTACCAGCAAAACAATTATTCATGGTGTTTGCCCTACTCCAAGTAGAAGATGTCTCTTGCAGTAATAGGGTCACTAGGACAATTACTTGACCACCAACACAAAATAATTCTTTTTCCCCCGCTGTAACAGTACAAACTTATGGTTCACAAGGTCTTTCTTGGTTATGGTATACGCCTCCGTGACCTTTTCCTTATTCACGGAAATGGAGTTCTGTTTCAATTCCCTGCGCGCTTCCCCATTGGAACCCAAAAACTTTGTTTTTGCAGCCAAGGCACCAATCATATCCAATCCTTGCTCTATTTCTGACATGGCGATTTCTGCTTTCGGCACCCCTTCAAAAATATCCAGAAAGGTGCTTTCATCCAACTGCTTTAAATCTGTGGAGGTAGACTTCCCAAATAAAATGCCGCTGGCCTTGATGGCATTGTCCAAATCTTCCTTGGAGTGCACCATAGTTGTGATTTCTGAGGCCAATTTCTTTTGGAGACTACGTAAATGAGGGGCCGCTTTATGTTCTTGAATAAGGGTTGCTATGGTTTCTTTGGATAAAAAAGTAAAGATTTTGATATACTTCTCGGCATCATCATCAGAGGTGTTTAACCAATATTGATAGAAACGGTAGGGCGATGTCCTTTTGGCATCCAACCAAACATTGCCGCTTTCGGTTTTGCCAAATTTGGTTCCGTCTGCCTTTGTGATCAAGGGACAGGTCAATGCAAACCCCTTTCCCCCGCCAATGCGCCGTATCAATTCCGTTCCGGTAGTGATATTCCCCCATTGATCACTGCCGCCCATTTGCAAAGTACAGTTATGGCTCCGGTACAGGTGCAAAAAGTCATACCCTTGAACCAATTGATAGGTAAATTCCGTAAACGACATCCCCTCTTTGGCTTCAGAGGACAGTCGTTTCTTTACGGAATCTTTGGCCATCATGTAATTCACGGTGATATGTTTTCCCACATCACGGATAAAATCAAGGAATGAAAAATCCTTCATCCAATCATAATTGTTCACCAAGACGGCTGCGTTATCCGCATCACTTTCAAAATCCAAAAAACGGGACAACTGTTCTTTTAATGCGGCTTGGTTATGGCGCAGGGTTTGCTCGTCCAGCAAATTGCGCTCAGCAGATTTCCCGGAGGGATCTCCAATCATTCCGGTGGCACCGCCGATAAGGGCAAAAGGCTTGTGGCCGGCCAACTGAAAGTGGCGCAACATCATTACACTCACTAAATGACCTATATGTAGGGAATCTGCCGTGGGATCAATACCAACATAAGCCGCCTGCATCCCAGATAACAGATGTGCTTCTGTGCCGGGCATGGCATCATGCAACATCCCCCTCCACTTTAATTCCTCCACAAAATTTTTGGTCATGGTTTTTTCCTTTTGAATAAGGTGCAAATATAACTTCTAGAATTTATTTGATGCCTCAAATTCAACCTACAAATAGTACATTTGAATATGGTATTGGTAACAGGGGGAACAGGTTTGGTAGGATCACATTTATTGCTGCAATTGGCAAAAGCAGGCCACCAGGTTCGTGCCCTGTACCGAACAAAGGAAAAAATTGCCCTGGTTGAAAAAATTTTTGGTTACTATGAGACCAATGCCAAACCATTGTTGGATAGGATAGAATGGCTAAAATCAGATATTCTGGATATCCCAAATCTTACGGTGGCCTTTACGGGCATTGACACGGTATACCATTGCGCCGCTTACATTTCTTTTGACCCTAAGGACCGCAAAAAATTACTTAAAACCAACATTGAAGGAACGGCAAATGTGGTAAACCAGTGCATAGACTCCAAAATTAAAAAACTATGCTATGTAAGTTCCATTGCCGCTATTGGCGGCACCCCAGATGATAGCTATGTTACTGAAAGTACGGAATGGAACAATACGGCTGGGTATGGCTATGCACTTTCCAAACATGGGGCAGAATTGGAGGTTTGGCGGGCTTCACAAGAAGGGGTTCCAAGCGTTATCGTAAATCCTGGAGTTATTTTGGGCCCGGGGTTCTGGACCTCTGGAAGTGGGCTTTTTTTTAAAGCAGCCTTTAAAGAACCAAAATATGCCCTGCCCAGTGGAACGGGATTTGTTACCGTAAGGGATGTAGTGAACGCTATGGTACTACTTATGGAACAACGCATTGAAAACCAACGTTTTATTCTGGTAAGCGTCAACAGGACGTACCTAGACGTAATGGCTGCTATGGCAAAAGCCATGCACAAAAAACCACCAAAAAAGGTGCTGAGCCAACTGGCCCTGCAAGTTGGATGGCGATTGGATTGGCTCAAAGGGACGATTCTCGGCAAAAGACGCAAACTGTCCAAGGCAACTGCGGCCTTGTTCTCCACACAGGAATATTATGACAGTAGCAAAATACTAAGTGTGCTTAAAGACTTTACCTTTGAGGATATAGATGCCGAAATAAAGAGAACAGCCGTTATTTTTTTAGCGGAGCAACGCTCTTAGGGGCTTTATTGGAGTCTACTTTTAGAAGGCTGTCCTTTACCGCTTTCCTAGCTTGATCAGTGCTGTCCTTTTTACGTTCCCGTTCTGCGTTAATTTCTTGGATACGGGACTCCAAACGTGCTTCCACGTTTTTATAAATGGTTTCATAGGTTAGTGGAACGGAAGCATAATACAGATCGCTTTCCGTAAACTGAATGCTGTCAATATCATATTTTTCGAACAAATAGGGCATTAATTCTATTTGGTGCTTTTCCAAGATTTGGATGTTCGTGGATTTAATGGAATTTAAAAGGGCCAGATCATAGAGAATATCGGTCATCTTTTCCTCACCAATTAAATCTTTTGGGGGTTCTATGACCTTTTCCGCGCAAGCAAGCACCCCAATAAAAAGTAATATGGAAAGTACTTTTCTCATCCTATCATCTATCAAAAGTTAGCCGTTGCCCATGTCTTGCTGGCAAAACCTTCCCGTTTTCAAAGGCAAGGTTCCCGTTCACAAAGGTTCTTTTCACTTGGTTGTTAAATGTGGTTCCCTCAAAGGGAGACCAACCACAGTGATAAAGAATATTATCCTTACTTATGTTAAGCGGACTGTCCATGGCCACCTCTACCAAATCTGCCTGGTATCCTTCCCTTAAAAATCCACGTTTGGCCACATCAAACAGCAAGGCAGGGTTATGGCACATTTTCTGCACCATTTTTTCCAATGAAATAACCCCTTCTTGGTATTTCTGCAACATAGCCAACAGAGCGTGTTGTACCAATGGGCCTCCAGAGGGGGCGTTACAATAGTTGTTTTCTTTTTCGGCAATGGTATGTGGGGCGTGGTCTGTGGCTATAACGTCTATGCGGTCATCCAGAAGGGCTTGCCACAAGGCGGTTCTATCTTCCTTGGTCTTTACGGCGGGGTTCCACTTGATCAAGGTTCCTTTTTCTTGGTAGTCTTCATCTGAAAACCATAAATGATGGATGCAGACCTCTGCAGTGATCTTCTTGTCCTTAAGGGGCACGGCATTGGTGAACAACTCCATTTCCTTTCCGGTGGATAGGTGAAAAACGTGTAATCTGGCACCGGTACGTTTTGCCAGGGCAATGGCCTTGGAGGAAGATAAATAACAAGCCTCCTCACTGCGTATCATTGGATGGTATTTTATAGGAATGTCTTCTCCATACTGTTCTTTATAACGGGCAAGGTTGGCCCTAATGGTACCTTCATCTTCGCAATGGGTAGAAATGACCATCTCTGTATTGGAAAAAATCTGTTCCAGTACTTTTTCATCATCCACCAACATATTACCGGTAGATGAACCCAAAAAGAGCTTTACCCCGGAACAACTGTTTTTATCCAATCGTTTTAACTCCTCAAGATTATCATTGGTTCCTCCAAATAGAAAGGAATAATTGGCGTAGGAATTTCCTTTGGCCAACCCATGTTTCTGTTCCAATTTTTCAATGGTAGTGGTTTGTGGATTGGTATTTGGCTGCTCCATAAAAGAAGTGATGCCCCCAGCTACGGCAGCCCTGCTTTCCGATGCAATATTGCCTTTATGGGTGAGGCCGGGCTCCCTAAAATGCACTTGATCGTCTATAATACCTGGAATCAACAGGTTTCCCCCAAAATCTATGGTTTTTGCGGAAGGGTGCGAAATAGACGTATCCATTTTAACTATGATTTGATCCTTTATGAGCAAATCTGTTTCAAATATTTTGCCTTCGTTGACCGCTTTGGCATTTTTCAGTAAAATACTATTCATAATCCTATGTACTTAACCTTATTAAAACCTAAAAAGAATTTCTTCTAAAAATACTTCTGACCCGCATACTGACCACCCCAAAAATAGCCTCCCAAACAATATTGGAACTCATTTTAGATTGCCCATTGATCCTGTCCGTAAAAATAATGGACACTTCCTTGATCTTAAATTTTTTTAAATAGGCCCTATATTTCATTTCTATTTGAAAGGCATACCCCACAAACCTGACTGAATCCAGATTTAGGTTTTCCAATACTTTTCTCTTGTAACACACAAATCCCGCGGTAGGGTCATGCACCCACATCCCAGTGATCAATTTCACGTAAAACGATGCGCCGTAGGAGAGTAAAACCCGGGAAAGCGGCCAATTAACCACATTTACCCCTTTTTTATATCGGGAGCCAACGGCAACATCTGCCCCGTCCAAACATGCCCTGTGCAAGCGTAAAAGATCACTGGGTTTGTGTGAAAAATCGGCATCCATCTCAAAAATATATGGGTAGTGTCTTGCCAATGCCCATTTAAATCCATGGATGTAGGCCGTACCCAAGCCAGATTTTTCCTTTCTGACCTCCAAAAAGAGGCGGTCCGGAAATTCTTCCTGTAACTGCCTAACATTGGCAGCGGTGCCATCCGGTGAATTATCATCAACAACCAGTAGGTCAAAGTCCTTTTTTAGGTCAAATACCGTCCTGACCATGGCTTCGATATTTTCTATCTCATTAAATGTGGGTATGATTACCAAACCTTCTGACACAAAAACCAATTTTAAGCTTCAAAAATAAGGTTTTAAAACGTAAAGAAATTTACAGGTGTTTCGTGCTTATAGCCAATGATTTGTACATTCGCATTACCGAATGACCAGCTTCATGTCCAATAAGTTTTCAAGGCTTTTTTTTATTTTTCTGGGAATCCTTTTTGTCCTTAACCTCATCCAAGGCTCCGTTACGGAACTGTTGTATGACGAGGCTTATTATTGGTACTATGCCCAAGATTTAAGTTGGGGGTATTTTGACCATCCGCCCATGGTGGCCTTCCTCATTTGGTTGAGCAGCCTAGTGTTTGACGGTGAAATGGGCGTTCGGTTTATGAGCTGTGTTTTAGGAATTGGTACCGTAAGCATCCTATGGCTATTGATTGAAGACCCAAAAAAGAAACAATATATCCCACATTTTTTTTTACTTCTGTTTTCAATGACACTGTTTAATGCCTACGGCTTTTTAACATTGCCAGACACGCCCTTGTTATTTTTCACGGCCCTTTTTTTACTGGTTTATAAGCGGTTCATCTCCAATCCCACTTGGCCTAAGGCCTTGGTCCTAGGGTTGGTCATGGCGTGTTTAATGTACAGTAAATACCACGCAGTTTTAGTTATTCTTTTTACCCTGCTATCCAATATAAGCCTGCTAAAAAACAAATATGCCTGGGTGGCCGTGCTATGTTCCTTGGCCTGTTACAGCCCACATTTTTTATGGCTATACCAAAATGACTTTGTGAGTTTGGAATACCATATCTCCGAGCGTCCCAACCAACCGTATTCTTTTTCTGGTTTTACCCTTGGGTATCTCCTAAATTTACTAGTGAATTTTGGTTTGCTTTTTCCTTGGTTTTACTACGCACTTTTCACTGCAAAACCTAAAGATAAATTCACTAAAGCCCTTGTATACGTAACTTTTGGGGTCATTCTGTTTTTCTTTTTATCCACCTTCCATAGACGAAGCCAGGCACAATGGGTCATTGTCATCTGTATTCCCATGGCCATTTTGGCCTACCAACTTTTACTGGACAATGCCAAGGCAAGAAAATGGATGTTTGGCTTATCTATCGCAAGCCTGGTGCTGCTTTGCTACGCAAGGGCATGGTTGGTTTACCAACCTTTATTACCCAAAATATTTGAGACCCATGGCACCGAAAATTGGGTCCATACGCTAAACCGCAAAGTTGAGAATGTGCCCGTGGTTTTTGAAAATAGCTATAGGACCTCATCCATGTACCATTTTTATTCCGGTGAACCCTCCTTCTCCCTTAATAATATTTTTTACAGAAGAAACCAGTACTCCATTGATGCATCTGAGGCTAAAATACAGGGGAAACGCATTGCTTACGTGACCAAATATGCGGACTCTGGGGATTTTTATTTTTATTATCCGGATGGCACCAAAATGTTTGTGAAATACAAAGATAATTTTAAGAGTTACCGCAGACTCAAAGGCTTTTTTGACCAAAACCAAGTAAAACGCAACAAAGCGCCACAGCTCCTTAAGGTGTATAATCCTTATGCAGAAAAAATACCTTTGGATCAACTGGTTTTTAGGTTGGCTTTTTTAAACGCCTACAAACAAATACAAGAGACCCAAACCATTACAATACAACCTGTGGAGGAAAACACCCTTGTTTTAAAACCTAGGGACACTACTGAATTTAGCTTTCGACTGCCCGCCCATAAAACCAAAAAGCCACAGTTTGTAAAGTTTTCAATTTCTGAGTTTGGACTTCCTACAGGAATCAACAGCCCTAGCATCCCCTTGGACTAATGGAAAGTATCTACCGAAACATAGTGCACCTAGACGGATTCACAATTGCCATGACCGTTTCATTGGCACTTTTGGCATTGGCAAAAAGTATGTTCCCAAGTTCTTTTTCCTCTTTCATTATCCTGCCTTTTAATGACAAATATGTGAAACTCACAAAAGACAAAGGGAAAATACGGAGCGGTTTTCATGTATTGCTCACCCTCTTTCAACTGCTTAATTTTTCCTTGTTCTGTTTTCTTTCCAATAATATCCTTAATGGACACCAAATTGATTTTTATCCCTTGGTGTTCTGGATCATGTTTGCAGGATTGCTATTTTTTGTGCTTGTCAAAATTGTGCTCCAATTTGGTAACGGTTATTTTTTTCAAAACCAATCCTTGATGACCAACCTTATTTTTGAAAAACTGAGCTATTTTAATTACAGTGGGCTCATTGCTTTTTTTGGCAACATCATCCTTACCTATATTTTTATTCAATCAGTTCCTACGATTTATATAATTTTCTTACTTATTGCCATGGTAAATCTCATTGGTATTGTAAATACCTTGAGAAACCGGCAAAAGTTAATTCTTAGCAACTTAATCTATTTTATTTTGTACCTTTGCGCACTCGAAATTTCACCCTTGGTGATACTTATTAGTTTTCTAAAAGACTGATTCTTATGAAAGTAAAAACGATTTTAGTCTCACAGCCCGAGCCAAAAATGGAAAACTCCCCATATGCCAGACTCATAGAGAAATCCAAGGTAAAAGTGGACTTTAGACCCTTTATCCATGTAGAAGGTGTTGATGCTAAAAACGTTCGCCAACAAAAGATAGATTTAAAGGATTTTACCGCCATAATCTTAACCAGCAGAAACGCTGTGGACCACTTTTTTAGAATTGCTGATGAAATGCGGTTTAAAGTGCCAGACTCCATGAAATATTTTTGCCAATCAGAGGCGGTAGCCTACTATCTGCAGAAATATGTGGTGTACAGAAAGCGCAAAATATACGTGGGCAAGCGTTTGTTCAGTGAGTTGACCCCAATGTTTAAAAAATATAAAGACGAAAAGTTTTTGCTTCCCTCTTCGGACAGTTTAAAACCAGATGTCCCTAAACTTCTTGATGAACTTAAACTAAGCTGGACTCGGGGGATTTTCTATAATACCGTGGTCAGCGATCTTTCTGATTTAAAAGAAGTATATTACGATGTCCTCGTTTTCTTTAGCCCGTCTGGAATAGAGTCATTACTCAAGAATTTTCCAGATTTTGAACAGAAGGATACCCGTATTGCCGTTTTTGGCAACAGTACCATTAATGCTGCCACAGAGGCTGGTCTGCGCATAGATATCAAAGCGCCTACACCGGAAACTCCGTCTATGACCATGGCGTTACAGAAATACATCACTGACGCCAATAAGGCATAAAACCAATTAGTTTTAGATAAAAAAAGCCCATGACAGCGAGTATCATGGGCTTTTTTTATTTGGTACGGCAACTTACTTTCCGCCGTCCAGCTTATCCTGTAACGTTTTTAGTTGCTCCCATTTCCCGGCAGCTGCCAATTTAGCTTGCTTGGGCCATGTGCCAGGTTTGTGCATGGTGTAGCGCGGGCCGGCTTCCCTCAATATTTTTTTGAGTTGGGCCACCTTGGCCTTCCCTAGATCGTTAAAGGTATGGATGCCGTTATCCCCCAATATGCCAGCTATTTTTGGACCAATCCCTTCAATTTTCCTTAAATCGTCCTTGACTATCTTCTTGGCCGTTTTAGCCTTGGCCACACTTGCCTTTTTTGGTGCCACCTTGGTTTTTTTGACCGTGGTCAAATCTACCACACAATTATCTATGCCATAAAAGGGAGAAGGCACATAGGCATCGGCAGACTCATCATTAAACCACATAAAATCGCGGTTTACATACCTAAACTCATACTTTTGACCGATTTCCAACTCAACCGTTTTGGTATAGTTACCACGCTTTTTCTCCAGTTGAAAATCAGGGTCGGCCATCTGCCAATTATTAAAATCGCCCAAAACAAAGACGTCAGCCTCGGATGGATTATGCTTTTCATTGATTTTAAAGGTGACCTCAGCCTTCTTTCCAGAGGTTTTTGTTTTCTTTGTAATTGCCATACTTCTTAAGTTAGTGACCTACAAAAATACAGGTACAACTAATTTAAAATCAACTATTAAGGTTAATTAATTGTTGTCATTTGTTTACGGTAATATCACCGCCGTGCCCAAAAGTTCGGCTTAAAAGGCGTACCGTTGCGGTCCACCACGACGAATTTCCTCATTGGCATCAGCCTCAAACTTTTTAAAGTTTTCCCGGAAGGCGTTAGATAACTTAAAGGCCGTCTTGTAATAGGCCTCATCATCATTCCAAGTGGCCCTTGGACTCAATACTTTGGTAGGGACTCCAGGACACGACCTTGGTTGCGCCACTCCAAAAACCGAATGGATATGGTAGGCATCATAACTGTACAGCCCCAAATCACCGTTAAGGACGGCACTTATCATGGCCCGGGTATATTTTAATTTCATCCTGGTTCCCACGCCATACGGTCCTCCGGTCCAACCCGTATTCACCAACCATACGTCTACCCCGGACTCAATCATTTTTTTACTGAGCATTTCCGCATACTTTGCAGGGTGCAGGGGCATAAAAGGTGCTCCAAAACAGGCCGAGAATGAAGGCTGTGGTTCTACCACACCAGCTTCCGTTCCCGCAACTTTGGCCGTATATCCAGATATAAAATGGTAGGCTGCTTGCGATGGTGTCAATTTGGAAATGGGAGGTAGTACCCCAAATGCATCCGCCGTTAAAAAGAACACATTTTTAACATTTTCCCCTATGGAAGGTTCCTGTATATTTTTAATATGATAAATAGGATAGCTTACCCTTGTATTCTGCGTAATACTGGTATCCGTAAAGTCCACCTCGCCAGAATCATCAAGGATTACATTTTCTAAAATGGCCCCTTTTTTAATGGCACCATAAATTTCTGGTTCGTTTTCTTTTGAAAGGTTGATGACCTTGGCGTAACAACCCCCTTCAAAATTAAAAACAGTGTTTTTTGAAGTCCAGCCATGTTCATCATCACCAATTAATTTTCTGTTTGGGTCAGTGGACAAGGTAGTTTTTCCTGTGCCAGATAATCCAAAGAAAATAGCAGTATCCCCGCCTTTACCAACATTTGCGGAACAATGCATGGGCAAGGTGTTCTTAAACACGGGTAAAATGAAATTTAGGGCAGAGAAAATTCCCTTTTTTATTTCACCGGTATAGCCCGTGCCACCAATTAACGCAATTTTCCTTGAAAAGTTAAGAATGGCAAAATTGTGCTGTCTGGTCTTATCCACTTTGGGGTCTGCCATAAATCCGGGCGCATTTATAACTGTCCACTCTGGGGCAAAACCTTCAAGCTCTTCCTCAGTGGGCCGCAAGAACATATTGTAAGCAAACATATTGGACCAAGGATATTCATTGATTACCCTAATGTTTAAACGATACTCCTTTTCTGCGCAGGCATAGGCATCCCTTACAAAGAGTTCCTTTTTATTTAAATAAGCAATGACTTTTTTATGTAAGGCATCAAAATCATCGGCGGCAAAGGGAATATTGATATTGCCCCACCAAACTTTATCTGCCGTGATGTCATCTTTAACAATAAAACGATCTAGGGGTGAACGCCCCGTGAACTCCCCCGTATTTACCGCCAATGCTCCCAAAGAGGACTCCACGCCCATATCCTTTGCAATGGTCATATCATGAAGTTGGTCTGAGCTAAGCTGATAGTGAATATTGTGGTGTGCAATTCCCAGATCCTGAAGCGAAATCGATTTCGTAGTTTGGGCATTTAAAGCCATATAGTTTAGTTTTTTGTAGTGCAAAGCTAAAAAAATATAACCCTTTACACTTTAGATTATTGTTTTAAAACCTTATTTCCTAGATAAAACGTTGTAAAGCAAAACCCCCCAAGCGGCAATGAGCAGCGTACCGCCTATGGGCGTTATAAAACCTATTTTTTTAAAATCGAATGAGGTCAATACATTGGTGGCCAGTAAGTAAATAGAGCCCGAAAAGAATATTAAACCAAATACCACCAAGTAAAAAACCGTTGTTTTTACCGTAGTGGCCACGTTGGGCAGGGCACTCAACAGCATTAAAAACAAAGCGTGGTACATTTGATATTTTACGCCAGTCTCAAACGTATTGATTTCTTCCGGACCAATCACTTTTTTTAAACCATGTGCCCCAAATGCCCCCAAAATCACTGCCAAAACCCCAAATACTAAACCCGTAGCCAAAATTGTTTTGTTCATAACTCAATCCTTTCAATCTTTTAAAAATATAACAATTTGATATCTTTAAGCCTATAAAATACAAAGGTAACCTAATCTTATGATGCGAAAAATTTTGCTGATCGGCGCAGGAAAGTCCACCTCTTACCTCATTGATTATTTTTTGGCCAAAGCTCCTATGGAAAATCTAAAATTGACCATTGGGGACCTAGACCCACAGACCATAAGCGAAAAAGTTCGTTCCCACGAACATTGTGAAGTCATTACCTTGGATGTCTTTAACCAAACAGATAGAAAAAAAGCTATTGAGGGCTCTGATATTGTGGTGTCCATGTTGCCAGCTCGTTTTCATATACAAGTAGCCAAGGACTGTATAACCTATTCCAAACATTTGGTGACGGCCTCTTATGTAAGTAATGAGATTAGGGAATTAGATGCCGAGGTAAAAAAGAAAGGGTTGGTATTTATGAACGAGATTGGGCTAGATCCAGGAATAGACCATATGAGTGCCATGGAAGTGTTGGACCGTGTCCGCGAGCAAGGTGCCAAAATGCTGTTGTTCGAGTCTTTTACCGGTGGTCTGGTAGCACCAGAAAGCGATGATAACCTTTGGAACTACAAATTTACTTGGAATCCCAGAAACGTGGTAGTCGCAGGCCAAGGGGGTGCCGCGAAATTTATCCAAGAAGGAACCTATAAGTACATTCCCTACCACAAGCTGTTTAGACGAACAGAGTTTTTAGAAGTAGAAGGCTTTGGTAAATTTGAGGCTTATGCCAATAGGGATTCGCTGTGGTACCGCGAGGCTTACGGATTACATGATGTTCTGACCTTGTATAGGGGAACCATGCGCCGGGTAGGCTTCTCCAAAGCTTGGAACATGTTTGTACAGTTAGGGATGACGGATGATACCTATATCATTGAAAATTCTAAAGGCATGTCGTATCGGGAGTTCGTTAATTTATTCCTCCCCTACTCCCCTACGGATTCTGTGGAACTAAAGTTAAGGCATTACCTAAAAATAGACCAAGACGATATCATGTGGGAAAAATTGTTGGACCTTGACTTGTTTGATGGCACAAAGAAAATTCAGAAAGCACAGGCCACCCCAGCTCAGGCGCTGCAGGAAATCCTTGAAACCAAATGGAGCCTAAAACCTGAGGAAAAGGATATGATCGTCATGTACCACAAGTTTGGTTTTGAACTCAATGGGGTAAAACAACAGATTGATGCCAACATGGTAGTGCTCGGTGAAACAAGCACCCATACCGCCATGGCAAAAACAGTTGGCCTACCGGTAGCCATGGCTACCCTTCAAATCCTAAATAAGAAAATCACCACAGCTGGGGTGCAAATCCCCATTTCAAGGGAGGTTTATCAACCGATATTAAAGGAGTTGGCTACATACGGTGTCACTTTTAATGAATTTGAGGTACCGTACTTGGGATATAATCCAGATTCCATCGCAGGCTAATACCGCCCACTGATGCCATAAGACGGCTGCATCATCATGCGATCACAAATGTTTGTGGATATACTAGTTCCAAAGCATATTTGGGTAATGATATTTCCAAAACCCCTCATTAGCCTTATTTTAGCCATACATTAAAGGTTAAATAATGAATAAGCCTAACAGTCTTGTGAAGTTAGATGGTATCGACAAAAAAATATTAAGGTTTCTGATGAAGGATGCCAGAAGGCCTATTTTAGAAATTGCCAGAAATATCGGTATTTCTGGTGCTGCCATCCACCAACGGCTAAAAAAACTGGAGGCCTCTGGTTTATTATCGGGCTCTAAGTTTGTGATCAACCCAAAAGTATTGGGCTATACCACAATGGCCTATATTGGCATCTTTTTAGACAAGGCCATGTCCAATCCCAGAGCGGTAAAGGCATTGGAGAAAATCCCCGAAGTCTTGGAATGCCATTACACCACGGGCAACTGGTCCATCCTTATTAAAGTATTGTGCAAGGACAATGAGCATCTCATGCATTTACTGAACAAGGAAATTCAGCAGATTGAAGGGGTTTCCCGTACGGAAACCTTTATTTCCTTAAACCAGCAAATAAACAGACAGATCAGTATATAAAAAAAGTCCCATGGAAACCCTGGGACTTTTCATTACGCAATTTATCTTTTTTATCAATCGCGGCTAGCCACCTTCATCGCAAAGTACAATAGGGTTGCCAGCGCTCCTATAGCTGCGACCACATAGGTCCTAGCGGCCCACTTTAGCGCATCTTCCGCTCCTGCATATTCTTCTTGGCTCACCATATTCTTATTTTTTAACCATGCCAAAGCCCTGTTACTGGCATCATATTCTACTGGCAAGGTTACAAAGCTGAACAAGGTACCAATGCCATACATGGCAACCCCGGCCCAAGCAATAGTACCGCCTATCGCAGTTGTTCCCATTAAGGCCAAACCGCCAAAAATGACCCACATGGACATATTAGAGGTTAATTTTAAAATAGGCACCATTTTAGAACGCATTTGCAACCAACTATAGGCCTGTGCGTGCTGTACGGCATGCCCTACCTCATGGGCAGCAACCGCTGCAGCAGCTGCATTTCTTTGGGCGTAGACGCCTTCACTGAGGTTTACGGTCTTATTGGCAGGGTTGTAGTGATCGGACAACATCCCCGGGGTTGATACCACCTTTACATCCCTAATACCATGGTCATCCAACATTTTTTGGGCAATCTCCGCTCCGCTCATCCCATTTCTTAACTGCACTTTGGAATAGTGCTTAAACTTACTTTTTAAACGGCTACTGACCAACATGCTAAAAAGGCCAAAAGCCCCAGCGATAATAATGTAACCCATATCAAATCCAAACATAGTAGTAGTTTTTATGTATTAAAGATAACTTGTTTTCCTAAATTTTATGCTTGGTATAAAACAAAAACCCCGCCAATTTTAAAAAATATATTGGCGGGGTTAAAAAGCTGACAAAATGTACGTTACACTAGGGCCGGTGTTCCCAAATCAAAGGTTTCTGCAATTTCTTTATAGACCACCTTGCCTTCTACAATATTCAGTCCTTTTTCCAAGGACGCATCATTTTGGCAAGCGGACTGCCATCCATTATTGGCCAATTTTAACACATAGGGCAGGGTTACGTTGGTCAATGCAACCGTAGAAGTGTACGGGACGGCACCCGGCATATTGGCCACACAATAATGGACTACATCATCAATAATATAAATGGGGTCTTCATGGGTAGTGGCCTTGGTGGTTTCCACACAGCCGCCCTGATCTACGGCCACATCCACGATAACGGCACCGGGATGCATGTCCTTAAGCATATCACGAGTAATCAAATTCGGGGCTTTTGCACCTTTTAACAATACCCCACCAATGATAAGATCATGTGTTTTTATATGCTTTCGGATATTGAACTCGTTGGAAAATTCAGTGACCACATGGGGTGGCATTACATCATTGACGTAGCGCAAACGCTTCATGTTCACGTCCATAATGGTAACATGCGCGCCCAATCCCGCAGCCATTTTTGCCGCTTGGATGCCCACGGTACCCGCACCTAATACCAGTACCTTACCGGGAGCCACACCAGGTACTCCCCCCAATAATACACCACGGCCCTTTTTGGGCTTTTCCAAATATTTTGCGCCTTGCTGAATGGCCATACGTCCAGCAACCTCGGACATGGGCGTCAACAAAGGTAGGCTGCCGTCCTCATCCTCAACGGTTTCATAAGCAATGCAAACGCCCTTTTGCTTGATCATGGCCCGGGTCAAGGTTTCACTGGAAGCAAAATGGAAATAAGTGAACACAATTTGGCCTTCTTGCACCAAATGATACTCCTCCTCAATAGGTTCTTTTACCTTCACTATCATTTCACTAATGGCATACACCTGGCCTATAGTGTCTAAAATAGTGGCACCAGCTTTTTGGTAGTCGCTGTTAAAAAATCCACTACCTTCTCCCGCACCAGACTGCACGTAGACCGTGTGGCCGTTTTTGATCAGTTCAAAAATGCCCGCTGGTGTCATGCCAACACGGCTCTCATTGTTCTTAATTTCTTTAGGTACCCCGATAATCATTTTACTACAAGTTTGGTTTATCATTCAAATGTGGCGCAAAAGTATATACCATGGAAAAATTTTCGATGAAATGCAGGGGTATATGTTTTAAATAGTATCAATTTACTTAAGTGACCCCAATTTTTTTAGGGTTATTAAAATTAAATAAGATATATTTTTAATTGTACCCCAAAATTTTATAGGGTTATTTTAAATTAGTTGTTTACGCAATAAGGAAGTGAATTTGTTGTAAATGTTCCATACCATCAAAAATAGAGACCTACTAAGCGGGTGCGGCTAGGCGCTAAACAAGCATTGCAAAAACCGAGAACACCCTACTTAAACCGGAGTTTAGCCACAATAATGGCAATGGCCAAAAGTAAGGTCACCACATTTGCTGCAATGATACTGATGCTGTCTATGGCAATACCGTAAAAAAGCCATAACAGTACCCCAACAACAAACACCAAATACATCAGCAAAGAAATGTCCTTGGTGGAACGGTGCTTCCAAGCCTTGTACACCTGGGGCACAAAGGCAGACGTGGTTAATACCGCTGCGGCCAAGCCTACTAATTCTACATTTTCCATTTTTTATGTGGGCATTACCCAACGATATTAACAATCTTGCCTGGCACTACAATCACCTTTTTAGGGGTGCGGCCAGCCAATTGTGCTTGGGTTTTTTCATTGGCCATAACAGCATCCTCAATTTGTTCCCTGGACATATCCAAAGGAAGCTCCATGGTAAAACGCATTTTACCATTAAAGGAAATGGGGTATTCCTTGCTGCTTTCCACCAAATACTTTTCCTCAAACTTGGGAAAGGGCGCATCGGAAATGGACGTGCCATGACCCAACTTTTCCCAGAGTTCTTCGGCAATGTGTGGCGCATAGGGTGATATCAAAATCACCAATGGCTCCAAAATGGATCTGCTGGTACATTTTTGTGAAGTAAGCTCATTAACGCAGATCATAAATGTGGATACTGAGGTATTAAAGCTAAAATTCTCAATATCATCTTCTACTTTTTTGATGGTTTTGTGCAAGGTTTTAAGAGACCCTCCCAGCCCTTCTGAAGAAGGGGAATCAGAAACGTAAAATGTTCCGTTCTCTCCAGTATGGTACAATCTCCAAAGCTTCCGTAGAAAGGAATGTACTCCCGTAATACCGGCTGTATTCCAAGGTTTGGATTGCTCCAATGGCCCAAGGAACATCTCGTACAACCTAAGACTGTCTGCCCCATATTCTTCACAAATAGCGTCTGGGTTAACAACATTAAACCATCTTTTCGACATTTTTTCAACTTCCCGACCGACTATGTATTTTCCATCTTCTAAGATGAATTCAGCCTCTTTATAATCTGGTTGCCATTGTTTTAGTTCTGTAATATCCACTTCGTCAGAGGCATTTACCAGATTGACGTCAATTCTGAGTTCTTCCACCTCATAATCATTTTTCAATCCAAATGAAACATACGTGTTTGTCCCTGAAACTCTATAGACTAATGCACTCGTCCCCGTAATCATGCCCTGATTGATGAGTTTTTTGGCAAACTCATCTTTGGGGGCGATACCCCTGTCAAACAAAAACTTTTGCCAAAAACGGCTGTACAATAAATGGCCAGTGGCATGTTCGCTACCGCCAATATATAGGTCCACGTCCTGCCAATAATCAACAGCCTCCTTAGCATAAATGACCTCCTTGTTGTGCGGATCCATATAACGGTTAAAGTACTGGGAACTCCCGGCCCATCCTGGCATGGTGTTCAGTTCTAGCGGCCCTCCGAGCCTTCCTTCAGGTGAGGAGTTGGCAAACTCCGCTTCGGACACTATGTTTCCTTCATCGCCGTACTGCAACCAATGCCATGCTTTGGCATTTCCCAAAGGGGGTTCGCCCGTTTCCGTGGGCAGATATTTGTCCACCTCCGGCAGCTCTAAGGGCAAATGCTTTTGGTCTAACATCTTTGGCATTCCATGGACATCGTAATAGACCGGGAAGGGTTCTCCCCAATACCGTTGCCTGCTAAATACCGCATCCCGTAATCTGTAATTGACCTTTCCTTTTCCCTGTCCAATCTTTTCCAACTCAAAAATGGCCCTTTTTACAGCCTTCTTATAGGATAATCCGTTTAAAAAGTCAGAATTGGCAATAATGGTTTTATCCTTATCTGCAAAAGCCTCGGCCGTAATATCGACCCCTTTAAAAATATTGGGGATGGGAATATTAAAGTGCTTGGCAAAGTCATAATCGCGTTGATCACCACAGGGCACAGACATCACGGCCCCGGTACCATAACCGGCCAACACGTAATCACCAATCCAAATGGGAATGGGTTCTTTCGTAAAAGGGTGTTCCGCATAAGCCCCCGTAAAAGCTCCCGAAATGGTTTTAACATCTGCCATACGGTCGCGTTCCGAACGTTTGGCAGTAGCTTGGATATACGCTTCCACTTCAGCTTTTTGCTCTGGTGTAGTTATTTTTGCCACCAGTTCATGCTCGGGTGCCAAGGTCATGAAAGATACCCCAAAAATAGTATCCGGGCGGGTAGTAAATACCTCAATAAAGCTTCCAGATTTCTGGGTGCCATGCGAATGGTCTTTGTGATCCGCTTGGACGTTTGGACTTAGGACTTTAAATTTAACCGAGGCCCCTTCTGAACGGCCAATCCAATTGGTCTGTGAATCCTTTAACGGCTGTGGCCAATCTATCGTATCCAGGCCATCCAACAAACGCTGCGCGTAGGCGGTAATACGCATCATCCATTGGGTCATTTTCTTGCGAATCACGGGGTGCCCGCCACGCTCAGAAACCCCATTGACAATTTCATCATTGGCCAAAACGGTTCCCAAGGCCGGACACCAATTAACCTCTGCATCGGCCAAATAGGTCAGACGGTATTTTAACAGCACTTCCTCTTTTTCTTTTTGGGGATACCCTTTCCATTCTTCCGCTGAGAAAATCACCACGTCATCATCGCAAGCGGCATTAACATTTTTGTTCCCTTCTTTTTCAAAGATGGCGATGAGGGAATCCATGCCTTGGGCCTTATTTGCATCCTTATTGTACCATGAATTGAACAATTGAATAAAAATCCATTGCGTCCATTTGTAGTAATCAGGGTTAGAGGTACGGACCTCACGGCTCCAATCAAAAGAAAAGCCCAACCTGTCCAATTGTTCACGATAGCGCTTAATATTGGTCTCTGTCGTAATCGCTGGATGCTGGCCAGTTTGGATAGCATATTGCTCCGCAGGAAGCCCAAAAGAATCGTACCCCATTGGGTGCAGCACATTAAATCCCTTATGCCGTTTGTACCGGGCGTAGATATCCCCGGCAATATAGCCCAACGGATGCCCAACATGTAGTCCGGCGCCGGAAGGATAGGGGAACATGGAAAGCACATAATATTTTTGCTTGGATACCGCTCCGCTCTGTGAAGACTCTAGGGAGTCGGTTTTAAAGGTTTGGTACTTTGCCCAATGGGCCTGCCATTTTTTTTCGATTTGCTTAAAATCGTAATTCATCTCACTGCTTCTTTTGTCATGCGCAAAAATAGGGGTAATGGCATTAAAACCGATTTACTTTTCTATTTTTACTCGATAAATGAAGGTGGTCCCCAAAAGACGCTTTTGTCTGTAACCCATGGATTTTTTATTTGTTTGCCTTGTTGGTACACCTTAAGGCGATGCTTAGTTGAGAAACACATATGGCCCAATATATTGAACGATACCAAAAACGACGATTGATATCGTCCTATTTTTCCGTAGTGCTTAGTATAGCCCTCGTACTTTTTTTGTTGGGCATTTTGGGGATGTTGGTGCTTAACACCAAGAAATTGGGGGATCATTTTAAAGAACAGATCACCATCTCTGTCTTTTTAAAGGACAACGCCAAACCTGTGGAGGTAGATCAATTGCAAAAGAGCCTTGCTCTAGCGGAGTACACTAAATCTGCCGTGTATGTTTCCAAGGAGGATGCCGCCGAACAATACAGCGAGGACATCGGCGAAAATTTTCAAGAGTTTTTAGGGTATAACCCCTTAAAAAATTCGGTTGATGTGAAACTGAAGGCCAATTTTGTTTCTCCGGAACAGATAGCCACCATTGCTGCTGAACTTTCCGAAAAAACCTATGTGAGTGAGGTAAACTATGACAAACCCCTGATCACCCTTCTCAATGACAACGTTAAAAAATTGAGTTTTTGGATATTGATAGCCAGTGCTGCCTTTACGGTCATTGCCGTTTTGCTGATCAACAGTTCCATTAGATTGTCCATTTACTCCAAGCGTTTTATCATCAAGACGATGCAAATGGTTGGTGCCACCAAAACATTCATAAGGAGGCCATTTATTGCCACCAATATTAAACTAGGCTTCCTTGGGGCGCTTCTTGCCATTATAGCCCTTGGTAGTGTGCTGTATTATGTACATCTAAATTTTCCGGAGTTAAACCTGTCTGGAGACATTCCCGTATTGGCGGGGCTGTTTTTGGCGGTTATGGGCCTAGGGCTCTTAATTTCTTACCTTAGCACCTATTTTGCGACCCAACGTTTTCTAAATTTAAGAACTGACGACCTCTACTATTAAAACAAAATTGACTTTTTGCCGTTATGAGTAAGAAAAATAAGACAAAGGAACAGCCAAGAATGGAATTCATTTTTCAGAAAAAAAACTATACCTTTTTGTTTATAGGTTTGGCGCTGATTGCCCTGGGGTTTATTCTAATGGCAGGTGGCGGTAGTGACGATCCCAATGTGTTTAATCCTGAAATCTATAATTTTAGACGTATTCGCTTAGCCCCCACCTTAATTCTTATTGGATTGGGCATACAGATTTATGCCATATTACTCAACCCCAATAAAAGGAAAAAATAATTTTGGAAATCATAGACGCCATTATTTTAGGCATCATTCAAGGACTCACGGAGTTTTTACCAGTTTCCTCTAGCGGACATTTAGAGTTGGGGAAAGCCATTTTAGGGGATAATTCCGTTCCGGAAGAGAGCCTTTTGTTTACCGTTGTTTTACACTTTGCCACCGCCCTAAGCACCATTGTGGTCTTTAGAAAGGACGTTTGGGAAATCCTTAGGGGCCTATTGCAGTTACAATGGAATGAAGAAGCGCGGTTTTCCCTAAAAATCATCATCTCCATGTTGCCTGCAGTTTTTGTGGGCCTTTTCTTTGAAGAGGAATTGGAAGCTTTTTTTGGAGGCAATATTCAACTGGTGGGCTTTATGCTCATTGTCACTGCGGTATTGCTTTATTTTGCAGATAAGGCCAAGGATACAGAAAAAAAAGTGAGTTTTGGCAATGCCTTCATTGTTGGTTTGGCCCAGGCCATTGCCATGCTGCCCGGAATTTCCAGAAGCGGTGCCACCATTTCTACCTCCGTTCTATTGGGCGTGGACAAAACCAAAGCAGCCCGTTTCTCCTTTTTAATGGTAGTCCCATTGATATTCGGCAAAATTGCAAAAGACATTATGAGTGGTGACCTCACTGCAAACGGGGACAATAACATCGCTATGATAGCAGGTTTTGTGGCAGCCTTTGTAGCCGGTTTGGCCGCTTGCACTTGGATGATACAATTGGTTAAAAAAAGTAAACTCAGTTATTTTGCCATTTACTGCCTTATTGTAGGCCTTATAGCTGTTGGATTTAGTATTTGGGGAAACCCTTAGAAATTCTAATTTAGCTTAAAATAAGCGTTATGATGACATTGGGTATGTTGGGTCCATGGCAAATTATCTTAATTCTTTTAATATTTATCGTAATACCTGGCCTATTTATCTATTGGTTGGTCAAAAAATTAAAAAAGTAATCCAGACCCTTGAATTTTAAAAACACCTCCAAAGAAGACTTTTTAGATGGGCAGATTATTTTGGTTGATAAGCCGCTGACCTGGTCCTCTTTCCAGGCAGTGAATGCCTTAAAGTGGGCCATCCGCAAGAAATTCCAATTAAAAAAAATCAAAATTGGCCATGCCGGCACCTTGGACCCATTGGCCACGGGACTTCTCATCATCTGCTGTGGAAAGTTTACCAAGCGCATCCCAGATTTGCAAGGGCAAATCAAGGAATATACCGGAACGTTTACCCTTGGTGCCACAACCCCATCATACGATTTGGAGACGCCAATTGATGCCTATTTTGACACTTCGCATCTTACCGAAGCACTACTTCATGCAACAACCAAACAGTTTCTTGGAGCTATTGAACAAAAGCCACCCGTATTCTCAGCTCTAAAAAAAGACGGTAAACGGCTCTATGAATATGCCCGCGAAGGGGAAACGGTGGAAATTCCGGCAAGAAAAGTACATATATCCACTTTTGAACTAACCCGTGTTAACCTTCCCGTAATCCATTTTAAGGTAACATGCAGCAAAGGAACCTATATCAGGTCCCTCGCCTATGATTTTGGAAAGGCCTTGGGTTCTGGCGCGCATCTTTCTAGCCTAAGACGAACCAAAATAGGGGATTATAACGTAGATAATGCAATAAGTCCCGAAGCTTTTAAAATACAGCTAGAATAGTTGACTTCGCTAAAGAGCAGCGCATTCACAAAATATTTTTAGTAAAACTGGGTTATTATACCACTATGAGCCTCAACAGAAAGCAATTATCCTTAATGATCACCATTTTTTCCATGGCGATTATCCTATTGCTATTGTACAATGTACATTTAGGAAGTGAACGGGTAGAGGAATATGTGATTGAGATGGCCCTTGCCGATGAGGATATTGAAAAACTGTTGGAAGAGGAGCAAAAAAGACTTGAAGAGCTAACCGATAAGGCAGACCCCATTAAATCCCATATGGCCTATAATGAGACGGCAAAACCTAGTGTTTCGGAACCAGAACCCTTAAAAACATTGGATCAATTACTACAAGAACGTGATATGGGACAAAACCCCAATGAGCCGCTGACCAATAGTGGTGGATACGCTGCAAATTTAAAGGAACTAGCAAAAAAACGGAAAGAGCGAAAAGAACAACTGAGCGAAAAAGAGGCAGAGAAGAAAACCTTCACCAACAACCTTAAGGACAAACGTACCTCCATATCCTATTCCTTGGTAGATAGGAATGCCTATGACCTACCACCGCCAATTTATACTTGTATACGCGGCGGAAAAGTAGTCATTAATATAGAGGTAGATGCCAGTGGCAGTGTAACGGATGCTTACCTAAACGAAAAAAGTTCCACGACCTCTGATTATTGTTTGATTGAAAATGCGATTGCCTATGCGCTAAAAGCACAGTTCAACAGTGGCAACAAAGCCACCCAAAAAGGCACTATTACCTATTTGTTCCAAAGTAAGTAAATGAACTAAAGGGAGGTTAACAGCTCCATTAGATCATCAAACACATCTTGCCCTTTATTTTTATTATACCATGTCTGCAGGTCTTGCTTTAAAGCTGCCCCCACGGTTCCATGCTGTTTCTTGTAGTCCTGCACCATCTTTGTGGGCACCGTGGAACGCGGGCCCCAATTGCCCAAAACCTCATGGGTAAGGGCATCCAACATAATCAATTTGGGAATGGACATGGCACCATTGGTCAGGAATGCGTTCATGAGGTCTACGTTTTCATCCCTAAAGACGATTTTTAGTTCTAAATCCTTTATAGCTTGCGCCATCTTGTGCATCACCGGCAAACTGGGAGATGCATCACCGCACCAACTTTCCGTAATGACCAGCCAAATGATTTTCCTTGGCAGTTGTAGCTCCCTTAAACGCTCTCCATCCAATTTTAAGGTCTTGTCCCAACGCCTCATGCGCCTATCGTTCAGCTGGGTATAATTGGCCAAGGCTTCGGTTTTTACCGGGCCCGAGTTGGAGGCCGTTTCTGACCAATGCTGCACCATTTTTCTATAGCTAAGGTAGTCTGTAGTATGGTTAAGGGCATTCTCAATAATTTCGGCAGTGGTTTGCAATGATTTTTCCATAAATTTTAGCATTAACAAAAGCTACTAATGTGTACAACTTACCAAGATATAGTCGTAGAAGCAAAAAAAACCTGACAATCATCATTGTCAGGTTTTTACTTTTATTGTCCTACATAGGGGCTAAACGTTTCTAGCAAATCCATCTCAGGTTCGTCCTCCTGATTTGCATCGTCCCAGACATCATGGAAATGGATTTCGCGCATATCAAAAATCATCCCTTTAAAGGCATCAAAGTCGTCCGGCAAATATTGTAACACCTCGTACCCCAACTCGGGTTCCTCATCCACTTCCACAAACTCTACTGTGCGGATAAATGCAGCGCGATCAGCCTCTGACATCTGCTCCACCCTGTCATTGTTGTGGTTCCCCATAGCGGTATAACTTGTGGCCGCTAACACTAGCATTGATAACATAGTCCTCTTCTTCATACTCTTGGCTTTACCTTGTTTCATTAAATTTAACTGTTGTACTCTTTCTTTATGTAATTACGATTTCTTGGCTTGTGACCGCTTTTTTACGGTCTATAAATAACTTTGCCGCATTGTGGTAAAAAGGTTTACCGCTCTTTTTCTTAAGGATGGCTATCTCTTCCCCATTACCCAATTTTATGATACCGGTAACATAGGCATGCACGCCCTCCAATTCCGATAATTCTTTTAAATCAGATATTTTAAGATTAAAGAAATCCAAGGAGCCATAGATATATTGAAAATATCGGTTAGAGGGTCTACCTATGGTCACCCCCGATCCTATGGTCAATTCCTTTAGGGATTGCCCTTGGTTTTCAGTATCATCTTTTGGAAATAAAACTGGGTATTCTTTTTTGCCTTTGAGCGATTTTTTTCCCATTCTCAAATCTTTTTGCAAAGATACCGTAGGAAAATCTACCTCAAAAGTATTACAACGTTAATCAATAGTTAAACATTTTATAGTAATAGTTCTACTATTAATAATGCCTTTTCTTTATCATACCGCCACGGGTATCATTTATACTGCTCATTACCACAAAGGCCTTGGGGTCAATACGCTCCAGTTCTACCGTAAGTTTTCTGATTTCCAGTCTAGTAATAACGGTGTATATGACATCATATTCATTATGTTCCCCCTTTTTTCCATAGCCGCCTTTTGCCTTGTAAATGGTAAGTCCGCGCCCCAGTTCTTCAGAAATCATAAGTCTTACCTCTTCACTTTTTCCTGAAATAATGGTTACGCCCGTATATTCCTCAATACCGTCCACCACAAAGTCCAACGTTTTTGATGCCGCCAAATACGTAAGCATGGAATACAGTGCTGCTTCAATGGAAAGAAGGTAAGCTGCGGCCAAAAAGATGAAAATGTTGATCAATATGATGACATCACCAATCTTAACCCCAAGTTTCCGGCTCAGATAAATGGCCAATACCTCGGTACCGTCCAAAACCCCACCGCCACGAATGCTCAACCCAATACCGGCACCCAAGAAGAAACCGCCAAAGACGGCCACCAGTAATTTGTCCTGCGTTACCTCAGGAAAACTTACCGTTGCCAATACCAAGGCCAAACCTAAAATAGCACATAGCGTTTTTACTGCAAATTGCCTACCTATGACCCTATAACCCATAAAAAGAAAGGGAATGTTCACAAGAACGATCAAAAGGTACAAGGGTAAGGTAGTGACCTCCGTTACCAACAGGGAAATGCCCGTGGCCCCGCCATCTATAAACCTATTGGGCAACAAAAAACTTTCCAGGCCAAAGGCCGCAGAAAATATACCGGACACGATAAATAAGGTATCCTTAAGCAAACTGTTGAACTGCACACCGGACCTACCGGTTTTTAATAGCCTCCGTTTTTCAATAATACCATTGTCATTGGCCATGTACTCTTATTTAAAGGTTCTCTGGGTTAATGGCCAAGCTTTTGAACAAGTTGGCCTTGGCCGTAAAGTACTTGTTCTGTACATCATTTTGTTTTAATTCTGACTCAATTAATTTGCTCTCTCGGGAATTGATCAAAAACAGGGAGCTTTCTCCAAAGCTGAACTTTCGTTCCTCGGCACTCAACAATCGTTGGGAATTCTGGACAATATCAAAAATAAGTTCGTTCTGAAGAATAAAGGAATCCAGTTCTTGGTACAATGCCAGTACTTTGTTCTGTATCTCTACCTCGGCATTATCACGCTCAAACTCCGCATCCTGCAGTTTAAATTTTGCCAAACGCAGATCACCGCGTTCCTTTCTTAGAAAAAGTGGAAACCTAAAACTTAATCCCCCTTTATATTCCTGCGTTTCAAAACTTCTGATCTGGTTGGGTGTTTCCGTCAAAAAATTATATTCTGCATCAATCTTTGGCAATAATTTATTGGCCTTTAACCTGCGGTCCACGGTAAGGCTTTCTACCTTAAAGTTCAACGATCTTAACTTAGGGTGGTTATCCACGGTAAAGCTATCCAAGGGCTTGCCCATAATCTCCAGGGTCATATCAATATCACCCGCAGGATCGGCATCTGGTATAACGTTTTCTTGCACCTCCACAGGAACATCCTCTATCCATAAAAAATTAGAAAGTTCCAAGGTCCTCTTCATAAACTTTACCTTGGCCTGCTCTAAACTCAATGCCCTGTTCTGCACGGCAATTTTAGCCTCTACCGTATCAATTATGGCTCGATCACCGGCCAAGGCGCTGCTTTTTACACCTTGAAACCTAATACTGGCATTTTCCAGAAAGTTCCTGAAAATTTCGGTTTCATTATAGGCTTTTAGCCATTCAAAATACGCCAAGGATGCATCATATAAAATCTGGTTGACCAGTAAATCCTGATCTGCTTTGGTCTGCTCCCTAAAAAACTTGGCCTTTCGTAGGGTGGCCATACGTTCATTGATCCAAAAACCTTGTCCCAAGGACATGGAAACCCCGGCGCTATACAGCCCATCTTCCGGGACAAATTCATCTGAACTGATAAAATCACCATCATTCTGCTCAAAATTCCCTTTGAGCTCAATCCCGTAATAGGTGGGTATTTTAAAGGTGGCGCTCAACCTATCCCAATACTCGGTATCCTTAAACTGTTTACGGTCGTAGTCCACCTCTAATTTAGGATCAAAACCTCCCCTTGCCTTCATTAGGTTGGCCTGGCCTATAGAAATGGTCAACTGTGCCTGTTTGGCAATTGGGTGGTACTTTTTTACATAGCCCAAGTATTCATTGAAGCTAAGGACCAAAGAGTCATTCTGGGCATATCCGATAGTAGCTATCAAAAATGCTGTTACATAAAGAAAATGCCTCATTCTCATTTCTTTTTGGCTTTGGCCATATCATTTTGGGGCTGATAATAGTTTGGAGGGAAACCGTTTAACTGTCGCCATAACTCAAACCAAATGGGCACATCTTCCAGTAACGCGATGGTCTGTGCTCCGGAGCCTACCCTTAAATCTTGCGGCCAAGGATGGTCATCGGGATCTGGGGCCAACAGGATACGATATTTTCCATTGTCACTAATAAATGTTTCTATGGCTACGACTTTTCCACCATAGGTTCCATAGGATACGTTGGGCCAACCACTAAATATGATAACGGGCCAACCATCAAACTGGATACGGACTTTTTCACCAATATGCATCAAAGGCAAATCTATAGGTTCCACAAAGGTTTCCACCGCCATATCATACTTAGCGGGCATGATACCCACCAACCGATCGCCCTCTTTAAAGGTCTCTCCAAGACCGCCCTGGATGGCGCGGTTAATATAGCCGCTTTGCGGCGCCCTTATGTAGTAAAGATCATTCCTCATGGAATAGTTGGTAAACTCATTCTCCAGTTTGGTAACCTGCGCCTCTGAATTAAACTGACTTGCCTGTGCCGTGGAGCGATCACTCTGGGCCTTGGAGATTTTATCCGTGTACTCTGCTTGCACCCTGGTAATCTCTACTTGTGCATTAAGCACCTCGTTTTTACTGGCCAATAGTTTGTTTTTCTGTGAAATTAACTTGGCTTGTGTCTCCTGTAATTTTAATCGCTTTTCTTCCACATCCGTCACCGCCTTTAAGCCTTCAGATTCTAACTGGGTGGTACGATCAAACTGGCGTTGAGCAATGAGAATATTGGTCTCTGCCGCTTCCAAATCTATGCTATCGCTTTGTACCTTAAGTATTGCCTGTAGCAATTTATTCCTTGCTTGCTCTAGTTTTAACCCCCGCTCTGTTATCAAGGCCCCAATTTGGTTGTTAAGGGCGCCTACTTTTTGTTCATAGGAAGTAACGGACATTGCCTTGGCCTTGATCTGCTGTCCGGTACGTTCTACCAGCATAGGGTCAAAATACTCGTTCTTTATTTCGGAAATGAACAAAATGGTATCCCCTTTCTCCACAAAGTCACCTTCCTTGACATACCACTTTTCTATACGCCCAGGAATCTGGGACTGTATGGTCTGTGGACGTTGATCTGGCGTTAGTGTGGTTAAAAAACCACTACCCTGTACATTCTGTGTCCATGGCAAGAACAGGATGATTACAAAAATGATGGCAAATACAATTAAAAACCTATTGAAATGTTTATTGTGCTTGCGTTGGGAAACCCGCCTAACTGCTTTGAACTTGGACAGGTCCACCGTTCTATTTAAGGGAATCTTAGAAATATTCAACATGTCACTAAGCGTTAGATTTAATTTTTCCGTTTTCTATGGTCAAAATCCTACCACATTTCTTAACCCATGTCTTATCGTCACTTACCACAATGAGGCTCCAAGGCTGTTTGGGGTCCACCAAGAAATCCATAATACGTTCTGCCTCATCTTCATCAAATTGGTCCAAGGGATCTCGTAACACCAACAATTTTGGTTTTTTCACTAAGCTCCTTGCCAACACAATCTTTTTGGCAACGGTATAAGAAATCTGCTTCCCTTCAGGATAAATAATGGTATCCAAACCGTTTTCCATCTTTTTGACTACTTTGTCAAGGCCGGTCACTTCTAGTACCCAAAGGATGTCCTCTTTGGTAATATCCGGATTATTAAATGTAATATTCTGCATCAAAGTTCCCTCAAACGGTGTTTCCAATTTAAGGGACTGCCCAACCTTGGAACGGAAATGGTTAAGGTTCTCTGTTTTAAGGCGTACCCCATTCACATAGATGCTGCCAGCTGTTGGCTCTATTAAACCAGAGATTACATGCAGTAAGGTAGATTTCCCTGCACCATTGGAACCTTGTACGAGGATTCTATCTTGTTTCTGAATGGTCATGGAAAGACCATCCAGAATATTTCTTTCCATATCGGGTACCTGATACTCTAAATGGTCCAATTCCATGGTAAAATCTTCTTGATCAAACAATTGCAAGTCTTTTTGTTCTGCCTCCACTTCTTTATCCACCACTTGACCCAATTTTTCAAGTGCTGTTAAGACGTCATAAAAGGACTCCAAACCAATGATCAACTTTTCTACCGAACTAATGACCAGAAGTATGATGATTTCCGCAGCAACAAACTGTCCAATATTCATTTCCTGGTTGAGTACCAGGAGCCCTCCAATAATCAAAAGACCGCCTGTGACCAGAATTTTAAAACCAACCATTTGGATAAACTGAAGTACTAAAATCTTAAAGTGGTTTTCTCTGGCTTCCAAATAGCCGCTCACCAAATAATCGTTTTTTTCCAGTGCCAAATTGGTTTTTCCAGAAAGTTTAAAGCTTACTATGCTCCTAGCCACTTCCTGTATCCAATGTGCCACCTTATATTTTTGCTTGGACTCAATAAGGCTGGTCTCCAAACCACGTGTGATGGTATATTTAAATACCACATAAATCAATACCAATAATAGAATGCCGTAAGCAATAAAAAAAGGGTGGTACAAGGAAAGGAGCAACAGTCCAAAAATAATCTGCAATAGGGCAGTAGGAAAATCTATCAGTAATTTAGAAACCCCTTTTTGAATGTTTAAAGTATCAAAAAAACGATTCGCCAATTCTGGTGGGTAAAAATTCCGCAACTCTGACATCTTTATTTTTGGAAACCTATATGCAAATTCAAAGGAACTGCGCGTAAAGATTTTTTGTTGGATATTTTCAATGATACGTATCTGCATCAACTGTAATACACCGCCAAAAGCAACCCCCAGAGTAACCAAGACCACAAGAACGATCCATGATGTACTTACCTGCGCACCTTGGATTAAATTGATTATGGCCTGTATGCCCAAGGGCAGGGTCAAGCTTACCAATCCCGCAAAAATTGCATAATAGAATACTTGACGAACGTCCTTTTTGTCCAACTTTAAAAGTTTGACCAGGCGCTGCCAAGCCGTTAATATATTTTTAGCCATTTGAGTTGTTTTGGTTTAAGGTTTTAAATACCAAGTCTTTAAAATAAGAGCCTGCCGTCTTTCCTTGGTGGCAACTGGTCAATGTTGGAAAATGCTTTTGTAAAAACAACTGGTGCAACACCCCCTCAAGAATGGTGCTGGCCAAACTTCCGGCATATTCGTAGGTAGGGTCGTATTCCTTTATCATTTCCTCAAAACGGTTTACCATACGTTTATAGATAATAAAATATCCTTCCCTATTTTCTTCATCTACCTCTTTGGTCAAAAAGGATTTAGAAGATTCGTTCACAACAATGTTACTTAATTTTGGCTCATTGATGTGTGCAAAGGTACTGTCTTCATGTATGGTACTGCTTACAATTTCTATAGCTTTTTCCAGTTTTAAACGGGAATCCCCTATACTATTGGTAGAAAACACCAATTGGTACTCCAACCACCCCCAATACCAACTGGTTAAATAAATCAAAAGCTTGTGTTTGTTTTCAAAATAGCGGTAAATGGAACTTTCATTGGACCCAATGACCAGACCAAGCTTCTTAAACGTAAAGCTTTCAAAACCAATATCGTCTATTAAGAGGATACTGTGCTCTATAATCCTTCTGCCCAAGTCCGACGACTCTGGGTCTTTCAGATATATCTTATCGTTGATGGCTATTTTTAGGGTTTGCAAAAGTTTATCCATAAGGCGATCGCTATTCATTAAAAAAGCTAATATAATAGCATTACTTTTATTAAATAATAGTTTAACCTACTTTTAACTAAGGAGTAACTTACCGTTTCTTATCTTTACTTTTACCTAAAGATGAAATATGAGATATATTTTTACGCTATTATTTTTTGTCATACTTAACACCCAAGCACAGGAACAAACGGTTAATTACGTAAAAAAAATTGATCATTTTCCGGAGAGCCGTGGAGATGCTGAAAACGGCCTTATTCTTAGCTTACCAAAGCAAGAGATGGTGCAGTTGGAGCAACAGTTAAATTCCAAATCTGGCCTTGGCCCCATGTTTAACTATTATGGAACCGTTGTGGTGGTCGATCAGATGGATACGCTTCCCAATGGAAACCGTCTACTTGTCCTTCGCAGGGAAGATGGCAAGAAGTTTTATGGTTATAAGGATACGATTAAAGCAATTTTATTGTCCAATCAGAATAAAGAATTAAGTCTAACATTAAATCAACAGTAATATGAAAAAAGTATTTTTTGTAGTAATGATGGCCTTATCAATTTCTTCTATCACGGCCCAGGAAAATTTTGCCAAAGATGTACAAGTTGGGCAGCAAATGATGATCACAGTACCATCATCTGGCAGCTTTCAACATGTAAAGATTCCAAAGAAAAACTTTATCATCAAAAAAGGCGGAATTTGGAATATGGATTCCGTTGACAATGCAGTAGTGAACGTTATATCCATAAGCAACGGTGAGCAACCAAAGGTAACCTTGGAAAGAGCGGACGGTAAAAAGTTCTTTAATGCCTACCGGACTATAAAAGCAAACTTTAACAGTGCTGTGAACAGTGGCGAACTTCAATTTATGAAAGGGTCTCAAAAAGCCAGTATTACCAGATAATAACGACTCCTTTAAAAACACTTTTCATTATTTAGCTAATTAGTATTAATTGGTTTTGAAAGGTGTTTTTTTTGTTCCCATGCAAGATAAAAAAGCACACAATAAACAACAAACTGCAAATGGTGGGCCCTAGAATTAAAAAAGACATAAAAAATTCCTTTACCTATTGTTCTACAACACTTTTAAGCGATTTCATGACTGGCTTTTATCAAAAAAATACGACATTTGCGCAAATTTAAAATTAACAGAATGGATGTAATCACTATTGCAAAAGGAGACGGCATAGGTCCTGAAATTATGGACGCAACGCTTGCAGTATTAGAAGCTGCCGGAGCCCAATTAAAAACCGAGGAAATTCAAGTAGGTGAAAATGTATATTTATCAGGGAACACCTCTGGTATTGCAAAGGAATCTTGGGATACCATAAGAAGAAACAAGGTATTCCTTAAAGCGCCTATCACCACTCCCCAAGGTGGCGGCTACAAAAGCTTGAACGTTACTACAAGAAAATCTTTAGGTCTTTATGCAAATGTGCGCCCTTGCCGCAGCATACATCCCTTTGTCCATACTAAACATCCGGTGATGGACGTGGTCATTATCCGTGAAAACGAAGAAGATCTTTATGCTGGTATTGAACACCAACAGACGGATGAAGTGGTACAGTGTTTAAAATTGATCAGCCGTCCTGGTTGTGAAAAAATCGTGCGCTACGCTTTTGAGTATGCTATTAAGTACAATAGAAAAAAAGTGACCTGCTTCACCAAGGACAATATCATGAAGCAGACCGATGGTCTTTTTCACCAAGTTTTTGATGAGATAGCCAAGGAGTATCCCCAAATAGAGAACGAACATTGGATCATTGATATAGGTGCGGCCAAACTGGCGGACACGCCCGAAGCTTTTGATGTGATTGTAATGCCAAACCTTTACGGTGATGTACTGTCTGATATTGCCGCACAAATCACAGGATCTGTGGGTCTTGGAGGTTCTGCCAATATTGGCGAGGAATGTTCCATGTTTGAAGCCATTCATGGTTCTGCTCCAAGAAGGGCCGGACAAAACTTGGCTAACCCATCCGGACTGCTACACGGTGCCATTATGATGCTTAACCACCTAGGACAGAACGATGTTGCGGAAAAAGTACAGAACGCCTGGTTAAAAACCATGGAAGACGGGATACATACCTATGATATTTATGATGAGAAAACCAGCACCAAAAAAGTAGGCACCAAGGAATTCGCAGAGGCCGTTATCGCGAATCTTGGCCAAAAGCCAAAAACCTTAAAAGAGGTACATTACGATAAAACTGGACCTTTGGTTCTTCCAAAAGTACAACGCAGGCCACCAGCCAAAAAAGAATTGGTGGGTGTTGACCTTTTTGTGCACTGGAGCGGAAAAGATCCAGACGAGTGTGGTGCCATGCTTCAAAAACTTAATAATGATGTGGTCACCATTTCCATGATCACCAACAGAGGCGTAAAAGTCTGGCCAAATGGTTTTGAAGAAACGTTCTGCACCGATCACTGGAGATGCCGCTTTAAAGCAGAAGCTGGAAAAACCATCACCAATGATGAGATTGTACGCTTACTAAGTGATGCAATCAAAGAAAACATCGATGTGATAAAAACGGAGAACCTATACTTTTTTGATGGCAAACAAGCTTTTTCAATGGGGCAAGGGCAATAAGTCCAAAGGTAAGAAGAACAACACCCAAGAAACCATTCAGTTGGTTGAGGGTGTTTTTTCACCTGCCGAGGCGGCGGATGTCCTTCTTACGCTTATCAATGACAAAATTAAGTTCCATACCATACACGCCCTAAAACTAAAAGGGGAACAAGATAGTGATGTAGATCATTCTGAACAGCGGATTTCTGAACTTAGGGAGGCCAAGAAAAGAGTTCATGATTTGGTGATCAATGCAAGGAACAAAGGCCTCAAACTTAACATTAACAGTGTTATCAGTATCTCAGAACAAACTGATGCACCCTTGTCTTAATGGATTTACACCTATTTATAGACAACCTTACCAACCCAGCCCTACTCTTTTTCTTTTTAGGTATTATCGCGGTACAACTCAAAAGCGATTTGGAAATACCTCCAAATTCTTCAAAATTCATTTCCCTTTACCTTTTGTTTTCCATCGGGTTTAAAGGTGGACTGGAACTATCTCACAGCCATTTAAATATGGAGATTCTTTGGTCGTTGGTATTTGGCATCGTGCTAGCCACCTGCGTACCCGTTTATTCCTATTTTATTTTAAGGCGTAAGTTTTCCGTGGAAAACTCAGGTGCCATTGCTGCGGCATACGGATCTGTAAGTGCTGTGACCTTTGTCACTTCCATTTCTTTTCTTGAACTGGAAAACATCACTTTTGGAGGGCATATGGTTGCCGTTATGGCCTTAATGGAGGCTCCTTCCATCATCGTTGGTGTGCTATTGATGTCGATCTTTAAAAAAGAAAAGCAGAAAAAGGGCGATTTTAAAAAAGTAATACACCATGCCGTCACCAATGGCAGCGTCATTTTAATTCTTGGAAGCCTCGCCATTGGGTTTTTGGCAAGCGACCAACAGGCAGAGGGCATTACACCTTTTACCACGGATATATTTAAAGGTTTCTTGGCCGTATTTCTATTGGATATGGGCATTACCTCTGGTAAAAAACTTAAGGATTTTATCAAAAAGGGAAAGTTTGCACTTGGTTTTGCCATAATCATCCCGATCATCAACGGCATTTTTGTGGCATGGTTCAGTCAATTTTTAACCTCGGTTGACGGCAACCGCTTTCTTTTTGCCATACTTGCGGCCAGCGCGTCCTATATCGCTGTTCCTGCGGCCATGCGCATTGCGGCGCCCAAAGCGAGCCCAAGTTTGTACCTGCCCATGGCCTTGGCCATTACGTTCCCCTTTAACATTACCTTGGGCATGCCCCTTTATCTCTATATTGTACAAAACTTTTAACCATTATGGAAAAGCAAAGATGCGGCTGGTGCGTTGGGGACCCTCTTTATGAAGCCTATCACGATAAAGAATGGGGGATTCCTGTGAAGGATGACGCTATTTTATTCGAGTTTTTGGTACTGGAAACTTTTCAGGCAGGTTTAAGCTGGATTACCATTTTAAAAAAGCGGGAAAATTTCAGGACTGCTTTTGACAACTTTCAATATGCACACATTGCCAACTATAAACAACCTAAAATAGATGCCTTACTAAAAGACAGCGGTATTGTTAGAAATCAACTTAAAATACGGGCCACAATTGGCAACGCCAAGGCATTTTTAGAAATACAAAAAGAATATGGGTCCTTTTCTACCTATTTGTGGTCTTTTACCGAGAATAAATCAATCAAGAATAATGTGATAGATTATACCGAGGCCCCAACGACAACCGCCATTTCCGATAGCTTGAGCAAAGACCTTAAAAAAAAGGGCTTTAAATTTGTTGGCAGTACCGTAATGTACGCATTTATGCAGGCCATTGGCATGGTAAATGACCATGAGATAACATGTTTTAGATATGATGAAGTTTAAGTTTTTAGGCTGTATTTTTCTTTTGACCTTAGCGGCACAGGCACAGCTAAAACAAGAACAGGAGTTCCGTGTGGACCGGGAGCAGCTTCCCAATGAAGTTTTACCCTTGTTGGAACCCTACCTTATGGGAGCCAAACGTATTCGTTATTACCAAGAAATAGATGGCGACAAAGCTTCCTTTGAGGTGAAATTTAAAAAAGGTCGTCTTCTCTATAGCGTGGAATTTGCTGAAACTGGAAACCTGCAAGATGTAGAATTTATCATAAAGCCCAAGGATATCCCTGAAGATAGTTTTAATAGGATACTGGCGTACCTATCAACTACCTATGAGTACCATCGCATTAAAAAAATACAACAGCAATACCTTAATCGAGACAACCCAAAAGAAACCCTATACGAAGCGTTCCAAAATCTTTTAATGCCACATTTAAACTATGAATGCATCGTTGCCACCAAAGAAAACGGCAACTATACCACTTATGAAATCACCTTTGATGCATCTGGCACATTCATGGCGGCCAGAAAGGTAGTCAACCCAAACTATGACCATGTACTCTACAATTAAAAGGTGCAAATGGCTTACACTTTTGCTGTTAGCGTATACCTCTGTTTGGGGCCAAGAGAACCTAACGGTCTATTGGCAACCCTCGCTTGCGCTAAACTACAAGGTGAAGAAGAATTACTCCCATAATTTTGCGCTCATCAACAGGAACTTCACCTTTAAGGAAGCGTCCGTTACCTTGGATACCAGGCATGTAGATATCGTCCATTTTTCCAACCTAAAAATCCGGGAGAACCAGAGTATCGCCTTTGGAATCTTGTACCGGTTTAGGGATGCCTTTGATGATGCCGGAAATGAATTACGGCTTACCCAACAATTTAACCTGGTACAACGCCCATTGGTGGTGCGGTATGGCCACCGGTTTAGGACAGAACAGCGCATTACCAACACCAATACCATCCATAGGTTTAGATACCGCTTTACCCTAGATTTTCCGTTAAGGGGTGAAGCGCTTGATCTTGGGGAACCATACCTTGTAGGCAATATAGAAAACCTGCTAAGCGTTGGCAGGCAGGCCAAACCGGAATATGATACCCGTTTTACCCTGAACCTAGGCTGGAAAATCACGGATAGGGCAAAGTTTCAAATTGGTGCGGAATATCGTTTGGAAGACTACGCACAAAACTTACAACACGTCTGTTTTCTATTGACTACGCTAAACTATTCCCTTTGACCATTTGCACAACTTCCAAGAATACAAATGGTTTGGGCATGTGTTCAACAGCATCTAAAGTGATAATCCAACCCTCCAAAAACTCCAACTATTTTCTTTACTTTAGCAAAAACCTACTAATTTACCACATGGTAAGGCATAGGGATAGTCTTAGGAAACAACATTGAAATTAAAAGGCAAGCCCGGGGCGGCATCCCCATTGTTGGTGGCCATAAAATAAAACACATCTTGGGAGCATTAACCATTATTTCATTTATAGGATTTACATTATTTGTTGCTGTCGTATCTTGGTTTGCCACCCGAAAAACCGATGAAAAATCTGCAGACGGGTATTACCTTGGCGGACGTAGCCTAGGTGCAGTTACCATTGCCGGTTCCTTGTTGCTGACCAACCTTTCTGCGGAACAGATTGTAGGCCTCAACGGTCAAGCATTCTCGGAGGGACTCATGGTGATGGCCTGGGAAACCTTGGCAGCAATTGCCATGGTGTTTACGGCCATCTATTTGTTGCCCAAGTACATGACCAAAGGCATTACCACCATTCCAGAATTTGTTGAAAAACGATTTGATTCCCAAACCAAGGCACTGCTTTCCGTTTTGTTCCTTTTTGCATACGCATTAGTGCTTTTGCCTACCATATTATACTCCGGGTCTTTGGCCTTTAGTACCATGTTTGATTTGCCAGAATTGCTCCAAATGGACTCTTGGACGGTAATTTGGATGTGTGTGCTGGCTATTGGGAGTATTGGTATGTTTTATGCCATCTTTGGCGGGTTAAAAGCGGTGGCCGTATCCGATTTGATCAATGCAATTGGCCTATTGATCGGTGGCCTTCTTATCCCAATTTTTGGCTTAAGCCTCATTGGGGACGGAAGTATAGGTGATGGTCTGAGTATCCTTTGGAATGAAAATCCCGAAAAATTTAAACTAAAGGGAGAAGTGGATTCTTCAATCCCGTTTGGTACTATTTTCACAGGGATGATGTTGGCCCAAATCTACTACTGGGGTACCAACCAATCCATTTTGCAACGTGTTTTTGGAGCTAAAAGTTTAAAAGAAGGCCAAAAGGGAATGCTCTTGGCCGCATTTGTAAAGTTTGTGATTCCTATTGTTGTGGTGCTACCCGGTATCATTGCCTGGCATGTGTTCCAAGGAGACTTGGAAAATCCCGATCAGGCCTACCCGGCCTTGGTGGCCAAGGTGCTCCCTGGTGTTTTTACAGGATTTTTTGCCGCTGTGCTCTTTGGTGCAGTGCTGAGTTCTTTTAATAGTCTTTTAAATAGTAGCGCCACCTTATTTGGTTTTGATTTGTATCAAATGCTCTTTAAAAAAGACGCAACGGAAAAACAAACGGTAAAAGCAGGAAAGACTTTTGGCTTTTTTCTGGGTATTGTTTCCATGGTCATTGCTCCCTTTATTATCTATGCTCCAGACGGGCTTTTTAGTTACATCCAACAGTCTTTGGGAAGTTTGAGCGTACCCATATTAGCCGTGGTCATTACAGGCGTCCTCACCAAAAAAGTCCCGGCCATAGGTGCCAAAGTGGTTATGGTTGTTGGGGTGCTCCTTTATCTATTGAGCCTACTGGTCCTTGAACCCCACTTTAGGGAAACCGCCGTGGAAACAGCCATGGCAAGTGGCATTACGGATGGTAAGGATCTAAGCATCATCAAAGCAAACGCATACCCGCACTACTTGCACGTCATGGGAATTTTATTTGTCTTTAACGTTGCGGTCATGTTGGTGTTTGGTGCCTTGAACCCTAAATCTACCACAGCGGTTGAAGAAAGCACCAATGCCATTGACATCACCCCTTGGAAATACGCTTTTGTCATTGGGGCCATTATTTCCGTTCTAGTGGTTAGCACTTATTTTATTTTTACTTAAGGCCTTAGGAGCCTATTAGGGGTTGGGTATCACCGCCAATTACTGCTTGGTATGCGATAACTTTTTGTTTGGTACAGGCTTTGGCAATGCCGAGTGGATTAGGGTGTACTTGAACCCACTGCAATTGTGGTTAGCATTGTTGGCTGCTGGCTTTTCCCAAGTTCACTTTAGTTTCTTAAAAATAATTGGCATAGTCTCCCCGTCAATCGTATTCATATCAATTAATTTTAACGAATTAACCATTTTTAAAGTTGCTGTTTTGTAATATTTAAAATGTGGTGTTTCCAAGTGCGATTCATACGCTTTTTTATCCTCATAAATTTCCAGTATTCTAATTTCCGTCGGATTTTCCTTTTGATACATAGGATAAATAGAAATTACTCCAGGTTCCAGTTCCACCGAAGCCTTAGATTCTTCTTTAAGAATTGATAGGTATTCATCTAGATATTCAGGATTAATCCCAATTTCCGAAATTCTAATCATCATTTCATCCGAATTAAAATTCTCGCTCCATTGTTCATTCTGTTCACATGAAGAACAGACAATTAATACTAGCAATATCAGGATATATTTTTTCATCTATTAGTTATTTAGTTTTCTGCCAACGTTTCGGCTAATCGTAGTGCGGGTGGCAAGGAAACGTAACGTTTTAGCCGTAGCACGAAGCTAAAGCTTTTTGTTTAGTTTTTATTTTTCTTGTCGCAAGCTAAACCGGAAAGATTTAGCGACATTATAAATATACACAGACCCTTCGGCTTTGCCCTAAAGTCTGCATTACGTTAAGGTTTTGTTAGCAAAAGTACTTACATTCCGACAGATGTATTAGCCTTACCCCAATGCCATTTTTTTGAATTTTTTGATTTATCAAGAACATAGGTTTTACTTTGTTCATAGATAAAATCAAACATCTCATAATCACCTTTTAATTCCGTTGTAATAAAAATATTTTTTAGTGTAGGATTGGAATTAATCAATTCAAAATCCGATTCATTTATTGGTAGATAGTTAAAATACTTTGAATTCGCAGGAAACGCATTTGAGTTATTACAATTCAATTCATTTTCACTTGGAATTACTTTTTTAGGGAAGATTGCACTCCAATTTGGATTGGCAATTTTGTTTCCAATGGTTATTTCAATAAACTTGATTAATCCAATGGTTTGATTCTTTTCAGATAAGCAGCTAACAAATTCAGAAATACCTACCTCTGGTGAATAGGAGAAAAAGTCAGGCGCTATGCTTATTGAATATTCTTTTGTTCGTAAGGAACCGCGTCCATTTGTTTGTTGATTTATTTTTAGAACCTTCCTTTCACACAAGTAGATTAGAGTTTGAATAAAATAAATTTCTAATGAAAAACCTTTAATATTCAAGAAATAGTTTAGTTCAGTTGGGTGAACATAAATGTAATTTTCCATTCAGGTTTTATATTTTTGCTAACGTCTGAGCTAAGCGTATTGCGCAAGTAAGGAAACTTTTCGTTTCCGTCTCCGAACAAAGCTAAAGCTTATTGTTTAGTTTTATTTTTTCTTGTCCAAAACTAAATCCATAAGATTTAGCGACATCATAAATATACACAGACCCTTCGGCTTTGCCCTAAAGTCCGCATTACGTTTAGGCATTGAGGCACAGGCTTTATCCGCTAGTAGTCTTGAACTAAAACCTCCGTTGGAATATGTAAAGTCGTATTGAGTTTTCTGATCATGTCCAAAGTCAGTTTTCTTTTTTTGCTTAAAATTTCGCTAACCCTGCTCTTAAATCCCACAACCTCTGCCAAGTCCTTTTGTTTCATTCCCATTTGCTCCATGCGAAATTTGATAGCCTCGATTGGGTCTGGCATTCCAATAGGGAAGTTCTCATTTTCATAACGGTCAATTAAAATAGAGAGGATTTCAAGTTCGTCACCCTTTTCGCTCCCTTTTTTGGCGTCAAAAATCAGTTCAAGCCGCTTAAGTGCATTTTGATAGTCTTTTTCGTTTCTGATAGGTGCTATTTTCATCTTAATTTTCGTTTGCGTTTATTTTATCATATTCCGCGTGGGTTCCAACAAAGCGAATCCAACAGATTTGATAATCGAAATTGATTTTTACTATTAAACGGTATCTATTTCCCTTTATGTTAAAAACAACCCGATTGTCTTTCAATATGCTTGCGCTTGGATACTCTAATTTAAGCTCATTTAAATTTTTAAACCCTGATTTCTCGGTTTCCCTATACCAAGCAGTCAATTGTTGTTCACAGTCGTTATGGTTTGTCCAAAAGTCTCTTAATGTCCCTGTCGCAATTACTCTCAATTCAAATTGATTTAAAACAAACATACAAAAAAAAGTTACCAAAACGGTAACTTTTATTATTTTTTCAGCTTGTGCTTAACAATTGAATAAATGTAGTTCTCGGAACCTCCTCTGCACCTAAGCTTTCCAAATGTTTGGTATGTACCTGGCAATCTATGGCTTTATAGCCGGATGCACCCAACTCCCGTACCATTTTAATAAACGCAAATTTGGAGGCATTGGATACTAAGGTAAACATACTTTCACCACAAAAGACATGACCCAAATCTATGCCGTAGAGGCCACCGACCAAGTCTGTCCCAGCCCAAACTTCATAAGATTTTGCAAAACCTTTTTGATGGAGCTGCAGGTAAGCCTCTTTTATCTTTGGTGTGATCCAAGTTCCTACTTGGTCTTTTCTTTTTTGCTTGGCACAATGATCTATCACACGTTCAAAACAAGTGTTCTTGGTTAGCCTAAATTGTTCCCTTTCCAAAACTTTTTGCATGCTTTTGGATACTTTCAATTTCTCGGGAAAAAGCACCATGCGCGGGTCTGGGCTCCACCACATGACCAAATCGTCTTCATTGAACCACGGAAATATGCCGTTTTGATACGCTAGCAACAGCCTTTCTGGTGAGAGATCACCACCAATAGCCAATAGACCTTCTTCATTGGATTCTTCAACGGAAGGAAATTCTAGCCTATCGCCTAAAAAGAACAAGGGCTTGTTTTTACCTTTGTTTTTCACGTAAGCAATTTTTTCTTAAAATTAGGGATTATTTGGTTACAAAACCAGTAGCCCAAAGAGATAGATAAGCGCCCCAACTACCATAAAAATCAAGGTATAGGGTAAAATTTCCTGAGCTTTGAGCTTGGTAATCCCCAACAGGGGCAGGGCCCAAAATGGCTGTAGCATATTGGTTATCTGGTCTCCATAGGCCAATGCAAGGACAACCTTAGCGTAAGGAACCCCCAAGGCTGCCGCAGATTGTAATACCAATGGCCCTTGAACCGCCCACTGACCACCGCCACTTGGTACAAAAATATTGACCAAGCCCGCACTAAAAAACGTAAATATGGGCAAGGTGGTAGGCGTGCTTACGGATACAAAATAGTCCGATATCTGACCTATCATCCCACTGCTGGACATCATACCCATAATACCAAAATAAAGCGGAAACTGAATAAGAATCCCAGAAACATCCCCAATAGCGGCTTCCACGGCGTTTAAAAAACTTTGGAAACTACCATGCAATAAAATGGCCATGCCCAACATAAAAAGATTCAAGGTATTTGGTGTAATGTGAAACTTTTGTACCGCGGGAAGGTACTGCACGGCAAAAGCCAAAAAAATGATGGTAGCAAAAAGGATACTGAGTCCTTGTGAATAGTTTAAACGATCCGCGCCTTTAGGCCGGACAGATGTATTGGGTTGAAAACGATAGGGAGCTAAGGTGAATTTGGTAGGCTTGGTTCTTTTGCCCAAAACAAACGCCACCACTCCTACCGTCACAAGGACCATGGCAAAGAGTACAAGATTGGAGGGACTAAAAATGGTTTCCGATGTTGATAGTACATCTGGCACCATAAATTGTTGCGCGGCACCGGCCGACATTAAGCTCTTAATATGGCCCGCCTCGGCTACCTTTAGGGGGGCAGAACCACTAATGCCCCCATGCCAGACCATAAGGCCTACATAACCACAAGCCCCGATCAATGGGTAATTTAAAGGCTGTTGATTGCTTTGGGCATGTTCCGCAATCTTACGGGCCAATAAAGCGCCAAAAATAAGGCCCAGTCCCCAATTGCAGAAAGAAACCAACATGGTGGACACCGCAACCAGTACTGCTGCAGTGGCCGTATTACTGGCAAACCGGGTCACTTTAACCATTAGCCGTTCCATGGGTCTGCTGAGTACCAGTACATGTCCCAAAACCAAGATGAGCATCATTTGGTAGGCAAAAACCAACAGGCCGGTGTTCCAGATACCCTGCTCCCAGTAAGAAAGGATGGTAAAGAAATAAGGGCTTTGGGAAGGATTGTCCGTAAAAAAGAAAACCATTGCCATGGTGAACAAAGTCAAAACCACGGCAATGGTGAACGGTGAAGGCAAAAACCTTTTAAAAAATAGGCTTATCGCTTTAGTGATATGCATTCCTTAGAACGGAAGGTCATCATGATCTTCATCATTAACATCATCTGCAGGCTCAAAAGCCTCCATGGGAGGCACTGGTGGCATCCCCTCAGCCGGTGCTTCCTGCTGTACGTTTTCAATCCTCCAACCTTGGATAGAGTTAAAGTACTTGGTTTCGCCTTGCGGATTTACCCATTCCCTGCCCCTTAGGTTGATGCTGATTTTAACAGTCTGCCCAACGCTATAGTTGTTTAACAAGTCGCATTTGTCTTGTACAAATTCCACCATAATATGCTGCGGGTACTGCTCTTCCGTGGTCACTACGACCTCTCTTTTTCTAAACCCATTGTTTCCATAGGTTTTGGTTTCATCAATGACTTTTATCTTACCCTGAACTTCCATTTGATTCGGTTTTGTTTAACGCTTCAAAAATACATAAAATCACTAGTGATATTTAGGATAAGTAGTCTGTGTTTTCAACAATTGGATTGATTTTGCGTTATCTTTAAAATACCGATTGTCACTATAATGAACTTCCATCCCAAACAACGGACACCTAAGCTAATTCTATTGGTCTCTGCCTTTGTTATCGTTAGCCTGATCCTCTGGAACACCAATATCTTTTTTGAAAAGTTCAAACAAGAGGAACGGTTAAAGATGGAAGTGTGGTCATCTGCCTATTCTGAACTTTCCAATGCGGAACTCGATCAAGAGCTTGGCACCTTGCCCCTCACCGTAATGGGGAACAACACCTCTACCCCTATGATATTGGTGAACTTGGATAGCACTATAAAGACCCATAATTTCCCCACGGGACTGGAAAACGATAGTTTGTACATCGCCAAGAAAATTAATCAGTTTTCCAATGAAAATGATCCTATATCCATAAGTTTTAAAGGGGAAAAACTGGCGACGCTCTATTACGGTAATTCAGAGGTGCTTAACAAACTTAAATATTACCCTATAGCCCTGCTCTTAATCATCCTATTGTTTGGTGCCGTCATCTTCTTTTTTTTTAAAACAAATAAAGCATCGGAACAGAACAAGCTCTGGGCGGGCATGGCCAAAGAGACGGCGCATCAAATTGGTACACCATTGACCTCCTTATTGGGCTGGAACGAGCTTTTAAAATCGGAAAACATCAACCCAGAAATCACCAGGGAAATTGAAAAGGATATCGATCGCTTGCAGACCATTACAGAACGGTTTTCCAAAGTAGGCTCCGTACCGGAACTAAAGGTGTACGACATTGTTTCAGAAACCCAAAAGGCTTTTGAATACCTAAAACGAAGAAGCTCCAAACTTATTCATTTCTCTTTTGATGCAGACACCCCACAACTTCCCGTGCCGTTAAACCTGCCCCTGTACAACTGGAGTATAGAAAACCTGGTAAAAAACGGGATAGACGCCATGAAGGGTAAGGGCAATATTGCCATTCAAATAGAAAAACATGGACAATATGTGCACGTCTTGGTCTCCGATACGGGACATGGCATACCCAAAGGGGATTTCCAAAATATTTTTAATCCAGGGGTAACCTCAAAAAAAAGAGGTTGGGGATTGGGGCTTTCCTTGGTGAAACGAATCATAGAAGAATACCATAACGGCAAGGTAAAAGTGCTCACCAGCAACAAGGCAGGCACCGTAATGCAGATTTCCCTAAAGACCAAAGCATAACCATATGGCAAAACAGCAAATGATGTTACTAAAAGAGGCAGAAATCACCAACAATTGCCCAGTATGTTTTAACCAAGAGCTAAAACTCTCTTTCTACCAAAAACACACCGAGGGTATTTTTGTAAAAAAAGTAACTAATCAGGTAGTTCATGAAATAAAATGTAAGACCTGTTTTTCCCTGATCTATCCCGTTAATTGGACTCCGGACATTGAACGTGTTTTTGACTACTACAACAAATTAGTGGTTCCAAAAAAGGCATCTACCCAGTTTAAGCCCTTGTTGTTTGTGGTTATCCTATTGGCGGTTGCCGCTGTAGGTGGTGTACTCTATGCCTTAATGAAAGGTATTATTCAAATGCCGCACTGATCGCTTTTGCGGTTACCTCAAACTCCGTACTGGACAAGGTCACTTTTTTTTGGAAGGTGGCATCTTCCATGTAGCTTAATGGAATAAGGTGTACGTGGACATGGGGCACCTCCAGGCCAATGACCGTTATCCCTACGCGTTTACAATCCACGGCCTTTTCTATGGCGATGGCCACCCTTCTGCTAAACGCCATTAACCCCAAATAGGTAGTTTCATCCAAATCCGTAATCTTGTCCACCTCTTTTTTGGGAATACAAAGCGTATGCCCCTTGGCGTTTGGACTGATATCCAAAAAGGCAAAAAAATCTTGGTCCTCTGCAATTTTATAACAGGGTATTTCCCCTGCCACGATCTTGGAAAAAATACTTGCCATATGGTGTTTGGTTATGCGTGGTTCTGTATTGCCCCAAATGTAAACAAACCCGTGGTGCATTTTGAATGCTTTTTAGATTTAAAACCGTCAGTTCGAGTTTTTTCTGGAAGAAAAAGTATCAAGAAGAAGGTTTCAATGCTAAAATTCTCATTCTCGATACTATTTTTCCGATACTTCGTATCAAAAAATCACTCGAATTGACGAATTTTCATCAGAATGCAAAATGGGTTAAACAAGTATTTTTAGTAATGGTCGTTAGCGGCTGTTGTTTACACGTGTAAACTGGCTTGGCCTTTGTTTTAAATAGTACCCTATACGTGCCATGCTACTGAAAATGCACCTACCCCTCAAAAAAACAACTATTTCCCCGGTGTTTTGGGGGTGTGTCCACCTAAATAACGATTTTCCAAGATTTGGCTTTTTTGCAGTAACACCTTGTGAATTTTTGTGCTGTTTACTTTTTGCACCTCTGGGCAATGGGGCTAGGGTACGCAATAAAAAATCCCGACTTGATCATAGCCGGGATTTCCTTTTTTCTGAAAGCGCTTTTGCTTAGGACCTTGTAATCTCTAGAACATCAAATTTAAGGGTACCGTTGGGGACGTTTATTTCTGCGGTATCCCCCACTTTTTTTCCAAGCAATCCTTTACCTATTGGAGAATTCACGGAAATTTTTCCGGCTTTTAAGTCCGCTTCGGATTCTGCCACCAAGGTATACTTCATTTCCATACCATTGGTTTGGTTTTTAAGCTTTACAGTAGACAAAATCAATACTTTTGAGGTGTCCAACTGGGATTCATCAATTAACCGGGCATTGGCCAAGGTCTCTTCCATTTTAGAGATTTTCATTTCCAACAACCCCTGTGCTTCCTTGGCGGCATCATATTCCGCATTTTCGGAAAGGTCTCCCTTATCACGTGCCTCGGCAATGGCCTCTGAGGCTTTTGGCCGCTCCACATCCCGTAAATGGTCCAATTCTTCCCTTAATTTTTTTAGTCCCTCCGGGGTATAATAAGATACTTTGCTCATTTTGTTTGCGTTTATGACATGGCCACTCTAGGTATACAACAACCTCTTGTGGACATTATTTAATGGAAAAATCCTCTACTAAGGCTTTTACACGGCCTTTTAGCGAGGATTTAACGCAAAGATAGCTAATTTTAAATGATTTTTGCTGCAAATTTTGCTTTATGAAAACACGTTTGTACTTGATTTTGATGGTGTTATGCCTTGCTTGTGATAGTGAAACCCAAGTACGGAACCCCTTTTTACAAGAAGTGAATTTTAGTTTTGACCTGAATTTAAACCTGCCCCTCTACAATAACCTCAATAATATTGGCAATCCGGTATACGTGGGCAATGACGGGGTTGGCACACGGGGCGTCTTTGTGATGCGCACCAGCCTAGATAGTTTTTTTGCCTTTGAGGCCAGCTGTCCCAACCACGCCCCAAATACATGCTCCACCATGACCATGGATGGGCAAGAGGTCACTTGTGCTTGCGAAGATTTTACCTACAGTTTGTTTACTGGACAGCTGTTAAACAGACCTGCCGATGGCAACCGCTATTACGACCTGCTATTTTACAACACTAGGGTAAGCGGCAATACTGTGGTGGTGTTTAATTAAGGCCCCACAGCCCCCAAAGGGGGTACTTATGCTAGTCCCCCAAAAAGCTATTCGCTACATACCATTAACTTGTTCTGCAAATTAGAATGTTCATTTAGCCATTCTCAGGGATGAAGAAACATACGGTAAATGGCTACGGCTGCGTAAAGTCAAAAACCAACTTTTGATATCCTAGTTGTGAATTCTCCAAACCATTCTTTCTTAACCACCCCAAAAATTCGTTCACATTGTCCTTTTCCAATACCCCCCAATTGTTAACATCGCCATAAAACGGATTGGTATACTCTTGACTCTTTAGAAGGTCGATACCATGGTCACCTATTGCGATATGTGGTTCAATACAGCTTACTGCCGCTTCAGGATGTTCTTGTGCGTATAGAAATCCCTTTTTGGTGGCTTCCAAAAAAGCCTTGTACTGTTTATGATTGCCTTCAACCTGGTTTTTATTGGCCATCAACACAGGGGAATAACTATAGGGAATATCATAATCCGCCATTTTAAATGAGCGCAATTTCACCCCTTTGGCTTCTGCATGGATTCCTTCCCAATTGGTAAATATCCAAGTGGCATCCTGTTTGCCCGACAGTAAGGTTTCCCAAATCCCTAATTTATTGGGATAGGTGATCTGTAAGTTGCCTTTGCCTCCATCATTTTTTATCATTTGCGCTACAATATGGTCTTCATAACGCGCCTTGTAAGAAGCATAACTTTTGCCATCCAGGTCTTTTGGGCTTTGGATGGTGCTGCTTTCCAAAACGGTTATAGCACTGATATCTTCCCTAAAGATGGCGGCAATGGCCACTGCATTAAATGGATTGGATTTAGTATGGTAACTAATGATACTTTCAAAAGGGCACAGAGCCACATCTGCCAGCCCCAACTCAACTTTTTTGGCTGGTGTTACGGCATAATTATCTTCATCTGGGGTAATCAAGGAAACCTCCAGCCCGGCTTTTGCATAAAATCCTTTGGCCTTTGCCACATAAAAACCCGTATGGTTGGTATTGGCGGTCCAGTCCAAGGCTACTTTAAATGTTTGCATACCTAAAAGTTTAAGGTTGCCCCAAGAAGGAAGTTAATTCCCGCTTGCGGATAGAAAAAAGATTCCTCAAAGAACACATATCCGTTATTTTCATACTCCAAATCAAAAATGTTATTTACCTGGGCGGTAAATACAACAGATTTCAATAAGGATAGCTTGTTAATAGTGTATTGCAAGTTAACATCGTTCACAAAATAAGCATCTATGGCATTACTATCCGTATTGGTCATAAACTGCTCACCAACATATTTGGAAAAGAAGCTGGCGTTAAAAGAATCCGTGAAAGCGTAAGTGATGACATTGCCCACCACAATATCCGGGGAAAATGAAATATTGGTGTTTCCTAAATTGGTAAAGCCCCCCTGTCCATCTTCCTGCAGAAAATCTATATTCCTGTTGGTACTCAAGGCGATGTTTGGTCTAAAATTCCATTTATTAAGATTAAGATTTGCATCAACTTCCAAACCAAACCTATAACTCTGTCCGCTGTTGGTACGTATGGGGAATCCTACCTCGTCCAATTCTCCCGTTAATACCAATTGGTTTTCAAAATCCAAATAGTAGAGGTTGGTGTTCAACTGAAAATTAGTGGAGACATAGCGCCAGCCCAACTCAAAATCATTGAGGCTTTCCGGTTCTGGATCGCCCGTTTCAAAATCTACCCGTGCCGGTTCCCTATTGGCACGGGCGTAAGAGAAATAAAGGCTATTCTGGTTGTTGGGCCTATAGGTAAGACCTGCCTTTGGGTTAAAGAAAGTAAAGTCTTGATTTACCGCCAAGGCTACGGATGGATCAAAAAGTGGTCCGTTGGCCTCATAACTGATATGGCGCAGTTGTAGGTCCCCAAAAAGGGATAGTTTATCATTCAGCTGGTAAGTGGCCTTCACATAGCTATTAAAATCCCGTTTATCACTTTCATTCTCATAGAACCGGAAAGGAAAACTGGGCAACGGGGCAAATTCCGTTGCGGTCACTTCACCAAACTGTTCACCATCATACCTATTGAAACCACCGCCTATGACTGCGTTCCAATTAGCATCCGTATAATTTAAACTAAAAACAGTACCATAAAAATCGCTGTTCAAGTGCCTACGGGTAGTTAAATCCGATCGTTCTATGGTTTGCCCGTTGGCCTCAAAAGGCTGCAAACGGTAAAAGGCCAGATCGCCATTGAAAAAACTGGGGTCAGACTCAATGTACTGCTCAAAAAACCCACGGCTATTGGTGTAGTGAAATGAGACGTTGCCCACCCAATGATCACTAAAGCGCTGGGTAAGGTGCAATTGGTAATGGTCTTGTTTGTAATTGTCCGTCTGGCGATCGTAGAACTGTGGGTTCCCGTCCGCATCCAAGTACAGTCCGTCATCATTAAAGGTGCGATCAATGTTCAACCTTTCCCTGTTCAATCCAAAAAAGGAAAGCCCGGCAATTTCCTCACCCCCAAATACAACGGCCTTGATCAAGGTATTGTCATCCTTATAGATGCCATCAAAAAAATAGGAGCGCAGGTCAGAAAAGGCGCGGTCCACAAAACCATCGGATTTAATTCTTGAAAGCCTACCGGAAAAGGCAAAGTGATCGTTAAGCATACCGGTTCCAAAACGCAGGGTATGCTTTCTGGCTCCAAAACTACCAATGCTATTGGCTATTTGGGTAAAGGGCTCCTCCGTATGGGTATCCGTCAGAATATTGACAGAGGCTGCAAAGGCACCCGCCCCGTTGGTTGATGTACCCACGCCACGCTGTACTTGGATATTTTCTATGGAAGATGCAAAATCCTGAAGGTTTATAAAGAACGATGTCTGGCTATCGGCATCATTATAGGGTATACCATTGATGGTGACATTGATGCGGGAATTATCGGAACCACGAATCCAAAAATCGGTGTAACCGATGCCCGTACCATCAAAACTGGTGGTCACTACGTTTGGAAGGTAATTTAACAATATGGGAATATCCTGCCCTAAGTTAACCTTCTGAATCTGTTCCTTTTTAAGATTGGTAAAGGTGACCGGAATTTTGGTAGTTGCCCTGGATGCGGACACTACCACTTCATCCAAGGTAACTTTTTTGTTTTGAACGGTATCCTGCTGTTGGTTTTGTGCAGTTACCGATAACGCAAGCCCAAAAAGGGCTAAAATAGAGAACATAGAGTGTTTCATTCGTAAGAAATTATTACGAATAAAAGGGGCTATTATTCAAGGTTAACAATTAATTTTTGTCAGCTATCTGACAACCCGGATTGAAGTTGATGCCAAAACCAGCGCACCGTCTCACTCCTCATAAAAAGACCTACCGGACCTTTTTACTCGTCTGTCCCTTGGCGGCATTACCCGCCCAGGTTCTTTGGGTATAATCTCAGCTTTATCCTGGTGGTTGACCAAAACTCCGCACCCCTTTGAGATGGGACAAATGTAATGTTGTTTTTATAATACCGCAATGCTTTTTTTAAGTTTGCGGAAAATAAAAATTTAGGCGTTTGGTTTAGTGGCTCTTAGGTTTAAACCAACGACCATATTGATCAATATACACCGTTCTCCTAGTCCCGCTTTGCAAGACCATAATAAGCTTAAATTGATTCTTTGAGTTTTTATAGACAGCCGCCAACTTAGAGGTAGGGTACTGTTTTAGAATTTCCTCGACTACTGGGGGCGTAAGTTCACTGGAATCTACCTTTTTAAATTCTTCTGTGGTTATCTTAAAATTAACCCCATCTCCTTTATTGGGAGTCATTTCCACATTGGTAAAGGATGTTAACAAGACAAGTGCTAAGAGTTTAAACGTCATTTTTATGTTTTTTTCTTCTCTATGTACGGGCAAGAGTGGGTCTTTAGTTGTTGTATGTACCAAAAAAAAAGACTGCTTTCGCAGTCTTTTCAAAATCCGTTGTAACCCTAGTATTCGGGGGGAACTAAAAGTTACAAGGGGTTTAGATAGCTAATGGTTATTGTAAAGTACTACCTATGGCTTTGTTTTAGTTTACCTACTTTATAAAGGGTAATGACACTTATGGCATACCCAAAACTTAAAATTGCGATGAGCACCATGGCCCACATTATATTTGACAACATTATTTTTTTCTTTTTTTAAAAAAGGGCCGTAATCAAGAAAACGGCCCTTTCAACCAAATCAACCAACCAAAGGTCTTTCTACAAAGTAGTTTAAGACCTATTCTTCTGTTTTGTAATATCTTTTTTATCGGTATCAACAATATTGTCATTTACGGAAATCTGCTTTTTGATGTTTAGCGACTTTTCCAAAGCGGTTTCCTCACTTTCACTTACCACATGTGCTCCAACAAGTAGCATGGTGATCGTTGCTATTCCGTAGATTGATGTTTTTACTATATCGTTCATCCTATAATTTGTTTTCATAAGTAAGACACCAGTGTTTTTACAAAGTCACTTTTGGGCACAAAAAAACCGTTACCTGCTCTTATAAAAAGCTTAGATAACGGTTTTATTTATTGAATTTCAATACCTTACGGCTGATGAGATTTTTTTAGTAAATCGTTGACTGTTTTAACGGGATTAAAGGTCACTAAGGGTACTTCCACGAAAATAGTGTTCCAAAATGCCATGGCCCCGTTCCAAAGACCAGGCAGTTCCAAAGCTTTTAAGGATTTACCCTCTTTTGTTTTTTCCGTGATAAAACCTTGTTTGCTGTCCACAAACTCCAATAAATTATATTTTTCCCCTTTATGGTTGCGAACGGCACATACCAAATCTACCGGGTTAAAGTGCGTGGAGTTCTTTAAAATGGATTGCTGTTCCGCATTCTCCATGTCTATTTGGGCAGATTCTATGATCTGCAAGGAAACCTTGTCCTGCGAATTCCTGATATAGAAAGGACCACCTCCAGGTTCACCTTCGTTTTTAACCATTCCGCAGACACGTATGGGTCTGTTCAGTAGATTTTGTAACTGCGAGATACGATCATTATGGTTTAGACCATCAAAATCCGTGGAAAAACTGGCATTCAACTCATTTTCCAAAAAGCTTTTGACCACATTCACTTCATTTTCCGTAATACTGGCAGACTCTAACTTTGTTGCATATTCAAAAGCCTTTGCCTGTACCTTTAATAAGAGGCCAGCCAACATTTTTTTGCTGTTGGCCACCGCAGGCAGGTTGTCATCCACCACTACATTATCAATATTCTTGATAAAAATGATATCTGCGTCTTGATCGTTCAGGTTTTCTATAAGGGCACCATGGCCGCCAGGCCTAAACAATAACGTACCATCATTATTTTTAAAAGGGGAATTGTCCATATTCACCGCAATGGTGTCTGTAGATGGCTTTTGGTTGGAGTATGAAATATGAAAATTGGTATGGGTACTTTCTCCTATTTTTGGAACCGTTCTTTGTGCTTCGGCCTTGAACATGGCATCATGTTGTTCAGAAATGGTAAAGTGCAACTTTGCGTCACCACCGCTCTTGGCATACAGTGCCGCTTCCTTTAAATGCTCTTCAAAAGGGGTGGCGGCACCATTGGCATAATTATGGAAGGGAAGCAATCCTTTTGGGAAAAACCCATAGTTAAGCCCCGCCTCAGTTAGCATCTCCGTTACAAACATATGCGCTTTTTCTCCCTCAGTCTTAAATTGACCTCCGATTCTTTCCATTATTTGCTGGTAGAATGGTAAATTTTGTAGGCCGGCAACAAATTGTTGTACTGCGCTGTCACCGGTGCGCTCACAGTAGGCCTGTAATGTCTCCGTAGATGGATCATAGGCGTCCATAAAATTGAACATGGCTTTGAACATACGGGAAGCCGCGCCAGAGGCAGGAATAAATTTTAAAAGTGATACATGTTCACGGTTCAACTCAAAATGCTCAATCAAGTCTTGCTGTTCTTGCTCGGTAAACTTAGAGATTCCTCTGCCTACTACTGCAGCTTTTTCAAGATTTACAAAGGGAATTCCTGCCTTAAATGTTTCTATCTGATGCAGCACCTTTTCCTTTGGGATTCCTTTGGATGCAAGCTGTTCCATATCTTGTTTGGTCAAATCCATATTCATTCTTCTTAACTTATCTATCTGTTCTACGGCTTTTCTAAAGCGTGTTTGCTTATCTCCGCTTAAAGTAATAAAATTCTTATGATATTTCTCAAGGGCTTCTTTGAAATATGCGAACATCTTTTGGCGTTCATTTGGCTTGTCCCGCAGATCGTCTGCCTCCCAGGGAATATCAATATTGGTCAACAAATACAGGTCATAGGTGTTCTGTAGCGCATATTTTTCTAAAATAGGATCGCAATGTCCAACATAATAAGCCTCTGAATATACCTTGGTCTCCAATAGATCCGTATCACAGATCAACAACTCATGGGCCGTTTGGCCCAGTTTGTTTTCCAGTTGAATTTGCCCTACAGCTATGGGCAGCAGATCCTGGGGTTCACAGGTTTTTTGGCAGGCATCCCACTTCTTCTGCAAATATTCGCGGGCATATTCTGGCACCCAGTGCGTTTTGTAATGTGCAGCCAACTGTTGGGCCAATGTGGTCTTCCCAGTGGATTCCGGACCAAAGAGTACTATTTTAATAAGGTCTGAGGGCTCTTGTCTAAGTTTTTCTTCCATGCTTGGTAGCCATAAAAGGCAATTACGGTAAACAATACATATTGGACGGATGAAAACACCAATCCTTTATAAAGATACAGCGGTACGGATATGATATCCCCTATAATCCAGAAAACCCAATTCTCCAATTTCTTTTTGGCCATGAGCCACATGCCCACAAAAAAGATGGCGGTGGTAAACGTGTCTATATAAGAGGTCCAAGAATTAAACTTACCAAAACCCAAATAGACCGCAACCACCAGTGCCATACTCGCCAAAAACAGGAGTACTGCCCGTTTATTTTCCGTAGCGTCCATTTTAGTGATGGGTATAAAATGGTTAGCGTCTACCTTACGTGTCCAAAAGTACCATCCGTAAATGCTCATCATAAAATAATAGGCATTAATGAGCATATCGCCCAAGAGGCCATAAACCCACAAAATATATACAAAAATTGCGGTGCTTATGATACCTGTGGGATACACCAAAATATTCTCCCGTTTTGAAAACCAAACGCTCAAAAAACCAAAAAACACCGCAATGGTCTCCAAAGCTATCAAGTGGGTTGGCACCCCATCGTATTGTGAAAACAGCCAATGTCCTACATCAGTATAAGACCAAAGGGTATGGAAAGCATGTTCCGTGTTTAACTGCACCACAAACGACAAAGCATCAATAAGCGCTATCATCCTGTCAAAAATGAGGCTCATACCCACTGCGGTCAGATTTTACTATTTTCATGTACAACAATCCTTTGTCCATAAGGGCAAACGCCGTTTCAATCTCTGTGTTCAAAACGGCCATTACCTGTTTATACTCCCCAAAAACCTGGGTACTCAACGGGTTTTCCAAGATGGCAAGTCCGGACTCCCGTAATTTTTTAATAAAGTTGATGATGTGTTGTTCAAAATCGTCCTGTAAGGGAGAAAACGTAAGTTCTACTGATATTTCCATATGCTGTTGGCTTTGGGTCCTTGGTTCTTAAATTGGTCTTTTATTGTTTCTCGTTTCTTATTTTTTCGTTTCTTCTTTCAGCTGCTTTCTAATATTGCTCACCTGCACCAGTCGCGTACAGTTTGTGTTACTTTCCAAGCGCGTACACGCAAGTGAACCCTTCAAATTCCAGAAAAAAAATGGTATAGCTGGTCTTTTGTCCTTGGTAGTGTATGTCTGCCTCCGTACTTCCATCTTCAAAGACAAAATCCTGTACATCAATATGCTTTAAGAAGCTTAAACCAGGTTGTGCATATATTTTGTAGAGCGATTCCTTTGCTCCCCAGACAATGGTGAGCTTTCTTATGATTGCCTCTGTATTTGCCAAGGTTCTATACGCTGCCAAGGGGGTAAATTTATGGGCAATGCGTAAAATTTTGTCGCGCTGTTTTTCAATATCTACCCCAACCTCTTGAGCACTGCTTACGATGATTGCGGTAAACTCATTGGAATGGGTAATGGAAATATGCCTTCCATCGTACAAAAATGGCTTTCCATGATCATTATAATACACATCCTTATCCTCAAAACCAGCGGCATGGAATAAATGCCGTATACTTAAAAACGCCCTGCGGTGGAGTGCAGATTTCATGGCAAAAAGCCGCTCTTGGCAGTGCTTGGTGAGTATTACCCCTGTATTAAGCCATGCTTCTGCCTCAGTGACTTGCCAAATGTAAAGCACTGTGGTTTTGGATACTGTTATGGTTTTGTAAATTGGCACGCCCGAAAGTTATGTAATTTGTACCTTTGCACTTCAAAATTGCTAGAAATAAATAAAAAAACATGAGCGTTAAAACCATTCCGTTTGTACCATTTAAGGTGAAAGATATTGCCCTGGCAGACTGGGGAAGAAAAGAAATAGAACTTGCAGAAGCAGAAATGCCGGGTTTAATGGCCCTAAGGGAAGAGTACAAAAAGGAACAACCTTTAAAGGGTGCCAGAATTGCGGGATGCCTGCATATGACCATACAGACTGCGGTATTGATAGAGACCTTGGTAGATTTGGGCGCGGATGTCACCTGGAGCTCCTGTAATATCTTCTCTACCCAAGACCATGCTGCCGCTGCCATTGCCGCTGCGGGAATACCTGTGTACGCTTGGAAAGGCATGAACGAAGAAGAATTTGATTGGTGTATAGAACAGACGTTGTTCTTTGGTGAGGACAGACAACCGTTAAATATGATTTTGGATGATGGAGGAGATTTGACCAATATGGTGCTGGACCAATATCCTGAATTGGCCGCTGGAATCAAAGGCCTATCTGAAGAAACCACTACCGGGGTGCACCGTTTGTACGAACGTGTAAAAAATGGGACGCTTCCCATGCCGGCCATCAATGTAAACGATTCTGTGACCAAATCTAAATTTGACAATAAATATGGCTGTAAAGAAAGTGCGGTAGACGCCATAAGAAGAGCTACTGACACCATGCTTGCCGGAAAACGGGTAACCGTATGTGGGTATGGAGACGTAGGTAAGGGAACGGCTGCTTCGTTTAGGGGTGCGGGTGCCATTGTAACGGTTACGGAGATTGATCCCATCTGTGCGCTCCAAGCATGTATGGATGGTTTTGAGGTGAAAAAATTAGAAACCGTCGTGGGCAATGCGGATATCGTAATTACCACCACAGGAAACAAAGATATCATTCGTGAAGAGCATTTTAGGGCATTAAAGGACAAAGCAATCGTCTGTAATATCGGGCATTTTGATAACGAGATCGATATGGCTTGGTTGAATGGGGAATATGGCCACACCAAAGATGAGATCAAACCTCAGGTAGACAAGTATACCATAGAAGGCAAGGATGTGATAATTTTGGCCGAAGGCCGATTGGTGAACCTTGGCTGTGCTACAGGTCACCCTAGTTTTGTGATGAGCAACTCCTTTACCAACCAAACCTTGGCACAGATAGAGCTTTGGAAAAACAGTGCCAACTATGAAAATGAGGTGTACATGCTGCCCAAGCATTTAGATGAAAAAGTGGCTAAACTGCACCTAGCGCGCTTAGGTGCTGAATTGACCGAATTAAAGCCAGACCAAGCCCAATATATTGGCGTAACCGTTGAAGGTCCTTACAAACCGGAATATTACCGGTACTAAACCCAAAACATTAAAAACATAGACCCTTGGCAAACGTCAGGGGTTTATTTTTTAACCGATATTTGCCACAACAATCCATTAGGTATGCACATTATTCTCACTGGTGCCACGGGAACATTGGGTTCCCAGGTTCTTTTTTCCTTATTGGAAACCCGGTTTAGCGAAATTGAACAACTGGTATTGATTGTAAGGAAAAAGCAACGAATAAGCCCAATAAATAGGGTTAAAAACATGCTGGAAAGCCCTATGGCACCACTTTTCATCAAAGAAAACCTAGCGGCCGTACACCATAAGCTAATGGTAGTAGATGCAGATCAGGTGCTACAGCCCCAAAACTTTCTACGGACAAACATCCCCTATTATCTTATCCATTCTGCCGGATACGTTAACCTTTCCATTGACCCCAACAGTAGGGAGGAAATCTTTAGGGAAAACCTGACCTTTACCCAACATATTTTTAAAGCGTACACCCCTTACCTTAGAAAATTTATCTATATAAGCACGGCCTTCTCCGCGGGCAAGTTAGAGGGTCTTTTAAACGATGATTATGTGGGGCTGGAACAACAAGAGTATCGTAATTTCTACGAAGCGTCCAAACACGCTGCCGAAAAGTTCTTGGTAAGCGCTGGAAAGTCCTCGCATATAGACGTTCAGGTATTAAGGCCAAGTGTATTGGGCGGAAACATTTTGGACAAACCCACGTTCTTTATCTCCAAATACATGGTGTTCTACCTATTTGCCAAATTTTTTCACCGTAGCAACTCCAAGGATTCCGTGCGCATTCAGGCCAATGCAGATAGCAAGCTCAATATTATTCCCACAGATTACGCTGCCAAGGTCATCACCAAAGTTTTTGATACTGCCGTGGAACAGCTCAATATTGTCAATTCCAAAGGCACTGAAATCTTTACCGGAATCTCCAAGATTTTGGAAACCGTTAATTTTAAAAATTTTAACCTCACCCAAGAGTTGTTGGAGACCGCCACAGAATTTGAAAGTACACTGGAACGGTTTTACTATGAAACCATTGGGATTCACTTAACCCCTTACCTAACCGCCAAACCATACGAATGGGATACCACCCTCTTGGAAAGTATTTTACCCATACCCCAGTATAACTTGGAAGACTATCTCGTAAACACCATAGAATACGCTAAAATCAACGGGTTTCGCAATCAGCGTTGGTGAGACAGTCTGGCAAAACTTTCTTCAGGTCATAGAAATAGAAGTTCTTTTCATCGTTCATTGCCACGAACAACCCAGATGAAAAGGTATCGTTTAAAGGCACAGTGACCACCTCACAGCCATCAGTCTCCATTGTGGAAAGATTAACGGCCTTTAGGAACTCGTTGGACTCTCTGGAGAAAATATTGAATTCCCCTTTTTGTTGATTGGAAACGATGATGTGTCCTTTTCCATTATTGTAAGTTGCTATGGCAATACCTTCGATATCTTCAAGGAAGTATTCTCCCCCAAAACAGGATACTTCACTATTGCCCATGCTAGGCTCTGCATAATATTTTCGAATACAAACCCCCTCGTCTGCATAGTAGACCCATCCAAGTGCGTCATCCACCGCAATAGCTTCAATTTCTTTTTGGCCACTAAAGGTGCCAAACGTACGAACCAGTTGCGCCTTAACCCCAACGCTGTCAGACCTAAGTGCATATTGATGAATGTAATCTGTTTGCGGTCCACTTTTACGGCCTACGATGGCATATACGGTACTATCCTTTGGCGATTTATAAAGACTGATACCCATGGGCAGGTCATGACCTGTGGCAGTCGCATCTTGAAAAACCGGAAAACCCCCACCATCCAGTGCCTTCATATCAGGTACTGAAAACAGCCGTATTTGCTTTCTTTCCCGTTCCGTGAAAACCAAAATATCAGTGGTAGTGGAATCATTCAATTGAAACCCATATTCAATATCGACATTATTTGGTCTTTTGATATTCCGAATGGTCTTATCGCCAATAATTTTGCCGTTTAAATCAAACGCATAAATTGCCCCGTTGGTTTCTTTATCCGTGCCAAAAACGATACTCTGTGCAGGGTTTTTGGCATTCACCCAGATGGCTGGGTCATCCGTATCATTTACGGTAGATTCAGTCACCACCTCAGGAGGAATCGGAGGTAGCTTGCTGCGATGGCAAGAAAACAATAAGCTTGACGCTACAAAAATCAATACGAAATATCTCATGGTAATCAAATGAAAACAAAACCGCCTTTTGTCACAAAAGGACGGTCTTGAACGTTAAACGGACTCAAACTTATTTTCTAAACAAATCGTACTTCAGGCCAAAAGTAAGTCGTAAACCATAATATTCCGCTTGTTGCGTACGCTCACTAACCCCTTGAAAAAATCGCAAGGGCTGGTCGGTAATGTTATTAAGGTCGGCATAAATCCGTAGCTTGTTATTGATGGCGTAACTTGAATTGAAATCAAGAAAAAACTGTTGATCGTAGTACCTATCCTCAAAGGCATTACCGCCAAGTTCGTCAATGTAAGCATCTGAAAAATTGGCCGACAATCTGGCACTGAACCGCTTGCCCGCGTAACCTAAGGAAGCGTTGAACATATTTGGCGCTGTGTTTGGCAGTGCCAAATCATCGGCACGTTCATCTCCATCTTCATTTCTGATACCATTGGCGGTTGAGGTCAAGAAGGTATAGTTCAAAAAGACGCTAAAATTCCTCGCAAATCCCGGTAAAAAATCAAGCTGTCTTTGAAAAGAAAACTCCGCCCCGAATATAGAGGCATCGTCACCGTTCAATGGTTGAAATACATCAAAGCCTGCGGTGCCGGGTGCAAAAGAATCATCAGGGGCCTCAGAAATAAAGGTGTAAATAAAATCGTTGATTCGCTTGTAAAACAGCCCACCCGATACGAGGCCAATGCTCTCAAGATAATGTTCACCCATCACATCAAAGTTCATTGATGTTGTTGGGTCTAATTGTGCGTTTCCTAAGATAATCTCGTCGTCGGCATTTACAATTTCTGCCCTTGGAATCAAATCTTCATAATTAGGCCTGGCCAAGGTGTTGGTCCATGCAAAACGAAGAATCGTTCTATCCGTGATATCATACTTGAAGTGCACTCCAGGCAGCACATTGGTGTACGAGGTTTCATCACTCACCTCTTCAACGACCACATCATCCTCGCCAAAATTTAAGCTAAAGCCTTCAGATTGTAGTTGGGTATTTTCTACGCGCACCCCGGCCAAAACACTTAGCTTATCAGACAGTTTTTGATTGAACATCAGGTATGCAGCTAGCACATCTTCGCGTATGTCAAAATTTCCGGGCAAAAACTCCTCTAACACAGGTTCACCATTATTTTCGTTCAAATCTAGGCCGCCCAACCAGCTTGGGGATGGATAGAACCCAGCGGCATATTGGCTACCCGCCAAAAAATTGGGGTCGGTCGAATCTATGGTTGGAATACCATCCATTGCTGGAAAGGTATCTTCCAAATCGTATTCAAAGAAATCATTTTCTCGAAATTTGCCCTTAAACCTGCCCCGGGCACCAAATTGTATGGTACCATCTTCTTGACCGAACAAGTTTGCTGGCAACTCAACATTGAGGAAGATATTGATATCCTCTTCATCGGTAAATTGGGTCTCATTGGTGATCTCATCAAATTCAAAGGAACCTAAATCGTTGGTGTTTGCTGGATTTTCAGCCGTCATGATAGGAAACCTTGGGTTGCTATTGTCATTATTAACAATGTACTCCGCCGTATATTGGGCATACCGCTCATCCAAGCGTTCTTCGGATGCGATGGCATAAGAAGCCAGCCAATCAACCTTCGCCTTGCCCCACAAGTGATCGCCCCCTAAGGTGTAATTCTGCATCCGTTGGTCTTCCAAGCGGGTATTTTGATTCCGATTGTTATCGATTCCCGCTTTGGTTTCGCGCGCTATCTCAGCCGGAAAACGGGTGGGCCGACCATCGGTAATCGTAAAATCACCCTCTTGAATATCTTCTGCGTCCAACACCTCTTGGGCAAGCACATATCTGTTTTCACGGTCATCCCGCCAATTGTACATTGTTTTTAGGTAAATGGAGTTGTTGGCATCAAATTGATAATCAAAATTGGCAGAAAAACTGCGTCTAACCCGCTGCACCAAATACGTACGCTGTTCAAAGACATCGGTATATGGATCAACATCCAAATCTTCTTCCTCCCCGGCGGCATTGGTGAACGAAAATTCGTCGTTCCACTCCGCTTCAATGTTGTCAGAGCCAAAATCATTGTCTTGTACCACTGCCCCCAACATCCATCCAAATTTTCCATCTTTTGTGCGATCACCCAATAAAAACGAGGCATTAAGGTTCCTTCTATCGGTTATAAAATTGATTCCCGAACCTAGGTTGGCCGAAAGTCGAAATCCCTGCGGGGCCGTTCTGGTCACCAAATTAACCGATCCACCAAGGGCATCAGCATCCATATCTGGGGTAACGGCCTTGTTCACCTCGATGGTTTGGATCATATCTGACGGAATCAAGTCCATCTGAATGTTTCGGTTATCGCCTTCAGCAGACGGTATTCGACTGCCGTTCAAGGTAACTGAATTCAATTGCGGTGAAAGCCCTCTAATGATGACGTTACGGGCCTCACCTTGATCTACCTGCATGGTAATACCGGGAATTCGCTTTACCGCATCGCCAATATTGGCATCAGGAAACTTTCCGATTTGGTCCGTGGATACCACATTGGTAATATTTAAATTGGTACGTTGGGTATTTAATGCCTTTGCTTGGCCACTTAATCCCTGTGCTGCTACCTCCACCTCGTCTAGCTGGTAATTAGAAGGCGAGAGTTCAATAACAATACTTGTGGTTTGGCCTTCTGTCACGGAAACTTCTTGGGCAACGTTTCCATAACCAATGTAGGTAATTTCCAGTGTATACTTGCCTTCTGGTACGCCCACCAAAGAGAAGCGACCATCAAAATTAGATATCGTTCCCCGGTTTAAGCTTTTAATAAAAACATTGGCTCCCGAAACATAAATTCCGTTTTCATCAGATATGGTACCTTGAACATTTCCTGCCTGCGCAAAGATGTAGAAAGGGCTAAACAGGATAAAACATCGAATTAAAAATTTCATTTTCTAGTGGTTGAATTAGTTTCCACAAAGAAATTTGATGTTTTTCAGAAAGGCTGTTTCTAAATTTTTAAGATAAATTTAAGTTTGTTTGTTTTTTAATGCTATTTAATAGGGAGTTAACTTTTAGATAACAAAAAACCCCCACCGAGGAAGGTGAGGGTTTTATTTTGTTAGGATGAAGGGCTTTGTTAAGCCTGAAACGGCTCAATGGAAACATATGATTTTCCACCGGCTTTCTTTTCAAACTTTACCAAGCCATCTACCCTTGCATGCAAAGTATGATCTTTACCCGCATAAACATTCTCTCCTGGGTTGTGTTTGGTTCCGCGCTGTCTAACGATGATGTTACCAGCAATTGCGGCTTGGCCACCAAAAATCTTTACCCCTAAACGTTTAGATTCTGATTCCCTACCGTTCTTGGAACTACCTACACCTTTTTTATGTGCCATTTTTCTACGGTTTTATTGTTTTATGATTAATGGTGCAGCTTATGCCTTACCACCGTCTAATTCGTCTTGCCATTTTTTAAGCTCGTCCCATTTACCATCGGCAGCCATTTGTGCTTGCTGTGGCCAAGTATCGGTAACATGGTTGCCACGCACCTCCGCAATGATTTCCGAAATCTTTTCCGGAGTTGCTTTTGCTAATGCTGCAAAGGTAGTGATACCTGCATCGGCTAAAGTAGAAGCTATTTTTGGTCCAATACCCTCTATCTTTTTTAAATCATCTGCCTTTGCCTTAGCTGGGGCTTTGTTTGGCGTTGGGGCCGCTTTTGGAGCCGCTTCCTTTTTGGGAGCAGCTGCCTTTGCTTTTGCAGGGGCTGCCTTCTTGGCGCCTTTAGCTACAATGCTTTCTACCACAATCTCTGTTAAAGATTGTCTGTGGCCATTTTTTTTACGGTATCCTTTTCTCCTTTTCTTATGGAAAACGATAACCTTGTCACCCCTTAGGTGTTTTACGACTTTGGCCTCTACGGCCGCTCCGTCTATGACTGGGGCGCCTACAGTAACGTTGCCGTTATCGTCCAAAAGAAAAACCTTGTCAAATGTGACTTTTTTCCCTTCCTCGGTCTGTAAACGGTGAACGTACACTTTTTGGTCTTTTGCAACTTTAAACTGCTGCCCTGCCATCTCTACAATTGCGTACATAATTACATATTTGTTTTGTTCCATCGCCATTTTCTCAAATAGCGGGTGCAAATATACTGCTAAATCCCTAAACTACAAGTAATTTTAAACAATTGCAGGGCTATTTTTTTAAGTTATTGGAATCCTTAAATAGTTGCATAAAAGTTAAGGTAAGTACAATGGTAGTCGCAAATCCCATAATGGCCACCGTAAAAAAGACGATTCCTTGAAAATTGGAATAGGCGTTTGCCCATTTTTTAGATAGTTGGACCAAAAAATCAGGGTTCAGCTCCGTACTATAAATGGCAAAAAATATGGTAAATAACAAAGTAGCTACAAAACCCGTAATGACGCCATTGGTAAAACCCTTGGAATAGGTAAAGGAATCCGCTAACTGAATCTTAGTGTATTTTATGACTTCATAAATGGCAAAACCAGTAATTACCCCATTAAAAAGACTAAAGAAAATATTGGTGTGTTTATTGACCAAGGCCAATAAAAGGAAATACGCAATTAATCCACCTGTGGCGGCAATTCCAAATCTAAATGGCAACGTAATGTTTTTCATTTTTATCGATTTTTTTGTTCTCTCTTAAAATACACTTTTATTACATAAAATCTTGTTAAAGCGATAAGCCTTTTCCATCGCAGTATACAAATCTTTTATATTCGTGTAACAGATGTGTTAAAAACACTACTTATTGCCGTAAGATTAATTTAAACACTAAAGAACATGAAAAAATTGCTTGGCTTTATGAGCCTATTAATGGTCTCATCGGGCATTATTTTTGCCCAGGAAGTTGAATTTGAGGAATATAAACTGGACAACGGTATGCACGTTATCCTGCACCAGGACAATAATGTACCCGTGGTAACGGTTGCCGTTTCCTATCATGTCGGGTCCAAAAACGAAAATCCTGAAAAAACGGGATTTGCACATTTCTTTGAACATTTATTATTTGAGGGTACCAAAAACATTGAACGTGGTGAGTGGTTTAAACTGGTGTCATCCAACGGAGGCAGCAATAATGCCACCACTAATTATGATAGGACGTATTACTATGAAAACTTTCCTTCCAATAACCTAGAGTTGGGGCTTTGGATGGAATCTGAACGCTTAATGCACCCCATTATCAATCAAATTGGGGTAGACACCCAAAAAGAGGTGGTACAGGAAGAAAGAAGACTTCGTGTGGACAATCAACCCTATGGTAGATGGCAAGAGCAGATGTTCAAAAACCTGTTCAGCAAGCATCCGTATCGCTGGACGGTCATTGGCTCTTTAGAACACTTGGCCAGTGCTTCCTTGGAAGACTTCCAAAATTTTAACAAGAAATTCTATGTGCCCAACAACGCTGTTTTGGTGGTAGCGGGAGACTTTGAGAAAGGCGAGGCCAAGAGAATGATACAAGATTATTTTGGTCCCATTCCAAAAGGACCGGACGTAGTGCAGCCCACTTATGTGGAAGACCCCATCCAAGGCCCCATAAAAGTGCAATATGAAGATCCCAATATTCAAATACCATTGATTATGATGGGCTATCGTACTCCCGGACAGACAGAAAGGGATGCTTATGTTTTGGATATGATCTCTACCTATTTAAGTGATGGGAAAAGTTCCAAATTGTACAAAAAACTGGTGGACGAAAAGAAAATGGCACTACAGGTATTTGCCTTTAACGGTTCCCAAGAAGATTATGGAGCCTACATTGTTGGTGGCCTACCTGTTGGGGAAACCTCCCTTGAGGATATCATGAAGGAAATCGATGAAGAAATCCTGAAGCTACAAACGGAGCTGATTTCGGAAAACGACTATCAGAAACTCCAAAACAAGGCAGAGAATAATTTTGTGAATTCCAACAGCAGCATTGCCGGTATCGCAGGCTCCTTGGCCAATTATTATTTGCTTTATGACGACACCAACCTCATTAACACCCAGATTGATATTTACAGGAGCATCACCCGTGAAGAAATTCGTGATGTGGCTGCCAAGTACCTAAAAACCGATCAACGTGTGGAACTAGAATATTTACCAGAACAAAAAAACGCTAACTAAGATGAAGAAGACCTTATTATTTACCATACTGTCGTTGTTTTTGACCGTATCCTACGCACAGATAGACAGAACCCAGCCCCCAAAACCGGGTCCGGCACCAAAAATTAATTTAGAGGAACCTAACACCTTTGAGCTTAAAAACGGTCTTAAGGTAATGGTGGTGGAAAACCGAAAGCTGCCCCGGGTTTCCATTCAATTGGATATTGACAACCCACCAGTTCTTGAAGGGGATAAGGCAGGCGTATCTTCCTTAATGGCCAGTATGCTGGGAAATGGTTCTTCCAATATCCCCAAAGATGAGTTTAACGAAGAAGTGGACTTTTTAGGGGCACGGCTAAGCTTTGGTGCGTCAAGTGCCTTTGCCAGTTCCTTATCCAAATACTTCCCAAGGATTCTGGAATTAATGGCGGATGCCGCTATAAATCCCAATTTTACGGCCGAAGAATTTGAAAAGGAAAAGGCAAAATTGATTACCGGTCTAAAAACGGAAGAAAACGATGTTTCTGCCATAGCCGATAAGGTCCAAAGGGCGCTTGCCTACGGGACAAAGCATCCTTATGGAGAAATCACTTCCGAGGAGACCGTAAACAATGTCACCCTTTTTGATGTGGAACAGTTTTACAGAAAGAACTTTGTGCCCGCCAATGCCTACTTGGTAATCATAGGTGATGTTGATTTTAAAACCGCGAAGGACCTGGTGACCAAAGCTTTTACCCCATGGACAAGGGCGGTACCCCCAACCTACTCCTACAGCAAGCCCATGGACGCCCAGTACACCCAAATTAATTTTGTGGATATGCCCAACGCCGTACAGTCAGAGGTAGCGGTCCAAAACCTAGTGGACCTTAAAATGAAGGATGATGATTATCTGCCCGCCCTAATTGCCAACCAAATTCTTGGCGGTGGTGGAGAAGGACGTCTTTTCCTCAATCTTAGGGAAGACAAGGGTTACACCTACGGTTCTTATTCCAGCATTGGCAACGATAGATTTTCACCGGTTAGGTTCACCGCGGAAGCACAGGTCAGAAACATGGTGACCGATAGTTCCGTAGTCCAAATTCTGGAGGAAATTGACCGGATTACCAAGGAGCCCGTTACGGCAGAGGAGCTCAAAAACACCAAGGCAAAATATGCAGGACGGTTTGTTATGGCCTTGGAACAACCACAGACCATTGCCCGTTACGCCCTTAACATAGAGAAAGAGGGACTGCCCAAAGATTTTTACAAAAACTACTTACAGAACATCAACGCCATTAGCGTTGCCGATGTGCAAAATGCGGCAAAAAAATACTTTTCTACGGATAAGGCACGTGTGGTGGTCGCTGGAAAAGGGAGTGAGGTTTTGGAGAATTTAGAAAAGGTGAGCTTTAATGGAAAGGCCGTGCCCGTTCTCTATTTTGACAAAAACGCCAACAAGACGGAAAAACCCGATTATAATGCCGGTATTCCAGAGGGGATAACTGCCAATGATGTTTTAAACAAGTATATAGAGGCCATTGGTGGTGCAGAAAAGGTAAATGCCATTACCTCCTTAAAATTGGTGTATGAAGGCGAGGCCATGGGAAGTAAAATAAAGGTGGAGGAAAAAAGAACGGCAGATAAGCTTGCACAAACCACCTATATGAACGAAAACCCAATGATGGGCGTTGTCGCAAAGGGGGATGAATTGTTTATGAAACAAGGGGGCAATAAAATGCCTTTGCCAGAAGATATGAAGGCAGATATGATGAACACCATGGGGATATTCGTGGAACAAGCCTTATTGGCCAATGGCACCGCAAAACTTGCCGGTATTGAGCAAGTAGACGGTAAGGATGCCTATAAACTGGAAGTTCCCGGTAAAATTACACAGACCTCACTTTTCTATGACGTAGAAACTGGACTAAAAGTAAAGGAAGCGGCGGTTATCACCATGAACGGCCAAAGCCAAAACCAATCTGGCATGCTTAAGGAATACAAGGAAATAGACGGTATTATGTTCCCTTCCATTAAGACCCAGAGCATGGGGCCACAAGAAATTGAAGTAACCCTACTGGAAGCCGTGATCAACCAAGGAGTGACCGATGCTGATTTTGAATAATCCCGAAAAAAAATGGTTTAATCTTAAGACGCCTTTAGGGGCGTCTTTTTTTTGTTTACCAAGTACACCCCAAAAAGAATCAACATGGCGGCAAAAAACTGAGGTAACGTAAATTTTTCCCCATCCAAGGTACCCCAAAATATACCCACAATAGGTATCAAATAGGTCACGGAAACAGAGAACACGGCAGAGGAAATTTGCACCAAACGATTAAACATCACTTTGGCAATGCACGTACCAATGACACAAAGCACCACAATATAACCCAAGGAACTCCAAAAAGCTTCTCCAGAAATTACGTCAGTTTTAAAAAAACCAGAAAGCGGAAGGACAATTACAGCAGGTAAGACTATGGCCGTAAAATTACCGACGGCTATGCCCATTGGGGTCACATCTTGCAATTTGCTTTTAATGAGGTTGGCGTTGCAGGCGTAGCAAATGGTGGCCAGGACCACAAAGCCCGCGTACCAATAGTTTTGGCTAGGATTAACGCCTTTTCCAAAATAGATAAGAAAGGCTGCTCCCACCAATCCTACCAAAACCCCAACCAACTGGTTTTTGGTAAAGCCAATTCCAAAGGCAAACAACCCCACAAATAAGGTAAACAGGGGCACCAAGGAATTTAAAATGGCCGCAACACTGCTATCAATCTCAGTCTGGGCAAAAGCAAATAAAAACATGGGTACAAAACTGCCCACAAAACCAGAAAGCACTATCCATTTCCAATCTTTGCTCGTAATACTTCTTAAGGATTTAAATCCTATTATCCATAATAAGACGGTAGCAATTATGGCCCTTAGCGCTCCCAATTGTATGGGCGTAAAGCCTTGCAACCCTTTTTTAATGAGGATATATGAAGTCCCCCAAATAATGGATAATACAAAAAGATAAATCCATTTCCGATTTTGTTCCGTCAACCTTAACTTTTAAAGTAGTGTTTTAAAACGCTATGGATACAAAGGTATTGCTTCTAGAAGTATTGCCGTATTCCTAATGATAATATACACCCATTGTGCATTTTGATGAAAATTCGTCAATTCGAGTGATTTTTTGATACGAAGTATTGGAAAATAGTATCGAGAAACAGAATTTTAGCAATGAAACCTTGTTCCCGATACTTTTTCTTCCAGAAAAAACTCGAACTGACGGTATTAAATCTAAAAAGCATTCAAAATGCACGACGGGTACTATAAATCATCCTAAAGACTAGGTTCTAATGGTACTTCTTTATAATTTTCCATTTCATATTGAAGGATGGTCCGGTGGGAGTCCCTAGGTAAAAGAGAAATGAATTACACGGCCAATCCTTGGGTAATGCCTTAACTTTTGGAATAGCCCACAAAATGTATAATTATATGAAAAATAAGTTGTGTATTCTAGTTGTGGCCAGTATCTTTTTTTGCACGTTGCTTTCAGCGCAGGAAAACCAATCCGGCCTCTTAAAGCAAGTGGAGATTACCATTGAAGGTATGGCATGCCAGGCTGGATGTGCGGATGCCATAAACAAGAATTTGGAAAAAATCCAAGGGGTTACCGGCAGCAGTGTTAGCTTTGCAAATGGTAAAGCGTTGGTAAGTTATGATCCAAAAACCGTGAAGCTCGATGCCATAAAGGCAGCTATTATGGGCACAAAGGTCAAAGAATATAGATACACGATTACCCATATCATAAAAAAGGAATAAAATGAAAAAAAGCACCCTACTCCCCTTCTTTTTAATCTTTGTATTGCTATGTACCGCTTGTAAGACCAATACGGAAAAGAACCAAGATTCCACCCAAATGGAAGAGGTGATGAAGATACATGATGAGGTGATGCCCAAAATGGGAACCTTATCAAAACTGGTGGCAGAGCTCAAGGAAAAAGTGGATACTACGGCAGTGGGCCAACAATATGGAACAGCAATGAAAGACCTACAAGATGCCAACAAAGCCATGATGGACTGGATGCGCGGTTTTGGAGACCGTTTTGATTCCGATGAGATATTGAACGGGAAGGCCCTATCCGCTCAAAAACAAAAGTGGCTTAACGAGGAAGAGGAAAAAGTACAGGCCCTAAAAGAGCAAATCAACACGAGTATAGAAAAGGCGGAAGCGTTACTGAACAAGGGCTGATCATCACAAATCCATTTACTTTATAATTAAGACAAATTAATTGCTACGGAAGGACATCCTCCTGCTTTTCCGAGTCCAGACCCCAGGGAATGTAGCATCTAAAGCGCACAACTGCTAGCAAAATCACCATATTTCCGAAAAACACGCCAATGAGCAGGAAAACTTTAAATATAGCACAACATGGCCAAGGTTTTGAACTACTGCTTCCACTCCAAACTCTCCATGATTTTCCGGATATCATTCTGTAGATAGATAGCCGCGGGCAAGATGGAATCGTAATTGGGCTTTGCGTAAAAGTAAAGGGATCCGGTCACAAAATGGTCGGTGCTATCCGTGACGTAAAACTGGGACTGTGAGGCGGCATTTCCAGAAACCTCATAAAACATCCCATACACCTTTTTTTCTTGGTTTATAAAAGGTTGCTCGGCAATATTGTCTGCCTTCACCACATGCTCATAAGAAAGTTTCTGGGCATCTGTCAAAAGGGTATTTAAGTTGCCGTCTACCTTTTTATAGGTCAAATAAATGGAACCCTTCATATTGGGGTAATCCAAAACCATGGCACAACTGGGGTTAACCTCTAATTTGGAATCTAGGTTTTTATCAAAGGTATAATTGCAATCCCCGGTGCTCGTCCTCGTATACTCCCCAGCTTTATACTGTAAGCGCAGCATTGCCTTGGGCTTGGGTAGGATTTCTTCCTTACAGGAAAACACTACCAACACACCAACCATAAAACCCCATATCCATCTATTCATTTTTTGGTAATTTAACCTTGATTTGTTTTAACCGTTTTTTGTCCAGGCTCTCCACAGTAAATACATGGTCCTTGAACACCACTTGTTCCCCCCTTTTTGGGAAACTTCCCGAAATCTCCAAAACAAAACCTGCAATGGTCTCTGATTCCCCTTTATTATCTTCAAAATCCGCGTCATTCTCCAATTGTACCACCTTGTAAAAATCCTTTAAGGTTGTTTTGCCCTCAAAAACATAGGTATACTCGTCTAGTTTTGAAAAAATAAGGTCTTCATCATCAAACTCATCACTGATATCGCCAACGATCTCTTCAATAATATCCTCCAAGGTAACAATGCCAGAGGTACCACCGTACTCATCTACAACTATGGCCAGGTGTTTTTTCTGTTCTTGAAATTCCAATAAGAGGTCGTCCAACTTTTTATTTTCGGGCACAAAATAAGGGTCTCGTATAAGGGACATCCAATTAAAGGACTTTTTGTCTATATGGGGCAATAGATCCTTTACATAGAGTACCCCAAGGACGTTGTCCATATTCTCAGCAAAAACGGGGATTCTGGAATATCCGTTCTTTTTGATCTCTGCCAGCACTTCCAGAAATTTCATCTCCTCGTTGAGGGCAAAAATATCTATCCTAGGGCGCATCACCTGTTTGGTGTCCGTATTGCCAAAAGACACAATTCCCTCTAAAATCTTTTGTTCTTCTTTGGTTGTATCCCCTTCTGAGGTAAGCTCCAGGGCCTGTGATAAATGATCTACGCCAAAATTCGTTTTTTTCCTGCCCAGTTTATCCTGTAAAAACAGCGTCCCCGCCCGCATGGGCATGCTAAAAGGTGTAAATATGACATCTAAAACCCGGATTGGCACCGCCATGAACTGGGAAAACTCTACCCGATTTCTATTGGCGTAAATTTTTGGTAAAATCTCACCAAACATGAGAATCATAAAGGTCACCAGCACTACTTCCAATAGAAACCGTACCGAGATAAAGCCCAACCAGGTTTGGTTAATGTTGGCAAAAAGCGTGTTTCCCAAGTCACTAAAAAGTAAAACAATACCAATATTTATGGCATTGTTACCTATGAGGATCGTGGCAAGTAACTTCTTGGGGCGTTCCAACAAATAAATCACTTTTTTTCCCTTGGGGGTATCTTCCTCGGCAATTTCCTTGACTTGGGTCTGGGAAAGCCCAAATAGCGCCACCTCAGCACCGGAAATTAGTGCAGAGCATAACAACAGGACCAAAAGCAGTACCAATTTTATCGTAAAAACACCTTCAAAAGCAAAGGCCAGTTGTACGGTACTAAAAGGGTCAGGGTCCAACGCAAATTTTATTTATGGTACTGGTTAAAACGGTAGATCATCCTCTTCCCCTATTGGATTGGAAGGTTCCTGGGCAGCAGGTGTGGCTGTCTGTTGTGGAGCAGTTTTTTGGGAGGTATTGCCTTGGGTAGACATTCCCCCACCAGGCTCATTTTTATTGGTCAAAAAAGTAAAGTCCTGCACCTGTACTTCCGTAGTGTAGCGCATATTGCCATCTTCACCCTGCCACTGCCTATTCTTTAAACGGCCCTCCACATAGATTTTATCCCCTTTGCTCAGATACTTTTCACAAATTTCCGCCGCTTTGTTGCGCACAACTACATTATGCCAATCCGTATTGCTCACTTTTTCGCCGGTTTGTTTATTGGTATACGTCTCATTGGTTGCAATGGGAAAACGGCCAATACAACCGCCACCTTCAAAATAGTGCATCTTAACCTCATCTCCTAAGTGGCCTATTAAAATTACCTTATTTACTGTTCCGCTCATAATACATCAAAAGTACTAAAATTTAAACCTTTTTATAAAATCCGCAATCAAAACTGGTACGGGAAAATCTGGTAGTTTCTCCCATGGAATTGCCTTGGCCACAACCTTATCCGTCCTTAGGATCCAAAATTTGGTATACAAGTGCTGGTGGGATAGTTTGTGAACCATTGGCCGCTCATTGTACAGTAAAATGGACGGATGGTCCCCCAACCCCAAATCTTTAAGTTGACCAAGGGAAATAGCTGCCATCTCTTCTTTGGTCTCCAACAGTGGAAATTGATAAAGGTTCTGCCATATTCCCTTTCCCTTGCGCTGTTCCAGTATGGTTTGGCCATTGGCGTCCACCACCACCAAATAATTAAAATGCTTAAGTTTAACCTTGCTTTTTTTGAGTTTAACCGGTAATTCCGCAATCCTATTTGTGGCCAAGGCAACGCAGCTTTTATTCAATGGGCAATGGAGGCAATACGGTTTTCTTGGAGCACATTGTATGGCACCAAACTCCATGATACCCTGGTTGTAATCCCTAATATTGGTAGTGGACATGACTTTTTTGGCAAGTTCTTTAAACTGTTTTATTCCGGCTGTTGAGTTAATGGCCAAGTCAATTCCAAAGTACCTGGACAATAACCGGTAAACGTTCCCATCCACAACAGGCTGCAGTTCATCAAAGCAAAATGATGCAATGGCGCTTGCCGTATAGTCACCTATACCTTTAAGTTTTAAAAGACCTTCATAAGTTTCCGGAAATTTTCCATTGAGCTTGGAGACTACTGTTTTAGCCGTGGCGTGCATATTCCTCGCTCGGGAATAATACCCTAGGCCCTGCCAAAGTTTGAGCACCTCTTCTTCCCTTGCCCTCGCCATATCGGATACCGTGGGATACTGGGCAACAAAACGTTGGTAATAGGGCATTCCCTGCGCCACACGGGTCTGTTGGAGTATGATTTCGGAAATCCAGACTTTATAAGGGTCTCTGGTATCCCGCCAGGGTAACTGGCGTTTATTTTCACGGTACCATTTTAAAATTTCTTCAGAAAAAATCATGTCAGAAAATACTAACGATTCAAAGTAACAGTTTATATACTTAAATTTTAGGGCTTTATACAAAACATTTATATATTTGCAACCCTTTAAAAAACGAAAATAGAAATACGAAATGACGAAAGCGGATATTGTATCTAAAATCTCAGAAAAACTGGGTATTGAAAAAGGTGACGTACAGGCAACGGTTGAATCTTTTATGGAAGAGGTAAAAGCTTCCTTGGAAAATGGAGACAACGTTTATTTAAGAGGTTTTGGAAGCTTTATCATCAAAACTAGGGCCGAAAAAACAGGAAGGAACATTTCTAAGAATACTACCATTAAGATTCCTGCGCACAACATTCCCGCCTTTAAACCCGCAAAGGTTTTTGTAGAAGGTGTGAAAAGCAATGTACAGGTTAAATAAATTACTAACGATAAAGCAACGCTAATATGCCGAGTGGAAAGAAAAGAAAAAGACATAAGGTAGCTACCCACAAGCGTAAGAAACGCCGGAGAGCTAACCGACACAAGAAAAAGTAGTCTAATGACTACTTTTTCATTTTAATACGTTCATTGACATACCGGAATACAAAGTAATATTTGATCGGTTAAAAGACCGACCAACATATAATGTTTAATCATTTCCGCCTAGGCGGAATAAAAATCGAAACAGGTGAACAGAGAATTAATCGTAAGATCTAGTTCTGATGCCGTCGATTTTGCCTTACTAAAAGATGGAAAACTTATTGAACTTCACAAAGAAGAAGATAACAATAGCTTTTCGGTTGGGGACATTTTCCTCGCCAAAATCAGAAAACCCGTTACGGGCCTAAATGCAGCCTTCGTAAATGTTGGTTATGAAAAAGATGCCTTTCTGCACTATCATGACCTTGGCCCACAGCTAGCTTCTATGCTAAAGTTCATTAAGCAAGCGCGCATAGGAAAACTCAAAGATTTTTCCTTAAAAGATTTTCCATTTGAAAAAGATATTGATAAGAATGGCTCGATAAACGAAGTTATTAAGGCCAATCAATCCTTATTGGTACAGATTGTCAAAGAACCCATTTCCACCAAGGGTCCAAGAATTAGCTCAGAGCTTTCCATAGCCGGGCGTTTTTTGGTCATGGTGCCTTTTTCCGATCGCGTTTCAGTTTCACAGAAAATTGAGAGCAATGAAGAAAAAAGTAGGCTTAAAAGACTCGTTAGGAGCATTAAGCCAAAAGGGTTTGGCGTCATCATACGTACCGTTGCAGAAGGCAAAAAAGTAGCAGAACTGGACAAAGATCTCCAAAACTTGCTGGATAAATGGACAGCAATGTGCAAAACCCTGCACAAAGCGGAACACCCATCAAAAGTATTGGTAGAACTCAATAGGGCTTCTTCCATCCTAAGGGATGTTTTTAACGATAGCTTTACAGGGATACATGTTGATGATGAAGGATTGTTTGAAAACATCAAAGACTATGTGCACGAAATAGCTCCTGACAAGGAGTCCATTGTAAAACATTACACGGGAGCAGCCCCAATTTTTGAAAAATTTGGGATTGACCGCCAAATCAAAACATCTTTTGGCCGTACGGCCTCAATGAGCAAAGGTGCATACCTTATCATTGAGCATACGGAAGCACTTCACGTTATTGACGTAAACAGTGGTAACCGCTCTAATAAAGCAAAAAACCAGGAAGACACGGCTTTAGAAGTGAATATGCTTGCCGCCTCTGAAATTGCTAGGCAATTACGGCTACGTGATATGGGCGGTATCATCGTCGTTGATTTTATTGATATGACACGGGGTGACCATAGAAGGAAACTTTTTGACCACCTACGTGACGAAATGAAAGATGATCGTGCCAAACATAAAATTCTTCCACCAAGTAAATTTGGGCTGGTGCAGATTACACGGCAACGTGTGCGCCCAGAAATGAATATAAAAACCACGGAAGAGAACCCAAATGGTTCTGGCAAGGAAGTGGAAGCACCCATTGTGCTGCTGGAGAAAATAAATTTTGATTTAGAAAAGATATTAAAAAAAGAAGCGAATAAAAATACGTCGGTGACCTTGAACATTCACCCATTTATTGCGGCCTACCTTACCAAAGGGATGCCATCAATTCGTCAAAAATGGTTTTTAGAGTATAAAAAGTGGATTAAAATACAGCCACGTGATGCTTATACCTATTTAGAATATCGATTCAAAGATAAAGAGGGGAAAACCCTTAGATAACAAAAGCGACCTCAGTCATGGGGTCGCTTTTTTTATGCCCTAAACCCAACACCACCAAACCTTTGGTTTTATGGTCGATTTTGGCTTATGCTTTCTAAAAACCAAACAACAATCATGGTTAATGCCCCAGAAGTGTAGCATTCTAACAGCATAGGGGTGTTTGTCTTAACGGTAAGTGGGCAGGGCACGTATGAAGGTGATGTTGCCATTTGATCCATGTTCAAAAAACCGATTTCTCCTTCCACCCGATCAATCCTTTTAATCTTGCCAAAGGAACGACCAAAACAATGAAGGTGGATATGGTTTTGGAAAAAGTCTTGTAAACGGGCCGCAAAAATGAAGTTACCAAAGACTTAAATTCTGTTTATGCCGCATAAAACATGCCTTCTGGCAATAGCAATGGTCTTGCCGCATTAACCAAGAAGGTATACCTTTGATGCGCTCAAAAGAAATTATCGGTCACTGTTGGGGAGTGCCTACCTGGGTCAAATAAGCAGCTTAGCTATCTATTGGAATCCCTTAAATCACGCTTGTGCTTTACGATAAAAAAATAAAAAGCTACACCCTTTCGGAAGCCTTAAAAAAGTTAGAGGGCTACTGCGCCTACCAAGACCGTTGCCACAAGGATGTGCGGGAAAAACTAATGGAGATGCGCATGATACCGCAAGCCATTGACCAAATCGTAGATCATTTGATACGGGAAAACTTCCTTAACGAAGAGCGTTTCTCCAAGAACTTTGCCAGGGGAAAATTCCGAATTAAAAAATGGGGTCGAAACCGGATTACACTGGAACTCAAAAAACGCCAGATTTCAAGGTTCAACATTGCCGCTGCCTTAAAGGAAATAAATGATGACGACTACCTGAACACCCTTGATGAACTGGCCCAAAAAAGGCTGAAACAAATCACGGAGACCCATCTGCAAAAGCGAAAAAAGAAACTGGCAGATTATTTATTGTACCGCGGCTGGGAAAGCCATTTGGTTTACGCTAAAATCAACGAGCTTATAAATTAAAGCTCGCTCCAAAGGAGAACACAAACTGGTTGTTCAATTCCTCTGCTGGTGTTAATGCGTCCGTATTGTATTTAGCGATAGGAATGCCAGCTTCGGCAAAAATCCCAAAACCATCGGTAAAGAAATACCGTGCCCCTAAATGGCCTCCAAAATTCTTTAGGCCTAAACTTAATCCAGGATACACATCAAAATGATCGCCTATCTCCAAGACATTCCCCAAGTTGGCATTAAATCTGGCCCTTAGGTCTACACGATCACCAAAATCTGCGTCAATAGCTTCATCTACACCTAATAAATAGGTCCCCACAAGCCCAATGGAAATATTTTCACCAACCCCGTGATCAAAATTCAGGGTAATCCCAGACGCATTACTTTGTAGATTGGCACCCACCTGGAACTTTACATCGCCCTTACCTATAAAGGCGGTCTGTGCAAATAAGGTTCCGGCAAATAATAGGGCAAGGATGGTTGTAATGCTAGATTTCATAAGTCTGTAATTTTGAACAAAGTTATTTAATTTAAATTACCCAACAACGCTTTTGTATTGGCCACTGCTTTTTCATTCTTATAATCGATCCAGCTTTGTCCTTTAATGCGCCTCATCATATTATCAAAATACCGCATGATAAGCACATTGTAAATGGCCCTTGAAAAATTTTTTGGCCTTCTGGCGATGGCTCGCAAACTCATGGAAAAGCCTGGGCTTATGTATTTCATATAGTGCCAGTAGCCTTCTGGCATATAAAGCATTTCACCGTGGTTCAGTTCTGTACTATAGCCTTTGGCATATGTTAGGGCAGGCCATTTTTTTAAATCGGGATGGGAGAAATCAATATCCTCCCTAACAATCAATGAGTGGGGTACTTTATATAAGTACTTACTTTCTGACTGTGGAAAAAGGATACATTTCTTTTTTCCCTCAAAATGAAAATGGAAGATATTGGCCAAATCAATATCATAATGCATAAACGTATGTGAGTCCGTACCCCCAAAAAAAAGCATCGGCAAGCCTTTCATTAGACGGATACCAAAATCTGGGTAGCTGTAATCCTTTTGCAAGACCGGAACCTCTTTTAAGACATTCCATAAAAAAATACGGTACTTCGTTGGGCCACTTTTCAATAAATCGATATAATCCGCCATTCTCATCGTAGCATGTGGCTGATTAAAACCTTCGTCATGGGCTACCGGCCTATCATCATATAGAGGCACTTGTTTATCCCCGGCAACCTGCTTGATGTACCCTAAATTCCATTTTTGATAAGCCGGCCAATCCACAATTGCCTGTTCTATGACCACCGGCAGTTGTGGTTTAAAGTAGTTATTGATGAAGGCTTCCTTGGTAAGGGATTTCACCCTTGGTATTTGCGTTAGGTTAAGTTGCACGCTATTGTGGTTGTTAGGGGTAACGGAAAAACGGGGTTATGCTTTATTTACCGTTGCCTTGGCCTTTGCTTTGGCCTGTTCGTTACGTTCAATTTTATGACCTGGCCTAGACCATTTTGGCTTTTCGCCCAAGGGTTGGTACTGAGATGCCTCAGCTTCCACCGTTTTTGGCTGCGATACCTTGGTAAATGGCTTTTGGGGGTTTAAGCCCAATAATTTAAACATCTCCATATCCTCATTGACATCTGGGTTGGGCGTGGTCAACAATTTATCACCCGCAAAAATGGAATTGGCCCCGGCAAAGAAGCACATGGCCTGTCCTTCCCTGCTCATCTGTGTTCTCCCTGCGGATAAACGCACTTGGGTCTGTGGCATTACTATCCGGGTAGTGGCCACCATGCGTACCATTTCCCAGATGGAAATGGGTTCAATAGCCTCCATGGGTGTCCCTTCTACGGGGACCAAGGCATTAATAGGCACCGATTCTGGCTGTGGACTTAAAGACGCCAATGCTACCAACATCCCTGCACGGTCTTCCAACTTTTCTCCCATCCCGATGATTCCACCACTACATACCGTAACATTGGTTTTTCTTACGTTTTCAATGGTATCCAAACGGTCTTCAAAAGCCCTTGTGGAAATCACATCTTTGTAATAATCTTCCGAGGTATCCAAATTATGGTTGTAAGCATATAATCCCGCTTCTGCCAAACGTTTGGCCTGATTTTCCGTAATCATGCCCAAGGTACAGCACACTTCCATATCCAACTTATTAATGGTACGCACCATCTCCAGCACTTGATCAAACTCGGGGCCATCTTTGACATTGCGCCAAGCTGCACCCATACATACCCTGGAACTTCCAGATTCCTTTGCACGTAGGGCCTGTGCCTTTACTTGAGGAACGGACATAAGGTCGTTGCCCTCAATATTGGTATGGTACCTGGCCGCCTGTGGGCAATAGCCGCAGTCTTCTGGGCATCCCCCTGTTTTAATGGACAATAAGGTAGAGACCTGAACCGTATTGGGATCATGGTGCATTCTATGGATGGTGGCTGCATCATACAGCAGTTCCATCAATGGTTTGTTATAAATAGACAGGATTTCCTGTTTGGTCCAGTTGTGTCTTATTTCACTCATAACCCAAAAATAGGAATTTCATAATTAGTGCAAACGAGTTAAAATCATATTTCAACAAAAAGGAAACAAGCCCAAGAGGCATCCAAAAAATTAGGATGGGTTTTAACGCGAGCGTGGGAGCAACACGTTCCAGACGGTAGCCAGTTTCAAATCTGGGTTTTTCTTAGGCAGCGCAAAAAACTACTCCTCCTTTTTTTCAGAAGTACTGGACGTATCAGTCTTGGTATGAGTATCCTCTTCGGTTAGGTTCTTGCCTTTTAAATACTCTGGCAACTGCATGCCTGCCATATTGAACATGTCTTGCAATGGGGGTACCGATTTATACATGCCTGAAATAAAGTTGGCGGTTGAATTTTTACCATCCTCCGTTTTCTGGCCAGAATCCCACACAGTGACCTTATCTATTTTAATGTTCTTAATGGCCTCTGCCTGCGTCTTTACCAGCTCTGGCAACTTATCTGCCACCAATAACAAGACCGCGTCCTTGGGATTGTCACCGGCAGCCTTTACAATTTGGTCCAAACCTTCGGCCTGTTTGGTGAGCACTTCCAAGATTCCTTGGGCCTCTGCCTGTGCCTTAAAGAGGATTGCATCGGCCTCACCCTTGGCCTTTCTACGAATCATTTCCGCTTCTGCCTCGGCATCTATCTCCACTTTCTTTTTATCTATTTCGGCCGGTACCACAATATCCGCCATTTGGGAACTGCGTTCTCTTTCCGCTCTCGCCAATTCGGCATCGCGCTCAGCGGCATAGGATTCCTCAAGGGCTTTTGCAGATTGCACTTTTTCTGCCGCTATGGCCGTACGCTCCGCCTCCGCTTCACGCTGGCGTCTCAAGGAATCTGAGTTGGCCACATTAATTTTCGCAATGTTTTCCCCTTCTACCGCCTTGGCGTTTGCCGCAGCTACCTGCGTTCTTTCATCTTGTAGGGCGTTGGCCTCACCAATGGAACCATCCCTGTTTTTTTCTGCAACGGATTTACGGGCAGCGTTAATGGCATGTGCGGCCGCTTCTTTACCCAAGGCCTCAATATAGCCAGATTCATCAACGATATCCGTAATATTTACGTTGATGAGCTTAAGGCCCACCTTTTTAAGCTCTGACTCCACACTTTGTGAAATGTTAGTCAAAAACTTGTCCCGATCAGAGTTGATTTCTTCGATATCCATGGAAGCCACCACTAGACGGAGCTGGCCAAAAATGATTTCTTTAGCCAAATCCTGCACTTCCTGCATGCCCAATCCCAATAACCGTTCGGCAGCATTTTGCATGACGCCTGGCTCTGTGGAGACACCAATGGTAAAGCGTGACGGTACATTTACCCTTATATTCTGCTTACTCAATGCATTTGCCAAATCTACCTCTATGGAAATTGGGGTCAGATCCAAATACTCATAATCCTGTATCACTGGCCAGATAAAGGCAGCACCCCCATGAATACACTTAGCGGAATTGCCGGTACCTACCTTACCGTAGACCACCAAAATACGGTCTGATGGACAACGTTTGTACCTTCTAATAAATGATATGATGATGATGAAGAAAAATAGGATGGCAAAGCCAATGGCGAGCAAAGATGCGCCGCCGCCCAATTGTAATGGTAAAAGCATATGGTTATTTATTTAATGATTCAACAATCAAGATTCCGTTATCGGTCACTTCTTTAACTTTGATGACATTGCCCTGTACCAAGTCCTTGGTGTTGTCCGTCAACGCCTCCATTTCCCGCAAGGTGCCTTGTACCCTAATACTCACTTTGCCAATGCTACTGCGTTTGGCGCCAACGGTCAAATATACCTCGCCTATTTGGTTGAGCGCGTTGTGCAGTTTTAAGGTACCGCTATGCTGCAATTTGGCCAGGTAATAAAATAGGGCGGCCATGGCCGTCATCATGGCCAAACCACAGATTACGGATATCACCACGGTTAGCCCCGTAGATAAACCATTATCCAGACAAGAAATACCGGACCAGCCAAAAATGGTTAAAAAGCCCATTAGATTTTTAAAGGAAAGGAACTGAAAGCCAATGCCGGTATCCCCGTCGATTTCGGCATCAACATCACCCCCCATATCATCGGCATCACCACCAACCAAAGTCAATATCATCAAGACCAAAAAAATGGCGGATGATACCAAGGCGGTAATCCAATAAATTTTTTCAAAAAGCGATAAGGCGGCAAACCAGTTTTCCATGGTGGTTAGGTGTTGGTTAGTATTTTACCTCGGTACCTGCCAAGGTATGCTTCATAACAAAATTCTAGTTTCTAGGCCAAACTTGGTTGGCATACCCGTTGGCGACTAAATTAAAGGTTTAAGATAAGACTTTACTTAAAATCTAAGGTCTATTTAGAAAGTAAAACACTTACGGCATTGCCCCCAAAACCCACGGCATTTACCATGACATAATTTAAGGAAGTTGGTGGTTCTTGGGGTTTGGTATATGGCACATGGATCGTTTTTTGGTGTTGTAACATCAACACTGCCAATTCTACGCTCAACATACCGGAGGTTCCAAAGGTGTGGCCCACTTTCCATTTATTGGTAGTTAAAAATGGGATTTTGTTACAAAACACCTTTTCAATGGCATGCATTTCCGATACATCGCCCTTTATGGTACCTGGGGCATGCATCACAATTACATCTATTTCCCCAGGTGAAATTCCCTTTAAGGCCATCTTCATGGAATCCTGAAAACATTGGGCATCGGCAGAAATGGAAACATTATGGCGCAAGGGCTCCGTGGCATACCCTATTCCTACAATACTGGCCATGCGGTTGGTTACCTGCCCTACTTCCAAACAGGCCATAGCGGCACCTTCACCAAGCACCATCGTGTTGGTGGACTTCTCCAAATCAAGGGCACGACAGGGAAATGGAACCCCATTTTGAGGTTTCGCATAAATTTTTAATGCCTGCATTTGGGCAATGGTAAAGGGAGTCAAAGGAGCTTCCGAGCCACCTACCAAAAATTGTTGCGCCAAACCGCTTTGCAACCATGCTACCCCATTTAACAAAGCGTGGAGTGCCGTGGAACAGGTAATGGAATGGGAGATGGTGGGGCCATGGGTCTGTAGGTCATGTGCCAACCAAGAGGAAATATTGCCCAAAGTAGTGGTTGGGGATGCCAACACAGCTGTTTTGCCGTCTTCCAAGAATTGGGCATGGTGTTGCTCAAATAGTGCTGTTGCCCCGCGGGAAGAACCTATATTTATTCCATACTCCTTCCTAACTTCTTTCCAGTTGGCCATTTCCACCGCTCTTCTTGCGGCAAAAAGTGCAAAAAGTACCGTACGGTCCAAATGCTGGTATTTGGGCTCATGCCCACTAAGCGATATAATGCGCTGGTTATCTTGGGATGACAACCTGCCCGCCCAAACAGATTGCTTTTGGTAGGGCATCTTTGACAACAGGTGCTTATTTGTAAGGTACTGTTCCCAAACATCACCCAAGGAGCACCCCAGAGGGGATATGGATGCCAAGGCAGTTATGGATATGGGTTGGTTCAGCATATTAAATTCGCCACAAAAGTAAAAGTTCTTACCTTCATATCTCCAAACCAAAACTAAAAAGGATGAACAACGAGTTGGTGCCACAACCCAGTTGGTGGAAAAGAAATTGGAAATGGGCATTGCCCGTGGGCGGTTGCCTGGGCATTATCATTTTTGCGGTAGTTTTATTTACGTCCATCTACTTTGGGGTTACAAAGATCATGGAGGAGTCCGAGCCCTATGTGGAGGCCTTTGCGCTAATCCATGAAGATGAAGCCCTGTTGCAGGTCATGGGGTCTCCCATTACCCGTGATGGTGCCGTTCAGGGTTCCATTAACAACAAAAACGGAAATAAAACCGCCCAGATGACCATTCCCATAGCCGGCCCTGATGCCTCGGGCACGCTTTACGTAGATGCCTATGGACGCGGGGAAATTTGGAAATATCATGAAATCACGGTACAGGTTGGGAATCAAGAGTTTGACTTTACGGATAGGCTGAAGAACTTGAAAAAGAACTGACCTGTAGGTCTGCGCTTTGCGCTGCACGCCGATTGATATGGAATAAAGTACCGTTTTTATTTGGCAGCCTTTTTCAAGGCAGTCTTGTCAACGAACAACCCAACCACTTTGTGTTGCAATGCATGCATGCCTGCTTCAGGAAGGGTTTCAACCAATGATTGTGACCAATGAGCGCTACAGATGCAACATATATTGACATTCTTAATTCAGGATAAGCTAGCCCTTACTGCTACAAAAGGGGCGTTTATTGCATAATGCTTCTAAGTCCGAACATCATCGTATGCCCTGTACCGCCATTTTCAGGGTATATATAGCATCCATGGCCGTAATAAAGAGTACATCTTGATTGGGTCCACCGAAAGTGACGTTTGCCGTCCATTTTTTAGGGACGGGAATATGATGCACACGGGTGCCCTGAGCATTGAATATGGTTACACCATCACCCGTGAGATACAAGTTGCCCTGGTTGTCGAGGGTCATACCATCTGAACCCAATTCACAGAAAAGCTGGCGTTTACCCAGACTCCCATCGTCGTTTATTGGATAGACATAGGTCTTCTTATCTCCAATATCCGCCACGTAGAGGGTCTTGCCGTCGGCAGTACCGATGATTCCATTGGGCATTACAAAGTCTTGCGCCACAATTTTTAGGTCAAGCATATCAGGGGTAAGGTAATAGACACGGCGTTCATCAATCTCGGGTTCAGTATGGTTCCACCAAGGCCTTTTGTAGAAAGGATCGGTAAAATAGATACCTCCTTTGGGATCTACCCAAAGATCATTGGGTCCACCCAGTTTTTTCCCTTCAAAGCCAGATACCAGTACGGTCACGTTTTTTTCGGTATCGATACGCCATAGCTCATTCTTCTCATCGGCACAGGAAAACAGATTGCCGTTATGGTCAAAGTAAAGTCCATTGGAACGTCCTGAAGGTTGTAAATAGGTACTGACCGAATTACTGGCCGCATCCCATTTTAAGATACGGTCGTTGGGTTGGTCGGTAAAATAGACATCACCATTTTGGTGCATTGCAGGGCCTTCGGTGAAGTCATATCCCTCGGCGACCAAATAAAGTGCTGCACCCTCGGCAACGATACCCTGGGCGGTACAGGAGGTACCGCAAAACCCACAAACGGCAACAATAAAAAATAGGCTACTGATTTTCATATTCCAAGGTGCGAAAGTTAATCATTATTGCCTTCTTTAGACTTTTTGTTTTTGACCGAAAATGTACTCTTGATTTAAAAAACTTCAAGCAATTCTTTAATAGCACTATAGATTTTTTTTAACTGTGCATCGGTAATAACGTAAGGCGGAAGCACATAAATGGTATTGCCCAAAGGACGAAGGTTGATGCCCCGCTGCATAAAAAATGCGTACAAACGGTCTCTTAATTTGCCATAACGGTCCGTGTTCAGCTTTAGGTCAATGGCCAAAATCACACCAAGACTACGGGCGTTCTGGACCTTTGGGTGAACATGTACGTTACGGACAAACGCACGGTGTTGCCTTTGGATGTCCACTCTACGTTCTAGGAGTTGTGCTGATTGTAATAGGTCCAAGCCCGCCAACGCAGCGGCACAACCAATAGGGTGGGCGCTGTAGGTATGTGCATGAAAGAATCCTTTGGCGACCTCATCGCTTAAAAAGGCATCAAATACGTTCTGCGTACAACTGGTAATGCTCAAGGGAAACATACCAGCAGTCAAGGCCTTGCTCAAACAGATGATATCTGGCTGGTGGTCAAGGTAATCACAAGCAAAGTTTTTTCCGGTCTTGCCAAACCCGGTCATGATCTCATCGGCCACACAAAGCACATTCGCTTTTTTACAGCTTGTAATCAGGGCATCCAAGCCTTTGGCGGAATGGAACTTCATTCCCGCTGCTCCCTGCACCAGCGGTTCAAAAACAAAAGCGGCGCAGTGGTTGTTCTCCAAGATGGTTTCCAACCGTGCCAGAACCTGTTCCAAATTTGTATCCGTGGGAGCCGGAATTCGTTCCACCTTTAACAAAAAGTCCTCAAAAGGGCCGTTGTAGGAAGACAATCCAGAGGCGCTCATGGCACCAAAGGTATCGCCGTGAAATCCATCTTCAAAAGCTATGAGGGTGTCCCGCTTTTTGCCTTGATTATGGTAATACTGTAAGGCCATTTTTATGGCAGCTTCCACAGCCGTGGAACCATTATCGTTAAAAAAGATCTTGGCTTGGTTATTAGGCAAAATTTGCATTAGCCGCTCAGACAGTTCAATGGCCGGCCTATGGGTAAACCCACTGAACATCACAAAATCCAACTCCTGCATTTGTTTGGTCATGGCCGCGGTAATATGGGGATTGCCGTGGCCGTACATGGCCGTGTACCACGAGGCAATACCATCAATATAGGTCTTGCCCATATCATCTTGGAACAAGGCCCCTTTTGCCTTAACAATGGCCAATGGCTTGGCCGCCGTATGGTGCTGGGTCAACGGGTGCCAGAGGTGCTTGCCATCCCTTTGGGCCAAGTTTGGCCCTTGTATCAAATCGTTAAAATCACTCATTTTGCCTACCTTGCAAAGATGGTGATAAAACCAAAAAAATGTGAGTCCCTTGTTTAAAAAACCTATTGCTTTTTTTCAGTCGTTTTATCATGATCTGCGAGAACCGCAGCTATTTTTGCTATTATTTGGCATAGCTTACCTTATCCGCTTTCCCTTCTTTTTCCGTGATTATATTGATCGTGACGAAAGCACTTTTATAGTCATGGCGCAATCTTGGGTAGATGGTCATTTACCCTACACTGAGCTTTGGGATTTAAAACCGCCCGTGGCCTTTCTTTTCTTTGCTGCCATCATTTATCTGTTTGGGAAGAGTTTTATTGCCATACGGATAGGAGGGGTAATCCTTGTGGCCATTACGGCTATTTTTACCTATAAGGTTGGAAAACGCAGCGGCTATAAGAAGGCAGGATTTTACAGCGCGTTTTTGGCAGTGGTTTTGCAAAGCCTTTTTGGTAGTTTGCAGGGGGTGATGTCAGAACATATCTGTATGGCCTTTTTTATGGTTGGGCTATATTACTTTATGTTTTATACAACGCACTGGGGAGCGCTGGTTTCCGGCTTGTTTATGGGCTTGGCACTCATGTCCAAACTTAATTTAGGCTATGCCCTGATATTCTTGTTTGGACTGTCATTTTTTATTGGATTGCGCAAAAAAACAGTTCCTGCCACCCTTGCAAGACTGGCTATCTCTGGCACGGGAATTTTAACGGTGGTTGGGTTCACCGCACTGCCCTATGCTTTACAGGGGCAAACTGCCCTTTGGTTCGCTTCCGTTTTTAAAGCTCCAATGGCCTACGTGGCAGCCTCGGATGCCAGCTTCATTAAGGTGCTGCCCTACGTACTTCCAACACTGTTGTTTCTAGGGTTGAGTTTAAAAAAACGGTGGCTAGACCCAAAATCTAGTCCTATATGGATGCTCATTGCCGTTACCCTTGGTGTCCTTTTTTCATTCTTACAAACTGGAAAGGCAAATGGACACTATCTCATCCAATTATACCCTAGCTTACTCATCCTTGTTGGAGCGGCCTTGACGAAAATGAAAGTGTCCTTACCCAAAAACTACAAGGCTGCACTTCTTGTTCTTTGCGTATTTGTTCCCATGGAAACCTACCTGGAAATGGGGGCCGTGGTAAAACACAAATTAGAGGAAGGGACCTTTTTTAATGGCGAGGGCATCAGGGTTCCACACTATTTTAAGACCAACGCAATGGAAACGGACCGTGTGCTTTTTTTAGAATACCATATTGGTTATTGGTTACTGGATAGCAAACCGCCGAGCAAGCCCGCAACACATCCCAGTAACATTTTACGGGACCAATTATTTCCATTTATGGAAAATCCCAGAAAAACATCAGGACTAGAACTACAGTTCTTATTGGAAGAACAACCACCGGAATATGTGATCACACGGAAAAATCGTCGGACCTTTGACAAAAAGGAATACCGCGCCAATTTTTATATTACCCTTACTCTTGCAAATAACTACCAACCGTTGGATACCGTTGATCAGGCCATCATTTACCAAAGGCTACCAGGCCAGTAGCGCTTCACGAAATAAGGCAGCGTATTTTTTTATGGTAGGTTGGTCAAATTTAGTCTCTTCATTGATCCTTCCAAAAAATCTTGCCCCTGTTTTCTTTAAAATGATGCTTTCTGTAGTTTGATGCTCATCCCCGCTAAAAATAATGCCAGGTTCAAATCCCTTGGACTGCAAGGCCCCGAGCGTCAATAAGGTATGGTTGATGCTCCCCAAATAGTGCCGGGAAACCACAATAACCCTGTACTCCGGTAAGATAAGATCAAAAATGGTATCGGTATCGTTCAATGGTACCAATAGCCCACCGGCACCCTCTATGACCAAATGGTTGTCCGTTTTAGGGGGTTGTATCTGCTTAACATCTATAGTAAGCCCATCTATCTCTGCCGCGCCATGCGGACTCATTGGTGTCCGCAGGGCGTAACTATTTGGATGGATTACGGTCTTAGTATTGGAAATGAGCCGTTGTACTTTATGGCTGTCAGAATTGTCCAGGTCACCTGCTTGTACCGGCTTCCAATAATCCGCCTGCAAAGCCTCCGTAACAATGGCAGAGGCTACGGTCTTTCCAACCTCAGTGGAAATGCCTGTGATAAAAATGTGTTTCATGCTGTATTGAAATTATGATGGCAAGATGTGCAGCGATATTCATATTTGGTATGCCAAGGCAAGGCACCTAGAACCAACCCTACAAACCAAGCTACAAAGGCCTTAAATGAGTTGACCGTAGTGGTAAATACCGTTTTTTCCGCATGGCATTGTGGACATGTGACAAGCGTTCCGTTATCAGTCAACGAATACTCAGAGATAGCATTTAAAATAGATATGGCCTGTGGCACATCCTTTTGTTTTACTACCAGTTTTACGCCTCCAATGGCATTGCTCAACAGTGGGTCTGTGTTTATGGTATGATAATCCAGCATATTTACCACTATACCTTCGGATTCTAGTTTTCCCTTGATGACAATGGCTTCCGCTGGATACGTAGACCTGGCTATTACTTTATAATCGTTCTCCATGAACCTAAATCTATTGCGCTTTTGTAATAAATTCACAATGCGTACAACGATACTTTTTAGGTTCTAAAAAAGGAAACAATTTATGCATAAGCGTTTTTCTCAGATAAACTACTTCGGACTTCTGCGCTTTACAATTGGGACAGCTGATCAATTCCCCATTATCATCTACCGCAAAATTACGGACCTCATCAAAAATGGCTTTGGCCCGTTCACTATCCTCACGATATACTTGCAGTTTTATGCCACCAAGCGCGTTACTGGCAAAGGGCTCTACACCAACTATATTGGCATCCTTTAAAGTGACCTCAATCCCTTCGGATTCCAGTCTACCCTTAATAATTTGCACATCTGCCAAGAACTCAAAACTCCCCAATGTCACCAAATCCTTACCCATATACTTTTGCCATTAACGCCACAATCCCCTTTAACTGTTCTTTTGTATTAAACGCATGCAAACAAATCCGTATCCGCTCCTTGCCCTTTGCCACTGTAGGTGCTAAAATGGGTTTTGCCCCAAAGCCATTTTGTTGAACGGCCGTAGCAATGGCCTTGGTTTTTGTATTTCCACCGATTACGGCAATCTGTATGGCAGAACTACTAGGTAAAAATACATGCTCCAAGCCATATTGCACCACCGTATCTTGAAAAAACTTGATATGATCTCTTAGTACATTTTGCCGCTCTAGCCCATCCTTGGTATACAACCATTGAAACGATGCCAAGACCATGGCCGCGCTAGGTGGTGCCAGAGCTGTGGTATACATAAAACTGCGGGCAAAATTAATGAGGTAGGTCTTTAAGTCCTTGGCGCCCAAAACTGCCGCCCCATGGCAACCCATGGCCTTTCCAAAGGTGATGATACGGGCAAAGACCGCATTTTCCAACTCCGTACCTGCTACCAATCCCTTCCCAAAAACGCCAAGGGCATGGGCCTCATCCACCACCAAATACAACTTGTTGTCCGTACAGTAGGTTGCAAGCGCTGATAAATCCGGAATATCCCCGTCCATGGAAAAAACGGATTCTGTTACCACATATATTTCGGCCGTGTTTGGTTCTGTTTTTTTAACTCGATGAAGCACTTGGCGTAAATCCTGCAGATCGTTGTGTTTAAACTTATAGGCTTTGGCCTTGCCCATTTGAATGCCGTCGCGTATGCTGGCATGTACCAGTTGGTCATACAAGACCACATCACCCCGCTGCGGCACGGATGAAAAAAACCCGATATTGGCGTCATAGCCCGAGTTAAACAGCAAGGCACCCTCCACATTAAACTTTGATTGCAAATACGTTTCAAGCTCTTCATGGATGGCATGGTTTCCCGAAAGTAATCGTGAACCCGTTGCCCCGTGGAAGGTTTTATAAGCTTGTAAAATACGGGCTGCACCAGCCTGAATTTCGGGGATTCCGGCAAAACCGAGATAGTCATTGGAAGAAAAATCCACCAGATCTGATGCTTTGTCCAAACGGCGAAGGGCATCTTCCGCTTTGCGAGACGCTAATTTATCCGATAGTTTTACTGGGAACTTGGGCATGAATCAAAAATACGATCTTTATACATATGCCGTAGCTTGGATTTTTCCGGCAGAGGCAAAATAAGAAATTGATTGGTACGCTGAATACGTTGAGATGATTACGGATTCAAAACATCCATATTTCCCAGTTAAAGTTCACCTCCGCTAGCAGGCAGCCACTATGCCGATCATGGAATCATATTAAAAATAGATAATGAAGGGACGCATTTGGGAATCATGGAATTATGGAAAATCGAACAATAAACCTTAGCTGTGCAGGCAGTAGCGTGACGCTCGCGCTAGTTGGGGCATCGCTTGAAGCTGAAGGTGCAACTATTTATTATTGTTTATCAATAATTTTTTTATATTTGTTATCGTAAAACAATAATAAATGAAATTATTTGGACCAAAATCTTTGTCTTATTATCTCTTTTTTGCAAGCCGCATTGCTGCGATAGGCAGTATCCTTCTCGTTGCCTATATCTTACTCTCGTTGGGCCTTGGAAATTATACCTTAGTAAAGGGCCAATTTCAAATTCCTTTACCACCTTTTGGCAAGACCTATATCAAAGGTTTTTATGAAACGGACGTTATTGTTACGATTAGTTTGTTGATGGTATTTTTTACCGTTTTCTTTTACTTGCTCTCCAATATTCTAAAAACATTTAAAGCAGAAAAACTGTTTACGTCAAAAGCCATTGCCCAGCTTCATTATTTTGCCCTATTGAATTTAGTGGTGGGACCTCTACTTTACCTTATCATCCACGTTGCCATCATGCAAAAAGCAAATTTCAATGATATCCACAACCTATTTTTAGGGTTGATCTTGGGTACTTTTGCACTTTTTACCGCCGCCGTTTTTAAGCGTGGCTACGAAGTACAGGATGAAAACGATTTAACCATTTAACCATGGGTATTATTGTAAACTTGGATGTGATGCTCGCCAAACGCAAAATGAAGAGCTACGAACTGGCGGAAGCGGTGGGCATCACCACGGCCAATCTGTCCATACTAAAAACGGGCAAGGCCAAAGCCATACGCTTTTCCACTTTGGAAGCCATTTGCAGAACGCTGGATTGCCAACCGGGCGATATTTTGGAATATCATTTATAAAGATCCCTTTTAAATCTCTAAAGTGTTACCTTTTTCTGCTCGTGGGGATTAGTGGCATCCCAAAGGTCTACCTTAAGAAAACGGGCAATTTCTTTTCCCATTTGTAGGGATACCGTAGCGTTATAATTAAAATAAACCCGCTTTCTCCCTCCCTTCTTAAGCCACAGGTTTACCTCGTACCGGACGGGGGCACGGGTATTAAAATTTACAGAATAGGATTTGTGGGCCTTAAATACGGAAACGTAAGCTACGGGAGATAGTTTTTTCCATTGTCCAAATCCAAACATTCCCAACTGCCACTGACTTTTAATCCTACCCAACTTCCTATCGATTAAAATGCTATTGTTCTTGGCTAAGAGCACACCAATACCTGCCAAGACTATGGCCATATAAAGGGGAGAAACTTGAAATTTTTCGTACTCATATTCAGGTCTTAACATATTATATCCCGTAAAAAACAGGAGCAGGAAAAAAATGCTCAGGGAAAACGCCAAGGTAGATAGCAATAATTTTAACAAAGGTGGCCTACCTTCAGAAATCACGATATGCTCTTGATTTTTCATCCCTACAAAAAAAAGAAAAAAGAGGGTGCCAAAAAAAACCGAATTTAGTTGCTGATAAAAGCAAGCCCCCACCAGTGAATACGCGGGGGCTTAAAGTCCATACATTGGAGACCTAGTTAAGATAGGGACATGGCCATACTATCAATTCCATTTTGGTATGGTACACCCCTTGCCATCCCAAGGATATTGCCCCGCCGGCAATGCCTCTTCCACAGTGATCAATGGTAAAAAAATCTCTGCATCCATGGCCACTTCACCAGCTTGCAGGTTAAGGCCAAATATGCTTCTAAGTTGATTGGCTCCTGTATTGGGCACGGTTACGGCAGCATCTACCACCTCACGGCTCAATTCTTGCCTGCCTGCATAAATTTTGGCCCAACGTTCTGCCACCGGAATTTTAATGAGCATCCCTTGGTTACCATCACTGGTTGGGGTCACGTGCATGGCTTCGTCTAGGATATCCGTTACGGCCATTTTGTCGTTAATCTCCTTATAGTCATAGGTTCCGTTTCCCGCAAACAAGTTATTTATTAAAGTTAGTTTGGCCCCTTTGTTATAAATGCCGCCCATATGGCCGTACCCCAAGGTATTGTTCTGTACGGTGGCCACCAAGTTTTGGTCAAACGCCAACGCATCCCCACCGTAAGAAGCAATGGCATCATGTTTCCAGGTAAATAAGGAGGTATTGTTCTTAATTTCAAAAACTGGGAGTTTTGTCTCGTCCGTGCCCACATAGCCGGTCCTGGCATGGATGCCATAACCGGTATTGTTAATGCTAAGGTTATTTTGCACTACCCCCTTGCCGCCTTGGAAGACCCTGACCGAAATAGCGCCTTCCGAAGGAGCGGTATTCATGACCACACAGTTCATTACGGCAATATTGGTAAAGTTACTGCCCACAATTACAATACCGCCAGACTCTGGGGAAGGATTTTGTAAGGTCTTGGGGCTTGCCTTTCTTCTAATGGCCAGATTTTTGTCTTGATGGTATCTATTTCTGGGTCCGTTGTCTACGATGATTCCGTCTACGATAATAACCCCACCCGTAGATTTTTGCCCATTGCTTTCGCGTTGTTGATCTGTTCTTATATAGATTCTTGGCGTGGTCAACTTTTTATACTCATTGGTGCCCGTGAAAATGGATTTATGGGCACCCCATGGGTCTCTCTTGCTAAATGTGGTATCATATCCACCAATAATGGTGACTGGGACATTGATTTCATCGGAGCCCCTAGATCCTTTGCTCATATATACTCCTTCCGCAACATGGATACGGTCATTGGGTTTTAAGTGATGTAAGATGTTCCCCAAATCCTTGGCAGGCCTTTCTTGGGTACCCAATTGCCCAGAACCGGTGTTTTTGCTTACGTACCAGTCCCTGCCCCCATTGGAAAAATTAGTAGAGGTGTGTTGTGCCAGTGTTGCGCCAATGGTACAAAAAAAGACCATGGCAACTGCTTGTATTTTTTTCATTACAGTAAAGTTTAAAATGATTTTAAATGTTACAGCAAGGTAATTGACCTGCAAATGGTTTTTATCCGTGAAATCATTACCTTAAAAAAATCCATGAAATCATAGAGGCCCCTTTTTGTAGGGAACGTCTTATTGGGACATAGGAAAGCATGTACTTTGTACTTGGGATGCGATGTTTAAGATACCTTGATCATCCCATTCTTTTTTGCCTGTGTTCCCAAACCCTAAAATCCGTCCGAAGGGAAATGGCGTACCAGTCCAAATACCGTAGGCAGGACCCTATTTATGAAGCTCGTACTCCAAAACTACCTTAACCAGGCCAGCGGTATTTCTGGTTCCGGTTTTAATGAGCATGTTACGCCTATGGGTTTCTACCGTACCAAAACTTATAAAGAGCTTATCCGCTATCTCTTGTGTGGTGTGTTCTTCTAAAATGAGTTCCAAGACTTCCTTTTCCCGTCTGGATAGTTTGGGAAACAAGCCTTCTGGGGAATGCTTCTTTTTATGGCTCCCCATGGTCGTAAGAATGATTTCGTTGGATGCCGCATCTAGGTACATTTTGCCCTGATAAACCGTTTCAATGGCATGGACCAGTTCATCTTGGCCCGCATTTTTAAGGACATATCCTTTGGCCCCATTGCCCAGCATCATTTTGATAAGGCTACTTTCCTTGTGCATGGTAATGGCAATGATTTTTAGGTCTGGGTATTCTTTTACCATTTTCTTACAGGCCTCAATCCCGTTCATTCCTGGCATATTAATGTCCAATAGCAGCACATCTGGTTGTAATTGTGGGAGCAGTTCAAAGGCTTCCTTGGCATCTAGGGCATGGCCAATAACTTCAATACCATCCTTGTGCCCTAGTAAAAGTCTAAACCCATCTATTACCATCTTATGGTCATCCACTATCAGTACTTTAATCATAAGGGATAGGTTTTGGTTGGTCTCCTAAAGATAGTAAAACTCAAAACTACCCTCATAACCGTATCCCTTCTTCCAAAAGAAAACCGGTAATTTCATCATCTTCACTATGTACCGATCCATTTACGAAATAGGGCCGGTGATAGCCATCCTTAAATGTCATAAAACCGGAATACTGATAATGTCTAGTGTTGTCTTTGGCCGTAATTACGCCAATACCGGTAAGCTTATAGTTCTGTAATGTACCGTGGGCATCGGTAAGGTTCACCATATAATTGGCAATGCCGTCTGCCAAGGTGGGTGTGTAATACTCTGGTAACATCGCTTCTGCGATATCATCAAAATCCTTGGCCAAAAGGGCTTGTGAAAACCCATGAAATATTTTGGCCTGATCATAACAGGTTTGGACTATGTGCCCATCATATTTAAATTTTTCGCTTTTTCCGGATGCTGAATTAATGATTTCCACGGTTATGACCTCACAAGCGGCCTGTTCCTCCTTTGGCAGGCCCCCAAAAAACATACTCGCGATGTTGGTAGACGTCTGGCCCGTACTTAGGGTATCCAACATTTTACTGTTTTTTACAATAATGTTGAACGCACTTTGCCCACTGGCATTTGCTGTTTTATTGAGGCTCTTGGTATATGTGACCGTGGCACCGTAATGTGCGGCTATCTTATCCATGGCGTTCTGTTGATTCTCTGAAGCACAGCCTACACACAGAACAACTAGGAGGCAACAAAATATTGTTTTCATAAGTTGATATTTATAAGGTTTCATATTGATTTTTAAGATAATTGGACACCTCTTCTTCCAAAGCTTTTATCTCCGCTTTTTTGGTATACCAGAGGATGCCGTAAAACAGCAGTCCGCCAACAAGGGTAAAAAAGAGCAACAAAACAAAGGTGATAAACATCCAAGAATGCATGATGTTGATGTTGCCAATGACCCTGAGCTCATCGCCTTTGGGAATAACGACCACCATGGCCGCTTTATCAACGACATTCAACGCCTTTTTGTTCAAAAAAGCTTGTTTAACCTTGTAATTTGGAAATTTCTTTTGGAGTTGTTCCTTGGCCCCAAAAGCATCAAAAGGTGAGGGTAATGTAAACGCTGTCATACTTTTATTTTGATAAGCGCAAATTAAGAACGCTCAGCTGGGTAGGCATCCCCCTATTCATCTATGGGCAAAAAATCTATGAATTCATGGATTTTTGAACAGCGCTGCTTCTATATCTTTGATTTCAAAATTATTGGCTACATTACTTTCCCAAAGTTTAACCATAGAAACCTATTGCCAATGCGCCCTTGGACCACAACATTCCTTTTTACCCTTGTATTTGCCCTAGCGGCCATTGGCCATGCACAAAAAAGCCCGGACCAAGAGCTTGATAGCCTTCTGCAGTTGCCCTTGACCCCTATTGAAAAAGTAAAAAACCTGCATTTATTGGCATCTAAGTACCGCTATACCCCACCCACAAAAAAAATCTTGGACACCGCCTTGTTCCTGTCACAAAGGATAGGGGACAATTGGATGCGTTCCAATAGTTATTACGCCTTGGGCAACTATTATTTTTACCGGAGCCAACTAGATTCCTGCCTAAGTGCCCTAGACTTGGCAGAGGAGCATCTCAGCTTTGGGGACCATATGTTAAAGGCCTCCATTTTATCCACACGCTCCGGAGTATACAGTCGTTCTGGCGACGTGCTACTTTCCATCGATGCGGCCATAGCCGCAAAAGGACTTTTGGAACAGCTAGATACCATTCCATTGGATTCCACCGACCGCATTAAAAGAAAGGGGAAATTACTGACCGTCAACAACAGTCTGGCCAATCTATACCTAAAAATAGAGGATATGGACCTTGCCTTGACCACCTATGAAGAAGCGTTTAGTTTGGCAAGCAAACTGGACAATCCGCCGGGCATGGCCATCATATTAAGTAATAAGGGGGAACTTTTGCACCGGATGGAACGCTACACGGAAGCCCTTAAGGTCTCCAAAGAAGCTAAAAAGCTCAAAGAAGACGCCAAACTTCCATTGCGGTACATAGCCCTATCAAACTATAATATGGGCAAGACCTACCACGCCATGGACAGTATAGCACTGGCCCTTGCACTGTTAAACAAGGCATTGGATCAAAGCCAACAGGCATCCTATGAACGGGGGCAAATGTTGGCACTTGCGGAGCGCGGTTCGCTATACCTTGCCCAAGACCGCATAGAAGAGGCTAAGAACGACTGTAAGACGGCCTATGAACTTGCGGAAAAAACCAAGGAGGTAGATGCAAAGATTAGCAGTTGCAACTGCCTTTACCAAGTGGAAGAGCAACTGGGAAATACAGAAAGCGCCCTTGGCTACCATAAAAATTACACCAAACTAAAGGACTCCCTCTTCAGTGAGAAAAACGTTAGGAACCTTACGCGGGTTACCATGCAGTACGAGTTTGACAAAAAACAAGAAGCGCAAGCACTAGCGGCCAAGGCAAGGGATCGCAAACGAAACCTATTACTCGCCGCCTCTGGCCTTTTGGTCATTTTTGCCTTGATACTCGCCTCCTTTTTTAAAAAACGATTACAATACAGGCAGACCATATCACAACAGGAACAAAGCCTAAAAAACCAAGAAATAGCGCGGCTGGAACAACAACAAAGAATTACGGCAATACACGCCATGGTCAACGGCCAGGAAAAAGAACGCGCAAGAATAGCCAAAGATCTGCATGATGGTCTAGGAGGGTTGTTAAGTTCCGTAAAATCCCATTTTATCGCCACACACCAAAAGATCAAAGAGCCAAATATCATTGAAAAAACTACGGCATTGATTGATGAAGCCTGTACCGAGGTACGCCGCATCTCCCACAATATGATGCCCCATGCCCTAGCCATTTCCGGTCTGGAGGATAGTGTGCGGGATATTGCAGAGCGCCTGGAAGTGGAAAGCTATGAAGTAACTTTGGAGATACAAAACCTGCCTAAAATGGACCACACCCAAGAGGTGATGGTTTACCGCCTAATCCAAGAAATCATTGCCAACATTAAAAAACATGCGGAGGCCAAACATATCCTAATCCAGTTATATAGCCAGGAGAATAGGGTCTACCTTACCATTGAGGACGACGGCAAGGGCTTTAATGTTGCAAAAGCCAGGAAAACCAAAGGATTGGGCTTGGAAAATATGGAAAGTAGGGCCGCCTATTTAAACGGAAGTTTGGATTGGGATTCCAAAATGGGTTCAGGAACTACCGTGAACCTTAGCTTTGGGGTTTGAGTTCACTACTTTTACCAAAGGTTTGGAAACCTTTGAGCTTACCTTCAAAGTCATAATATGTCGTGAGGTTTAAAATGATCATGATTGCTGAAAAAAAGTAAAGATTTAATATCAGAGCGATACCTAAGTGCATGCATACAATGCCAATTAACCAGAATCTACGAAGTGGTTTGTGATTAATCAAGAAATAAAATATTTCCTGCAATATCACAAACCAGCCCATGCCAATCATCACCCATGGATAATCTGCCAACCATTCTAGTTGTAGATTAAAATCTAAATTGGAATAGGGCAATGTAAATGTTTTCCAGATTGATTCACCATTGCGCCAATTATAACCCAGGAGCTTATCAAAACCGGAAAAAAAGTAGGCAATGCACATAAATATGCCCATGTATTTTCTAATAATAGGAAAATCTAACCTAGCCCTTAAACCATCTATTTTCTTATGGAACAAGATTGCATCCAAAGAAAATGAAACATTACTAGGAAGAAAACAAAGCAGAAACAAACAAATACTAGCAAAATAATCCATCCCGTAATTAAAAAACGTATTGGTCTTCACTATGGAAATATGCAAAACCAATAGAAGGAAAGCAGATGGCTGGGTAAAAAGCCCAACCAATAAAAATAGCACAAATAGGATAAAAAGTAATAGTGTAAGTTGAAACGTGAAATCAATATCCCAACCAAAGTACTGAGACCATCTTAAAAGGCTCATATCATAAGATCCTAGATAAAAGTTGGTGACCTGGTTTGGAATGAGGGAACCACTACCGAACAAGTAATCAAAATCGGCATAAATAGCACTAATATGCGCTATTAAGAACAGTGCGATGGCTATCCTGAAAAAAACCAGATAAAGGGTTTCTCCAGTGCTTTTGGAATTATTATTTGTAAAGATGGCCCCAAACTTCATTTCTGCTATAGGTTTTAGATTGTATCATTGTATAAATGGGCTTCATATCAGCATCCGCTTTTAATTGACTTAACAGTGGATGATGGTATAGATAAACGTTAGAGGTTACGTAAGCACTTCTCTCAGTATCCAAGAGCACCCGCGTTGAGAGACCTTTAAGAAAAATATCGCATTTCTTGATATCCATGGAATCTGGCCTTTGATTAAGGTAGGCTTCAAACATTAGATAGGCACTTTTAACCCTGGTGCCGGTCTCCTTAACCCTAAACAACGGGAAATTTGTTTTTTGCAGCAAAATACTGTCTTTAGAAAACACCTTAAATTCAGTAATGTATTCACTCGCGACATTAGGTGCAAAAAACCCAAAACCTGTATCAAGGCCCGTATGTGATAAAAACGTAGCTATAGGGTTTTCAAGAATAAAGTTAGTAGCACAAAGTAGCGTGTTGCCCGTTAAAAGCGTATCTGCTTTATCTTCATAATAAAACTCTGTATAAGAGGTAATAGTGCTCCTAACATTGACGCTAATGGTCAAAACGAAAACGATAAGAAATAGTAATTTATATAGTCTCATAATCAAAAAAATAAAAACGCCCAATGTTTTCATAGGGCGTTTTAATAGGTGGCTTACCTGTAATTATCCATGACGGCATCAATGTTTTTTTGATGACTTGCCATTTCATCGGCCGCAAACTTTTTCTTTCTCCATATAGTCTTAGAAAAAATACTTTTGGCCGCCTTCTCATTAACTACGGCAGTTTTAGAGCTTTTATGGACAGCCACGGTTTCTTGCCAACCTTCAACGCCGCGCAAATCTGACAAATCTAGGATTTCACCAGAAAGGTCAATTTTGTTTGCCTTTTTGGAAAAGGCTTTTTTTTCCTTCCAACCTTCAATGTTGATTTTTTTTAACACATCTTCAATGTCCATTTCCAAATTCATTACTTGGTAATTTCCGTCCCTTAATTTTACCACTTTTCCTTGCTGTGTACTTTCAAAAGAAAACAACGTTAAGGATAGGACAATCCCTACTGCTAGAATTACATTTTTCATACTAATATTTGATTTAAACTAAAACGCACCTATGCAATTTTTGGGCTGCTAGATACTTGCAATACGCCAAGAATTCCCATCAATCGGTTTAATTTTTTTTTCTAATGTTGGCTCCATATATTTTTATTCTACCAAAGAGGTGTTCATAGCCATCATTGTTTAAATCTTCCCGAATTTCTTTGGTTCTTTATTTTTTGGGGACAGTTGATTATTAAGACTATTTCCCTAAAAAAGTCTGTTCTACCATTTTCCCAGATTGCTTTAATGCCTTTATGGCCCTATTGATGCTTAAGGTGGCCTTTACCTGTCTTGCTACGGAATGGCTATCTATTTCCTCTAAAATCTGAGGTACGCTCACCATTAAAATTTTAATGTTCTCTTCAAGGATTTTAAATTCATCCTTGGGTTCGGCCGCCGCAATGGAAAGTTCCTCAGCTTCATTTGCGTCTTCAGTTTCCGTTTCACCCTCGCCATCGGCATCGCCTAAAATCTGGTTATCCTCTGCGTTGATTTCCGATACCATACCGTAATGAAAATCGAATGTGGTGTTGTATATCTCAAAAGCAGCGGCCACAAATTGGTCCACACTTTCAATGTTGGATTTGGCCTTTGGTGGGGTCAACCTTTTTTGTGCCTGTACCCAGCCCAAAAAAAATAAGCTGAGACAGCAGATGATGGTATTTTTCATTTTTCTTGATTTTTATAAAAAAATGGGGCGTATCATAGAAAGAATACAGTACGCCCCCGTCTTTGCAGAAACGTGCCTATTTGGCGTTAATTCTATATTTGAACCTATTGGCCACAGATCTGTTCTTCATGGCCACGGTAATCACCTTGCCTTTTACTCCCGTCAACGTAAAGGTCTTTGTTTTTCCGTTCCTATCATTGGGAAAAGTATAGGTCTTAAGGTTCCGGTTAACCCCGTCCCGTCCATGGGAACAGATAACCACTTTGGTCTCTGCCCTACCATCAAACTTGTTGATGGTAATCTTAACCGTATTATTAAATGAAGGTGGGGTTACAAACGTACTTTGGGTTTGGCCGGTAATACTTCCGGTTTCATTTCCCCCATCTATTTCCAAATACCTAGGGCCAATGGTAGCGGAACGGTTGCCTGCAATATAGTTCCAGGCCCGCTTCACTTTCTTTACTTTATTTTTAAAGGGAACTAGAGAAATATTGGGCTGCCAAGGACCAAATTTTTCCCACGTACGATCCGCCATACGCTCCCCATTACTGCAACTTTGCGCTTGCACGTTAGCTACCAAAAAGAATAAAAATACGGTACTTAAAAGAATTGAATTTTTCATGATTTTAATGATTTTAATGATGACCGCAAGGTATAGGAAGCATAGCCACTGAACATCCATCTAATCTGGTACCCATAAAAAATCCATGAATTCTGGTAACAAAAAAACCCGCTGTGAATACAGCGGGTTTTCTTTCTTTGAGTTTAAGTGCATCAATCTGCCAACACAATGATTTTGTTGGCCTTCATCTCAATGGTGCCGCTAGAAATGGCCAAGATGGTCTCCCCGTTATTGCCGATGGTAAACTTGTGTTGAAAATCTTCATCTATTTTAAGGTCTCCCTGAATCTTTACGTCACCTGCCTGTAATAATGAAAGAACGGGGGCGTGGTTCTGTAACATCTGGAACTCACCATTGACTCCAGGAACGGTAACTGAACTTACCTCACCGGAAAATAAAGTGGCTTCTGGGGATACGATTTCTAAATACATATTTTTTATCATTTAGAGTGACGAATTTAGTGTGAGTGGAGTTCCAAAAACCCTGAATTCCAAACCCTATCTTAGATTATGCCTCAGCAAGCATTTTCTCACCTGCTTCAATAGCCTCTTCAATAGTCCCTTTTAGGTTAAAGGCTGATTCTGGCAAGTGGTCCAATTCGCCATCCATAATCATGTTAAACCCTTTAATGGTTTCCTTAATATCCACCAATACCCCGGGGATACCGGTAAACTGCTCTGCCACGTGGAAAGGCTGAGACAAGAAACGCTGTACACGTCTCGCACGGCCTACAGCTAACTTATCTTCTTCAGAAAGTTCCTCCATCCCCAAAATAGCAATGATATCCTGTAGTTCTTTATAACGTTGTAACAACTCTTTTACCCGTTGTGCACAACTATAATGGTCTGCACCCAAGATTTCCGGCGTTAAGATACGGGAAGTGGAATCCAATGGATCTACCGCTGGATAAATCCCTAACTCTGCAATTTTTCTTGAAAGTACGGTAGTGGCATCCAAGTGGGCAAAAGTTGTTGCCGGTGCTGGATCTGTTAAATCATCCGCAGGCACGTAGACCGCTTGTACGGAAGTAATGGAACCTCTTTTGGTGGAGGTAATGCGCTCTTGCATGGCCCCCATCTCGGTTGCCAAGGTTGGCTGGTACCCTACGGCAGAAGGCATACGACCCAATAGCGCCGACACCTCTGAACCTGCTTGGGTAAAACGGAAAATATTGTCCACAAAGAACAGAACGTCCTTTCCTTGTCCGTCTCCAGCACCATCACGGAAATACTCAGCAATGGTCAATCCCGATAGTGCCACTCGTGCACGTGCGCCCGGTGGTTCGTTCATCTGACCGAACACAAAAGTGGCTTTTGATTCTTTCATGGCCGTTTTATCCACTTTGGACAAATCCCAACCACCTTCTTCCATGGAATGCAAGAAGTCGTCCCCGTATTTAATAATACCAGATTCCAACATCTCACGTAGCAGGTCGTTACCTTCCCTGGTGCGTTCACCTACACCTGCAAATACGGAAAGTCCACCATGGCCTTTGGCGATATTATTAATGAGCTCTTGAATCAAAACGGTTTTGCCCACACCGGCTCCACCGAACAATCCAATTTTACCCCCCTTGGCGTAAGGTTCAATAAGGTCTATCACCTTTATTCCTGTAAACAGCACCTCGGTAGAGGTAGAAAGGTCTTCAAATTTTGGGGCCTCGCGGTGAATTGGCAATCCATTTTCACCTGCCTTTGGCAAGTTCTCCATACCGTCTATGGCATCACCGATTACATTGAACAGACGTCCGTAGACCTCTTCCCCAATGGGCATCTGAATGGCGCTACCGGTAGCTACCGCTTCTGCACCCCTGCTAAGACCGTCCGTAGAATCCATAGAAATGGTCCTTACCGTGTTCTCGCCTACATGGGACTGGACCTCAAGTACTAATTTATAACCATCTGCTTTAACGATTTCAAGGGAATCGTAAATCTTAGGAATCTCTGTACCGGATTCAAATTCAACATCAATAACGGGTCCGATGATTTGGGCAACTTTACCTGTAACTTTAGCCATTACTTGCTTATTTCTTTTTATTCGATTTGTTCGCTGGAAAAAGGCTTGTTTTTCCGGCTGCAAAGATAGGTTTTTCGTTTTGTAAATTGAAACTTAGGGTTTGCTTTTTTTCTACAACAAAAAAGGCATCCAAAACTGGACACCTTTTTATACTTAAATATAGTTACGTTTTAAGGATTTATGGTCCAGGAGACATAGTACTGTGCACCAATAAAACCAGTCCCAACGGCGGTAAAGTACTCTTGGTTCAATAGGTTGGCGCCACCTACTTTAAAGATGGAATCTATGCTAGGCACCGCAAAGCTTACTTGGGCATCCAACACGCTGAACGAAGGCACGTCACCATCAGCAAAAGCATTTTGCCAAAGGAAGGTATCCGACCAGCGATAGTTGATATTAAACCCAACGTTTTTAAACACTTGGGTATTCCCAAAGGAGGCTTTTACCTTATGCTCCGGGGTGTTAAACTGTGGTCTAAAATCCGGATCGGCCGCTTGGTCAAATTCAAAATCCGCCCAAGTATAATTAATGCCAAAATCAAAATCACCAAAAACCTTAGCTTCAACCCCGATGGTGGCCCCATAGGACTCCACTTCTGTTAAGGAATTCGTATATACTTGAAAAACCTGCGTGTCTTGGTTACCTAATGCCTGTAAAGAGAGGGAATTATCTCCAACCTGTCCGTAAAGTGGAACAATGACGTTTCGTTGTGAGATAAAATCATTAAACTGGTTGTAATATACATTTCCATCAATGGTCACCTTACCTATTTGGCCTCGATACCCCACCTCTAATGCAACAACCTGCTCAGGCTGAACTAGATTTGTATTTGAAGCTTCTATTCGCCCTTGTTGAAGTGCACTTGCTGAAAAGGCATTTTCATACGCATCCCTACCCGTTAGGGTCACGTTAGACAAACCGGTATCTATTTGGCCTTCTGGAGAAACTGGTAATGTTATGGAATAACGGTCTAAATTGGACGGTGCTGAACCCACCAATATGGCAGCCCCTGCATTTAAACCAATAAACAAATCCTGAGTTGTTGGGTTTCTAAATCCTGTCTGCCATGATGCCCTAAAGTTGTGGTTTCTATTTTCACCTGCGGTATAGGTTAACGAAGCTCTTGGGGAAAAGAAGCCATCAAAAAATTCGTTTTTGTCATAACGTACGGAACCGGTGAATTTTAACCTATCATCCAAAAATTGCTTTTGAATCTGGGTATACAATCCGAATTCGCTGTAGGAAATTGGACCATCAATATCCGTAAAAATAGTTCCTTGGGAATTGAGCTCATATTCCCTAAAAGAACCACCCACCTGAATGTCTGCAAAATCAGCCGTTAAGTGACTAAAGTTGTAATTGGCATCCACATGCCTAAGTTTTGTCCTGTCTATAAATCTAGAGCCTGTGGTCAAATCCCCATCGGAGGTTACCGCGTTAAAAGCACTTTGAAATTCTGGTGTACCAGGCAACAAACGTCCTGTATCAGCGGCAGCTCTTGCAGCAGCATGTGCCTGTTCATCGGTAGCCAAAAGACCACTGCCAATACCTAACTTGGCCCCAATAAAAGTCTGGGCATATTGTTGAAACCATTGTTGATCACCTTTCCATCGTCGGTTGATATTGATGGCCGTAAATCGGGTATCATAGGAATCTCCTGCATTTTCCGAGGTAATATAACCACGGACAAAGAAATTATCGTTTCGTATCTCTAGCTTGTGTTGCTGCAAGGAAAAGTTATCGATATAATAGCGGTTGGCTCCTTGGTAAAGCGTAGAACCCCTTCCAATTCTGCTGTTCCAAACAATTTCCAAATCATCTCCAAAAGGACGATAATGTACAGCACCATCAAATTTAACACTTTGGGCGTCGTAATCGGTCAAATCACTTTCTAAATAACCTGTTCTAGTTACTCTGGCACTCCCAAGCGTTCCGGAAGGAAGCCCTGCCAATGCATCGAAGTTTAAGGGGATGGAGAAGTCATCTCCATAAACATTCAAACCATCATACGCCGGATTGCTGCGATCTGCACCTGGATTGCTTAAATCGGTCTGATTCACCGCAAACCAATCCGTTCCTTGCATGTAAGAGAAGTTTGCTTTTACCGCAAATTTATCGCTAAAGGCATGGGCCGCGCGAATGCCCACATCATAATATGGATTGTCCCCAGCAGCCTCTTGTGAGGTTAATCCGGTTTTAAAATAAGAGCTAATGCCTTGAAAATCAAAAGGGCTCTTACTTCTCATAAATAAAATCCCATTAAAGGCATTGGCCCCGTAAAGCGCGGAAGAAGCACCTGGGAGAATTTCTACGCTCTGAACGTCCAAATCATTCATGCCTACCAAGTTTCCAAGCACAAAATTTAACGCCGGAGAGGAATTATCCATTCCATCTACCAACTGCATAAAACGGGTATTGGCAAAGGATGCAAATCCCCTGGTATTGATGGACTGGAAGGTTAAACTGTTGGTATTGATGTCCACCCCTTTTAAATTTTCAAGTCCGCCATAAAAAGAGGCTGCAGCGGTATTTTGAATTTCCTTGAGTCCAAAACGCTCCACGGAAACGGGGGATTCAAACAGGCGCTCCGGAGTCCTTGAGGCCGAAATCACAATTTCATCAAGCATCGTAGAAGATTCATTTAAAGTAACGGTAAGGGTTTGGTTATTGGCCGTTACGGTGACCTCAGCATCCGTATACCCAAGGCTCGTCACCCGTAAATTAAAAGGAGGTGCCTCATTGGTGGTCAAGGTAAAGTTGCCATCAAAATCTGCAACGGTACCCTCAGATTTGCCCACAACAATGACATTGGCACTTGGGACGGGCTGGCCGCTATCATCGATTACCTTACCGGATACGGTGGTTTGGGCATAGCTAAGCCCCCCTAGCATAACAAAGAATGCTAAAATTAAATTTTTCATTAGACTTGAATTTTGAGTTAAGTTAGTTTTCAGTGAGTCCTGCAATTGAATGGGAAATATACATTTTTTTGACTTTACACACACTAAAATCTACCGCAAATTATGCATGCATAATAGTTTTCACGCAAAAATTACCTTGTAGAAGTATGAAATCAATAAAAAAGTCGCCCTTTTAAGGCGACTTTTATAATATCTACGGCTTGGTTTCTTTATTCTACGGTAACCGATTTTGCCAAATTTCTTGGCTGGTCCACATTACAACCACGCATTAACGCAATATGGTAGGAGAGTAGTTGTAAAGGTATAGTGGTCAACAAGGGCGTAAGCGGTTCTGAGGTTTCTGGTACCTCTACCACATGGTCTGCAAGTTCTTTAACGCTTTCGTCTCCTTCTGTGACCACGGCTATAATACGGCCGCTCCTAGATTTGATCTCTTGGATATTGCTCACCACTTTTTCATAATGGCCCTTTCTTGTGGCAATAACCACCACGGGCATTTCCTCATCAATAAGCGCTATGGGGCCGTGCTTCATCTCTGCGGCAGGATAGCCCTCTGCATGTATATAGCTTATCTCCTTTAATTTTAGTGCACCCTCTAGGGCGACAGGAAAATTATACCCACGACCCAAATATAAACAGTTGGTACTGTCCTTGTATTCTGTGGCAATAGTTTCAATAAGGGCGTTGGATTCCAATGCTTTTTCAACCTTTGCCGGAATACCCTCCAACTCTGTTAGGTAACCGTGAAATTCGGCCTCGGAGAGCGAGCCCTTCTCTTTGGCCAATTTTAGCGCAATGAGCGTTAATACCGTTATCTGTGTAGTAAATGCTTTTGTGGAGGCCACGCCAATTTCTGGACCGGCATGGGTGTATGCCCCAGCATGGGTTTCCCTTGCTATGGAACTACCTACTACATTGCAAACACCAAAGACAAAGGCTCCTTTTTCCTTTGCCATTTTAATAGCGGCCAAGGTATCTGCGGTTTCGCCAGATTGTGAAATGGCGATTAAGACATCATTCTCCGTAATTACCGGGTTTCTATATCTAAATTCCGAGGCATATTCTACCTCCACAGGGATTCTGGCCAAATCTTCAAAGATATACTCTGCCACCAATCCAGCATGCCAAGAAGTACCGCATGCCACAATGATGATACGGTTTGCATTTAAAAACCGTTCCATGTTTTGGTCTATTCCCGCCATTCTAACGATACCCTCATCTGCCAACAATCTACCTCTGTAGGTGTCTTTAATGGCTCTGGGCTGTTCATAGATTTCCTTGAGCATAAAATGGTCATAACCCCCTTTTTCAATTTCTTCAAGATTCAGCTGTAGTTCAAGAATATTGGGGTAGGCAATGGCATCATTCTTTATTTTACGGAGTTTTATTTCCTTGCCTAAGCGGATTATTGCCATTTCCCCGTCTTCCAGATACACGGCATTGTTGGTAAATTCAATAAAGGGTGAGGCATCAGAAGCTATAAAATATTCACCATCCCCGATTCCTATAGCCAATGGGCTGCCCAATTTGGCCACCACAATTTCATCTGGCTTGTTCTTGTCAAAAACCGCAATGGCATATGCTCCCACAACTTGGTTCAAAGCAATTTGGACCGCTTTTCCCAGCATGACACCTTCTTTGTTCTTTACCTCTTCTATAAGATTGACGAGGACTTCTGTATCCGTATCCGAATGAAATTCGTACCCACGGTTAACCAATGCCTTTTTGACGGACTCGTAATTTTCAATGATTCCGTTGTGGATAATGACCAAATCTCCGGAGTTGGAATAATGGGGGTGGGAATTAACGTCATTGGGAACCCCATGGGTGGCCCATCTGGTATGCCCAAGTCCTAATTTGCCATTGGTAGAAATAGAGACTTTACTTTTACGCTTTAAATCTTCTACTTTACCCTTGGTCTTGGATAAGTTGGTATTCTCACCATCGAATAATACAATACCTGCACTATCATATCCCCGGTACTCGAGTCTTTGTAATCCTTTAATAATAATGGGATAGGCTTCCCTATGCCCTATATATCCGACGATGCCGCACATAATCTGTTGTGTTTGTTTGACTTTTGCAAAGGTAACCCCAAATAGAAACTAGCGTTACGTTAACTAGATATGCTAACGTAAAAAATCTATAAGTGGTATTCTGCACATCTAAAATTAGTTGGGTTCCGTGTAGAATAATTGAAGTTTTAGCTTTTTGTCCTCATCTTCAGGGGCCACATTAGCACCAAAAAGCACTGTTCCCAAGGGGTTTATCGTAGAAAACACCGGTAAAAATTGCAGGCCATCCGCTATTTGGGCCTCCAATCGTTGTGGTTGGCCCAAGTTAGAGGTAAGGCTAAGTCCAAGTGTCACATTTGCTTCACCACGCACCACTAAATCATTGATGTACTCTGTAATCCTAACGGAATACTTAAACCCGCGGCCCGCCTCATCCCGCTCCAGCACTCCATCATAAATGGGAAACTGCCTTAGGGTAAAATTAGAATTGGACAGATCATTTGCACTTGTTAATGGTTGGCCTGTTTCCAGTTCAAACAAATACAGTCTTGGAGGCTCATTGAGGGAATTGCTACTTGCAAAGCCCTCTTGATCTACAAAAAACACAAGATTAGCCTCGTTGATGATCCAATTGTTATCCCTGATTTGGGAAATGACAGAAGTGCCGTTTTCATCATCGAACAAATTGAGTTCTGCATAAGCCCCGGAACCGCCTTTTAAATAAATTCTTTCCGCGTTGTTTGATGCATCCAAGGCTGTTTGTATATTGGTTGGATACGGTTGGTCCACAAAGGTATTAACGGCATTGCCTGAAGTAGTCCTGGTTTGATTATTGACCTGCAAAAAGGATAGTACCACATCATCTTCCTCCACCTCTATACTACTGGTATCCGTTTCATTGTCCGTTACAAAATCATCGTACTCATAGGTAACGGTAATTCTTGCCTGCGTTAAATCCAACAAAATCATTAAATCATCCGCTTGGCTTGGGGTCAAGCTTAGGTGAATGCCCCTAAAGAAATTACTAAAATTGGTTTGGCTGAATAATTCTGATTGTCCTTCTTTATCCAACAACTTCTCTTGGAAAAATTGTGGGTCTAACTTAATACGTATACCCGGGTTCAGTCTTTCTACATTTAAGGTAGATTCATCAACATCTTCCGTTTCTGGATCATCTTCCTGTAAAAAAAGGTACTCCTGATTACTGATGGTTACGGTAGTATCTGCAAGTATGGCCCCGGAAAAGCTGGGTATATTCGTGTTGGAAAAATACGCTTGATCTTCAAGAAAGTTGGTGTTGGGGTCCAAATCACGCAGAAAAAAAGTAGATTCTTCCACCCTTATATTTAATTGCGACCCCACAATTTGGTCTGATGGTATGGAACTGGAAAAGATACTATCCAACCCAAAGAGGTTTGGAAAGGGCCTAGGTGAAAAATCTTCCTCTTCACCGGTTTCGTTGGCATCTAGTGGGTTTGAGTTGCGTCTGGTCTCCTCCGCATCACTTACCCCATCATTATCACTGTCACTGTTGGCATCGTTTGGGTCAACGTCCAATTCATCAGCAACGCCATCCCTGTCCCTATCATTAAGCTCATCCGGGACCAATTGGTAGGGCAAGTACAAAATCACTTCCTTTACCCTTTCATTCTCTGGAATGGTATTGTCATTGTCATCCGTGGCAGCGGTAGCTTCCGTTTCTTGTGTAAAACTACCAAATGAGTTCCTAAGGGCGCCGGTGGTTTGGTTGATCGGTAAACTAACTTGGGAAGTAATGGTAGCTTCCCTCCTGCCAAATACAGGGTCATTGTAGACTCCTAATTGATACAACGGCAATTTGTTGGTCTGGACCGCTTCAATATTCTTATTGGCCACAAACACATCAAATTCCGCAACGTTGGTTTGGAAGGGTTGGCCTCCAATTACCCCCGATCCTAATGTTTCCAACTCTTCTTCACAGGCAGACAATGCCGCAACCAGTACCAATGCCTTGACCAGGGTCAATGCATATTTTGTAATAAAACCCATTCGTTTTACTTTAAAACCTCTGTATTATAGAAATTGGTGTAGGCCTCCTCCGTTTCCTGAAAGGAAACATAAGGCAAGGTGGGCTTACCCGCTTTGGAAATGTGTTCTGCCAGTTCTGGTGACACCCCTTCCGAGGCTAAAATAATGGCATCGGAATAATCCACTGCCACCTTTAACAAATTATTATAGTCCGGGTCACTCAATGCTTGGGCTTTGTCCTCTGCGATGCCATCAAATGCTATTTTTCCCAACATTTCTTTGTTAAGGCTGCCTTCGTAGCCTTTTTGGTAAACGGAGGTTACGATCTTGCTGTCCGCAAAGATGGGTTCATCTGCGTAATACTCCCTTAAATAGAGTGGAAGTAAAGAGGACATCCATCCATGGACATGTATAATGTCCGGAGCCCAATTTAATTTTTTAACGGTTTCCACAACGCCTTTTGCAAAAAATATGGCCCGTTCATCATTGTCAGGGAACAAGTTCCCCTCTTTGTCCTTAAAAGTTCCCTTTCTTTTAAAATATTCCTCGTTGTCTATAAAGTATACCTGTATTCTTTCCCTAGGGATTGAAGCTACTTTAATGATCAAGGGCATGTCCATATCATTGATGACCAAATTCATTCCCGAAAGCCTAATCACCTCATGTAATTGATGTCTTCTTTCATTTATGTTGCCATATCTAGGCATAAAAATCCTAATTTGGCCCCCTTTGCTATTGACCATTCTTGGGGATTCATAGGACATTAAAGAGACCTCGTTCTCTGGTAGGTAGGGTACTAATTCTGAAGATACAAACAATATCTTTTTGCCAGTCATAAAAGGTAGTTTAACTTTTAGAAAAAAACGTAGCCGCAAAAATACGAAATTTATACAGATTACCAGTATTTATGGTATTTTTGCACGCTTTTGCAGCTTGATTATGATGGTTTTAAGACAAAAAAGGGGATTACATGGGTTTTTAAACACGCTAGATCCCAATCATTCGCTAGGCCTTGTGCCAACTATGGGCGCATTGCATTTTGGGCATTTGTCGCTTATCAAAAAAGCACTTGTGGAAAATGAGACCGTAATCGTCAGTATCTTTATCAATCCTACCCAATTCGACAACCGGAACGATTTGGAGAAATACCCCGCCGATCTAGAAAAAGACATCGCCCTTTTGGAAGACCTTCCTGGTGATCTAGCTGTATTTGCGCCCCATAAGGATGATATGTACGACGGACAAGTTGCGGCCGCATCCTATAAATTTAACGGTTTGGACAAAGTTATGGAAGGAACGTTCAGGGAAGGCCATTTTCAAGGGGTTGCCACCATAGTAGAACTTTTGCTGCGCACTGTTGCCCCCAAAAGGGCCTATTTTGGGGAAAAGGATTTTCAACAGCTACAAATCATAAAAAATGTGGTTGCACAAAAAAATCTTCCCGTAACCATTGTTGGCTGCCCTATTGTAAGGGAACCCAATGGCCTGGCCATGAGTTCCAGAAACGAAAGGTTGTCTGCAAAGGCTAGGGAGCAAGCGGGTTTCATCCACCAAACGCTGTTGACTGCCAAATTAAAATTTGGCACGGAAAATGCTCAAGAAATAAAGGATTGGGCTTTGGGAGTCTTTAACAAAGCAGAAGGCTTTAGATTGGAATATTTTGAAATTGTGGATGAGACTACCCTAACCCCGATACAAGCAAAACAGAAAAACCTAAAATATAGGGCTTTTGTTGCCGTTTATGTAGAAGACGTTCGGCTCATAGATAACATGGCCCTCAACTAAAAGTCATGTACGTAGAAGTAGTAAAATCAAAAATACACCGGGTAAAGGTCACTGGGGCAGATTTAAATTATATTGGCAGTATAACCATTGATGAGGACTTAATGGATGCTGCAAATATTATTAGGGGAGAAAAGGTGCAAATTGTAAACAACAACAATGGGGAGCGCCTAGAAACCTATGCCATACCCGGACCTAGAAATTCTGGTGAAATTACCTTAAATGGCGCAGCAGCACGTAAAGTTGCCGTGGGTGATGTACTCATTTTAATTACCTACGCACAAATGGATTTTGAGGAGGCAAAGACTTTTAATCCATCATTGGTTTTCCCGAACGAGGAGAATAACCTATTGACCTAGCTTTGAAAAACTCGACCAAAAAAGCCTTAAAAACAATCATCCCCATTGCATTAGGGATTTTTTTGGTTTGGTACTCCTACCAATCCACAACAGTGGAGGACCGTAAACAAATTATAGAAAACATTGGCAATGCCAATCCTTTATGGATAGGCCTTTCTATACTCATTGGGTTTTTAAGCCATCTTTCCAGGGCCATCCGTTGGAACTATGTATTGTTGCCCTTGGGATACAGCCCTCGCATCAGCAACAATTTATTAATTGTTTTTATCTCATATTTTGCCAATCTGGGCATTCCCCGGTCAGGGGAATTTTTACGGGCCACGGCACTTACCAGCTATGAGAAGGTTCCGTTTGAAAAAGGCTTTGGTACCATTGTAACAGAACGTGTCATTGATCTCATTATGCTCCTACTGGTCATCGGCATTACGTTGGCACTGCAAACGGACATCATCGTCTCTTATCTCAATGCAAGTGGATTTGGGCTATTGCTATCAGGTATTGTGTTGTTCCTTGGTATTTTTGGACTGTTCATTGTGGTAAAGCTTATCAGGAAATCAAAATCTGGCCTCGCCATTAAAATCAAATCGTTCTTATCCGGATTGCTAGATGGTGTTTCCAGTATTTTAAAAATGAAGGATAAATGGGCGTTTATAGCGCATACCATATTTATTTGGGCATGTTATGTTGGTATGTTTTGGGTCATAAAATTCACGGTAACGGACACCATCTCCCTAGATTTCTCAGAGCTTTTAGTAGCCTTTGTAGCAGGGGCCTTTGCCATGACCGCCACCAATGGTGGCATTGGAGCCTATCCTATCGCCGTTGCAGCAGCGCTTGCTTTATTTGACATCTCGGACACCTCTGGAAAAGCGTTTGGGTGGATTATGTGGATTTCCCAAACCCTGATGGTGGTGGTTTTTGGGGCAATATCATTCCTACTGTTACCGTTATTGAACAGAAACCGATAACCCTAGACCCATGACCCGTATTTTACTCGTTTTTATTGGTGTGGTATGCCTTAGTGCCAAGGCACAGGTAACCAAAGAAATTTTTGAGTCGTTTAAACTTCAAGAAAGACGGGACGTCTCCTACTATTACCCAGAAGACTACACAGAAGATAAAAAATACCCTCTAATTATTGTTTTGGATGCGGATTACCTTTTTGATATCGTAGTGGCAAACACCAAATTTTATAGTTCACAAGGCAGAATGCCGCAGGCCATTGTGGCTGGCATTCACCAAAGCAAGGAGGAACTTCGGTGGTATGATTGTGCCTTTGATGAAGAAAGTGGCCTACCGGATGAGAAAGCAAAACTATTCTACGAATTTATAGGCACGGAGCTAATTCCTTATCTGGACCTTAACTATAGCACAGCCCCGTTTAAAATGATCGTAGGTTATGATATCACGGCCAACTTTAGCAATTACTTTCTTTTTAAGGAACGTTCACTGTTCAATGCCTATTTAACAATTTCTCCCCTACTCGCACCAGAAATGGAAAATAGGGTGCCATCCAGGTTACTGGACCATGAAAAAGAAATTTTTTACAATTTAGTGTTGGAAAAGGAAACTACGGACCACAGGCAACGTCTGCTTCAAATGAACAACGCGATCGCCTCCATACAAAAAGAGAATATCCATTATTTCTTTGACCAGTATGAAGAACCAGACCATGTGGCCATCGCGGCCTATGGCATCAGCAAGGCCTTTGACAATATTTTTAAAAGTTTTAGACCGATAAGCAAAACGGAATACAAGAAGGAACTCTTACTTTCCCAAGAACCTGCAATAGATTATTTGACCAACAAATACGATATGATCAAAAAACTCTTCGGATTTGAAAAAGAGGTACTTCTTAATGATATCATGGCCATTTATGCAGCATCCTTAAAAAAGGAAGATTATGAATCCATGAAACCCTTGTCCGAAATCTGTAAGGCGCAATTTCCCGAAACCATGTTGGGCTTCTATTTTGAAGGAGAATATTTAGAACTGATCGGGGAGCCCAAAAAAGCTTTTAAAGCTTTTGAAAAAGCGTTTCAAATGAATGAAATTGATTTTTTGACCAAGGACATGGCACTCAATAAAATAGATGCCCTAAAAGCTGACTTCGGCTATTAAAACGCTTTATTTTTAAACATTACACTTATCTTTAGCCAAACTCCAACCAGATAAAATGGCAAAGGTAAAGACCGCTTATTTCTGTCAAAACTGTGGTGCACAACATCCAAAATGGATAGGGCAGTGTTCTTCCTGCAAACAATGGAACACCGTTGTGGAGGAAGTGGTACAAAAAGAGGACAAGAAAGCGTGGAAACCATCTTCCACTGGGCAACAAAAAGTATCTAAACCCTTATTGGTAAAAGACATCAGCAACGATAGGGAAATAAGGCTAAACACCTTAAACCACGAATTTAACCGTGTTCTGGGCGGTGGCCTGGTTCCTGGTTCATTAACCTTGTTGGGCGGGGAACCTGGGATAGGAAAGAGTACGCTCTTGCTCCAAATTGCGCTTAAACTGCAATACAGAACCCTGTACGTTTCTGGAGAGGAAAGTCAAAAACAAATAAAAATGCGGGCAGACCGTATCCATCCCAATGCGGAAAACTGCTTTATCCTTACGGAGACCAAGACCCAAAACATTTTTCAACAGATTTTGGCCCTACAGCCAGATATTGTGGTCATCGATTCCATACAAACACTACATACGGATTATATAGAATCTGCCGCGGGCAGCATATCCCAAATACGGGAATGTACGGCAGAGCTGATCAAATTTGCTAAGGAAAGCGGTATCCCTGTCATTCTTGTTGGGCATATCACCAAGGATGGAACCATTGCAGGTCCAAAAATATTGGAACACATGGTAGATACCGTGCTCCAGTTTGAGGGAGATCGCAATTACGTATACCGCATATTGCGTTCCTTAAAAAACCGCTTTGGTTCCACGGCAGAGCTGGGCATCTATGAAATGCAGGGCAGCGGACTTAGGGAGGTCAACAACCCATCTGAAGTATTGATTTCTAAAAACGACCAGGATTTAAGTGGTACGTCCATTGCAGCCACCGTTGAGGGGATGCGGCCGTTGCTTATAGAAATCCAAGCTCTTGTGAGCACCGCGGTATATGGAACCCCACAACGCTCTGCTACCGGGTTTAATGCCAAACGGTTGAACATGCTATTGGCGGTGCTGGAAAAGCGCGCTGGGTTTAAACTTGCGGCCAAAGATGTTTTTTTAAATATCACGGGAGGAATTTCCATAGATGATCCAGCCACAGACTTGGCCGTTATTGCGGCCATTTTATCCAGCAATAGCGACATCTCCATTGAAAAGGGGGTTTGTTTTGCGGCAGAGGTTGGTCTCGCTGGTGAAATAAGACCAGTGCAACGGGTAGACCAACGTATCATGGAAGCTGAAAAGCTGGGCTTTCACACCATTTATGTTTCCAAAAACAATAAAATAGGTCTTAAAAAAACATCTATCCAAGTGAAATTAGCTTCCAAAATTGAACAGATTGTGATAGAGCTTTTTGGCTGAGTGGCTGGCCTTAAATACCCTTGATTTGAAGATATCAAGGAGACGGGTTGGGAATATTTTCATGGATTTCCTGTATCCCCTTGAGCACCTCATCATTTAATTCCACGTTGATACTTGCTATGTTCTCCTTTAACTGTTCCATGGTGGTGGCGCCAATGATATTACTGGTCACAAACGCCCTACTGTTTACAAAAGCAAGAGCCATTTGCGTGAGGGACAGTCCATGTTTTTGGGCAAGATCAAAATATCTTTCCGTGGCCCTTACCGCATTTTCATTACTATAACGGTTAAAATTTGGAAATAGGGTCACCCTGCCTTTTCTTGGTTTTTTCCCGCCAAGATACTTCCCGCTCAAAACGCCAAAACCTAGTGGAGAATAGGGCAATAAGCCTATTTTTTCACGGATGGCCACTTCTGCCAAGCCAACCTCAAACAAGCGGTTCAATAAACTATAGGGGTTTTGGATAGTGAGCATCCTAGGCAAATCTTGGTGTACTTTGGCCTCTTCCAGATAACGCATGGCTCCCCACGGGGTTTCATTGGATAAGCCTACGTGCCTAATCTTCCCTGCCTGCACCAAATCCCTCAGGGTCTCTAATATCTGGTGGATGTTATCCTCCCAAAAATCAGCTTTATCGGCATTAAAACCCCGTTGACCAAAAAAGTTGGTATTCCGTTCTGGCCAATGTAATTGGTAAAGGTCTATATACTCTGTACGTAGCCGCTTTAAGCTTCCTTCTACCGCAGAAGTGATGGATTCCTTACTGAACCCAGTGGTTCTGATGTGCTTGGTGTAATCACCTGGCCCCGCAATTTTACTGGCCAATACCACTTTTTCCCGGTTTCCAGTTCTTTGGAACCAATTACCAATAATTTCCTCTGTAACGGCATAGAGTTCTTTTTTGGCGGGCACGGGATACAACTCCGCAGTATCAAAAAAATTAACGCCCTGCTCCAAGGCATAATCCATTTGTTGGTGTCCCTCTTCCTCACTGTTCTGCCTACCCCAGGTCATAGTGCCCAAGCAAATTTTACTTACTCTAATATTGGTATTTGGTATGCGGGTATACTTCATAAAAACTGAAAATCTTGCTGTAAAATTAAGGATTTTGATTAGGTCTTTCCCTAATCTCGCGAGTTTATTCCACCTCCAATAAAATAGGACAATGGTCACTGTGCTTTGCATCGGAAAGTATCACGGAACGGTGTAACCGCTCTTTCAAGGAGTCGTTGACCATCCCATAATCCAAGCGCCAGCCCTTATTGTTGTTTCTGGCATTGGCCCTATAGCTCCACCAAGTGTAGTTATGCGGTTCTGGATTAAAGTTTCGGAAACTGTCCACAAACCCGCTTTTAATAAAATTGCCCATCCATTCCCGTTCCACGGGCAAGAAACCGGAAACATTCTTGTTTCTTACGGGATCATGGATATCAATGGCCTCGTGACAGATGTTATAATCTCCGCACACGATAAGATTTTCCCGCTCCTTACGCAACTCGTCAGCATATCTCTGAAAATCGGCCATGTATTTTAGTTTAAACTCCAGCCGGTCCATATTGGTGCCGGATGGTAAGTACATGCTCATGATGGAAATATCACCAAAATCCGCACGGATGTTCCTACCTTCAAAATCCATATACGCTATCCCCGTTCCATATTCCACATGATCGGGTTCCTTTTTACATAAAAGCGCTACCCCGCTATACCCTTTCTTTTGTGCGCTGTACCAGTACGTATGCCCATAGCCGGCCTCGGCAAAAACCCCTAGGTCTAGCTGCTCTTTCATGGCCTTGGTCTCTTGAAGACAAATCACATCTGGCCCAACGGCCTGTAACCATTCTATAAAACCTTTCTTTAGGGCAGCACGTATACCGTTGACATTGTAAGAAGCTATTTTCATTCTTTTTTTGTTAAAAATAGACATTGTTTAGGCTCCAAAGAAACGGTACAACCAAAAAGCATGGCTTACCAAGGCATAGGTATTAAAATTAAATACTACCTTGTACCTAAACTTAAATCCCAAACACAAACTCCAATGGCAACTAAATTTTCTAAATTTTTTATGGCATTTAGCTTACTTATTTCCTTGGCCACTAGCGCACAACAAAACAATATGGATGGGGACTCAGCAAAAAATGAGATTAAGCTCAACGCTTCCAATCTCATTGCTTTTTCATTTTTGGACGGTTCTTATGAATACCTGATCAATGAAGAATCCTCTTTTGGCATTGGTATTTTGGCAAGCTTTTCCGATAGCGAAATCAATGATGAATACCGTACTTTTTCTTTGACTCCTTACTATAGACAATATTTTTCCAAAGGTTATGCCAAAGGCTTTTTTGTCGAAGGTTTTGGCATGCTGAATACCGGCGAGGATGATTTTTTTGATTTTAATGAAGTAACACAAACAGGTACGGAACGCACGGAAACGTATACCGATTTTGCCCTTGGAATTTCCCTTGGGGGGAAGTTTGTGACCAAAAGAGGCTTTGTGGCCGAAGTTTATGGAGGTATCGGCAGAAACTTGCTCGGCAACAGTTCCTTTACGGAAATTGTTGGTAGGGGCGGTATTTCCTTGGGTTATCGGTTCTAAGGTTTACCTTTAAAACAATGAAAAAGCCGCAAAAAACCAGCACGTATAATAAGGGGCGGGCATTTGCCTTTAGTGGTATCCTGTGCACCACCCTTGGCCTTATTACCTATTATCTAAAGGGAGCAATGTTTTACTACGGCATCTTATTTTTAATGGGAATGCTCCTAGGTTTTATAGGAGCGTTTTTTATCCTAATGTCTATCCGTAAAGGTCAAGATTGAATGCACAGACCCACATTCTTACTCCCTTTTTGTTTTATCCTATGCGCACTCTTTTTTGTTCCAAAAACCTACGGCCAGCAAAGAGCTGATAGCATCACCAGCCTGGATGAAGTAATACTGCTAGAACAGTTTATCAAAAAAAAGGCCATTGGTATTACCCCCTCCTCAAGTTTGGGCACTAAAGATCTAGAACAATACAGTCCTATAGATTTTGCGAACGGGTTAAATGAAATTACAGGTCTCTACGTATTGTCAGGGGCACTGAACACCAACCGCATCACCATTAGGGGCGTTGGTGCAAGAACGCCGTTTGGTACGGACAAGTTGCGGATGTATTTCAATGGAATTCCGGTGACCAACGGTACCGGTGTTTCCGCCATAGAAGCCTATGATTTTGAAAATATGGGCCGTATAGAAGTGGTAAAAGGTCCTAAAGGCACCTCATTAGGTGCCAATCTGGGTGGTGCAATCCTATTGAATACCAAGGCCCCCGAGGTGGGCACCACTTTTTTGAACAACACCTTCACCCTTGGTTCTTATCATATGGTCAAGGATAACCTGTCCTTTAGGCATTCTGAACAAGGTTTTAACCTGAATCTAAGCTATAACCATTTGCAGACCAATGGCTTTAGGCAAAACAATAGTTTTGAACGGAACGGACTGTTATTAACCTCATCTGTAAAACTTTATCCAAAAGGAAAACTGGATTTTTTGGTGAACCATATTGGTTATTCCGCGGAAATACCCAGTGCCATCAACGCTACAGATTTTAGGGAAGACCCTAGGCGCGCCGCAGCCAACTGGTTGGCAGCAAGGGGTTTTGAACGCAATGCATATACCTTGGCAGGGGTGTCACATAGCCACTTTTTCAAAAATGGGTTTAAAGCTACGACTGGAATTTTTTACACCTATTTAGACCATTATGAACCAAGGCCGTTCAATATTTTGGACGAATTTACCAATGGTTTTGGGTTCCGTTCCGTACTGGAAGGCAAACTAGGGCAAGGGGACCTCACCCTTGGCACGGAACTCTACCGTGATGAATATAATTGGAGCACCTTTGAAAACGAATTTCGGGACAATAATGGCAACGGGAGTTTGCAAGGCAACCAAATAAGTGATAACAAAGAGTTCCGTAGCCAGTGGAATTTTTTTGCCACCTACACCTTGGCCATCACTAAACGGTTAACGGCCCAAGGTGGTCTGGCTTGGAACACTACCCGTTTTGATTTTAGGGACTTGTTTAACCAAGGAACGGACAATACATCGGCCACAAGGGATTTTGACCCCATTGTCCTACCTAGTTTGGGGTTAGCCTATACCGTTAAAAAAGGGAGTTTATTTGCCAATATTGGGCGTGGATTCTCCAATCCCGGCCTTGAGGAAACGTTGACCCCAGATGGCGTCATCAATCCAGAAATAGAGCAAGAAAAGGGAGTGAACCTTGAATTTGGAGGAGAGTTCACATGGTTTGCAGATAGATTGCATATGGGGATAACTGCGTACCAAATGAATATTAAGGACCTTTTGGTAGCAGAAAGATTGGACCAAGATCAATTTATTGGAAGAAATGCGGGGCAAACCAGACATCAAGGTATTGAACTAGACCTTAGGTACCATCAAAAACTGGGCGCCAACTGGTTGCTTTCGCCAAGGTTTGGCTACAGTTTTAGCAACCATACCTTTATCGATTTTGTAGACGGGGACAACGATTTTTCTGGTAACGCCCTGGCCGGTGTGCCAAGACACCGCTTGAATTCTGGCATTACATTAAGGAAGGCAGACAAATTTGTGATTCACCTTACACATCAATTTGTTGATGCTATGCTGCTGAACGATGCCAACACTTTAAGTAGTGATGCCTTTAACGTTTATAACTTTTTAAGCCGCTATCATTTCACACTTTCCAAACAGCTGGGCATCGGGTTACATGTTGGAATAAACAACCTGTTTAATCTCAACTACGCACAATCGGTGCTGGTCAATGCACGCGGATTCAACGGTGCAGAACCCAGGTTCTTCTATCCTGGCAATGCTCGTAATTTCTTTGCAGGTGTAAGGCTCAACTATATGTTGTAGTTTTTTTATTTTTGAATCTGTTGTGGATTTTGATATGTTTTGTCAGTTGGATAGTCATCGATTGAGGAGGTTGGAACACTAAGTGAATTGATAGTGTATCTTTTCCATTTTTAAGTTCATCCTACTTTAAAACAATTCTAAGGAGGAAATAATACTGATGTAGGAAATAAAATTTTATTTGCTTGCCGGCGGCCAGGTCTAGAGTAAAATTAGGAAGATTAAAAACTGTTTGCCATACTATGTTTCGTTCCTCAAAATAGCACTGATATGTTGTTGTTTAGACCGTTTAAAATGGACAACGAATCTTATTAAGTCAAATCGCACTAAAACAAGGAATAAATGAAAAAATACATTGCTGTACTTATTTTTATGACTGTTTTTATTGGATGCAAACAACCGCCAAAGGAAACCATTGAAAAACAACCACAGGGAGCGGACAACATTGCTTATAAATGGGGTGAAATGGCCTTGGAAGCCACTGCTTTGGACACGGAACGGTTTTCCCCCAGACCAACCATAACCTCGCGCTATCTGGGGCTGATATTTACCGCTGTTTTTGATGCGTGGTCCCGCTATGATGCCAAAGCGACTCCGGTGTATTTATCTGGAGTGGAAAGACGGGCAGCCGCCGAAAGAAGTATAGCAAACAAGGAAGTAGCCATCAGTTACGCGGCTTTGAGAACCCTACAAGAATATTATTACTCAGACAGTGCGCTGTTTAAAAAATTCATGAAAGACGAACTTGGTCTTGACCCCGATGACAACTCATTGGATGCCACCACGGCCGTAGGCATTGGCAACTTAGCTGCAAAGGCTGTCATTGAGGCCAGAAAAAATGATGGTGCCAACCAGTATGGAGAAGAAGAAGGCTCCAATGGTGAGCCATACTTTAACTACGTGGGTTATGAACCGGTAAATTCTGCCGATACCAATGTGGACATTAACCGCTGGCAGCCAAAATACTTTTCTGATGGTAAGGGAGGAAAATTTGCGCCAGGATGTTTGACCCCATTTTGGAACAAGGTAAAACCAATTGCCCTTAAGTCAGGGGACCAGTTTAGACCGGGCCCTCCACCCTTGGTAGGCTCTGAACAATTACAAGAAGAGATTGCCGAGGTTGTGGAACTGCAGGCCAACCTAACGGATAAAGAAAAGGCTTTGGTAGAATTCATGCGCGATGGTCCCCAGTCCGTGCAACAAGCGGGGCATTGGTTAAAGTTTGCCCAAGATGTTTCCCGAAGGGATCACCACACCCTTGACCAAGATGTTAAAATGTACTTTTATAACCAGGTTGTAGCCATGGATGCCTTTATTGCATCCTGGGATTCCAAAATGTTCTATGACTATGCTAGGCCGTATGCCTTGGTACATGAATATTATGGAGGCCAGACCATAACCGCTTGGGGAGGCCCTGGTAAGGGAATGATAGAAATGGACGGTAACCAGTGGCGCCCTTATTCGCCAGATATTTTTTTATGTCCGCCATTCCCAAGCTATACTTCCGGACATAGTACCATTAGTGGAGGCTGTGCGGAAGCCTTAAAACTATGGACGGGCAGTGATGAATTTGGCGAACATGTGGAACTGGTGGCGGGTGCGCTAACAGAGCCAGATGATTTGGGCAAAACAGTGACCATCCACTTCCCTACCTTTACAGAAACGGCTGAAATGGCGGGAATGTCTAGGGTAATGGGCGGTTACCACATACAAGCCGATAATGTTGCGGGGCTAAAATTAGGCCGTGATGTAGCCCATGAAGTCTGGAAATTTTACAAAAAACATGTTGGTGAAGAATAGCGAGCTTGGCTTAGTGACCAAAATAGTGCCTATTTCTGGCCGGGGCTTTTTTAGATCTGAAGGCATAACCCTTCCACCCTGTTTTGCCCTCGGTTCCACCGGTATCACCACACCACAGTCCCTAAATACTATCTGGCGTACATTACCAAAGTTAAACTAAGAAGAATTTATGAGCATCCCTATCAATTATATCGAATTTAAATCCACTGACCTTGACGCTACCAAAGCATTTTATAGTGCTGTTTTTGGCTGGACGTTCACAGATTATGGTGCTACGTATACCGCTTTTACAGATAGTGGTGTTGAGGGTGGTTTTGAATTTACCAACGAACCCATAGTCAATGGAGTCTTAGTGGTGTTGCATCATGATCAGTTGGAAGCTGTTAAAGAGAACGTCCTTAGAGCAGGTGGAACAATATCCGTTGATATTTTCTCTTTTCCGGGAGGAAAACGTTTTCAGTTTTTAGACCCCTCAGGTAATGAACTTGCTGTCTGGTGCAATGCGTCATAAATGTTACAAGGAATCCCCAAGAGGCATGTTTTGACAATAAGGTTCTGTGGCGGGACATGTCCCCAGTTATTTTAATTGTTGGCTAGGGCATGGGCCATAAAAAAAGCATCCTGATTTTCATCAGGATGCCTTCTTTTTCATAGCAACAGTATCGCCTATTTTCTTAAATCAAAGCGGTCTAAATCCATTACCTTGACCCATGCAGCTACAAAATCATGCACAAATTTATCTTTGGCATCATCTGTTCCATATACCTCTGCAATGGCCCTTAACTCTGAGTTAGAACCAAAAATCAAATCGGCACGTGTACCGGTGAATGTTACATTACCTGTAATTCTATGGCTGCCTTCAAAATACCGATCATCTTCAGAAGTGGCCTTCCAAGTGTAGGTCATATCCAAAAGATTGGTAAAAAAATCGTTGGTAAGAGTACCTACATTATCGGTAAACACCCCATGGTTAGAACCATCATAGTTGGCCCCCAATACACGGAGACCTCCCACCAACACGGTCATCTCAGGCACGGTCAAGGTCAACAAGTTGGCCTTATCCACTAAAAGGTCCTCGGCAGCTATTTGCAAATCGGACTTGATGTAATTTCTGAATCCGTCCGCCAAGGGCTCCAAGTAATTAAAAGATTCTATATCCGTCTGTTCTTGGCTGGCATCGCCACGGCCTTGGCTAAATGGAACACGTACCTCGTGTCCCGCCTTTTTGGCCGCCTCTTCCACACCAACATTCCCGGCCAATACAATTAAATCTGCCATGGAAACCTCACCACTAAATTGGTTTTGGATTCCTTCCAAAACATTTAGAACCTTATTTAACTCAGCAGGGTTGTTAACCTCCCAACTGCGTTGAGGCTCTAAACGAATCCGGGCACCATTGGCACCACCACGTTTATCGGAACCTCTAAAGGTTGAAGCAGATGCCCAAGCGGTAGTCACCATTTGGGAAATGCTTAGACCAGATGCCGCAATCATTTTTTTCAACGAGCTGATATCCGCTTCGCTCAGAGTATAGTTTACTTTGGGAACCGGATCTTGCCATAATAATTCCTCACTAGGCACTTCCGGACCTAAATAACGATCAATTGGCCCCATATCCCTATGTGTTAATTTGTACCATGCACGGGCAAAGGCGTCCTCAAAGGCCTTATGGTCTTTATGGAAGCGTTTTGATATTTCTAGATACGCTGGATCTGTCTTCAACGCAATATCCGCAGTTGTCATCATTAAGGCCTGCTTACCGCTGCCGTCTGCAGTAGGTGCCATTTTAGCCTTAGATTCCGCTGTTGGTGTCCATTGGTGTGCACCAGCAGGACTTTTGGTCAATTCCCAGTCATAGTTCAACAATACATCAAAATAATCTGCATCCCATTTCGTAGGATTGGGTGTCCAAGCGCCTTCTATTCCACTGGTAATGGTATCTTGTAGCACTCCTGATTTATAGGTGTTTTTCCATCCAGTACTCATTTCTTCAATAGATGCGCCAGCAGGTTCTGCACCCACATATGTATTTGGATCCGCGGCACCATGTGCTTTACCAAAGGTATGCCCACCAGCAACCAGAGCAACGGTTTCCTCATCATTCATGGCCATACGTCCAAACGTTTCCCTAACATCATGGGCAGAACCCATTGGGTCTGGATTACCGTTGGGTCCTTCTGGGTTTACGTAGATCCAACCCATCATTACAGCTCCAAGGTGACCTTCCAATTCCCCATCAGAATAACGTTCCTCGTTGGCGCCCCATTCCGTTTCGCTACCCCAATATACATCTTGCTCCGGTTCCCAGATATCTTCCCGGCCACCGGCAAAGCCATAGGTTGGGAAGCCCATGGATTCCAAGGCACAGTTTCCGGCGAGAATCATCAAGTCTGCCCAGGAAATTTTACGTCCATATTTCTTTTTGATGGGCCACAGCAATAACCTCGCCTTATCCAAGTTTCCGTTATCTGGCCAACTATTGATCGGCGCAAACCTTTGGTTACCTCCTCCGGCACCACCACGGCCATCACCCACACGATAGGTACCGGCACTATGCCATGCCATCCGTATCATAAAACCACCATAATGCCCATAGTCCGCAGGCCACCAATCTTGGGAATTGGTCATTAAATCTGTGACTTCCTTTTTTAATGTAGCAAAATCAATACTGTTGAATTCCTTCGCATAATCAAAATCTTTCCCCATGGGATTTGAGGCTTCTGAATGTTGGCGTAGAATATTCAGTTTTAACTCATTGGGCCACCAATCACGGTTTTTAACGCCTTGACCAGCCGTTTTTTTGGTTGTACCAGCAAAAAAGGGACATTTATTGATGTCTCCATTTCCATTGTGTGGATCACTCATAGTATATAGATTTTTATTTTGTACAATTAGACCCTTAAAAGTAATGCTCTTATTCATCTAAAAAACCGTTCTTTTATTTTTTTGCGTTATATTAACATTGGTAATGCCTATACTCAGTTCCTTTGAGTATTGTTTTTGATTATATTAGAAGGGTGAAATACCCTTAAAACGACATGTATCTAAAAACTTTCATTCTCCTCTTTCTTTCGGCTTGGGTTAACCAGGTCATCGGACAGGAGAAAACCAACACCATCCCTAAATTTGAATTAGGGAAGGATTTACTATTGGTTCATTACGATTGTAAAACCGATGTAGATGACCTGCACTCCGCTGCGGCATTTGCGACCTTATTAGCAACATCTAAATACAGCAAGCTAAATTATCACGTTGTTGGGGGAACTTATGGGATGCAAAAAGGTCTATACGTTCCGCCTGAAGCACTGTTGGATTTAGCTTTTGGCAGCCAGTGGAGTGATGCCCATAACAACTACGAAGAAGTGTTAAATAGCGTAACGCAACTAGCCACAAAAACGCTTAACGGCAATGGAGCTATTTGGATTGCGGAAGGCGGACAATCAGACTTTACCTTTGATTTGATGAAAGCCCTTAAAAAGAGCACTGCAGCTATTGATACCAAACGCATACATGTTGTACAGCATAGCGATTGGAACGAAAAAGTAACTACACCAAAAAAACTGGACTACGTTAAAGAGGTGGCTTCCTATCACAAAATACCGGATGGGAATACCGCCCACAATGGTACCCCTGGTTTTCGTTCAGAAGAAATTGTGCCTTGGGAAAACAACATTACGGACCCACAATTAACCAAAGTCTGGAAGCTTGCCCTACAACTGGGAAACCAATACAATGGCAAGGAAGGGAGGTACCTAAACAAAGCCATTGAAAAAGGGGGACTAGACTTCTCTGACTTTGCAGAAGTATGCTGGATTCTTGGGCTAGAAAACTTGGAGGACGCCAGCGCTTATTTTCAATTTGTAGCTTACTAAATGTATTTGCGTCATAAATAGGCTAAATCTATAGGCTTTACAACGCACGAATACAGCTAAATGAAGTGGGGCATAAGGTTCAAAACTTTTGTTTTATGAACCCAACCAATAACGGTTTAGCTCCCTTACATACATAATAAAACTATATAATGCGCACCTAAACCCCCTTAAAACCTAAAGCTCATTGTTAAAGGATTTCCGAATCAACTGGGCCTTACTGTTGATCTTTAACGTTTTGTAAATGTTTTTGATATGGCTACGAACAGTATCTAGCGACACACACAAATCATCGGCAATCATTTTATAGCTTTTTCCGTCAACGATGCCGTCCACAATCTCCTTTTGCCTTGGTGTTAGTTGATGCATTGGGCTGCGGTTTGGTGCAAACCTATTTACAATCTTTCTGGCAATCGAAGGCGACATATAGGAGCCACCCTTGTACACCACTTCAACAGCTTCCCGTATTTTTTTTAAGGGTGTTTTTTTGGTTAGGTATGAGCAAGCACCAGCAGACAAGGCACTGAATATTTTGTCGTTGTCCTCAAAGGTGGTCAACATCATAATATCCGTGTCCGGTAACTTTTCCAATAATAAAGGAATACCTTTAATGCCAGAGATTCCCAAAAGATTAATATCCAAAAGAATAACATCCGGTGCCTCAATTTCCGGAATGGATTCTATAAAATCCTCCACGGATGATGCAATCTTTTTTAAGTGGATATGTTTTTGCCCACCAAAGAAGGAGTTCAAGCTTTCTTGAATCAATATATCATCTTCTATGAGTGCTAGTTTAATCATAGTCATTTTCCAAGCCTGGGTGTTTCCAAAACTTAGTTCAATTTACCACTGTATTAGGTTATGCAGGCTGGAAATGACACCACAAAGCAGAAATTTATTTAACTATAGGCTCCAAAATGCCAGAAGATTTCCGTAGTTGAAATTACGCTTTTACATGGTGGCCCCCAATCACATCTACATGTGAAATTATATAGTAAAGGGCAATTCTAGGTGCACACTAAAACCATTGTTGTTTTGAAAGCGCAAGTTACCTTTTAAGTTTTTGGCACGCATGCGCATATTCGATAGGCCCAAGCCAGAGGATTTGTAGGTGGTTTTTTCGCTCCCGTTATCCTGAATACTGAGCTTACATCCATTGAATTGATTGGTTAGACTAATTTCCACAAAAGTAGCATCCGAGTGCCTCACGATATTGGTCAAAGCCTCCTTAAAAATCAAAAAAATGTCTTGCTTGGTCTGTGCCGGTAATTTTTTATCCAAATTTTTGATAGTTGAAGCATCCATCGTGAAGGCAATGTCCTTTGGCAACAACAATTCTTCTACTAACTCTCGCATACGCTCAATTAAATCGGCAATGGTTTCCCGTCTGCTGTCTATGCTCCAGACCAAGTCACGCATTTGGGATACGGCATTTCTGCTGATGGATGCAATTTTTTGCAACCTAGTTTTGTCTGCTTCACTGGCATTGGCTTCCAAAAGTTCTGTTTGCATGGCCAAACCGGATAATAACGAGCCCACCTCATCGTGCAAGTCGCTCGAAATTTTTGTACGTAAGCGTTCCATAGCTAAGACCTGTTGCAATCGGTATCTAAACATCGAATATACCAATGCTGAAATTGCTATGAGAACTAAAGCAATAAACCACCAACGCCTGTAAAAAATCTGCTTAACGGTTATGGGCACAGAAAGCATATTAGCGCTTTCGCTACCCTTGGCATTTGCTCCCTTTACCTTGAGCACATAATTACCTGCGGGCAATTTGTTATATCTTACCGAGGTGGCGTTACCTTGATAAAACCAGCGGTTTTCAAAACCCTCAAGTTTTGTGCTAAATGTATTTTTGGTGTTCTTAAAATAGCTGGGTAACAGCCAACTGACTTCAAAATATTGGTCATAAGGCGAAGCTGTAAACGCCTTTAGGTCTTTTTGGGCATAATCCTTTTTATAGTTTTGCTGTGTTTTGCTGTTATAGCCCGAGATGCCCAAAAGCTGAATATCCGGTGGACTTACCGCTTCTTGCAAGGTTTTTGGATTAAAGACGTTAACACCGTTCATTCCGCCAAAATAATAAAGGCCGTTACTGCCCTTGAAAAATGAGGAATAATTAAACTCATTGTGAGATAGGCCATCCTCGGTATAAAAGTTTTGAAACTCTTTGGTGGTCTTATCGAATAGGGACAGGCCGTTGTAGGTGCTTATCCATAACTTGTTTGGGCCTTGGGGTAAAATCGCTACCACATTATCGTTTGCTAAACCAACTACGGTGGTATAATTTGTTATAGATGTTCCGTCTGCCGAAATATGGCTGAGCCCACCGCCATAAGTACCTATCCACAGGCTACCATCCGTATCTTCCTCAAGGCAGAGGATATGGTGTTTCCCTAACTTTGGTGTTGATGAGGTATTAAAGGTTTGTAACCGAGTTCCGTTCAGGTTTACTTTAAGAATACCATCGTCTCTTGTACCTATCCAAACACAATTTTTATCACGGCTTTCTTCAAAAAACAAAAAGTTTCTTATGTTGGTTTGTTCATTTATGTTATTAAAAACAGTTTGGTGCTCTTTGGTTTTAGGGTTAAACACAGTGAGGTATTCTAATGTAAAACCAAATAGTAGTCGCCCATCATTCAATCCTAAAAGTGGGTTTGGCCCATGGATATTGTTATTAGCCTTAAATTGGTCATAAACCTGTGCGAGCCCTGTTTTTAAGTCTATCTCACAGATGCCATTTCCTATGGCGTAGGCTTTGGTTTTGCTACTGTCGGTTACCATAAAACTGGCATCGTACATTAAGTTCAATGGTTTTCCGGACTTGGTTTTTAAGGATAACGAATCAACTTTTCCCGTTTTAGTTTGGTACCACAATTGATGTTTAGTTTCACAAAGTGAAAATAGGCGTCCCTTGGCATCTTCAAATATACCGCGCATGGAATGGCCCCAACCTTCTTTTTTGGATTTAAAAAGGTTGGCAAACAATTGTTTTTGTGTTCTTATCTTAAACAAACCATTGTCGGTTGCTACCCAAAGCAGACTGCTTTTGTCAATAAAAAGATTATTGATTTTAGAGTAATCCAGTTTTGACTTCAACAGGTTTGTATAATCACTAAAAAGACCATCGGTATTCATACAATAAAGGCCAGTATCACTAGCAAACCAGATGCTACCTTGTTCATCTTCCTTGGCACGGCGTATAATTTCCTTTGTTTTATAAATTGTTTGTGATGCTCTTGTGCTTGCGTCATAAATATCAATACCACCTCGAGAAGGCGGAAAATAATAGTGGGTATTATGACTATCAAAAAATTGTGGTAGGTAATGTATATCATCGCCATTCCAATCATACGTATCTAGTATGTGCTCTTCCAACAATTTGCCTTTGGGACTGTACTTATTTGTGCCTCTGGTAGTGGCCCACCATACAGAGCCATCAGCGGCAAAGCTTAGATTGTTAAAAATATACTTAAAACTATCCACCGTGGTTACGGTATTGAATTTTCCGTTTTCAAATTTCTTTAGGTAAAGTTTTGGATTTTTTTTATTGGATTGCCAATAATCATCCGTTACTGCCCAAATAGCATTGTCTGGTGCCATGTAAATTTCTAGGACCCGATTGTTTTCAAGCCCTTGGTAATCAAAAGCAGTAACGGAATCTTTAGAAATGTCCAGCGCAAATAGTCTGTCATTGGCCAAGAACCATACGTAATTAGCAGCAGCATCATAAAGCATATTGGTCTCTATGAAATCTTCCTCAATAAAAAATGGATTTTGTTTATCATTGGTGTAGGCCTTAAAATTTGTTCCGTCATAGCGGTTAAGGCCTTGTCTTGTACCAATCCATAGTAAGCCTTTGTTGTCCTGGACAATGTCAGACACGTCCCTAAACAACAGACCATCCCCTGTAGTCAACACATCAATTTGTGACGGGTTTTGAGCATTTAGCGCTTTACCTAATAAAAGGAAGCCCAATACTAAAGAATAGGTAATACGTGTGGTCAGAAGCTGCAAAAGTTAGGGTTGTTGATAATAGCCTACTGCTAAATATACGAAAGTCACTGGCAAATACCACATGAAAATGTGATTGAACGCGGCTCACTAATCCACTAATTTGCAAACAATTAAAAGCGTTTAGGTGTTGTATGCCTAGGCTGTAACCGTAAAAACTGGATAGGTTAACATACCCTAGGGCTTTGGATAACGCACAACCAAAACATATGTTTTTAAATCCCTGTACTACGTAATGTAATCAATCCCGATCTAGAATTTTTTTTCCAATGAGAACACTTAATATTCTTTAAATCTACCCTGATTTGTTTAGAGATGTGATGGTAGAATTTCAGCTTTAAACCAATAATTAGGACTTGAGTATAACACAATTCTAAACAAAATCAACAAACAAGAAAACAGAATGAAAAAACAAGTTTCCATACTCCTTGTGCTATTTGCTTGGTCTTTTACCTTTCTAAGTTGCGAACAACAAAAAGGAGAAACCAAAACAATTGAAAAAGAAGCAGTAGTTGAATCCAAAAAACCGGAATACTTCCAGCTTAGACCTGATGTAGAAAGGGCCTATGGCTACAGACATGCCGTAAAGATTGGAAAGAATATCAAAATTTCGGGAGCAGTAAGTATGGATGGTGAAGGCAACCCAACGGCCATTGGTGATATAGAACAACAGATGAAAAACTGTTATGCCGATTTAGAAAAGATTTTAAAGCACTATGGATGCACCTTTGACGATGTGGTTAAGGAGGACATTTTCACTACCGATATGGCTCAAATGTTGGAAAAATCGGCCTACCGGGCAGAGGTTTATAAAAACGGGTTTCCCACCGGTTCTTGGCTTGAGGTAAAAGGGTTGGCACTACCTGAATTTATGGTGGAAATAGAACTTGAAGTACATAAAGCTGAATAAAAGCAGGAACGCTCAAGATGGCGTATTTTACATAGCCCGTTAACCAGGCACATTACTCTTTACGGGTGGCTGTGCTTCATTATAACTACCCTTAAAGCAATGATAAAATTCTTCCGAAAAATCCGGCAAAAACTACTCGCTAAAAACCGTTTCTCAACGTACCTGCCCTACGCCATTGGAGAAATCATCCTAGTGGTTATTGGGATTTTAATTGCGTTGCAAATAGATAGTTGGAACCAAGACAAGAAAGACAAAAAGTTAGAAGCTCAATATTATTGCAGATTATTGGAGGATGTTAATCAAGATTTTACAAATTATAATAATTATATGGCTCTATTAAACGAAAGGATAGACGACAATAACACCTTAATCCAAAGGCTACAAAACCATATAATGCCTTTAGACAGCATTTCACCGCTTATTCTAAAATCTGTAAAATACGCCAATAGAAATATTACTGCCACTACAGATGCTTTTGAAGATATAAAGCACAGTGGAAACTTAAATATTATCAAAGATTTATCCGTAAAAAATCAATTAGCAGACTATTACAAGACTTTAGCAAAAACAAGTGCTGTTATAGAAAGTAACGGTAAGTCAATTACAGATAAACGCTTTTTAGAAATTGAAGATGTCATAAGTTCTGGATGGATAAAACTCCTAGAAAACATTAATGCAATTGACGCGTCAAAAGTTAATCTAAAATCACTGAAATCAAATATAAATTTTACTAATGATGTAAGGTTAAAAATGACAAACGATGCTGTCTTTTATTTAGGAATTAACTCTAGAAACAAACAACTGTTGAAATTACTCGAAACCGAAATTCTATCCATGATTGATTTACTCAATTCAAAATGTCAAAAGCATAGTGATTAAATTCTTCCGAAAAATTAGGCAAAAACTGCTCGCTGAAAATAGGTTCAGCAAATACCTTCTATATGCCATAGGTGAAATCGTTCTCGTAGTCATTGGAATCTTGATTGCACTTCAAATCAATACTTGGAGTGAAAATCAGAAAATAAAACAAGAAGAAAAAATACTCATCACGGGTTTAATACAAAATATAGAAAGTGACATTAGGAGTTTAATAGCAGTGACAAAAAGTGATAGCACTTTAATAGATGCCAATAGAATACTATTGAGCGCATTCAAGAATGATTTGATACGAAGAAATAAACCCTTGCTAAAACAGAGAATTTTAGAAGCCTCAGGTACGAGCAGTTTCATACCCAGTCAAATCACTTTTAATCAAATGCAATTTTCAGGTAAGCTCACTTATATCTTAAACGATTCCATTAAAAATAAAATTCAATCTTATTATGATAATGTTTCAAACGTACTCGACTATCAGGAATCTAACTTAAAATTAATATACGGTACGGCCATTGAACTTGCTCCTTTCCTTGATATCAATTCGGTGTTGCAAATAGCTTTACCGGATTTCGCAAAGATGGAAGTGGACGCCTTTGATAATTCGTTTTTTTATGAAGATATACAATCTGATAGGGTAAAAGAATTTGCCGATAAATCTACTCTCAAACAAGCGTTGATGGTACCAGTGTACAGGACGCACAGTGAATTACTTCAAGAAGGAATAGCATTAAGGGAAAGTTTGATTCAGTATATAGATGAAAAATAACGAACCCACAACAACCAATTCTGCATTATAACCAACCACTAACCAATGATAAAATTCTTTCGAAAGATTAGGCAAAAACTGCTATCTGAAAATAAATTTAAGAAGTATCTAATTTATGCTATTGGAGAAATCATTCTAGTAGTCATTGGAATTTTGATTGCATTGTCAATCAATAATTGGAACCAAAAACGTATTCAGAAACTTGAAGAACAGACTATTGTTAAAAACATTCATATTGAATATTTGCAAAACAAAACGAGGGTAAAAATAAAAATTAAAGAAGCTGAATTATGTGAGGCAGCGCTAAGACAATTAATGAAGATGATAGGTAAAGACGAAGATTATATTAAAAAACAAAATGTCGACAGTTTACTTTTTTATGCCCTTGACCCTCCTATCTTCAGACCTTCGGAAAACACCATTTCTGGTCTCATACAATCTGGGCGTTTGGAATTGCTCCAGAATCAGGAATTGGTTGATTTAATATATGATTGGGGACGAACGATGAAGGCATTGACAGATAGAACAACAAGATTTACCGCAAAATTAGACAACGAGATTTGGCCGTATTTATCAAAAAGATATTCCTTTAAAGATATGGATGCCTATGGCCCATTAAATTGGAAAGAAAAATCGAACCTGAAGGTAAATAAACTTCAAATCTTTAAAGAGATTGAATTCGAAAACAATACTGACGAATTTTTATACTGGATTGCAGATAACAAAAACCTATTGTTAGAATTAGACCTATTGATTGATAAAATTCTTATGGAAACCCAGTATGATTAAATTTTTTAGAAAAATTAGACAAAAATTACTTTCTAAGAATAAGTTCAGCAAGTATCTGATATATGCATTCGGCGAAATTATTCTCGTGGTCATTGGAATCTTGATTGCATTGAGTATCAACAATTGGAACGAAAAACAGAAAGACTTGGTCAAGGAGCAATTAATTTTAAAACAATTATTCAGTGAATATCAAAGTAACCTAAAGCAACTTGATGAAAAAATACTGATGCGCAATCAGGCACTTGAGGCCTGCAATAATTTGCTAAAGCAAATAGATAATCCCACCTCGGCAATTGATGAAAACGCGTTTTATCGATCATTGTGGATCATATTTAGGGACCCGACCTTTGACCCCATAAAAAACGATATCGTTGGTTCAGAAAATCTTCGCCTCATACAGAATGACAGCTTGGTAAGGTTTTTATCCAATTGGTCTTCTGAGGTCTTTCAGGTTCAAGAAATGGAGTTGGAGTACCAAAAATTTCGAACGGAGATCGTAGGGCCGTGTTATTTTCGATTGGGTATTGCGAGAAACGTAAATAATAACTTATGGAAAGACGGATACACGCCCACCGAGGCATTGGACAAAAAATCAAACCGCAAATTCACCATTAAACCAACAAAAAAAAGTGTGGATTTGACAAAGGTTCTTGCCGATGTTGAATTTGAGGGCATTGTGAGCCAAGTAATCACAACGCATCAAGTTACAAACATTCAATCGCAAACGTTGCGCAATAGAATCCTGCACATACTGGACATCATAGCACAAGAAATTGAAGAATAGAAGCCAACACGCAATAGTCAAGCCATGATCAAATTCTTTAGAAAAATCCGTCAAAAACTACTCGCTGAAAATAGGTTTTCAAAATACCTGTTTTATGCTGCAGGCGAAATCATCTTAGTTATGGTAGGTATTCTTTTGGCACTACAAGTAAATGACTGGAATACCAAGCGATTATTAAAGTCCAAAGAGCAAGTCTATTTACAACAAATTAGAATTAGCTTAAACAATGATTTGGAAAACATAAAAGAAACAAAAGAATTTAATGCTTTAAAAGCGTCTTATATAGACTCAACCTTCATTGCATTAGAACAGTCTTCTAATCCTGAAAAATATGTGCCTACAATTACTAATTATATTCCTAGAATGACTGAATTTGCTGTTTTTTATCCTAACAGCATTGCTTTTGAAAATATGACAGCTTCAGAAAATATAGACCTTATTACCAATACGGAGTTAAGAAAAGACCTTTCAATATATTACAAAATAGATTTTGTGAATAGCACCCAAGAGCGTATTAAAGAGCAAACGCGCCAATTTGCAGATGATATCTTTCCAAAATTGGGCAACAAACAAACTTTAAAACAATTTGCACAACACGACTCTCATTTACGCGATATTTCAGAGGTTAGCATACATACTGACGTACAAGTCTATACGCACCTTTTAAATATGGCTTTTATTATGGATAGTCAAAATGAGCTTTTAGATGCTACTATTGAAGACATAAAACGATTACTGGATTTAATTAAAGCTAATCTAAAATCATAAGTATGATTAAATTCTTTCGCCGTATCCGGCAAAACTTGCTCTTGGAAAACAAAACTGGTAAATACCTTAAATACGCCCTTGGCGAAATTGTGCTCGTGGTGATTGGAATTCTCATTGCATTGCAGATTAATAATTGGAACAATACCCAGCAAAACTTAAAAAAGGAACAAGAAGTATTAAAAAATTTAAAAGCTGAAGTCCTACAGAATTTAGAAGAGATTAAAAGAGACCATGAATTTAATGTAGAATGTTTAGATGCTTGTTACACCCTTTTAGAAATCGATAAAGCCAAATCAGTTAATCCTCATAAAATAGATAGCTTAATGGGTACGGCATTAGACTACGCCACTTTCGATGCGCGTTTAGGTGTTGTTAATGATGTTATTTCTTCAGGTAAGCTAGAGCTCATAAAAAACGAAGATTTGAGACTTTTATTAAATCAATGGACTGGCGAATTAGGTGATTATGTAGAGGATGCAATGGTGCGAAGAAATTTTATTTCTAATAATTATGCCATTTTGACTAGGTACATACCTGTAAGAAATGGAGATAAAACACAGGATAGGTCCGATTATCAAAAAACATATAAAATAAAACCCATTAAAGTAGACATTAGTAATTACCAAAAATTCATTAATGATACAGAAGTTGATAATGCTTGGTATAGCCATTATATAAATCAATCTTTTGTCACGATTAACGAGGAAGAAGTTGAGCGTTTTTTGTTGAAAATATTAGATTTAATAGATAAAAATATCGATGATTAAATTCTTTCGCCGCATCCGTCAAGAACTGCTTTCTGATGGCAAGTTCTACAAGTACCTACTCTACGCCGTAGGTGAAATTGTTCTCGTGGTCATTGGTATTTTGATTGCCCTACAAATAGATAGTTGGAACCAAGACAAGAAGAATAGAAAACTAGAACAGCAATATTACTGTAGATTACTGGAAGACGTTAAACAGGACTATAGTAATTATGAATATTCCCTTGAATTGTTAAACGTAAGAATTAACGCGAATAACATTATGATTCAAAAGTTGTTAGACGACACCTTACCTTTAGAAAGCATCACCCCAAATCTTTTAAAATCCGTCAAATTTTCTAACAGAAATTATCGAGCCACAACTGACGCTTTGGAAGACATTAAATCGAGTGGAAATTTAAACATACTAACAGACCTTTCTGTTAAGAACAAGCTGGCCTCTTATTATGAGTCAATGGCTAGAACAAGCTCTATTATAGAAACCAATGGAAAAGCCATAACAGATAAACGTTTTTTTGAAAGCAAGGATTTTGTTAGTTCCGGATGGATAAAGCTTGCTCAGCAATTGAACGGTATCGATACCACAAAAGTGGACCTTGACTTACTAAATTCAAAAGTTAATTTCACAGCTGAAATAAGGGAAATAATGTTAAATGATGCCATGTTTTATTTGGGAATCAATGCTCGCAATAAACAAATTTTGAAATCAGTTGAAAATGAGATTCTATCCATGATCGAATTACTCAATTCCAAATGTCAAAAGCCAAATGATTAAATTCTTTCGCCGTATCCGGCTCACACTAATTGAAAAAAACCAAATGGGAAAGTACTTTAAATATGCAATTGGTGAAATCCTTTTAGTAGTTATAGGAATACTAATTGCATTACAGATTAACAACTGGAATGAAAGCCGAAAAGCATCCAAGCTAGAGCAGTCTTATTACTGTCTTTTGCTGGATGATATAGAACAAGACAAAGTACTAATTAAAGCATTGTTGAAAAACAACGAAAAACGCATAGAAAGTTCTCACAGAGCGATTGCTATAATTCAGAGCGAAAACGCAAACCTGGATGAGCTAGGAAAAGAAACGTTACTCTCAAGAAGAGATTTATTAGAGTCATTCATACCAAATTCTTCTACTTATGAAGACATTAAATCCAGTGGAAACATAAATACGCTTAAAGACAAACAAATTAGGAAATCACTAAATCAATATTTAAAAAAAGTAGAAGGCTTTAACAATACAATGTTAGCAAATGTTACCCTTATAACTGATCGATTGACAAAGTTTGAAGATTGGTTTAGTAATGGGGTAGTACACTCAAGTTATAAAGAAATTTTTCCCAAAGAAATACAAGATCAATTAAGCCGTGATTTACCTGACAATATTCGTGATGAAATAAAATCAAGATTATATGAAGATTTAGTAATTGAAGGTATAATGTTAAGAAGACGTTCAGAGCTATTTGAAACTATGGAAGACGAAGTAGATATAATGAAATCCAAATTAACTAAACGTTGCAAAATTAAAAACAAATTGAATTAAATAACGCAAGCACAACAATGGCTTTGCTTCATTATAATCAACCAATAACCAATGCTGAAATTCTTTCGAAAAATTAGACAAAACTTACTAATGGAAAACAAAACAGGCAAACCTGCCTTACCGGCAGGCAGATACTTTAAATACGCCATTGGGGAAATCATCCTTGTGGTTATTGGAATCCTTATCGCATTACAGATTAACAACTGGAACGACCAACGCAAACTCAAGCAACAAGAGCAAACCTATTATTGTAAAATAAGCGAAGACTTAAAAACAGATTTAGAGAATATTGATCGCGCTCTGGCCTCCCTAAAAGAACGAAAAAAAACCGCGAAGAGATTCCTGATTAACCTATTGAAAATACAGAAAGACAAGACCATTCTTTTACAAAACTATTTGGGTGCTATTCGAGCTTATGACTATATCCCAACAAAAGCAGCCATTGTAGATATTACCTCTTCAGGAAAATTGGAAAACCTAAAAAATAGTGCATTAAAAAATGAAATTCTTAATCATTATTCCCAACAAGATTATGCACTTAAAATAATCGACAAAAATGATGAGCCATTATTTTCGGCAAATATTTAGCTATGGCGATTATACAAGTTTTGGAATACACGAATTGCCTTTATATAAAGATGAATATGGTGATAAACTTAGTTCTCTATTAAAAAGCAGTGAATGGCAAAAAGACCCTGATAACGCACTTTTTAAACATCTTAAAGACCATATGAATATGACTGTAATACTTTGTACAAGAGAACAACAATTGTTGGATGATATCAAAATATCTTCGGAAAAGTTATTTAGTAAGTTATCCCACTATTGCCAATAAGATGATAAAATTCCTTAGAAGGTCGAACAAAAAGTAAAGGTCTGGCAGACCTTTGATAGCGAGGAGCCAGACGTTGCGTAGGCCAAAAAACAACATATATGATTAAGTTCTTTAGACAAATTAGACAAAATTTATTGTCCGACGGAAAAACTGGAAAGTATTTCAAATACGCCATTGGCGAAATCATCCTTGTGGTCATTGGTATTCTCATTGCACTTCAGATTAACAATTGGAATGAGCACTTGAAGGGAAAAAAATCAGCCGAGACCCAATTGCGTCAATTATCTCAAAATGTTTCAGGTGACCTTATATTGTTAAATTCCTTAAAAACCATTGTTACAGGCACCTTAAGGTCGTGTCATAAGCTTTCTGAACAATTTCAACTCATAGAACCCTTTGATTCATTAACCACAAGCTATATCATAGACAATATCTTCGAACGGAATTTTTATGGTAATACTTCAGCTTTTACAAAATTAAATCAAAGTGATGAGTTTTCTATTTTACCCAAAACCTTGCAAAACGATATTACACATTACTACAACTTATTAAATCGTGTAAAGGAGCGGGAAGAGATTTCCAATACCTTCATTAAGAAAGATTATGAGCCATATTATTTTGATAATTACAGTATCTATCACAGAAAAGCTAGCAATCAGCATTCTATTATCACTCAATACTATAAAAACGATAAAAGGAAACCCGTTGCGCTTAACATAGACAAAATCACAAATGACCATAAAATGGCTACATTAATATATGCTAGATACTACCAATTAAAGAACCAACAAAAAACCTACCAAGAGGCTATTGAAAAGGCTGAACAGGTTCAAAAGTCTATTAATGATTATCTAAAATTAAATGAATGATTAAATTCTTTCGCCGTATCCGGCGCACACTAATTGACCAAAACCAAATGGGAAAGTACTTTAAATACGCTATTGGTGAAATACTACTTGTAGTTATCGGAATTTTAATCGCACTGCAGATCAATAACTGGAATGAAGACAGAAAGACCAACAATGTAAGGAACAATTATCTTAACCAAGTAGTCATAGATTTAGAAGCGGACAAAGCCTATTACACCAAGGTTATTAACAGTTTAGAGAAAAATTTGGTGAAATATGAAGGCTATAAATCGTTATACGACACCCCAGATTTAGAGATGTTAGAGGTTCTTTATTATGTAAAAGAGAATTTCACCAATTTTACGCTTCGAATAGAAATCAATACGAGTACCATTAAAACGATGATAAACACAGGCACCATTAACTTGATTGAAAATCCGCTTCGCGATGAGCTATCAAAATATGTAGGCAGACAGACAAGGAGCGTTAATATTTATGAGGGTAATGCAGATGCCTCTCAGTTAATAGGTGTCCAATTAATGAGTAAAGGATACTACCCTCAGATGTTAGAAAGATTAGCTAAACAGCCCAAACTCGCAAGAGCCTTAGGTATTGATGATAATCTTCCAAAAGCCCTACTTGAACTTGATGCTTATTTAGATTTAGTTGAATTTAATGAAGTTAATGTCATCAAAGCCTTCAAGGAGTTAAAAGCAGTTGCAGATGAGTTAATTGTGCAAATAAACAATGAAATCCAATAGCGAAAGCCTACTAATCTAAGTACATACTAATTGACCTGTAAGCAATGATAAAATTCTTTAGAGGGCCAAACAAAAAGCAAAAGTCTGGTAGACCTTTTAAAGCCAGGAGCCAGCAAAAGCACTGGCTTTTAAATAAACAGTATGATTAAATTTTTTAGACTTATCCGACAAAAACTGCTCTCAAACCCGCCCGAACATACCGGTTCCGCACGGGCGGGAAATCGTTTCTCAAAGTACTTGCTCTACGCCATTGGTGAAATTATTTTAGTAGTCATAGGCATTTTGATTGCACTACAAATCAATAATTGGAATCTTACCAAACAAGACAGAAAAACAGAGCAAGAAAACCTTCTAGCGCTTCAAAAGGAGTTCTCTCATAATATCACCATACTTCAAAAAGTTATCCTTCAGAATAATGAGAATATTTACAGCGCAGAAAAGATGATTCAATCGTTTAGCAAAACATCTAAAGACACCATTACAGAGCAAACAATGGCTATTTATGGCAGTAAAACCTTTGGTGTAGAAATAAATTTTGAGCCTGAAACTGGTGTTCTCACTGAGATCATAAGCTCCGGTCAATTAAAAATTATACAAAACAATGAGTTAAAACATAAGTTAGCTGGATTTAAAAGCAAGTTTCATGAAATTGAACAACAAGAAAAAGAAGTTCTAGAGTACCGAAACATGGCTATTAAACAAATGATTAATGAAGCTAATATGGAAAGAGTTTATGCAGATTTAGGATTAAGGAAGACATATATTAATACTGAATTTGAGGTCACCGGAGCCAAGGCTATGTTGAACTCACTACCTTTTTTAAACCAAATAGTTTTATATCAGTCCAGCTCAAATGTCACTAATCAGGCATTCTACGAACCCATGGAAAAAGAAATTGAATTGATACTGGAATTAATAGCTAAGCGAGTAAAGGAATTTTGATAAACACATCAATGATTGTACATCTGTCTCACCAATCCATTAACCTATGATAAAGTTCTTTCGAAAAATCCGCCAAAAACTACTTGCTGAAAACCGATTCAGTAAATACCTTCTTTATGCCATTGGCGAAATCATCTTGGTGGTCATTGGCATCTTGATTGCCCTTCAAATCAATAATTGGAATGAGAACATCAAATCCATAGCACTGGAAAAAGCCTACTACTGTAAAATTGCAGAGGACTTGCAGGTAGATATCAAAAATATAGATAGTTCAATGGTCACTATAGATAAGCGTTTAGAAAGTGCAGAACGGTTTTTAAAAAACCTTTTAAAAATTCAAAAGGATAAACAAGTTATTTTTAAAGACTTTATACCAACATTTAGGTATTATAAATTTATCCCAACTAAAGCAGCTATTGTAGATATTACGTCTTCTGGAAAATTGGAAACGCTGCGCAATCAAACCTTGAAAAAAAGAATATTAAGCCATTACACAGAACAAGATAATGCACTACAAATTATTGATATAAATGACAAAGCGCATAACCAAAAACTTTTTGAAATTGAAAGATTTGCAGATTTTGGATTTCAAGAAGTGCCAGAATATCAAAGCATAATTGATGAAGAATTGCAAGGATTATTGTCTAGTACACAATGGCAACAGAACCCAAATGACGAGCTATTTGTAAAAATTAAGGATGTTATGATTTTAGGTATACTTAGAACTCAACGTGAAAAAGAGCTTCTTACAGCCATTAAAGCTGGTGCCGAAGAATTGAGTGGTTGGTTAGTTGAAAACTGCAATTGATATGATTAAATTCTTCCGCCATATCCGCAAAAGATTAATTAACCACAACCAAACGGGTAAACCTGCCTTGCCGGCAGGCAGGTATTTTAAATACGCTATAGGCGAGATATTCCTTGTAGTTATTGGGATTTTGATTGCGTTACAAATAAATAATCTCAATAACAATAGACAGCAAAGAAAAATAGAGCGCACTTATTTATCATCACTAAAATCTGAATTTAAAACTAACCTAAATAAAATTGATGACTGTCTCACAAAAAATAAAAATCTAATAAATTCGGTTGAGAACATGCTATCATTATTTGATACTACTATTCGGGACACCGTTAGTGAAAAAGTAGTGTCCGACATTATATACTCAGTATTTAAAGGAGATGCAACATACACACCTTCAAAAGGAGTCTTAACTGATATTATTAGCTCTGGGAATCTTAATCTAATTCAAAATGAAGAACTAAGACAAAAAATCGCATCTTTCGAGAGCACATTGGATTATTTAAAAATACAAGAAAACTATACGCTTACAACGAAAGGGATAATGTTACAGCAATTAAATAAATATGGAAGTGTACGGAGAGTTTTAGCAAACAGAGGTCTCAATTTTAAGTATAAATCAATTTCTGACAATTCAAAAAATACAGGGGTTTTTGGTTTAATTGAATTTGAAAACAATCTTTTGGACTACTATCTAACCATTCAGGCGACTAATGGACCAAGATTTTTTGGCGGAATAAAGGAGCAAATAGAGCAAATTTTGGTTGACCTTGAATTGGAGATAAAAAAGTAACGAAAGTGAACCAGCGTTTACATTTGCTTGTAGGTTTAAGGCACACTAAAACAGTAATACTTATCAATGGCCAAAGATTCCACAACGGAATCATACAAAGCAAGATGCTTAAATCCGCTTTAACCATTCCCGCATATCCACCTCTTTGGCAATGATGCCCTTTACCTTATCCAGCTTAACACGCTGCTGTTCCATGCTGTCCCGGTGGCGAATGGTCACTGTTTCATCTTCCAAGGTCTGGTGGTCCACGGTAACGCAAAATGGCGTTCCATTGGCATCCTGCCTGCGGTAACGGCGCCCTACTGCATCCTTTTCATCATACGCAACGTTAAAATCCCACTTTAATTCATCTACCAACTTTTTGGCCACTTCTGGCAAGCCATCACGTTTTAGCAAAGGTAAAATAGCAGCTTTGGTAGGGGCCAATACGGCTGGTAATTTTAACACGGTTCGTGTTGTGTTGTTGTCCAATTCTTCTTCTAGCAGGGAATTGGAAAAAACCGCTAGAAACATGCGGTCCAATCCAATGGAAGTTTCTAACACATAGGGCACATAGCTTTTGTTTTCTTCGGGGTCAAAATATTGCAGTTTTTTACCAGAATGTTTTTCATGTTGACTTAAATCAAAATCCGTTCTGGAATGGATACCTTCCAGCTCCTTAAACCCAAATGGGAACTTGAATTCGATATCCGATGCCGCATCTGCATAATGGGCCAATTTTTCGTGGTCATGAAAGCGGTAGTTATCCGCGCCCATGCCCAATGACAAATGCCAGTTAAGACGTTTTTCTTTCCAAGTATCGTACCACTCCTTTTGCGTACCGGGCTTTATGAAAAATTGCATTTCCATTTGCTCAAACTCACGCATCCTAAAAATAAACTGCCTTGCTACAATTTCATTTCTAAAAGCTTTCCCTGTTTGGGCAATACCAAAGGGAATTTTCATCCTCCCGGACTTCTGCACGTTCAAGAAATTCACAAAAATGCCTTGTGCTGTTTCGGGCCTCAGATACAGGTCCATGGCAGAATCTGCGGAAGCACCCAGCTTGGTGCCAAACATAAGGTTAAACTGTTTTACATCTGTCCAGTTCTTGGAACCTGATAATGGGCATGCGATTTCCAATTCCTCAATCAGCGCTTTGACATCGGCCAAATCTTCATTTTCCAATGATTTCCCCAGACGTTTAAGAATTCCGTCTGCCTTGGCTTGGTAATCCAATACCCGCTGATTGGTTTCCAGAAACTGTTGCTTGTTAAAACTATCACCAAAACGCTTTGCAGCCTTATTTACCTCTTTATCTATCTTGGACTCAATCTTGGCGACATAATCCTCTACCAAAACATCTGCCCTATACCGCTTTTTTGAATCTTTGTTGTCAATCAAAGGGTCATTAAAGGCATCTACGTGACCAGAGGCTTTCCAAGTGGTTGGGTGCATGAATATGGCAGCATCCAACCCAACGATATTATCATTGAGCTGTACCATGGCCTGCCACCAATATTCCCGAATGTTCTTTTTGAGTTCTACCCCATTTTGGGCATAGTCATAGACTGCACTTAAACCGTCATAAATTTCACTGGATTGGAAAACATAGCCGTATTCCTTAGCATGTGAAATTACCTTCTTAAAAATGTCTTCTTGGTTTGCCATGGGGCAAATGTAAAACAATGCCCAAAAAGAGGGAAAGTTATTTTAGCTGAAATTCTGAAGAAGAAAGTAAGCGCTCATCTTCAAAAACATTGAGGGTATATATTCCCGGCTCCAACGAGCCTTCCGGTACCGTGATGGCATCGCAGATGCTTATTTCCTTACCGTCATACATGACCTCGGTACGCTTGCTATAGGTATTACCGGCCACATTGACCACATTGGCGTTATGCTCTATCACCTTCATTTCAGGAGTTAGAAACTGTAAATACAGCACTTTGATGTCACTATCATTGCTTGCATCTCCCAAAATGGTAACGCAACCCCTTAATTTTTCAATGGTAGAGGCCTTATTGGTCTTTAACGGCCTACCAGAGCGTACCCTAAACCCTGAGCCCTCTGGATTTTGTAGTTTTAGGTAGCTCTTTATTTTTAGTTCTTTGGCCAGTTCCTTGTTCTTTAAACGTGCAAGGGCCTCTGCCTCTTGCAAGGAGCTAGTGACCCCTTTTAACTCTTCAATCTGTTTTCTGGTACGTTCGTATTTTTCTGCAAGAAGGGTATTGTTGTATTGTAAAAAGTTATTCTTCACCTTTAGGCTATCAAACTGCATCTCCAATTTCCTGAGTGCCTTTTGGCTGTCCCGGAGTTTGGCAATGCTAAAGTTTAACCTACCCACAGAATCCAACAATTGTTGCACCTCACTTTGGGAATCCCGTAAATCTATTTCATTGATTTCGTTTTCAGCTGATAATCGGTTCAATTCCGTTTTGATCAGGGTCATTTCCTTTACCAACAACTTCTTCTCATCCTCCAGATAATTCAATTCCGTTTTGGATTGCGCATAGCTGTAGTAGAACGCCATGAGCAATGCAATAATCACTGCGGCCAAGGCGGCCACAATAATTTTATAGTTGAAATTGGTATCTTGAGACTGCATTATAGGTTAAAAGTAGGTATAAGATATGTTTGGCACTAAGCTTTCAAAGATAATAAACGCTATAAATAGCATACTATTGCCACCCGCATGTTTTGGATGTAATGTACAATTAATCGGTGGAGAGGAACTGCTCTGCACCACTTGCCGATATGAATTACCACTTACCGAGTACAATTTTAGCCAGGAAAACCATGTAGACCGTATTTTTTATGGTAGGGTACCCATTAAAAAAGCCAGTTCCTTCCTCTATTTTTCTTCCATTGGTATCGTGAAAAACCTGCTGCATCAGTTAAAATATAAAAACCAAAGTCACATTGGGATTTTTTTGGGCTCATGGTATGGTGCGCTGCTGGCAGAAGATGGTTCATTGCCAGAAATAGATTATGTGGTCCCTGTACCATTGCACCCCAAAAAATTAAGAAAACGGGGCTATAACCAAGTTACCGGATTTGGGAAACAAATAGCCACGGCCATTAACGCTACCTTCTTGGAGGATGTGCTTACCAAAACAGCCAATACCAAAACCCAGACCAAAAAAAGCCGTATAGAACGTTGGCAAGAGCAACAAAGCTTATTTAAGGCCAAAAAGACCAACGTACTAACCGGAAAAAAGGTCTTGTTGGTAGATGATGTCATCACTACGGGGGCAACCATTGAAGTCTGCGCAAGGGCCCTTCTGGATGCCCAAGTATCCGAGGTTTATGTGGCCACCATGGCCATAGTTCCATAGCAATGCAATTCGTTAAGAATTGGAAAAAGGTTCCTCGGGTTCCTAGAATAAATTGTTTCTTTGTTCCTTAATTAAGTGAGTATTCTCCATGCGCTCTGTACAACGCGGTCTAAGTTTTGTTTTTCTTATTGTTGCGGTTTTTGCCTTTTGGCAATGCGCCCAAAAGGGGAACCCTACCGGAGGACCAAAAGATGTGACACCCCCTGTGTTGTTAAAATCCGAGCCTGCCAATAGAACCACGAACTTTAAGGCCAAAAAAATAAGATTGTATTTTGATGAGTACATAAAGTTAAAGGACGTACAAAGCCAGCTTATTGTATCGCCGCCCCTAAAATATACCCCACAAATAAAGCCACTTGGTGGTGCCAGTAAATTCATTGAAATTATCTTGAAGGATACCCTGCGAGAAAACACCACCTACACCATTAATTTTGGACAAAGTATTGTAGACCACAATGAGGGCAATCCCGCCAGTTTTTTAAGTTATGTATTCTCTACGGGAGACTATTTGGATAGCCTACAATTGTCCGGAGCGGTAAAGGATGCCTACAACAGAACGGCAGACCAATTTGTGAGCGTCATGCTTTATGCGATGGATACCACTTACACGGACTCCACCATTTACAAGTATCCACCCAACTACATCACCAATACGTTTGACAGTGTCCCCTTTTTTACCTTAAAAAATTTAAAAGCTGGAAAATATGCCCTGTTTGCCATAACGGACAAAGGCAAAAACAATGTATTTGACCAAAGGGTGGACAAGATTGGTTTTTTAAGCGATACCATTTCCCTGCCAACGGATTCTGTGTACTTGCTCAACCAGTTTTTGGAGGAACCAGATTATAAGGTTTCCGTACCCAGTTACGTGGCAAAAAACCATATTCTGTTTGGTTATGCAGGTGATGAAAAAGACTTTAAGATACAGACCCTTACGCAGCTCCCAGATTCCGTAAAGACCTATATAAACAAGGATAGGGAAAAAGACACCATAAATTTTTGGCTGACCCCAACGGATATCGATTCCATCATCTTTACGGTCACCAACGAAAAATTAAAACTGAGGGACACCTTTACCGTAAAAACGAGAAAACTCCCCATGGACACCCTTACCCTGTCCCCTGGGCAAGGCCGTTCTTTGGATTTTAAAAAGCCCTTTTTCATAAACGCCAGTACACCAATTGTGGAAATAGATACCAGTTTGGTATCCGTTATGAAGGAAGATTCTACCATGCTTGGGTTTAAGATGGCCATAGATAGTATAAAAAATATGGTGAACGTTGATTTTGAGAAGGAGGAAAAAACAAAATATTATATTGAGTTGCTCCCAGGTGCCATAAAGGACTTTTTTGGTGAGGAGAACGATACCTTACGCTATAACCCAAGCACAGCGGCATTGGCAGACTTGGGAGACCTCACCATTAATCTGGAAGGCCAAGTGGTATACCCTGTCATTGTGCAGTTAATTGATGATAAGGGGGAAACCCTTGATGAACGCTACACCGATGCTCCCAAACCTATTGAATTCAATAATTTGCAACCCTCCAAATATGGGTTTAGGGTTGTTTTTGATAGCAATGGCAACCAAAAATGGGATACGGGAAACTATTTAAAAAACCGGCAACCAGAAATTGTAAAATACTATCCGGATATGATAGATGTCAGGGCTTTTTCTTTGTACAACGAGACCTTTATTATTCGTGAATAAGGTCAATTGCCATGCAACTGTCAGGTAAATGTAAAGCTATCCCTATCTTCCAAAAACCGTAGTTTCCTTCTTGCCGCTTCCAAAGCGCCCTTTTCCAAACGCACCACCAAAACCTCCTCCGCTACGGAATGGACCATGGAATGGCCATAAACATCATAAACGGCAGAGTGTCCCGGATATTCATGGCCTTCCGCATCATCCCCTATTCTATTGACCCCAACAACATAGCTCATATTCTCTATGGCCCTTGCTTTTAGGAGCGCATCCCAAGCCTTAATCCTTGGTTTTGGCCAATTGGCCACATAGAGCAGGATATCGTAGTTGTCCGTATTCCTTGCCCATACCGGAAAACGAAGGTCATAACAGATCAACGGACAAATACTAAATCCCTTATACGGGATTAAAACACGCTCTTGGCCAGCGGTATAGACCTTGTCTTCCCCTGCCAGGGTAAACGTATGCTTTTTATCATAGGTGATGTAGTTCCCATCTGGGTACACAAAGAAAAGCCTGTTAAACCACTTGCCGTTCTCAAAAAAAACAATGCTTCCTGTGATGGCGGCAAGGTGCTTTTTGGCAAGACCTTGCATCCAGGCAACAGTGATAACACCCTCCTTGGCATCCAAGTTTTTGGGGTGCATGGTAAAACCGGTGGTAAACATTTCGGGGAGGACAAAAAGGTCTACTTGCTGTGCTACCTCAGCTATTTTTCTTTCCAAGACCTTTCGGTTTCCGGCTGGGTCTTCCCAAAGAAGTGGCGTTTGTACCAGGGCTATTTGAATACTGTTGTCCATCTTTTCCGTTTTTAATCCACGTAAGTGGTCTGGACGTTGTTCATCACCAAGTCATACAAATGTCTTAATTGGCTTTCGAGGATACGCTCCTCGGACAGTTCCGGTAAGTTGTCCAAGGGAAAATAGTCTGCCCCGCGCATATCAAAACCTGCTTGCAGTTCTCCGCCCGTTGCTTTGCATAGAAACATCAATTTATAAATATAGTACGGCTCTGCGGGATGCCTGTGCCGTTGCTTGTCATAAATGGCCAGCAAGCGAACCACCTCGGCATCTATTCCCGTTTCTTCCTTAATCTCCTTGATGACCACTTCCTTGGGCGTATTGCCAATGTCTGCCCAGCCGCCCGGGATGGTCCATTTGTTGTCCACGCTCTCCTTGGCCATTAAAATCTCGTGCTTATCATTCATCACAAAACCCCTGACATCTACTTTTGGGGTGGGATAGTCCAATTGAGGGATAAAAAACCCATCTATCTGGGCAAAGGGAACATCGGCTAGATGCGCCATTAATTTTAAACTGATTTCCCTGAGTTCTTGGTATCGTTCTTCATCATAGGGGTCTTCCACATAGACCAAACCCATTTCTGCTATGGCTTTGATTCGTTTTACGACATCTAACTGTTCCTTTGGAGACATAAGCTAGGAATACGAGGTTAACAAGGCGATCATTTCCGTAGCTTCTTGGGACTCCGCATGGTCCAAGGCCTTTTGGCCGCGAGCGTCCTTGGTATGGACATTGGCCCCATGATCCAGCAGCAACCTGGCAATTTCCAGCTTATTAAAGGTTGCGGCATAAATTAAACAGGTACTTCCCATGGCATTTACGACATTAACATTGGCACCAGCACCGACCAAGGTCTTGGCAATTTCGTAGAACCCCTTAAAACATACCCCCATAAGGGCCGTATTTCCAGAACCGTCCGTTGCATCCACGGATGCTCCTTTTTCCAATAAAAGGTTGGCAATAGCTGCATGGCCGTAATAGGTGGCCAAAATCAGGGGGGTTGAGCCACGTTCATCCCTAATCCGAACCAATTGGGCATTTTTTTCCAATAATTCCGATACCTTTTTAAAATTTCCGTTTCGTATTTCAGTGAAAAGAATTTCCTTATCATCCATAAGCGCTACTAAATTTTTGTGAAGCTGAACAGCCTTTAGCCAGTAGAACATGCTCTAATGTCCAAATAAGGCCCAAGTTATAAAAAAGAGCGGTTTCCTTTTTACAAAAACGATGCTAATTAGCGTATCCCTGGTGTAAAATCCTCAGGGGCCATTTGGGGCAAATTGGTAGTTCCTGCGTCTCCAGAGTCATTGAAAATAAGCCATTCACCAAATGTATACAGCGGACTTCCCATAAGAATAGCTTCCCTGCGGTTGGCCCTGCCATCCTCAAATTCATGGTTGGTGCCGGTGCCATCCATACCAATTACCCCAAAAACGTCTATGACCGTTCCAAAAGGGTCTATCAACTCCAAATTATCATCCCCATTGGAATCTGCGGGACTATTGGTACCTACGGCAAGGTCTGGCAAGAATCCATAAACGGTCTCAAATACTCCAGCGTTGGGGGAAATCACCAAAGTGCTCTGGGCGGTAATAATCAAACCAGAAAGGTCAATAGTGGAACTGACCTCCGTATTGGCATTGGTATACCTTCTAATCTGCCAGCCGTTTAAATCAAGATCGGAGTCACCTGCATTGTACAGTTCTAAAAACCTTGCTGAGGCGTTATTATCGGGGTCTGCCAGTTCACTAAAAAAAATGCGGTTGGAGGTAAACTCCGTAACCACATCTTCACAACGTTCTGACTGAAAGTCCATATCCCCTAAGGTGCGTATGGCCAGCTGAAAATCATCGTTTTCTTTTAGCAACACTCCGGTAATACGTCCATTTCCAGAAGGAAGGGCATCTGCCTGAAAATCTGAAAAACCACTGTTGACCAGCAGTAATTCATTGTCCTCGCAATCGGTTAGGGTGCGTTCGGTTTCCGCTGCGGCCGATGCAAAGGGCAGCCCTATTTCAGCTGCGGCAAATTCCAACTGGTCAAAGGTCACCAGGGTGTTTATCTGGCGATCCATTATTGTGGAAATGTTAGTGGGTGTTGGGACTATCCCAGCAGCTTGATCGCATGAGACAAAAATATGCTCTGGCACCTTTAGAGCGGGCAATCTGCCCACAGAGGTGGTGCCAAAGGCGGCAAAGGTTCCACCTAAGCGAAAAACCCCTCTGGTTTGACCAAGATACAGTCCCTTAAGTTTAATGAAAATTTTAGTGCCAACCGGATAAAATAAATGGGTATCGCGCACATCAATGGAAATCTGAAATCCTTCGGTAGGATTGCTAGGGTTATCTTGAAAATGCAAAACGCTAAAAAAATTACTGGCCTCATCCGAGGAAACTACAAAGCCCTCTATAACCCAATCTTCCTGAATCTGAATCAACCCATCCTGATACAGGGATTTAACCTGTGAAAACGTGGCGTTGGATACCAAAGTAGTGGTACAAGCAGCATCTGGTACCTCAAAGGAACGGTCTTCCACACAAGAACACAAAAGGCAAGTGAATGCCAATAGCCAGCCAACTTTACAAAACATAATAACGTTAATGGTAGAATTAAAGATAGTGGAAAATAGCTACTTTACGTAAGTTCATTAAAAAAGCGGACGGCCCGCATTTCTACATAGCTCACATTCCGTTTGCCCCAAAACCCAACATGCCCCCCAAAGTCTGGCATTTCCAAATACAGCTTATCATTGGCAGCGGCCTGCGCTATTGGGTAACAGCTAGGCCCTAGAAAGGAATCATTTTTGGCGTTGATGATTAGGCTGGGAAGCTGTATGTTGTTAAGTACGGGAGCGCAGCTACATTGGGCATAATAATCCAAAGCGTCCCTAAATCCATGTGCAGGACCGGTATAGACGTCATCAAAGTCTTTTAAGGTCGCTATGGATTGGATGGATTCCACTGTTATACGGTCTGGAAATTTCTTTCTTTTTTCATGTAATTTGGCCAAAAGGTGCTTTTTAAACCTTTTGGAATAGAGTACATTTTTAGATTTTAACAGCTCGTCACAGGCACTCTTTAAATCGCAGGGCACGGAAACCCCAACGGCTGCCTTAAGACGGGATGGCAATGTTTTGGTGTCCCCCAGATATTTCATGATCAGGTTTCCTCCCAGGCTAAAACCCATAAGATATAGGGCGTTGTAATTTCCCTGGGCAATAACGTGCGCAATAACAGACTGTAAATCTTCCGTAGCCCCGGAATGATAAGAACGGTACATGTTATTGGGCACTCCACTACAACCCCTAAGATTGATGGCACAGGCATCATAGCCATCTAAATTAAACTGTTTGGCGCTACCCGTTATGTAATGGCGTTGTGCGTCCCCTTCCAGGCCATGCACTAGGATGACGAGTTTTGATGTGGGCCGGGAACTTTCACTCCAATCCAGGTCCAGAAAATCACCATCTGGCAAGACTACCCTTTCCCGCTTTTGCACAAGGCCGTGGATTTTTCTGAACACCCCGGAATAAATGGTGGAAAAGTGCCCATTTCTGAATAGGAAGGGCGGCTGATAATCTGATGGGACGAGCGGCATGCTATGCTTTTATTCTTTGGGGAAACGCTCCAAAAGTTTGGCCTGCTCCTCAATGGCGGCTTTGAACTCCAGCTTTAACTCTGCAACCAGTTCCTTTACCGGCATGGTTTTATCAATAGTGGTTACGCCCTGCCCTGCGGACCAGATGGTCTTCCAAGCCTTTGCCTCGGTATCCAGCTCTTTGCCAAAATCTATTTTGGTATCCTTTTTTAAGTCTTCCTCAGTAATGCCGGCGGCTTTTAAACTGGCCGACAAAAAGTTGGCGTGCACGCCAGAAATAGCTGCGGTATACGTTACGTCACTGGCACCTGCCGCAATGATCATCTGTTTGTATTCCTCGGGGGCCTTACTCTCATTGGCATTGATGAAACGGGTGCCCATATAGGCCAAATCTGCACCCATTTGCATGGCGGAGGCAATGTCCCTGCCCCGAGAGATACAGCCAGAAAGGATGATGGTCTTATGAAAGAATTTTTTGACCTCGGCCACCAAGCTCATCGGGTTTATGGTGCCGGCGTGTCCTCCCGCACCAGCGGCCACAAGGATGAGTCCGTCTACACCGGCCTCGGCCGCTTTTTCCGCATGTCGTTTTTTAATAACATCATGGAAGACTAGGCCACCGTAACTATGTATGGCATCAATCACCATGGAAACCGCACCTAAAGAGGTGATGATCAAGGGCACTTTATGTTTTATACAGAGTTTTACGTCTGCCTCCAACCTGGGATTGGTAGGGTGTACAATGAGGTTAACACCAAAGGGTGCCGCTTTTTTACCCGTTTCCTGTTCCCATTGTTGCAGCGCTGTCTTTATCTCAATGAGCCATGCCTCAAAACCTTCACTGGTACGCTGGTTTAAGGCTGGAAACGTACCTACAATACCATTCTTACAACATTCTACCACCAATTTAGGGCCTGAAATTAGAAACATAGGGGCAGCGATTGCAGGTAGGGAAAGGTCGTTGATAAAAGAAGCTTTTAGACTCATTGTGTTTCACTTAGATTTAGTCAAAGCTAGCGTATTTTTATCAATTGTTATGCGTGCATAATAAACTTAACTTTGACGATATAAATTAGAGCCAAGAGCCAAGAGCCAAGAGCCAAGAGCCAAGAGCCAAGAGCCAAGAGCCAAGAGCCAAGATAAAAAAGTTAATTTTCTTGATTTTCTAAAAACAGCAAGCTAACATCTAAAATCTATGTTTTTAAAAGAATTTGAAATCCGATGGAGTGATATTGATGCCAACCGCCATTTGGCCAATGCAGCTTATTTAAATTACACTGGACATACTCGTATGTCCTACTTGGCGCAGCTGGGTTTTAACCAAAAAACCATGGCCAAGCACCAAATTGGACCCGTGGTGTTTTACGAGCATATCTACTATTTTAAAGAGGTGTTCATTGGCAAGCCCATTAAGGTCTCTTCTGAGTTAAAGGGCATGAGTGAAGATGGGATGTTCTTTGAATTTCATCATGATTTTTATGATGCCGATGGAAAGAATTTTGCCCATTCAGAAATGATGGGGGCTTGGATTGACCTGAAAATACGAAAACTTACGATTCTGCCTGATGAGTTTATGGCAGCGGTTGATAAAATAGAACGGGCAGAAGATTTTAAAATCTTAACCAAAGAAGATACACGAAAATTTAAGAGGGTGCCCAAGGATTTAGTATAAAGAATGGTTCAATATTTGATGACTCAGACTATACGATGACATTTTATGAAAGAATTGAAACACTTACTTTTTATCCTTCTACTTATTATTTGTAGTGGTTGCCTTGAGAAAAAAATCCCGCCAATAAAAAAAATCGCTATAAATGACCCTTTTAAAGCCACAATGGTTAAAAGTCAGTACTTTCAAATATCTGGAGAAAAAGATAATATTATTGAAGGTAAAGAGGGTACTTTATTGATTTTACCAAACGGTTCACTCATTACCGCCAAGGGGAATAAAGCAAACGGAGATATAACTATTGAATTAGCTGAGGGCTTAACTCTAAATACGATGATTCTCTCCAATCTTACAACCACATCTAGAGGTAAATTATTAGAAACCGGTGGTATGATTTATTTGAATGCAACCTCGGACGGGGAGCAATTACAAATCAACCCTGAAAAGCCAATTTATATAGAGATTCCTACAAATCGTGTTGAACCTGACATGATGGTTTATCAAGGAATTCGCGATAGTATGGGAAACATGGATTGGGTCAAACCAAAACCACTTTCAAATTCACTGATTCCCGTTGATATTTTTTCCCTTGATTTTTTACCCAATGGTTTTAGGGAAGAAGTAGAAAAAGGCCTCCCCTTCGGAACTTTTGAAAAACCAACAGATGAAATCGTAGACAGCTTATATTACTTCCAAGATGTATATATGCAAAATCTCGTTTCACAATTAAACGCTATCAACAGACTTACCAATGAATCATCAAAAGATATTTTTTTAAATGCCAATCAAGTAAATTCATTTAACGACGAAGAAAGGAATACTAAAGATTTGGATACCATCTCTTCATCGCCAAAAACAGAATACGGAATCAATCCTTTAAAAATAAAGGCTATTAAGAGCGATGGCTTTCAAAATACCTTAATTGCCACGAGGGAGTTTCAAAGAAGACTGAAAGTTATGTTTAAGATTTGCAGACCAGATGTGCTTGACATCTACATCGACAACTTGGATGAAAATATGTGGGAGTTGGATAGACTTGTAGCCGAGGTTCTAGTTGATAATCGATATCAGGATGACTTCTTGTCATTTCAGAAAGAAAAGAAAACTAAGGTTGCCGGTACTTCCATAAATTCTGAGCTTTTAAAAAAACACTACACTAAAAAAATGGATGAGGCCAAGCGTGATAGGGAAAGACTTAGCAAAAAACTGACCGAAATTCGAAAAATCGAAGAACAGCAATTGGATTCATTAAAAAAAGAATATCAAAAAGTATTGAATAAACGGAAGCGATATCGAATGCAATCCTACGGATTTGAGCAGACACAAATGGGTTGGATTAATATTGACCGGGGCACGGAGGTAAAAGACTGGAACTATCAAAGTCTTGAACTAACGGTACAAGAAGGTGCCAACTACGACAAAATCTTCTCTTATATATTTTACAAATCAACAAATAGCCTGTATCGTTTGAACAGTGCAGACAATATTACATTTTATGCCGGAGATGCTCCGGCAGGCTCTATGCCCATGCCAAAACATAAACCAGCTGTGGCTGTGGTAGTGGGCTACAGGGGGAACAAAAATTTCTTGGCCATTAAGGAGTTTGAAACTACAACCCTGAAAAATTTGAATATTCGACTTAAAGAAACAACTGTAGAGGAGTTGAACCAAAAGCTGTCTGAATTTGAAATCAACGGTTCAGAAAATAGTATTAAGGTTGATTTGAACGATATAAATCAAATAGCTCCCAGTAAAAAAGAAAAACAGAATCTAGATGATTCCTACAAATTTTTAAAGTTATTGAGAGAGAAATCCTTTCCTTCGGATAGTTCTTTTATGAGATTCGATAGGGTTTATCAGATAGAGCTTCAAGTTGATACCTGCGTTTCCAATGTAAGAATCAAAGATGAGATAATGGAAACCTTACCAGAACAGGTGCCAATGCTTTGAGACTAATTTGACCTGAGTATTCTGATTCTGCATAACCACAAAAAAACAAGCCATGAAGTCTGTTCCCCGAAAGCCCTAAATAATATAAAAATCCGTTTCAGATTATGTAACACACTACTTCCCAAAACTTTACTGGTTTTCATTATATAAAAAATACTAGATTTCGGGTATTGATTTGTCCTATTGTCCCATTGTAATTTGGACAACCTTAAAAAACTATTGGTGTAATCCTAAAAATGGTGTCCGATGCATTTTAAACCAACGCTTCGATTAAAAACAATTTTATATTTAATGTTGGTATGTTTAGGGTCTTGTGATAGTGCCCAAAACGACGATGAATTTAGTATTGGACAAAGCAACACACTATCATATCAAGGTAAATCTTTCAGTTATGACAAAGGACTAGTTTTGAATCGGGGAACATCAGGAAATCATTACAATATTGATTTTAAAATTACCGATGGTGTCTTTACAGCTGTTGACATCTATATCGGCTTCATTCCATATACCTACTGGTATTTTGGTGGTGAAACCGTAAGACTTGATTTGGAATTGTATGCCCCGGGTAGGGCTAGGTTCAGTCCTGGCAGCTTTACATATACCCCACTTTCAGAAGACGATATTGGAGATGCCCCAAACTTAGCCGGGGAATTCCTATTCCTTGATAGTGAAATCGGTCTTGATTTAAATGGTGATGGTGAGGTAGATACCGACACGGGTTCGGAACTATTTGATATAACCGATGTTACCATAACGGTAGACGAGGTTTTTCCCAACTTCAAGATTGGTTTTGATTTGGAATTAGAAAATGGGCAATCGGTCAGTGGCAACTATGAAGCTGAATTTACCGTTTGGCCAATTGATTAGAATGAACTAGAGTTAGAAATTAATGGAAAAGGGGAATTGAAGATTCCCAAGGATACGGTGGCTTATCGTTTTGGCTATCCCATTGTTCTTTGCTGTTGAACGCTGGCGGGGCTTGGTAAGAACCTGCACTATTTTTAGGCCCCATTTCTTTGTATACCTTGTTCTTTGGCTATGCTGCCTAAAGTATTATCCAAATAAGGTACGGCGCCAAAGCTTCTTATTCACAGTGCTTATTGTAAAAATCCACCACTTCAAAAACATACTTCATCTCCTTGTCAGTTATTTTACGCTGAAGCTCCGGGCAGTCTGCGAGGTAGTCGCTAACCACTTTTTTTACTACCCTTCCTAGTCTATTCTCTGCGGGAATAAAGAAATTATGTTCGGCTTTTTTAATTAACCCCAAGGATTCCAAATCGTTGTTATCACGGTCTATCCACTCCAGTTCATAATGCGATAGTTTTCCTTTGGAAATAACTTTTAAAAAATGTTGCTCGCCATCTTGGTCTATATAGTATTTGGAATCAAAAAAACGCCCCTTTGCAAACAATTTTGTTACTAAATCCAAGGTATGGCTTTCATAATCGTAACCATTAACGCTGTAAGAAATCACCTTTTTTAGCTTCAACCTCTTTTTTCTTCCCTTTGTATCGGTTAGTCTTAATTTTCTGTAGAATTCACTCCATGCAAACCCCTCTTTAAAGTAATCCACCTTTCCGTACAAGGTGTCCCCTGTTATTAGGACAACCCTGTCCAACGGTTGGTCCTTGGTCATGGGCATTGTTTTGCAAGATGAGAGATATAGTAGTACAACTAAGGAAAAAAGACAGCTTTTAATTTTCATAAAGTAAAGGTATGTATTGTTGATTTTATAGTTGTTGGGATGTGGGGTATCATGTTTGGCGCATCATGATCAAAAGGCATTTTGCATTCCGTTTGGTAGCGGGCAAATAACCTATCATTCCATTTAGTGCTGCGCTTTTGACCGTATCCCAAAGGGTTGTTGTCAACTGCTGGTTTTTCTGGGGGCCTTTAACCTCTTTCCGCACCATATCGCTTGAGTTGGTAAATGGAAAGCAGGCCAATGATACATTCTGCCAGTATCCCAAAAATGTAGCCTCCCGTGGGCAATCCGTCCGTTACCATACTTAAAGCGCGTCCGGTGGCAAGGGAAAGCATAAACACTATATTCAATTGCGTGGCATTTTTCCAATATTCCGTTTTCCAAATCCCCAAAACCCATACCAAACAAATTCCAAGATAAAGGCACATTATTGCCTTTAGCATATTGGAAAGGTCTTTTGTGTTTACCTGAATGTCTAAATGTTGGGGCAGAATGGACGGTGAACCGTAAATTATTGCCGTGGGAACCACAATGGCTAAAGAAATAAGTAAGTGGGCGTTCTTAAAAATCCAGTTCATGTATACATCGTATTTAAAATTTTATAACTCCCATTCCTTAGCCTTTTATTTTTGGTTGGTGTTTAGTTTTCAGATTAGGGTCTCCCCTTATGGAAAGTTACGGGTTACTATCCATTTTTTTTGGATTTGGGGCTAAAGTTCATAGTTCTAGGTGGATTCGTAAGCGTCTTTGAAAGCTTATGGAAGCCTTAATTTGCCGTGAAACCAATTGGCCTTTATTATCTAATTCAGACAACATTTGTTCTATACTAGTATATTAAAAATAACCAAACTTGGCTACTACAATAGGATATTCATTATTTTCCTTTTTTTGATGTAAACTCAAAACAATACTAATAGTTTGTTGAATCTATTTCAGCGAAGCGGACTTTCCCCAATACCGGAATCCAAGAATAATCATTTATTTTTAATAGACGTAGATGGATGTTCATTCATTGAAAGGGTGTAAAAAACTACAATCGCATATAGTAAGCTCGTAAAACTGTTTTTGAGTTAAAAAACTTTTGAAAAAAGGGGGGGTGAGGTAATCATTAATTTCTTTTTAAACGCTACTATTTCCTATTCCTACACAGTGCTTGCAACAGTATTCCCAGTTTTCCATACCTGAAATTCACTCTGACTAGGATTCGACAATTCATTTCATACAAATAAACCTGGCAACGCATTTAAACCTTCAGAAACCCACACGGCAAAATATATATAGCGCTTCTTCATAGCCATCAGTAAGTAAAGCTAAGGTGTTTATCAACCAACAAGTTACCACAATTACGCCATACACATCCTTATGCTACACTAAGGACCCAGAGCCCCACTACGCTTTTTCCCGTACCTTTTTACTGGCCAGGTACACCCCAAACAATACCAATAAGGCCGCCCCCACCTTTACGGTGGTAAGGCTATCCTTTCCGGTAAACAAGGCAAATAAAATACCAAAAAGCGGCTGTACGTAAATAAAGGCCCCAATAGTGCTGGCCTTTAGTTCCGTCATGGCAAAAACATTAAAGAGGTAGGTCATAAAAGTGGTACCAATGATCACAAAGGCAATGATGCCAAGGGCCCACAGGGGCATGGTCTGCCAATCTATCAGTAAAAAATCTGTAATGGTCAAGGGAAAGTTGATGACTACCGCAATGGTGAACAACCACTTCATGAGCGTAAATGGGTGGTATTTGGCTACCAATTTTTTCGCCACGATCAAATAACTCCCGTAGGCGGTGGCATTAACGATAAACAAAAAATTGCCAAACGGGATGTTAGGGGCGTCTTGCCGAAGCTCGGCACCAAAGAGTACCAAGGCCAATGCCCCAATAAAACCCAGCGCAATGCCCAAGCCTTTGTTCCATGTAATCCGTTCCTTTAAGAAAAAGGCGGAAAGCAGCACCACAATAATGGGGCTAATGGTCACCAGTACCGCACTGTTAATGGGTGTGGAGAGTTCCAATCCTTTAAAAAAACTGAGCATGTTGATCACCATCCCAAGCAGTGCCGCAACCAACATACGGCCCCAGTCCTTCCTTTCTATGGTTTCCCTTGGCCCAAATACGGAGATGCCCCAAAACAATAGGGCGGCACCCACCACCCGTAAAAAGATAAACCCAAAGGGCGTCACATAGTGGGGCATGACCCCTTTGGCCAACGTATGGTTAATACCGTAGATGGTAGTTGCCGCAATGGCCGCCAACAAGGCCAGCGTGCGTTTGCTCATCCGTGGAGGGCGGCTTTTCCACCCGCTACCTGCTTTTTGGCGTTGCCAATAAAGATGTCCTTGCCAACAACCACAACAGGTCTTTTGAGAAAGGTATAATGCTCCAATATCAAATTTTTATAATCGGTCTCAGCCAACTCTTGGGTGTTAAGGCCCCTTTGGCGGAAGAGCATCGCCCGGCGACTAAACAGAGATTCATAACTGTCCGTAAGGGCCCGCATTTCCTCCAGTTCCCCCTCAGTTATGCCTTTTGATTTGATTTCCCTAAGTTCAACACCTTCCAGGGGTTCTAGTTCCTTTAAAATTTTTTGGCAGGTCTTACAGGTTTCTAGGTGAAATATTTTTTTCATGGATAGCTGTTTTTAAGATGGGTTCCCATGGAGATGGGTAGCGTTTATTTTGATTCTGGGTACAAAGAAACCCAATTCTGGCAAATTGAACTATTTTTAGCGAAAATCTAAATCCTAGCACGTGGAAACCCAGTTTACCATCATTCAACAGAACAGGAAGCTTTTGTACCATTACCTAAAGAACACGCCTAAAGAGGACTTGTTCCAGATTCCAAAAGGCTTTAACAACAATATTTGGTGGAACATTGCCCATGTGGTGGTCACGGAACAAATATTGGTATACAAACTAAGCGGACTGCCTGTAAACGTTCCCAACCAGGTGTTGGAGCGTTACAAAAAGGGAACTTTTCCAGAGGGCATCCCCCCCAAGGAAGAAGTTGAGGCGGTGACCAAATTGCTTTTTTCCCTTCCCCAAAAAACTAAGGAAGACTATCTAAATGGTGTTTTTACGAATTTTGAACCATATATGACCACGCCCAAAGTTGGGTTGAACTCGGTTGAGGATGCCATTGCGTTTAACGCCTTTCATGAAGGCCTGCACTTGGGCAGCATCATGGCGTTGGCCCGGGCCGTAAAAAACTAATTGGGCGTTATCCGGTACGCTTCTTTAAGAAAGGCATTGACTTCTTTAAATGGAAGGGTAAAGGCAATGGGCCCGTCTGCGTAAGAGGCAATTTCATATTGGTTGTAGTGGAGCTGTAGGCCGGTTGGTGTAAATCCCATATGTTCCGGCAGGTGAAAAGTGTCTTCCTCAAACATAAATCCAGAACTATTTATCGGGGCGTTTTGGGGTATGCCATAGGTGCTCCGGAAGTTGGTTTCTACCATTTTGGCAAAACCTTCAACATCCATAAAAAGTTCGGTGGGGTCTAGTTCTTTCCCGGATACCGCATCAAAATTTAGCCAAATACGTGCCCCATATCCGTGGGCGCCCCCAGTAAAGGAATAGGTATCCAACTTTAAAGAGACCAGTACCGGGCTTTCATAAGCGATTTCCCCCAGCACCTCTGCTTCCCAAGGGGCAGCGGTAGCCCCAAACTCCTTCACCATTTTTTGGTAGCTGTTCCCAAATGAGGCCATTGCCGCCTCCACGGTGTTTACCTCTTCTTCTTCATCGAACTTTAAAAAATAAATCAACTCCTCTGAGATAGCCGTGTTTATGGTCTTGGCAACGGAGGTTTCATCCAGCAATTGCGGAACCAGAATATGCACTTGGGCGCAGGATTCGCAGTCCCCTCCCTCCAGTAACAGCGGTGCGATTGTAAGTTTTGGTTCCTTTTGGCAACTTATCAATGCCAACAGTAAAAATAAGGGGGTAAAGTGTTTCATATTGTTCTAAATGCAGATCAAAAATAGTGTTTGATATGCAATTCTTAGAATTGATAAAGTTTAACGATACCTTTGTAATGAAAATGTGATACCATGAGCAAAACAGATTTAAAATTCAATAGCAAAACCATACATGGCGGCCAAGAACCGGATGCGGCATACGGTGCGGTGATGCCGCCCATTTACCAGACCTCTACCTATGCACAGACCACGCCCGGTGGCCACCAAGGTTTTGAATATAGCAGGAGCGCCAACCCAACCCGTACAGCTTTGGAGAATTCCTTGGCCAGCATAGAAAACGGGCAATATGGCTTGGCTTTTGCCAGTGGATTAGCTGCGATTGACGCGGTCATAAAACTGTTAAACCCTGGCGATGAGGTGGTTTCCACGAACGACCTCTATGGCGGCAGCTATCGTTTGTTTAAACAAGTTTTTGAAAAATTTGGAATCACCTTTCATTTTATTGGCATGCAGTCCTTGGAGACCATAGCCTCCAAAATCAACGACAAAACCAAACTGCTTTGGGTAGAAACACCAACCAACCCCATGATGAACGTTATTGACATCAAGGGTGTGGCCGCATTGGCAAAAAAACACCATCTATTGCTTGCCGTGGACAATACCTTTGCTACGCCCTATTTGCAACGACCATTAGATCTGGGAGCGGATATCGTTATGCATTCTGCCACCAAATACTTGGGCGGCCATAGTGATGTGGTGGTAGGGGCCCTTGTGGTAAAAGACAAGGCATTGGCAGATAAACTCTACTTTATACAGAATGCCAGCGGCGCTGTTTGCGGACCTATGGACAGCTTTTTAACGCTTCGTGGCATAAAGACCCTGCACGTACGTATGCAAAGACATTGTGAAAATGGGAGGCAAATTGCGCAATACTTGGCCCAGCACCCAAAAATTGGCCAAGTGTACTGGCCCGGTTTTGAAAATCACCCAAACCATGATATTGCCAAGGCGCAAATGGATGATTATGGGGGCATGATTTCTTTTGTACCCCATGGTAGCAGCTTTAAGGATGCCATTAAAATCGTAGAGCGCCTTAGGGTATTTACCTTGGCAGAATCTTTGGGAGGGGTAGAAAGCTTGGCGGGCCATCCAGCCAGTATGACACATGCGAGCATCCCTAAGGAAGAACGGGAAAAAAGTGGCGTGGTAGATGCCTTGATTCGCCTGAGCGTGGGCATCGAAGATGCGGAAGACCTCATTGCAGACCTAGAGCAGGCCATTGGCTAGTGGATACCTACAGTCAAGGAATATGATGACCAAGGAGAGGCTTATCTTTAAACCCTATGTTTGTCAAAAGATGCCTTAATGAAATGCCTTGAGGTAATTTCCCTATAATATTTTCAAAATCTTACGATTTGGATTATACAAATAGCATAATTTTGCCGTTATATTCGTAAATCGATAAAAACAGTCATAAAAAAGGGGATGCCCTTAACATATTAGCAATTTCTTTATGGAAGACAAAATCAAAACATTCATGGACGAGGTCATTACCAGAAACGGTCATGAACCCGAGTTTATACAGGCGGTACAAGAAGTTGCCGAAACCGTGATTCCGTACATTGCCAAAAATGAAATCTACAATGGAAAGAACATCCTGTTACGGATGGTAGAACCAGAACGATTGATTTCATTTCGTGTGGCATGGGTAGATGATGAAGGTGAGATCCATGTAAACCGTGGGTACCGCATCCAAATGAACTCTGCCATTGGGCCATATAAGGGCGGGCTGCGTTTTCATCCTACGGTGAATGCGAGTGTGTTAAAATTCCTGGCCTTTGAGCAAGTCTTTAAAAATAGTTTGACCACCCTGCCCATGGGCGGTGGCAAAGGGGGTTCGGATTTTGATCCCAAAGGAAAGTCAGACGATGAGGTCATGCGTTTTTGCCATGCTTTTATGACGGAACTATCTAGGCACATTGGGCCCAATACAGATGTTCCCGCTGGGGATATTGGTGTGGGCGCACGGGAAATTGGTTTCCTTTTTGGTGCCTATAAAAAAATTAGAAATGAATTCACCGGTGTCCTAACCGGCAAGGGAATGTCCTGGGGCGGTTCCTTAATACGGCCAGAAGCTACCGGCTACGGTACAGTGTACTTTGCCGACAGCATGTTAAAGACAGAGGGTAAATCTTTTGAAGGGAAACAGGTCATTATCTCCGGTTCTGGGAACGTAGCGCAGTATGCGGCGGAAAAAGTGCTTCAACTTGGCGGTAAAGTACTCACACTCTCTGATTCTGGTGGTTATATTTATGATAAGGACGGGATTGATGAAGGCAAATTGGCCTTTGTAATGGACTTAAAAAACAAAAGACGTGGGCGTATTTCTGCCTATGTTGATGAATACCCCAATGCAGAATTCCATAAGGGCAAAACCCCATGGGAGGTGCCTTGTGACGTGGCGCTACCTTGTGCCACCCAAAACGAACTGGATGGGGACGATGCCAAGACCTTATTAAAAAATGGGTGTATTGCCGTGGCCGAAGGGGCGAACATGCCATCTACCCCAGAGGCCATCCACGCTTTCCATGACGCGGGCATCCTATTTGCCCCAGGAAAGGCATCCAATGCAGGAGGTGTGGCCACATCTGGTCTGGAAATGTCCCAAAACTCCTTGCGTATTAGCTGGACGCGTGAAGAAGTGGACAAAAGATTAAAGGATATTATGGAAGATATCCATGATTCCTGCGTGGAATATGGAAAAGAGGAAAATGGCTACTGTAATTACGTAAAAGGGGCAAACATCGCTGGCTTTGTTAAAGTTGCGGATGCCATGCTGGCGCAAGGGGTCATTTAAATCCCCTAGGAAATTATACAAAAGTGAACCGTTGGAGTTAGGGGCAATACACCTAACTTTACGGTTCACTTTTTTTGGTTAAACAGCATGCAAGTACGTACCCGGGCTATTGTTCTATCGGCCATAAAATATGGTGATACCAGCCTCATCGTTAGGGCATATACCTACTCGGACGGGCTTAAATCCTACTTGCTCAAGGGAGTGCTCAACTCCAAAAAAGGAAAATTAAAAGCCGCTTATTTTCTACCCCTCACCCAGTTGGACATCAATGCTGTCCATAAAAACCGGGGCACCCTGGAAAGTATACGCGAGGTAAAGGTGATTCACCCCTACAAAACACTCCATACGGATGTTGTCAAAAACAGCTTGGTCCTTTTTTTAAGCGAAATGTTGGGCAATAGCATTCAAGAAGAGGAAAAGGATGAACGGTTATTTAACTATCTTATCAATGCCTTTAACTGGCTGGATGCCCAAGAACATATGGCCAACTTTCACTTGGCATTCCTGTTGAACCTAAGCAGCTTTTTGGGCTTCTACCCAGATGTATCGGACACCTCCGGAACGTATTTTGACCTGCTGGAAGGAAATTTTATCCATAGCCCGTCCTTAAACCCCCTTATCCAGCCAGAACATATTTCTGGATTCAAACAGTTGTTGGGCATAAAATTTGATGCATTAAAAAAGGTAAGAATCAGTAAGAAAAGCCGTGACGCCCTGCTCAAATCCATGATTTTGTATTTTGAGCTACATTTGCACGGTTTTAGAAAACCTAAATCCTTGGCAGTATTGCATGCGGTATTCGATGAATGATAAAAGGCTGTTGCCCCTCTTTTTTTTGTTATTGATATCCATGGCGATAAGAGGCCAAACCGTTACGGTGCTAGATGCGGAAACGGGAAAGGGAATTGCCAATGTTGCCGTCTATAATTCGGATAAGACAAAAACTACCATAACCGATAATGAAGGCCAGTGCGATCTTGCTCCCTTTGGCACCAACCAACGCATTACCTTTAAGCATATTAGTTATGAAACCTTCGTGACCAGCAAGGCACAGCTCCGCAAAAAAGGAAACCGGGTCTACCTATTTACCAAAGCGGAACAGCTAGATGAGGTGGTTATGTCCGTTTCTAAATGGGAACAACAGCGTAAGGACATTCCCCAAAAAATAGCGAGCATTGATGCCAAGTCCATAGCGTTTGCAAATCCGCAGACCTCCGCAGACCTTTTACAGCAAAGCGGTAAGGTATACGTCCAAAAAAGCCAGTTGGGTGGCGGTAGCCCAATGATACGGGGTTTTGCCACCAATAGGCTATTACTTTCCGTGGATGGGGTACGGATGAACAACGCCATTTTTAGGGGAGGGAACGTCCAAAACGTCATTTCCATAGACCCGTTCACCGTTAAGAACACCGAAGTCATCTTTGGTCCGGGTTCTGTTATTTACGGTAGTGATGCCATTGGTGGTGTCATGAACTTTTTTACCCAGGACCCAAGATTTTCCTACACGGATAGCCTCTCGGTATCTGGGAGTGCCAACTATCGTTTTTCCTCTGCAAATACAGAAAACACCACCCATATAGACCTTAACTTAGGACATGAACATTGGGCCTCCTTTACTAGCCTTACCTACAACAGTTTTGGTGATTTACGGATGGGCGCCCACGGTAGGGATTCCTATTTGCGAAACAACTTTGTGGTACGGGAAAATGGGCAGGATGTCTTGGTAGCCAACCAGGACCCCAGAAAACAAGTGGGCTCTGCCTATGAGCAAATTAACCTGCTACAAAAAATTAGGTTTCAACCCAACAATATGTACTCCTATAATGTAGGCCTGTATTATTCAGAAACCTCTGATTATGGCAGGTATGACAGGCTCATCCGGCCAAATAGTGCAGGTGATGGCCTACGTTCTGCCGATTGGTTCTACGGCCCCCAAAAGTGGTTTATGGGTAATCTTCAGATGACCAAAAAAGGAAATAATAAGTTTTATGACGGGGTAAAACTGACCACGGCCTACCAATTTTTTGAGGAAAGTAGAAATGTCCGTGATTTTGGTGAAGAAGTGCTCAACAATACAACGGAAAAAGTGGATGCCCTTTCTTTTAACCTTGATTTTGAGAATAAAAAAATAGGCGATCTGCAGCTCTATTATGGAGCGGAATATATCTTTAACCATGTTGGCTCCACAGGGGAGAACAGGAACATAAGCACGGGTGAAAGCTTTAGGGCAGTTTCCAGACATCCAGATGGGTCCCAGTGGCAGACCCTTGCAGGATATATTAATGGGGAGTATCGGGCAAAGCCCAACTTTACGGTACTCTCTGGCCTTCGGTATAGCAACGTATGGGTGAATGCAGATTTTGATACCACCCTATTTCCATTCCCTTTTGAAGAGGCTAATTTAAACACGGGAGCGCTTACCGGCAGTATCGGGATGAGTTGGTTTGCCAAGGAAGACCTGCAAATTACCCTAAATGGGTCAACCGGTTTCCGTGCCCCAAATATTGATGACATCGGTAAGGTGTTCGACTCTGAACCTGGTTCCGTAATAGTGCCAAATCCGGACTTGGAACCGGAATACGCCTACAATGTTGATATTGGTATCCGTAAGAATTTTAACGATAAGCTTATCCTTACCACGGCCGCCTACTATACCTATCTGGTAGATGCTTTGGTGCGTAGGGATTTTTCACTGGGTGGACTACGGGAAATTGAGTACTTGGGAGAGCCCAGTAACGTACAGGCCATACAAAACGCGGCCAACGCCTATGTTTATGGCTTGGAATTTGGCCTAGAAACTTATTTTAACGAGAATTGGTCCTTTGTTGGGAACCTCACCGTGACACAAGGTATTGAGGAAGATGATAACGGGGATGAGTCTGCGGCCCGGCATGCTGCACCAACCTTTAGTGATGCCCACATCATCTACAAGAACCAAAAGTTAAAAGCAGATTTTTTTCTGAACTACAATGGCGAGATTGCCTTTGAGGATTTGGCCTTATCCGAGAGAAGCAAGGATTTTATTTATGCAAGTGACGCCAACGGCAATCCGTTTTCACCCTCATGGTACACCCTAAATTTTAGGGCGCAATATCAAATCACCAATGCCCTTAATGCAAATTTGGCGCTGGAAAACCTTACGGACCAGCGGTACCGCACCTATTCCTCTGGGATTGTGGCACCGGGTTTTAACATGGTGGTGGGTTTAGGATATTCCTTCTAAGCGATTCCAAAAACAAAAAAATCCCGATCCATAATGGTCGGGATTTTATGTTAAGTGGGGAGAAATCTAATTGCTATCCACTTTCTTTTTAAGGTCTGTTGCTGTTTTCTCTACGGCTTCTTTAGCATCCGTTCCCATTTCCTTGGCTTTGTCCATGGCATCTTTTCCAGCTTCTTTGGCATCTTCGCCCATTTCTTTGGCCTTGTCCATGGCTCCTTCTCCAGCAGCTTTTATGCTATCCATTGCTTTGGTCCCAGCTTCTTTCATGTCATCCCCAGCTTCCTTTACTTTATCCATAGCGTTTTCGCCAGCTTCTTTAAGGTCGTTACCAGCCTCTTGTAGGCCATCACCAGCTTCTTCCAACGCATTTTCAGTAGCGTTTGCAGCGTCTTCCGCTTTTTTTGCGGCATCCTTACAGGAGGTCAATGTTGCTGAACTGATGCTCAATGCCAATACGGCCAATAGTACTTTTTTCATTGTAATAGGTTTTTAAGTGTTTGTTTACTGTATTTACGGCAAATATCATCTTTTAGATGTTATTACAATCATTGGACACCATAAAATCTTTTAGGTCACTGAATTATCCCGTTTTCCATCTAAATTTTTATTTTTGCAAACTTGGAAATCTAGGAGCTGGCGTCCATTATCTGGACAACCAACAAGGAGGTGGTAAGGTTGGATCAGATTTTTGGAAGGGACATTACAACAGCCCACCATAAAAGCCTTACGTTTTGCCCCTAGATCAAGGAATACCAAATGATATGAAGTTTGCAGAATATAAGGGATTGGACCTGCCCAAAGTGGCTGATGAAATTTTAGCCTATTGGAAGGAAAACAACATCTTTGAAAAAAGTGTTGCTACAAGGGAAGGCCAAGAGCCCTATGTGTTTTTTGAAGGCCCTCCATCTGCCAATGGAATGCCGGGAATACACCACGTTATGGCCCGGACTATCAAGGATATTTTCCCCAGGTACAAAACCATGAAAGGCTTTCAGGTCAAAAGAAAGGCCGGTTGGGACACCCATGGACTACCCATTGAATTAGGGGTGGAAAAAGAGCTTGGCATTACCAAAGAGGACATTGGTACCAAAATATCCGTGGAAGAATATAATGCGGCCTGCAAAAAAGCCGTAATGCGCTATACGGATGTTTGGAATGAAATGACCGAAAAAGTGGGCTATTGGGTAGATATGGACGATCCTTATATCACCTACAAGTCCAAGTACATGGAATCTGTCTGGTGGCTTCTAAAACAGATTTATGACAAGGGGTTGATATGTAAGGGCTACACCATACAGCCCTATTCCCCAAAAGCCGGTACGGGACTAAGCTCGCATGAGCTTAACCAACCTGGCACCTACCAAGATGTTACGGATACCACGGTAACCGCGCAGTTTAAAGCGGTGACTAACACCTTGCCAGAATTCCTAAAAAGGTTTAAAACGGATATTTACTTTTTGGCCTGGACCACTACCCCATGGACATTGCCCTCTAACACCGCTTTAACGGTTGGGCCAAAGATAGATTACGTACTGGTAAGAACCTATAACCAATATACCTACCAACCCACTAATGTGGTACTCGCTAAAAACTTGGTAAGCAAACAGTTTTCTGGTCGCTTCTTTCAGGCCCAAACAGAAGAAGCGTTTGCCAATTTTAACGTAGGCGATAAAAAAATACCTTTTGCCATACTGGCCGAATGTAAAGGTGCCGACTTAGTGGACATTCGTTATGAGCAATTGATTGATTATGTGCAGCCCTACCAAAATGCAGAACATGCCTTTCGTGTCATCCCAGGTGACTTTGTCACTACGGAAGATGGTACCGGTATTGTGCACACCGCACCAACCTTTGGCGCAGATGATGCCTTTGTGGCCAAGCAGGCGACACCAGAAATCCCACCTATGCTGGTGCTTGACGAGAACCATAATCCCGTTCCTTTGGTAGACCTACAGGGTAAATTTAGACCAGAGCTCAAAGAATTCGCTGGCAAGTACGTTAAAAACGAATATTACGAGGCTGGCACGGCGCCGGACCGTTCCGTTGATGTGGAAATCGCCATTAAACTAAAAGAAGAGAATAAAGCCTTTAAGGTTGAAAAGTATGTTCACAGTTATCCCAACTGCTGGCGTACGGACAAACCTATTTTATATTACCCCCTAGACTCTTGGTTCATAAAGGTCACCGCTATTAAAGACCGGATGTTTAAACTCAACCAGACCATTAATTGGAAACCAAAATCCACCGGTGAAGGCAGGTTTGGCAACTGGTTGGCCAATGCCAACGACTGGAACCTGTCCCGTTCTAGATACTGGGGCATCCCATTGCCCATATGGCGCACAGAGGATGGGAGCGAGCAACTCATGATCGGTTCTGTGGCAGAATTAAAGGCAGAGATGGCAAAAGCCATCAATGCCGGGCTTATGGATCATGATATTTTTGGGGATTTTGTGGTGGGAGACATGAGCGAAGCCAATTATGATAAGATAGACCTCCATAAAAATATCGTAGATCAAATTACCTTGGTCTCGCCCAATGGCAAACCCATGAAAAGGGAAACGGACCTTATTGACGTTTGGTTTGATAGTGGCTCCATGCCCTATGCCCAATGGCATTATCCCTTTGAAAACAAGGAATTTATTGACAGTAATGAGCGGTTTCCCGCAGACTTTATAGCAGAGGGCGTAGACCAAACCCGTGGCTGGTTTTATACCTTACACGCCATTGCCACTATGGTTTTTGATTCCGTTGCCTATAAAAATGTGGTTTCTAACGGGCTGGTACTGGACAAGGAGGGCAAAAAAATGTCCAAACGCCTAGGGAACGCGGTAGACCCCTTTGTGACCCTTCCAGAACATGGGGCAGATGCCACTAGGTGGTATATGATTTCCAACGCCAACCCTTGGGACAACCTTAAGTTTGATATTGATGGGGTAATAGAGGTGAAAAGGAAATTTTTTGGAACCCTGTACAACACCTATTCCTTCTTTGCGCTTTACGCCAATATAGATGGCTTTACCTACCAAGAAGAAGAAATCCCCTTAAACCAAAGACCGGAACTGGACCAATGGATCCTGTCAGAACTACATACCGTCATTAACCAAGTAGATGAGGCCTTTAACGACTATGAACCCACCAAGGCCGCAAGGGCACTATCCTATTTTGTGCAGGAAAACCTAAGCAACTGGTATGTACGGTTAAGTAGAAGGCGGTTTTGGAAGGGAGATTATCAACATGATAAAATTTCGGCATACCAAACCTTGTATACCTGCTTACAGAGCATCGCCAAATTATCTGCCCCAATAGCGCCCTTTTTTATGGATCGTTTATACACGGATTTGGACGCGGTCACCAAAAAAGAAGGTTTTGAAAGCGTGCACCTTGCCCATTTTCCCGTTTTTGATGTTGCCATGGTAAACCCAGCACTGGAAGGTAAAATGCAAACGGCGCAAAAAATCTCCTCGCTGGTGTTATCCATCCGCCAGAAAGAAAAAATAAAGGTGAGACAGCCGCTCCAAAAAATCATGGTACCGGTTTTAAACCAGAGCCAAAAGAAAGAAATTGAAGCCGTTGCAGACCTTATAAAATCAGAAGTAAACGTAAAGACCATTGAACTTATGGACGATGCTTCGGATATTTTAGTCAAACAAATAAAACCAAATTTTAAGGTATTGGGACCAAAATTTGGAAAAGAGATGAAGACCATTGCGCAGGCAATCAATGGATTAAATCAAGAAGACATCCAAAAAATAGAGCAAGAGGGCGAATTAACGGTTGAACTGAATACTAAAAGTATTATTTTACAGTTGTCTGATGTAGAAATCAGTTCTCAGGATATTGAAGGGTGGTTGGTGGCCAGTTCTGGCCCTTTGACCGTTGCACTGGATATTACCATTGATGAAAATTTAAAAAATGAAGGCATTGCAAGGGAATTGGTGAACAGGATACAAAACCTCCGTAAAGATTCTGGATTAGAGGTTACCGATAAAATTGACCTGAGCATCCAAAAGGACGGTATTATAGAAAATGCCATTGCCAATAACGAAACGTATTTAAAAAGCGAAACACTGACCGCGGAGCTTACATATAAAGATAGTCTGGAAGAAGGCACGGAAATTGCGTTCGACGACGTGAACACTAAATTGTTTATCCAAAAACACTAAACATGGGACAAGATTTAAAAATTAGATATTCGGACAAGGACCTTGCAGAATTCAAGGTGTTGATAGAAGAAAAAATTGAAAAGGCAAAAAGCCATTTGGAGCTTTTGAAAAGTGCTTACATGAACGATGGCAACAACGGCACGGATGATACCTCTCCCACCTTTAAGGCATTCGAAGAAGGGTCCGAAACTATGAGCAAAGAGGCAAATACGCAATTGGCAATTAGGCAGGAAAAGTTTATCCGGGACCTAAAGAACGCCTTACTGCGCATTGAAAACAAAACCTACGGTATTTGCCGTGTGACCGGTAAACTCATTAACAAGGAACGACTTAAATTGGTGCCGCATGCAACCTTGAGCATTGAGGCAAAAAACATGCAAAAATAATGAAACGCCCACGGGCGTTTTTTTGATGAAACAATTCTTGGCACTTATTCTTTTTGCCCATGGGGCCACCGCACAAAAGGTGGTACGCAAAACCTTGCCATACAACAGCCTAAAGTATCTCCAAATAGATGCTAAAAACTGTTACACCACAAGCGTAACCGCGACCCATATAGAAGAACTCCAAATTGAGGCTACTTTAGAAGGGGAATATACGGAAGACCTGGCCATACGTATTACTGAAAATGGGAACAACATCTTGGTGAGCCCAGATTTTCTTCCAAATTTTAAAAACCCCAACGATAAGTTGAGTGCCCACAAGGTGATCTCCATTGCATTGCACGTTCGTGTGCCTTTACGTAGTGATGTCACCGTTTACGGCACCAGTACAGCATTTGTGGGAAGTGGTCCGTTTAAACATCTAAAAGTGGTCCTTTCAGATGGCGATTGTTCCTTGAACCGTACCTCTGGGAACATAGCGGTGAAAACCCAAAACGGAAATATTAGCGCCATGGGCCTGCCCGGAAACATAACTGCAACCTCTACTTACGGCAAGCTGCACTTAGGGGAACTTGGGCAAGGCTTTTATGAGGTAAACCTGGAATCCGTAACTGGAAATATTAGCGTGAACAATACCAAATAATATAACTATTTTTGCCCTTTGTGGTGTAAGAAATGAGTTTAAAGAAATCCCTGCTGATCATTATTGTAATTCTTCTGATTGACCAAATCAGTAAGGTGTACGTAAAAACCCATTTTGTCTACCAAGAATCCGTTGAGGTTTTTAGCTGGTTTAAACTATTGTTCATAGAAAACGAAGGTGCCGCATGGGGAACCAAACTGAGCGATATCCTGCCCATTTCAGATAGTACCGGGAAACTGTTCCTGACCATTTTTAGACTTTTTGCCATTTGCGGTATTGGGTATTGGCTTTTTGATATCATCAAGAAACAATCCCCAAAAGTATTGATACTGGCCGTATCCTTAATTTTTGCCGGCGCCTTTGGCAATATTATCGATTCTATTTTTTACGGGGTCCTTTTCAACGATAGTTATGGGGAAGTGGCCACCCTTTTCTCAGAAGAACCTTACGGAAAACTATTTTATGGTAAAGTAGTGGACATGCTGTACTTTCCCATTATCCAAAACGCCACTTGGCCTTCTTGGCTACCTATTATCGGAGGGGACAGCTTTTCATTCTTTGACCCCATTTTTAATGTAGCGGACACCGCCATCAGTACTGGTGTTGGTATTCTTATCTTCTTCAATAAAAAGGCATTTGCCAAAGAAGGCGCCTAAAACCTATATACCTTATTTGGCGTCACGGCATAATTGAGTGCTACATCATATGGGCCTACATCCGTGATAAGCGCTTCCGCCTCAAAAAGAGACAGGCCAATTTTAAGACATTCCGGCCTACATTCTGATAAAAAGGCATCATAAAACCCACCTCCGTAACCCACCCGATGACCTCGAACATCAAAAGCGAGTAAGGGCACAAACACTACGTCCAGTTTATTGGGTGGTACCACCACCCCATCTACAGGTTCAGGAATTTTCCATGCATTGGTCACCAAGCGTGTATTGTCCGTCAATAAAAAATGGGTAAGGCGGCCTGGGCCTTCTACCTTGGGCACAACTACATTCTTATCCTTGCCCAGAAGTATACTTAAAATGGGATTGGTATGGATTTCTTTACTATCTGTAATGGATAAAAAAAGGTGGTAAAAAGAAAAATTCCAAATAGGCAGCGAAAGCAGCCTATTTGAAATTTCTAAACTTTGTTGTTCTAAAGATTCATCTTGCAGATGACCTCTTTTTTTTTTGTATTCCTTTCTGAGTGTTTCTTTAAGCACTTCTCAAAGAATAAAGTTGGTTTGTTTGGGAGAACTATATGCTATGCCATAACTACTCTTTGGTAGCTACGGTAAAATATATTTTGAAGAACAACATCAAAATAAGATACATGCCCAAAAGAATGATATAATTTTCCATTGTTACATTTACTTCGGATAAATATAATGTAAAATTTGTGTAAAATCCTATGAACTGTATTTTTTTATCGACGAAATACCATTTTTTGATAATAATTTAACAATTGCCGCCCTGTAGAATTACCAATTTCATAATTGCTTTAGATAAAATATAGACGTATCATCCACCTTAAAAATAGCTAAATTGTTGTTTTTGATGTAGTTACCAATTTACACTATGCTGGGTTGGTCTTATCTCGCTAAGGGTTTACAGTTTAACCTAACTGCCCAACACAAAAAAGAAAATTACAAGTTCTGCCTTAATTGCTTCGTCACTTGTAAAAAAGCTTTTACCTTAACTGTTGTTTCTTAACCTGTAGTATCCATACCTGTCATGTCTACCATTCCCATTTCGGTACAGCTTGCATCCCTGCCCAACCAGCCTGGGGTATACCAATACTATGATGATGAAGGTAAAATTCTTTATGTAGGAAAGGCCAAAAACCTCAAAAAAAGGGTAGGTTCTTATTTTACCAAAAAACATGAATACGGTAAAACCAAAGTACTGGTCAAAAAGATCAGGACCATTAAGCATATTGTGGTTGCTACGGAGTCCGATGCATTACTGTTGGAAAACAGCCTGATAAAAAAGTACCAACCTAGATACAACGTCCTTTTACGTGATGATAAAACCTATCCATGGATCTGCATCAAAAAAGAGCGTTTCCCCAGAATTTTTCCCACCAGGAGGCTCATTAAGGACGGATCTGAATATTTTGGGCCTTACACCAGCATGAAAACGGTAAAAACCCTTTTAGAACTCATTAAAAGCGTATATCCTTTGAGAACCTGCAACTATGACCTTTCCGAAGAAAAAATAGCGTCGGGAAAATACAAACGTTGCCTGGAATATCATTTGGGCAATTGCAAGGCGCCTTGTGAAGACTTGCAGTCCGCAACGGACTATCACCAGCACATTGAGGATATCAGGCAAATCATCAAAGGGAATTTTAAAAGCTCTATCCGGTATTTTAAGCACCAAATGCAATACTATGCAGAACAGATGGAGTTTGAAAAAGCCCAGCGTATCAAAGAGAAAATACAAGTATTGGAAAATTACCAAGTTAAATCTACCATCGTAAACCCTAAAATAAGTGATGTAGATGTTTTTTCCATTTTTTCTGACGAAAGCCACGCGTACATCAACTTTTTACAAGTGGCCCACGGCTCCATTATACGGTCTCATACCATGGAAATCAAGAAGAAGTTGGACGAAAGCGATGAAGATTTGTTACAAATTGGCGTCATTGAACTAAGGCAACGCTTTAAAAGTGAATCCAAAGAACTGTACCTGCCCTTTCCCGTGGCCCTATCAAATGATGTAAAACTAACGGTTCCCAAACTCGGTGATAAAAAACGCTTGCTGGACCTCTCTACCCGAAATGCCAAATTTTACCGTCAAGAACGCTTTAAGCAAATGAAGATTACCGATCCTGATAGGCACGCCAACAGGATCATGGCACAGATGAAAGCAGATTTAAGGTTGTCCGAGGAACCTAGGCATATTGAATGTTTTGATAACTCCAACATGCAAGGCAGTAATCCAGTGGCCGCATGCGTGGTATTTAAAAATGGGAAACCCTCCAAGAAAGAATACCGCCATTTTAACATTAAGACCGTGGAAGGCCCAGATGATTTTGCCTCTATGGAAGAGGTAGTCTTTAGGCGATACAAGCGCTTGCTTAACGAGGATGAGCCCCTGCCACAGCTTATTGTCATTGACGGTGGCAAAGGCCAACTCTCTTCTGCATTAAAAAGTTTGGACATTTTGGGGCTAAGGGGAAAAATAGCCATTATAGGAATTGCCAAACGCTTGGAGGAAATCTATTTTCCAGAGGATCCCATTCCGTTGTATTTGGATAAAAAATCCGAATCCTTAAAAATAATCCAACAATTACGCAACGAGGCCCATAGGTTTGGCATCACTTTTCATAGAAACAAGCGCAGTACCGCGGCCATTAACTCAGAATTGGAAACAATAGAGGGGATTGGGGAAAAAACGGTAGCCCAGCTTCTCAAAGAGTTTAAGAGCGTAAAAAGAATTAAAGAGGCCCCCGTGGAAACTTTGGCGAAAGCCATAGGAATGGCAAAGGCAAAAAAAATATATGAATCTTTTCATTAATTAGATGACCCATGCATAAACTTCTTTTGGGCATATGGTTTACACTTGGTTTAGCTACGGCATTAGCGCAGGACAGCCCCAAAATAGGCTTGGTGCTTAGTGGTGGCGGGGCAAAGGGGCTAGCGCATATTGGGGCTCTAAAGGTGATCGAAGCCTCCGGAGTGAAGGTAGATTACATAGGGGGCACTAGTATGGGTGCCATTGTTGGGGCGCTCTATTCCGCAGGGTATTCACCGGAGCAGTTAGAAGCTTTTTTTAACACAATGAACGTTTCCGATTTAATCCAGGACGAATTTCCAAGAAGCTCAAAAAGTTTTTATGACAAACGCGATGCGGAACGTTATGCCCTAAGTCTGCCTTTTGACAATTTTAACGTTAATTTTCCAGAAGCCATCTCTGGCGGCCAAAATGTATATCATGAGCTGGTGCGCTTGCTGTACCATGTTAAGGATGTCCAAGATTTTAATAAGCTTCCCATTCCTTTTTTGGCCATAGCCACCAATGTGGAAACTGGGGAGCCCGTGGTATTGAACAGCGGCTTCCTGCCTGAGGCCGTTATGGCAAGTGGTACGTTTCCCTCCCTTTTTGAGCCAACTGAAATTAATGGGGATATCCTTATAGACGGTGGGGTTGTGAACAATTATCCCGTACAGGAAATCAGGGATTTGGGCGCGGATATTATCATTGGCGTAGATGTTCAGGACGATCTGGCCACCCGGGAAGGTTTACTTTCCGGAACCGAGGTGTTGTTTCAAATCAACAATTACAGAACGGTAAAGGATATGGTTGGCAAAAGAAAACAAACAGATATCTACATTAAACCAAATATTACCAATTTCAATATCGTGGATTTTGAAAAAGGGAGGGCCATTATTGATAGTGGTGCCGTGGCGGCCAAAAAGCTTATGGGCTCTCTGCAGGACGTGGCAAATAGACAAAGTCCTTCAGATAAAAGCACCAAAGAAATACACAGGCCAGATAGCTTGGTCATCAATAGACTACTAATACAAGGTAATGAACGGTATACCCGTGGGTACATTAAGGGCAAACTAAGGCTCAAACTTTCCGAGAAAACTTCCTTTGATAAACTAAAACAAGGGTTGAACAATCTTGCTGCAACGGAAAACTTTAAGGCCATTAGGTATCACCTTACAGATAATGGTCTGGGCACGGACCTGCTCATCAAACTCAAAGAAAAGCCCAATAAAATGTTCTTAAAAATGAGCGCACACTATGACGACCTCTACAAGAGTTCCGCACTCATTAATATTACCCGTAAAAACTGGTTCTTAAACGATGATGTGGCTGCATTTGACTTTATCGTAGGGGACAACCTAAGATATCACCTGGATTACTATGTGGACAAGGGTTCCTATTGGAGCTTTGGGTTAAATTCTACCTTCAACAGCTTTAATAGGCAGGTTGATTTTGATGTTATCCGAAGTAATTTTGCAGTGGTGAACGATCCCAATATTGGAGAAATAAACTTAGACGTTACGGATTTAACCAATAAGGTTTATTTGGAAACCCTTCTAAGGGAAGAGTTTTCTTTTAGGTTGGGTGCAGAACATAAATTATTACGGTACAGCACCCGCACCATAAACGAGCTGGCACCAGCTACCGATGCAAATTTGGCAAGTGCCAATGCACCTCCTGAACGAACCTTCTTTGAGGACAGTAATTATTTTAGCGCATTTGGCAGGTTGGTTTTTGACACGTATGACGATAACTACTTCCCCACTAAAGGCTTATTTTTTGACGGTAATTTTAACGTCTATTTATTTTCATCGGATTTTAATGACAATTTCAGGGAATTCTCCGTGGGCAAAGCGCGCATGGGTGCCGCATTTGAAGTGCTCCCCAACTTATCCATAAATTTTGAAACCGAGGGCGGGTTTAAATTAGGCACGTCGCCCGTTACTTCCTTTGACTTTGTTTTGGGCGGATTTGGAAACGCCCCACTACTGAACATTATTCCGTTTTTTGGATATGACTTTTTAAGCCTCCCCGGCAATAGCTACGTTAAATCCTCTATACGGATGGATTACCTTATGGCACCAAAAAGCCATCTTATGTTCGTGGCAAACGCAGCCAATGTGGATGATGACCTATTTAGGACCGGAGAGTGGTTCACTGCGCCCACCTTTTCTGGATATGCCATAGGTTACGGTCTAGAATCCTTTCTAGGCCCGGTACAGGTGTATTATTCTTGGTCCCCCCAACAAGAACAAAACAACCTATACTTTAGTATTGGGTATTGGTTTTAGAAAACTAAATGGCCCATCAGTTCACAAAAATTCTTAAAACCGATCGTGAATTTTGTAATAAAATCTAAATATTCCCCTCGCTAAGTTAAAGTTGGTTAAAAACCCTTGTAGCCTTTGTATGCTGTACTATCTTTACTGTGTATTAGGGGTGGTTCCCTAGTGCAACTTTAAGTATTGGTTTTTCATAATTTAAAGTTTGGTTGGTTATTTAGGAAAAGCCCTAGTGTTTAACACTGGGGCTTTTTTTTGGACAATACTTTGGAATAACTTTTGTTTAAGTTATGTAGTGGTTTAGGTTTTTTGGACGTAAGCAAAAGATGCCCAAATGATGCCCAGATGAAGACTTTTGTGAGCTGTAGCGCAAAGATACGGAACAAGAAAAAGCTGAAATATGGGTGTAAATCTGTCATTTTTTGGCCCATTTAAAAAAGTTTGATCGACTACTATACCAAAACGTTTGGTCTTGGCCAAGCACGCCCTACAATAGAAGTCTTTTTGTGTGCTTCCATGTTAGGGAGGTGATAATGGTGATTAAGCGGTTAAGGAATGTGAATTCCTTTGATATTTTAATAATTTTACCACAGCTTATCAGCCTATGATACTAAAAAAATTGCTTATCGTGAGTTGCCTGGTTTTTTTTGGCGCCAATGCACAACAAGATAGACCATTCCAATCTGGCGAATGGTTAAAATTCCGTATCCATTATGGCATCTTTAACGCAAGTTATGCCACCTTAAAGTTGGAGGCCAAAAAGCTGGACGGAAAACCGGTATATCATGTGGTAGGTAAAGGCAGCACCACAGGCCTGGCCAGGCTATTCTTTAAAGTGGATGATACGTATGAGACCTATTTTGGACGTGATGATCATAGGCCTTACAAATTTATCCGCAATATAGATGAAGGCGGCTACACCAAGGATATGGAAATCAATTTTGACTATACCAAAAAAAGAGCCGTACTTCTAGATAAGAAAAACGATAAAAGCTTTGATTTTGAGATTGATAATGATGTTCAAGATCTCATTTCTGCGGCTTACTACCTACGCAGTAATTATCATGCCAAGGACCTCACGGTAGGAAAAAGTATCACCATGGATATGTTGTATGATGATGATGGTGTCTATCAATTTAAATTAAAATATCTGGGAACGGAAACCCTAAAAACCAAATATGGCAAGGTAGAGTGCCTTAAGTTCAGGCCTTATGTACAATCTGGCCGGGTATTTAAAGAGCAAGAAAGCTTAACTTTGTGGGTGTCCAATGATCTAAACAAAATTCCTATTAGAATCAAGGCAGATTTGGCCGTAGGTTCCATAAAAGCAGACCTTGATGGATACAACGCTTTAAAACATCAGTTTAAGATACTAATGGATTGATATCCCACAATGAAGAAAGACGAGCAGATTGCCTCCCAAATCAACAAGCTTGAAGAAAAATTTAAAGATTCTGGGCAAGACCTTAGTGCTTACCTGGACGGCCTCCTTTACCAACGTTACCTTACCTACTGGGATTACATCCATTTAGACACCTTATTAAGTCTGCAGGTGCCCAGGACCCACTTCCCGGACGAGGAAATTTTTATCATGTACCACCAAATAACGGAGCTGTACTTTAAGCTTATCCTGCATGAACAAAAGCAATTGGTAGAGGACAACACTAACGATGTGGATTTTTTTATTCAACGATCAGAACGTATCAATGGGTATTTTAAAGCCCTGACCTCATCATTTGGCATCATGATCAACGGAATGCAACGGGAACAATTCTTGAGGTATCGGATGGCCTTGTTGCCCGCAAGCGGATTTCAATCCGTTCAATACCGAATGATTGAAATATACGCCTGCCCTTTACAACACCTGGTGCACCATACGGAAAGGGATATCGTTTCTGCCAACACCCCAATAGAAGAACTTTTTGAGCATGTATATTGGAAAAAAGGGGCAACGGACGTCAAAACAGGGGAAAAAACCCTTACCCTAAAACAATTTGAACAAAGGTATACCCCAAGACTGCTTAGGATTGCAAATCAGGTAAAGGGCCGTACCATTGCAGATAAATACGACGGCTTGCCAAAACAGGCTCAACAAAATCCCATACTGATCAAAACCTTAAAAGAGCTGGACCTCAATGCCAATGTCAATTGGCCCTTAATGCACATGGGGTCTGCCTACAGGTATTTGGCTAAGGATAAAACAGCTGTTAACGCTACCGGAGGAACCAACTGGAAACAGTACTTACCCCCAAGTTTTCAGAAAATAATATTTTTCCCAACTTTGCACTCCAAGAAGGAGCAGGAAGAATGGGGCAAGGAATGGGTAAGCCATATTTTTAATCCAAAAAAGGTATAGAAAAAAATGAAGAACATTGGGGTATTACTTGTTTTGATGTTTGTATGGGGAGCTTGCAAAGAAAAACCAACGCAAATTGTGGAGCAGACCAAGTCCATAAGTATGGAGAAGCCCATTAGCACGGAATACGGTTTTAACCTAGAAGACTTTGGTGTACTGCGGGATACTATCAAAAATGGGGATAGTTTTGGAGAGCTGCTACTCAAAAATCATGTAGACTACCCCAAAATTGTAAAAATAGCCACGGAATATAAGGATACTTTTGATGTTAAACGGATTAAAATAGGGAAGCCCTATCTGCTATTGACCTCTAAAGATTCGCTGGAACGGGCAGAAGTTTTTATCTATGAAAATGACCGCATCAATTACACCGTTGTAGACCTAAGGGATTCTGTGCGGGCCTATACGGGCAAAAAACAAGTGACCTATGTGGAACGGGAGGTTGCAGGTATTATTAAAAACTCCCTGTCCGTAGATATGGACTCTTTAGGGGTGGATTACGCGGTTACCCATAATTTGGCACAAATCTATGCTTGGACCATCGATTTTTCCCGGTTGCAGAAAAATGATAAATTCAAGGTGATTTTCAAGGAAAAATACATCAATGACTCCATTTATGCCGGGGTGGAAGACATTAAAACCGCTTTTTTTGAACATAATGGCAAACCCATATACGCCTTTGCCTATGAAAATGATTCCTTAAAAAGTCTAACGGACTACTATGACGAAAAGGCCAATAATTTAAGACGCACTTTTCTAAGAATGCCCGTGGAGTTTGGTCGCTTGTCCTCACGCTACAACCTAAAAAGACGGATAAAATATTATGGGTACAAAGTAAGGCCACATAAGGGAACGGATTATGCGGCCCCTATTGGAACACCCATTTTGGCGACTGCCGATGGCACCGTTACCGAATCTACCCGAAGGGGCGGTAATGGGCGGTACGTTAAAATTAGGCACAATGAGACCTACAGCACCCAATACCTTCATATGAAAAAGCAAAAGGTAAAAAAAGGGGAGTTTGTGCGTCAGGGAGATGTTATTGGATGGGTTGGAATGACCGGTAATACGGGAGGTCCCCACGTATGTTATAGGTTTTGGAAAAACGGTAGACAAGTGGACCCATTGCGGGAAGAATTACCTAGGGCAGAACCCTTGCACGAAACGTTAAGGCCAGATTATTTTGCCTACATCAACCCATTAAAAGCACAATTGGATTGTATCCCGTATCCAATTCTTGAAGAACCGGTCCAAGAGGACCTTGTAACCATGAACCCATAATATGAGCTTACCTAAAATAGACCCAACCACTACCAAAGCATGGCCCAAACTAGAGGCACATTTTAAAACAACCAAAGAAATACACTTAAAAGACCTGTTTGCAGAAGATGCAGATAGGGGTAGGACATTTAGCATACAATGGAAAGACTTTTTAGTGGATTTTTCCAAAAACAGAATTACAACAGAAACCTTTTCACTCTTGCAGGAACTCGCCCAAGAGGTAGGCCTGCAGCAAGCCATTTCTTCCTATTTTAAAGGTGAACCCATAAATGAGACAGAAGGGCGTGCAGTCTTACATACCGCTCTGCGTGCAAAAAAAACAGACCGCATCATGTTGGGCGGTAGCAACGTGGTGGACGAGGTTTATGCCGTAAAAAAAGATATTAAAAGCTTCACAGATGCCATTATTTCCGGAACCAAAACAGGGTTTACGGGCAAAGCCTTTACAGATGTGGTCAACATAGGCATTGGTGGTTCCGATCTAGGTCCTGCCATGGTAGTGGAATCCTTGAAGTTTTACAAAAATCACTTAAGGACCCACTTTGTGAGCAATGTAGATGGTGACCATGTACATGAAACCCTAAAGGAACTGAATCCAGAAACTACCTTATTTGTAGTGGTTTCCAAAACCTTTACCACCCAAGAAACGCTCAGCAATGCCACCACCATTAAAAAATGGTTCTTACAACATGCAACCCAGCAAGATATTGCCAAGCACTTTGCCGCTGTTTCCACCAACACGGAAAAAATTGCCGAATTTGGCATTAGCGATTCCCATGTTTTTCCGATGTGGGATTGGGTAGGCGGCCGTTTTTCCCTTTGGAGTGCGGTAGGCCTTACCATTGCCTTGGCCATTGGGTTTGAAAAGTACGACCAACTTTTACAAGGCGCCAATGAGATGGACACCCATTTTAAGGAAACCGATTTTTCTGGGAACATTCCTGTTGTACTAGCTTTGATCAGTGTTTGGTACAACAATTTTTATGGTGCGGAAACCGAGGCCATCATCCCTTATACCCAGTACTTGGGGCGTTTTTCAGCCTATTTACAGCAAGGTATTATGGAGAGCAACGGTAAAAGTGTGGATCGTAACGGTAAAATTACCCCTTACCAAACAGGCACCATTATCTGGGGAGAACCTGGCACCAATTCCCAGCACGCCTTTTTTCAGTTGATACACCAGGGCACCAAGTTGATTCCTAGCGATTTTATTGGGTTTAAAAACTCACTCCACGGGGATAGTGATCACCACAACAAACTCATGGCCAACTTTTTTGCCCAGACAGAAGCCCTTATGAACGGTAAAACGCAACAAGAGGTGATTGCCGAATTCAAGGAATCAGGAAAATCTGAGAAAGAAGTAAACGCATTGGTACCTTTCAAAGTATTTGAAGGGAATAAGCCCACAAACACCTTACTCATTGATCGGTTAACACCTAAATCTTTAGGATCACTCATTGCGTTATATGAACACAAAATATTTGTCCAAGGGGTACTCTGGAATATTTTTAGCTATGACCAATGGGGGGTAGAATTGGGCAAGCAACTTGCCAAAAAAACCCTGTCTGACATTGAAAATTCTGAAATCAGCAAACATGATAGCTCTACTATGAGGCTTTTACAATATTTTAAGAAATAATTAAAGCTCCCTTAATTTAACTATAGATGTAAACCCTTGTAAATGCTCAATTTATAAGAGTTCTGAATTGTCTCTTGAAATTCATTCTTAACCTTTACTTAACCTTTCTGTTTAAGTAAAATATGACTTTTGCCGAACAATTCAAACACTCTAGAACATGAAAAAAATCTATTTATCGGTCATTGCAATCCTTGTTTCTGCAATGGCTTTTTCACAAGGGGTTACCACTTCTGCAATTGGAGGTAAAGTAACTGATAATACAGGTGAGCCTTTGCCGGGAGCAAGCGTCGTTGCTGTTCACACGCCCTCAGGAACTACCTATGGTGCCGCAACGGATTTTGATGGTTTCTACCGTATAGCCGGTATGCGTACAGGTGGTCCGTACACAGTGACTATTTCCTATGTTGGTTTCGAAAATTTCGAAAGTGATAACATTTACCTTCAGCTTGGTGATTCTCGCAGAATAAGTGCTGAATTAGGAGAGCAAGCGAATGCACTTGACGAAGTAATTGTTGTAGCCCAATCAAACGGCGTATTTGATGCTGGTAAAACCGGTGCTGAAACTAATGTTAGTCAACGTCAAGTTAACTCTTTACCAACAATATCAAGGGACATCTCCGATTTCGCGAGATTAACCCCACAAGCTAGGGTAACAGGGGATAACGTAGTTTCTATTGCTGGTCAAAATAATAGGTTTAATGCTATCTATATCGATGGTGCCGTAAACAATGATGTTTTTGGTCTCGCCGCTTCAGGCACCAATGGAGGTCAAACCGGTGTTAGTCCAATCTCTCTGGATGCTATTGAATCTTTCCAAATTAACGTAGCCCCTTTTGATGTAAAACAGTCTGGTTTTGCAGGAGGTAGTATAAATGCCATAACAAAATCTGGAACAAATACTACACAGGGTTCTGTTTACGGTTTTTACAGAGACCAAAGTTTAGCAGGAAAAACGCCTGTGGGTATAGCAGGTGATAACGAAAGAACTCCTTTAGCAGATTTTACCGCCCAAACGTATGGGGTAAGAGTAGGTGGAGCAATCAAAGAAGATAAACTCTTCTATTTCGTTAATTACGAAAGACAGAACAATGAAACGCCACAACCTTTTGACATTGGAACATACAGAGGGCAAGCAACAGCTGCCGATTTAGATCAATTGACAGGCGTTTTAAATAGTAGATACGGTTATGATCCCGGCACTTTTGACAATAATACCTCTTCATTAACAAGTGACAAGTTGATTGCCAAAATTGACTGGAACATCAATGAAAGTAATAAATTGTCTTTAAAGCATAGTTATGTGAGGGCAGTAGAAATTGACCCTGGCTCTTCAAATCAAGGACGAATTGGCTTTTTTAACAATGGGAGGGATTTCACATCTATCACAAATTCAACAGCTTTGGAGTTGAATTCCCAGATTGGGGATAATATGGCTAATAATTTAGTGATAGGCTACACGACCGTCAATGACGATAGAGAAATATTGGGAACACCTTTTCCTGCGGTTGAAATAAACGATAGAGATACAAATGATAGAATCTTTTTTGGTTCTGAACCTTTCTCTACCGCAAATTTGCTGGAACAGAGTGTCCTTACCCTAACAAATAATTTTGAAATTTACTCAGGAGCGCACAACATAACCATAGGTACAAACAACGAATTTTCATCTGTAAAAAACGTGTTCTTTGGACGTAATTTTGGTTATTACAGATTCGATAGTCTTTCTGACTTTATTAATGAAGAACCAGCTAACAGATACCGTTACGGCTATTCGCTTCTAGGTGGTTTTGGTGACGATTCCCAAGGTGCTGCCGAATTCGATATTTTTCAATTTGGTTTATATGTGCAAGACCAAGTCAATATAACGGATGATTTTAAATTTACCATGGGTGTAAGGGTAGATATTCCTTACTGGGCAGACGGTGCAGAAAATGAAGATTTCAACACAAGAGGTGTCGCATTACTTGAGGCTAATGGAAAAAATCTCAGAGGAGCGCGTGTTGGTCAAGGAATAAACGCAACGGCTCATTTTTCTCCACGTGTAGGATTTAATTGGGATGTTAAAGGTGATAGGTCAACGCAATTAAGAGGTGGTTTAGGAGTATTTACTTCCAGACTTCCATTGGTCTGGCCAGGTGGCGCATACAATAACAATGGAATAACTTCAGGTAGGTTGGATATAAGAGATCGAAGTGTTGCGTTTAATCCTGATGTTACGGCACAGTTTGCTGATCCAGCTCCTGGTACTGGTGCGCTTGGTGGAAATGTTGATTTATTTGAGGAAGATTTTAAACTGCCTCAAACATTTAAAGCTAATATTGCTATTGACCAAAAACTTCCTGCTGGATTCGTGTTTTCCGCAGATTTTCTTTGGAATGACAATATAACAGCAGTAGCGTACGAGAACTTGAATTTAGCAGGGCCTCAGTTTACAACTACGGGAGCAGGTTCAAGACCCAATTATGGAAATGAAATTATTGACGACACCTATAATCTTATCCTTTTGGGTTACAATACAGGAGCGGGAAGTTCCTATAATGTAAGCGGTACTTTGACCAAAAATATTTTTTCAGAAAAAGTTGATATTAGAACTTCGGCTACCTATTCTTATGGAGATTCTGACGCCCTATTTGATGCTACTTCATCACAGAATAGTTCACAATGGCAAAATTTAGAATCGGTCAATGGTTCTAACAGGCCTGACCTTTCTAGATCTGATTTTTCTCCTGGAAGTAGGATTATTGCCAATTCAACCGTGGAGTTCAAATGGACGGATAAAGTAAGAACAAGAATAGGTCTATTCTATGAAGGTGCAGCTGGTAGTCCTTTTAGTTACGTAGTAGTAGGGGATGGTTTATTAGATGATACTGGTGGTTTTGCTACAGCTTTGCCATTTATTCCGGCTACCGAAGCAGAAGCTAATTTTGTAGACATAACTGATCGCAATACCGGAGCTATTATTACATCTGCTGCAGAGCAGTGGCAAGCATTTGATGCTTTTATAGAAGGTGATGATTACCTAAGAACAAGAAGAGGACAGTTTGCTGAAAGGAATGCAAGTCGCTCAGATTGGTTCCATATAGTAGATTTAAAATTCGCTCAGGAATTCCGTTTTAATTTTGGGGGGAATACTACTCATAAATTTGAGTTAACTGCTGATATCTTTAACTTTACCAACCTTTTGAACAAAGAATGGGGAGTGAGAACATTTACAAACTTTAATCAAGCACAGTTATTGAGTTTTAGAGGATTTGAAGCAGATGGAACTACTCCAACATATACTTTTAATGATAGAGCAGACGAAAACAGGAATGTTATTGATGACGCAGGATTGAATTCTTCAAGATGGCAAATGCAAGTTGGACTTAGATATAGCTTCTAAAGATAGCTTCCTTAATAATTACAAAACCCCTGCAGTCGCAGGGGTTTTTTTATGCCCTAAAATCACTATTTTTAAAGCTTAAAACAAACACTATGGAAATCGTAAAAAACCTACACTCCTATTTTGCATATGTTGTTTTGCTTATTCTCCTACTTGCCGTAGTGAATGCGGTTAGCGGGTGGTTGGGCAAACGGGAATTTCGGTTTGATAAGGACTTAAGGGTGAGTTTGTTTGCTTTGATTCTTAGCCATATCCAGCTCTTAATTGGTCTTGCCGTCTTTTTTATTTCCGCCAATGGCCTCAAGGCCATCCAAACCTTGGGCATGGGGGGCATGAACGCTGCTGCGCGCTTATTGGCAGTAGAACATCCTTTTACCAATATCATTGCCATTGCTTTGATCACTATAGGGTGGTCCCGTCATAAAAAGAAAACAGAGGATACCGCAAAGTTTAAGAGTATCGCCATTTTTTATGGTTTGGGACTTTTATTGATACTCTTAAGAATTCCATGGGGACAATGGTTGTAAAAAGCTCCCTACCCCAAAAGGCGAATTTCACTCTTGTGTTAAGGCCCTTTGTTGTTCTATACTAGAAATGGAGGAATTTGCAAGTCTAAGCTAATTCCCGCGTCCGGAGGAAGGTATAATCCCACAGCTTAAGAAGTGGGTATTGCCATCATCATCAGTAATTAAAACTAGTTTCCTTGGCCATACCTCTGCCTACTTCAGAAGGTTAAGGGGAAAAAAGCCCATTTTTAACCACAAATTTGGCTTAAAAAGTGAAATCATAAGACCTCATCACCGCCGTCTTTCAGAAACAACTGGCACGGCCTTTCTGATTAAGTACATATACACCGGAAAATGGTCTGCGTAACCGCCTTGATAGGTGGTCCCCACATAGGTGCGGAACGGATAACCCTTATAACGACCAGATGGATTTTTAAGATATTTGGGCGCGTACACACCGGCCTTCCAAAAATGGTATTTCCCTTTGGTATCCAACACCAGGTTTGCCGTCATATAAAACTGGTCAAACAGGTTCCACTTGTCCCTGTAGGCTAGTGAACCCACCCCTTTTTTGTATAATTTTTCCATAGGGTTAAAAAGGCTGGTACTGTCTAACTGCTGTACCTTTCCTTTGGTTTTCAGCACTTTTTTAAAACTCACGTCCCTTGGGTCATCATTAAAATCGCCCATACTGATAATACGGGCATCCGGTTCAAAACGCCGGATAGAATCCAATATGCGTTTATTTAACTCCGCCGCCTTAATGCGATTGGGCCTGCTTCTAGCTTCACCACCACTTCTGGACGGCCAGTGATTTACCATAAAAAAAAGCCGTTGTCCGTCCAAAAGTCCAGAGACTACCAACTGGTCACGGGTATAGTTTATAAAGCCCTCTTCATCAAAAAGCAACAAACGATGCTTCTTAAAGGTATCAGGTATAAATACATCCTTTTTATACAGTAAGGCCACATCTATGCCTCGTTCATCGGGGGAATCAAAATGCACAATACCATAATTTTTATCTTTTAGGTTGGGGTGGGAAACCATAGCTTGGATTACTTCCCTATTTTCTAGCTCACAGAGTCCTACGATATCTGGAGCGTTTTTGGTGACTTCTTTCCCAATGGCCGAAATGACGCCAGTAATGCGTTCTATTTTTTGTTGAAACCTGGAGGCATCCCAACGGTAGGCACCTTCTGGGGTTCGGTCATCGTCAAAGATTAAGGTATCATTTTTAGTGTCGAAGAGGTTTTCCACATTGTAAAACGCTACCGTTCGCACCTGATACTTATCCGAGGATTGGCCAAAACATAGCCCAGACAATAGCAATAAGATTGGCGTGATGCGCTCCATGGCCATCAAATTAAAACAGAAAATCGGCTTATTCCACCAAAAACATATCTTTTTGTATTTTTTCTTACTTTGTAGGTATAATCACTAACCATGGTTTTTTTTATAAGGGCATTCCTTGTGCTCTTTTCCTTATCACTCGTTGGACAAAACGCCCAGACCATTACAGGAAAGGTGGTTGATGGTTTTGGTAACCCGATACCTGACGTCCTCGTTGGTATTGAGGCAACCAATTCCTCTACCTTTACCGATTCCTTAGGGGATTTCCAACTCTCTGCCCAAGTGAAAAGCGTTATCATCCTCAACCTTTCCAAACAGGACTATATCACCCAACGGATTCCCATTGAGCCCTCCACCACATCCAGCTTCATAGCCTTGGAAACCATTGTCTTGGAAAAAGATATCACTTTTGAGAAAACGGATAACCTCATCACCCTTACCGATGGGGACCTGTCCGACGACAGCGAATCCACCTCCGTATCGGCAGGACTGCTACAGGCAACCCGTGATGTCTTTTTAAACCGTGCTGCCTTTGATTTTGGGCAGGCTTTCTTTAGGGTTAAAGGCTACGATTCCAGAAATGGACAAGTGCTCATTAACGGCATGCGCATGAACAAGTTTTTTGACGGTAGGCCCCAGTGGAACAACTGGGGCGGACTAAATGACGTAATCAGAAACCAAGAATTTAGCAATGGCCTAGAGGCTTCTAGCTATGGGTTTGGAGGAATCCTTGGCACTACCAATATAGATTTGAGGCCTTCTGGTCTGCGCTCCGGCACCCGCATTTCCAGCTCCTTCTCCAACCGCACTTACGCAGCTAGGCTTATGGCAACCCATACCTCGGCACTCTCCAAACAAGGGTTGGCCTATACACTATCCGCCTCCAGAAGATGGGCCAACCAAGGGTACATCAATGGCACCTTATATGATGCCTATTCCCTTTACGGTTCCTTGGAATATCAATTGACCGATGCCCACACCCTTAATGCTACTGCGATACTGGCACGAAATAGGAGAGGGAGGTCCTCTGCGGTTACGGAGGAGGTGGTGGCATTGGCCGGAAAACGCTATAACCCCTCTTGGGGCCGGCAAGAAGGCGGCATCAGAAACGCAAGGGAACGAGAGGTTTTTGAGCCTTTGTTTATGGTAAACCATTTTTTTAAGGGCGATACATGGAGCATAACCTCCGGAATGGCATACCAATTTGGACAAAATAGTAGAAGTAGATTGGGCTATTTTAATGCCCCAAACCCAGACCCTACCTATTTTAGATATTTGCCAAGTTTTTACATCAATAACTCCATTGGGGCAGATTTTACCAACGCAAATTTGGCACGTGAGGGTTTTAGGGCCAATCCACAGATCAACTGGCAACAGCTGTACACGGCCAACCAAAATCAGGAAAAAGCCGCTTATCTAGTAAGTGATGATGTTAACCAAGACAAACTGCTGCACATCAATTCCACGGCCAACCTTACCATATCACCAAAAACACAGCTTGACCTAGGAGTGGCGTACCGAAGCCTGCTCTCTAAGAATTTTGCAGAAATAAAGGACTTACTGGGTGCCCAGTTCCATGAGGACATAGACCCTTTTTCCGATACCAGGAACGATATATCCGGTTCCCTGAACAAATTGGAGGGAGATACGTTCAATTACCACTATAACCTAAGGGCCAGTGATGTGGATGCTTTTGCACAACTATCCTATAATACGGATAGATGGAATGCCTTTACCGCCGTAAACTATGCCCGGACCCAATACCAACGGGAAGGGATATTCCAGAACCAACGCTATCTGGACAATTCTTTGGGAAAGGGGAGATTGCTACAGTTCAATACCCTTGGCCTTAAAACAGGTGGCACCTATTCCCTTAGCGGGAGGCATGCCATACGGGCCCATTTTGCATACCTGCAGCGGCCGCCCTTATCCCAAAATACGTTTATTAACCCTAGGGAAAACAACGATATCGTGCAAAATGTACAAAGCGAAACCGTCACCTCCGTAGACCTCAACTACTTTTTAAGGTTGCCAGACCTTACGGCCAGGGTAACGGGATTTTATACCCGTTTCCAAAACGGTACGGACGTAAATTTCTTTTTTGTGGACGCAGGGGTAGGCTCAGACTTTGTGCAAGAGGTCCTTACCCAATTGGACCAGCTCCATAAGGGGGTGGAACTGGGCCTGGAATATCAAGCTTCGGCCACGGTAAAGCTTTCCTTTGTGGGTAATTTAGGGAGCTACGTTTTTGCCAGTAACCCCAATGTATCCATAAATTTTGATACCGCAGGTGCAGAAGAGGACCTTATTAACCTAGAGGGAAGTATTGATTTGGGCGCTGCAAACATTAAAGGGTTACGGTTGGCACAGGGGCCACAGCAGGCCTATGCACTGGGCGTGGAATACCGCGACCCCAAATACTGGTGGATTGCCGGCACGGCAAACTATCTAACGGACAATTACGCCAATATCTCTACCATTACCAGAACGCAAAGCTTTTTTCTAAACCCAGAAACGGGAGCGCGTTTTCCAGAGGCCACGCCAGACAATGTGGCCAAATTGTTACAACAACGACCCTTGGACAGTTTTTATCTTTTAAATCTTGTAGGTGGCAAATCATGGCTTAAAGACGGGAGATACATCAGCATTTTTGCAAGTATCAATAATCTTTTTGATACCAGCTTTAGAACGGGCGGATTTGAACAGAGCAGGAACGGAAACTTTGGCCAATTACAGCAAGACAACCTTAGGAACGACCCTTCTTTTGCGCCTAGATATTGGTACGGGTTTGGGCGTACCTTTTTCTTGAATTTCGCCATTAGTTTTTAAGGACGTCACATATTTTGGAAAAATGGACAGGTCCCTTTTCTGGTGTTTTGCAGACTCGTAGGTTTCTTGTGGGCCATATTGCCGGAAACGATATGGTCAAAAACTTCATCGTATACGTAAACCAAGCGGTATTATGCCATATAGCGTTGCCAATACATCTAACTTTTATTTATCTTAGGGGTTCAATTGATGACTTATGAAAAAAATAGTATTGTGCATGGCCCTAGGGGCTTTTATAGCGAGTTGTGGCGGTAAAAAAGAAGAAAAGAAATCTGGTTTTGAAGTCAACAGAACCAAAAAAACGGAAAAAACGGTCACTGAAAATGAAGGTGTCCCAATAGACCTCAACAATAAAGGCATAGGACCTATTAAAAATGTGGATTTTGCCGATGAAATTGATACGGAGATGGCGGCACGCGGTGAGGCTAAATTCAATGCTATTTGTACGGCTTGCCATATGCCCAACCAGCGGATGATTGGACCGGCAATGGCGGGAGTGTACGAGCGTAGAAGTCCGGAATGGGTCATGAACATGATTCTCAATCCTGACGGAATGTTAAAGGAAGACCCTATAGCCAAAGCGCTACTTAAAGAGTATAACAATGCCATAATGTTAAATCAAAACTTAACAGAGGCAGAAGCACGTGACTTAGCGGAATACTTAAGAACGTTGTAAAAGTGTTCGCTGTACCAGCATAGAAAGCGTTACCATCCTGTCATAGGATATGTAACGCTTTTATGTTTTCAAAGAACTTATAAAAATAAAATCTATGTTGAAAAATCTCCTCCTATGTTTTGCAATCATCAGTGCTGGTTCGGTTAGAAGTCAATCCTTGCTTGGTGCTTGGCAAGCGGAATATTCGGAGAACGGAAAACCAATGAAAAGTGTCTTGATTTTTGCCGATGGATACCAAGTGGCCACGCAATACAGTGCAGTAACTGGGGCTTTTTTAGCTACAAACGGCGGATATTGGAGCTTGGAGGGTTCAAAAATGACGGAAAAGGTGGAATTTGATTCTGAATATCCTGAACATGTAGGCAACACCAACAGTTTTGAAATTTCCCTGACCGATGATACCTTAAGCATCATTGGCCAAAAGATACTTTGGAAACGAGTGGATGATGGAACACCCGGTGCCTTGCAGGGGGCATGGCTCATGTCCGGGAGAAAACGGGATGGAGAAATTCAGGCCAGGGATACCAACCGGCCAAGAAAAACCATGAAAATACTATCTGGCACCCGTTTTCAATGGATCGCTTACAACACAGAAACAAAAGAGTTTAAAGGAACCGGTGGAGGTACCTACACCACAGTTGATGGCAAATACACGGAAACTATCGAATTCTTTTCCAGAGATGATTCCCGGGTTGGGGCAAGTCTACCCTTTACTTTTGAATTAATAGATGGCGACTGGCACCATTCTGGATTTAGCAGTAAAGGTGTGCCGTTATATGAAATTTGGAGCCTTAGAAAAGAATAGCATTCTATCGAAACCTTACATCAATGTTAAAATTCATAGGACTCTGTTGCCTGTTGGCATCATGGAATCTACAAGCCCAAAACATGGAACTACCCTATCGCCAAATTCCTGATTATCCACAAGATTATGGTTCCGGCAACATCGTTGGGCGAATGATCGACGGTTTGGGCTATCGGTATTATTGGGCTACAGAAGGCCTCACAGCATCGGATTTAGAATATAAACCCTCTATAAATGCACGTTCCATTTTAGAAACCCTACAACATATCTACGGAATGTCTGAAATGATACTGGAATCGCCCAAAGGGGAACCCAGTATTCGCCCCAAAGATTTTTCCATCTACCGTTTTGAGGAATTACGTTCTAAAACCTTACAACATCTAGATGCTGCCAGCAAACTCCTCAAAGGTAAAACCGCTGAGGAAATAGGGGAATTTAACGTAACCTTTCAACGTGGAGAAAAGCAAACGGAATTTCCGTATTGGAATATGGTAAACGGAATGCTATCGGACTGCATATACCATACCGGCCAGATCGTGGTGATGCGAAGGAGCAATGGAAACCCCCAAAACCCAAATGTGAATGTTTTTCTCGGAAAAACAAGAGACAACTAAGGTGTAGTCCCTAAGGTTGTAACAAAATTACCGGTTTTACTACCCATAAGTAAAGGGAAAGATTATGGGGTCAGCTAGTCAACCAATGTTAGTCGTTAAATACAACCGAAGTCTGTTAAGAAAACGACGGAGTCATAAAGAAATAAAAGAATCATATATCGGTTACGTTCGGCAAGCCGAACTAGAATTTAAAGAGCTGACCCCTTTTGAACAAAAGAAAATCCGGGACAAAATCATGAAACAGGCAAAAGCGGATCGTCTGCACGATATTACCATGTCCTTAGTAGCACTTTTAATCTTGGGCGCGATACTCTTTGGAATCTATATGCTTTTTAAATAGCTATACTACGTTTTACCCCTAACCTTGTCTGTTACCACTTTATAGGTTGGGTCTTCCAAAACATTGACCTCAATGATGTCTTTTGCATTTTCTAACAGTAGGATGCAGTCCTTGCTCAAATGCCTCAGGTGGATTTTCTTGCCGGCTTTTCGGTACCTTTCGGTAAGCTTGTTCAGGGCCTCAATACCGGACATATCTGCAACACGGCTTTCTTGAAAATCAACGATCACCTCTTCGGGGTCGTTTTGAACATCAAACTTTTCCGCAAACAAGGTGGTTGAACCAAAAAAGAGGGGGCCGTAAATTTCGTAATGTTTTATCCCGTCTTGATCAACATACTTTCTGGCGCGGATACGTTTGGCATTTTCCCAGGAATAGGCCAATGCAGAAATGACCACCCCCAATAAAACGGCAATGGCCAAATTATGGGTAATGGCCGTTATCAAGGTCACCAATATCATGACAATAACGTCTGAGTTTGGCATTTTGCGAAAGGTTTTAAAACTGGCCCATTCAAAGGTGCCTATAGCTACCATAAACATTAATCCAATCAAGGCGGCCATGGGCAAACGTTCAATTAAGCTGCTGCCAAACATAATGAAGACCAAGAGCATTACGGCCGCGGTAATACCGGAAAGCCTGGCCCTTGCTCCAGAGGAGGTGTTGATCAAACTTTGGCCGATCATGGCGCAACCGCCCATACCGGATAAAAACCCGGACAGAATATTGGCCGTTCCCTGCGCTACGCACTCTTTGTTGCTCCTGCCCCTGGTTTCGGTGATTTCATCAATAATATTTAAGGTAAGTAAACTTTCTATGAGCCCCACCCCTGCCACGATTGCCGCATAGGGCAGCACTATTTTTAAACTGGCCAGGTTCAACGGAATGTTGGGAATGGAAATTGGCGGGAAGCCACCAGCAATGGTCTGCCCCTCCTCCATAGTGTCCTTTACGGTAATGGTATCAATGTCAAAGCCCAAGACCAAGGCAGATACCACTAAGATGGCCACCAAGGAAGATGGTATGGCCTTGGTGAGTTTTGGAAGTCCCCAAATAATCAACATGGTCAATAGCACTAAGCTACCCATGATCATTAGCGGTGTTTGTGGAATCAAATCCTCCGTTCCACGGACATAGAAGGTTTTAAACTGCGCCATAAAAATAATAATGGCCAATCCGTTGACAAAGCCAAAAATAACGGGTTGTGGCACCAGTCTAATAAACTTCCCCAATCGTAGGACACCGGCCAAAATTTGGATGACACCGGCCACGATCACCACGGCAAAAACATAGTTCAAAATCCCCTGGGTGGTGATGTCCGGAAAAGCTTCTTTTAATTCTAGGGTCATACCAATAAAAATGGCGGCAACAGCACCGGTAGCCCCGGAAATCATCCCTGGCCTCCCACCCAAAATGGCCGTGACCAGACATAGTATAAATGCAGCGTACAAACCTGTAAGTGGGGAAAAATCTGGGATTAGGGCAAAGGCAATGGCCTCTGGCACCAAGGCCAAGGCCACGGTGAGCCCAGATAGCACTTCGGTTTTATAGTCTACTTTTTGTTTAAAATTGAACAGGTTCAGGTATTTGCGCATGTGGTGCTCTTTGAAGCTGGCAAAAATAGAACTATTGCCCCAACATCCCGAATTAATACGGATTTTTAGGGATTCCACGTTTTTCTTGCCTTGAAATGCAGGCTTTCTAATCATTATCCCGTACTGCTGCCCATCCCATAACCCAACTATGGGACGGGGAAGCCACAATTGCGGTGCTCGGTTACCGGGGAAGAGCTGCTAGGTAGTTTCCAAATACCAAAAAACACCATCGCTTCGCTTTAATTAGTGGGGGTTCTAGATGCCTAGGTGATAAGTGGAAGCATTAAACCCAAGGCATGTTTGCCATACTTTAGGTAGCTACCCTTACAGCCTTGCACCAAGCACGTTGGGTTGGCTTGCTTGGGCGGGTTTTATCACATAAAAAAATCGCCCTGAGGATATTGCCCCAGGACGATTACTAACTAAATAACCAACCAAAACTTTTTTTAAAGAGTCGGCCTCTAAGGCCAAACCTTACATCTTGCGCTTTCTTGTCACGTCCATTTTTCTGTTGGAGTGCTTCACCCTTTTTTTGCCCACCTTGTCATCAGACTTTAAGAATTGTATAAAGCCCCTGCCCCCAAACTCATAGACTGTTTCGCTGGCTACGTGGTACAGCTCAATGGTGCTGTCATCTATCACGTACAGTTCAAAATAATCGTCCCCAAGAAAATCATAGTTTAGGGTCAATGTTTTTAGGGTGGGGTCATTGGTGTCAAAAACTTCGTACAGGCCTTCAAAATCCCATTGAAGGTTCACCAATGGCGTTCCCGGCGCGTCTATAGAAGATCTAAAAACACCTCCGTTGTCCCCAAAAAACTGAAGAAAATTCTCTTCATCAAAATCATTTAAGGCACCGGCTGCACTGGTAAACGTTTTTTGCCAAGCATCATACTCCTGCAAGAAATAGGTGATATTATCATAGAATACACGATCATAATCAAAATTTCTTCGCTGGTACCCAATCAAAAGGTACGAGGTGTTAGACCTGGGGTCTACCAATTCTATGGTGTTCTGGTTTACCGCAAAAACGTCCAAGGTCCAGAATCCATCAATATCATGGTTAATTTCTACAACGCCCGGAAGGGTGCGGTACTCGCCCACGTCCAACCCAAACCCACGGCCACTTTTACCAATACCTACAATATTGTTGTTGGCCAATAGTACGCCGTTGTCAAACGTAAGGGTAAACGCACGCTGTACAAATGGTATTTCGCCAGCGCCCCTTGTGGCATTGATGTCTACGTACCACAAATCAAACGATTGCAGCACCTGCTCGGTATTAAAGGCAGATTCCACAATAAAATCGTCTTCAACAATGACCTCCGTATAGCAAGAACTTGCCAACAATGCCACTCCCAGTACTCCAAATAGTAGTTTTCTTGATTTCATATCGCTGTGGTTTTATGGTTCTCCATATACAGAACAAGCAGCGTGCCAAAAAATATAAATAGCTGTTTATCAAATTATTACTACTTATCCTAGTGGTGTTACCTTGGCAAATGATTATACCGAACAACGGTATATCAGCAGAAAAAGATGTTTCTTTGCATTGTAGACCATTAAAAGCCATCTGTATTGAAATTTGCCGTTTTAGGGGGAGGAAGCTGGGCCACGGCCATCGTAAAAATGTTGACCGAAAACTTGGATACGGTACACTGGTACATGCGCAATAATACCGCAATAGACCATATAAGGGCAGAGGGGAACAATCCCAATTATTTAAGTTCCGTGGACCTAAAGGTAAACTCCCTGCAGCTTAGCTGTGATATCAACGAAGCCATCGCCGGGTCCGATTTTTTGATTTTTGCCATTCCGTCCGCTTTTCTCAGCAAGGAGCTGGAAAAAATGACGGTTCCCCTAGCTAATAAAACCATTTTTTCTGCCATTAAGGGCATTGTTCCAGAAACAGGGCTGATCGTGGGCGAACATTTTCACAAAACCTATGATGTACCTTTTGAAAACATTGGTGTGATTACCGGGCCCTGCCATGCAGAAGAGGTGGCCCTGGAACGGTTGTCCTACCTTACCCTAGCCTGCGCAGATGCCTCTAAGGCAGAACTTTTGGCAGACCATTTAAAAAGCCATTACATTAACACCAAGATTTCTGATGATATCATTGGTACGGAATATGCTGCCATGCTCAAGAACATTTATGCCCTTGCGGCCGGTATTGCCCATGGCCTGGGCTATGGAGACAATTTCCAAAGCGTGTTGATGAGCAATGCCATCCGTGAAATGAAACGCTTTATTGGCAAGGTGCATAAGATGAAGCGCAACATTAATGACTCTGCCTATTTGGGCGATCTGTTGGTCACCGGCTATTCTACCTTTAGCCGTAACCGTATGTTTGGCAATATGATCGGTAAAGGCTATACCGTACAGAGTGCGATGATGGAGATGAATATGGTGGCAGAAGGGTATTATGCGACCAAAAGTGCGCACCAATTAATGGCAAGACTGGAAAAAAAATCCAAGACCCCCATTATCAACGCGGTGCATGCCATTCTATACGAAGGCAAAAATCCCAAAAAGACCTTTAAAAAGTTAACGGAGAGGTTGGATTAGGATACCAAAAAATTCTTAAGACTTCTACTATTTTTGGTTGAGGGAAGACACAGCAATCGTTAATTAAAATGAGTCTCTTCTGAAGTGGTCGTTTGCTATTTCTTGATTTGCTCCAGAATCCAATCTGGCAATGGAACAAAGGTTTCATAATCCCAATAGCTTACATTTAAATCATTGGTGAATTCAAGTACACTTTCTGGCATCTTAATATTCTCAAATTCTTCCCTTGGTACCTGATTTTCAAATTTTGGAGTAAATAGGGTAATCCGCTCGTTGATTTTGTTGGTCTTATATCCTTGGTGGTAGTTATAAGCATAACTCTGGTACCATTTAGCTCCAATTTGTTTAAAACCAACCTCGTTTAGTACCTTATCATTTTTATTGTCAAGGATTATTTTTTTTACAATGGCTTTAGTCTCTTTATCTACAAACAAATAGCCTGTACTATAATAACTCGGTTTTTCAGTGCTAAACTTAATTTTAAATACTTTTCTTTTATTGACAAGAGTTACACCTTCAAGCATATAATCGTAACTTTTGGATTTTCCTCTCTTTAAAAAATCTTCACGATACTTAAGAATATTATCGAAATCCAGTTTTTTGGACGCCATAAAACTGTGTTCCTTTAAATCTTCCCTGCCTTTGTTCGTGTACGCTCCTGCCCTTAACTTATTCATTTTATAGCGCGTGGCCAATAACTTGTTTTGAAAAATCTCCGCCGAAAATTCAATGATATGATGTAGCGTGCTATCCGTATCAAACATTACAACCCGATTAAAGATATCAAAGTGCATGGGTTCTACCGCATGGTTTTCCTTAAGCTTTTCAATTGCTTCCAGTATCAGTCCACGACCTGTAATTTCCTTGGCCCCAACGGTAACTTCTTCTAGGGCAAAAGGTGTCGGTTCAATGGCAATTACCATATTATTGCCTGCTTTTGGGATTATTTGTTTGGTTTGGTACCCTACAAAGGAGATGGTAAGGTCACAAGTAGCATCCGCCCAAAAAATAAAACGTCCACTGGAATTACTCATAGTGCCTATAGTAGGCTGATTAGCACAATAGATATTGGCAAAGGCTATGGGGTCTTTTGTTTGTATATCAATGATTTGCCCTTCAAATTTATATTTTTGAGATATCATTGAATTAACGCAAAAAAATAGAAGTAAAAACTCTTTGGGAATAATCATATCAAATCTTTTAAAAAGCTAATCCAAATTTTTTTACAATTTGGATTAGCTAATTTAACTAGGCAGCGATAATAGCCGCTACCACAACAGCAACAGCAGCAGCCCAACATTGTGCCTTACACCAACCTCTTCCTTTAATCTTATTCCCTTCGTCATCAGTAAATTCATCATGACACGAAGCAACACAACTTGATTTATTAGCTAAGCCTATGTTAGCAGACATAGTGGTCTCCCAAAAGTCAGAATTCAGTTGTAAATCATTCATAATATTAACAGTGAATTCAGCTTTAACCAATTGTTCATCACTATTAGATGGCATTGTAAATCTAGCATATCCTATGATTTCATTACCGTTCTCGTCAGTAAAGGTCAACTTAACCGTTTCAACTTCTAGCTCAGCTGTTCCTTTACTGGAGGACTCCGGAGTATAAATGTATTCCTTAGGAATAGTAAACTCCATAAAACTTAGTTCCGCTACTTCTTCCAATGATTCTTGTTTCTCTTCAGTACAAGAAATCCCAAACAGGATAATAAACGACAAACAAATTGGAATAATTACTTTTTTCATTTTCTAAAATTTTAAAGTTAATACTTAGTGTTTTTCTTACTATCAATTAGCGCTAAAATTGAAAAAAAAAAAAGGAAAACCCCCGAATAAAAACCTTAGAATTTCTGGGGTTTTCCTTGAAAATAGGCAGTTTTAACACTATAGTGGCTAGTGGCCAAGTGAGGTTGGGTTCAGTGCCATGGTATGCCTATCATACCAGCTCCCTTTCCAATGAAAAATTGGAATAATCCAAGACCCCCATTATTAACGCGGTACATGCCATTCTCTACGAAGGCAAAAACCCCAAAAAGACCTTTAAAAAGTTAACGGAGAAGTTGGATTAGGCCCCTGCCAACCTCAAAAATGGGTAGAAGCAGAATTTGTGTTGAAACTAGCCCAAGGCACTTATAGTTTATAGGATATTTTAAGAAGTACGATTCTGGGGATGATAAATGTAGTTTGATCACTAATCAGAAAGTCAGAGAAGGAATTTTGCCGTTTGAATTGGGTATTGAAAAGGTTGGTGGACGAAACCTCAAAACCCCAAGGACTATCCTCCTTTTGGTAGAACAGTGAGGCATTGGCCAAATCAAAGGTATTTTGGGTATTTTGGGCAATGTTCTGATAATCTACCCGCCTAAAATCGGCCTTTAATTGAAAGTCTTCCAAAAAATCATAACTCAAGTTGGCAAAAAGCTCACGATTGGTCAATTCATTGGTAAAGGATACCGTAGTGAATATTGAAGGCTGATAGGTGTAACCCATTTCCAGATTTGGGGCTTTTTCAAAAAAAGTTTCCACTTTTCCCGTTAGCGTCAAAGAGCGTGAAATATTCTTGGAAACGTTGTCGTTCACCAATTGAAAAAACTCATTATAGTTTCCCCGTGATTCAACACCTAGTTTTATGGCACCCATTTTTTTACTGAAATTAAAATTACCGCTCCAGCTATTTTCTGGCTCGTTGAACATGGTGTACTGTACAAATTGGTCTATACCGGCCAATAGGGTGGTATTCTTAATGGTCTGTGTCTTTTTGTTGTAAAAAATGCCTGCATTTAGATTCAACCCACGAAAGAGACTAAATTTATAGTAAGAGAGCGAATAAGAATGAAACCGCTCATTAGAAAGGTTTGGGTTGCCCAATAAGACCGTATTAAAAGAGTTGAGCAAAAAATTGCCCATAAGACGATTTGCCCGAGGAAAACGCAGTTGTTGACGGTATCTAAAACGAAGTTTCTGACTGGTATTGAACTCGGCCTCGGCATTTAATTCTGGCAATAATGCCGACGTAGCATTCGTGATCCTGTTGCCCTCCTGAGTATTCCTCCATTGGTAGCTGTGATAGAAAAGTCCTGATTTGACCGTAAATATGCCCGTCAAAAACTTGTACTCCAACCCTAAAAAAGCATCGCTCAACCGATAATCTAAATCATTCCCAAAACCATTGTTTGAAAAATCGTTTATCTCGCCATTGCCCAATACCTGTTCTTCTGCCGTGGTAAAGTCTTCCAATAATACATTGGCACCTACTGTAGTGTAGATGTGGTTAAAGTTGTTGAGCACCCAATAGTCTTTCAATAAAAAATCAAAAGCAGTAGTTTGGGTCCGTTTTTGTTGGCGCACATCAAAAAGGTCAGCATCTTGTAATGGAATTAATCCGGATAAAAAGGCTTGGTCAGTTACCCAATTGGTATTGGGTGTATTTTTTTGGTATGACAAAGTTGTCTCTATGCTAATGGTCTGGCTTTTTGAAAAACGTTTGCTATACTCCACGTTCTGTTTTAGGTCTATGGCGTCCAACTCGGTAACCGTATTAAAGGTATTATCTTGGGTTGGGCTTTGGGTACCAATAGTACCAGTATTATCATTATTGGTCAGTTTCACAAAAGTGTTTGCAGCGAGGTCAGTATCACGATTGGGTTCATGTTCCAATGAGAATTTCCCCAAGACAAAAAAGGTGCCCAAGCTGTTGGTCACCCTTCTATTCTCATCAAAAGGGGCGTTGTCATTGTTGTAGGTGTTTAAAGTCTGCTCTTCGGTCTGTGTATCACTGCTATTGACTATGACAAAGCTGTTGATATCGGTTTTTTTATCAAAGGATTGCCTAAGGTTGAATGCCCCAAAACGATTAATGTTTGCCGTAAAATCATTGTTGCCCAGAAACTGGGCGAAACCGTCGTTGCTGAGTGAAAGATAACCCCTTATGTCGCCCATAAGTTTGCCAAAACCGCCATTGAACTCCAAATAATCGCTCAAGGTAAAAGACTTGACCCCAATATTATTTAGGTCTCCTATAAAATTGACTGTGGTCTTGGGGCTATAATAAAACAAGTTTGGATGAACGATATAGCGGTCTGTTGCACCGCCGCCCACTTCAACGTCTCCAAAGGCAAACTTCTTTTTATCTTCTTTGAGTTTAATATTTAGGGCAAGGTCATCAGAATCTTGCAATCCTTTTAAAAAGCCGATTTTATTGTAATTGTCCAATACCTGTACCTGGTCTACTGCGTCAGCGGGTATATTGTTGACCGCCAGTTTGCTGTTGCCCGTAAAAAAGACTTTGTCCTCTACAAGCACCTTGGTTACTTTTCTGCCCTGTGAAGTTACGTTGCCCTCACGGTCCACTTCAATTCCCGGCAGTTTTTTAAGCACCTCCCGAAGCTTACGTTCTTGTCCGTTGACAAAAGCGTCTGTTTGGTAGGTGATAGTATCATCTTTGACCTCAATGGGAATCTTATATTCCAAGACTACCTCGTCAAGTTCATTGGTCTTTGGGACAAGAACGATGTCTTTGGTCTCGTTTTTTAGGGCGGTATGCTCAAAGACCTGTTTTTCGTAACCTAAATAGCTTACCTCAATACTGTAGGTTTCACCTTGTTGAAGTTTTAAGGCATATGCTCCATCATTATTGGAAATAGAGAACCTCGTATTATTATTATTGGATTTCGGAAATGCCAAAATATTGGAATTGAATAGCCTTCTACTGTTGCTATCAATAATATTGCCTTTTAAAACAACCGTGTATTGCGCTTGGCTAGAGGTAAGGATAAATAAAAACCAAACTAGCTTGAAATAAGGTTTGCTTTGGTACAAATAGGTTTTATAAAAATTCTCTCGATGAATAGGGTTAAAATTGCGTAGCATCCTTAGGTAGCTAGATAATGTTTTTAATCAACTGCACTTGCTCCATGTTTCTTGTAAAACCTTTTCAATTGTGAACTTTGTGCCAAGAGTCTTTACCTTAACAACATCAACCAACCAGTGTCAAGAGGGGCTGCCCTACTTATTTGCTTTTACAAGATGGGTTTTAATTTTGAAATTTGAAATATTCTTTTGCCTTGTTCAAAGCATACTCGTTTAGTTTCTTTTCTGTAATCTTAATGCCCTTTTGGGGAACCTTGATTTTTTGATTGCCAAATTTAATGCTGTAAAGTTGAAATTTTAGGTCATCTTCAAATAATTGGACTATTAATCCGGGAAGGCCAACATATTTCTTTGGCCCAAAGGGTAAATTAATGGATGGAGCAAACCATGCAACGACCTTTTTATTGTTGGTTTGTTCAATTGAAAAAACGGTTGCTGTACCAATTGCTTTTACACATTCAAAATCCCCAATCTTCTTCCTATCTGTAGTTAGCTCCCATTTTAAATCGTTCAAATCATATTCTATTAAAAACAAATCCCCTAAAGTCTGTTTTTGGTTAAGAAGTAAGGTGTTTTTCTTGTAGTAATATTTGCCTTTACCTACAGCTATTATTGCTGGAGTCAAGGTATTGTCAAAATCAGAAATCAAAGATTTGTCTAATTCAAAAGTTGATTCTTGTCCACTAAAAATCAAATGATATTCTAATCTGTCAAGATTTTTGTCAATATTTTCAAAAAGGTAGTTAACCCTACCATTATCTAGTACGGATTTATTCCCTTGCTCTACTTTGTAGATGACTATTCCATTATTTTTTTGAGCAATTATTGAAAAGCTAACAAGAAATAATGTATTAAGTAAAAATCTAATTTTCATAATCATAAAATTTAAATAGGGACTCCCAGAAGTTTTAAGGAATCCCTATTTATTGCATTATGTCCTACTCTTCCATACTTTCACAATCGTTCTTTGCCCAAAGAGCCAAATCAAATGCTTCTTCACAACTCTTACCTCATTGGAGTGTCCCAACAAAAACCAAAGCGGCAAATTCATCACAGTCTTCACTTGGAAGAACAGGACTGTTTTCTAGATTGGCGTTTAAATTTATAACAACCAACATACACGAGAGAAAACTTAAAAAATGTTTCATAATTAAATCTTTAAATTAATAATTAGTGTTTTCCTTACCATCATTTAGCGCTAAAAAGTAAGATTGGTATAAAAATGAAAAAAAAAAAAAGGAAAACCCCCGATTAAAAACCTTAGAATTTCTGGGGTTTTCCTTTAAAATAGGCAGTTTTAACACTATTGTGGCTAGTGGGCAGGTAAGGTTGGGTTCAGTGCCATGGTATGCCGATCATACCAGCTCCCTTTCCAATGAAAAATGTTAAAATCCAAGACCCCATCATCAACGTAGCGCATGCCATTCTATACGAAGGTAAAAATGCCATTAGAATTTTTGAAAAGCCAATGTAAACGTTAGATTGGGGTCCTCATCTTATTTTCAACCTCTCTTTTTAATTTCTGCCATATTAGCATCCAATATTTTGTAATAATCTTCAAAAGTCATTTCCTTAGAACCTTTGGGAAATTTAATAGAAATTTTTTTTTCTTCTACTTCTTTGAATTTATAAACTATATTATCCCGATGCATTTCAAGGATAAGACCAGGAAGACCATTGTAACCTAGAGGTCCAAAAGAATAAGGAAGTTCTGGCGCGAACCATACATCAATCTTTTCAACATAATTACTCCCCAATTTTCTCGTGGTCGTTGCTTTTATAACCTTGAACTTACCAATATATTTAGTCTTGTTCAATATTTCCCATTTCACTTCTTCATTTAAAATTAATATTGTCAAAGGGTTTGAGTCAAGTAAAGCAACTCTTTTAATAGTATCTCCTTTTTTTGTGTGCCAAACCTCATTACCAGAGCAAAAGCCTGTTGCCAATTTATACGATAGAGGGTTTATATCATCTCTAACCAATTGCTCAGATTGCTTAAAAATGGACTCACCACCGTCAATCATCAATTGAAATTCAAAATCCGACATAATATCGGAAACCATCATAGACATTTCTTGGGCCTCAGTGTCCCTCATTTCTTCTAAATCAAACTTTGTCTCAATAGTATACGTTATGCTTAAAGATTTTTGACTAAAAACAGTTTTAAATGAGATTAAGAAAAAAAAAGTTAAGATGATCTTGTATTCAGGCAATTTCATATAAGTTCTTTAAAAGGAAGACCAAATGGCCTTCCCGTTTTAATTCATTTTATTCCACAACCACATCTTTCGTAAATGCACCAGTTATAAGCTAATGCAAACAGATCAGGTCTACCTTTGGTCAATTTAGCTGCTATGCTCACACAAGATTCAAAAGGTAAATCCTCTTTTTCATTGACATTGGTTCCGGCGTTAACGCTAGCCGAAAAAGTTAAAAACAATACAACCACTCCAAAAATTCTTTTCATTTTCTCAAAATTTGAAAGTTAATAATTAGTGTTTTCCTTACCATCATTTAGCGCTAAAAAGTAAGATTGGTGTAAAGTTGAAAAAAAAAAAAGGAAAACCCCCGATTAAAAACCTTAGAATTTCTGGGGTTTTCCTTTAAAATAGGCAGTTTTAACACTATTGTGGCTAGTGGGCAGGTGAGGTTGGGTTAAGTGCCATGGTATGCCGATCATACCAGCTCCCTTTCCAATGAAAAATTGGAATGCATCTCCAGCTCATGTTCCATCTGTTGTTTAAAGGCCAATAGCTGGGCATCATCATACCCAAATGCGGTTTTAAAATCTAACAGCAAAGCATCTAAGTATTCCCTAACACTTTCTATATTAAAATACAACCTACCGGTTCTGCGGATAAAGAAATCCATTGGGTTGGTCACCATCTCATGTGCAATGCCAAATTGGAGTTCTGCACGGATCATCGCCAAATACAACTCTTGGTCCTTAAAGCCTTGGTAAAGCTCAAGAATCTGCTCTGTCTGCTTACCATAATTGGTCACCAAAAACCAGGCATCGTATTCGGTAAAGCCGTCTGGTTGCAAACGGTCGTAAATTTCCTTAATGTATTTTTTAACGTGTTTAAACTTTTTAAAATCGCTTCCGCAAAGCGGGATGGTATCCGTTATGCAAGGGTTTACCTTCTTGCCCTGTTCTTCCATCTGCTTGGTAATACGATTGACCACCCGCTCTGCCATTTTGCGGTACCCGGTAAGTTTGCCTCCGGCAATACTGATCAATCCTGTATCCGAGGTAAAAATTTCATCCTTACGGGACAGTTCTGAGGCAGATTTTCCTTCTTCATGGATCAAGGGCCGTACCCCCGCCCAGGAGGAGATGATATCTTCCATCTCTAGCTCAATGTCGGGAAACATATTGTTAACGGCCGATATTAAGTAAATGGCATCGGCCAGATCGGTCCTGATGTCATCCTTGTCCAAATTATAATTGGTGTCCGTGGTGCCCACATAGGTGACTTTTCCCCTTGGGATAGCGAACATCATTCGCCCATCCGGGATATCAAAATAGACAGATTGCTTTACGGGAAGTTTTTCATAGGGGAATACCAGATGCACCCCCTTGGTAAGATGCAGGCGTTTTCCCTTCTTGGAATTGTTGGTGCTTCTAAGTTCATCTACCCAGGGTCCTGCGGCACTAATCACGTAATTTGCTTGTATGGTAAAGGTTTCACCACCCAATTGATCTTCAACCGTTACGCCGGCCACCTTGTCATCGGTATACAAAAAATCGGTGACTTTGGCATAATTCAGGGCTTTTGCCCCATAGGCCAAACTGGTTTTGATGTTCTCTATGGTCAAACGGGCATCATCTGTGCGGTATTCCGCATAAAAACCGGCCCCATTGAGTATTTTCTTGGGCAACAGCGGTTCTAATTTTAACGCTTCCTTCTTGCCCAACATCTGCCGTTTGTCCTCCCCGGTGACCTGTGCCAAGATATCGTACACCTTAAGCCCAATACTGGTTAGCCACTTGCCGTAAGAGCCTCCCTCAATGAGCGGAAGCAGCATTTTTTCCGGCAATACCAAATGGGGCGCCAATTTGTGCACAATGGCACGTTCCGAACCTACTTCTTTTACCAGCCAAAAATCGAACTGTTTTAGGTACCTGAGCCCACCATGTATCAACTTGGTGGACTTGCTGCTGGTGCCCGATGCAAAATCTCCCTTTTCCAATAAGGCTACCTTTAAACCGCGCGAAGCTGCATCCAGGGCAATGCCCCCGCCTGTGATGCCCCCTCCAATGACAACAAGGTCAAAGGTTTCTTTTGAAAGCTCTTTAATGGTTTTGGACCGGTCTAGACCAGAAAAACGGACGGGTGTAATCATATGGCAATTTTTAATGCAAATTTACAAAATAGCTGAAGGTGTGGCAATCTGTTGGCATTATGGTTGTGTAAACTCGTACTCCCTTTCTACCCTACATATCCTTACTTTATACCAGCTATACCAAACGTTTTTGCCCTGTTGTTGCGCAAATTGGTGGTCTGCTTGGGATTTCCATTGGGCCATGGCTTCCAGGTTCTCCCAGTAACTTACCGTAATGCCCATCTGCTCTTGGGCGGTTTCCATCCCCAAAAATCCGGGCTGCTTCTTCGCCAGCTCCTCCATGGCCTTGGCCATTGCGGCATAACCGCTGCGGTTGCCCGTTTTGGTACTGGTAAAGATTGCGGCGTAATAGGGCGGTTTAGGGGACATTAATCAATATACTTCTTATCCAAAAAATAGCTTACCAAGGCTTCTTTCATAAGCACAGACTGTTCCCCGGCCTTTAAGGGGGGTAATTCTTCCTTTACCTTGTAGTGGGGCCAACCTTCGTCATCAAAAAACTCAAACTCATAAAACCCATAGGGTTCCAATAATTTGCAAATGGCAATGTGCATAAGGTTAACCTTCTCATCCTTTTTAAATTTACGGTTAAGTTGTCCCAGTTCCTGTACCCCTACCAGATAAATTATAGCGTCCAGCTCTAGGTGGTCCCCATCGGCAAATTGTGCAGATAATTTATCTACCAACAGCTGCCAGCGTTCTTTTAGGATGATGTCTCTTGCCATAGTGCAAAGGTACAATCCTATGGCTTATATTTGTTTAAAACCACCGTATGAGTTTTATAGACATTGTACTGGGAATCTTACTGGCCTTAGGTCTATATAAGGGCCTCAAAAATGGCCTGTTTGTAGAACTGGCCTCATTGGTTGCCCTTATTGCAGGTATTTATGGTGCCATTCACTTCTCCTACATTGCCGGCGACTACATGGCAGCGCAAATGGATTGGGACCAAAAATATATTAAGATTACCGCTTTTCTCATCACGTTTGTCGCCATTATCCTATTGGTACATTTTGCCGGAAAACTTTTGACAAAAATTGCCGACTTTGCCATGCTGGGCATTTTAAACAAAATTGCCGGCGGTATCTTTGGAACCTTAAAGGTGGCCATTATCCTAGGCGCATTGCTCCTGTTTTTTGAAAAGGCCACGGCCTCCTTTGATTTTGTCAGTAAAGACACCCAAGAGGCCTCTATTTTCTACACGCCTGTCCGTGATATTGGCGCCTTTGTTTTTAGCCTTGTCTTTAAGGACGCACCAGAGAATCTACTGGACCCAGAAAACCAAACACAGGCAGACCCGTTGTAACATGCGCCATTCTTCGGGAAAAAACAACTTTTTGCCGAAAAACATAAAAAGAAAGTGCCCTCTACAAAAAATTGGATTATTATGCATGTGCAAAGGATTTAGAACACCCTTTGCCGTCCCCAATCCATTACCTGGACTGCCCAAAAAGAACACTATATGAAAAAGGCAGTTTCACTACTAAAATTGACTGTAGTAGCTATGTTGCTATGTACAGCTTGCTCCCAAGAATCCGTTGGTGAGTTATCCACTATTGAAAGTATTAGCGTGCCAGAATTTGAGGCCCAATTGTTGGTTAAGGTCAATGAACACCGTGCATCCCTAGGCCTGTCACCGCTCCAAAATAACGCTGCTGCCTACCAAGAGGCCAGTAGCCATAACGACTATATGATCGGCAGGGGAAATATTAGCCATGATAATTTTGAGCAACGCGCATCGCGCATCGTATTGGAAACATTTGCCAAAGAAGTGGGCGAGAACGTGGCTTGGAACCATGCAACCGTTAATCTTGCCTTGGAAGGCTGGCTAAAAAGTCCTCCGCACAAATCCACACTTGAAGGGGCATATACCCACACGGCCATTAGCATCAAAAAGGATAGCAATGGCACCCTGTATTACACACAGATTTTTATACAGCAGTAAATACCTCCTTTCATCGATATTCCTATCCGTTGGTCCGTTTATCGATACCTTTCCCCGGAGCAATGGTCCAAATGCGTCGGTGAAACGCCTTTTTTTCCATAAACTGACCTATAATTTCGATGTTCCTAAAGGTGCAGTTCGTCGAATGACCCAATAATGACGCCTGCTTACCAGTCAACGAAGTTTTTGTAAAATCAAGGGGTTTTACTCTGGGCAACACCTTCCTTCATCTACTTTTATCCCCAGAACGTATTAAAAGAGTCCCCTAAAATGAAAATAAAAAATATATGTACTGTATTTGTAATTCTCTTATTGTGGAGTTGTAGTGAGGGAGGTACGGAAACCGATGCCTTGTACGCAGAGGTACAACTACAGGAATTGAATATATCTGTTGAAGAACAAGAATTGTTTGATTTAGTAAACGAATACCGGATAGCCAACGGACTAAATGCCCTAGGCTATGAACCTGAGGTGTATTCCATAGCGGAAGAACATACCAATTTTATGATTGGGGAAAACAAGGTAAGCCACAGTGGTTTTGAGCAGAGGGCAACAGAAGTTGCAGCGGCCACAAATGCCGTATTTGTAGGTGAAAATGTAGCCAAAAACTTTCCTGAACCGCAACAGGCATTAAACGGATGGTTAAAAAGTAACAGCCACAAAAAAACCTTGACAGGGCAATATACCCACACCACTATCTGTATTAAGGCCAATGACCAAGGAAAGCTTTTTTATACGCAGCTTTTCATTAGAAAATAATATTTAGGACCTATTTAAATTGTTTTGGAGTATTTTGAGTTATCATTTTAAATTGATTTTTGGTTAAGAAAAGCCCATGAAAATGGGCTTTTTCTTTTTTGAACTTGTGGGTTTGTTTTTTGTAACTTTCGAGAAAAAACAATGGGCATTACACCACCATTTAACCTTAACCAATGGATCGATGAACATAGGCATTTATTAAAACCGCCCGTTGGCAATAAAAACCTATATAAAGATGCTGGGGATTATATTGTAATGATTGTTGCGGGACCCAATGCCAGAAAAGACTATCACTATAATGAGACAGAGGAGCTGTTCTACCAACTTGAAGGGCATATTGAGGTACATGTTCAAGAAAATGGACAAAAGAAAACCATGAAATTGGGGCCTGGGGATATGTACCTACATCCAGCCAAGATTCCCCATTCTCCGGTGCGTCATAAAGGTTCCATTGGACTGGTCATAGAGCGCAAACGAAATCACATGAATGTGGATGATGGGCTTTTGTGGTTCTGCGACAACTGCAACCATAAACTCTACGAGGCTTATTTTACCTTAAACGATATTGAAAAGGATTTTTTGGCCCATTTTAAGCATTTTTATAGCTCTCAGGAACTAAGAACCTGTGCCAAGTGCGGGACAGAAATGCCGGCAGACGAAAGATTTATTTCAACAGAAAGTTAAATGGGGTTTACACTGCAATTGCTTATTGGTTTGGTGGCAATGCTTCATTTTTACTTTATGTACCTAGAAATGTTTGCTTGGACCACCAAGGCCAAAAAAATATTTCGCAAATTCCCCAAAGACCTTTTTGAGCCTACAAAGGTTCTTGCGGCAAATCAAGGCCTCTACAATGGGTTCTTGGCCGCAGGTCTGGTTTGCTCCCTTTTCATTACGGATTTGGAATGGCAACAGAACAGTGCCCTCTTCTTTCTTAGCTGTGTTGCCATAGCAGGGATTTATGGTGGGCTCTCCGTTTCCAAAAAAATCTTTTTTATTCAAGGGGTTCCTGCCCTAGTTGGCGTTCTTATGCTTCTTATCACAATTTATTCTTCGTAAATTTGTGAAAATCACAACAATATTCATCTTTAAAGTTATAAAATGTCAGAAATAGCAAAAAGCTTCGGAATTCATGGTGCGCTGCAACAACTGGGGGTACGGTTGGAAAACCCTGGAACATCCACAGGTTCCAAGACCTTTGGTTCAGGAGAATACTTTAGTTCACATTCACCAGTGGATGGGCAACTTATTGGTAAGGTCACCCAAACCACGGTAGATGAATATGCAAAGGTGATGGAAAAGGCAAGCAGCGCATTTTTGGAATGGAGACTGCTGCCTGCGCCACAACGAGGGGAAATCGTAAGACGATTTGGGGAAAAACTAAGGGAGCTAAAAGAGCCTTTAGGGAAACTGGTTTCTTATGAGATGGGAAAATCATACCAAGAAGGGTTGGGAGAAGTCCAAGAAATGATTGATATCTGCGATTTTGCGGTAGGACTTTCCAGGCAATTACATGGACTTACCATGCATTCCGAAAGACCGGGCCACCGTATGTACGAACAGTACCATCCATTGGGTATTGTTGGTATTATTTCCGCTTTTAATTTTCCTGTGGCCGTTTGGGCATGGAATACCGCGCTCGCTTGGGTCTGTGGTGATGTTTGTGTTTGGAAACCATCGGAAAAAACACCGCTTTGCGGTATCGCCTGCCAAAACATTATAGCGGATGTACTTAAAAAAAACAACCTTCCGGAAGGAATTTCCTGCTTGATCAACGGCGATTATAAAGTGGGTGAAATGATGACCGCGGACCAACATATTCCATTGGTCTCCGCAACCGGATCTATTAGAATGGGCAAAATTGTTGCCCAAGCTGTAGCTGCCCGTTTGGGCAAATCCTTATTGGAACTTGGAGGCAACAATGCCATCATCGTTACCCCGGACGCAGACATTAAGATGACCGTCATTGGGGCTGTCTTTGGCGCTGTGGGCACTGCAGGTCAGCGGTGTACTTCAACAAGGCGTTTAATTGTGCACGAATCTATGTATGACCGAGTAAAAAACGCCATAGTTGATGCCTATAAACAGTTAAAAATTGGGAATCCTTTAGATGAAAACATGCATGTAGGGCCGCTAATTGATACTGATGCCGTGGCCATGTACGAAGCTTCCCTAAGAAAAGTGGTACAGGAAGGGGGGAAGGTCCTTGTTGAAGGCGAGGTTCTTAACGGTGCTGGTTTTGAAAGTGGTTGTTACGTAAAACCTGCTATTGTGGAGGCAGAAAATTCCTATGAAACGGTTCAGGAGGAGACCTTTGCTCCCATACTCTATCTACTAAAATATTCAGGAAACGTAGAAAATGCCATCGCACAACAAAATGGGGTGGTTCAGGGATTATCCTCCGCAATAATGACCAACAACCTTAGGGAGGCAGAACGTTTTCTCTCCGTGGCCGGAAGTGACTGTGGCATTGCCAACGTGAACATAGGAACCTCCGGTGCGGAAATCGGCGGTGCCTTTGGTGGTGAAAAAGAAACCGGCGGAGGTCGGGAGAGTGGTTCAGATGCTTGGAAAATCTATATGCGCCGCCAGACCAATACCATCAACTACACTACGGAACTTCCATTGGCACAGGGCATTAAGTTTAATTTATAAGCTTTAGCCCATTGCTTTAAGGTTATTGTATGAATTTCTTAAAGTTTCCTTGGGATCAGGCGCTAGGTCACGTTCTAAATAATAGTGTTCTACGCCTGTTTTTTTGGCCGTTTGGATAATTGCTTTGATATCATATACCCCATCCCCTGGATCGCTCATCAATGGAAAGCCCGCCATCCACTGGTCAGAAGTTTGCCCGTCACCAGAAAACCGAAAAGGCTTGGCAGCGTCTTTTAGGTGCAACAACTTGTACTTTTCTGGATATTTTTCCAAATAACGAACAGGGTCTGCGCCTGCCGCTTGCATCCAAAAGATATCTAACTCAAAGGCAACCTTACCGTTTTCCGTGTTTTCCAACAAATAATCCATGGGTACCTGCCCATCCAAAACCATATGTTCATAACCATGGTTGTGATAAACAAATTGTATGTCGTACCCTGCCATCTTTTCTCCGAAACCATTAAATTCTTCTGCGTATCTTTTGTAATGATCTAAGCTATGTTTATCCCCCTGTATTGCGGGTAGTACCAGATACTTTGTTTTTAACTCTGAAACCTTATCAAGCATATGATCAAGGCCATTTCTTAAGGTGTCTAAATCTGTATGCATGGAAGGTGCGATAAGACCATAATCCGCCAACATGTTCTTCACCTCTTTAATTTGATAGCCATAAAAGGCATCATTTTTTATACCGAGCATGGGTTTTATCTGGTTCCATCTATCTTTGGCAAACTGGGTGCTAAAATCATAGGGGCCAAAGAATTCCACTTCGCGATAGCCAAGTTCTGAAATTAGCGCCAAAGCACTTTTTAAATCATCGTCCACCCATTTGGCAATGGTAAACAACTGTACCCCTAAGGTGATGTTAGATTCAAGAAAACTGCTGGCCCGTAAAGGATGTGATAGTAAAGCCGCACCGGTCCCAAGTCCAATTGTCTTTATGTACGATCTTCTGTTCATGATTGTTTTTGTTGAATATACGACAGCGGAACTCCAAAAACAAAAAACCGATATCCTTACGGAATACCGGTTTTCAAACCAACTTAACTAACTCAAACTTCAGGATTTTGAGATGTATTGCAATGCCGTGACTTTGCCGGGAGCAATATTTTTCGAAGTAAAATTCCTAAAATTTACGGGCAACTATGGTTGCTAACGTATAATTGGTACCAATAGCTGTATAAATGGTACTTTGGCTAGTGGTGTTTCCTTTAAGATTTATGGTGCATGTACATTTAGCAATAAACTGCGCCAACAACATACAACTAAGTTTTGGGTGGACTCAAAAACAGTTAAACCAACCCTATAGTGAGGTTGAAGTGGCTCCAAAAACCAGGCTAAAACCCCTTGTTCATTTTTACCTGCGTAGACAACGAATTAGCGCGTTGATTTTCAGGAACTAAAAGTGGTACCAAGAACGGGTAAAAAAGCCAACGTTTTAATTCCAACAGTGAATACGTGCTTTCCATTGAGTTTAAATGTTACTTCTTATCTCTATATCCTACACTCCAATTGACAACATTTTTAAAAATGCACAATGGGTTAACCTAAAAAGGCAATCCTCCTTATGATTGTTGGTCTGTATATATTGACAATTGGTAAACTATTGATTTACAATTATTTCATACCTATTCTACAGTCTTTTAACATTTTTTTTATATTTTGCCCATCGAACACTAATGAATAAGTAATATGTCTAGAAACTTTCCATACCTCTTAGGTATGATTATTACGATTGCAACGGGCACTTTTCTTTATTTTTCCCTTTGTAGCGACTGTCAATTGGCCGCTGCGGAACCGGAAAAGGTGATAGAGGAAGACGCAGTGGTGGCAACCCCAGATCCAACTTCTTTTCCGTTTGCGGTAGCGGATGGGGATTTTGAACTTAACGTAAATGACAATTTTAATTTTGACTTGTCTAACTACGGAATTTTGGTGCCTTTAACGGAAAACCTTAAAGGCGGTATCAGCAACTTGGTCAACTTTTTAAAAGAAAACCAAACTAAAGTCATTAACATTACAGGCTTGTACAGGAGCGATGAGGAAAATCCCTCGGCATTTCCAAATCTTGGCCTTGCACGGGCCACAGCAGTTAAAAATTATTTGGTGGAACAAGGCATATCGTCTGCACAAACCAACACCTTTGGTAAATTGATGGAAAATCTGATTCCTGATGGGAATACACTTCGTGGCCCCGTTACTTTTAACCTCTCCGAAGGAGCCAATGTGGAAAACGAGGACCTAAAGGCCTTATACGATGAGATTAAAGCCAACCCGTTGGTGCTTTATTTTAATACCGGTGAGGCGGCCATTAACCTTAGTCTAGAGCAACGCCAGAAAGTGGCCAAAATAGCACGCTATTTGGATAAAGTTCCGGATGCAGGCTGTGACGTTATTGGGCATACGGATAATACGGGAAGCCGTGCCACCAACCTTGCCCTGGGCAAAGAACGAGCAGATTTTGCCAAATCCTACCTGGTTAGAAACGGCATTACAGCAGAGAAAATCAATTCCCTTTCAAAAGGTCCAGATGCCCCAATTGCATCCAATGGCACGGAGGAAGGCCGTTCTAAAAATAGGCGTACCGTCATTACTTTACATTAACAATACTAACTTTTAAAAACAGAAAAAATGAATTTTGATAATATTTGGTGCTGGTTAATTCCACTATTGGTTGGAGCTATTTGTGGGCTTTTGGGATATTTATGGGGCAAAGGTCAACGCAAAGAAGTTGACGTAATTGACAATTCTGCGGAATTAAAAGCATTGTCCGATAAAAACGCAAAATTACAGGCAGATTTAGATGCATGTAATGCCAGTCTTAAAGCAAAACCAGTTGCTGCACCATCAGTTGCCTCCCCACTCGCAGCGGGAGCCGCTGCACTTGCATTTGATGCCAACGCGGCCAAAGCTGTATTTGGCAAGAAAATTAAGCAAGATGATCTTAAAATTGTAGAAGGCATAGGGCCTAAAATAGAACAGCTGTTTAATGCGGAGGGCATCAACACTTGGTTGGAACTGTCCAATACGGCGGTGTCCAAATGTCAAGAAATCTTGGATAAGGGCGGAAAGCGCTATCAGGTACACGATCCAGGTTCTTGGCCCTTACAGGCTAAAATGGCTTACAAGGGAGAATGGAAACAATTGGCAAAGTGGCAAGATGAGCATAAGGGCGGTAAACTTTAAACTACCGTTTAATACCAATTAGTAGCAAAAAAACCCGGTCTATACCGGGTTTTTTCATTAAGAATACCAATAGCTGACACTACATCATCCCGTTGGCCTCTACCCATTTAAATTGATATTGGTCATTACCAAACTGCATCCGCTCAGAAATGCGTTGTAATCTGGCGGGTAACTTCATGAGATAGTCCCTGGCTTTCTCCGCCTGGTCGTTTAGTTGCCTTAGGTTGCCCAAATCCCAATAGGCATTCAACTTTTCCAGAATATCAATATAGTCCTGGGCCGTATATACTCCCAATCTCTGGGCGCAGTTGGAAAACAGCTCAAATGCCGTTCCTATTTCCCCGCCGGACTCCCTTAAAAAATGTGCAGGCATGACAATTTTCTTTTTCATCATATCGGCAAAGGCCAATACCATTCCGTTTGGATCTTGTCCTAAAATGGTCTTTACAAATTCCCTGTAGGCCAAATGGTGGCGCATCTCATCCCCTGCGATAATAGTGCACATTTTGCCCAAAAGCGTATTTCCTTTTTTCTTGGCCATTTGTCCTACCCTTTTATGGGAAATATTGGTAGCTAATTCCTGAAAAGTGGTATACACAAAGTTCTTGTAGGGATCTCTATCCGTACCAATATCAAAGCCATCCGCTATTAAGTGTTGAGTGGTAATCTCTATCTCGCGCATGTTCACCCTTCCAGAAAGGTACAGGTATTTGTTGAGCACATCGCCATGCCTATTTTCCTCCGCGGTCCAGGCACGCACCCATTTAGACCATCCGTTGTCTTGTCCGGAATGTTGATCAATCCCCTCCACATCCATTAACCAACTCTCATAGGTTGGCAATGCTTCTTCCGTAATGGTATCTGCCACCAAGGTGACCCAAAAATCATAGCCCAATTCCTTGGCTTCCTCCCTTAGCTGTGTAATTTCATCAAAAAAACCGTCTCCCTCTGGATTTGGCAAAAAATCCGTAGGCTGCCATATTTTTTCTATGGGCACCAAAAACTCTTCCATGAACCCCTGTACTTTAGGTTCTATGGCCTGCATAACTTCCAATCGTATGTTCTTTATAGACATATACTTATTTTAGATTTTATCAAATTTCATTTCTTCCTTTTTCGCTGGGATAAAAACCTTGTACGGCATCACTTTGCCAGTACGTTTTTGTATCAACGTCCATTAGGGTTATCGGGCCTTTAAAAGCGGCACCGGTATCTACGTTCCAGACATTGGCAGCATTGGCAGGTGCTGCGAACCCTGTTTTGGAAATAGGCGTATGGCCTATAAATATTTCTTTGTAATGTAACAATCTTTTTGGATAATTGGCGTCACCTGGTTTTAACTTAGGGTCTAGTGCCTTTACCAGTTCCCATAGGGTTCTGTCCCAATAGAACATTTTATCAAAATACTCAAACTCAATACCTTTTAGATTGGTGTATCCGGCGTGAAGGTACAACCTATTATCTCCATCAATGTATGTATTCTGTAAGTTGGCGAAAAAATCTAAATGAGGTTGCCACCTCTCCTTCCCAGCATTGAGGTAAGATGTCTTGGTTGCCGCACCACCGTGCATGAGCCAAGTACTGTTGTCTTCTGCGGTTAACATCCAGTTCCTGCAAAGCTCATCATGGTTGCCCCTGATAAAGGTGCATTTGTGTGTTTTGTTCAACGCTACTAAAAAGTCTACCGTTTCAAAGGCATCACTCCAAGAGTCCACATAGTCCCCCAAAAAGATAAGATGGTCCTCAGGAGTTACCTCCGCTCTTTCCAATACCTGTCTTAAGGCTTTTAGACCACTATGCACATCACCGACCACCAATCTTCTCATCTTTTTTTATCCTAAAATTACAGAGAAAAATACCTTTTTAGGACCAAAGCTAGTTTTACAACAGTATTTATGCGGAAAGTTTTTTGATAAGCGTACAAATTGTATTTACCTTGTCTAAAAATAAGTAATCATGACTCGTGTATTTTGCGTTGGGGAGCTTCTTATTGATTTTGTTGCTGAACATCAGGGCAGCGATCTTTCCAAAGCAACAACGTTCACAAAAAAAGCTGGCGGAGCACCTGCCAATGTGGCCTGTGCCGTTGCTAAGCTGGGAGGGAAAAGTAACTTTATTGGCTGTATCGGCAATGATCCATTTGGTACTTTCCTACTGGATGTCTTAAAAAAAGAGGGGGTAGACGTAAGCCTATCGCAACGCGCCAAAACATTTACTACCCTTGCCTTTGTTTCCATTGGAGAAGATGGGGAGCGTGACTTTGTCTTTAGCCGAGGGGCAGATAAAAAACTAAAGTATGACCCTGCCATCAAAAAACTTTTTGACCGAAACATGGTGCATTTTGGGGCTGCCACCGCACTTTTGGGAGGCGGACTGGAAGAAGCCTATAGCCATTACCTTTTTGACGCCCTTACCAAAGAAACCTTTATCAGTTTTGACCCCAATTATAGGGCGGACCTCTGGAGGGAAAACGAAGCAGAGTTTATTAAAAAATGCATGCCATTTATAGAAAAATCCCATCTGTGTAAATTTAGTTTGGAAGAAGCCCAGCTTTTGTCCGGGAAAGAAGATTTAAATGAAGCCTGTGTCTATTTCCATGAAATGGGAGCAAAAATCATTACCGTTACCTTAGGGAAAGAAGGCACCTATGTGAGTACGGAGGGCCTAAGAGCGACTGTGCCCAGTGTAAAGGTGAGCCCAGTGGATACCACGGGAGCCGGAGATGCCTTTATTGGGTGCCTCCTGCATCAAATTTCGGAATTGGCCAATTTCCAATCCGTTTTTGAGGATAGGGAGCTCTTGCGTTCCATGGTGCTAAAAGCAAACAAGGCAGGGGCCATAACCACAACCAAATACGGGGCTATTGTAGCCTTACCAACCCCAGAACAACTGGAAACAGCATGAACCAAGCCGCCCTGCATAAATTAATGGCCAATGCCACAGGAGAAAAGGACCTAAAAGCACTGTTTCAGCAACGTTTGGGCACCAATCTTACCCTAATAAAAGACCTTTTTTTTAACAGCTATCCCCAAACGGGGGAGCAAGGCTTACAACGCCTTTTAGATACGCTACGGCATCTTTTTGAACAACGCCCAGAAGCTTTAAAAAAAGAGGATATAACACGTTTGCAGCAAGGCAATTGGTACCAATCCCAAAATATGGTAGGCATGCAACTCTATGTAGACCATTTTAACAAAAACTTAAAAGGGCTACGGGAAAAACTAGGCTATATGGAAGACCTAGGCGTAAATTTTGTTCACCTTATGCCAATAACCACAAGGCCAAAGGGCGAAAATGATGGTGGGTACGCGGTAAATAGCTATACGGAAATAGACCCTAGATACGGCACCTTAAAAGACCTGAAGGACCTTAGCTCAGCACTAAAGGAAAAGGGGATGTTCCTGATGCTGGATTTTGTGGTGAACCATACCTCAGACGAACACCAATGGGCACAAAAAGCCAAAAAGGGAGAAACCGCTTATCAAGATTATTATTACACGTATGGGGATAGAACCGTCCCCGATGCTTTTGAAAACACCCTGCCAGAGGTATTTCCCAGTACCTCGCCGGGCAACTTTACCTACATTCCAGAAATGGAGAAATGGGTAATGACGGTCTTTAACTCCTATCAGTGGGACTTAAATTATACCAACCTTGAGGTATTTCTGCACATGTTGGGCAATTTAACGGCACTTTCCAATTTGGGGGTAGACGTTATCCGGTTTGATGCCTTGGCATTTTTATGGAAAAAAATGGGGACCATTTCACAAAACCTGCCAGAAGCCCATAACATTATTGCCTTGTTTAGAATGTGCCTGCAGGTAATTGCCCCGGGCACTATTTTATTGGCAGAAGCCATTGTGGCACCAACCGATATTCTTAAATATTTTGGGGAGGGCGCAGTGGAAGGCAATGAATGTGAGGTGGCCTATAACGCCTCCCTAATGGCCTTGTTATGGAATTCCATTGCTACAAAAAAGACCGCACTGTTGTACAAAAGCCTGACCAACGTTCCCACAAAGCCCAAAGATGCCACCTGGATCAATTACATAAGGTGCCATGATGATATTGGGTTGGGACTGGATGACCGTTTTATCCAAGAATTGGGTTGGAACCCGCAGGGGCATCGAAAATTTCTTTTGGATTACTACTGCCAAAGAACAGACTGGTCCCCGTCCAAAGGAATGCTGTTTATGTACAACCCAAAAACAGGGGACGGCAGAATTACCGGCAGCGCCGCGTCTTTGTTAGGTTTGGAAAAAGGCTTGGAAACCCAAGACACAGCACTGATAGACCAATCCATCTCCAAAATTTTACTGTTACATGGCATTATTCTCTCCTATGGTGGAATTCCAATGCTGTATTCTGGGGATGAAATTGGCACCTTAAACGACTATAGCTTTTTAACGGATGCTACCAAAAAAGACGACAACCGTTGGCTCAACCGGCCACATTTGGACTGGGGCATCGTGGCATCACTTCAGAAAAAAAACAGTATTCCCGCCAAAATTTACAACGGGATAAAACACATGATTTCCTTGCGCAAGCAACATCCTATTTTTGCAGACCATAACAACGTAGAGCTGCACCATACAGGAAACGAACATATTTTGGTATTTGAACGCACTGGCCAAGGTAAAAATGGGATATTGGTACTAGGGAATTTTAATGATAGGGCACAGGTCATCAACGGAAGCTGGATTTCCAATTTAGGGTATCTACATCACCAAGCCTACCGTGATATGTTATCGGGAAAAACCATAAAACTAAACAGTGGTTTCTTGGAAATTATGCCGTATCAATTGCTTTGGCTCCAGAAAAGTTAGCTATACCTTACCTTTCTTATGACCCTAAGCGCATCCTTTAAAGCTTGATAGGTAGTGTAAGCCGATGTTTTGAGAATTTTTCTGGCATTTTCCATTTGTGTTTTGGCCTCTTCAAAACCGTTGAGGTAACAAATAAGATAGGAGTCTGGCAAATTATGTAGGTCCATTAACTCAGCAGGTGAAAGGCGGATTCCAAGCTTCAATTTTTGCAATATCGCATTGTTTGCGTTCATGACATGGAAAAGCACCTTTCTGTCATAATTGGGGGGTTCAAAAACCAGTTGGCTATCAATGCTGTAATTTCCATTGTCCGAGAAGCGAATGGTAACCTCTTCCAAAGGATAATAGTGCTCCTGACCACCAAGGCCCAAGTGCACAAACTCCAAAATGGTGAAGGAATCCTCATCAAAACTGAGGGTCACCTCATCCAAGGCGGAATAGAATAACTTCACTTGTTCATTGATAAGTTCTATATCTACCCTGGAGTAATAGGACTGTTGTTTCACTTTCTTTTCCAGGCCCGCCCAACAGAGCACAAATTGTTCTTTGAACACTAGATAATTACTGCTGAGGTCTGGATGGCGGTGGTTTAAAAAATCAATAACACCATCTAAGGTCAATTCTATATTGTTACGGGCATGTTGCTCTATGGTAGCCACTTCGGCAGAGTTAATGTCCTTTAGCACCACATCAAAAGCTTTTGGCAGGCTAATGCTTCCCTCCCTAAAAAACACGGCCCCACCGTAATATTTCCAGATGTTTTTTCTAAGGGAGCACACTTTTCCATTACTGGTAATGGTCACCAAACCTACCACCTTGCCCTCGGGCAAATGGGGAAAGGGAATATTCTCGTAGGTGATTTTGGGCGGGTTGTCCAAATAGGCGTTGACCAGATTTTGAATCTTACTGTCATCAAAAAAGTCCACTCCAACAATGGTGTTGTCCTCATCTTCCACACCGATCACTATATACCCATTATTGTTTGGGTTGCTATTGGCCAGTGCACAAACGTGCTTTAGAAACTTGGCTTTCCCTTCTTTCTCCCCAATGGAAATAAAACGCTTCTTGTCATAAAAACTGTTCTCATCATTATGGGCAAGCAAATTTTTGACCAATAAGCGTTTGTTGATCATAGGTCCTTTTTCACTATGGTGGATGATGCTTGTGCGGTTGACATCACTACCAAGTCCGCTATATTTACATGATAGGGCCTGCTGACCACAAAATGGACAATATCCGCAACATCCTCTGGTTTTAGCGGTTGATAGCCTTGATATACCTTATCTGCCTTATCCGTATCTCCCTTAAACCTAACCTCACTGAACTCCGTTTGCACCAAGCCTGGGTTAATGGCACCTACCCTAATGCCGTGGGCATTAAGATCTATCCTCATTCCCTGGTTAATGGCATCTACCGCAAATTTACTGGCGCAGTATACATTGCCCCTTGGATATACCTCTTTACCCGCGGTGGAGCCTATATTGATGATATGCCCTGTCTTTCTTTCCACCATTTGCGGCAATACCGCTTTGGAAACATATAGTAGTCCTTTTACGTTAATGTCCAGCATGGCGTCCCAATCATCCAAACTGCCGTCCTGAATAAGATCAAGGCCATGGGCATTCCCGGCGTTATTGACCAAAATATCGATGGTTTGGAATTCCTTGGGCAATCCTGCAATCTTTTCTTGTACGGCATCCCTTTCCCGGACGTCAAAATTTAAGGGATGTACCTGGGTAAATTCCCCCAATTCCCTTTGTAAGGCATCCAGACGTTCCTGTCTACGGCCACAGAGGATCAAACGAAATCCGTTACGGCCCAACTTTTGGGCAATTGCTTTTCCTATTCCACTCGTGGCGCCGGTAATCAATACTGTTTTTGACATTCTCTATTATTTAAGGTGCTTCATGGCCTTGACTTGCCTGTAAAAGCAAAAACCAATCTTGTACTTGCAATGTAATGTTCACCGCCTGCAAGGCTGCGGCAATGCGCTTTTTGTTTGTTGTACCGATCACAGGGTGTACCGCTGCCGGATGCTTTAGCACAAAAGCCAATAACAGCTGGTTTTCATCCGCATCATACTTGGGTTTTAGCGTATCCAAAACAGTCTGGATGCGTTGGTTCTGGGTATTGTTTTCCCGAAAAAAACCGCCCAATGGGCTCCAGGCCATTGCCGTTCTATCGTTCTGGATACAATCATCAAAAGTACCGTCGTACATGGGATCACAATGGGTTAGTGAAAATTCTACTTGGTTGGCAGCTATGGACTGTGCTGTTTCTAACATGCCCATTTGTGATGGAGAGACATTGGATACCCCAAACTGTTTAATTTTACCCGCTGCCAATAACCGTTGTGTAGCCTCTGCAATTTCATCTGGGTGCATTAACGGACTAGGCCTGTGCAATAACAAGAGATCAATATAATCCGTTTTTAGCTTTTGAAGCGACTGTTCTGCACACTTTAGAATGTAAGCTGCATCATATTGATAATGCTTTACCCGATTACCGCTCCTGCTGGTCATCTGAATCCCAAATTTGGTGACCAACTGTATGGATTCCCTTGCTATCCCCGTTGCCTTAAATGCCTTACCAAACTCTTGTTCCGTGGTATAATCCCCATAGATATCTGCATGATCAAAGGTGGTAATTCCCTGTTCCAAGGAGAACGTAATAAGGTCTGCCATTTGTGCAGTGGAAAATTGCTTTCCCCATTGGCCCCATGTCATGGTGCCAGCAATAATTTTTGAATATGGGCCAGTGTTTTTCATAAGGGTTGAAAATAGAAAAATAATCCCTTAAAACCTTCACAAAACTGGTGGTTTCAGACTTTTTTTAACCATAAATTAACAGGCAAATTTTAAATTAATTTTCATTTTGCAAGGTGTTAAAAACCTAAACAACAAATACGGTAATTCCATAGCTCTTATGAACGAAAATACTACGGTTGACATTAGTGCGGTAAATGAAAAAATAGCGCAGGAAAGTGCCTTTATAGATTTACTGGTTCTAGAAATGAACAAAGCCATTGTGGGCCAGAACCATATGATAGAACGTTTGTTGATTGGTCTACTGGGCAAGGGACATATACTATTGGAGGGTGTTCCCGGGCTCGCAAAAACACTTGCCATTAACACCTTGGCCAAAGCGGTTAAAGGCAGTTTTAGTAGAATACAATTTACTCCAGACCTACTTCCCGCAGATGTGGTAGGTACCATGATATACAACATCAAGGAAAATGACTTTTCCATAAAGAAGGGTCCCATATTTGCCAATTTTGTCTTGGCAGACGAGATTAACCGTGCCCCCGCCAAGGTGCAGTCCGCCCTACTGGAGGCCATGCAGGAAAAACAGGTGACCATTGGGGACGAAACCTTTCCGTTAAAACCTCCATTTTTGGTGATGGCCACCCAAAACCCGGTGGAACAAGAAGGAACCTACCCCTTGCCAGAGGCACAGGTAGACCGTTTTATGCTCAAGACGGTGATTGACTACCCCAAGCTCAACGAAGAACAACTGATCATTCGCCAAAACCTAAATGGGGGCGGTGCCCCTATAAAAGCCGTGGTATCCGTGAAACAAATCCTTAGTGCGCAAGAAACGGTTAAGGAGGTCTACATGGACGAAAAGATAGAAAAATACATCCTGGACATCATTTTTGCCACCCGCTATCCAGAGAAGTACAATCTGGGAGATTTAAAACCCTTGATAAGTTTTGGGGCATCCCCTAGGGGAAGTATCAATTTGGCCAACGCTTCCAAATGTTTCGCATTCATCAAAAGAAGGGGCTATGTTATCCCCGAAGACGTGAGGGCAGTGGTCCATGATGTGCTTAGGCATCGTATTGGAATTACCTACGAAGCGGAGGCAGAAAACATCACTTCAGAAGATATTATCAATAAAATCATCAACGAGGTAGAAGTGCCTTAATTAAGGATGCCTAAAATGGGAAGTCATGTGCCGGCGGTTCATTTCCCTATCAAACCAAACTATTGTGGAACACCATCAAACCAATAGAAAGAACTAACTGGTTATCCCACTACGGGGGCTAAGTGGCCTATGGATACTAAAGAATTACTGAAGAAAGTACGGAAGATAGAGATCAAGACAAGGCGTTTGTCCGATCATGTCTTTGGTGGTGAATACCATTCTACCTTCAAGGGACGCGGGATGACCTTTAGTGAGGTGAGGCAATACCAATTTGGTGATGACGTCAGGGCCATTGACTGGAACGTTACCGCCAGGTATAATGAACCCTTTGTAAAGGTGTTTGAAGAGGAACGGGAACTAACCATGATGCTCATGGTAGACGTAAGTGGCTCAGAATATTTTGGAACCACCCAGCAATTCAAAAAATCGGTCATCACGGAAATATCGGCCACCTTGGCCTTCTCTGCCATGCAAAACAATGACAAGGTAGGACTAATCCTGTTCTCCAATGAAGTAGAGCTCTTTATCCCTCCTAAAAAAGGCAAAAGCCATGTGTTGCGTATTATCAGGGAGCTTATAGAATTCCAACCTAAAAACCATCAGACCAACATAGCGGAAGCCCTTAAATTCTTGCGTAATGTAATGAAGAAAAAAGCCATCGTCTTTGTGCTGTCGGATTTTATGTGTGACGATTATGACAACACCATACGTGTAGCCGGCAACAAGCACGATGTAACGGGGATTAGGGTCTATGACCCAAAAGAGGAAGAAATTCCCAACCTAGGCATCATTCAAGTAGAGGATAACGAAACAGGAAAGTTACAGCTGGTCAATACCGCCTCTAAAAAGGTGCGCAAGGCGTACAGGAATTATTATATGGACCGGGTCAACTATTTTAAGGATGCCTTTGCAAAATCTGGAAGCGGGGTAATTGATTGCCGCGTGGACGAAAGCTACGTTAAAAAGCTTTTGGGCTATTTTAAACGAAGGGGATGATGGAAAAAGAAGTACGATTGATCGGCCAAAAAACGGGCAAGGCAAAAGCAGTGGCCTTGTTTTTAAGCGTTCTGTGCATAAGCTTCATTGGCTGGTCACAGGAATCCGCGAAGGTTCTGGCCCAGATAGATACCGCTTCCATCAGGATTGGGGAACAGATCAAGTACAAGATAACGGTAGAAACAGATTCCCTTAACATTGTTTATTTCCCAGAGGACCAAACCTTTTCACCGCTAGAGATGGTGGAAGCCCTTAGTATTGACACCACTAAAAACAAAGACCGTATCACCCTGCAACGCATCTATGCGCTCACCCAGTTTGATAGTGGTGCCTACACCATACCACCACAGCGTATTGCCATAAATGAGCAACCATTTTTTACGGATTCCTTCCAAATTAAGGTAGCCAATGTAGTGGTGGATACCACCAAACAAAAAATGTTTGATATAAAGCCTTTGATCCAAGTGGAGCGCAGCAACACCAAACTATGGCAAACGCTGCTTTGGATACTCTTGGGACTTATGGTTATAGGTGGTTTGGTTTGGTGGTTCTTTTTAAGGAAAAAAGAGCTCACCGAGGAGGAAAAAGTGGCCTTACTACCCCCTTACGATCGGGCGTTGTTACAATTAAAGGAACTGGAAAATTCGCGCTATCTCATACAAGATGAGTACAAAGCCTATTATTCAGAGCTTACGGGCATTGTCCGTTCCTATTTAGACGAAGATGTACATATTTCTGCCCTGGAGAGCACCACCGATCAATTGATAGAACGGTTAGAACTGCTCAAGGACGCTGGGGAACTCAACATAGAAGATGATACCATTAGCCAATTTAAACAGGTACTGCAAACGGCAGATTTGGTAAAATTTGCCAAATCCAAACCCCCAACCAACAAAGCGGAACAAGACCGCGCCATCATAGAAAACATTGTTGTAAAGACAAAAGAAGCACTGCCGGAGCCAGATGCGGAAGAACTCCTCCAAAATGAGGCCTACTTGGAAGAGCTAGCCAAAAAGAAACAGCGCAAGCGCATTATAATTGCGGCAGCTTCATTGCTAGGGGTTTTGCTTGTGGCAAGCGCAGCGGCTATTGCCTCTTATGGATTTAAACAAGTAAAGGATACCGTGTTGGGCCACCCTACCAAAGAACTTTTGGAAGGGGAATGGGTAGAGAGCACCTACGGTTTTCCGCCAATTGGCATAGAAACCCCTAAAGTCTTGTTACGCCAAGAAGTGGAACTCCCTGCTGAGATTAAGGAGCAGATTAAGGATATTCATGTTTTTGGGTACCAAAGTACCGTTGGCCTCTTTACCGTATTGGCCACCAGCACCACTTTTGTGGAGGCGGCAGAACCAGATTTTGATAAGCCCATTGAAGAATTACTGCGCAGCTTTGAGCAGCAGGGGGCCAAAAACATCATCACCAAACAGGAGGAATTTAATACCCAGGCCGGGGTCAAAGGAATAAAAACTTTTGGTAGCGGAAAGTTTAAAATCCCATCTTCCGACGAGTTGGTCAAAGGCAAGTATGCGATTTTAAGCTTTGGCGGAAAGGGATTTATGCAACAAATTGTAATTATCTGGCTAGATGATGATACGTATGCGGAACAAATTGTTGAACGTGTATTGGCCTCGGTCGATGTAAAAACCCAAGCCTAATGTTTGATAGTATAGAATTTGCAAATCCGCAATTGTTTTGGCTGTTCCTTTTGCTGCCACTAGCTATCCTATGGTACGTTTTTACCAAACGCAAGGAAATGGCCTCCCTTAAAATGTCCACGGTAAAAGGATTTTCTACGAGCTCTTGGCTTCCCAAGATGAAACCATTGTTGTTTGCCCTGCGTTTACTGGCGCTCTCCGCAATCATCACGGCACTGGCAAGGCCCCAGACCAAAGATGTTTCCACACGTACAAAGACCACAAAGGGGATAGACATTGTCATGGCCATTGATGTCTCTTCCAGTATGCTGGCCCGGGATTTAAAACCCAATAGGCTGGCAGCCTTAAAAGAGGTGGCAGCGGATTTTATCAAAGAGCGGCCCACAGACCGTATTGGGCTTGTGGCCTACGCCGGGGAAAGTTACACCAAAACGCCCATCACCAGCGATAAATCCATTGTCCTTAGCGCACTGCGCGATATCACCTATGGCCAATTGGAAGATGGTACGGCCATTGGCATGGGCCTGGCAACATCCGTAAACCGTTTAAAGGAAAGCAAGGCCATTAGTAAAATTATCATTCTGTTAACGGATGGTGTCAATAATTCTGGGTTTATTGAACCCCAAACCGCTGCAGATTTGGCCATTGAATATGGGATTAAAACCTACACCATTGGGCTTGGCACCAACGGTAACGCGCTAACCCCCATATCCTACAAGCGGGATGGCACCTTTCAGTACGGTATGCGCCAAGTAGAAATTGATGAGAAGCTGTTAAAGAACATCGCGGAGCTTACAGGTGGCCAATATTTTAGGGCCACGGACAATGACAAATTGGAGGAGATCTATGAGGAAATCAATAAGTTGGAGAAAACGGAAATTGAAGAATTTAAATATACCCGCTTTGATGAAAAATTCCGACCGTTGATTTTTTTGGCCTTGGGGCTCTTGGTGCTGGAATGGTTGTTACGAACATTGATATTTAAAAGTTTTATTTAGAAAGATGGTTCAGTTCGATGAAAAAATATACTTCTACCTGCTGGGGATACTTCCTGTGGTCTTGTTGTTTTTTCTCGTATTGCATATCTGGAAAAAGAAAAAACAAAAGGAATTTGCGGAAGCAAATTTATTAAAGCGGTTGGCGCCCAATAAGTCTAATTTTAAATCTACCTTAAAACTGTTGTTCCTGCTCGGAGGTCTAAGCTTCCTTATCCTTGGGTTGGTAAACCCTAAAATTGGAACCAAACTGGAAACCGTTAAACGGGAAGGGGTGGACATTGTTTTTGCCGTGGATGTTTCCAAGAGTATGCTGGCAGAGGACATTGCCCCCAATAGGATAGAAAAAGCAAAACGGCTGGTCTCGGAAATCATCAACCAATTGGCAAGTGACCGGATTGGTATCATTGCCTATGCGGGCCAGGCGTATCCCCAATTGCCCATTACCACGGACTATGGAGCCGCAAAAATGTTTTTGCAGGGCATGAACACCAATATGCTGTCCTCACAAGGTACCGCCATTAATTCCGCCATTGAGTTGGCCACCACCTATTTTAATGATGATGAACAGACCAATAGAGTGCTATTTATCATTTCTGATGGCGAGGACCATTCTGAACAAAACACCTTGGCTGCGGTAGAGGAGGCCATTGAAAACGGCATTAAGGTGTACACTATAGGTGTTGGAAAACCAAAGGGCGCACCAATACCCATAAAACGGAACGGTGTGGTAGAGAGCTTTAAAAAAGATGCGCAAGGCGAAGTAGTCATCACAAAATTAAATGAGGGTATTCTGGCAACCATCGCAGAAGAAGGCAATGGACAATATATCAACGGGTCCAATACAGAAGCTGCAGTAGAATATATTAAGGAAGAGCTAAACAAGATGGACAAAAAGGAATTTGAGGCCAAGCAATTTGCTGAATACAAAGACCAATTTCAATGGTTTTTGGGGATTGGCCTTTTGTTTTTGTTTTTAGATGTTTTTATTTTAGATAGAAAGACCCAGTGGTTGAAGAAGTTAAATCTTTTTAATGAACAAGACCATGCGTAATCTTATTGTACTAGTTTGTTGCCTCATCTTCACAACGGCAAGGGCACAAAAAGATGTGGAAACTGCGGAAAAAATCGCGGAAAAAGCCTTAAAGGAATCCAAAAACCTTACCTATGAGGCCAATGAGGACCTGATGCAGAATGATTTTATACATGCCGAGGGTGAGTACCGTAAGGCCATATCCAAAAGTGGGGCCAATGCCGTAGCCCCTTATAATCTTGGTAGGGCGTACTACAACCGGGAAAGTTACACAGAAGCTTTTGGACGCTTTAAACAGGCTGGTGAAAAAGCGGCAGAAAAGCCCGTAAAGCACAAAGCGTTTCACAATATGGGCAACGTCTTCATGAAAAACAAAGAATACGCCAAAGCCGTTGAAGCATATAAACAATCCTTGAGAAACAATCCCAATGACGATGAGACCCGGTATAACCTGGCCCTTGCAAAGGAGTTGTTAAAAAATGAACAGGACCAACAGCAAAACGACGAAAATAAAGACGATAAGCAAGATCAAGACCAAAAAGACAACAAAGAAAAAAACCAAGACCAAAACCAAGAGGGGGATAACGAAAAAGATAAAGAGGGCGATCAGGACGATAAGGAAAATAAAGACCAGGGTGACCAAGGGGGTGAAGGAAAGGAAAAACCTGAGGAAAACAAGGAAGGAGAGGGAGATGAGAAAAAAGAGCAGAAGAAAAAGCCCAATGAGGGCAATACGGAAGACCAAAAAAAGAAACCTAGACCCAACCAGCTGTCCAAACAACAAATACAGAACCTCTTAGAGGCCATGCAGAATGAAGAAAAGAAGGTTCAGGAAAAGATGGAGGCCAAAAAAGTAAAAGGAGCTAAAATCAAAAATGAAAAAGATTGGTGATGGTTGCTATAAACAGGTTTAATTTTAATTTTCTGCTTCCCTTACTGCTTTGCGGAAGTTGCCTGCTGGCACAAGACGCCCAAGAGGTTACGTTTGAGGTAAAGCTCAGCAAAGAAACCCTTGGGGTGAATGAAAGGCTTAGGGTAGAATTTGCCATGAACAAGGACGGTGACAATTTTAACCCCCCAGATTTTAATGGCTTTCAAGTGGTCATGGGTCCGTCGCAGTCCATTGCTTCTTCTTGGATAAACGGCAAACGCACCTATTCAAAATCCTATAGCTATATCCTAAAGCCAAAATCACAGGGCACTTACACCTTAGGACAGGCCACCATAGAAATAGATGGGAATACGTACAAAACCCTTCAGAAAAAAATAACGGTTACACAAGCGGTAGATAATCCAAATGCGCCCAAGACCGCCGATGATGTCGCCGATGAAAACCTACATTTGGTGGCAGAGGTTTCCAAAGGCAATCCCTACCTTAACGAGGCGGTTACCGTGGTATATAAATTGTACATCAGCCCAGATATTTCCGTGACAAACTTTAGGCCCGTGGACAGTCCTAAGTACAATAATTTCTGGAGCCAAGACATCCCCGTCACCAAATACAATACCGTAAATAGCACCTATCAAGGCAAAGCCTACAGAAGTGTGATATTAAAGCGAGTGGTATTGTACCCCCAAAAATCGGGCAAGCTGGATATTGAGCCGCTGTCCTTGGAAATCTATGTGGATGTCCCCACCAACCGAAGGGATTTCTTTGGGGGCAGGATTTACACCCAGGCCAGCAAAACAGTATCTGCGGGCAGCCGTACCCTGAATGTAAAACCGCTGCCCGAAGCCGGTAAACCTGAGGACTTTGGGGGCGCGGTAGGAGAATTTGATTTTTCCGTGACAACCACCAAAACAGCGCTCAATGCATCAGAATCACTACAAGCAAAGGTTGAAGTTTCCGGTAAGGGAAATTTAAAATTGTTCCAACTACCAGAACCAGAACTGCCCAGCGCACTGGAAGTCTATGAACCAGAATTTGATGAAAAGGTGCGCACTACCTTATCTGGCATGCAGGGTAAAGTGGCCAATAACTATACCATTGTACCATCGTACCGCGGAAAATATCCAATACCAAGTATTTCCTTTAGTTACTTTAACCCTAAGACCCAAAAATACGTCTCCTTAAACTCAGAAGAAATCGTAGTGGACGTGATGGAGGGACCTGAAAGTGAATCCAACGGGGCCAATGTAATTGCAGGCAACCAAAAAATAGCAGTGCCAACGGGCAAACAGTTCCATTTTATAAAGACCAACCCCAACCTGAGCAATAGGGTTGCCAATCATTTCTTTGGGTCCACCAAATTCTACGGTCTGCTATTTAGCCCTTTATTGCTTATACCGTTGATTGTGGTGTACCGCAAAAAACGTCTAAAGGACGATCAAGATGTAGAGGGCATGCGTCTTAAAAAAGCCAATAGACTTGCCAGGAAATACCTTTCCACGGCTAAAAAGGCCCTTGGCAATGAGGACCAATTTTACGTAGCCTTGGAAAAAGCCCTGCACAACTACCTAAAAGCAAAAATAAAGATAGAAACCGCAGATTTTAGCAAGGACAAAATCATTGGGCTGTTACAAGACAAAAAAGTGGAAAGTGCCACAACCGATCAATTTATAGCCTTGTTGAAGAATTGTGAAATGGCACGATACAGTCCGTTCACCAATGTCCAAATGCAACAGGACTACGACAAAGCAAGTGAGGTCATTTCAAAAATGGATAAACAGCTATGAAAACTCTTTATATCCTAGGGTTATTGCTTTTGGCAAACGTGCCGTTGTTTGCACAGAACAACACGCTTTTTGAGCGTGCTACGGAGGCCTATAATGCAGGTGAGTTCAACAAAGCCATAGAATTTTACGATACTATTTTAAGCAATGGACAACACTCTGCCGCACTTTATTTTAACCTTGGCAATGCCTACTATAAACTTGGGGAAATAGGGCCAAGTATTTATTATTATGAAAAGGCACTTTTATTAAACCCATCAGATGCTGAAATAAAAAACAATCTGTCCTATGCCAATAATATGCGCCTTGATGCCATCGAGGCGATGCCAAAAACCGCTTTTGCCCGCTTTTATGAGGCAACGATACAACAACTTTCCTTTGATGGTTGGGCCTACCTTGCCGTGGCCATGATATTTTTGTTTGTGGCATGCTATGTAAGCTATTACCTTATCAATTCTTCCACCTACAAAAGAATAACCTTTATCACCAGTTTATTTGCTATGGGTTTGTGCGCTGCCAGTATTTTATTTGCGTATCTACAATATGAAAAATACCAAGCCAACAACCCCGCTATCATATTCTCTAGGGAGGTTACCATTACCTCTGAACCCAATGGGGATAGTGAACGTATTTTTGCGTTGCACGAAGGCACCAAGGTAAATGTTGAGGAAAGCTTTGAGGATTGGAGAAAAATTAAAATAGCGGATGGCCAAACAGGTTGGTTGCCCGCAGACGCGATTAGGCTTTTGAAGGATTTTTGATTCCTTCCCCATCTTCACTTATGGTACGGCTTGAGATTGGTGGAAACTTTGCTATCTTACGCCAAAGGAAATGCCATGTTGCATTACAGCGAGATTCTTGAAAAAAACCGGAAGTGGGCGGCCGAAAAATTACGGCACAACCCTGCTTATTTTGATGAAATGGCAAAAGGGCAACATCCCCGTATCCTCTGGTTGGGCTGCGCAGATAGCCGCGTACCGGCCTCAGAAATCATTGGGGCAGAACCTGGTGACGTTTTTACCCATAGAAATATCGCCAATATGGCCATCCATACAGACATTAATATGCTGAGTGTGTTGGAGTATGCCGTGAACAACTTACAGGTGCGTCATATCATTGTTTGTGGCCACTATGGATGTGGTGGCGTTAAGGCAGCGATGCAACACAGCACCGTAGGCTTTTTGGGCAAGTGGATAAGACATATCAAAGACATTTATTCTAAATATAAAGACGAGGTCAATGCAATCGAAAACGAGAATGCCCGTTGGGATAGGTTGGTAGAACTAAACGTAGTGGAACAAGTAACAGATTTGGCAAAAACCTCCATTGTACAATCAGCCTGGGAAAACGGACAATTTTTGGAAATCCATGGTTGGGTATATGACATTAAAACAGGGCTTGCCAAAGACCTGGACCTGTGCATGGGCGATAATTCCCAATTGGACGATATCTATCAAATACACCCGGATTAACCACATATTCCTATGTCCCAATTTTTTAGACACTTTCGCGGCGACCTTTTTGGGGGAATAACCGCCGGTATTGTTGCCCTGCCCTTGGCACTTGCCTTTGGAGTAAGTTCTGGACTTGGTCCCAGTGCGGGGCTCTATGGCGCAATCTTCATTAGTATATTTGCTGCGCTCTTTGGTGGGACTCCTACACAAATCTCTGGACCTACCGCACCCATGACGGCGGTAAGCATGGTAGTTATTGCCACTATTCTTGCCTTGCACGATGGAGATGTGCAAAAGGCGCTTCCTTATATTCTAGGTGTCTTTCTATTGGCCGGTCTCATGCAGATTGGTCTCGGTATCCTAAAATTGGGGGTTTATATTAAATATATTCCCTACCCCGTGGTATCCGGTTTTATGACGGCCATTGGCATTATTATTCTGGTTACCCAATTACTTCCAGCGGTAGGCTATTATCCCAAAGAAGATGCTGCCTTTGTACAGCAGTTTATGTTGGAGGCAGAAGAAATTATTTTGGAAAATATTTTACGTGAGGAGGCCGGGGAGGGCATTTTGGTCATCGAGGATTTTGAAGAGACCCTAAAAAGGGCCCATGACATTACAGCGGCAGATAAGCTTAAGGAGGCAGAGGCACTAGCTGCAAAACAGGCTTCTGGCGTATTGGGCACCCTAAAGGTATTACCTAAGGCACTGGGCCAAATTATATGGCTGGAACTTGCCCTTGCCCTTGCCACAATTCTGATTATTTATGGGTTTAAAAAAATCACCACCGCCATTCCCGGTAGTCTGGCTGCACTTATTTTGGTCTCTGGTATGGCTTATCTATTTGGGCTAGATTACAGAACCATAGAAAAAATCCCGGAAGGCTTGCCCGTATTTCAATCTACGATTTTTACGGCATTTGACGTTAATGAGCTTATGCCTTATCTATTCACGGCCTTTACCCTAGCGGTACTTGGTGCCATAGATTCCTTGCTCACCTCTGTAGTGGCAGATAATATGACCCGTACCAAGCATCAACCTAACAAAGAATTGATTGGCCAAGGCATTGGCAACAGCATTGCTGCCCTCTTTGGTGGAATTCCCGGTGCGGGTGCCACCATACGCACGGTAGTAAACATTAAGTCCGGTGGAAAAACAAGATTATCCGGAATCGTTGCTGGGATTTTGCTCCTCATGGTCCTTTTGGCCCTTGGGCCCATAGCGTCCCAAATTCCTGCTGCCGTGCTCGCAGGCATCCTAATTACGGTAGGCATAAATGTGATGGACTATCGGGGTCTCAAAGCTATCCCTTTTTTGCCCAGGGATACCAAAATAGGTCCCTTTAGCATTAGTTCTGAGGTGGTCATTATGTTGGTAGTCGTGACCTTGGCTTCCTTTTGGAATTTGGTCTATGCCGTTGGCATTGGTTTGATCATTGCGTGCATCATGTTTATGAAAATCATTGGGGAATTGACTACCCGAAGGTCTGCGGTTAAAGTATTGGACGACAAATCATGGATGTTAAATACGCCTTTTCCCGTTGCACTTAAACATAAAGTTTTTGTCAAACACTTAAAAGGGCCCTTGTTTTTTGGATCCACCAATGAGTTTCAAAAATTAACGGAACAACTGCCCAACTCTGCCTCCGTTTTGATTATCAGACTAGGTCAAATGCAGTACATGGACCAATCTGGGCTGTACGCCATGGAAGAAGTACTGCTCCAGCTCAAAACCCAAAAAATTACGGTACTGTTGGTCAATGTTTTGGAGCAGCCAAAATATATGATGGCAAAAGCCAGGATTATCCCCAAAACCATCCCTGAGTCCCATATTTTTCCCAATTTTAGTAGTTGCCTGTTTTGGATGGGTAAAAATTTAACCAGTGAAAACCCTTAACTTTAAAACATAAGCTTCCCTGTCACCCATTTCAGGGCAATTCCTTAAATTTGACCGCCTGAAAGCCACCTAAAAAATGATTGATACCTTAAAACAACATCTTGCGGAAGTGGAAGCCTTCACCACAGATTCTAAAGACGCCGTGGAAGCCTTCCGCATCAAATATCTTGGTAAAAAAGGATTGTTGACGGACTTTTTTGCTGAATTCAAAAACATCCCCAACGAGCAGAAGAAGGAGTTTGGACAGGTAATCAACCAACTAAAAAACCTAGCAACGGAAAAAGTCAGTTCATTAAAGGCACAGTTAGAACAACAGACTGCCAAAACAGGTCAGTTTGGAGACATGACCCGCCCCGGGGCTCCTATAGAAATTGGGGTAAGGCATCCTATTTCCATTGTAAAGAACCAAATCATAGATATATTCTCTAGAATAGGATTTAATGTTTCTGAAGGGCCAGAAATTGAGGATGATTGGCATAATTTTACTGCATTGAACTTGCCAGAATACCATCCGGCTCGGGACATGCAGGACACCTTTTTTATCCAAACCAATCCAGATATACTCTTACGTACCCACACCTCTTCCGTGCAAGTAAGGTATATGGAAGAGCACCAACCGCCCATCCGTACCATTTCTCCTGGCAGGGTATACCGCAATGAGGCCATTTCTGCCCGGTCCCATTGCTTCTTTCACCAAGTGGAAGGGCTGTACATAGATAAGGATGTGTCCTTTGCTGACCTAAAGCAAACGCTGCAGTTCTTTACCAATGAGATGTTTGGAAAATCTAAAATTAGGCTTAGGCCTTCCTATTTTCCGTTCACGGAACCCAGTGCAGAAGTTGATGTCTACTGGGGACTGGAAACAGAGACAGATTATAAGATGACCAAGGGCACCGGCTGGTTGGAAATTATGGGATGCGGTATGGTAGACCCTAATGTACTTAAAAACTGCGGTATTGACCCGGAAGAATACTCGGGCTTTGCCTTTGGTATGGGTATAGACCGTATCGCCTTGTTATTGCACCAGATATCTGACATCCGTTTATTGAGCGAAAACGATATCCGGTTTTTGGAGCAGTTTAAAAGTGCACTGTAAGCCATTTTTAGCAAGGAAATCCTGTTTTTCTTGATATCATCACACAAAAACAAAGGTTGTATTCCCTTTTTTTCTTTGGCAACGGTTTCCCTATCAGCTAGATAAGCCAAGATTTAAGACAAATATAACAATTCCGTTCAAGGCTTATTCTTGTTAAACACCTCGGAGTGTTTAACTTTAGACACACTTAATTAAACACTAGACAGATGGAAAAAATAAAAAAAGTCATTATCCTTGATGAAAATGACGCAACAGTAGAAGTAAAGCCCCTTATAGAAACGGTTCTCACCGCAGAGCAGCAGGCGGCATTGACACCGGACAGTGTTATTGAAAGCCTTAAAGCGGGCAATGAACGATATATTTCCAATGATTTGACGGCCAGAGATCACACGGAACAAATCCGAAAAGCGACCAATGGACAATTTCCAAAAGCCGTGGTGCTCTCTTGCTTAGACAGCCGTGTTCCCGTGGAGGATGTTTTTGATAAAGGTATTGGGGATTTATTTGTTGGGCGCGTAGCTGGTAATTTTGTGAATGAAGACATGTTGGGCAGTATGGAATTTGGCTGCAAAGTGGCAGGATCCAAAGTAATTATGGTTTTGGGCCACGAACATTGCGGGGCTGTAAAAGCAGCCGTAGATGATGTAAAACTTGGGAATATTACCGCCATGCTAAGTAAAATTCGCCCTGTGGTGGAGGCAAGTGACTATGAGGGTGACCGCACATCAAAAAACGCTGAGTTTGTGCACCTAGTGTGTATCAACAACGTTTTAAATACTATGGAACAAATCCGTGAACACAGTCCTATCCTTAAAGAAATGGAAGATAATGGCGAGATCAAAATCGTTGGTGGTGTTTATGATATGGATACGGGCAAAGTAGATTTTCTATAAGAAACACCTTAATTTACCTTTGCTTTAAACACTGCGGTTCTTGCACATTAATTTTTAGTAACCAACTAAAACTTGTTTCTATGGCTTTTTATGATACTAAATATTTAAAGGGTGATATCACTGGTGGCCTTGTTGCCGGGGTGGTTGCACTGCCTTTGGCCCTTGCCTTTGGGGTACAATCTGGTTTGGGCGCAATTGCGGGGCTGTATGGCGCCATTGCGGTGGGTATTCTGGCCGCAATTTTTGGTGGCACCACCACACAGGCAAGCGGGCCAACAGGGCCAATGACCGTGGTTTCCGCCGCTTTGGTGGCCAGTGCCATTGAAGTTGCGGGCAGCCTCCAAGATGCCATGGGAATTATTTTATTAAGCTTTTTGCTCGGTGGGGCATTGCAGATAATTTTTGGCCTGATCAATATTGCGGGTTACATCAAATATTTCCCATACCCGGTTATATCTGGCTTTATGAGCGGTGTAGGTCTCATTATCGTCATTTTACAGATTGCCCCTTTCGTAGGGTTAGATTCAGCCAAATCCACCTTAAAAGTAATGGCAGATTTACCTCGTTTATTTACTGATTTTAATTGGCAGGCCTTAGTTTTAGGAGGAATGACGGTATTGATTTATTACCTGTTTCCAAAAATCACCAAAGCGGTCCCCAGTGCGTTGGTGGCACTCATAGCAGTTTCCATATTTGCCTATTTCATAGGATGGAACGTGCCCATCATTGGTGAAATTCCGTCAGGATTGCCCTCTTTACAACTAGAAGGTCTTTTTAGTATTGATAGTAGTGCTTATTTTTTGGTATTGGAATATGGTATGGTATTGGCCGTTCTGGGCTCCATAGATTCTTTGCTCACCTCGGTGATTGCGGATAATATGACCAAGACCAAACACAATAGTAATCGCGAGCTGATCGGGCAAGGTATAGGCAATATGGCTGCGGCGCTTATTGGTGGAATTCCGGGAGCTGGGGCAACAAAGGGTACCGTGGTCAATATCAATTCTGGCGGCCGTACTAGATTGTCAGGGGCGTTGCACGGTACTTTTCTTTTGGCCGTATTGTTGGGACTAAGTAGCTTGGCCGCCTATATTCCGTTGGCCGTTTTAGCGGGAATATTGATTCCTATTGGGTTTAAAATTGTGGATATTAAAGGATTAAAACACTTAAAGGTGGTGCCTAGGGCAGATGCCATTGTATTGATCATTGTATTGCTTTGGACCACCTTTGGAAGTTTGATACAAGCCGTTGGTATAGGTGTTACCTTGGCCGCATTACTCTTTATGAAACGTGCCAGTGATATTGGAGAAAAGGGAATGCAAGTGGGTACCTTGGCCGGTTTTGATGGTGAAAAACCATGGGAAGATGAAACGGAGTTCTATGACAAGTTCAAGGACCAAATCTATATCAAACATTTGTACGGGCCTTTGTTTTTTGGGTTTACCTCACACTTTCAGGAACAGGTAAAGAATGTGGGAAAAGAAATTAAGGTCTTGCTTATAAGAATGGACCGCGTTCCTTATATTGATCAATCGGGAATTTATGCGTTGGAAAATGCTATTTTAGATCTAACGCTTAACGGCATAAAAGTAGTAATTACCGGTTTGCAAGAGCAACCTAAAGATTTATTGGTTGATATTGATATTATCCCTGATCTTGTCCCAGAGTCACAAGTATTTTTATCTGTAGACGAGAGTTTTGATTGGGTATCCAAAGAACTGAAAAGTTAGGTTTTATTAAACCATAGCCTGTGAAAAAGGACATTGATATTCCCATAGCCAAAGAGGTTTATATTGCCATTGTCCAAGAATGGAACAAGGAATACCTGGACAAAAGCTGGAACGCCTATATCATTAACAACAGAACAACGCCCATTGAAATGGCGCTTGTAGTTTCCAAAGGGTATGATGGTGACCGTAAAACCTCAACCATGCGCTATGCATTTGGAGTGGTAAAAGCCAAAGGGTATGAAAAGATTGAAATGGTCACCGAGGATGTCCTTGGTTTAAACAATGAGTTTTTTGTCACTTACTATGCGGACGGTAAGCTCTATGAAAAGCGCTTTACATTCGCCAAAAATACTGTGAATACGGCAAACGCTATAAAAATTCCGTTATTGGAGCTCAACGGTGTTTTTGCCAACTAAATTAATTGCCTAAACTAATGACAAGGCGTTCTCTTTTTGCAGTTATCCTAGTGGTTCTTGGTGCTTGCCAAGATAAAGACGATGCTACGGACTGCGCCCTGGTAGATTGCGCTTTTCAGTCCTTCACGATTAAATTGTTAGGCCCAGAAGGGAATAACCTCATTACCAATGGCACCTATGACCCCAAAGACATTACGGTCACAAAAAATGGGAAGCTCCTTTTTACCGGTTCCTCTTCCATGGACCGCATAACGTTTGAAATTCAGGGCAAAGTAGGACTGAACACTTATGAAATTCAACTTAGTCCAACGGAAACCGATACTTTGGTACTGTCATTATCTGGTGAAAATATAAGAAAAGGGTGCTGCGGTTTTGACTTCCCTATCGATTCCGTTTTATACAATGGTACAACGCCGGAGACCATAACGGAGGGTGATGTTTATTTTATGACCCTTACCGTATTTAAATGAATTTCTGGGGATGGCCCAATCACCACCTTCACCAAGGCTATCTGCCATATGATGCGCAAGTGCGCCATTCCGCTAACAACTGGTAAAACTTCAAAAAACCAAAGAATTATGCTAGGGTTTTAACATTTTAGCTTAGAATACCTTAATAGTGGCCCTTTAAATCTGTTATATTGTTAATTTAACCCTTTGATTTTTATGGCATTACCATAGGATTTTAAAGAGCTCCCCTGTAATTTTAGAACTAATGCTAAATCAAAAAAACAACTCCTATGGAATCGACAAAAATAAACAGAAGGGATTGGCTTAAAAGAGGCCTTCTCACCGCCGGTGGGATGATGGCCGCACCTTACGCCAGTTTTGCAGAAAGTACGGCTGCGCCCGTCATGCTAGATGTTCAAGGTAATGCAGTATACAGTCCTTTTTTTAAAGAGTACCTTATTGACGGGCTCAGGGAATTCCCGGTATTGGCTGCAAAACTGAATGCCAATGAAAACCCCTATGGCCCCTCGCCAATGGCATTAAAAGCGCTAAAAAATTCCGCTTCTGGTGGCAATAGGTATGCTTGGAAAGAACTTTTTGAGCTTGTGGACAAAATAGCGGACTTTGAAGGGGTGGAATCAAAAAATATCATGATGGGGCCAGGCTCCTCAGACCTTTTGGAAAAAACGGCCATGGTGCTATTTATGAACGGCGGAAACGTGGTTTCCGCAGACCCGGCCTATATGTCGCTCATTCGTGTGGCAGAAGCCGCAGGGGGTACATGGAAGCCTGTTCCTTTAAAGAAGGATTGGTCCCATGACCTAGATGCCATGGAACAGGCCATTGATGCCGACACCAAATTGGTCTATATCTGTAATCCCAATAATCCAACAGGAACAATTACGGACAGCAAAAAACTCTTGGATTTTTGTTCACGGGTGTCCGAAAAAGTACCGGTGTTTGTTGATGAAGCCTATCTGTGGTTCTTGGAAGATGGAGCAAAGCATAGTATGGTTTCTTTGGTCAATGAAGGCAAGGATGTCATCATTGCCAGAACATTCTCTAAAATTCATGGCATGGCAGGTCTTAGGGTTGGGTACGCGGTAGCACAGGAAACCACATTGGACAAACTTCAAAAGATTACCCGTGCAGGAATGGGTATCTCTTACCCTTCTGTATTTGCTGCCATAGGTGCCATGGACGATACGGATTTTTTAGAAAGTTCCCGAACAAAAAATGCAGCATGCCGTGAATATGTATATCAAGAATTGACCAAAATGGGCATCCCGTACGTGCCTTCCGCTACCAGCTTTATGATTTTCCCCATTGAAATGGAGGGCAAAGACTTTCTTCAGAAAATGACAGACCAAAAAGTAGGGGTCCGTGCCTTTGAGTTTATGGGCAAAAAATGGTGCCGCGTTAGCATGGGCACCATGGATGAAATGAAGTTGTTCACCGCAGCACTTTCCAAAGTCCTTGCATAAGATGATGGAAATAGGCTTTGAAAAGACGTTGGTTTTTTTGGTTTTCATCCTTCTTGGCATGGTTTTGAAAGTAAAATTCAAATCTCCGCAAGAAGTCAACGGTATCAAAAAAATAATTCTAAACCTTGCCCTTCCAGCGACTATTTTTATCGCCTTATTGGGCATCCAAATAGAAATAAGTCTTTTGCTTTTGCCTCTAATGGCATTGGCATTGAACCTTTTCCTTTTTTTGGTTACCCCATTATTACTCCCGCTGGTGGGTGTAAACAAAAACACCCCTACATACAGAACAGCAAGATTATTAATTCCGTCATTGGCGCCTGGGCTTTCCTGCTTTCCATTTGTACTTGAATTTCTGGGGGAGGCCTACGTGGCCAAAGCAGCCATGGCAGACTTGGGCAATAAGGTTTTTGTGCTCATTGTCCTTTATTTAGTGGCCATGCATTGGTATTATGCCAGAAACCAAGAAAAGCAGACAGGCGGTAGGGCTAAATTAATGTCCTTGCTCAAAACCCTGGTTACGGAGCCGGTGAATATTTTCATTGGTTTGGCCCTGCTTCTCCTACTTTTAGGATTCCATATGGAGTCATTGCCTTTTGTTCTAAGCAATACGTTGTCCAAATTGAGCCTTATGATGACGCCATTGGTACTCTTGTTTATAGGGATGGCCGTAAAAATCAAAAAACATCAATTTGTACAGATACTTTCCTTATTGCTATTGCGTGCAGGTTTCGTATTCTTAATTACAGCTGTTACAGTTTTAATCTCTGGCCTATCCGTACAAAATGACGTTCTACTTCTGCTCTCATTTGGTTTGAGTGCCTGCAGTTTTTGGCCTTTTGCCCACTTATCTTTAGTAGACGGATGGGAACTGGAAAAGAAAGCAAAAACTTTTGACAGCAACTATGCCGTTGCCATTTTAGCGCTCTCCTTGCCACTTTCCACCATTTTGATATTGGCCGTTTTAAATAGTGGTAGCGTACTAAACTCATGGACAACTATTTTAATGGTGGGTTTACTTCTACTATTGCTTGGCACTTTTGTGCCCTTGCTCAAGTTCCTTTCAAAAAAGATTTTAAAAATGGGGCTTTCCACCAACAAAATGGAATCAGCGACAACGGAAAGGGTTTAATTCCATGATGGTGATGGGTACCAACTGTTTATGGATAATTTTACACCCCATTAAGCAACGGAACCAAAGCTTACACTATTTAGATGTAGGTAAGGGAACTCATGATTCTGGTAATATTCAAAAAAGAGGTTTTAGTAATGTTGTCGCCGAAAGCAAAAGTTTAAGCAATTCCCAACCGGAAAAATATGCTGAAAAATGACATGACGACACCGTTCAGTTTTTCAAAAAAAAAAATGAGGAATAAACCTTTTAGATGGGCTTTATTGTTTTAAGCGTAATACTAGAAATTGTTGATTTTAGGGGTTCCATTGGTTAAAAGGTGTTTGGCTTAATTGTGAATTATAATACTTAATTTGTCCGGTCACTTCTGCCCCTAGCCAACTCGGTTTTTCAAAGGGTTCATCCTCATGTTGGAGTTCCACTTCCGCAATCACCAAGCCTTTGTTATCCCCCAAAAATTCGTCCACCTCAAAAACATGCCCTCCAAAGCAAACCGCATAGCGGTATTTTTCCAAAATTCCAGGTTCGCATAGATCCATCAAATGGGTCGCCTCTGCCAAGGAAATCTCTTTCTCCCACTCAAAACGTGTGGTTCCAGAGGCATTCCCCTTTCCTTTAATGGTAAGGTATCCTTTATCAGCCTTTATCCTTACCCGTACGGTACGGTCGGGGTGGGTGTTTAAAAACCCTTGTACAATTCTAGTTTTAGCGGTAGCGTCCAGTTTATAGGCCTCGGACGTCACCAAAAACTTCCGTTCAATTTCTAGATGCTCCATCCATCTAAATATAGCCTAAATTTGAATATGCCTTTTAGTTTTCCACTCAGAAAGATAATTCATGTAGACATGGATGCCTTTTATGCGTCCGTGGAACAACATGACCATCCAGAATTACGGGGCAAGCCTGTGGCCGTTGGGGGAGGCTCAAAAAGAGGGGTAGTTACCGCTGCAAGCTACGAAGCCAGAAAATTTGGGGTACGCAGTGCCATGAGCGGCATTATTGCACAGCGTAATTGCCCAGAGCTTATTTTTGTAAAACCACGATTTGACCGTTACAAGGAAATTTCGCAACAAGTAAGGAACGTTTTTTTTGAGTTTACTGATTTAGTGGAACCCTTATCCCTGGATGAGGCCTATTTAGATGTGACGGAAAACAAAAAAGGAAATCCATCAGCAACGCTCATCGCTCAGGAAATACGCAAAAAAATACTGGTTAAAACGGGACTAACGGCCTCTGCGGGAATATCAATAAATAAATTTATTGCCAAAGTTGCAAGCGATTATAACAAACCCAACGGGCAAAAAACGGTAAACCCAGAAGAGGTCATCCCATTCTTGGAAGCATTGGACATCAGAAAATTTTATGGTGTAGGTAAGGTTACCGCAGAAAAAATGTATCAGTTGGGCATCTTTACGGGGCTAGATCTAAAATCCAAATCCTTGGAATTTTTACAAACCCATTTTGGTAAAAGTGGGCGTTATTATTTTGATGTGGTGAGGGGTATTCATTTGAGCCCTGTAAAACCACATCGAACACCAAAATCTGTGGGTGCGGAACGGACGTTCAGCGAAAACTTAAGCAGTGAGGTCTTTATGTTGGAACGCTTGGAGCATATTGCCCATGAACTGGAACGTAGACTGCTCAAAAATAAGGTGGCAGGCAAAACGATAACTTTAAAGATAAAATACAGTGATTTTACCCTACATACCAGAAGCAAGACCCTACCCTATTTTGTAGCTAGTAAAGAATTGATTTTAGAAACCGCAAAAGAGCTGTTGTACCAGCAAGAACTGGAAAATTCCGTGCGCCTTTTAGGTATTTCCCTTGCCAATCTCAATACGGAGAAAAGAAAAAAATTAGTAGATGACGCCCCTGTTTTGGTGCAGTTAAAATTTGACCTTTAGGACTAAATGGCTTTTAATGACACGGTAACCGTCCAAATGATCAATGATGAGAAAAATATGCCAACCGCATTGGCCATAAAAGCTTTCTTTCTTTCTATCCCAAAAAGGTAGGCCGCTATGCTCCCCGCATAAACACCGGTACCCGGCAAAGGAATCATAACAAAAATGGCCAACCCAAAAAAACCAAATCTTTTAATTTTGTCACCGGTGCCCAGTTTGGCCCTTTTGGCTACCCAAACTGCCGCTTTTTTATAAGGCCTCCATTTAATCAGTCCTTTATTGACATGGTCCAAAAAGAAAAACATGATGGGAAAGACCAAGAGATTTGCCAGAAAACAGGTGATAAAAACCAAATAACTGTTCACCCCTTGCGCTATCCCATAGGGTATGCCCACCTTAGATTCCCCAAATGGGGAAAGGCTCCAAAGAATGGCTGTTATTAAGTCTAATATCACACGAATCTTTTTGCTAAACTACGTTTGAAAACAACGTGGCACAGCCAAGAAAACGCTAAAAGTTCACAAATTATTTTTAATGCCCCAACTATTTTTAAAATAGATGAAAACCATCTTTATCTTTGGCAGACAGACCGGTCTTAACTATATTTGGTTATGGCAAAAACCAAGGTTAAAACACGTATTTTGGACGTAGCGGCCAAGCTCTTTTACACCAATGGATACAATGCTACGGGCATTAATGAAATTATTGCAAAAGCTGAGATCGCCAAAGCTACGCTTTACCATCATTTTAAATCCAAAGAAGCTATTTGCCTTGCCTATTTAGAGCAAAGGCACAGCACCTTTATAAAGGGGCTAAAGGTGTATGTAAAAGAAAGACCCACGGGACGTTTGCAACTACTGGCCATTTTTGACTATTTGCGTGAAATGTATAGAAATGACGAATTTTTTGGATGCTGGGCCATAAAGACATTTTGTGAATTGCCACAGGACAATACTCAAATTGTTGCACTCATTCAAAAACAGAAAAAAGAACTGCTTTTCTTTTTAGGTGAGGTGGTTGGTGAAAATCTAAAAAACCTATCCATTGCAGAAACGGAAAAAATCTCTGGTGGCCTATATATGCTCTATGAAAGTGCCATTACGGAAAGCCATTTACACAAGGATGATTGGCCCATACATTTGGCAAGAAGCATTGCACCTTCCCTGTATGGCAATGCCATTGAAAAAACAAAAACCTGAAAGCAACCCAAAAGGGTGCTTTCAGGCTAATTAAACCTTTAGAACTACTCCTACTTACTTTACGATAAGTAGATTATCGGTACTAGTGGGGTTAAGCGGACAAAAATACACATACTCCCCTTTTGTTAAGGTTGTTGGTTGGGAAGTCTCACTTTTGTCAGTTCCCACTGGTGCCGTGACATAAGCGGTTTTTATGTGGTTTTCTGGCTTGCTTAAATCGTCCCCTTTGCGGACCAAAACAAATCCAACATTATGATCCACCCCGTTATTGGCAACCTCAAAAATATAGGTGCCCGCATTTACCGTGACGGACTTTTGGGTAAACTCCCCGGCAGTTTGTTCCAAGGAAATTATGTTAACCTGGTCAGCGGCAGCCATCATGGCGTCTTTCTTCATCGTTTGTGCATTGGTGTAAAGCACCGTTGTTAATGTCATTGCAATTAATGTGATTACTTTTTTCATGATTTCTGTTGTTATGTATTATTACATTATGGGTTATACAATAGCGTTTTCTAATGGTTGTACTACCGGAAAATCCACGGGTACGTCCGTAGTCCGGTGCAAATAGTTAGAGATGGTCTTATCCCCAACTAGAACAATGGTGTCCACAAGGTTTTCCTTAGTCCATCCTTGGGCAAAGAAATTTTCCAAAACCGCCGCATCGGTTTTACCGCGTTTCTCCGTAATATTCTTTGCAAGTTTGGCCAATGCGTCCAGTTTGCTGTCAAATGAAGCCCCACCAGCTCTTAGCTCCACTATCTGTTGGTCATTAAACCCATTCATCTTGCCTATGGCCGTATGGGCAGATAAACAGTAAATACATTGGTTAACCTCGCTCACGGCCAGGTTGACCACCTCTTTTTGCTTGGCGCTCAACGAGGTTTTGGCATTGGCAAGATTAAGATAATTACCAAGTGCGTTCTCTGAATGTGCATAAGTGGCATATAGGTTAGGTACAAACCCAACGGCATTCTCTAGGGTATCAAAAATTGCTTGGTTGTTGCTGCTTACTTCTTCTCTTTTGGGTACGTTAATTGTGCTCATGTCTTACTTATTTTAATTAATTATGAATTTGTGATAAACGGTTTCTCTGCATCACAATAAAAATCATGATGGTGCTTCTGTTCACAATGTTGTGTTGCGGAGAAGATTTTAAGGTCTGTATGATAAGGACCCCTAAAGATTTCAATAAGGTTGAAAATTGATTTTTCTGCTATGTTCATGTGGTATTGTTTTTAATTACACAGCAAAAATGGCACAATAGTTCTCGCAGGTGTTAGGCCTTACTTCCCGACTACTTGCAGATATTTCCCTAACGTACGTTTTTAAATGGATTCTCGGTACTGGGAGGGTGATTTGGTGGTCATTTTTTTAAAAAAACGACTAAAATGGGCAGGGTCATTAAACCCAAGTTCAAAAGCAATTTCCTGATTTTGCTTATCCGTAAAATGTATGAGGCGTTTGGCCTCAAGTACCAAACGCTCCAATATGATTTTTTGTGGGGATTTTTGATTATAAATGGCAAAAAGATTGGATAAGGTCTTAGGTGATTTAAACAGGAGCTCTGCATAATCAGCCACTTTTCGTTTTTCTTTATAGTGCATATCCACTAAATAATTGAACTTACGTATGACCTCTATTTGGGCATTGTCCAACTTTTTTACCTCTAGCTGCTCTTTGGCCAAACGGGTGGCAAGGATAATAAATCGCTTCAGCAACATTTGTAGCATATCTCCCTGTATGGTATCAGGTGTCCCAAATTCCTCTAAAAAAATATCATACAACAGGTTAAATCTTTGTAAGTTCTTATCCTGTAAGCTTACGACCGGAAGATGCTGGGTGCCAAAAAAAAGGATACCATTACAGGATACCTCACTATCATGGTCAACGATACAATAAAATTCCCTGTTAAATAAAATTGCGGTGATGGGCAAATTTGTGCTTTTAAAAGAAACGTGCTGTAAATAAGTGGTTGTTATAATTTGATTGGGAAGCAAGGAGGCGTGCACGTTGTCAATAACTATGTCCAAGGGGGCCTTGTTCCTGTTCCATAAAAATTTAATTGTGGAATCAACCAAGGGAAAGTGTTCCTCGTCCTCTTTAAAATTATCCGAAATACCAAAAAGCGAACCTAATGTAGCGTCGTAAAACTTGAATCTCATACCCAAAAATATTCCATTTTCCCTGTATTGGTTGGTTTATTCTGTTTATTCTTACAGGAGATAAGTCATGATTTTGTCAAAAACTTTTCAACAGAAATGTTAAGGCTTGTTATAAATTTCAGTACCATGTTTTCTTTTCATAGTATTGAACATGGAAGAAATGAAGCATTACGACAAAGCGGCTAATAAATTTTATGCCAATTTAAATATAACGGAGTTGCCTTTGGCGGGCTGGGACGTATTTTCAAAATTCTTTTCCAAGGTGTGTGAAAGCCTACAAGATATTAATATATTAAAGGGTATTTCACATGAGCAGGCCTGGCAAACAGTGGTTCCCTTTGAAAAGGAAGTGTTAAAAAAGAAGCATATTATTGTAGTGACCGATGCCAAGTTAAATATTGTTCATGCTACCCAAAATATATATGATATGAATGGGTACAGACCAGAGGAAATTGTGGGTCAAAAGCCTAAGATATTCCAAGGTGAAAAAACCTGTAAACACACCGCCCAGAGAATCTCTAAAGCAGTGAGAGAGCTTGAGTCCTTTGAGGCCACGATTTTGAATTACAGAAAGGATGGCTCTACCTATAATTGTTGGATAAAAGGTACTCCTATCTACAATAGAAAGGGTAAGGTAGTCAATTTTATTGCTTTTGAGCGGGAAGTTGCCTAATCTTAAAAATTACAGGTTTCTATTTCCGTTACCCTAAGTGTGTTCACCATTCCCTTCTCTTTTATGGGCATGGCTGCCAAACTAATTAACATATCCCCCACATCAAGAAATCCTTTCTTACAGGCTATTTGGTTTACATCATCTATGGTCTCATCCGTGGAAACGTAGCGATCGTAATAAAAGGCCTTTACCCCCCAAAGTAAGTTTAATTGTGTAAGGATACGTTTGTTTGATGTGAACACCAAGATATGGGCACTAGGCCTCCAAGCAGAAATTTGAAAAGCCGTGTAACCACTGTTGGTTAGGGTGGATATTGCTTTTGCCTGAATTTCATTGGCCATTAAAGCGGCATGATAACAAACGGATTTTGTGATATATCTCTTTGTTTTAATGTGGGGTGGTGTTTGCGGTACGTTAATTAAGGTAGAACCTTCAACACTACTTAGAATACTGGTCATTTTTTCAATCACCTCTACAGGGTAGTTTCCTACGGATGTTTCACCGGAAAGCATCACGGCATCCGCACCATCCATCACGGAGTTGGCCACATCATTTACCTCTGCCCTGGTTGGGGTAAGACTGGTAATCATCGTTTCCATCATTTGGGTTGCGATGATTACGGGTATCCTTGCTTTTTTTGCCCTAAGTACCAGTTGCTTCTGTATCAAGGGAACCTCTTGGGCAGGCACCTCAACACCCAAGTCGCCCCTAGCCACCATTAGTCCATCACAATAGGCAACAATCTTATCAATATTCTCTACGGCCTCCGGTTTCTCAATCTTTGCAATGATGGGAATTTTGTGCTCTGAGTGTTCCTTTATCAGGTTTTGTAGGTCTATTAAGTCTTGGCTAAAACGCACAAAAGACAAGGCAATCCAGTCCACATCCTGACCAATGGCAAAAATGGCATCCTCAATGTCCTTTTCCGTTAAGGCCGGTAAGGAAATATTGGTATTTGGCAGGTTTACCCCTTTTTTTGACTTTAAGGGCCCTCCTTGTATCACCTTGGCCCTGACTTCGTTCTCCCCATTGGTCTCCACAACCTCAAACATTAGCTTTCCATCATCCAATAGAATACGCTCGCCAGCCTTTACATCCCTAGGAAATTGTTCGTAGTTCATGTAAACCCGTTCTGCGCTACCCTCAAAAGGTTTGCCCGTTGCAAAGGTTATTTCATCACCTGGTGCAACTACCACCTCACCACCCATAACACCAACGCGTAATTTAGGTCCTTGAAGATCAGCTAGGATGGCGGTGTTTACATCCAACTCATTGTTGAGTTCACGTATTAACCCAATGCGCTCTGCAACATCATCATAACTGGCATGGGAAAAGTTGATCCTGAATACATCTACCCCGGCCAACATCATTTTTCTTAATACTTCTTTCTTACTTGTGGCCGGCCCTAGGGTGGCTACAATTTTCGTCTTCTTCTTCGTTGGCATATTAGAAAATTAAATTTTTTTTTGACTTTAAACTATTGGCTTCCATCTGCTGTGCGGTAGCTACTTTGTCAATGGAATTTAATGCGGCTACCAAGGTAGGAAGCACACTTTGGTCTTCCGATTCTATCTTTAAAAAATAATCAAAAAGCTTTCTTTCCTTCACCAGATAATGGGTGCGTTCCCCGGAAACTTCTGAAAACAGGTCTGTTGGCTGTAATGTCTGTTCCTTTTTGGCAACATTGGCTACCAGCGCATAGTACCTATCGTACAACGTATCATTCCACTCAAAAATTGGGAAATCCAACCCATTGAACGATAAATCCATTTCCGCCCTTGTTAACCGCAAGCCTGCCGCTTTATTTATATGGTATGCCAAGCTATAACCCTTGAGATTACAACGAATTGCCACAAGCATGAAATCATGGTCGTAAAGCGATACGGCTATTTTATGCGTTGTTACCATCAAATTTTGCGAATTGTAAATATAATTGTAATCCCCAAATTAGCCTAGCTAATTACTTGGATTAGCGTTTTTATCCTTCACGAAAACGTTGTAGTTTTTCCTCAACCCTGATTTAAGAGTCTTCCATGTGGCGTTGCAATGCAAAATAGGCTCGTTTGGAAGCCTTTTCTTCCGCTTTCTTCTTGGACGTTGCCCGTGCCTTTGCCAAGATACGCTCACCAATAGTCAGCTTTACCGCAAAGTGTTTTAGGGCATCGTTGCCGGTGTCTTCATAAACATCATAGCAAAAGGTCTTTTTTTGCTTTTGGCACCACTCTATGACCAAGCTTTTGTAACTGATTACCTTACCTTCCAACTGTTCAATATCCACGTATGGCTCTATTACTTTTTCATGGATAAATTTTTCGCAATACTTATAACCCCTATCCAGATAAATGGCACCGACCAAAGCTTCAAAAACATTGCCGTGGATGTTTTCGCCAAAATGGGATTTAGGAATTCTGCTTTCTACATGTTTTAGCAAATCTAAGTCTTTACCAAGGGCGTTTAGATGCTTTCTGCTTACAATTTTAGAACGCATTTTGGTTAGGTAGCCCTCATCCCCCGCTGGTACCGCTTTGTAAAGATGCTTTGAGATGATGGTACCCAACATGGCGTCACCCAGGAACTCTAAGCGCTCATAATTCATGGGATTGCCCTCCGTATCCCGCTTATTGACGGAACGGTGCAAGAATGCCTTTTTATACACTTTAAGGTCTTTTGGCTTAAACCCCAAAATTGATTTCATTCCCAAAAAAAAATCCCCATCCGATTTCGGATGGGAATTAAATATTTTAGGAGAGAATTTCATTTACGCCCGTTTCTAGTTTATTTTTTTAAAGACTACACAGGCATTATGTCCGCCAAACCCAAAGGTATTACTCATCGCTACATTGACCTCTCTTGCTTGGGCCTTGTTCAAGGTAAGGTTCAATGACGGATCAATGTTTTCATCTACCGTGGTATGGTTAATAGTTGGCGGAACCAGACTGTGCTGCATGGCCAAAATAGAGGCTATGGCCTCTATGGCACCAGCTGCGCCCAATAAATGGCCGGTCATTGATTTTGTTGAATTGATATTGATATTGGGGGCGTGGTCCCCAAAAACCTTGGAGATGGCCTTTAATTCCGCAACATCTCCCAGGGGGGTAGACGTTCCATGGGTATTGATCGCATCTACGTCTTCCGGTTTTAATCCTGCATTTTCCAAGCAGTTTTCCATCACCTTAACCACACCGATGCCTTCCGGGTGTGGTGCCGTCATGTGATAGGCGTCACTGGAGAGACCGCCACCAACCACTTCTGCATATATCTTTGCGCCCCTGGCCTTTGCATGATCATACTCTTCCAATATCAAGGCTCCCGCACCTTCCCCCAAAACAAAACCATCTCGGGTGGCATCAAAGGGTCTGGAGGCCGTCTCCGGGCTTTCATTTCTGGTAGACAGTGCGTGCATGGCATTGAACCCACCCATACCTGCTATGGTAACCGCTGCCTCACTACCACCGGTAACCACAACGTTACAGTGTCCCAAACGAATATAGTTCAAAGCATCTATCATGGCATTGGCAGAGGATGCACAGGCAGAAACCGTGGTATAATTGGGACCCATAAAACCATGTTTAATAGAAATATTTCCCGGCGCAATATCGGCGATCATCTTAGGAATAAAGAAAGGGTTAAAGCGTGGTGTCCCGTCACCAGCGGCAAAGTTCATCACCTCATTTTGAAAAGTTTCCAAACCGCCAATACCTGCTCCCCATACAACGCCTACTTTAAATTTGTCCACTTTGTCCAAGTCTAGCCCGGAATCTGCAATGGCTTCATCAGAAGATACCAGCGCATACTGTGCAAAACGATCTAATTTTCTTGCTTCTTTCCTATCAAAAAAATTAAGGGGGTCAAAATCCTTAAGTTCGCAGGCAAATTTGGTCTTGAACTTATCAGTATCGTAGTATGTAATTGGGGCAGAACCACTTTTACCGTTTTTAAGGCCCTCCCAATAGGATTGTAAATTGTTCCCTATAGGTGTTAAAGCGCCTAGACCAGTTACGACAACACGTTTTAATTGCATAGAATTCCTATTTTAACCTACTTGCTCAAAAAAAAATTCGAGATTTAATCCTTTACAACACCCAGGTTGTAATCGTCTTAAATACTTTACGGGCATTTGCCAAAGTGGTTTACCCAATGAATTTAAAAAAAATTATCCATGCGGAGCGCTTACCACATGGATAATTAATAATCTTTCCTAAGATAACATAAAATTACTTTGCTTCTTCTATATAGCTGATTGCCTGACCTACAGTAGCAATATTTTCTGCTTGGTCATCAGGAATTTGAATATCAAATTCTTTCTCGAACTCCATGATGAGTTCTACAGTGTCCAGTGAATCTGCACCTAAATCGTTGGTAAAACTGGCTTCAGAAACAACTTCATTTTCATCTACACCTAATTTATCAACGATGATAGCTTTAACTCTTGATGCAATGTCTGACATAATAATATCGGTTTTTAAAATTTAATCTCGGCAAAAATATAAAACTTTGGATTAATTACACTATTTGTCGATAAAATGTGCTGTAAATAACGGTTTTATCTGTAGAGCCCCTATCTTAGTTGCCGTTGATTAAGGTGTAAAAATTCCTAAGCATCCCATGAAAAAAATTATCATTTTAGCCTCTGGTTCCGGTTCCAACGCCGAGAATATCATCACCCATTTCAAACATAATCCCAATATTACCATAGCTGCCGTTTTAACCAATAAAAAAACTGCTGGCGTCCTGGAACGCTGTCAGCGTTTAAAGGTACCTACATTAGTATTTGACAGGGAGGCTTTTTACCATTCAACCTTGGTTCTTGACGTTATTGCCTCACAGGAACCGGCACTTATTGTATTGGCCGGCTTTTTGTGGAAAATCCCTCAAAGTTTTATCGATAGGTTTCCAAACCAAATAATTAACATCCACCCAGCGCTATTGCCCAAATATGGAGGAAAGGGCATGTACGGGCACCATGTGCACAAGGCCGTAAAAGATCATGCAGAAACAGAAACGGGCATTACCATACACTATGTTAATGAACACTATGATGAAGGAGCGATCATTAAGCAGGAAAACGTAGCGGTTTTACCATCGGACAGTGTGGATGACATTGCCAAAAAAGTACATCAGCTAGAGCAGGCACATTTTCCTAAAGTCATTCATAACTTATTGGTTTCCCATGGGTAAGAAGCAAAAATTTTATGTGGTTTGGAAAGGTAAACACCCAGGCATTTTTGAAACTTGGGATGATTGCAAAGCGCAAATAGAGGGATTTAAAGGAGCGGAGTACAAATCTTTTGCCACATTCAAAGAGGCAAAAAAGGCTTTCAACAGCAATTATTTGGAATTTAAGGGCAAAACAAAGGAAAGGCCTACCCTAACACCAGAAGAATTATTGAAAATTGGGGAACCCAATATGCACAGCATTGCCGTTGACGCAGCCTCAAGTGGCAACCCGGGGGTCATGGAATATCAGGGAGTGGACACCAAAACCAAAAAAAAACTTTTTAAACAAGGCCCCTTTAAAGAAGGTACTAATAATATTGGGGAATTTTTGGCGCTGGTTCATGGTCTTGCTTTTTTAAAACAGCACAAAAGCGATCGAATCATTTATTCAGATTCCAGGATTGCCATTGGCTGGGTACACAAAAAAAAATGTAAGACCAAACTACAGCCAAACGCCAATAACAAGGATGTTTTTGATTTGATCCAAAGAGCGGAGAAGTGGCTAAAATCCAACCGTTTTAATACCCCAATCGTTAAGTGGGAGACCAAGGCATGGGGTGAAATTCCAGCGGACTTTGGGAGAAAATAGTTGGGTAAATAAAAGTATATTTGCAGCAAAATTAGGTGATGGGTAAACTTCTTATCGTTGGCACAGTAGCTTTTGACGCTATTGAATCCCCTTTTGGCAAAACGGACAAAATATTGGGCGGTGCTGGCACCTTTATTGGTTTGGCGGCGTCTAAATTTGAGGTGGACCTTGGTCTGGTTTCTGTGGTAGGTGATGATTTTCCGCAGGCGTACCTAGATATATTGACCAATAAAAACATCAATATAGACGGGGTAGAAATCGTTAAGGGCGGAAAAACCTTTTTCTGGAGTGGCAGGTACCACAACGATATGAATACCAGGGACACCTTGGTAACCGAGCTAAATACTTTGGCAGACTTTAATCCTAAAGTGCCAGATGCCTATGCAGACGCAGAAATTGTGATGTTGGGTAATTTACATCCTGGCATTCAACTTAGTGTTATCCATCAAATGAAAAAACGACCAAAGCTCATCATTTTGGACACCATGAACTTTTGGATGGATAACAGCCTGGAAGAATTACTGACCGTCATCAAGGAAATTGATGTCATTACCATAAATGATGAAGAGGCGCGGCAGCTCACCAATGAGTATTCCTTGGTAAAAGCTGCTGAAAAAATACACCGTATGGGGCCTAAATATGTGGTCATCAAAAAAGGGGAGCATGGTGCATTGCTGTTTCATGACAAGCATATTTTCTTTGCCCCTGCACTTCCATTGGAAGAGGTGTTTGACCCAACCGGTGCGGGGGACACCTTTGCAGGTGGCTTTGCGGGATATTTGGCAGCAACGGCACATATTTCTTTTGAAAATATGAAGAATGCCGTGATACATGGGTCCAATCTGGCATCGTTCTGTGTAGAAAAGTTTGGGACCGAGCGCATGCAAACGGTTAGCCAACAAGAAATTGAAAAAAGACTGCATCAATTTAAGACATTGACGCAATTTAATATTGAGTTACCATAACCTTACGCCCTGTGTTCAGGGCTTTTTTATTCGTACAAACTATGAGCGATGCCATAAAACATGAATGTGGAATCTCATTGATTCGATTATTAAAACCGTTGGAGTATTACAAAGAGAAGTACGGCACCGCATTCTATGGGGTAAACAAAATGTACCTCATGATGGAAAAACAACACAATCGCGGTCAGGATGGTGCCGGGTTTGCCAGTATAAAATTGGACATGCAGCCCGGAGAAAGATATATGAGCCGTGTCCGTTCATGCCAGCAACAACCCATACAGGATATTTTTAAGCAAATAAATGACCGTATCAATGCTGCCATCGCGGATGCCCCGCAGCTATGGGACGATGTTGCTAGACAGAAAAAAGAAATTCCCTACATAGGTGAGCTGCTCCTTGGTCATGTACGTTACGGAACCTTTGGAAAAAACAGTATTGAAAGTGTCCACCCTTTTCTTAGGCAAAACAACTGGATGCACCGCAACCTTATTGTGGCAGGAAATTTTAATATGACCAATGTAGATGAACTCTTTGGGAATTTGATTGAGCTGGGCCAGCATCCCAAGGAAATGGCAGATACCATAACGGTGATGGAAAAGATTGGTCACTTTTTGGATGATGCCGTTGCCAAAATCTACAAACAGATTAAAAAAGAAGGTTTCAATAAACGCGAGGCCTCACCCATTATAGCAGAACGGCTAAATGTGGCCAAGGTGCTCAGAAAAGCAGCTAAAAATTGGGACGGCGGATATGCCATGGGCGGACTCTTAGGTCACGGCGATGCTTTTTTATTAAGAGATCCTGCAGGCATTAGGCCCAGTTACTATTACAAGGATGATGAAATTGTAGTGGTGGCATCAGAACGGCCAGTGATTCAGACCGTATTCAATGTTGCCTATGAAGAGGTTAAGGAACTGGACCCGGGCAAGGCCATTATCATCAAAAAAAATGGCAAAGTTTCCTTTGAGGAAATACTAAGTCCAACCGAAAGAAAGGCATGTTCTTTTGAACGCATCTATTTTTCCCGTGGCAGTGATAAAGAAATTTACAAAGAGCGCAAAATGCTGGGGAAACTTGTTTTTCCTGAAATTCTTAGGGCGATAGACAACGACATTGAAAATGCGGTATTCTCCTATATCCCCAACACTGCGGAAACCTCCTTTCTGGGAATGGTTAGGGAAGCGCAAAATTATTTGAACCGTAAAAAAGAAGACCAGATATTGGCATTGGGGCCTAAGATTACCAAAGAAGAACTTCACCGCATCCTAGACGTGAGGCCCAGAATTGAAAAAGTGGCCATTAAAGATGCCAAACTACGGACGTTCATTACACAAGACAATAGTAGGGACGACCTAGTGGCCCATGTTTATGATATTTCCTACGGTTCTGTTAAACCAGAAGATAACCTTGTCATCATAGATGATAGTATTGTACGGGGAACCACTTTAAAAAAGAGTATTTTGAGAATGCTGGATCGCCTCAACCCTAAAAAAATTGTGGTTGTTTCCTCTGCGCCCCAAATTAGATACCCGGATTGTTATGGTATTGATATGGCAAAACTAGAAGACTTTGTTGCTTTTAAAGCAGCATTGGCACTACACAAAGAAAGGGGAACGGAAAAAGATATCGAAAAAATTTACAACAAATGTCTGGGCCAAGTAAAATCCAAGGATAAAGATGTAATCAATTATGTGAAAGAATTCTATGCGCCGTTCACAGCTATTGAAATTTCAAAAAAAATAGGCGAAATCCTAAGTCCACCGGATATTGGTGCCGAAGTGGAAATCATATACCAAACCATAGAAAATTTACATATGGCTTGCCCACACAATTTAGGGGACTGGTATTTTACCGGCAACTATCCTACCCCAGGTGGGAATAAGGTGGTCAATAGGGCTTTTATTAATTTCTTTGAAGGAAAAAATCAAAGGGCATATTAAACCATAAAACGACAAAATATTGCGCTTTATCGATGTTTTTAACACTTAAGCGGTTTTTTAACAAGTTGATGGTTACTCAAACTATATTCGGACCATACCATAGCATAAGTAGGTTAAGTTCATGGTAAGATTTGGGGCAAAAAAGGTGGAGACTTCTCCACCTTTTTTATTTTAACCTTCTTTTTCCCTTCCAAAGAATGGTCACAAGAAACCAAAAGGTAACATTAGATTATCCGCTGGACGGATAAGAATCCACCCAATAATCCGAACATGGATAGCGCTGCCCAGATAAAATTCTTCACAGTTGTGGTATTTAACTACTTAGGTGCTTTTTAAATATCCAGAGGCACATGTAAAAAATTGTAGGAAATCATTGTAGGTTACATGGGTATAAAAATACATTGTTACCATTTACCGCTTTTAATGGGGTTTTATCTAAAACTGCAACTGCCTACACCAGCTTTGCCATACATTTGGAGAACCATAGCATAAGTAGGTTAAGTTCATGGTAAGATTTGGGGAAGAAGGCGGACTATGTCCGCCTTCTTTATGTTTGAAAACCAACACTTTATCGATGAAATGCACATTTTTGGATTTTGCCTCCTCCTCTTCCAAACAAAATAAATGTTAAAATTTCTTTGTTATTTGCCACAATACCAGTAATTTAGTTTTGCCATAGCATAAGTAGGTTAAGTTTATGGTAAGATTTGGGACGAAAAGGGTAAGTTAATTCTTACCCTTTTCTATTTTCAGATATTTTAGAAATTAGGACAAAAAAAATGCGGCAAAAGCCGCATTTGTTCTTTGGGTTTATTGACCCTTATTTATGGGCAGCAAAGTGCTTGCTAACCTTATCCCAATTGATGACATTAAAGAACGCGCCAACATAATCAGGTCTTCTATTTTGGTAGTTTAAATAGTAAGCGTGCTCCCAAACGTCCAAACCTAAAATTGGTGCACCTTCACAACCAACGCCTGGCATAATGGGATTGTCTTGATTAGGGGTGGAACAAACCTCTAACTTTCCGCCTTTGTGCACGCACAACCAAGCCCATCCGGAACCAAACCTTGACCCCGCGGCAGCACTGAACTTTTCTTTGAATGCATCAAAAGAACCAAAGGAAGCATTTATGGCCTCTGCCAATTCTCCGGTTGGGTTTCCTCCGCCATCTGCGGACATCACCTCCCAAAATAAGGCATGGTTATAAAAACCACCTCCATTGTTTCTCACCGCGCCATTGGACATATCCAAATTGGAAAGAATATCAACAATATCCTTACCTTCCAACGCTGTGCCCTCAATAGCTGCGTTAAGTTTGGTCGTGTATCCATTATGATGCTTTGTATGGTGAATTTCCATGGTTCTTGCATCTATATGTGGTTCCAATGCGTCATAGGCATAGGGTAATTTAGGCAATTCAAAAGCCATATTATTTTGTTTTAAAGGTTAATAATAACATTAAACAAAAATACTTATTTAACATATAAAATCGTAAAAAGATATGTTAACAGAATTGTAAGAATGCGTACTTTGCAGTAAAAGATGTTGGGCGGTTCAAGTTTTCAGATTTACAATGCTTCTGCGGGTTCTGGTAAGACTTACCAGCTCACCAAAAATTACCTAAAGATCATTTTGGGGTCCTCTTCATTTACCCCTTTTAGACAAATTTTGGCCCTTACCTTTACCAACAAAGCGGTTGCTGAAATGAAACAACGGATTTTAGATAGTTTGTTTACCTTTTCACAAACCACCGACACACCATCTTCCTTGTTTAACGAAGTTTCCAATGATTTAAACCTGGCCCCAAATGAACTACAAGAAAAAGCAAAACGGTTGCTAAAAGTGCTGCTGCACAATTATTCGTATTTTGAGGTATCTACCATTGACAAATTCAACCATAAACTAATAAGAACCTTTGCCCATGACCTTAAGCTAGAACAAAACTTTGAGGTGGAACTGGACCAAGACCTCCTGCTCAACCAAAGTGTTAATAGGGTATTGAGCAAGGCTGGCAAGGATGCACAGCTTACCAAAGCCCTTCTGGATTTTTCCCTGGAAAAGATAGACAATTTTAATAGTTGGAATATTACCCGCGACCTTGTGGACATAGGGAAAATCCTTTTTCAGGAAAATCATGCCCAGGCATTGGACGAACTTGGGGACAAAAAGATTTCCGAGTTTACCACAGCAAAAAACGCTGTTAAAAAACGAATGGAGGCCTATGGAAACCGCATGGTAGAATGCGCCAATGCATCCTTGGAATTAATGACCGCCAACCAGCTTGTCCCTGCGGACTTTTACCAGTCTTGGTTCCCCAATTTTTTGCAAAAAGTGGCGGCCAAGGATTTTGACATAAACTTTAAGGCCAAATGGAAACAAGATTTAGAAAACGCCACCCTGTACACCAAAACCACCAAAGATGCCATTAAACAAACCATTGATGGTTTACGATCAAGCTTTGTTGCAAACTTCAATAGTTTAAAAGATGCTTTTACCCATTACACTTTCTTGGCAAAGGCCTACAGGAGTTTTCTGCCCTTGACCTTGATCAATGAACTCCGATATGAACTAAAACAATTACAAAAGGAGGAAAACCTGTTGAGCATATCAGAATTCAATGCCATCATTTCCAAAGAAATTAAAAATCAACCCATCCCCTTTATCTATGAGCGTCTGGGCGAAAAATACCGTCATTATTTTATAGACGAGTTTCAAGATACCTCCATAAAACAATGGCAAAACCTGGTGCCACTGATCGCGAATGCCTTAGAGGGAGAGGATGAACAGCGGCAAAAAGGGTCATTAATGTTGGTAGGCGACGTAAAACAAGCCATTTACAGGTGGCGGGGTGGGGAGGCGCTTCAATTTTTAGAGTTGTCCAACGGAAGGCAGCAGCCCTTTATGGTTGCCCCTGACTTTTTTAGGCTCAACCACAACTGGCGCAGTTACAGCACTATTGTTTTATTCAACAATTCATTCTTCACCCATATTGCAAACAAACTGGGAAACAGTGAATACCAAGAGCTCTACAAACTCGGCAACCAACAATTGCCCAACCCAAAGCAGGGTGGTATGGTCCATGTACAATTCCTGGAAGAGGATAAGCAGGCAGAAACACATCCCCATTGTTTGGAGACCCTAAAACAGATACAAAAGTTGATAGCCCATGGAGCTGCCTTTACGGATATTTGTGTATTGGTACGTGACAACAAAAAGGCCCTGCTGCTGGCAGACTATCTAAGCCAAGAGCATATTCCCGTGGTATCCTCAGAGGCCTTACTTTTAAAAAGTAGTCCAGAGGTGAATTTTATCATCCACCTTTGCTATTATCTAACAGGGACCGACAAGCAATACCATGCTTTTGCCATGTTGGAGTTCTTAAACGGTTCTAGTAGCTTAAATCATGATGACATCGTAAAAAAACTCCATTCTTTTGAGGGGTATCTCCAAGAAAACTATCAGGTTGACACCAATCAGCTTAAATGGCAGGGGATGCTAGATGTTGCGGAGCTGGCCATTAAACGGTTTAAACTCGCAGAAGAATCCAATGCTTTCCTTAATTTTTTTGTGGACAGTATTTTTGACTTCAATAAAAAACAGCAGGGCTCTGTAGCTAGTTTTTTAGATTATTGGGAGCTTAAAAAAGATAAACTTGCCATTGCCGCTCCAGAAAAGACCAATGCCGTACAGCTCATGACCGTGCACAAATCCAAAGGTTTGGAATTTCCTTTTGTCATTTCTCCATTTGCCGACACCATAATCAACGATGCCAAGAAAGCGGATAACATATGGGTGCCAGTGAATGCTGATACATTTCAGGGATTTAATTCCATCATGATGAAAGCAAATGAGAGCATCGCTGAATATTCACCTGAGGTAGATGCCGCCTACACAAAAGAGACTCATGCCTCAGAACTGGACGATTTCAATGTTTTGTACGTGGCTATGACCAGGGCTGTACAAGGGCTTTTTGTAATTTGCAATACCCCTAAAAAAGCAAGCTTCAGCTACGCCTCACTACTATCGGACTACGTAGGGCAACAGCCCAATTTTAACGCTGAGCAGGGCTGTTTTATCCTAGGTGACCTGCCCAAGGGAACAACGCAGGCCCCTTTTCAAGACGCTACCATGGGTATACCTTATATATATACCACCAAGACCAAGTATAGTTTTAGACATATTTCCGCGGTAGCAGTTGACCCCGATGCAATGCAGACTGAAGCTGCCCAACGAGGCGAAATACTCCACGCAGCACTTGCAAAAATAACGGACATAACCAACGTGAAACTGGCTGTGGATTGGTTAAACGCACAAAAGCAGCTTACGGAGGCAGAAAAAACCTTTTTTAAAAAACAAGTAGACCAAGTGATTTACAACAAAACGCTGGCACCTTACTTTTCAGAAAGCGCGGTGGTTTGGAACGAAAAGGATATCATTTCCCCGTCTGGAAAAATATACCGGCCAGACCGGGTGGTTTTCTTGGATGAAAAAGCTACGGTCATCGATTACAAAACAGGGACGGTATCCCAAAAACATGAAGAACAGATAACCTCATATGCCCAAATTTTAGGACAAATGGGGCATATTGTAGAAAAAAGTATTATTGTTTATATTGATAAAGAGATTAAAACAACAGTGATTTAACTATGTACGGAAAACTTAAAGAACATCTACAGGCAGAACTTGCGAGTATAGAAGAGGCAGGATTATTTAAAAAGGAGCGCATCATCACTTCGCCCCAAGATGCCGTAATAAAAATAAGTACGGGTGAGGAAGTCATTAATTTTTGTGCCAACAACTATCTTGGGCTCTCTTCCCATCCAGAGGTCATTAAGGCTGCTAAGGATACTTTGGACTCGCATGGTTTTGGCATGTCTTCCGTCCGTTTTATCTGCGGAACGCAGGATATCCATAAGGAGCTGGAAGCCAAGATTGCAGATTTTTATCAAACCGAGGATACCATATTATACGCTGCGGCCTTTGATGCCAATGGTGGTGTGTTTGAGCCATTGTTGACTCATGAAGATGCCATTATATCAGATTCTCTAAACCATGCCTCTATCATAGACGGGGTAAGGCTTTGCAAGGCCAAGCGTTACCGCTATGCCAATAATGACATTGCAGACTTGGAACAACAACTAAAACAAGCCAATGAGGATGGAGCGCGTTTTAAGATCATCGTTACGGATGGGGTCTTTTCCATGGACGGAAAACTCGCCCCCCTGGACAACATTTGTGATTTGGCAGAAACTTATGACGCCTTGGTCATGATAGATGAATGCCATGCGACGGGTTTCATAGGCGAAACGGGCCGTGGCACCTTGGAAGAGATGGGGGTCATGGGTAGAATTGACATCATTACCGGAACCTTGGGCAAGGCACTGGGCGGCGCCATGGGCGGATATACCACCGGAAAAAAGGAAATCATAGAAATCCTAAGGCAACGATCAAGGCCGTATCTGTTTTCCAACTCTCTTGCCCCTACCATTGTTGGGGCATCCATCAAGGTTTTTGAAATGCTAAAATCCGATACAAGCCTGCGGGACAAACTGCACGAGAATACCAGATATTTTAAAGATGGGATGACCAAAGCGGGCTTTGATATCATTGAGGGGGAATCTGCCATTGTTCCCGTAATGCTTTACGACGCAAAACTATCCCAACAAATGGCAGATATGTTGTTGGAGAAGGGCATCTACGTCATTGGTTTTTTCTATCCGGTAGTACCCAAAGAAAAGGCCAGAATACGAGTACAACTCTCCGCAGCACATACCAAGGAACATTTGGATAAGGCCATAGCAGCTTTTATTGACGTTGGACAGACCCTAAAAATCGTTTAACTGTTTTAAAAAATCCATGAAATACACAGAAAAAAAAAGAAAATTGATTTTGTTAATAATTCTTAACAACTTACATTTGCAGCTGATAAACACTTAAACAAAAAATTTTAACATGAAACATCTTAGCAAAATTTTAGTTGTTGCATTAATGGTGTTAGGCTTTAACAACCTACAAGCACAAGACGAAAACAATCCTTGGCAGTTTGGTTTTGGTGTAAATGCAATTGACGTTTACCCAACTAACGACGCATCGGCTTCTTACCCAACCGGGGCATTGTTTGATGAGTATTTTAATGCGAACGACCACTGGAACATTATCCCTTCTATCTCATACGTGAGTGTATCTAAATACATTGGGGATGGTTTCTCTGTAGGTGCAAGAGGTTCTTTAAACCGTATATCTAAATTAGGGGACGTAGCTGTTGATGATTTATCGCACTACGCAATAGATGGTACCATCAAATACAACATCCTTAAAAGCACCAAACTTGATCCTTTTGTTGAGATAGGTGGTGGTTATACTTGGGTTGATGAAATTGGTGCCGGTACCGTTAACGGTGGCCTTGGTTTAAACTACTGGTTTAATGATAACATTGGTTTCACTGTCCAAACACAGTACAAGCACGCTTTTGAAGATTATGGAGTAAAACATTTTCAGCACTTAGCAGGTCTTAGCATCAAATTTGGTGGTACGGATACTGACGGTGACGGCATCTACGATAAAGACGATGCGTGTCCAGAGGTTGCTGGTCTTGAGGCCTTTAACGGTTGTCCAGATTCTGACGGTGATGGTATAGAGGATGGAAAAGATAGCTGTCCTGACCAAGCTGGTTCTAAAGAAATGAACGGTTGTCCTGATGCTGATGGTGACGGAATTGCTGACAAAGATGATGCTTGTCCAAATGAGGCTGGTACAGCTGCACTAGCCGGTTGTCCTGATGCTGACGGTGACGGTGTTGCTGACAAAGACGATGAATGTCCTAACGAAGCAGGTCCTGCTGAAAACAAAGGATGCCCTTGGCCAGATGCTGATGGTGACAGTGTTCTTGACAAAGATGACCAGTGTCCACAAGTTGCTGGAACTGTAGCCAACAACGGTTGTCCTGAAGTAACTGAAGAAGTTCAAAAGCAATTAAATGATTATGCTAGAACTATCTTATTTGATACTGGTAAAACATCCATCAAAGCAGAATCTACAGGTGTCATGGTGGATATCATCCAAATCTTGAATGAGTACCCAACCGCTAAATTCACTGTGGAAGGCCATACAGATAGCGTAGGTAGTGCTAAACTTAACCAATCACTTTCTGAGAAAAGAGCTAACGCCGTTAGGGACTTCTTGGTAGAAAAGGGAATTGGTGCAGATAGGTTGTCTGCCATAGGATATGGTGAAGAAAAGCCAATCGCTACCAACAATACCAGAGCTGGTAGAACACAAAACAGAAGGGTTGAAATCAACTTAGTGAAATAAGTTTAAGTATTTATATCAATAAAAGCCCCGACCAAGTCGGGGCTTTTCTTTTTTATACCCGATGCAAAGTTTTTTATCCCAAGTAGCCAAGCACCTTATTCAAAACCATCCCCAGTTAGATGGTCTTGTGCTTGTATTACCTAGCAATAGGGCCGCAACGTTCTTGAGCAATGCCTTATCCAAGGCCATTAGCAAACCTATGCTGCTTCCAAGACTGCTAAGTATTGAAACTTTTATTACGGAACTTTCTGCCCTACAACCCACCACGCCCCATGAACTGCCCATTCACCTATATGACGCCTACCTTAGTTTAAACCCAGAGCCTGCGGCCAAATACTTGGAGTTTTTAAGTTGGGGACAAACGCTCCTTAATGATTTTGATGAAATAGACCGTTACCTCACACCGCACAACCAATTATTCGACTACCTGACTGCGGCCGATGAAATTAAATCTTGGTACTTAAAGCCAAAAAACCAAACCCCTTTGGTACAGCAGCATTTTAATTTTCTTAGGGAGCTAAAAGGGCTTTACCATACCTTGGAACAAAAACTGGATAAAGATAACCTAGGATACCAAGGAAAACGGTACCGCCAAGCTGTGGCTAACCTCCCGACTTATCTGGAGGACAACCCCAGACTCCATTATGGATTTATTGGATTCAATGCCTTCAATACGGCAGAGGAAACCATCGTAAAGAAACTATTGGAAGCCGGGACCATTACCTTGTACTGGGATTTGGACCCCTATTTTAAGCCCGATGGAATACACGATGCCAATTATTTTATCAAAAACCACACTAAAAAATGGGACACCGCTACCGCTGCCCACTGGTTCTCCGCAGATGATTCCTATCTATCGGAAAAAAACATACAAATAACAGGTGTGCCAAAAAATAGCAGTCAAGCCAATTATGTTGGTTCCCTGTTGCACCAACTTTCGGAGGAGATTGCCGCGGCTCCCGTTGCCCTTGTCCTTTCTGATGAATCCCTATTGCCATTGGTTCTGCATGCCATTCCAAAAACCGTGGAGAATATTAATGTAACCATGGGCTATCCTTTGGGCAATACAGAAAGTTTTCAACTAATCCATCAACTACTTGCCCTGTGCAGCAGAAGCTCCCGTTTGGCCTTCACCCGTCAGGAGATGCAAACCTTATTTTCCAACCCCTTTTTCCAATCTTACGTCAACCAACGGAATGCATCTGGTAGTGCATATATTTTAAATAGAATACAACAACAAAACTATAGCAGTTTAACCCGCCAGCAACTTGCGGATTTATTGCCCAATTCCTTGGAGGCACTGCGGCTCTTTATAGTCGAGCAAATACCAAAAACAGCCTCGTTCATTGGCCTTTTAAAAAACCTCATCACGCATTTGGGCCCAAAGTTTAAGGCTGATGGGAATACCTTGGAAGTACAGGCCCTGCAAACCATTACAACCATTCTTGACACCTTCCAGGATATTACAGAGAAAAAGAATTACCTACAACTATTGGCCAACAGCGAACCCCTTTTCCATGCGCTATGTAAGAACAAGTCTCTTGATCTTAAGGGAAACCCCTTTAAAGGGCTACAGATCATGGGAATGCTGGAAACCCGTTGTTTGGATTTTGAAACCGTCATTATTATGTCCGTCAATGAGGGTATCCTCCCCGCCGGGAAAACTCAGAATTCCTTTATACCACTTGATGCTAAAATTGAATTTGGACTGCCTACCTATAAGGAGAAGGATGCGGTCTACACCTATCACTTTTACCGGTTGCTCCAACGTGCCAGACAGATATTCATTACCTACAATACAGAGACAGATGTGCTAGAGGGTGGGGAAAAGAGCAGACTTATTGCCCAGCTCCTTACCGATGAAAACATCAATCCCTACATTACCCATACCATATCTTCCCCAGACATACCGATTACCCCAACAAGCATGGTGCACGTTCAAAAAACGGAAGGCTTGATTACTGCCCTTACGGAATTATGTGAAAGTGGTCTGTCCCCCACCTCCCTCAGCACTTATATTGAAGACCCTTACGCCTTTTACAAAAGGTATATCCTTAACATTGATGAACCACAGCCGGTAACCAATACCATTGCCCCAAACTTGTTCGGCACCATTATTCATGATACTTTGGAAGAACTGTATGCCCCTTTTTTAAACAAACGTTTAACCGCCGACCAACTTAAAAAAACCAAAGAGGACGTAAACCGGGTCGTTCAAAAACAATTTGCCAAAACCTACTCGGACAGTTCCATAGACCACGGACAAAATTTAATTGTGTACCAAGTCCTTGTAAGATATATTCAAAACCAACTAGATTATGAAATACAACAGTGCCAAAAACATGACATAGTACTTCTTGGCCTGGAACAGAAACTTGAGGCGTTCTTAAAGGTTCCTGGATTGGATAAAACCATAAAAATTAAAGGAAAACTAGACCGTGTGGATAGATACGATGGCCATATTAGAATTTTGGATTATAAAACGGGTAACGTTCTTTCTTCCAATGTCCTGATCAGTTCCTTTGAGGAGGTAGTTACCCAAAAACAAAAAAACAAAGCGTTCCAACTTCTCTGCTATGCCCTCATGTACTCTAAAACAATGGGAAATCAACCCCTTTTGGCCGGTATCATTCCAATAAAAAATATGGGGAACGGTATTCTCCAATTTGCCCTAAAAACTTCTGGAAAACCTTCCAATAGAAACCCCATTATTGACCAACAGGTTCTGGACCAATTTGAAGAAGCCCTAATTGGTCTCATTAGGGGTATGTTTAATTCCAAGGAGAACCTTATAGCATCGGCGGATACGTAGTTATTTTAAATCCGGTCTGGTTGGTCTCACTTCTATTTTGCTGGGCAGTGTTCTTGGATGCATCAGTAGTAAATCGATCACCAACTTGCCAATATCCTCTGGTTGTATTTTCCAAGCGTCCTTTTCCGATGGCTCATTGCCATTAAAATAGGTAGCTACGGAACCGGGCATGATCGTGGTTACCTTAATTCCATATTTGCGCAAATCCAACATCGCCGCCTGCGTAAAGCCAACCACCCCAAATTTTGTGGCATTATACCCAGCGCCACTAGCAAAAAAGTTGGTTCCCGCCAAGCTGGCCAGGGTCATATAGTACCCTTTAGAGGCCTTTAAGGCTTCCATGGCAGCCTTTAGGGTATAAAAGGCCCCTGTTAGGTTGGTTTGGACCATTTGGTTCCAGTCTTCCACCTCCATCTGGTCCACTGGTGCAAAATGCCCTACGCCCGCATTGGCCAATACAACATCCAGCTTTCCCCAAGTATCTATGATTTTATTTACAGCCGTTACTTCGTTTTGGAAGTTGGTGACATTAGATGTAATGCCCAAAACTGAACCCTTGTTTCCCAAACGCTCCACTGCCTTCCCAACGGCATCCTGGTTTCTTCCACTTATGGCAACTTTCATCCCCATTTGCAGTAAGGATTGTGCTACCCCATAACCAATTCCCTTAGTCCCGCCCGTGATATAGGCCACTTTTCCTTTTATATCCATATCAAATCGTTTAAAACCAAAAATAATATGCCTTAACCCTAAAAAAATCTTAATTTCCAAATATTATTGTATTCGATTTACGTTATCCCAATGATTCACATTAAAGCACCGGCACGGGTTTGTCTATTTGGTGACCACCAAGATTATTTAGGATTGCCCATTATTGCATGTGCCATTGATAGGCATATAACCCTTAATGCCCATCCCAACGAGGCCTCAGAACTCTGTATCCGTTTTTTGGACATTGACCAGAAGAGACAGATTCCCGTTCCCTATCTCTTCCATAATTACCATCCAGAAGATACGTTGCTAGCTGCTTTAAAAGTATTGCAGAGATACAACTGCGCTCCGGACAAGGGCTATGATATCACCATCAGTGGGAACATTCCCATTAACGCCGGTCTCTCAAGTTCCTCCGCTTTGGTCATATGTTGGGTCGCCTTCCTTCTAAAAGCTTTTGGTGGGCCTTTGCAGTATAATCAAGAATTTATTGCCAAAATAGCTTATGAGGCAGAGGTAGTGGAGCAAAATAGCCCTGGCGGTAAAATGGACCAATACAGCATTGCATTGGGCAATATCATCTATTTGGAAACTACTGGTAACAACGCCTACCGTACCTTTCCCCACAAATTGCCGGGATTGGTGATTGGCGAATCTGGCATTCCCAAAAATACCTTGGGCCTATTGGCGGAAAAACGCCAAATGGCCCTTGAAGCGCTCGAATTTCTTAAACAGGATGCTATTCTTTTTGATGTAAGAAAGGTTGATGCGGCATCCATCAGCAGCTATCTGGATGCATTGCCACGTAAATTAAGGCCCTATTTTAACGCTGCCGTGGGAAACTACCTTGTTACCCAAAAAGCGCTTTTGGAAATGGAAAAGAACGAATTGGACTTACCAACTATTGGCAAATTAATGACAGAACACCACACTTTTTTGGAAAGGGATTTAAAAATTACCGTACCTAAAATTGATGCGATGATACGCGCGGCACTCCAATACGGTGCCTATGGTGCCAAAATTGTAGGCTCTGGTGGTGGTGGGTGCATGGTTGCGCTGGTTCCCCAAGGGAAGGAAAATGCCATTATTGAACATCTTAAAAATTTGGGAGCTACCGATGCCTATACGGTGGCAGTCTCAAATGGTATAACCCTATAGACCATGGTCAAACATCTTATTATCCTAGCAGGAGGTGCATCTTCCAGGATGAAGCAAAACACACTGGAAACCTCTTTGTCCAAAGACACCCTTAAACAAGCCAATACCCGAAACAAGGGATTGATTGAAATAGGGGAGCAAAACGTTCCCTTCCTTCATTATCTGTTATACCACGTAAAAAAAGCTGGATTTGCGTCCGTTTACATTGTGATTGGCGAAACGGACACCCTTTTCCAAGAAGTATACGGGAACAAGGATCAAAACAACACCTTTAAAGGGCTACGTGTTTCTTTTGTAAGGCAATATATCCCAAACGGAAGAGCCAAGCCTTATGGGACCGCAGATGCGGTCTTTCAGGCCTTGGAACAGTACCCACATTTGCAGACCTCTACCTTTGTGGTGTGCAACTGTGACAATCTTTACTCCCTGCAAGCATTCAAAAACCTCAGGGAAACGCAAGCGCAAAACGCCTTAATGGGCTATGACAGGGACAACTTACAATATCCTTTGGAGCGCATTGCAAGGTTTGCCTTAATGAAGATGGATAATCACGGTTTTCTGCTGGATATAGTAGAAAAACCGTCTCCCATAGAGACGGATCATTTTTATGACGCCGCAGGAAAGCTCAGGGTTAGCATGAACATTTTTAAGTTTGACGGGCAATTATTCTACCCTTTTCTAAGGGACTGCCTCGTGCATCCAGAACGTAACGAAAAAGAACTTCCTACGGCATTATTGAATATGGTGGGAGAACATCCAAAAAGTGTAAAGGTAATTCCGATAGCGGAGCATGTCATTGATTTAACCAGTAAGGACGATATTTTAAATGTTGATGCCTATTTAAAAACGCAATTTCCGCATGGGTTGGATTGGTAATGCCTTAAGCTGTTTATGCTGAAGCTTTTTCCAGGTTAAGCGTATTCCCATAGCGCAAATCACGCCCTAAACCAGCTCAGGTAATATGAGCAAGGGACACTACTTTCAAAAGCAATTTTTTTTACCACATCTCCCTGTATAAGCTTTTGAAAAAATTATAACGGTGGTTGACTATGGCCGTGAGGTCTGGGTTTGTTGTTTTGGCAAATTGCGAAAGGGACAGGGCCTCTTCTTTTTGTTTCCCCAAAATCTCAAAAGTGATGGGGCTACCATAAAAAATATCCTTTAAAAGACTTTTGTTTATTCGTTGAAATTCACTCATCTGCTCGTCAGGCTCAAATTGAGCCACCACAATCTTTGATTTCCAAATCTTGGCCAGTTCTATGAAAAGTCCAAGCTCCCTTCTTTTAAAGGCCCTTTTGAAATTGGTTGAAAATAGGATGCGAGTAGGTTTTCTGAAAGTGTTTTCCTTTGGGACTACCAAAATGGGAACGCCTTTTACCTTTTTAAGGACATTGAGCACAAAACGACCCATGAACACTTCATGGATTGCCATTGTCCATTTAGTCTGCATGATGATGGCATCTATTTTTTCAGCCACCAAAATTTTGTTCATTTCTCCTGGCAAAGTGATGGGCGTGGTACCTATTGTAAATTTATGGTCAGATTTTCTATTGTTGTGAATAAACCTCATTAATAGCTGTTCCATTATCACCTTATTACCCTCAGCAGAATCCGTTGGCCTAACCTGCGCACCTTTTGAGTTTATAGCACCTTCCAAAATACCAACAATATGAAAGTGGGCAGGCGAGTTCTGAAACAATAGCCTAGAGTAAGAAACGGAACACCATGTGTTCTCCACAGGATTGATGGGTATCATTAGCTTTTTCAAAATGTGCTCATTTGAAGTTGCTTTGCCTAGAATAAATGTATTCAATTAGGTCATTACTTTTTTAAAAATATGATGTGACCCCAAGTAGTTTTGGTGTATCAATAACATAACCCATTTGAATTAAGAAATGAAAACACTTTTAATTGCTTTGAGCACAATTTTGGCCGTAGCTACCACACAGGAGGTGGAAACAATCACTGCAACCTTTAATGGCTACGAGGATGGTATCTTTTATTTTGAGGATAGCGAAGGTTACAATTTGGAATTTGAACAGATTGATGATAAGGCCTTGCAAAAATTTGACTTGGTTTCAGAAGACTTCAACGGAAAAACATTTAAGATTTCCTATACTTCGGAAACAGATTTGGACGAGGAGGGCGAGGAAATTTCAATAAGTAAAATCGTAGATTTAAAATTGATCAAGTAGGACCAAAAAAGGCACTTAAAACGTGCCTTTTTTAATGCCTATACCCCAAGCCCGTTTTTAAGGTTGGGATACATTGTCCCATTTCTGATAACAACCATTCCAGCAAAAGGGTCCTGTATAAAATCAAGGTGTCCATCTAAATCTGCATAGCCAATGTTAGGGCGCGATAGGGCAAAATGCAGCCCAGCGGATATTCCCAAACCGCACTCATCCAAACAGCCTACCATTACTTGTAGGCCTGCTGCTTTGGCCACGGAATTGATATGCATACCTTCGCGGATACCCCCAACCTTCATCAACTTAATATTGACCATGTTGATCTGTTCCTTTCTTGCCAATTCATAAACGTCATCCAAGGTTTTAATGCTTTCGTCAGCCATAACGGGCAACGCTACAGCTTTGGAAATGGCCCCCAATAATTTGGCCTTGTCCACGGCGCTAGGCTGTTCAAAGATTTCAATATTGGCATTTTTGGTTTCCTTAAAAAATTTTATGGCACGCTCAAGATCATAGCCTTGGTTGGCATCAAAACGTAATTTAATATTTGGGTGGACTTCAAAAATTTTATTGACCTTTTCAATATCCTCGTCAACGCTTAGACCACCCTTTAGTTTTAAGACGGTAAAGCCTTGCCCCACAAAATCCGAAGCCTTTTTAAGGGTGTCTTCCAAAGGTAAAATGCCAATGGTTATACTGGTAGGAATAAAAGTGCGGTAGCCCCCTAAAAATTGGTATAATGGCACCCCCATTTTCTTTGCGGCAATATCCAAAAGGGCCATATCCACCATGGCCAACGCAGAAGATTTCTTATTAAACAATACGGCCAATTCTTGTAGCAGTCTAGAAGTGTCCAGAGGGTTTTTATCCCTTAAAAAAGGGATGATAATTCCTTTGATATTGTTCTCTACCTCCGCAAAAGACTCTTGTGTAACTTCTTGGTCCGGAGCGGCACAACCGTAGCCTACAATATTGGTGTCCGTCTCTATTTTCAATATAAAATTAACTGCCCTATCCACGGTCTCATAAGCAATGGTGTACGGTTCCGTAAGCTTTAGGTCTAAGCGCTCATAACTAACATGGGTTATTTTCATTAGTACCGTTTTTGATAAAGGTCTTCCAAAGGGGTGTTTTTAATGGATTCCACAAAGTGGACCATGTTCTTGATCATAACGTCCCAAAGTCTTTTCCCTTTGTCCGCGGTTGCCTTGGTGGCATCTCCCATAACGCCACTCTCCGAAATTTTACTGGTGCGCACGTACCAACTAACGCCACGTTTGTTGTCAAAGTCCAGAAAATTGCTCCCAAAGGATAGGGTGGCATCCACAGCTTTGTCCATTTGGACCAATTCTGGCCGTAATGCCAAACTGGTACTTGTCTCAATTTCACCGGCATGGGCGTCATTTGGGGTAGCTATCATAGCGCTAACATCTACATCACTGGTCTCTCCTGTGTCCACACAGACAAATATTTTGGCGTCCCGATTAATCATTTGGGCGGCATAACTTAAGGTGGGTGCATTATCCCCATGGCCATTAAGGATAATGATTTTCTTCACCCCATTTTTAGCCAAGCTCATCCCAAGATCGTACACAAATTTTGATAGGGCTTCATTGGTTACGCTCAATGTTCCTTTAAAATCTTCATGATGATATGAAACCCCAAACGGAATTGCAGGCAACACCAAAGGCTTAGGTTCTTGGCAGGCTTTGGCAACTTCAAAGGCCATATACTTGGCGTCGTAATAATCAATATCTACCGGAAGGTGTGGGCCGTGCTGTTCTATTGCACCACAGGGCAAGATTACCGTATCAACAGTTTTAAGGTATGCTTCAATCTCTGGCCATGTCTTTAACGCCCAGAGAAAACTATATTTTTTTGTCATTTTTTTGTTTTAAAGGATAATAGGCTGCTTCAAAAGCTAAATCTTCAAATGCTATGTCGTGCCATTTCTTGTCTTTTTGTTTTGAAATACCGACTGAATATTGGTTCGATATTTCCATTAGTTTTTTGCGGATATGTTTTGGTATATCTTCCAACTTGCTGCGTTCATTGTCAAACCGTAGCTTCATAATTTGCGGATGGGGCTTTGCCAATCTTTGGGTATGTGCGTTCTTCGGAAGTTTTCCCTTTGCTACCAACAAATGGTATAAATGTGCGACATCACTGCCAATTTGTTTCACACTTTGTTCACTCAGATTTTTTAAAGCTTGTGCTATTTGTACGTCACTATAGCCACAACGTTTGGGGTCTTCATCCAAAGCGGTCAACATACCCACGATGCGACGGCATTTTTCACACTTCCCACAAGGTAACATCCTTCTGTTTTCTTCATGCGCTGCATGACAGGACACTTGTTGTCTTTGCAGCTCTGGATAGCGTTTGACCAACACTTTTAGAATCAAAAGTTCTGAAAGGCTACGAAGAATGGAATACTGATTCATGTTCCATCCTTTTTTATGATAATAGCGGGTTAAAGCATTGTCAAAATATTTGCTTTGGTCGTACAGCGCATGGTAATGGCTGATTCCATTGCAATTGCCCTTTACCGTGGTATCAAATTCGTTTCCAATCAAAATATTGCCAAGCCGTCTCTTTCTTGCTATGGGCAGTACCCCGAACAAGAAAACGGCCACGGTCCAAAGACGGATGGGATATATATCTGCCCTGATATTTTGAAAATTTTCTTTAATGAAGGGCATTTGTCTCACCATCCAATTAAAAATACGGTCACTGTTGCACCAAGGTTTTGCGGTATTTGGCTCTATTTCTTTAAAATGGTTGTGTGCGTTAACCGCAGTAAACCAATGCCGCCCACTTTCGTTAATGAACACGGGATGGGCCACTCCAATCTCATTGATAATCCCGTAGGTCAATAAACTGTCCTTACCGCCGCTGCTCAAGATAGCGTATTCATTATCCAGGGTTGTTGCATTTTCCTTTTGTACTTCCAGATTTGAAAACGGATACCCATCAAAAATGACCTCCGCTGCCGTATATCGTTCCTTCTTTTCAACCTCTAAAGCATCAAAAGGAGGTTTCAAAAATTGATTTTTGGACAGAAATTTGTGCACCAAGATTTCTCTTGAGGTATTTTCCAGCATATCCAACAAAAAACGTTGGTCCGTTGCATCAAACAAACCTTCAAAAACCATCCTTTTACAAAACATGCCATAGTTTAAGGCCACCTGGGATACCATCATGGAAGCAAGATTTACATCTGCCGGTTCTTTTTTGTTGAAGTAAGGTTGGTCATAACTATAGATCAACTCCTTGGCGACGACATTGCCGTTGGCATGGGTCAACGAATAGGTTGCCCTTACCCGCTTGGGCTCTATTATGAGCTGGTGAACCTTTAGTTCCTTAAACACCACCAAATCTGACTGTGTCATTTATTTGATATGTTTTTTTAACAGTGCGATTAAGGGTTCTGCTCCAAACTTAAGGACGTCAAAGGCGGGGATGCCCGTTTCCTTTTCCAAAGCCTCGCAAGCAGGTAAAATTTCGTCATCGGTCATGTTCTCGTGGTTTACGGTAATGGCAATGACCTTTTTTCCAGAGATAACCTCAATGGCCTGCACCTGTTGGTTGATGGGATGCATGGGGTATCCCGGAAAACCATCATATTCCAAGCGCTTTGGAGCATGCTGCAAAATGACAAAATCTGGTCTCCCGGCAGCCAAAATCTCAAAACCTCCGGGGTAGGCCGGGTTCATTAAACTGCCCTGACCTTCTATGATGATGACATCTGGTTGTTCATTTTTATAGGCACTTACCACGGCATGTTCAATTTCTCCGGAAACAAAATCGTTAATACAGCTATCCATGACCATGCTGTATTTGGCACCCTGCATCCATGCCGTTTGGCCGGTCCCGATCATTTCTGCCTTTACGCCAGCTTTTCTAAAGGCATGGACCAATATCCAGGCCGTGGTACGTTTGCCCAAGGCGGAATCCGTTCCCAAAACTGCCAATTTTAAACAATCTACCTTTTCAATTTCCCCCGTAAAAAAATGCAGTTGGTCCCGATCTGGGGTTTTTCTGATGTCCCTAATGGTACAGCCGTTATCAAATGCCAATTGGACCAAGATCTTGTCATTGGTCAAAAAATCATGCAAGCCACTATCTACGTTCCAGCCCATCTCAAGGGCATTTTTTATGGTTTCTTTAGCGACTTTGGGTAGTCGCCCTCCATCAGGGGCTAAACCAATGACCAAATATTTTGGATGGATGCCTGCATTGTTCAACTTCTTCACCGCCTCAGAAAAACTCCTAAAAATGAGGATCTGGTTTGGCTTTCCGTCCAGCACTTCCCCCGCATCCATTCCTGTGTAATTACTGTCTATGACCCCAACCACTTCATATCTTTCCGTAAAACGTACCAGTCCGTGGGCAGTTTTTCCGTTAGGTGTATTAAACGCACCCTCGCAATAGACAAGGGCTTTTCCATCGATTGATTTTTTCATTTGATTAAAAATTTTAGCCTACCACGCATAGGCCATTAAAAATTTGTGATTTGTTGGACCACTCCATACCATGGTACTCTTCTGGATTTGTTTAATTTTTTGCAGTGACCACCGCCACATAGCGATCGGGTTCAAAGTTTTGTTTGGCATCCAGCTCTAATAAGGCAATAAGGCCTGCGGTGGACGCCGGTAAAATACGCATCCCCTCTTTTTTTAGTAGCAGGCTGGTCATGCGCCTCATTTTCTGGTCACTGATATTATAGGCTTCCCCATTAGACTGCCTAAGGGCATAGAGGGCCTCATCCCCATCAAAACTATGCCAGTTTATCAAAGGCTCATTGTACTTTGTTTCCCTGATTTTCTCTGGCAAAAGATCTTGGCACTGGTCCAAGCCCAAGGTAAACGATTGGATAATGGGGTTCTTTCGGGTCGAGCTTGCGGCTATCATTTTAGGAATGCGAAAAATCTTTCCCCTTTTATATAAACCTGCAAATCCGCGATAGATGCCTGCCAATAAGGTACCATTGGATACGGGCACCGCGCAATATTTAGGGGCATCACCCAATTCATCAACAATTTCGTGGGCTATCTGTGCATAGGTCTGAATCTGTAGTGCGGTATTCGCTCCGCCAGGATTGGCGTCATACCATTCATTGGTCTTGGCCAAAACACTACTCTCCTGTACTACTTTTTCATAGTCGCCATGTAATAACAAAATTTCCGCCCCTAGGGATTCCATTTCTTGGCCACGTTCTGTGTGGTACGTTTTTGGAATTGCGATAATGCATCGTAGACCCGCCAAATTTGCGGCCAAGGCCACGGCCACCCCATAATTGCCACAGGTGGCCAAACAGATGGTGTCAAAACCCCTTCTTAAGGCATCATAGACTTGGGCAAAGGCAATACGGTCTTTTTGGGTTCCGGTAGGGTTATCCCCCTCATATTTGATGTATAGCTGTCTGATATCAAATTCCCGTTCCAAGGATTTTGCCCGGGTAAGCGCAGTATCGCCAATCTCTATATTGATGATGTCCTCGTAAGATTCCAACCGATCCACCAACGGTTTGGAACCATCCTTTACAAAATCGCTCAGTGCCTTACTTTCGGACGAGACTTTGGTTTCGGCGTTTTTTACGCCATCTTTAAGAATCATAGGTTTTACGAAGTGAAACTAAAAGTTAAGGGGAATTCCCCAATAAAGATGCATTCCTATTCTAGACTGATCTATTTCTTTATGATTTTTGCCTTATCATCCAATTGGTGTAGCGCTATTTCAGGGTTGCCATATACATAAATGGTACTCTTCCCCTTTGCATTTACCCCTAGGTTTTGAGCGGCGCGCACATAGACATCAGCGGTATTCCCTGAGGCCAGTTCGGCAGTTTTTGCACGCATGTTGCGGGCATTTAATTTAGATGCCCTAGCTATGGTGTAATCTGCTGTGGTAGCATCCCCCTCTACGTCCAATTCTGCCGCATCCTTTAGGCCAACCGTTATGGTATTGGTATTGAGCGTTCCTTTTAAATTGCTTTTGTCATTAAGGAAGACCCTGGATGATTTGGCTATGGCAGAAAATGTTCCTGTCGCATTTTGGTTTAGTTCAATGTCCAACCCATCTGTGACCATCTCCATTTCAAATGTAGAACGGTCAAACCCCATAATGGAAATCTGATCCGATGTAAAACGCCCCTCGCCAATTACTTTGGCATCATCCTTTATCATTAATTCCTGAAGTTGCACCACGGTAAGATGGATAGCTAACTTTTTGCTCTTGGTAATTTGATTGGTGGTGAATATTTTAAGGGTGCCCTCAAAAACGTCAAAACGGATGCTATTGTGAAGATTGGCATCGGCATTAAGGCTATAACCATTGGATGTTCCTTGGGAGATAGTGACCTGCAGTCCGTCCGCTACCTCAACCTTGGTAAAGTCTTGATGAATTTCCTTAAGGAGTAAAACAACGTTTTTGTCTCCCTCAATTTTAGGTTTTTTTGAAGCCGAAATTGACAAGGTCATTGCCATGGTCAACAATAAGCTAATATTCTTTTTCATTTGATATATCCTTTTATAGTATTGATACACCACAAATAAAAAAGGTCACCGTTTTACCTAGTCAATGTTCTTTTAATTTAAAAAAATTGACCAAGGCACCATAAAGCTTGGTGTTGAAGATGCCTGAAAGGGCTTTGCCCCTTTTTATGTCCTCTATTTTTGATATGATATCCTCCTTGGTTTCCATAGGAGGTTCTTTTACAGTTTCTATTTTCTTAAAAATATTTTTAGCCATTATACTATGGAATTGTAGGTTTTGATCACTTTTAACTTAGCTCGGTTCAATCGCATTTTAACGGCACTTTCACGGACACCCAATAAAGCCTCAATTTCTTTTATGGGTGTATCATCTTGGTATTTTAACAATAACAAGGCCTTGTCCTCCGGTGCTATCTTATCTAGGGCAAGTTTTAATTTTTCTGAATCCAAACCATTCATTTCTTCAATGTCCACGTCCTCGTCTGCCGCTTCTTCCTTTAGTTTTTTATCCAGTTTCTTGTCGTCACTACCAGACTTTTTCCTGTCCCGGGTGACGTAATTGGTACAAAGATTATAGGTCACCACGTACAACCACGTAGAAAATGCCGCTTTATCTGGGTTATAACTTTTAAGTTTTAAATAGGCCCGCAAAAATACATCCTGCACCAGATCTTTGGCCTCGTCGGGGTTTTTGACAAAACTGTAGCATTTATTGTATACCTTAAGGGAGTACCTTTCGTACAAATATCCATACAGGATGGGCTCGCCGTCTTGCACAATTATTCTAATGAGTTCTTCATCCGTTAGGTCTTTATGGGAACGGTTATTATTTGGTTCTTTATTTGGCATACTACTTCTAATGCGTTCCCTAAAAGTAACAAAGAAAACGTACATGTCTTTGGCCTTTTTTTGGTGTTAGGTATTTAGGAATTATGGTTGATGTCCGTTCTGCAACTACAAACGGAAGATTTTCACCCATTCGATAAAAATCAATTTCCTATTGGGTTTGGGTTCCGGAATGTTGCCTGCAGCGGTGAATTTGTAAAGGTAACTTCTAGATATGCTTGTATAGTCACAGGTTTCATCAAAGGTGAGTACCTCTTTATTGGCAATCAACAGTCTATCCAAACGGTCTAGCCTTTTGCGTATTAAAATAGTGTCCGTTTTGTTTCTTTTTAGGGATTTGAAATGAACAAAAGTGCTTTGTATTCTTTTGGAGAATTCTTAGGATAAAGTTAATAGAGGGGAAATGGCAAAGCTCGTTTACTGACAGTTTATTTTTTACAAAATATTGCTATCCAATTACTCATGCCAAACCAATAAAAATAGAAGCAAATAAATACGGATCATTTTATTTGGTTTCAAAACATATCGAACCGTACCATTGTAAAAATGTAAAAAACCAAGGATTTTAGAATTATGAACAATTGAAATTAATATGATGGACTACCAAGGAAATGGAAAGGATTATACAGATTGGAAGATAAATGCAATCCGATATTTTGAAGGCTTTATCACCAATACACAATTATATACTATCCTTCATGACAAATGTCCTAATAGTACTATCATAATTTATGTAAACTTCATTTCTTGTAGTTCACTTTAGGTTCATTACATGGATTTCATCACTTATCCTATATTACTACAATTGGTTGTCCGAATTTTTAATCTTAGGTTTTCCAAATTTCCCCACAGATTTGGCCACTAAGATAGCAACCATGGAATCTCCTGTTACGTTTACCACCGTGCGGCACATATCTAACGGGCGGTCTACCGCAAAAATCAAAGCGAGGCCAATAGCCAACTTATCGGCAGGAAAACCGATAGCCTCCAAAACAATGACCAACATTACCATACCGGCACCTGGCACGGCAGCGGAACCTATGGAGGCCAATAATGCGGTAAATACAATGGTCAATTGATCAGGAAAAGTCAAATCAAATGCCAAAGCTTGAGAAATAAATACTGCAGCCACTCCTTGGTACAAACTAGTTCCGTCCATATTTACCGTGGCCCCTACCGGCAAAACAAAGCTAGAAACCTCCGCATCTACTCCAATATGCTCTTCCACACGTTCCATAGTTACAGGAAGTGTTGCAGCGCTGGAACTTGTAGAAAACGCCAATAACTGAGCGGGGCTGATTTTAATTAAAAACTTCAACGGATGGTAACCCGTAAAAAAAGAAATTATAACACAGTAAAATAAGACCATTAAAAGCAGTCCCAAAAGAACTACCCCTGCATATTTTAAAAGGGCCAATAATAAATCGGGGTCGCTGGAGGAAACAACAACACTTGCCAATAGCGCAAAAACCGCAACGGGTGCGGTGAGCATAATTAAATCGACCATTTTTAGAACTACATCGTTTAAAGAGTTAAAAAACTTCTTTAATGGTTTTGCCCTTTTTTGGCCCACCAACAACATGGAAATTCCTAGAAATATGGTAAAAAAAATGACTTGTAACATCAGGCTATTATCACTCATAGCATATACAGCATTGTCAGGGACCATTTCCTCTAAAAACTGTAAAGGGCCGCGCTCCTTTTGCATAGACGCCTCTGCCAATTTTGATGTAACTCCGCTGTCACCGGAATAGGTGTCTACCAATTTTGATATTGTATCCGCCGGAATAGCCACGCCAGGTTGGATTACATTTACCAATACCAGACCAATAGTAATGGCAACTAAGGTAGTACCCATATAAATTGCCATAGTACGTAAACCAATACTTCTAAACTTGGAAATATCCTTTAAATCTGAAACACCTTTCACCAAAGACGCTAATATTAAAGGTATCGCAATCAGCTTTAAAAGCTTTACAAAGATAGTGCCAAGTGGCCGAATCCAATCTGCAACAAACTGCTCTCCCCAGTCTAGTTGGTTCATTGCAAAACCAAATAGCACACCGGCAATCATTCCTATTAAAATCTGCCAATGTAACTCTAGTTTTTTCATGTTTTGCTTGGAGTCGGAGTGTAATATGAATCGAAGTAGGCCCAATATGTTGGACACGTTACTAACCTTATTTATTTCTGCTTATAAAGCGATTATTTTTCCAATACTACACTGTTGTTATCCTCATCTACATCAGGGAAGGCATCGGTAATAAGCTTCACAGAAATTAAATTGTCTACATCAGGAATTTGTATTTTATTATTTTTATCTCCCGATACCCATATTTCGGGTGATTTTCTTAAGGTTTTAATCCTATTGTTCGCATAGTTTAATTGTATAACTACTGGTACTGGGAAGCCACCTACATTTTCAAGTACCAGATGGTCTTCTTCCACTGTTTTTACCGCTACATCTGCATAGCCGTAACCAAACACCCATTTATTCCAAAACCAATTTAAATTTTGACCACTGACATCATTGAACGTGAACATAAAATCATAGGGGGTAGGATGCCTATTTGCCCATCTTGATAGATATTCTTTTAAACATTTTTTAAACAGCTCTTTCCCCAACAAACTTTCCAAGGCCATATACATAAAAGCAGGTTTGCGGTATGATTGCTGAAAATGCATATTTCTTACCACCATGTAGTTTGATGGACTGAACAATGGTGTTTCCCCTTGTTGGCCAGCACTTCTCTCGTAACTGCGAATGGTACGTTTCAATTCATAATTTTCGAACTCCGTGCCACGATACAAGTGTTGTCCGAATTTGATGGTCAAGAACGTTGCCCAACCTTCTTCCATCCAAGAGTATTTAACCTCATTTATACCCACCCAGTGTGGTAGGTAGGTATGGGCCAATTCATGAAAGGTCATGTGGTTGTTACTGATCTGCCGTTTAGAAAACCCATTGTTGGCCATCATGGGGAATTCCATACCATCAAATTCTGGAACGCCAATAAATGTGGTAAAATTGGAATAGGGGTAAGTTACTCCCGGTAAATCCTTGGATAAAAAATGAAGTCCTTTTTCTTGAACCGTCAATAAATCATTAAGATATGGCTCATCCTTGACATCATAGACAATGTTTGAGGCGATAGGCTTTTTCCCGAGCTGGACCGTATTTGCTACCCATTTAAAATTGTTGGATACCCCAAAGCCAAAATCCCGTACATTTTTGGCATGGTACACCCATGTGGTTTTGGCCTTGGATATTGGGTTTTTACTCCCGTCCAGAACTACCAGTTTATCCGTACTGGTTTTTATGTTACGATAGGCCAATAGTTCTTGTGGGTTCAATACTTCCTCGGCATTTTCTAGATTGCCCGTAGCAAAAATATAGTTGCCCTTTGGAACCATTATTTTTACTTTATAATCTGCAAAATCGGTATAACACTCTTGTGCTCCGGTATACTCATTTTTATCCCAGCCGTCTATATCATCATACACCGCTATCTGCGGGTACCAATAGCCAAAATAGGCACTTTCCTTGTCGTAAGCCCCAATTTTGTTCACGTAGACCGATGGCATTTCCGTCTCCCATTCCATAAACAGCTCGGTTGTTTTATTTGGTAAAATTGGAGTGGTTAGCTCTAGGGTGATAAAGGTGGAACTACGCTCTACGGTAATCCTATTTTCCTCTTTTGACTGTTTGGTAGCGTGCGCCAGATTGCTGACAGCGGTATTTTTATCTAAGGCCACCTGCTCGCTATTGACCTTTAGGTTGGTAATGATCATGCCGTCCGTTAAATTCGTTAAGGGCATTTCATTGGCGCGTACCGCACCCTTCTTATAATGGTTTGCATACTGTCTTATGACAATTTGATCCAAACTATCAGGACTGTTGTTGTGATACGTTATGGTCTGTTTTCCCTTCAATTTCCAAGTACCGGGAAATACTTCGGCATTAATATCGTAACTGCTAAAATTCTGCCAGTACTTTGTTCCGGGCGTACCGTCCAAGGAGCGGCTGTTTAGCCTATATGCCTTCTGGAATTCCAGAGGCATGTAGAGATGTTCTTGACCATATATGGCCAAGGATAACAAAATTGTAACAAGTATGCTTAGGTTTTTCAAATGACAGGAAATGGTTTACTTACGGTTCAAGGTTCAATTAAATACGCTCTTTCATTCTCCAAGACCGAAATCATTTTTTCTATTTGCTGTGGTGAGAACCTTCTTCTGCATAAGTTTCCAGCCTCGTCCGTACCGGCCCATTGTGTCATAAAATTTAAGGTATCTGGATTGTAGCGGTCGCCATTGGCATCAGTTTCTGTACCTACATAATCACAAGTTGGTTCTGCTATGTTACTGTCATTTAGGTCTGGAGAAGCAGGGGTATCACAGATTTTATCCCCTGCCACCTCACAATTAGACCCGTCAACTAACTCAACATTTCCATCCGCATCCCTAAAATCATCATCTGTATGGTAAAGACCCAAATAATGACCTATTTCATGTGTAGGAGTTGCGGTATTTTCAATTTCAAATGCTGATGCACTTAATTTTAAGTTGTTTCCCTCATCAGGAAACAAGGCCGTAGCGCCTAGGGTTCCCGTTATTACACCATTTTCCCTATTGCCAAGTTCAAAAAAGTAAAAAATGTTCAAGGCTGTATCGTCCTCAAAACTTCTAAGTACCCTGTTTTCCCTAAAATCATCCTGTTTAACAAATTGCTCGTTCCATTGGGTATTGTCTACAAATTGAATGCTCTTGGTGAAGAACTCTACCTCTGCGGATTCAAAATTTGAATTTATATCTTGCATAACTTTGGCTATCCGTTCTTCGTCTACTGCCGGGTTGCCCCCTTGGTCCGTTCTAGAAATATGGTGTACTACCGCTATTCTTAGAAATCCAGGAGTAGGTTCGTCCATATCGCCGGTACCCATATCATCATCCCCGGTGGCATCAGGTTCCATTTCTTCCTGCGATTCTTCCTCAAAATCCCTGATTACTGGACCATTGTTACTGCTGCAAGCGGTAAGCATAAGTATTAGAATACCCATTACCGGATATAGTTTAATTATTTTCATTTCTACGTTTTAGAATTGTTTTCTTCAAATAGCTTTTTTAGAAATTTAAGTCGGTTCGGAATATTTGTCCTTACCCAGTCCTCCACATTCTTATTCAAACGTCCAGGATAATATATCATGGCATAGGCAAAAATGGCGGATTCCGCCAAATCCTCCTTTTCAGGTTTGCTTTGGGCATACTCTGTAATAAATGTTACATCCTTTTCCTGCGCCTGTTTCCATTCCTTACTTTTTGCGTGTGCCAAATCAAAGGCAACATGCACCGTTTCATGAAAAACCGTTTCTTCCAAGTCATTTGTACTGATACGCGCGTCCATATTCTCTGAATACAGTACAAAAAAACCGCCAGCATCCTCGGCAAACGCATTGGAATCCCCTTTGTGCAGTATTACATGTGAAAGTTTATTTCTCATATAAAGCGGTAATTTGCCTAGTCTGCCACTAAGTTTTTGGGCATACTCCTTAGCAGCATTACTGGTGCCAAAACTACTGTGTGCCCAAATTTCTACTGGATTACCTGCAGTAAAATTGGCTTTGAAGATAAAAGCGCCATTATCCATAAGGTCCCCGGTATCACTACCAGGCATTTCCCTAGTGCCCCGCTTTAAATAATCAAGATTTTTGAAGGCGTCCGGGTCCTGTTCTGTTATAAAATCAATATCCGTTGCCGTAATTGAAGTTCTGTAGAGTGGCTTGTTGGTTTCTTTAAGCTCGCTTATGGTCTCTTTCAAGGGATTACTGTTAGCAGCGGTATTTGCCTCTTGTCCCCGCTCTTTACAATTAGTGGTCACCAAAATAATGAGCAGAACCATCAAGGCGCGCTTTACTAGTATTTCCGTGCTGTTAATACTACTCATATTATAATGATTCAAAGAATACCGATCCGGTAGTCTGGTTGCCCCCAGCATCTGTCAACGTATATTCGGATAGTTCTATAAAACCTTCGGCAGGGGAGTAACTACCAAAAGCGGTAAAGGTGTATTCTGTATCCGTTCCATCTACTGTACAGGTAAATGATGCGTTTTCAATAATAATCTCTGCACCATCCTCTTCTGCACCTAAGAACACCTCAATCTCTACAGTATTGCCACAACCCAAGTTCAGAAAATCACCGGACAGTAAAAAATCCCCACAGCCTTCGCCAGCCGTAAAACTGGCATTGCCGAAACGTTCGGTTCCATTTGTATTTACAATGGTATTGTAGGTACCCTCAAAGCTATTCTGGGCGCAATCATCACCTTCTTCATCTTCGCCCCCATCTTCACCGTTGCCGTTGGAAAATTCAAAAAAGATTTCACCATTGGAGGTGTTTCCATTAGAATCGCTCAAGGTAAATTCGTTAAGCTGTAAAAAGCCCTCCGCTGGGGAATATTCACCAAAAGCATTAAAGGTATATTCTATGTTTTCCCCACTTTCCAAAGTACAGGTAAAGCTTGCATCTTCTATAATTATCTCTGAACCATCTTCCTCTGCCCCAAGAAAAACATTGATTTCAAAATCGTTGCCACAACCTAAATTCAAAAAGTCCCCAGAAAGCACAAAATCATTACAACCGTCCTCTTGTTGTGTCAATAGCGCATTTCCAAAATCTTCGTTGCCGTCTATGGTAATGATGGTATTGTATTCCCCTTCAAAAGAATCCAGAGTACATTCCTCTTCCTCATCTCCTTCGTCATCCAAACTCCTAATATTCAGCGTGCCCTCAATTTCCCCATCGGGAGTGGTCATGATATAATTCAACTCCAACCTACCTAATTCCCCTTGGTAGGTTCCGTTTCCTGAGACGGTAAATTGAGTGGTTTCCGTACCATCCTCGGAAAGGCATTCATAGGTGGTAAGGTCTACTGTAATGGTTCCTTCGGAGGAGTCAGTATCATTAGGTGTAAATAGAAATGGAATAGCTACATCATCATTGAAACAGCCTTGGTTAAAAATACCTCCGCCATTAAAAACATAGACGCCGCAATCCGTTCCTATTTCCCCAAGGGTAATCCCCTCACCATTAATGGAATCTATAGTTCTAAGTTCTCCCAGAAAATTAGACTGGTCAAAATTTAGGTTACATGCTAAATAGGGGTCGGTTCCATTGATAAATTCATCTATGTTTGAAACAAGGTCCCCGTCACAATCCGCAGCGCCCCAAAGTTCATTTTCTGAATTAAATGCCAAATAACCAGGTTCCTGCAAAGGAACACAAGGGTCATTAGGTTCTGGGTCCATAAAGTCCGCCACGCCGTCCCCATCAGCATCCTGCATGTTTTCATCCAAGTAGGGATTTCTTCTTTTATCCTCAAACTCGGCTCCGTTGGTTACGCCGTCACCGTCACAATCTGCTCCCGCCCAACTGGCATTAAATACATTAAATCCTGTATAGGCCATCTGCTGTAAAGGTAGACAAGGGTCATTGGGAGCCTCATCGGCACTATCCAATACTCCATCTCCATCCGTATCTTTTGCCTCGCTCAAAAAACGCTCTGCGTCCTCTTCACAAGAAGTGGTCATTATGAGCATAGAGGTCATGGCCAATAACAGCAAGCCCAGTCTAGATAAATTAGTCATATTCCTATTTTTTTATAATTCAAAAATGTTTATCCTGCCCATTGTTAATCTAATGGCCTGATAATCAATGTTCCAGATATGGTCTCGTTTTCTTCAGTGGTAATGGTATACGTAAGTTCAACAGTACTGGCACTACCGCTATACGTTCCAAAACCTTCTACCGTAAAGTTTGTGGAAGTTGTTCCATCCTCTGAAAGACAGGAATAAGTTGTAGCGTTGACAGTAACCGTTCCATTAGAGGAATCGGGAGCGTTGGGTTCAAAGAAGAATGGAATCTGCACATCCTCGTTAAAACAGCCTTGGTTGAATATACTGCCTCCGGTAAAAATAAAGGTTCCACATTCTTCACCAATTACACCTATGGTTACTCCTTCTCCATTGTTGCTATCTACAGTCCTTAATTCCATTTCAAAGTTTTCCAACTCAAAATTTAAAATCTCATTACAAGGAAGGTCCGGTTGTGGGTATGGTGAATCCCCGTTAGCGAGCTCATCTGCGTTGGGAATACCATCGCCATCACAATCTGCAGTTGCCCAAATTTCATTTTCAGAATCAAACCCTACGTAGCCTTGAAATTGTTCTGGAATACAGGGGTTGTTGGGATCAACATCTTCATCATCCCTTACACCATCACCATCTGCATCTCCAATTAAAGATTCATTTAGATAGGGGTTTGTATCATTACTAAACTCATCAAAATTGGAAATCCCATCGCTATCGCAGTCTGCCGCACGCCATGCGGTATTGAAAGGATTAAAACCCGTATAAGAGACATCTTGTAAAGGGAGACAGGGGTCGTCCGGGGCACTGTCATTACTGTTTTCAATACCATCGCCGTCTGGGTCGTTTAAATTTCTTAGGATGGTCACCTTAGAAATTTGGAAGCTATTTTGCTTTCGTACCTCTACTTCAAGATTTACCTCATTAACACCCGGCGAATTGAATACCTCTGGATTTGAAACAATAATTTCGCCAAACCGTATGCCAAGGGTCACACTATTTTGAGGGGTCTGGGAAATAAGGGAATATGTTACCTCGCCCTCACTGGAATTACCCCTCAGGAAACCAAGGGTGTCCAACTCTTGAACCACCACTGGGGCATTAATGGTAAAATCTTCTGTGCTAACCAATACATTGGCAGCACCACTATCCGTATCGTCACAGGAAAGATAAATGAAGAGGCCAAAAACTACGGCCATTATTTTGTATGTTGTTTTCATAGTTTTAAAAATTTCGCGTTCGCTAGTCTCTTGGGTTTTGCTCTATTTCCGGATTGGCGTTAATATAGTTCTGAGCTATGGGAAAGGCCCAATTAAGACTGTTAGGTGCAATAGTCACCGTTTCACCCCTAAAGGAACGGGTTACGGTAATCTTTTCCTCATCAAATCTGTTATAGCGCTTAATATCAAAAGTTCGCAGCGTACTTGGTGCTTTTTCCCGTCTAATCTCATCTTTTACAAAAGCCAAAAGCTCGGCTTCGTCGGTAATTTGCACCGGAGTATAGGTCCCAGTTTCAAATCGATTTTCCCTAAGGGTGTTCAGGGCATCATTAGCCGCTTGTATGTTACCAAGTCTTGCATTACATTCTGCCAACATCAAATATAGATCAGACGTGGTAAGGGACACATTGGAGTTGTCGTTGGTTCTATGGGCCACAAGTACAGGATCGTCTATTTCTGCAAAAAAATAGGTTCTTGCATCTGCAAACCATCGCCTTCTTAAATCGGTTTCGTCATAAAGTGCGATGAACTCTGGATCAGCAACAACGGTAAAACCACCAGAATCCTTGAACCATAGCAGTTGCGGGTCTTCTACCGCCAAAGGATATACCAAGACGTTGGCGTCCCTTGGATCTTCTTGATCCAGATTGATGTTTCTTAATGTATTCTTTATCTGAAGTGCGTTGTTTACGGCGTTCAAAGCCTCTTCATACCTGCCTTGATATAGCAACACACGGGCAAGAAAGGCTAGAGCACCCACCTTGGAAGGCCTAAAACTTAGGTTTGCAGGTTGTGTATCCGGGAGGGCGTCCAAATTCTCCGTAATGTCCGTAAGGATCAAATCATAGACTTCTGCCACCGAAGCCCTAGTGAGATCCAAGCCTTCCAGCTCAATTCCCTCCCTAATAGGAACGCCTAGATCCGTATTGGCATTAGCCGGATCATAATGCACACTGTAGATATTGACCAAATTAAAGTAGGCAAATGCACGATGTAGGCTTGCATCTGCCCTTAGCTCCGCAATTTCCTCTGGACTTGCATCGATTACCCGTTCCAGCCCATCCAATACCACATTGGCTACATAAATCTGATTGTAATAACGTATCCAAGTATTATCATCTCCATTCTCCGTTGATATCTGATCTCTAAAAAAATAAACATTGAGCTGTTCCGGACTTATTCCAAAACTGGTAACTACTTGCTCTGAAATCCTGTAATTGTCACTAGCCAGAATGTTAAAGTCATGATGGCCACCAAAACCTTGGGTAAAGTTTACGTTTGGGTCTGGTTCTACCTGATCTAGGAGCGCTCTAAAATCTTCAATTTTTGAAGGTATAACCTGCCCTTTTGGCTCAAATTCCAAGAAGTTTTCCCTAGTACACCCAATCAACAAAATGGACAGTACTAATGCTATAATTGCTGAAGTTCTCATAAACTGCTTCTTTAAAAGGTTGTAGTAAGGTTAAGACTGAAAGTTGGGGGGATGGGTATTAAGGGGCTAAAAGGATCGACATCCCATTTATTGAAGTTCCAAACCTTTAAATTATCGGCTTGCAGGCTAACACTAAAGTTTGTCATAGATAATTTATCCACGAGTTCCTTAGGGAATTGATACGTAAAATTTACCTGTTGTAATCTTATATTAGTGGCATCATCTGTGTTTCTGTCAGATTCATCCAAATACAGATATAGTGGGGTTGACGTTTCCTGTGGAGACGTTACCCGGGGTACATCGGTCAATAGTTCATCGCCTGGCTGTTGCCACCTGCTGACAAAGTCACGAGGCACATTGGTTGGGAAGAACCGCGGATCATAATTTTGACTGAACCTGAACCTGTTGCCACCAGAATAGGTAGTAAGCACCCTTAATGAAAAGTTTTTATAGGTAAAGGTATTGGTAAGGGAGCCTGTTCTATTTGGCGACCTAGATCCTTCATTTCTCAATGCTTCAACAGCACCAATATCACCACCAACCTCAACTATTTCATTGTTTTCATTAAAAAAAGAAGGGTTGCCGTTTCTGTCTAGTCCAGCGTACCTAAAACTAAAAAAGGTGTCTACCGGTTCCCCTACCACAAAAGCGTTTGCATCTGTTTGGGTAAAGAGAAATATTTCGCCAGGATTACTCTCATCAACACTGGTAATACGGTTCTCATTTTGACTGTAGAGAATTCTCATATCGTACCTAAAATCCGCCTTATCCACAACAATTAGCCCCAAGTCTACATCAAAACCCCTGTTAAACAGCTCAGCCACATTTAAGAAAGATGATTCTAGCCCCAACGTTGGGCTAATGTTACGCCGGGCCAATAAATCTTCACTTTGCCTGTCATAATACTCTACATTACCATAAATTCTGCCATTGGCCATAGAAAAATCCAGACCCAAATTCAAGATCTTTGTTTTTTCCAAGCGTAAGGTTGGGTTGGGCGGATTGGCAATGGTGAGGTAATTGTTTAAAAAGCTTCCTTGATCGCGTCCTTGTCTTGCTACCAAGAACGGAGATGTGTTCCGATCTACGTTACCGCCAGAACCATAGGTCCCCCTCAAATTCAGATTTTGAAAAAAGCCCGAATTAAAAAAGTCCTCATTGGTCAAATTCCATTTTAGGCCCACGGAAAAAAGAGGGATGTTCCTAAACTCATCAGAAGCGCCAAATAGATTGGTGTCATCCAACCGCATACTCCCGGAGATGGTATATCTACTATCATAACTATAAGCGGCATTACCATAGTAGGACAAGAACCTGTTTTCATTGAAAAGTACGGTAGACCCCGGGTTAATTAAATTTTGTCCATCAAAAATAGGACTGGCGTATCGGGTATTAAAGTTAGGTTGGTTAAAAATCAAACTTTGATCATCATAGCCAAATTTGCGATCACTGTTAAATTCTGTTATTTGTTTTCTCACCTCATATCCAGCTATTGCATTGATATTGTGTTGGCCATCATTCAAGCTTTTTTCATAATTTACCTGTGCCCTAAAGGTATTGTCCAGCGAACTTCTGGAATCGGTATCCAAAATAGAACCTACGGGCACCGGATTTTCAATAACTTGGCCATTCTCATCTACCTGAGAGAAAAAATTGACTTGATTTCTTGTAAAAAAGGTGTTTTCATTAAAAAGCTCCCTGCCAAGATTGGTATTGTACAAATACTGATAACTAAGGTCTACATTAAGTCCATCAGCAATTTTATAGTTTAATCCGGTCTGAATACGAATGTCCGTAATGGTTGAGGTATCTTCGTTATTGTCCGATTCCTGTTTTAGGTTAAACGTCCATGGGTAAGGATATCCCCTGCGTTGCGCCAATTCTGAACTTTCAATGTTGACACCGCCTAACATGGGCAGATAATTGCCGTTATCATCAACAATCCGTTCAAAAATGGGAAAGTTAAAAAGGTAATCTATTGGCCCCGTACCTATTCCGTTCTCATCCTTGGTATGTGAAATATTGGAAGAAAACCTGGCTTGTAGCTTATCCGTTAATTTGTAATTTGCCGTAACGTTCAATATGTACTGATCTGATCTATCATTTACAATTTCACCCCTGTTTTGATTGTAAACTAGGGAAGAATTAATATTGTACTTCTCACCTCCGGCGGAGATTCCAAGGTTATATTGGTTCCAAATACGTTGTCTCATAAAGAGCCTGGAGTATTCTTCCCGCCCATCATTGTTTCTTAGGGCATTGATTCTGGCATCTGCCGTGGCAATATCGATATCACCTCGCTGAAGGCGCAGCATGGTTTCCCTTACGGAATTCGTTTGAAATAATGAAAATTGATCTAATTCACCACCGAAGAGGTCACGCTCCTGCGAAAATTCACCAAAATTGAACAGCTCCAATTGATAGTCTACTTGGTCGCTAGGGTCCGCAAAGGGCGCGCTAAAAATATCTCTTTTTAAGGTTACGGCAGAATTCACGGAAAGACTTACGGATAACTTTTCCTTGTCCGTACCTTTTTTAGTGGTAATCAAAATAACCCCATTTGCGGCACGTATTCCCCATATAGAGGTTGCGGCTGCATCTTTTAGGATGGTTATGGTCTCCACATCGTTTGGATTGATCGTACCAAACCCACCAGGAATGGCAAAACCATCCACAACGACCAAAGGCTCCGTGGTAGCATTTATGGAACTACGTCCCCTAATGACCAGGCCTATGTTGTTCTTTTCTTGAATGAAGGGGTCAAATTGTACCCCTGGTGCCTCCCCAATAATTTTTGAAATAATATTCTGATCAATCTTTCGCTCTAGTATATCGGTATCAATGGTAGCGATAGATCCGGTGGCGCGCTCTTTACTGATTTTTTGATACCCAGTAGAAACAACGTCAACACCGGACAATTCAAAACTTGACGTAACCATCACCACATCATAGGAAGTTCTCTCATCCACGGTTATCTCCACATCCTCAAAACCAATAAAAGAAAATTGTAATACATCTCCAGGTTTGGCCGGAATACTATAATTGCCATCAAAATCACTTGTTACCCCACGGGTGCTGCCCTTTATGATAATGCTTACACCCAATAATGGAACCCCAGTTTCATCTGTTACCACCCCTTGAACATTTTGTTGCGCGCCTTCACCATGCCGTAACAAATTGGCCAAGTCTGCTTTGTTTGCCTCTGTTCCCAAACCGTATAAAGAAAATTTACCACAAAAGAGCAACACTATAAAAGGTGTTGCCAAAAAATACCGGAGATTACTTTTCATAATAGTATTATTCGTTTATTGCTTTTTATTTTTCAACCAAGGACGTCTTTAGACCAAGATATTTGGTTGGTACGCGACCTTGGCCCACATCGGATCCAGTTGAAACAATACCATAGATTTCCGTCAATCTACAAAGACTAAAAGCTTTAATTTTTACTCTAAATTTAGTTGGAAATCAAAGGAATTGAAAGGTTAAAGCATGTCTATATAGCTCTTTTTTCGCTGAAACATTTTTTTTATCCACTTAAAAAAGTGGAATCCACGATTACAGGAAAATCATTTTTACATGAACTGTTGCCCATTATAGTGGGCTTGGCCTTTTCCATGCTGCGGGATACAAAAAAACATAATCCTATATCATCATTTAACTGATGCTACCATGGTAATTTCTACAGCTGCATTAGAGGGTAAAGTAGCAACGCCTATTGCGGCTCTTGTACCTATGCACTGGATGCCCAATTGCCCCTTTAAAAAGTTTGAGGCATAATCAGCCACTTGGGCGTGCTTTTCAAAACCTTGTTCTGCGTTTAGGTAAACATTGAGCTGCAATATCACATCAATATGTTCATGGCCCTGCAGACAACCGTTGGCTGCGGATAGTGCGTTCGTAGTTGCCAATACCACCGCATTTTTATAGGTCTCTATTGGAGTATCCAACAAAATTTTTCCCTTAAACTGTAAAATGCCTCCTTTTCTTGGGGTCATACCCGCAGTATAAATAATAGTACCATGCCTTACTGCTGGCTTATAATTTCCCTGTGGTATAACCTTACCTTCAATACTGTCCATTTATTTCTTGTAGATTTCAACCATTTTTACAATCCGATGTGCCGCCCCAACCGCAGCACTGTGGTCCTGTGAAAAGTTTAACCGTATACTATTGGTGAATTGGGGTGCAAATTCAGTTCCTGGCGTAACAATGACCTTGGCTTGAAATCTCAATAGGCGCGTAAATGTCCCTAAATCCACTACAAGTTTTGGTAGCTTGGGGAAAAGATAACTGCCCGCCTGTGGCGTAGCGGTTGGTAAATCTGCATTCCTAAATATCCTTAAAAGGTCATCCCGTATAGCCTCATGATCTGCTATCCTTTTCTCCATCCAACCGGAGGGCTCTGCAAACCACGTATTTAACGCGGCTTGATTGTAACCCGCAGCACGTAAAGACACAATGGCCTGCAACCTTTCCATTCGTTCTATTATTGCCGCTGTCCCAAATGCCACGCCCAAACGGAAACCACTTAGGGATTCTGTTTTTGAAGGACCCATAATCGTAATCAAGTTTTTGGGAGGCGTTGCACAAGAGCGCAGATGCGTATACTCCTCTCCACTATATAACATACGGGAATATAATTGATCTACTATTACGGTAGTATTGTATGCGGTAGCCAAAGAGGCAATGGCCTTAATCGTCTTGGAAGAATATACGTACCCTGTGGGATTATTGGGGGTTGAAAATACCAAAACCTCGGTACCCTGGTTAAAAGCCATCTCAAGTGCGTTTAGGTCAATCCCGTTTGTAGCGGTCTGGCCTTGGTAACGCAAAGGAATGGGCATAAGCTTTCCGCCAAAAAAACTGACTAGTTTTCTATTGGCAAAATAATCTGGCTCTACCACGGCGACCTTAGTGCCTGAGGTCACTGTTGCCCCGAGGGCCAAAAAGAGGGCTCCTTGGGTTCCTGGGGTAATGATCAATTCATTTTCCGCGGATAATGCGGCACCCGTAAATTTTTCTAGGCGACCAGCGAGGTTTTTTCTTATCTGGGCATCACCACGATACTCCGTATAGGCTTGTTCCCCGCCAACGGCATAACCATTTTGCCAAGCTTCCAAAGCACCGGGTGTTGGCTCAAATGCATTTACGTCACCGTGGGAAAAATCAACGGGAATACCATCAAGCATTTCTCCACGGACCAATGTTTTTAAATCTCCCGTGCTTTGCCGCACTTCTTGTCCTGGCGCATTTTCTGCCTCAAGAGTTTTGAACTTTCTGTCCAAGGTATCCATGTTGCTCATAAGTCAATATTGTGCTTCAAAAATAAGTGGTGTTATAGCTATAATAAAACTGATTCTATTGTTAAGTCGTAATTTATTCGTGGAAAAAATGTTTATTTTGTAAATAAACTATCGAATGGTTGACGATATTGACAAGAAAATCCTGCAAGAGCTAAAGGACAATGCCCGTATTTCCTTTGCAAACCTGGCCCGGGAAATTAATCTATCTCCCTCAGCGGTGCGGGAAAGAGTCCAAAAAATGGAAGACCTGGGCGTCATTCAAAACTACGTTGTCCAAACAGACAACAAAATGCTTGGCTATGATTTAGAAGCATTTATCCTTATTAAAGTATTTCCCGGAAAACTAAAGCATGTTATACAAAGCATAACTGAATTCCCAGAAATTACAGAGGCACATCGCATCACTGGAAATCAGAATATACATTTAAAAGTTTTAATTAAAGATCAAATACATCTTCAGAAACTATTGGATCAGTTAATGGATTTTGGTGATACAAATACTTTTTTGATTTTAACACGCATTGGGGATTAAGTATTTTCTATGTTGTGAATTTAGATTATGGCAATTAATATACTATTGCTAATGGAAATCATAGTTAAAACAAGCGGTAGATTAAAAGAAGACCATCATTAGTAAGGAACAAAGCAAGACTTTTTTTAATTAAACGTATGGATTCAACTTTTGCAACACTCCAATTTTAAAACTGGGAAGGAAGTTGTAGGGTATTAAGTCAGTGTTTTTTTGATGGAACTAGCCTTAAATAGTAAAGAAGTGTCAAGATTTATGCTGGTTTTACCAACTAACACCAAACTCTATTTAAATCTGTTTTGCATGCAAATTGCGTGCAAATGAAAAAAGCTTTAAAAGTCAATAAGTCTTTAAGCCATGTAAAAATTATAAGAACATATCGCCCCAAAGCTTCGGGGAACTGGTAGCCTTTTACGCAGCTCAAATTTCAAATTTGGCATCCGCAAAAAACAAAAAAGCCTCCACATCTGTGAAGGCCTATGATT